>NZ_JENB01000040.1 GCF_000708715.2 Pseudomonas putida W15Oct28 | reverse complement strand
CACCTAGACCCATCGCAACCGCCGGAACATCCACCACTGCCCCACCGCCAGCCCCAGCACGACGATGCAGGCGAACAGGAAGCCATAGGGGTTTTCTGCCCCCGGGATACCGCCGACATTGATGCCCAGCAGCCCGGTAATAAAGCTCATGGGCAAGAAGATGCAGGTGATGATGCCAAAGCGGTACATCGTGCGGTTCATCCGCTCGCTGCGCCGGCGGTCTTCGCTTTCCAGCACCAGCGCAGCACGCTCGCGGGTCAGCTCCAGCTCTTCGAGGTAGCGGATCAGGCTGTTGTTCAGCTCGTTCCAGTAATCGGCATCGGCATCGGCAAACCAGCTCCATTTGCTGCGCGACAGCTGGGCGTAGATGTCCCGCTGCGGGGCCAGGAACCGCCTCAGGCCCGCTGCACGCCGGCGGATCTGCTGCAGGCTGCCGTTTTCCGGGGTGTACCGTTCGTCGGCTTCGACCTTTTCTTCTTCCAGGTCGACCAGTTCGGACAGGTCGCTGACCAGGCCCTGGACCTTTTCAGTCAGCAGTTCGCCCATCAGCAGCAACAGCTCGGAAGCCGACTTCGGCCCCCTGCCCTGCTCCAGCAACTGGAGAATCTCGTCACTGGCGCGCAACGGCCGCAAGCGCAGCGAGATGACCCGCTGCGCCTGGGCGAAGATGCGCACCGAGACCATGTCTTCGGGCTCTGCGCCCGGGTTGAGGTTGACCCCACGCAAAAACAGCAACAGCTGTTCGTCAGCCATGGGCAGCAGGCGCGGCCGGGTGTTTTCTTCCAGCAGCAGCTCGCAGGCGAACTCGCTCAGGCCGCTGTCATGCAGCAGCCAGGTGCGGGTTTGTGGATGGCTGCGGTCCCAGTGCAGCCACAGGCTCTGCTCCGGTTGCAGCTGCAGGTCGTCCAGTTCGGTACGGGCAATCGAGCGCGCGCCGCCTTTACCATCGAGCACCAGGGCATGCACCAGCCCCCACTGCGCGTTGTCTTCCTCGAACATCAAAGCTCCATCAGCGCGTGCGGCGCATCACTCCGGCATTTTCAGCGGGCTTGGCGAGACCAGCACGCCATTGTTGTCGGCATACACATACTCGCCCGGGCGGAAGGTTACCCCGGCGAAGGTCACCGCCACGTTGAGGTCACCGATGCCGCGCTTGTCGGTTTTCATCGGGTGACTGGCCAGGGCCTGCACGCCGACGTCGGTCTGGATCAATACGTCCACGTCACGCACGCAGCCGTAGATCACCAGGCCTTCCCAACCGTTCTTGGCGGCCTTTTCGGCGAGCATGTCGCCCAACAGCGCGCGGCGCAGCGAGCCACCGCCATCGACTACCAGCACCTTGCCCTTGCCGTCGAGTTCGACCTGCTCCTTGACCAGCGAGTTGTCCTCGAAGCACTTGATGGTGACGATCTGGCCACCGAACGAGTCGCGGCCGCCGAAATTGCTGAACATCGGTTCCAGCACTTGTACCAGGTCCGGGTAGGCGTCACACAGGTCGGGCGTTACGTAATGCTGCATGGGAGGCTCCTGTCAGTCACAACGAAAGCGGGTATCGGCCAAGGCTACACCTTGGAGGCTGTCGCAGTCATCCGGGACCAAGCAGTCATTTGTATTCATCCTGTACCGGCCCTTGCGCGGGCACCCCCGCTCCCACAAGAACACCACTGCCCTCAAGGCCTGTGGAGTACTTGTGGGAGCGGGCCTGCCCGCGAAGGGGCCGGTACAGGCAATGAAAGATCAACTGGCTGGCAAGGGATCCGCTGCCACAGTGGACTCATGCACCGGCAGCAGCGGGTTGCGCAACCAGCGCTCCACCAGCGGCCACACCTGCACCTGCGCGGCCTTGCTCACCAGCATGTCGACATGCCCGAAGGCGTCGAAGCCTTCCTCACGCCCCAGCCGCAGGAACTGCTTGCGCTCACCCCCCAACTGCTCGAACAGCTTGCGGCAGGCCCACACCGGGTCCTGGAAGTCCCCCTCGCCAGCCACCGCCAGCAGCGGCACATCCACCTCTGCCAGCCCCGCCCACCAGTCGTTCTGCTTGTCGCCAAAGCGCCCGAACAGGCCGTGCCAGCGCATGCTCTCCAGCGCCAGGCCGATCGGCTCATCCTCCGGCCCACGCTTGAAACGTGGCCCGGATATCTGCCCCCAACGCTTGAGCACCAGCTTCGCGCCCCACGCCAGCGGCGGCACTTTCAACGGCCAATAGACGCGGCTGATCTGGGTGCCGAACAGCGCCACGCTGGCCACCTCCCCGGCAGCCAGAAAACCACCACCCAAGGCGGCCGCCAAGGTAGTGCCGCCCAGGGAATGGCCAATCCAGTGTGGCGCCTGGCCCGACTGCTCGCGCACGAACGCGGCAATCAGCGGCAGGTCATCACGGGCATAGGCGGCTACGTTGTTGTGCTGCCAGGCGTGGTTACGCGGCGACAGGCCATGGCCGCGCATTTCCGGGATCCACACATCGAAACCGGCACGGGCGAGGTAGGCGCCCAGGCCAACCCCTTTGGGCGAGTACCAGAAACGCCGATTGGAAAAACTGCCGTGCAGGAGAATGACCGGCACGCCCAGAGGCTGGCCCTGATCGGCCAGCCCCAGACGGGTAATGGCAAGCTCGACGCTAGGGTCAGGGCCATTGCCGGCCTTGATCCGGTACACGTCTTCGCTGAGGTCGCCGCGGCGCTCGGCACTGAGCAGGGCCACGGGAAATAGAATGCTGCTGCTTTGCATAAGGTTGCTTGGTGCACAAAAAAGGGCGGGAACCATTACTGGAACACGCCCTGGAAAAAACCAGGCGGGGGTACGCCAGACGTCCCCCCGCGTTTCACCGGGTCAGGCTGCGCCCTGGCCCTCGGCCAGGAAGAACCAGGTCTCGAGTACCGAGTCCGGGTTCAGCGACACGCTTTCGATGCCCTGCTCCATCAGCCATTTGGCCAGGTCCGGGTGGTCCGATGGGCCCTGACCGCAGATGCCGATGTACTTGCCGGCCTTGTTGCACGCGGCAATGGCGTTGGCCAGCAGCTTCTTCACCGCAGGGTTACGCTCGTCGAACAGGTGGGCGATGATGCCCGAGTCACGGTCCAGGCCCAGGGTCAGCTGGGTCAGGTCGTTGGAACCGATCGAGAAGCCGTCGAAGTACTCTAGGAACTCCTCGGCCAGAATGGCGTTGGACGGCAGTTCGCACATCATGATCACGCGCAAGCCGTTGTCGCCACGGGACAAGCCGTTTTCGGCGAGCAGGTCGACGACCTGGCTGGCTTCGCCCAGGGTACGCACGAACGGTACCATGATCTCGACGTTGGTCAGGCCCATCTCGTTGCGTACACGTTTCAGGGCACGGCACTCGAGCTCGAAGCAATCACGGAACGACTCGCTGATGTAACGCGAAGCGCCGCGGAAGCCCAGCATCGGGTTTTCTTCTTCCGGCTCGTACAATTTGCCGCCGATCAGGTTGGCGTACTCGTTGGACTTGAAGTCCGACAGGCGCACGATGACCTTTTTCGGGTAGAAGGCCGCAGCCAGGGTGCTGATGCCTTCGACCAGCTTCTCGACATAGAAGCCGACCGGGTCGCTGTAGCCAGCAATACGCTTGTCGACGCTGTCCTTGAGCTCCGGCGGCAGGCCTGCGTAGTTGAGCAGCGCCTTGGGGTGCACACCGATCATGCGGTTGATGATGAACTCCAGACGCGCCAGGCCGACACCGGCGTTGGGCAGCTGGGCAAAGTCGAAGGCACGGTCGGGGTTGCCGACGTTCATCATGATCTTGAACGGCAGCTCCGGCATGGCATCAACCGAGTTCTGCTTGATGTCGAAGCCCAGCTCGCCTTCGAAGATGAAACCGGTGTCGCCTTCGGCGCAGGACACGGTCACACCCTGGCCGTCTTTCAGCAGCTGGGTGGCGTTGCCGCAACCGACCACGGCCGGAATACCCAGCTCACGGGCGATGATCGCCGCGTGGCAGGTACGGCCGCCGCGGTTGGTAACGATGGCACTGGCGCGCTTCATCACCGGTTCCCAGTCCGGGTCGGTCATGTCGGAGACCAGTACGTCGCCCGGCTGGACCTTGTCCATTTCCGATACGTCGTTGATCACCCGCACCTTGCCGGCGCCGATGCGCTGGCCGATGGCGCGGCCTTCGACCAGTACGGTGCCTTTTTCTTTCAGCAGGTAGCGTTCCATGACGTTGGCGCTGGAACGGCTTTTCACCGTTTCCGGGCGTGCCTGGACGATGTACAGCTTGCCGTCGTCACCGTCTTTGGCCCACTCGATGTCCATCGGGCGCTGGTAGTGCTGCTCGATGATCATGGCCTGCTTGGCCAGCTCATTGACTTCGTCGTCGCTCAGGCAGAAGCGCGCACGCTCGGCACGGTCGACTTCGACAGTCTTGACCGAACGGCCGGCCTTGGCTTCTTCGCCATAGACCATCTTGATGGCCTTGCTGCCCAGGTTGCGACGCAGGATGGCCGGGCGGCCGGCCTGCAAGGTTTGCTTGTGCACGTAGAATTCGTCAGGGTTCACCGCACCCTGCACCACGGTTTCGCCCAGGCCGTAGGCGCCGGTAATGAACACCACGTCGCGGAAGCCCGACTCGGTGTCGAGGGTGAACATCACGCCTGCAGTGCCGGTTTCGGAGCGGACCATGCGCTGCACGCCAGCCGACAGGGCGACCAGCTTGTGGTCGAAGCCCTGGTGCACGCGGTAGGCGATGGCGCGGTCGTTGAACAGCGAGGCGAACACTTCCTTGGCCGCGCGGATCACGTTGTCGACGCCACGGATGTTGAGGAAGGTTTCCTGCTGGCCGGCGAACGAGGCGTCCGGCAAGTCTTCGGCGGTGGCCGAGGAACGCACGGCAACGGCCATGTTGTCGTTGCCTGCAGCCATTTCTGCGAAGGCGGTTCGGATTTCCGAATTCAGACGCTCCGGGAATTCGGCTTCCATGACCCACTGGCGGATTTGTGCGCCGGTTTTGGTCAGGGCATTGATGTCATCCACGTCGAGCGCGTCGAGCGCGGCGTGAATCTTGTCGTTCAGGCCACTCTGTTCGAGAAAATCGCGGTACGCCTGCGCCGTAGTGGCAAAGCCGCCCGGCACCGATACACCAGCACCGGCAAGGTTGCTGATCATCTCGCCCAGGGATGCGTTCTTGCCCCCCACATGCTCTACATCATGGACGCCGAGCTTATCGAGGGAAACTACGTACTCTACCAAGGTGATCTCTCCACTAACTGTGTTGGAAAAGCTCAAAAAGGCGCCCGCCTGTCTTCGGTGACTTGGCCGGGCGTTTGTGGCCTGTACCTGGAAAATAGCGCCTGCAAATGTGGCAGAATGTCGAAGCCGCATTCGGCAAACCGAACTTATCATATCCAAGATTCGTCATCAGCTTAAGGCCCAGATCGCAAATGAAACGAACCGCGTTCTTCATCTCCGACGGCACCGGTATCACTGCCGAAACCCTGGGCCAGAGTTTGCTCGCGCAATTCGAGAGCATTCCGTTCAACAAATTCACCCGTCCGTACATCGATTCGCCAGACAAAGCGCGGACCATGGTCCAGCAAATCAACGCTGCGGCCGAGCGTGACGGGGTGCGCCCGATCATCTTCGACACCATCGTCAACCAGGACATCCGGGAGATCCTGGCAACGTCGAACGGCTTCATGATCGACATCTTTTCTTCGTTTTTATCCCCGCTGGAGCAGGAATTGACCGCCCATTCGTCGTATTCCGTGGGCAAATCGCACTCGATTGGCGGCAATTCCAACTACATGGAACGCATCGAGGCGGTGAATTTCGCCCTGGACAACGACGACGGTGCGCGCACCCACTACTACGACAAGGCCGACCTGATTCTGGTGGGTGTGTCACGCTGCGGCAAGACCCCCACCTGCCTGTACATGGCCATGCAGTTCGGCATCCGCGCCGCCAACTATCCGCTGACCGAAGATGACATGGAGCGCCTGCAGCTGCCGGCGGTGCTGAAAAAGCACCACAGCAAGCTGTTCGGCCTGACCATCGACCCCGACCGCCTTACCGCCATCCGCCACGAACGCAAGCCCAACAGCCGCTATTCCAGCTTTGCCCAGTGCGAGTTCGAAGTGCGCGAGGTAGAGAGCCTGTTCCGCCGCGAGAACATTCCCAACATCAATTCCACGCATTTTTCGGTGGAAGAGATTTCGGCGAAGATTCTGGTCGAGAAAGGCGTGGAGCGCAGGTTCAAGTAAGCCTGAACCGGCCCTTTCGCGGGCGCGCCCGCTCCCACAGGTCCTGCGCCAATCTCGAACCCTGTGTGATACCTGTGGGAGCGGGCATGCCCGCGAAGAGGCCAGCACAGGGATAAAAAAACCCGGCATCTCTGCCGGGTTTTTCATTTCAGCTCAGGCTCAGGACGGCACCACCGCCGCCTGCCCGCTCATGGCCAGGTCGACCAGCTCGCGGTTGGCCACCGCGTACATCGCATAGTCGGTGCCGGTGGCATTGCGCAGGTCGTCCAGCATGGCACGCCAGCGCTCCACCATCACCCGGTGCTGCTCGGCCCACAGCGCCACACGGGCGTCCATGTCATCCGGCGCATCGGCCATCTGCAAGACCGAGATGGTGATCGCCCGCTGCTGCAGGTCGATGTCGTCGCGGAACGCTTCGCGGGCCAGCGCCTGCCAGTTGTTCTCCACCGGCAAGTTGCTGATTTCCTGCAGGTACCAGGTCAGGTCCAGCGAACTGCCCACGGCGAAGAACGCCTTGGCCACTTGCGCCGGGTCATGGCCGGTGACGTCGGCCGCTTCGATGATCGGCAGCAGGGTGTACAGGTGGCTGGTACCCGCCACCATGCGCGCCAGCAGCTCTGGCACACCGGCGTCGACAAAGCCCTGGTAGCGCACCATCCAGCGTTCGCGGGTCGGGCCTTCGAGCAGTTCATCAAGCTTGAGCCCGAGTTGCGCGATTTTCGGCCCGAAGTGCGCCGTATCACGGCCGGCGTCCTGCTCGTTGCGGCGGCTACGCAGGAACCAGCGCGTGGCACGGCGGCCCAGGCGCATCAGTTCGTCCATCAGGGTCAGCTGGACTTCTGCCGGTACCTGGTAGTCCAGTGCCTCGATCTGGCGGAACCAGTGTGGCAGGTGGAAGATGTCGCGCACGATCACATAGGCCCCGGCCACGTTGGCCGGGCTCATGCCGGTCGACTCCTTCAGGCGCTGGACGAAGGTGATGCCCATGTTGTTGACCAGGTCGTTGGCGATCTGGGTGCTGACGATTTCGCGCTTCAGGCGGTGGCGGCGCATGGAGTCGGCAAACTTGCTCACCAGCGACGGCGGGAAGGCGGTTTCCATGTCGCGGGTGAGGTAGTCGTCGTCCGGCACCAGCGACTTCAGCAGCTGTTCCTTGAGGTCGATCTTGCTGTACGAAATCAGCACCGACAGCTCGGCGCGGGTCAGCCCATGGCCGGCCGCCAGGCGTTCGGCCAGTTGCTCTTCGGACGGCAGGAACTCGATGGCGCGGTCCAGCTTGCCACGGGCTTCCAGGTCGGCCATCAGGCGTTTGTACTCGGCAATCCGCTCGCGGGCACGGCGGGCCGCCAGCGACAGCGCCTGGGTCTGCTTGTAGTTGTTGCCCAGCACCAGGGCGCCCACTTCGTCGGTCATGCTACCGAGCAGCTGGTTACGCTGCTTCTCGGTCATGTCTCCACCCTGCACCACTTCGTTGAGCAGGATCTTGATGTTGACCTCGTGGTCGGAACAGTCCACGCCGCCGGCGTTGTCGATGAAGTCGGTGTTGGTGGCGCCGCCGTTCAGGCCGAACTCGACCCGGCCAAGCTGGGTCATGCCCAGGTTGCCGCCCTCGCCCACCACTTTGCAGCGCAGTTCGTTGCCGTTGACCCGCAGCGCATCGTTGGCCTTGTCGCCGACATCGGCGTGGCTTTCGCTGCTGGCCTTGACGTAGGTACCAATGCCGCCGTTCCACAGCAGGTCGACCGGTGCCTTGAGCAGCGCGTTGAGCAGCTCGGTCGGGGTCAGGCGGTCGGCTTCGATGGCGAAGCGCTCTTTCATCTGCGGGCTGATGGCGATGCTTTTGGCACTGCGCGGGAAGATCCCGCCGCCTTCGGACATGATGCTGGTGTCGTAATCGGTCCATGCCGAACGCGGCAGGTCGAACAGGCGCTTGCGCTCGGCAAAGCTGGACGCAGGCTCCGGGTTCGGGTCAATGAAGATGTGCAGGTGGTTGAACGCCGCCACCAGTTGCAGCTTGTCGGACATCAGCAGGCCGTTGCCGAACACGTCGCCGGCCATGTCGCCCACGCCAATGACGGTGATCGGGTCTTCCTGCACGTTGATGCCGCGCTCGCGGAAGTGGCGCTGCACGCCTACCCAGGCGCCGCGTGCGGTAATGCCCATCTTCTTGTGGTCGTAACCGGCCGAACCGCCCGAGGCAAAGGCGTCGCCCAGCCAGAAGCCGTAGTCGATGGCGATGCCGTTGGCGATGTCGGAGAAGGTTGCAGTACCTTTGTCGGCCGCCACCACCAGGTACGGGTCGTCATCGTCGTGGCGCACCACGTTGGCCGGTGGCACCACGCCGCCGTCCTTGAGGTTGTCGGTGATGTCGAGCAGGCCGGAAATGAAGATGCGGTAGCACGCCACGCCTTCAGCGGCGATCTCGTCACGGCCGCCACCCAGTGGCAGGCGACGCGGCAGGAAGCCGCCCTTGGCGCCGACCGGCACGATGACCGAGTTTTTCACCTGCTGGGCTTTTACCAGGCCCAGTACTTCGGTACGGAAGTCTTCCTCGCGGTCGGACCAGCGCAGGCCGCCACGGGCGACGTTGCCAAAGCGCAGGTGCACGCCCTCGACACGTGGCGAATAGACGAAGATTTCGAACTTGGGCACCGGCTTGGGCAGTTCGGGGATCAGCTTGGGGTTGAACTTGAAGCTGAAGTACGACTTGTTCTGGCCGTTGGCGTCCGGCTGGTAGAAGTTGGTGCGCAGGGTGGCCTTGATCAGGTCCAGGTAGCGGCGCAGGATGCGGTCTTCGTTGAGTACCTGCACGTCGTCCAGCGCGGTCAAAATCGCTTGTTCCAGGCGCAGCTGCTTGTCGTCCAGGTCTTCCTGGGTGAGCTTGCGGGCCAGGTAGAAGCGGGTCTTGAACAACCGGGTCAGCTCGCGGGCGATGTCGGTGTGGTTGTTCAGGGTGCTGGCGATGTAACCCAGGTCGAAGCCCAGGCGGATCTGCTTGAGGTAACGGGCGTAGGCGCGCAGCAGTGCCACATCACGCCATGGCAGGCCGGCAGTGAGCACCAGGCGGTTGAAGGCGTCGTTCTCGGCGTCGCCGCGCACGATGTGGATGAAGGCGTCCTGCAGGGTATCGTTGAGCTGCTGGATATCCAGGCTCAGGCCTTCGCTGTAGGTGAAGGCGAAGTCGTGGATCCAGTACTCGCGGCCATTGGCATGGCGCAGGCGGTACGGGAACTCGCCAAGCACGCGCAGGCCGAGGTTTTCCAGGATCGGCAGCACGTCAGACAACGCCAGTGGCGTATCGGCGTGGTACAGCTTGCAGTGCAGGATGCGCTCGCCAACCTGGGTCAGCGGCTGGTAGAAGCTCATCGCCAGCGGCTTGCTTTCCGACAGGTTCAGCACGTGCTGCAGGTCGACCACTGCCGAGTGCGCGGCGAAGCGCTCACGGTAGCCCGCCGGGAAGCCCTTGGGGAAATCGGCCAGGATGTTGGTGCCCTGGGCTTCGCCGAAGTTCTCGACCACCAGCGTCGAATAGTCGTCATGCCACGAGCGGCAGGCCTGGATTACTTCACGCTCCAGCTGCTGCGGGTCGATGTCGATGCGGTTTTTCGGGTCTACCCGCAAAATCAACTGCACGCGTGCCAGCACCGACTCGGAGAAGAAGGTCCAGAACTCGCAGTCGCTGGCCTTCAGGCGCTCCATCAGCACTTGCTGGATCTTCTGCCGTACTTCGGTGGAGTAGATCTCCCGCGGCACATAGGCCAGGCAGTAGCAGAAGCGGCCGTACGGGTCCTTGCGCAGGAACACGCGAATCTTGTTGCGCTCCTGGATCTGCACGATCGCCATGACGGTGGTGAACAGCTCGTCGATCGGCGTCTGGAACAGGTCGTCGCGCGGCAGCACTTCCAGTACCTGGGCCAGTTCCTTGCCCAGGTGGGCCTTGGCGTCGAAGCCCGAGCGGCGCTCGACTTCAGCCACCTTCACGCGGATATACGGAATGGCATGCACGCTTTCGCCATACACCGACGAGGTGTACAGGCCCATGAAGCGGTGTTCCTTGATGACTTTGCCGTCGGCGTCCAGCTGGCGGATCGACACGTAGTCCGGGTAGGCCGGGCGGTGCACGCGGCTGGGCAGCGCGGCCTTGGCGAACGACAGCAGCAGCGGTTCGTTGAGGTAAGCCACGGCGTAGTCTTCGATGCGCAGCTCTTCGGCCGTCAGGCCTACGCGCAGGCGGCGCGGCAGGCCGAGGAACGACGGCTCGTCGTAGACCATCTGGCCGCCGTCGGCGTCGCGCTTGACGGTGAATTCTTCATAGCCCAGGAAGGTGAAGTGGTTGTCCAGCAGCCACTCGAGGAAGGCCTTGACCTCGCCCTTCTCGTTCTGGGCAGGGCCAAAGGCGGTCTGTTCCACCTGCGCCACAACTTCACGCAGCTTGGCCTTCATCGGTTCGAAGTCGGCCACAGCCACCCGTACCTCGGCCAGCACCTGCTCGATCTCGCGGGTCAGCACCGTCAGTTCGGCAGCGTTCGCGCAGCGGTCAATCTCCAGGTACATCAGCGACTCATGGCGCACGTCTTCGCCATGGGTACCCTTGGGCAGCAGTTCCAGCAGCTCGCCCTTGACGCCACGGCGCACGCTGAGCACGGTGGTTTGCAGGGTGTGGATGCTGTAGCCGCGGCGGTTGAGCTCGGTGCGCACAGAGTCGACCAAAAACGGCAGGTCGTGGTGCAGCACTTCGACCACGGTATGGGTCGACTGCCAGCCGTTGCGTTCGTAATCGGGGTTGTACACCCGCACTTGCGGATATTCGGGGTCGAAACGTTCGATGATGCGCCAGGCTGAGAGGGTGCAGCCGGCCAGGTCGGAAAGCCTGCGCTGGGTGAGTTCGTCCAGAGAGATGATGCCGAAGAACTGTTCGGCGAACAGCGCCACTTGTGGCAGGGACTGTTCGCTGATGTGCTGCGCCAGGGCCGCTTGCAGTTGATGCTGGAAGTCAGCTTTGCTGGCTGCGGTGAAAAACGCCATCTGTGGTACTCCGCTTGGGCTTTGTAATAGTTGAAGCGTCGCTGCGTGCGCCGTGTACGGATCAACGATAGCCAACCCGTGGCAAGGCGGACGGTAAAACCAGGCGTTGAACGTGCGTGGGCACGCCCAGGGCTCGCCGAAGCTTAACGACTGATCGGTCATCTACGCTTGCAGCGCTGCGACAATTTCGGTCAAGGGGCGGTAACTTTACGTTTATGCCTGTACGCAAGACTGTCAGAATTCCCTTCCGTTTCCTTTGATCCGAGCCTGCTCATGCAAATCAACACCGCCTTGCTGTTCGCCACCCCTTGCGATGACGAGGAAGACAACATGGCGACCCTGTGCTGCCACAGCGACAAGGGTCAGATGTTTCTGCTTACCCGCTACCCGGACGAAGACACCGTCGACCTGACCCTGGATGACGAGCCGTCGACGCTGGATGGGCTGAAAGTGACACTGAGTGCCAAGCGCCTGCTGATCGAAGTGGCGGCCGGCGACCAGGATGCGTTGAAGGGGGACGAGGTGCTGGAGATCAACCTGACCAGCGACCTGAGCGACCTGGATGAAGTGAAAGAAACCCTGGAAAACATCCTGGCCGGGACCGGCACCTTCGTCTGCGAAATTTGAACGCGGTCCCTTGTGGATACAACTGTCTTGCACATCACTCAGGCTGCCGCATCACTTTGTAGGAGCAGCCTTGTGCTGCGAAGAGGCCGGTAAGGCTCAAGACTATCTGCGGCTGCAATGGCCTCTTCGCAGCGCAAGGCTGCTCCTACAGGACTTGTGTTTGGCTTGAAATCAACACAGGTCAGGTGGGAGCACACCAGGCCTTAAATCAACGCTGCCTGCATCTGCTGCGCCTGCACCCGCAGCGCCTCGCAAAACGGCTCCACCGCTGCCGATGCCGGCCGGTGGTCCGGGCGTATCAGCATCACCTGGTACGGCACCGACACCCGCAACCTGCGGATCGGTAGGCCGCCCTGCGCCGCCTCCAGCCCGCTCAGCGGGTTGATGATCGCCACCCCAAGGCCTTGCCTGACCATGGCGCACACAGAGGCGGCACTGGTAGTCTCGATCACCGTGCGGCGGTTCACCCCCGCCGCACGAAAGTGCTGGTCCAGGCGCTGGCGGTAGGTGTCCAGGCTGGCCAGGTTGATAAAGTCGACCTCGTGAAAATCACTCAGCTCCAGCTCGGCCTTGGCCTGCAACGGGTGATGCTCGGGCAGCACGCACACCATGTTGGCGCTGAACAGCAGTTCACCATAAGCGCCGCGCGGTATCTGCTCGACCTCGGTCAGGCCAAGGTCGTGCTGCTGGGCAACCAGTGACTCCTCCAGCAGCGGCGATTCCTGCGCCACGATGCTTACGCTCACACCCCGGTGCTGCTGGTGAAAACGCTGGCAGGCCTTGGGTAGCAAAGTTTGCGAGAACAGCGGCAGGCAGGTGATGGCCAGCCGCCCCTGCTCGAAATTGCGAATGGCCTGGGCAAAGCGATCGATCCGCTCCAGCCCGACGTAGGCACGCTCGACCTCTTCGATCAACAGCAACGCCTGGGCCGTCGCCACCAGGCGCCCACCCTCGCGCTCGAACAGGTTCAGCCCGGTAACCTGCTCCAGCCGCGCCAGCTCGCGGCTGACAGTGGGCTGCGAGGTGAACAGCAGGCGCGCCGCCCCTGTGACACTGCCAGCGGCCATGATGGCGCGGAACACTTCGATGTGGCGGACGGACAGTTTCACGGCAACACCCGGTGAGTCGACAATTGGTATATCAGATATGAATAGATGGCAGAAAAATAGCTATTTTTCTGAATTCCCGGATTGATTCATCCTCGTGGCCTTCCTTATACGAGTACCGCCACCATGACCGCACCCTTCACCCTCCTGGCCGAGGCGGTTCGCCAGCACGGTTCGCCGCTGTGGGCGTACGACGCCAGCACCATCGCCGAGCGTGTCGAGCAACTGAACGTATTCGACACCGTGCGCTTCGCCCAGAAAGCCAACCCCAACCTGCATGTGCTGCGCCTGATGCGCGCCCATGGCCTGGTGCTGGATGCCGTGTCGCTGGGTGAAATGGAGCGGGCCTTCGCCGCGGGTGCGAGCGTGGACGGTGACCCTGCCGGCGTGGTGCTGACCTGCGACGCGCTGGACCGGCCAACCCTGGACCGCGTGGTGGCAGAGAAGATCGAAGTCAACGCCGGCTCCATCGACATGCTGCGCCAACTGGGTGAGCGCTCGCCCGGCCACCGCGTGTGGGTCCGCATCAACCCGGGCTTTGGCCATGGCCACAGCCGCAAGACCAACACCGGCGGCGAAAACAGCAAGCACGGCATCTGGCACGAAGAGCTGGACGAGGCGCTGGCGTGCATCAAGGCCCATGGCCTGCACCTGGTAGGCGTGCACATGCACATTGGTTCCGGCGTGGACTACCAGCACCTGGAACAGGTGGCCCGCTCGATGATCGAGCTGATCGGTCGCCTGGGCGTGGACATCGAGGCCTTCTCTATCGGTGGCGGCCTGTCCACCCCTTACCGCAGCACCGACAAGCCGGTCGACCTGCAACGCTACGCCCAGACCTGGGCGGTGGCGCGCAAGGAAATCGAAGCGATGCTGGGCCACCCCGTGCGCATGGAAATCGAACCAGGGCGCTTCCTGGTGGCCGAGTCGGGCTACCTGGTGGCCGAAGTACGTGCCGTCAAGCAAGTGGGCCGCAATACCTTCGTCATGATCGACGCCGGCTTCAACGACCTGATGCGCCCGGCAATGTACGGCGCCTACCACGGCATGACCCTGCTCGACGCCAGCGGCCAGCCGGTGGACCGCCCACGGCAGCCGACCGTGGTGGCCGGGCCATTGTGCGAATCGGGTGACGTGTTCACCCAGGATGACCAGGAACTGACCCCGCAGGACCTGCCCCAGGCACAGGTGGGCGACCTGCTGGTGATTCATGATGCCGGCGCCTACGGCGCGTCGATGTCGTCGAACTACAACAGCCGGCCGCTGCTGCCGGAGTTCCTGATCGAGAACGGGGCGCTGCGGATGATTCGCCGGCGCCAGACGGTGCTGGACCTGCTGAGCCTGGAGGCCGGGTTCTAACCACCGCGCTCCAGCATGCACGCAACCCCTTGTAGCAGCGGCCTTGTGTCGCGATAGGGCCGCAAAGCGGCCCCACAAATGTAGCCGTGATGCCGAAACCCGGGGGCCGCGTTGCGGCCCTATCGCGACGCAAGGCCGCTCCCACATGTACTGCATCAGCCTGAATCCTGCGCGGTACCTGTGGGAGCGGGCTTGCCCGCGAAGAATGCAACGCGGTGAATGGCACCGGCTGCGCCGGTGTTCGCGGGCACGCCCGCTCCCACAATGATCGCGCAAATTTTCAGAGTTTGAACAAGACAGTTGCTTCCACAGGGTGTGTGCTCGCGATCCTTGCATTAAGCCCCTTCTCTCGCGACAATGCGATCAATTCCCATTAATATTGCGGTCTTGACGCATGTCGACGCTCGATCCCCAGGCCCTGCACCAGCTGTACAGCGAAAACAACGGCTGGCTGAAGGGCTGGCTGCGCGCCCGCCTGGGCAACGCCGCCGATGCCTCCGACCTGGCGCATGACACCTTCCTGCGGGTAATGACCGCGCGCAATCAGTTGCCGATCCGCGAGCCGCGCAGCTACCTCAGCGCCATCGCCCGCTCGCTGCTGATCGACAAAGCCCGCCGGCGCGCCATCGAAAAAGCGTACCTGCAAGCCCTGGCCCTGCGCCCGGAGCCGGTAGAGGTATCGCCGGAGGTGCGCTTGTCGATCATCGAAATGCTGGTGGCCGTGGACACCCTGCTCGACGAACTCGGCGCCAAGACCCGCGCCATCTTCCTCGCCGTTCAACTCGAAGGCCTGACCTACGGTGCTGCGGCCGAGCGCTTCGGCGTGTCGGTCACCACCGTGAAGAACCACCTGATCAAGGCGATGACCCGCTGCCTGCTCGCAGTCGAAGGCTGAGGGCAATGGACCTCAAGACACTCGAAGCCGCTGCCACCTGGTATGTGCAGCTCAACGATGGCGCCAGCAACGAGGCCCGCACCCACGCCTGGCGGCAGTGGCTGCAGGCCAGCCCGCAACACGCTGCCGCCTGGGCGCGGGTAGAAAAACTGCAGCGGCAATGGGCCATGGTGCCACCGCAGGCGGCGCTGTCCAGCCTGGGCGCGGCACAAGCACAGCGGCGCGATGTGCTGAAGGTGCTGAGCCTGTTGCTGGCCATGGGTGGCGGTGGCTGGCTGGCAGCCGAGCAGGTGCCCTCTCGCGCCTTGCTGGCCCAGCAACGCACCCGTGGCGGTGAACGCCGCGCCCTGCAGCTGGAGGATGGCTCGCAGCTTGAGCTGAACGTGGATACCGCGCTGGATGTGCGCTACGACGCGAAAGTACGGGCGATCCAGCTGTACCAAGGGGAAATCCTGGTGCGCCCGATCAGTGGCCTTCAGCAGCGCCCGTTCATCGTGCACACCGAAGACGGCAGCGTGCTCGCCCGCAGTACCGAGTTCAGCATCCGCAAACTTGCCCAGCAGACGCGCGTGGGCGTGCTGCAGGGTTCTGTCGAAGTACGCCCGCAGCACCACCCTGATCGGGTGCTGCAACTGCAGGCCAGCCAGCAAGTGCGTTTTGACCGCGACGACTTCGCCACCGCCCATGCCCTGCCCGTCGATTCGACGGCCTGGCTGCAGGGCATGCTGAGCGTGAACGACTGGCAGCTGGGCGACTTTGTCGAAGAGCTGGGGCGTTACCGGCAAGGGGTGCTGCGCTGCGCCTCCTCGATCCGGTCCATGAGCATTTCCGGTGCCTTCCGCATCGACGATACCGATATTGCACTGGCCAACCTGCCGAAAACCCTGCCCGTGAGGGTGCGCTACCTCAGCCGTTACTGGGTGAGCGTGGAACCCGCCTGAGTAACCACCCAAAAATAATTTCACCCACACCTTGCTGATTTCGATTCTCGCCCGTCCCTGACACAAGCCGCGACGACAGCGACTTTCTGCCATGACACGGAAGGATCACGCAATGCCCCATCTGCACCCGACCCCTGCAACCAAGCTGAGCCAGGCCGTGCGCCTGGTGCTGTTCGGCATGTCCCTGGCCAGCGCGCCGGGGCTGCTGCTGATGCCTGCCCAGGCCATGGCCCAAAGCCAGACCGCCTACCACGTCCCCGCCGGCCCGTTGGGCAATGCCATCACCCAGTTTGGCGTCCAGGCGGGCGTGACCATTTCGTTCGACACCGCACAAACGCACAACCTGAGCAGCGCAGGCCTGGAAGGCAGCTACAGCGTCGATGAAGGGCTGATCCGCCTGCTGGCCAACAGTGGCCTGCAGGCGCAACGCCAGGGCAATGGCGGTTATGTGCTGATACTTGCAGACAACGGCTCGGCGATGGAACTGGGGCCGCTCACCATCGACGCCAACCGGCTGGACGCAACCAGCGAGGGCACCCAGTCGTACACCGCCCACGCAGTGACCATCGGCAAGGGCGTGCACACGCTGAAGGAGACCCCGCAGTCGGTCACCGTGATGACCCGCAAGATGCTCGACGACCAGAACCTCAACACGCTGGAACAGGTGCTGGACAAGACCCCGGGCATCACCGTGTACGACTCGCCCATGGGCGGCAAATATTTCTACTCCCGCGGTTTCAACCTGGACGGCCAGTACCAGTACGACGGCGTGCCGCTGGACGTGGGCGGCAACTACGTGCAGGCCAACAGCTTTTCCAGCGACATGGCGTTCTACGACCGCGTCGAAATCCTCAAGGGCGCGGCCGGCATGATGAAGGGCTCCGGCTCTTCCGCCGGCGGCGTCAACTTCGTGCGCAAGCGTGGCCAGGAAAAGGCCACCACCACCGTCACCCTGTCTGCCGGCAGCTGGGACAACTACCGCGGCCAGGTGGATGTAGGCGGCCCGCTGAACGCGTCGGGTACCGTGCGCGGTCGCGCCGTGGCGACGCTGCAGGACCGCCAGTACTTCTATGACGTGGGCAAGCGCCAGGACCAGATACTGTACGGCGCCATCGACTGGGACGTCACCGCCGACACCACCCTGGGCGTTGGCCTGGCCTACGAGGATGTCGATGCCACACCGTGCTATGCCGGCGTGCCACGCTACGCCGATGGCAGTGACCTGAAGCTGTCGCGCTCCACCTGCCTGGGGGCCAGCTGGAACGACCTGCAAAGCCAGCGCATTACCGGTTTTGCCGACCTCAAGCACCGCTTCAACGATGACTGGACGCTGAATTTCGCTTCGGTCTACACCCACAACAACCAGGACATCGAATACGCCTACTCTGAAGGCACGGTACCGGTCGGCGCCACCACCGCCAGCATGAACGTCCGCGCCGGGCGTTTCGACTACGACCAGGACGACTACGGCTTCGATAGCTATGTGGATGGCAAGTTCGAGGCGTTCGGCCTGCAGCACGAGCTGATCATCGGCGCCAACGCCAGCCGGCAGAAAACCCATGATTACTTCGCGCTGATGCTGCTGGACGGCAAACAGGACCCGTTCGCCCCCACCGCGAACTTCCCACACCCCTCCAAGGGCGATTACCTGGTCAACCCGACCCGCGGTGGCAGCGTGCCAACCGACTCCACTACCACCCAGTACGGCACCTATGCCAACCTGCGCCTGAAGCTGGCAGAGCCACTGACCCTGGTGCTGGGCGCGCGGGTCAGCTGGTACCGCAACAAGAGCGACTCCTATACCCAGTTCTACGATTACTGGGTGAATAACCGCAGCCAGGAAAACGGCCAAGTCACGCCGTTCGCCGCCGTGCTGTACGACCTGAACGACCAGTGGACCGCCTACGCCAGCTACGCCGACATCTTCCAGCCGCAGAGCGACAAGGTGAACGCCGAGCGGCAGTCACTTCAGCCCAAGACCGGTGCCAACTACGAGGTTGGCATCAAGGGCGAGCTGCTGGGCGGCGCGCTGAACACCTCGTTCAACCTGTTCCGCACTGTCGAGAAGCACCGCGCAGAAAGCGACTACAACGAAGCCTGCCCGTCAGGCGACGGCTATTGCTACACCGACAGCGGCAAAGTGCGCGCCCAGGGCTTCGAGGCCGAGATCAGCGGCTCGCCGATCGAGCGCTTGCAACTGCTTGCAGGCTACACCTACACGCAGACCAAGTACCTGAATACCATTGAAGACACCGACCCGACCGAGCTGACCTTCACCTCCAGCTTCATCCCGCGGCACATGCTCAAGGTGTGGGGTGACTACCAACTGGGCGGTGCACTGGAGCGCTTCACCGTCGGCGCCGGCCTGAACAGCCAGAGCGAAAACTTCCGTACTACCGGCACTACCCGTGTCGAGCAGGCAGGCTACACCGTGTGGAACGGCCGCGTGCAGTACCGCATCGACTCGAACTGGACTGTCGCCCTCAACGGCAACAACCTGTTCGACAAGAAGTACTACGCCACCATCGGTGCGCCGGCCTGGGGCAACTTCTATGGCGAACCGCGCAACTTCATGGTGACCTTGCAAGGCGCGTTCTGATACCCACGCTACGCCTTGCACCCACTATGAATGGGAGCAAGGTTCGTGGGGCAGCGCTCCATCACAGGCAAACGTGTTCCAGCACCTGGTCGATACCGTCCAGATCATAGATCCAGCCCAACGGCATGTCTGCCTGGGTGGGGCCAGGTGTAAGCACCATCAGGTCGCGGACGCCATGCAGCATCAGCGGCAGGGCCGAGCTGGCAGGCGCCAGTAGCACACCCCGCTTGCGGTTGACCGACCAACGCTCGGTGAAGGCCTTGCCTTGGCCGAAACGGAAGGTCAGCGGCCAGCTGTCGATCGACGCTGCCGACGGCGCCAGCATGTGCGGCAATGCATCGAGGCTGATGCTCCCCCTGCCCTGTTCGCACCTGAACATGAAGGCGCTGCGCGCCAGGCGCTCGGTGTCGATCATGTACATGGCCGGGATGTGGGCGACCACCAGACCGGCTTTGCCTGCACTGGCCTGGCTACCTTCAGGGGCCTGTTGCTGCAAGGCCCAGTTGCCGATGAATTTGACGCCGCTTTGCAGGGCGATGGTTCGGCATTCTGCTGCGCCCGGGCCGGCCATGATGTCGCAGAAATCGGCAGAAGCGACCGGCGAGAACAGCGCCAGGGCGGCGATCACGAATTTGAAGGGTTTCATGGTGTTTTCCAGGCAGGCCTCAACCGAGGGATTTCCATTGGTCTTGACCCGCTGTCGCCTCGGCTGGCTTGCTGCGTGCGCGCTTCAACACCGCAGGGATCCAGCGAGTGACAAAAAAGCCAATGTGCGCAGCCAGTGCGCTGCAGAGGAACATCGGGAGCAGGTTGTCCACGAAGGTGGCCAGCCAGTGGTGAGCGGCTTCGCCGTGGGCCACCAGTGCGGCGAGTATGAATGCGGTGACCAGCATGATGACGTATTGCCGATACAGCCCGCACAGCGCGCCCATTGCCAGCGCGGCCATGGCGAGGGCAAACCCTACGTGGTCCATTTGTAACATTCCTTGACGTCAAAAAGGCGTCAAAAATAGCATCAAAATGACATCAGTCAACCTTGAATGCCTTGCACTAGACACTGTTGTAAGCTGGCCCGAAACCGGCATCGTCTACTCGGCCGAATGCGCGCCGCAACCCCTGTAGGAGCGGCCTTGTGTCGCGATGGGCCGCAGAGCGGCCCCGGCAATGTGTGCAGCTTGGCTGAAACCCTGGGGCCGCTGCGCAGCCCATCGCGACACAAGGCCGCTCCTACAAGGGCCGCGTACGCCCATGAATTTTGTTAGCAGACAGGGAAATCGCTCATGCGTCCGAATAAAGCCTGCCCCGTGGTCCTTTCGTCCACGTTGCCTCCAAAAATCCTGCTGTTCCGCCACCCCTTGGCTGGCGTGCAACTGGTCAAAGGCACCATCGAACAAGGCGAGGCGCCGGCCGCAGCCGCCTTGCGTGAGTTGAGCGAGGAATCAGGCATCACCAAAGCCACGCTCAAGCAAGACTTGGGCTGCTGGGATGCCGAACACCTCGGGCAGGTGTGGTCGTTTCACCTGTGCCAGGTGGAAGGTGCCCTGCCCGAGCACTGGTCCCACCAGACACAGGATGACCATGGCCACCTGTTCACGTTCTTCTGGGCCGCGTTCGACAACCTGCCCTACAACGACTGCCATCCAGTCTTTCAGCGAGCATTGGTCTATCTGAACAACGCCCTGGAGCCCTTGCAAAGCGATCGCGGCTAGAGTCCGATGAGCAGGCTTGAGCCGCCAGTGTCGGTCCTTTCGCGGGTACCGCGCCATACCTGAGGGTAGCGCTGTACCTGTGGGAGCGGGTTTACCCGCGAAAGGGTCGGGACTGGCGAACTCTCTTCCGAAGCCCGACTCAGGCTGCATTGCCCCACCCTGCGCAATCCGGGTAACCTTCCGCATTCTTCCCTTCCGGCCTCCCCTGCCGTGTACCGCCCAGGCGTTAAATCGCGAAGCGGTCATTCATGATGCCGACACCCGCATGGCCGCCACCCAATGGCGTGCCCATCCGCCATCTATACATTCAGGATGACCCCATGATCATTCGCCAAGGCATTGCTGCAGACTACCCGCAGCTGCTCGACATCTGGCTGCGCGCCGTACGCGCCACGCACCACTTTCTGCAACCGTCCGACATCGACGCGCTGTTGCCACAGCTGCGTGACGTGTACTTCCCGGCCGTCGAGCTGTGGGTTGCAATAAACACCGATGACCAGCCGCTGGGCTTTATCGGTTTCAATGAAAACCACGTGGAAATGCTGTTCGTCGACCCCGAGCGCCATGGCCAGGGCATTGGCCGTGCACTGCTGGATTTTGGCCGCCAGTCGCGTAGCGCGATGAGTGTCGATGTCAACGAGCAGAACCCCCAGGCAACCGGGTTTTACCAGCACTACGGCTTCGTCCAGACCGGCCGCTCGCCGCTGGATGGCGAAGGCCGGCCGTTCCCCTTGCTGCATATGAGCCTGCCCACCCAGGCATGACCAGAAGGCGCACACCGCGATGGGCCGGTCCATCAGGCCATGTGTCGCAAAAAAAGGGCCGCAAAGCGGCCCCCCGAGGGCAGCCGTTCAGCGCAAGGTATTTTTGGTCAGTTCGACTTCGTTCATCAATGCCTTGGCCAACGCCGTGAGGTAATCGGCGGCGCCGAGGAATTTGTGGTCGTCCTCCATATCGCCTTCGCGCAGCAGATGCTTGATATAGCTCAGCAGGATCGAAACTTGCTCGTAGGCATCATCGATAGGAATGCCGGGCTGGACCCGCAGCAGATCCTTTGGCGGGTTGCCGACTTCCAGGAAGGTTTCTGCGCCGATGGTGACGATGACCTTGGGTTCGTCTGCCATGTTTTCACGCCTCTTCCTTTTGGCCGAACAGCCGTGCATGGGAATGTGTTACCAGCGAATGGGCGATTTCAGTTGCATGCAGGGCATTGCCCAGGCCGGCATCGCCAGCGTGGCTGCGGCAATGTTCGTCAAGGGTTTCGATCACGCCGCGTAGCAGTTCGATTACGTGCGCGAGGGCGAGGGGTGGGTAGATATCGGATTTGACGGTGAAGAATGGCGTGTTGATTGGGCGGCGGGGGGGATCGGGTACGAGCTTTTTCATGGCCATCACCTTTGTTCTGCTCAAGGAGACTGCCACTTCAATCTTTCTCACGGATTGTGGGTGGCAGCCGTGCGCGGGGTGAGAAACCGAGGAACAAAGGCAAAACTCGGCCAGGCCTAAGCCTGCCCGCGCACGGCCGCCATAACGACGGAGCTTTGTATCAGTCGGGTTCTCACGCCCGGTCGCCGGAGCGACGCGAAAACGTTATCCCTGAGGTACTTCCCCGACAACAGCGATAGTTCAGCAGCGCGCGTAGGATAATTCCTAAGCGGGTAGATTCTGAAGCATTTGGTTTCATGTTCAGAAATGTCTTACAGGGTATGGCTTTGAGGTGTCTGGCAGGGGATCGGGTCAGGGCTAGGCGATGAATAATTGCGCCGAACCACCAACCTTCGCAATCGAGCATCAATAATCCGCCGTATAATCGGATCCAATACCGAGGATGGCCCGCATGCAAGCATTGGAAATGGACTACGGACACGGCGAAGAGGTGGCCAGCCACTGCCACGCCGAAGACCAGCTGATCTACGCCGCCAGCGGTGTGATGCGGGTCGGCAGCGAGGGCGGCAGCTGGGTGATACCCGGCGGGCATGCGTTGTGGATGCCCGCCGGGGTCAGCCATGCCATCCGCATGGAAGGCGTGGTCTGCATGCGTACCTTGCTGCTCGAAGCACGTATCGAGCGCTGCCAGGTCATCGTGGTAACCGGCCTGCTGCACGAGCTGATCCTGGCTGCTTCACGCATGCTCGACCTGCGTGACGGCGAGCACGTGCGGGCACTGATCCAGCTTGAGTTGGCCACCGCCAGGCGCATCGATGCCTTTGTGCCGCTGCCACAACAAACGCGGCTGCGCACCTGGTGCGAGCGCTTCCTGCAGGACCCGGCCCAGGACCTGACCTTGGAGCAATGCGGCGCGCAACTGAACATGAGTGCTCGCAGCGTGGCACGGCTGTTCCAGCGCGAGGTGGGCATGTCGTATGGCGAATGGCGTGCCCGTGCCCGGGTGATGCTCAGCCAGCAATGCCTGGCCGAAGGCCAGCCGATTCTGAACGTGGCGCTGGAGCACGGCTACCAGAGCGCCAGCGCCTTTGCCGCCATGTTCAAGCGCATCCTCGGCTACGCGCCGAGCGATTGGCAAAACAGTACCGCGCGCGGGTACTGAGCCGCAGGTTGTCCCACTTGCGCGCAGGGTTGTCCCGCTTGCGGCAGCGGGGTGCGCCCCTCCCTCGTTAACCTCGCATCACCACCCTTGAGCGACATGTGTGATGCCCTTACTGCCTTCATTTCCCTTCCCTGCCCGGCTTGCCGCACTCGGCATGCTCGGCGTGCTGGCGGCGTGCACCCGGCAACCCGCACCTGCCGAGCCACCCGCAGCGCTGCAGGCCAACCCGCTGGCGATTGTACCGGCCGGTGTCAGCCGGCAACCATTGCCCGAACAATGGTGGGCGCTGTTCCAGGACCCGCAACTCAACCACTGGGTACAGCAAGCCCTGGCGCACAACCAGGACCTGGCACAGGCCGAGGCCAACGTGCAGGCCATGCTGGCCGGCATCGGCGAGTTCGATGCCAGGCGCTGGCCGTCAACATCAGCGGGCTTTGCCGCTACCTATGGCAAGAGCGCCGATGACCAGACCCTGGCCGAGGCCACCGACAGCCACGCGCCGTCGCAATGGCAATTCAACCCAGGTATCGAGTTGGCCTATCAGGTGGATGCCTGGGGCCAGGTGCGTTCTGCCATCGAGCGCGCCCGGGCCCAGGCCGAAGCCAGTGCTGCGGCGCTGGACCTGGTGCGCCTGCAAGTGGTCGCCCAGACCAGCCGCGCCTACATCGACCAGTGCGTTTACTCGGCGCGCCTGGACGAGGCAAGGCAGTCCTTGCAAACCCTCGAGCACAGCGTGCAACTCAGCGAACGCCAGCGCCAGGCCGGCGTAGCCACTGCCCTCGACAGCGAGCGCCTGCTAGGCCTGCGGGAACAGGTACGGGCGCAACTGCCGATGCTTGTAGCCCGGCGGCAGATAGCGCTTTTTGAGCTGAGCATGCTCAGTGGCCAGGCTTCGCTGGCCGACACCGCGACTTGCACAACCATACCCACGCTGTCGACGCCGTTGCCGGCTGGCGATGGCTGGCATTTGCTCGCACGCCGGCCGGATGTGCGCCAGGCCGAACGGGAGCTGCAGGCGGCCAGCCTGGAAACCGACATCGTCCGCGCCGACCTGTACCCGAAGGTCAGCTTCGGCGCTTCGCTGACGTCCTCGGACCATCACTTTGCCAACCTTGGCGACAGCCGCGCGGTGATGTTCGGCATTGGCCCGCTGATCCGTTGGGAGTTC
Source organism: Pseudomonas putida W15Oct28 (assembly GCF_000708715.2). Lineage (GTDB taxonomy): Bacteria > Pseudomonadota > Gammaproteobacteria > Pseudomonadales > Pseudomonadaceae > Aquipseudomonas > Aquipseudomonas putida_R. The sequence continues at coordinate 21,956 of NZ_JENB01000040.1, read as the reverse complement.
CCCAATATCAAGGCCAACCGCGCACGGGTCGGCAAAGCCGAGGCGTTGCAGCAGGCACAGGTTGCCCATCACCGCGGTATGGCGCTGAGCGCGCTCAAGGACGTGCGCCAAGCCCTCGCCCGCTATGACGGTGAACGGCAGCGGTTGCAGGCGCTGGATGCCGCCCTGACGCACAGCCAGCGCGGTTATGCCCTGGCCCAGGGCAACTACCGCGCTGGCACCGTGGACGGGCTGGCCTTGCTCGACAGCGAGCGCGAACTGATTCGCCTGCGGGGTAGCCATGTAGAAGCCCGAGGGCGGCTGGCGCAGGCGCAGGTCAACCTGTTTCGCGCCTTGGGTGGGCGGTGGTAGCTCTAGGTAACAACAAATGGGGCCGCTTTGCGGCCCTTCGCGGGCACGCCCGCTCCCACAGGAACTGGGCAGCGTCTGAAGAAAACTCCATCCCTGTGGGAGCGGGCGTGCCCGCGAAGGGCTGCACAGCAGCCCCAAAAATCAAGAATGGAACCCGAACATGAATGTCGCCGTAGAACAAACCGCACCAGCCGAAACTGAACAGCAAGCAAAAGCCAGATCCCGTCGCCGCCTGGCCTACACCGCCAGCGGCAGCCTGGCAGCAATCGCGCTGCTGGCCTTCACCAGCTACTGGCTCACCACCGGCCGCTACCTGGAAACCACCGACGACGCCTACGTCCGCGCCGACTGGGTGGCCCTGAGCCCACGGGTGGCCGGTTACGTGGCCGAGGTCGCGGTGGCTGACGACCAGCCAGTGAAGGCCGGCGATGTACTGGTGCGCCTGCAAAGCCGCGACTACCGCGCCCGCCTCGACCAGGCACAGGCCGGCGTGGCCGAGGCGCAGGCGGCACTGGCCGCCGCCCAGGCCCGCCAGCAGGTGGCCAGCGAGCGCATCAACCAGCAACAGCAAGCCATCCTGCAGGCTGAAGCTGCCATGCGCAGTGCCACTGCCGAACAACGGCGCAGTGACTTGGACATGCAACGCTACCGTGGCCTTGTGCGTGACAACGCCGCGACCGTGCAGCGCCTGGAAACCGCCAGCGCCCAGGCCACCCAGGCGCAAGCCGCGCTGCAAGGCGCCCAGGCCGCGCTGCGTCAACAACGCTCACAACTGGCCATGGCCAAGGCCCGGTCAGCCCAGGCTGACGCCGAACTGCAACAGCGCGCGGCAGCGTTGACCCGCGCGCAGGCCCGCCAACAACTGGCCGAGCAGGACGAACAGGACACCGTGATCCGCGCACCGATCACAGGCGTGGTCGGCCAACGCCGCGTGCGCGCCGGCCAGTACGTGGTGCCGGGCCAGCCGCTGCTGGCCGTGGTGCCCCTGCAGCAGGCCTATGTGGTGGCCAACTTCAAGGAAACCCAGTTGGCCAACATGCGCCCGGGGCAGCCAGTGGAAATCCGCGTCGACAGCTTCGCCAGCCAGCCCCTGCACGGCCATGTGGCCAGCTTCTCCCCCGCCTCGGGCAATGTCTTCGCATTGCTGCCGTCGGACAATGCCACCGGCAACTTCACCAAGATCGTCCAGCGATTCCCGGTGCGCATCCTGCTCGACACACCGTTGGATGGCCCGCAGGTACTGCCCGGCATGTCGGTGGTGAGCACGGTCGACACCCGCCCCGCAGAGGTGGCCGATGCGCACTGAACAACCTGTCTCGCTGCGCGCCTGGGTGGCGGTGCTTGGCGGCTTGTTCGGCTGCTTCATGGCCGGCATGAATGTGCACGTCACCAGCGCCGCGCTGCCGGAAATCCGCGGCTCGCTGGGTGCCAGCTTCGAGGAAGGCTCATGGATTTCCACCGCCTACCTGGTGGCAGAAATCGTGATGATTCCGCTGACGGCCTGGCTCGTGGAAGTGTTCTCGCTGCGCCGGGTGATGTGGACCGGCTCACTCATTTTCCTGATCGCCTCGGTGGCCTGTTCCTGGGCCCCCAACCTGGAGGCGATGATTACCCTCCGGGTGATTCAGGGCGCCGCGGGTGCCGTGCTGATCCCCTTGTCGTTCCAGCTGATCATCACCGAACTGCCGGCCAGCAAGATGGCCATGGGCATGGCGCTGTTCAGCCTGGCCAACAGCGTGGCGCAGGCGGCCGGGCCGTCGATTGGTGGCTGGCTGACCGATGCCTATTCGTGGCGCTGGATCTTCTATCTGCAGCTGTTCCCCGGCATTGCGCTGCTGTTCGCCATCGCCTGGTCGATCGACGCCAGGCCGATGAAGCTTGAGCTGCTACGCAAAGGTGATTGGCTGGGTATCGCCGCCATGGTGATCGGCCTGGGTGGCTTGCAGATCGTGCTGGAGGAAGGCGGACGGCTGGACTGGTTCGGCTCACCATTCATCGTCGCCATGAGTGTTATCGCCGCCATTGCCCTGGTGGTGTTCGTGGTGACCCAGCTGTTCGGCCAGCGCGCCTTCATCAACCTGCGCTTGCTCGGGCGCTACAACTTCGGCGTCGCCAGCGTGGCGATGTTCATCTTTGGCGGCGCCACATTCGGCTTGGTGTTCCTGGTACCCAACTACCTGTCGCAGCTGCAGGGTTTCAGCGCCCGCGACGTGGGCGTAGCGCTGATCGCCTATGGCGTGGTGCAGTTGCTGCTGGCGCCGTTGATGCCACGGCTGATGGGCTGGACCAGTGCCAAGTTCATGGTTGCCAGCGGCTTTCTGATCATGGCCCTGGGCTGCTGGCTGGGTGCGAGCCTGAGCGCCGACAGTGCCGACAACGTGATCATCCCGTCTACGGTGGTACGCGGCATTGGCCAGCCGTTCATCATGGTGGCGTTGTCGGTGCTGGCGGTGGCCGGGCTGGACAAGCGTGAGGCTGGCTCGGCGTCAGCGGTGTTCTCGATGCTGCGCAACCTGGGGGGTGCCATCGGCACGGCCGGGCTGACGCAACTGGTGGCGAGCCGTGAGCGCTTTCACAGCGAACGCATTCACGAGCATGTGACGGTGTTCGAGCCTGGCGTGCAAGAGCGCATCAACCAGACAGTGCAGAGCTGGTTGCCGCACCAGCAGCAGCTGCTGGAGGGGTTGGCGGGGACCATTCGGCGGGAGGCTTACCTGATGGCTTACAGTGATGCGTTCTACCTTGCGTGCCTGGCGTTGGTCGGGTGCGCGGTAGCGGCATTGCTGTTACGGTCAAAACACCAGCTCTGATGCCGACACATCTCCCTGTAGGAGCAGCCTTGTGCTGCGAAGAGGCCGGCATGGCCAACAAATTTCTTTGGCAGTAATGGCCTCTTCGCAGCACAAGGCTGCTCCTACAGGAATTGCATAACGCCTACTGAATGGGCATGCGCTTAAAGTGCCGCCCCAGGCGCGCGGCCCAGCACCCGCGCATATTCTTCACGCGCGTTCTGCTCGGTAAATTCCCCGGCCCACTTCGCCACCACCACCGTCGCCACGCTGTTGCCAATGGTGTTGCAGGTCGCCATGGCCATGGACATGAAGCGGTATACCCCAAACAGCAATGCCAGCCCTTCCACCGGCAACACGCCGATAGCTGTCACCGTCGCAGCAAATACCACAAAGCTGCCACCCGACACCGCCGCCGCACCTTTGGAGGTCACCAGCATGATCGCCAGAATGCCCAGCTGCTGCTCCCAACCCAGCGGCACGCCGTAGGCATTGGCAATGAACAGCACGCACATCGACATGTAGATCGAGGTGCCATCCAGGTTGAAGGCATAACCCGTCGGCAGCACAAGGCCCACGCTCTGCTTCGAGCAGCCGAAGCGCTCAAGTTTTTGCAGCAGGCGTGGCAGTGCACTCTCTGACGACGCAGTGCCAAGCACGATGAAGATTTCGTCCTTGATGTACTTCAAGAAGCGCCACAGGCTGAACCCGGACAACCGGCACACGGCGCCCAGCACCACGAACAGGAAGAAGGCGATCGCCACGTAGAACATCAGCACCAGGTTGGCCAACGACATCAGCACGGCCGCGCCGTTGCTGCCCACCGCGTAAGCCACCGAGCCGAACGCACCCAGCGGGGCGAACTTCATGATCAGGTTGATGAATTCGAAGAAGCACTCCGACACCCGGTTCAGGCCGTCCTCGATCACAGCACGGCGCTCATGCTTCAAGGCCAGCAAGGCAAAGCCGAACAGCACGGCAATCACCAGCACCTGCAACAGCTGGCCACCGGCAAAGGCACCGACGAAGTTGTCGGGGAAGATGTTGTAGATGAAGTCCATGGTCGACGCCGGCGCGTGGCCTTTGGCGACGGCAGCGCTGGCGGCAGCCGAGGCGGCACTGCTGGCGTGTGCGCCGTGCATGCCCGAGCCGATCCCGATCAGGTTGCCCCACAGCAGGCCCAGGGCCAAGGCGAAGGTGGACAGCAGCTCGAAGTACACCAGTGCGCGCCAGCCCACTTTGCCGACACGCTTGATGTCACCGGCCGAGGCGATGCCGTGGACCACGGTGAAGAACACCAGTGGCGCGACGGCGGTCTTGATCAGCTTGAGAAAGATATCCCCCAGGATCTTGAACTTGGCAGCGAGCTCGGGGGCGAGGAAACCGAAGGCGATGCCCAGCAGCATCGCAGCGATGACCTGAAACGTCAGGTCTTTGTACAGCGGCTTTTTCGAAGTGGAAGACATGGTTGTTTTCTCATTGTTCTTGTCGAAAAGCAGAGAACGGGGCCCAGCAGCAGCCGGGCCCCGCGTGGATCAGCGGGCGATGGCACCCGGGCGGGCCAGCGCCTGGTCGACCATCTGCGGCGCCAGGCCCAGGTAATTGGTCGGGTCGCACAGCCGCTCAAGGGTGGCAAGGTCGACATGCGCGGCGGCCTCGCCCTGGGCCTTCAGCGCTTCCAGCAGGCTGATGCCCTGGTCATTGGCCAGGCGGCAGGCGGCGTAGACCACATCGTGGGCCACCTGGCGGCCCAGCGCCGGGGCCAGGCCCATCATCACCGCTTCGGCCACGATCAGGCCTTGGGTCATGTCGAGGTTCTTGCGCATGCGCTCGGTGCGCACGTCCAGGCCGGCCAGCATGAAGCGCGCCTGGCCCAGCGATGCAGCGGTCAGGGCGAAAGCTTCGGGGATGGCGATCCACTCGGCCTGCCATGGGCCGGTGGAGCGCTCGAAGTCCTGGATCATGGCGTCGAGCATCAAGCCGGCCTGCTGGCGCACGCCCTTGGCAGCGGCGTACATCAGCTCGCAGGAAATCGGGTTGCGCTTCTGCGGCATGGTGCTGCTGGCGCCACGGCCCTTGACGAACGGCTCGTAGGCTTCGCCCAGCTCGCTGGTCATCATCATCATGATGTCCAGCGCTACCTTGCCCAGCGAGGCCGTGACCAGGCCAAGGAAGTTCAGGGTTTCGGCCAGACCGTCACGGGCCACGTGCCAAGTGGCTTGCGGCACGCCCAGGCCCAGTTCGTCCATCAGCGCGGCTTGTACTTCAAGGCCCTTGTCGCCCAGCGAGGCCAGGGTACCGGCGGCACCGGCGAACTGCCCCACTTCCACCCGCGGGCGCAGCTCGACCAGGCGCTCGGCATGGCGGTCGAACATGCTCAGCCACACCGCGCACTTGTAGCCGAAGGTGATCGGCAGTGCATGTTGCAGGTGGGTGCGGCCAGCCATCGGCGTGTCGCGGTAGCGCAGCGCCAGCTCGGCCAGCAGGCCACGCACGGCCTGGATGTCGCGCTCGACGATCGCCAGGGCGGCACGCACCTGCAGGACCACGGCGGTGTCCATGATGTCCTGGGTAGTGGCGCCCCAGTGCACGTAGCGGCCCGCTTCGCCGCACAGCTTCGACAGCTGCTCGACCAGCGGCAGGATCGGGTAACCGACGATTTCGGTTTCGTGCTGCATCAGCGTCAGGTCCAGCGACTCGTAGCGCGACAACTCGGCAATCTGCACAGCAGCTTCGGCAGGGATGACGCCGCAGCGGGCTTCGGCCTTGGCCAAGGCCACTTCCACTTCGATGTAACGCTCGATCAGCGATTTGTCGGAGAACACCGCACGCATTTCGGCGGTGCCGAACATGTCGCGGAACAGGGTGGAATCGAAAACGGTGGTGGACATGGGCAGGGATCCTGAAATGTTATTTTTTGACCGGACATATTGTTTATGTCCGTACATAATTCTTGCCCCACCGCTGTTACACTGTCAACCGATGAAATTTGCGAGACAGACCAAAGGTATGAACCCGACGCGCTACACCACCGTGGCAAAGGACTTGATGGAAGGCATCGCCAATGGCCGCTACCCGGTGGGCAGCCTGCTGCCGACCGAGTTCGAGCTGTGCGACCTTTACGATGTGAGCCGGCACACGGTGCGCGCCGCGATCAACCAGCTGCTCAACCAGGGGCTGGTGTCGCGGCGCAAGCGCGTGGGCACCCGGGTAGAGGCCAGCAGCCCGCGCGGCGGCTACTCGCAGTCGCTGGCCAGCGTGGCCGACCTGGCGCACCTGGCCGAAACCCAGCAGCGGGAAATCCAGGACGTGCGCCACTTCGTCGCCGACCTGAGCGAGGCGGCGCGGCTGGGGTTGGTACCAGGGGAACACTACTTTTGCGTGTCGAGCATCCGCGTCGACCGCCTGCACAATGCCGCGCCGCTGTGCTGGACCGATGTGTACGCGCAGCGCGACTATGCCGAGGTCATCGAACGGGCGCGCGAGCACCCCGACCAGCTGATTGCCGGGCTGATCGAGCAACACTTTGGCCGGGCAATCGCGGTGGTCGACCAGCAGGTGCGGGCAGTGCTGCTGACGGTAGAGATGGCCAAGGCGCTGAAGGCCGAGGCGGGTTCACCGGGGTTGAAGATCATCCGCCATTACCGCGAGGAAAATGGTGATTTGATGGCCGTTTCCGAGACCGTGCACCCGGATGACCGCTTTACCCTGGTGACCCAGATGCGCCGGGATCGCTCACCCGCCTGACCCGCCCAGGCCGCACGCCCCCCTGTAGGAGCGGCCTTGTGTCGCGAAAGGGCCGCAAAGCGGCCCCAGGGTTTCAGCATCAAGGCAACAATCGAGGGGCCGCTTTGCGGCCCTTTCCGACCGGTCCGGCGCCCCGGCAAGGCCGCTCCTACAGGGTTCTGAGTTGCCTTTCGGCATCGATCAATTGCCGCGTGCGCACCGTGGTCACCCTGTGGTCCCGCGCCAGCCACCCATAGATCGTCGGCAGCACGAACAGGGTAAACAAGGTCCCCACCAGCATCCCGCACACGATCACCACCCCCAGTCCAAAGCGGCTGTTGGCCCCCGCGCCGCTGGCAAACAGCAGCGGCAGTACGCCGAAGGTCATCGCCGCGGTGGTCATCAGCACCGGCCGCAAACGTATCTGCGCGGCACGGACAATGGCGGCGGCACGGTCGAGGTTGTCGCGCACCTGGATCTCGTTGGCGAACTCCACCATCAGGATGCCGTGCTTGCTGATCAGGCCGATCAGCGTCACCAGGCCAATTTGCGTGTAGATGTTCAGCGTGGCCCAGCCCAGCGCCAGCGGCAGCAGCGCACCGCAGATCGACAGCGGCACGGTCACCAGAATTATCAGTGGGTCGACCAGGCTTTCGTACTGCGCCGCCAGCACCAGGTAGATCACCACCAGGGCAGCGAGAAACGCCCACATCAAGGCAAAGCCCTCCTGCACATACTGGCGCGATTCCGATTGCCAGTCGTGGCTGAAGCCCGGCGGCAGTTCGGCGGCGAGCTGTTCGAGAAATGCCACGGCATTGCCCATCGACACACCCGGCGCCGGGATCGCCTGCAGGGTACTGGCGTTCTGCTGATCGAACTGCAACAGGCGGTTGGGCGCCACTTCGATATCCAGGTGCACCACCGTGGCCAGCGGCACCAGGCTGCCATCTTCGGCGCGCACATACTGGCGGTTCAGCGCCGCAGGCGTCAGGCGCTGGTCCTGGATACTCTGCGGGATCACGTCATAGGAACGCCCGAACAGGGCAAAGCGGTTGAGGTACTGCTCACCCACCAGCACACCCAGCGACTCCCCAATGGCCTGCATGCTGATGCCCAGGCTGGCCGCCTTGGCCCGGTCGACGCGCACCTTGACCACCGGGTTGTTGTAGTCGAGGTCGCTGTCCACCACGGCAAACAGGCCGCTGTCGCGGGCGCGTTGCTTGAGCACTTCCATGGTCTGGTACAGCTCGGGGTAATCCTGGGCGCTGCGCAGCACCATCTGCACCGGCAGGCCGCCACTGGAGCCCGGCAGCGCAGCGACCTGGAAGGCGAAGATGCTGCTGCCTTCGATATCCGCCACGGCCTGCTGCAACTGCGCCTGCACCTGTGCGGCAGAGCGCTCGCGCGCCTGCCAGGCGCTGAGGTTGATCCCCCCGAAACTGGCGGCCGGGCCGTCGGTGCCGTTGATGATCCAGGTGTCGGTGGTTTCGCCGATGGACTTCATCACCTGATCCAGCTTCAGCGCAAAGTGTTCGGCATATTCGAGGCTGGCATGCTGCGGCGACTTGATGGCGGTCAGCACCGCCGCCTGGTCCTCGGGCGGCGCCAGCTCGCGTTGGGGCAGCAGGTAAAGCCAGGGCAGGCTCAGGCACACCAGCAGCGCCACACCCGCGCTGATCCAGCGATGCGCCAGGGAGTAGGCCAGCACCCGCCCATAGGCCCCGGTCAACGCAGCAAACAACCGATCGGCCATGTTGGCCATCGCGCCATGCTGCTGCCCGGGTTGCAACAGCAACGAGCTCATCACCGGCGACAAGGTCAGCGCCACAATGCCGGACACGATCACCGCCCCCGCCAAGGTCAGGGCAAATTCGCGGAACAGCGTGCCGGTCAGCCCGCCCATCAGCCCGATCGGCGCATACACCGCTGCCAGGGTCAGGGTCATGGCAATGACCGGCCCGGCGATTTCCCGCGCCCCGGCCAATGCCGCAGCAACCGGCGACTTGCCCTCCTCGATATGCCGGTGCACGTTCTCCACCACCACGATGGCATCGTCCACCACCAGGCCGATGGCCAGCACCATCGCCAACAGGGTCAGCAGGTTGAGGCTGAAGCCAAACAGCAGCATCAGGCCCGCGGCACCGAGCATCGACAGCGGAATGGCCACCACCGCGATCAGCACGCTGCGCAGCGAACCCAGGCACAGCCAGATCACCAGCACCACGATCAACATCGCCTCCACCAGGGTGCGCAGCACCTCTTGGATCGAAGCATCGATGAAGCGCGCAGTCTCATAGGCCAACGCCACCTTCACACCGGGCGGCAGGGTCTGCTGGATTTGCGGCAGCAGCTGGCGAATGCCCTCGACGATCACCAGCGGGTTGCCGGTCGGCGTGGGGAACAGCCCCAGGTGCACGGCCGGTTTGCCGTCCATGGTGGCGCTGGTCTGGGTGGCCGCCGCGCTCAGCTCGACAGTGCCGACATCGCGCAGGCGTACCAGGTCGGTGCCATCGTTGCGGACGATCAGTTCACGGAAGTCCTCGACGCGAGTGAGGTCGGTGTCCACCTGGATATCGGCCAGCACATACTGCCCGCGCACCTGCCCCGGCGTCGCCTGGTAGTTGTTGGCCCGCACCGCCTGCGCCACGTCCGCTGCCGTCACCCCGCGCCCGGCCATCTGTTCACTGTCCAGCCACAGGCGCATGGCCAGGCGCTGCCCGCCGAACGACTGCACCTTGGCGACGCCGTCGATGCCGGAGAACTGTGGCTCCACCACCCGCGACAGGTAATCGCTCAGCTCCGGGATCGACAGGCTGTCGCTGGCAAAACCCACGTAGGCCACGGCGGTGGAATCGCCTGCCGACAGCTCCACCACCGGGTCGTAGGCCTTTTCCGGTAGGCGATAGCGCACCTGGTTGACCTTGGCCATGGTCTCGGCCAGCGCCTGGGTCGAATCGCGGTTGAGCACCATGCGCAAGGTAATCAGGCTGCGCCCCTGCTGCGACGACGAGGACAGGTAGTCGATGCCCTCCACCGACGACACCGCCTGGGTAATCGGCTGGGTCACGAAGCCCTGCATCAGCTCGGCGGAGGCACCGGGGTACTCGGTGCTGATGGTAATGGTCGAGCTTGCCAGCAACGGGTACTGACGGATCGGCAACTTGCCCATGGCAAACAGCCCCATCAGGATGATCAGGCTACTGACCACCAGGGCCAGCACCGGGCGGCGCACGAAGACATCGGTAAACTTCACGACTGCCGCCCTCCCTGGCTGGCCTGCAGGCTGTCCTGTGCGACTGGCTCGACCGGCATGCCGTCGCTGAGCTTCAACTGGCCGGAAACCACCACCCGGTCACCGGGCGCCAGGCCGGAGGTGACCTCCACCCGCCCCTGCCAGCGCTCACCGGTGGTTACCCGTACCCGGCTGACCCGGGTGCCATACGCCGGGTCCTGGGTCGCAACGAATACAGTCTGGCCATAAGCGGTGTAGGTGATCGCGGTTTCCGGCACGGCCAGCACGGTCGACGGCTGCGCGGCATCCAGGCTTACGGCGGCGTACATGCCCGGCTGCAACTGCCCGTCCGGGTTCGGCAAGGCTGCCTGCACCTGCACCAGGCGCGCCTTGCTGACCACCGGGTCGACCGCCACCACCCGGGCCTGGAAGCCTTGCCCGCGCGCCGCGTCCACCGTCAGTGCCAGCACTTGCCCGACGTGCACTTCGGGGGCGGCCTGCTCGCCCAGGGCAAAATTCACATGCAACTGGCTGCTGTCAGCCAGGCTGACGATGGCCTCGCCGGCGCCCAGGTATTGGCCCTGATGTACCCGGCGAATGCCCAGCTTGCCGGCAAACGGTGCGCGAATGGCCTTCTGCGCGATCAGCGCCTCGACATGCTGCAGCTCACCACTGGCCACATCCACGGCAGTGGCGGCGTTGTCCAGCAGCTCTTGCGACACGGCATTCATCGCCCGCAGCTTGCGGCTGCGCTGCAGCACCACTTGCGCGTTTCGCAATTTCGCCCGCAACTGCACCCGCTGGGCTTGCTCCGGCGCGTCGTTGAGCTGCACCAGCAACTGCCCGGCCGTTACCGCCTGCCCCGACTCGAAGGCAATGCGGGTAATGCGCCCCGCCGTCTCGGCCGCTACCTGCACCTGGTTGACCGACTCCAGCTCCCCCGAAGCAAAGTTCTGCCGCGCCAGCGGCACCTGCTCGGCCGTGGCCAGCGCCACCTTGGTCGCCGGCCACGCCGCCGCAGCGGGTGGCGGCGAGCCGCTACCCACCAGCGCATAGGCAGCGGCCAGCACACCGGCTACAGCGCCGGCCCAGGCCAGTAACGTGCGTTTGTTCATGCAGAGCTCCGATCATGGGGAAAGCGGTTGCGGGGAAGATCGGGCAGGACTATAAGAGCTCAACTTAACTTTAGGTCAACAGGCATGGCAGCGGACAACACGCGGATGCTCACAGTGGGTGAAGTGGCCAAACGCAGTGGCGTGGCGGTGTCTGCGCTGCACTTCTACGAAACCAAGGGGCTGATCGCCAGCGTCCGTACGGCAGGCAACCAGCGCCGCTATCCCTCGCTGGTGCTGCGCACGCTGGCGATCATCAAAGTGGCGCAGCGCACGGGTATTCCGCTGGAGGAAATCAAGCAGGCATTCAGCCGTTATGCGCCCAACAGCAAGCTTACGGCGGCGCAATGGGGCGAGATGTCCACGGCCTGGCGCGAAGACCTCAATGCCCGGATTCGCACGCTGGAAGCGTTGCGTGACAGCCTGGACAACTGCATTGGTTGTGGCTGCCTGTCGCTGGAAGATTGCCCGCTGCGCAACCCCGAGGATGTGCTGGCCAAGGAAGGTACCGGGGCGCGCATCCTTGAGAAGAAGGCCCGCTAGCCTGCAGGCTTGCGAGGTCCCTGTGGGAGCGGCCTTGTGTCGCGAAAGGGCCGCACAGCGGCCCCCTGATTTCAGCAAAATGCAGAGATTGCTGGGGCTGCTTTGCAGCCCTTTCCGACCGGTCCGGCGCCCCGGCAAGGCCGCTCCCACAGGGGCGTGCAAGCTTTTTGGAACCATTGCGGCCTGGCAACGCCCTAAGCCTGTGCTGTTAACCCTAGCCGCTCACAGGAAGGAACTAAGCCATCATGAAACGCGAACAGATCGAAGGTGTTGCAGAGAACCTTGCAGGCAAGGCGCAGAGTGCTGTCGGCCGGCTGGTCGAAGACCCGGCGCTGGAAGCCGAAGGCGATGCGCGTCAGGCTGCAGGCCAGGTGACCAAGACCTATGGTGATGCCCTGGACACAGTGTCTTCGTTCGTCAAGGAAAAACCGATCGCCGCGCTGGCCATCACCGCCGCCGTCACACTGGTGATTTCTCGCTTGCTGCGCCGTTGACCCAGGGCGCAACAGGCGGTTCAGGGCCGGACATGTCGTCCGGCCTGCGCCATCACCAAATGGCGATATCGTAGGTAAGATACAGGCGATTGCTATCCCGGCCACGTGCGAAATCTGAACGATAGACATAGTTGCGCAGCTTCACGCCCAGCCCTTTCAGTGGCCCGGCCTGCACCACGTAGGCAATCTCGGCGTCACGCTCCCATTCTTTGATGCCCTCGCCTCCCGAACGGCCATTATCGCCACTCAGGTATCGCGCCATGAAGGTCAGACCCGGTACACCAGTGGCAGCGAAGTTGTACGCGTAGCTGGCCATCCAGGTTTTCTCTTTCTCCTCGATGAACTTGCCGATGCCGACGTTGCTGAACGAATACACGGTCGCACCACTGATGTACGGCAAGCCGGCGTCACCATCGAGCACCTGGTAGCCGGCACCGAGGGTATGGCCGGAGTGGGCATAGGCCACCTGCCCGCTGAACATGTCGTTGTCGATGGCACCACCGTGGGCGGCGCCGCTGTCGCGGCTCTTGAAGTAGCGCAAGTCTGTGGTCAGTACCCCGCCGGCCAGCGGCAGGTCATGTACCAGCCCGGCGAAGTCCTGGCGGTAGAAGTGCTCAAGCTGGCCATGGAAGTAGCTCAGGCGCAGTTGTTTGCTGACGGCATAATCGGCACCGGCGAAGTTGAAGTCACCGGACTTGCCCCCCGCGTACCCATCCAGGTACAGCCCGGTGCTGTCCGATGAATCACGCTGCTTGAAGCGGTCCAGGTGCCCGGCCGCCAGTGTCAGCCCGTCGATATCCGTGCTGGTCAGCTGCGTGCCCTGGTACGTCTGCGGCAACAGCCGTGCATCGTTGTAGACCAGCACCGGCGTTTTCGGCAGCAAGGTACCGTGCCTGACCACAGTCTGCCCGACGCGGGCCTTGGCCGTTACCCCGGCGCTGGCGAATTCGTCCGCCGCACGGCCGTCGTCATGCACCGGCAGCAGCCCGGTGCCGCTGCGCCCACGGCCAGAGTCCAGCCTGACACCCACCAGCCCCAGGGCATCCAGCCCTACGCCCAATGCGCCGGGGGTGAATCCGGATTGATAGTCCAGCAGAAAACCCTGTGCCCACTCCACCCGCTCGCTTTTGGCACTGGCGGCAGCACGCGCACTCATGCCCTGTTCGTCGCGGAAATTCTCGTTGAAGTAGACGTTGCGCAGTTGCAGCTTGAGCTTGCTGTCATCGACGAAACCGGCGGCGCCGGCAACAGGCAGCCAGCCGCAGAGCAGGCCACAAGTGGCCCCACGGAACACAGCACGGGACATGGTCGGTACTCTTGTTGTTGTTTTCAGGATGCACAAGGTGCGGGCGCCAGGCAGCGCCCGGTAACGCTCAAACGAAGAAGGACAAGGCCCCTGTGAGCAGCGCCAGCGCGGTGATCACCAGCGACGTGAGCACGGCCCACTTGAAGGTGGCCTTCTGGAAGTCACCAATGTCACGGTCGACCATGCCGACCAGCAGCAACGTCGAAGCCACCAGCGGGCTCATCAGGTGCACCGGTTGGCCGAGTACCGAGGCGCGGGCAATTTCCAGCGGGTCGATGCCATACGCCGCTGCGGCGTTGGCCAGGATAGGCACCACGCCGAAGTAGTAGGCGTCGTTGGACAGCACGAAGGTCAGCGGCATACTGGTCAGCGCCACCACCAGCGGGAACCAGTGGCTCCACTCTTCGGGAATCCAGTCCACCAGGGTTTGCGCCAGGGCGTCGACCATCTTGGTACCCGAGAAGATCCCGGCAAAGATACCCGCGGCAAACACCAGCAGCACCACCGTCATGGCGTTACCCGAATGCGCCAGAATGCGTTCCTTCTGCAGCTCCAGCTGGGGGTAGTTGATCATCAGCGCGGCGACGAAGCCGATCATGAACAGGATGGCGGCATGCATCAGCCCCATCACCAGTGCGGTCATGACGGCGATCACCAGCAACAGGTTCACATAGGCCAGGCGCGGGCGCTTGTAAGGGTTGTCGCCAAGGATTTCCTTGATGTAGCAGTTGCCACCACCGGACTCCAGGGCGATGTTGCCGATACGGCGGCGTTCGGTGCGCCCCAGCAGGAAGGCCGTGAACACCACCCAGGCCGCACCGCCGATCATGGTCGGCAGCATCGGGATGAAGTACTCGCTGGCGTCCAGCCCAAGCGCGGCGATGGCCCGCGTGGCCGGCCCGCCCCAGGGGCTCAGGCCGCTCATGATGCTCAGCGACAGCATCGACACCGTGGCCAGGATCATCGGGTTCATGCCGATACGCTTGTAGAGTGGCAGCATGGCGGCACAGGTGATCATGTAGGTGGTCGTGCCGTCACCGTCCAGCGCCACCAGCAGTGACAGCAGTGCAGTGCCGATGGCGATCTTGACCGGGTCGCCGTTTACCCGCTTGAGGATCTTGCGGATCAGCGGATCGAACAGGCCGGCATCGATCATCAGGCCGAAGAACAGGATGGCAAACAGCAGCAAGGCTGCCGATGGCGCGACCATCTTCAGGCCGTCGAGCATCATCTTGCCGAGTTCGGGGGCAAAGCCGCCGATGACGGCGAAGACGATCGGGACAACGGTCAGCGCAACGATAGGCGACAGGCGTTTGCTCATGATCAGGTAGGTGAAGGTCACCACCATGATCAGGCCCAGGAGTGCGAGCATGGTCTTTCTCTCTTGTTTTTATTGTGCGTGGCCGCCCGCCGGGCAGGCAGCCTCCAACCCCACTCGGCATCGCTGCGACGCTGAGTGGAATTCTAAGTCAATGTTCAGTAATGCAAAGGGCGTTCAGCCGTGGCGGCGCGGCTCGGCGGGCCAGGCGGCCTGTTCGGGAACAGCGCAGTCCGGCTGTACCGGTTGTTCACCATTGAGCGTGCGCAGCAGAGTCTCCCGCTCACAGGCATTCTCGGACAGCGAGATCACCACGGTGGCCACCGCATTGCTGGCAAGGCTGGTCAGGGCCCGGGCTTCGGACATGAAGCGGTCGACGCCGATCAGCAGCGCCAGGCCAGCCAGCGGGATGTCGTGGATCACGGTCAGGGTCGAGGCGAGGGCGACGAAACCACTGCCTGTCACCCCGGCGGCGCCCTTGGACGACAGCAACATGATCGCCAGCATGGTCAGCGTCTGCCCCAGGGTGATGTCGATGTTGCAGGCCTGGGCGATGAAGATGGCCGCCAGCGACAGGTAGATGGCTGTGCCATCAAGGTTGAACGAGTAACCGGTTGGCAACACCAGGCCTACCACACCCTTCTTGCAGCCCAGCTTCTCGAGCTTTTCCAGCATGCGTGGCAGTACCGGTTCGGTGGACGAAGTACCCAGCACCACCAGGAACTCCTCGCGGAAATAGCGCAGCAGTTTCCACAGGCTGAAACCATGGGCACGGCAGATGCCACCCAGTACGACCAGTACGAAGAACGCACAGGCGATGTACAGCGTGCCCACCAGCTTGGCCAGGGCACCGAGCGAGGTGATGCCGTACTGCCCGACGGTAAAAGCCAGCGCACCAAAGGCACCCACCGGCGCAAAGCGCATCAGGTAGCCAAAAATGCGGAACACCATGGTCGAGGCAGACTCCAGCACATCCAGCACTGGCTTGCCCTTGTCCCCCATGGACGACAGGGCAAAGCCGCTGAGCACGGCGATGAACAGCACCGGCAACACTTCGCCCTTGTTGAAGGCACCGATGAAAGTATCGGGAATGATGTGCATGAAGAAATCGACCACGCCCAGCTTGGCTGCCGAGGCGGTGTACTGGCTGAGGCCTTCGGTGCTGAGGGTGGCGGGGTCGATGTTCATGCCCGCACCTGGTTTGAACAGGTAAACCGCTGCCAGGCCAATCACCAGGCTCACCACCGTGAGGCCCAGGAACAACAGCAACGTCTTGCTCATCAAGCGCCCCAGCGAGCGCTTGTCGGTCATTCCGGCGATGCCGGTGACAATGGTGCAGAACACCACCGGGGCGATCATCATCTTGATCAGCTTGATGAAGGCATCGCCCAAGGGCTTGAGCGCAACAGCCTGTTGCGCCCAGAAGTGACCGACCAGTACACCCAGCAGGACGGCGCAGAGGATCTGGAAATACAGCGATTTGGCGAGTTTCATGGGGCATCACCATTGTTGAAATTGTGCGGATGCGCTTGGTGCATGTGTGAAGCAGGCAGCTGGGCCGCCTTTGACTACCCCGCCAGCCTGCGCAAGGTAGGCGCGTAGACAAAGCCTGAGAAGAGCCGCCGGGCAGTTCGCACTACCGACACCTGGGTCGTCTTGCCGTCGGCACCACTGCGCGACAGCGCCACATCGATACCGCCGCTCGGGTGCTCCAGGCGCACTTCGGTCAACTGCCGGGCACCCTCGCCAAGCAGGTCGGCGATTACCGTGCCGGGGCTGACGCAGGCAGTCGCCAGCCCTACCGCCCCGGTGATGGCCAACGCACGGTGGCAGTTGTGCGGCATGAAGTAACGCACCTGCAACGTGCCGTCGTAGCGTGGCGCAGACACCAGCACCGGCTTGGGGATTACCATGCCACTGACGTCGCCAAGGCCCATGGCCTTGCCCGCTTTCAGGCGCAGCGTTTCAAGGCGCTTGAGCAGTGGGTCATTGCCATCGAGTTCTGCAGGGGTTTCCGATCCGGTCACCCCCAGTTGACTGGCTTGCACGACCATCATGGGCATGGCCATGTCGATGCAGGTTACCGGTACGCCATCGATCAGATCCGTGGCCTTGCCGGTGGGGAACAGTTTGCCGGTCTTGCTACCCACTGCATCGAGGAAGGTCAGGTGCACCGGGGCGGCAGTGCCCGGTACGCCATCGATTGCCGTGCGGCCTTCGTAGCGCACGATACCGCCGGGGGTTTCCACCAGCGAATTGACCAAGGTACCGGTGTTCAGGTTGCGGATGCGGACCAGGGTCTTGCCATCCTGGCCTTTCACCAGGCCTTGCTCGATGGCGAACGGGCCCACGGCGCACAGCATGTTGCCGCAATTGGGCGCGGTGTCGACGCGGCGCTGGGCAACCATCACCTGAACGAACAGGTAATCGACATCAGCCTCGGGGTGCAACGAAGGGCTGACGATTGCCACCTTGCTGGTTTGCGGGCTGCCGCCACCGATGCCATCGATTTCCAGCTCATGGCCAGAGCCCATCAGGTTGATCAGCAACTCGTCGCGTTCGACCACATTGGCAGGCAGGTCCCAGGCGTGGAAGAACGGCCCTTTCGAGGTACCACCGCGCATGAGTACGCAAGGAATTCGTTGCATGATTTTGCACTCTTGTTGATCAATGGACATCATTGATGCTGTGAGCAAAAGAGTGACAGGCATGGATAAATCAATCCAATGCAAATATCGTAGCCATTATTGCGATTCAAACATCAATCAAGCACGGCGACAGTAGCGGGTTTTCTTATGGAATATGAGCTGCAAGACATCAGATCTTTCGTGAAAATCGCCGAACTGGGCAGTTTTCACGAAGCCGCCGAAGCGCTTCACCTGTCCCAGCCGGCCTTGAGTCGGCGGATCAAGAAGCTGGAGGAAGGCCTGGGCACCTCGCTACTGGAGCGCACCACCCGCCGGGTCAGCCTGACCAGCGTGGGCCGCGACTTCCTGCCCAAGGCCAGGCGCCTGCTGGATGATTTTGAAGACTCGATCCTGAGCATCCGCGAGCTGGCCGAGCGCCAGACCGGCCAGGTTACCCTCGCCTGCATTCCCACCGCAGCGTTCTACTTCCTGCCATCGGTGATCCGCGATTACAACGAGCAGTACCCGAAAATCCGCATTCGCCTGCTGGACCTTAGCGCCAACGACGGGCTCGAAGCCGTGTTGCGCGGCGAGGCCGACTTCGGCATCAACATGATGAGCGGCCAGCACCCGGACATCGAGTTTGTCACGCTGGTGCAAGAGCACTTTGTGCTGGCCTGCAGGCGCGACCACCCACTGGCGAACCGGGCCTCCGTTACCTGGACGGAACTGGCTGACTACCGCCTGATCGGCGTCGGCCGCCTGAGCGGCAACCGCATGCTGCTGGACCACGCGTTGTCCGGGCTCAACCTGCGGCCCAAATGGTTCTACGAAGTGCAACACCTGTCCACATCGCTGGGCATGGTCGAGGCCGGGCTGGGCGTGTCGGCCATGCCCAGCCTGGCCATGCCCGACGCCGACCACCCGACGCTGGTGAGCGTGCCGCTGATCGAGCCGCAGGTTAGCCGCACGCTGGGGTTGGTGTACCGCCGCGGCGCGTCGTTGTCGCCAGCGGCGGAGAAGTTCGTGTCGATCTTGCTGGAGAAATGGACCCATCGTTGAGGCTTGGCCAACCCTGCCGCTGCCACCTCTGTGACCACCCACAGGCTCAGCGTTGAGCGCAGCGATACGCTATCCCTGTGGGAGCGGGCATGCCCGCGAAGCAGGCTGTGGGGTGGATGGCACGGGCTTCGCCCGTGTTCGCGGGCACGCCCGCTCCCACAGGGATCGCGCAAGCTCTTGGCATTTGAACAAGACAGTTGCTATCACAAGGAATGCGGCGAGCTTTCGACCTGCAGCCTCAGTCGTTCTTGCCCAGCATGTACTGGTCAAAATGCTCGATATGCTCGTCGAGGTTGTCCTCGAGCATCATCCGGTACTGCTCGCAGAAGTACTTCAGAATCTCCTCGCGCGCGGCGCCAAGCTCGGCGCCGCTCTTGAAGCTGCGGGCGCTCATCCAGGCGCTGAAGCGCGCGGCACCGAAGGTCAGCGAGGCGCTTACCTTGCCCAGGTCCTCGAACTTTTCGATCTGCTGGTTTGCCAGTTCGATGTGCGCATCGGCACGGTCATAAAACGCCTGGTCGGTAGCTTTGGTCATTGCGGTTCACCTTGTTGCGGGATTCGAGCGAAAGGCCAAGCCTTGCATGTCGCGGCGCATACGTGCAAGGCTGAAAAAGGATCACCCATGACGAAAAGGAAGCAAAGCACCTTATGCTTGGAATCACACGTATCCATCGCTATTTGCGCCCACTGCCTGCAAAACCGACTGCAGCCAGTGGGCGTGACCTCAAGGCCAAACCAGCCGCCCGCCTTGCCTCAAAGGTTGCAAACCTCCTCTGCACTCCCCGCTCCGCCCCGCCTTATCTCTGCGTCACGCCTGAGCGTGCACCTGACAAACGCGTGCCCCCGACCTGACTGCCGACGCTGCAGCTCACACGCCGTACTCGCTTGCTACAGGCGAGATGTCTGACGCACCCACAGGGGCAACACTCAATGCTTTTATTTCAAGGTAAACAGATTCTCAGCGCCATCTTCGATATGGATGGCACCCTCTTCGACACCGAACGCTTGCGCTTCAAAACACTGAAGCAAGCCTCGCTGGAAATCTTCGGCAAAGCGCTGAGCGAGGACACATTGATCGGCTCGCTGGGCCTGAGCGCGACCAAGGCAGAAGCCCTGGCCAAGGCGCATAACGGTGAAGACTTCCCATACGCCGAGATCCGCAAACGCGCGGATGAACTTGAGCTGGACTACGTGCGCAATCACGGCGTACCGATCAAGGCCGGCCTGCTGGAAGTGCTCGAGCGCCTGCGCAAATCTGGCCTGACCATGGCAGTGGCCACCTCCAGCCGCCGTGCCATTGCCGAGGAATACCTGATCAACGCCAACGTGCTGAAGTACTTCGACATCACCGTCTGCGGCGATGAAGTCAGCCAAGGCAAACCCCACCCCGAGATATTCCTGAAAGCCGCCCGCGCGCTCAATTGCGAGCCGGGCCAATGCTTCATGGTCGAGGATTCGGAGAACGGCATGCTCTCGGCCATCCATGCAGAAGGCCAGGCGATTCTGATTGAAGACATCAAGCCACCCACCCCCGAGATCAAGGCAGCCGCGCTCAAGGCCTACCGCAGCATGACCGAGTTCCTGGCCGACCTGAGCGAGTGCGTTCCCGACCTGGGCATGCCCGAACTGAACGAAAGCTTCCCGGCCTCCATGAACCAGTTCCGCGTGGGCATTCATGGTTTCGGCGCCATCGGGGGTGGCTACCTGACGCAGGTCTTTTCCCATTGGGATGGCTACACCCGGCCGTGTGAAATCATCGCCGCGACACGCTCGCGCATGCTGCGCGAAAGCGTCAATGCGTTCGGCCGTTACAGCGTGCGCTACGGTGCTACATCGTTCGACCAGACCATCGACAACGTGCGCATGATCGACATGGACGATGACGATGCTGTGATCGGCATGTACACCACGGCCGAAATCATCGGCCTGAGCCTCCCCGAACAGGCCATCCGCAACCAGGCGAAGGTGATTGCCAAGGGGCTGCTGCAACGCTTCGAACGACGCGGCCGTGAGCTGACGTTGCTGATCGTGCTGAACAAGGTGGGCGGCGCCGCGTTCGTGCGCCGGCATGTGCAAGCGGAGCTGGCATTGCTGTGCCCGCCAGCCATCGGCCAACAGGTGCTGGAAAAAACCCATTTCGCCGAAACAGTCGTCAGCCGCATCGTCTCCAAGCTCAGCAACGACGCACTGGTGCGGCAACTGCGCATCAAGTCGCAGATGTTCCAGAACAGCCTGGAAGACGAGCCGGCAGTCGCCACAAAGGCATCCACGCCACTGCCTGAATACGAACGACTGATCGGGCGCTTCAGGCCCTTCGCCCAGCCCAGCAGCGCGATGAGCCAGCTGCACCTGATACTGTTCAACAGCGAACCCGACATGCCGCTGTACGTAGAGCACGGCAGCGACCTGCTCGAACGCCTGCGCCAGGTAAAGACGGTGCCGGACATCACCCAGATCCAGGTCATCAAGAACCGCCTGTGGAACGGCCCGCATGCCATCGTTGCCTGGTACGCAAGCCTCTTGGGCCATGACTCGGTAGGCCAGGGTATGGGCGATGCACGCGTGAGCGAACTGGCCGAACGCCTGATTCGCCAGGAAGTCGGGCCCGCGCTGGTGGCGGAGTACCCGCAGATGGCGGAGGTAGTCAGCCAGTTTGCCGATACCTTCCTGGAACGCTGTACAACCTCGTTCAAAGACCCTTGTGCCCGGGTGGGGCGCGACCCGTTGCGCAAGCTTCAGCGCAACGAACGCATCCTCAGCAGCATCGACCTTGCGCGCAAGCATGGCATTGGCACCCCGGCGCTGGCGTTTGGCGCGGCACTGGCCATTCACCATGCCCTGCACTGCAAAGACGACAAGGCGCTGGAAGCCCAGGCCATCAGGCAGGTTTACAGGGAAAATGACGCCAGCGTAGAGGCCGTGCTTACCCATGACATTGATTGCAACGGCAAGCGTTTTCCGGGGCTGGACCCGATCAGGGACGCGCAACTGATCACCGTCATTTCAGATGCCTTCCGGCAGTACTCGCAAAGGGATGTGGCAACCCGACTGAACGACCTTTGCATAGGCGCTTGACCCATTGACGCAAGAGCAACGGTCTATCCCCCTGTAGGAGCGGGTTCACCCGCGAAGAATCCAACGCGGTGAATGGCACCAGCTTCGCCGGTGTTCGCGGGCACGCCCGCTCCCACAGGTACTGCATAAGCCTGAAGCCTGCGATGTACCTGTGGGAGCAACTGTCTTCTTGTGGAAGCTGGCCTCGCCGGCGATGGGGGGCGTAGCGCCCTAGGCCCGGCTGTGCCGGGCAACGCCAGCAAGGCTTGCTCCTACGAGTGAGCTATTTGCTCCTTCCAGGGCGTTCCGGTCTTGAGCATCGCATTTAGCCGCACTATCAAT
>NZ_JENB01000039.1 GCF_000708715.2 Pseudomonas putida W15Oct28 | reverse complement strand
ACTCCGGCGATGGCATGGACGACTTCGTCTTCCAGATCACCCAGGAAGAATTCCTCGAATTCATGTTCGAGGATCTCGAACTGCCCAACCTGGTCAAACGTCACCTGACCGGGACCGACACCTTCAAGACCGTGCGCGCGGGCATCGCCAACGAGGGCAACCCGTCACGCATCAATATCGTGCGCACCCTGCGCTCGGCCCATGCCCGGCGCATTGCCCTGACCGGCAGCAGCCGCGCGCTGCTGCGCGAAGCACAAAAGGAACTCGACCGCCTACGGGTCGAGGAGCCGGACAACTTCACCGATATCCAGGAAGTCGAACAGGAAATCGAACGCCTGAAGGCACGCATCAACCGCCTGCCCTTCCTCGACACCTTCGACCTCAAGTACAACCTGCTGGTCAAGCAGCCCAACCCCAGTTCCAAGGCAGTGATGTTCTGCCTGATGGACGTGTCCGGTTCCATGACCCAGGCCACCAAGGACATCGCCAAGCGCTTCTTCATCCTGTTGTACCTGTTCCTCAAGCGTAACTACGACCGCATCGAGGTGGTGTTCATCCGCCACCACACCAGCGCCAGGGAAGTCGACGAGGAAGAGTTCTTCTACTCCCGGGAAACCGGCGGCACCATCGTCTCCAGCGCGCTCAAGCTGATGCAGGAGATCATGGCCGAACGCTACCCGGCCAGCGACTGGAACATCTACGCCGCCCAGGCTTCTGACGGCGACAACTGGAACGACGACTCGCCGATCTGCCGCGACATCCTGTCCAAGCAGATCATGCCGCACGTGCAGTACTACACTTACGTCGAGATCACCCCCCGTGAGCACCAGGCGCTGTGGTATGAATACGAGCGCATCGGCGAAGCCTTCCCCGACACGTTCGCGCAGCAGCAGTTGGTATCGGCCGGTGACATCTACCCGGTCTTCCGTGAACTCTTCCAGCGCAGGTTAGCCACATGACCGCCAGAGCACAGAGACGCCAACCCATTTCCACCGGGTCCGAGTGGACGTTCGAGCTGATCCAGACCTACGACCGGGAAATCGGGCGCCTGGCCGAGCGTTACGCCCTGGACACTTACCCCAACCAGATCGAGGTGATCACGGCCGAGCAGATGATGGACGCCTACGCCTCGGTCGGCATGCCACTGGGTTACCACCACTGGTCCTACGGCAAGCAGTTCCTCAGCACGGAAAAGTCCTACAGCCGCGGCCAGATGGGCCTGGCCTACGAAATCGTGATCAACTCCGACCCGTGCATCGCCTACCTGATGGAAGAAAACACCATGTGCATGCAGGCACTGGTGATTGCCCACGCCTGCTACGGCCATAACAGCTTCTTCAAAGGCAACTACCTGTTCCGCACCTGGACCGACGCCAGCTCGATCATCGATTACCTGGTGTTTGCCAAGCAGTACATCGCCCAATGTGAAGAGCGCCACGGCATTGACGCCGTGGAAGACCTGATCGACTCCTGCCATGCCCTGATGAACTACGGCGTGGACCGCTACAAGCGCCCCTACCCCATCTCTGCAGAAGAGGAACGGCGGCGTCAGAAGGAACGCGAGGAGCACCTGCAGCGCCAGATCAACGACCTGTGGCGCACCATCCCGAAAAGCGCCGAAAGGGGTAACGAACGCGATGAGGGCCGCTTCCCCGCCGAACCACAGGAGAACATCCTGTATTTCATCGAGAAGAATGCCCCGCTGCTCGAACCCTGGCAGCGTGAAGTGGTGCGCATCGTGCGCAAGATCGCCCAGTACTTCTACCCGCAGCGCCAGACCCAGGTAATGAACGAAGGCTGGGCAACCTTCTGGCACTACACGCTCATGAACGACCTGTACGACGAGGGGCTGATCACCGAAGGCTTCATGATGGAGTTTTTGACGTCGCACACCAGCGTGGTGTTCCAGCCCGGCTTCGACAGCCCCTACTACAGCGGCATCAACCCCTACGCACTGGGCTTTGCGATGTACACCGACATCCGTCGCATGTGCGAAAACCCGACCGATGAAGATCGCCACTGGTTCCCCGACATTGCCGGCAGTGACTGGCTTTCTACCATCAAGTTTGCCATGAGCAGCTTCAAGGACGAGAGCTTCATCCTGCAGTACCTTTCGCCCAAGGTGATGCGCGACCTCAAGCTGTTCAGCATTCTCGATGACGACCAGCGCGACGACCTGCTGGTGCCCGCCATTCACGACGAAGCCGGCTACCGGGTGATCCGTGAACTGCTGGCCGCGCAGTACAACCTGGGTAACCGTGAACCGAACGTGCAGATCTGGAGCGTCGACCGTCGCGGTGACCGCTCGCTGACCCTGCGCCACCAGCAACACAACCGCAAACCGCTGGGCGACTCGACCGATGAGGTGCTCAAGCACCTGCATCGCCTGTGGGGCTTCGATATCCACCTGGAGACCGTACAGGGCGAGCAGGTGATGAAAACCCACCACATGCCACCCCGTGGCGAGCACGGCGAAAGCGCCGACTACGGGCGCATGGACCTGGCTGTCATTCACCACCTCTAGTGCAACGCCATGACTGCCGACGGGTTATCCTGTCGGCAGTTATGGAGAGCTGCACATGCACATCTACAAAGTCGGCGGCGCCGTGCGCGACCGCCTGCTCGGCCTTCCTGTCAGCGATATCGACTGGCTGGTGGTGGGCGCCACCGTCGAAGAAATGCACGCCAAGGGTTATCGGCCGGTGGGCGCTGATTTTCCGGTATTCCTGCACCCGAAAACCGGTGAGGAATATGCCTTGGCGCGTACCGAGCGAAAGAGCGGGCGCGGTTATGGCGGGTTCACTTTCCACGCCAGCCCTGACGTGACCCTGGAAGAAGACCTGATTCGCCGTGACCTTACCATCAATGCGATGGCCGAGGACGAAGCAGGCACGGTGTACGACCCCCACCACGGCAAAGACGATCTCGAAAGGCGAGTTTTACGCCATGTTTCCCCGGCATTCGCCGAAGATCCCTTACGCGTACTGCGCGTTGCGCGGTTTGCTGCCCGGTATGCACCGCTGGGTTTCCGGGTTGCCGAAGAAACGCTTGAGCTGATGCGCCAGATCAGCGCCTCTGGTGAGCTGCAGGCGCTGACTGCAGAGCGTAGCTGGAAGGAAATCGAGCGGGCGCTGATGGAGGCGCAACCCCAGGTTTTCTTCCAGGTGCTGCGCGACTGCGATGCCCTGCAAGCGCTGCTGCCTGAGCTTGTGGACGATTCCCGGGCCTTGGCGGCGCTGGAGCAGGCAGCGGCGCACGAACAGCCCCTGCACGTGCGCTGGGCCTGCCTGTTGCGCGGGCTGGCACCGGCATCGATCAAAGCCGTCAACCTGCGCCTCAAGGCACCAAGGGATTGCCAGGAGCTAGCCTTACTGACCGGAGAGTGCCTGGCACAGGGCAATCAGGCGCTGGAGCTGCCTGCCACGGCGCTGCTGGAGCTGCTGCAGAAGTTCGATGTTTACCGACGGCCGCAGCGGTTCGAAGATTTTGTGGTTGCTTGCGAGATGGCGGCGCTGGGCGATGGCAAGCCAGGTTATCCACAGGCCGAGTACCTGCGAGGGGCAGCAGCAGCGGCGCGAGCGGTGGATGTGAAGCCGTTGGTGCAGACTGGGCTGACTGGCCAGGCACTGGGCGAGGCCCTCAAGAGCGAGCGGTTGAAGGCCCTTCAGGCTTACCAGCCGGAGTGAACATAGCGGGCTCTCCCACAGGAACTGCACAGGCCTGAAAACAGCACAGTACCTGTGGGAGCGGGCATGCCCGCGAAGAGTCCAGCACAGTGGATGGCACCGGCTTCGCCGGTGTTCGCGGCGGTTCGACGCCTCGACGCGCCCGCTCCCACAATGACCGCGAAAAACCAGCTAGGCTGGCGTCAGCTGCAACCCACGCCACTCAAAGGCGACCGGGGCCAGTACCTGGTCAATCTGTGCCTCTTGCCACAACCGGGCCATGCTCTTGCCCGCCCCCGGATGCACCAGCTCAGGGGCCAGCAACGACAGCGGCCACAGCACAAAGGCGTTCTTCAGGATCTCGGCCCGGGGCAACACCAGCCCATCGAAGGTGCCGTGCAGACCGTCATACATCAGCACATCGATATCCAGCGGCAGCCCTTTGCGGTCTGGCGCGTAACGGCCATTTTCGGCCTCGATGAACTTCAGCCGACGGTCCAGCTCGATCAACGGCAGCGCGGTTTGCCCGGTTACCACGAAATTGATGAACGGTCCGCTCTTGATCCCCACCGGCTGGCTTTCGAACACCGGCGAACAGCGCATGTCGGTCAGGATGCCCGCCAACGCATCGAGCCCGGCGCACAAATGCGCCTCACGGTCGATGTTGCTGCCGAGGCCCAGGTAAACCGTGCTCAGAGACATCCGCGCTCGATCTCCACGCCAACACCGCCACGGGCCGCCGGTACCGCACCCGGTTTGGTCAGTTTCAACCGCACCCAGGGGATATGGAATTCTTCCATCAAGGTTGCCACCAGGCGCTCGGCAAAGGTTTCCACCAACTCGAAACGCGCCTGCTCGGCAAACGCCTGGATGCGTGCCGAGACGCTGGCGTAGTCCAGCGCCAGGTTCAGGTCGTCACCCGCTGCGGCCGGGCGGTTGTCCCAGGCAAAGCTCAGGTCCAGGCGCAAGCACTGGCGAATATCCCGCTCCCAGTCATAGGCACCGATGACGGTATCGACTTCCAGGCCTTCGATGAACACTCTGTCCAAGCACTTCTCTCCACAGCACGACAAGGGCGACTGGCGCCGTTAGAATCAGGGCGTCCTCGCCCGGAATAGTTAGCATGTTTTGGTTACTGGCGTTGCTCGCCTACCTGCTCGGCTCACTGTCCTTCGCCATTCTCCTCAGCCGCCTTTCGGGCAGCCCGGACCCGCGTTCCAGCGGCTCAGGCAATGCCGGCGCCACCAACATGCTACGCCTGGCAGGCCGTAAACTGGCGATCCTGACCCTGCTTGGCGACCTGTGCAAGGGCCTTTTGCCGGTATTGCTCGCCCGCCTTGCCGGGCTGGACCTGCACGCGCAGGCCTGGGTGGGCGTATGCGCGGTGTTGGGCCACCTGTTCCCCCTGTACTTCCGTTTCCGGGGCGGCAAGGGCGTGGCGACGGCTGCCGGCATGCTCATGGGCCTGTATTTCCCGGCCGCGTTGCTGGCCATCGGCGCCTGGCTGCTAACGTTCTACCTCACCCGCACCAGCTCGCTGGCGGCGTTGATTGCCACGCCGCTGACCTTGCCACTACTGGCCTGGCGCGAGCCCGAAGCCCTGCTGCCGATCACCGTGCTGACCGTGATGATCGTATGGCGCCACCGGAAAAACCTGCGCGACCTGTTCGCCGGTCGCGAACGGCACTTCTGAGCTTTCGGCTTCACACGTTACAGCGGCGGCAACTGCTCCATCGGCCAGCGTGCCTGCACGCTGATCGCCAGGTCCTGCTGCTGCCCGGCCAACAGGCGTTGGCAACCGGCGTAAGCGATCATCGCGCCGTTGTCGGTACAGAACTGCGGGCGCGCGTAGTACACGTTGCCCTTGATGCTGCCGAGCATGTCCTCAAGCGACGCGCGCAAAGCCTTGTTGGCACTCACACCACCCGCGATGACCAGGCGCTTGAGGCCGGTCTGCTTGAGCGCCCGCTTGCACTTGATGGTCAAAGTCTCCACCACCGCCTGCTGGAATGCCAGCGACAGGTCGCAACGGGTTTGCTCGCTGTCGTCGCCAGCGTTCTTGCATTGCTGCCAGGTGTTCAGGGCGAAGGTCTTGAGGCCACTGAAGCTGAATTCCAGCCCCGGGCGGTCGGTCATCGGCCGCGGGAACACGAACCGCCCAGGTACGCCCTGCTCGGCCAGGCGCGCGATTTCCGGCCCGCCGGGGTAGTTGAGGCCGATCAGCTTGGCGGTCTTGTCGAACGCTTCGCCGGCGGCATCGTCCAGGCTCTCGCCCAGCAGCTCGTACTGACCGATGCCATCGACGCGTACCAGCTGGGTATGTCCGCCTGAAACCAACAAAGCGACGAACGGAAACTCAGGTGGGTTTTCTTCCAGCATGGGCGCCAGCAAGTGGCCTTCCATGTGGTGCACGCCAATCGCCGGAATGTCCCAGGCAAAGGCCAGCGCCTGGGCGCACGAGGCGCCCACCAGCAATGCGCCGACCAGGCCAGGACCCGCGGTGTAGGCAATGGCGTCGATCTCGGTGGCGACGCAGCCCGCCTCCTCCAGCACCTGGCGGATGAGCGGCAACATGCGCTTCACATGGTCACGCGAGGCAAGCTCGGGCACCACACCGCCAAACACGCGATGCAGGTCAATCTGGCTGAACAGTGCGTCGGCCAACAAGCCGCGCTCACTGTCGTATAATGCGACGCCAGTTTCGTCGCAGGATGTTTCCAATCCCAGTACTAGCATGGGTTCGTCCCTTGTGGGGGCTGAATTCGAAGGCGCGCATGATAGTCCCCGTGTCGGGTGCCGACCAGCGGTTTTCGATCAGAGGCTTTGCATTCCGGCTTGCTAAGGGTTAACATCCGCAACCCTTGAAAACCGACGTTCTCCAGCACACCTTTGTTTTGCCAGGAGCACGTCTACCCCGGTAATGAATTAAGGTAGCCCTGGATGCCAGCCGTCAAAGTTAAAGAGAACGAACCCTTCGACGTAGCTCTGCGTCGTTTCAAGCGCTCCTGCGAAAAAGCCGGTGTACTGGCTGAAGTTCGTAGCCGCGAGTTTTACGAGAAGCCGACCGCCGAGCGTAAGCGCAAAGCAGCTGCTGCTGTTAAGCGTCACGCCAAGAAAGTACAGCGCGAACAGCGCCGCGCCGTTCGTCTGTACTAATACAGACGTTCTACGCAAAGCTTCTGCCCTGCCCGGTTAACAGCCGGGCGATGGCAGCGGTCGTTTCAAACTTGAGCAGCTAGCTCAAGGCCCTGCACAAGCTTCATGCGAAATGCACACGGGCAACCTGCCTGAAACGTCAGAGCTGGTCTTTCTTGCTGTATGACCAGACGTGCACGTCCAACTGACGAGCCCCCAGGGGCTGGCGACGAGCACACACTCCCTCGCACTCCCAAGCATCACTCACCCCATTCGGCGCGTGAGCGATTAGACTTGCCAGTTGCCAGATGACGAGACTGCCATGGCCGGGCTGATTCCCCAGAGTTTCATTGACGACCTGATCAACCGCCTCGACATCGTCGACGTGGTGAGTTCGCGCGTCCAGCTGAAAAAAACCGGCAAAAACTACTCCGCGTGCTGCCCGTTCCACAAGGAAAAGAGCCCTTCCTTCACGGTCAGCCCCGACAAGCAGTTCTACTACTGCTTCGGCTGCGGGGCCGGTGGCAACGCCCTGGGCTTCGTCATGGACCACGACAACCTGGACTTCCCCCAGGCTGTCGAAGAGCTGGCCCGCGCCGCAGGCATGGAAGTGCCCCGCGAGCAAGGCCGCCGCGACCAGAAACCTCGCCAGCCAACCGACTCGCCGCTGTACCCGCTGCTGGACGCCGCCTCGGAGTTCTACCGCCAGGCCCTGCGCAGCCACCCGACCCGCAAGGCCGCGGTGGACTACCTCAAGGGCCGCGGCCTGTCGGGGGAGATCGCTCGCGATTTCTGCCTGGGCTTCGCCCCGCCCGGCTGGGACAACCTGCTCAAGCACCTGGGTGCTGACGCCCTGCAGCAAAAAGTGATGATCGATGCCGGCCTGCTGATCGAAAACGCCGAAAGCGGCAAGCGCTACGACCGTTTCCGCGACCGGGTGATGTTCCCCATTCGCGACAGCCGCGGGCGCATCATCGCCTTCGGCGGGCGGGTACTGGGCGACGACAAGCCCAAGTACCTGAACTCCCCGGAAACCCCGGTGTTCCACAAGGGCCAGGAACTGTACGGGCTGTACGAGGCGCGCAAGCACAACCGCAACCTCGACGAGATCATCGTCGTCGAGGGCTACATGGACGTCATCGCCCTGGCTCAACAGGGCCTGCGCAATGCCGTGGCTACCCTTGGCACCGCCACCAGCGAAGAGCACCTCAAGCGCCTGTTCCGGGTGGTACCCAGCGTGCTGTTCTGCTTCGACGGCGACCAGGCCGGGCGCAAGGCCGCCTGGCGTGCGCTGGAGTCGACCCTGTCGAACCTGCAGGACGGCCGCCGCGCACGCTTCCTGTTCCTGCCCGAAGGCGAAGACCCGGACAGCCTGGTACGCGCTGAAGGCACCGATGCCTTCAGGGCCCGTATCAACCAGCACGCCCAGCCGCTGGCCGACTACTTCTTCGAGCAACTGGGCGTTGAAGCCGACCCGCGATCGCTGGAAGGCAAGGCGCACATGGCGACCCTGGCCGCACCGTTGATCGAAAAGATCCCCGGCGCCAACCTGCGCCAACTGATGCGCAACCGCCTGAAGGAAATCACCGGCCTGGACCCGCAGCAGGTCGAGCAACTGGCGCAACAAGCGCCAGCGGCCAGCAGTGTGCCGGACTACGACCCTGGCTACGACTACGACGCCATGGCCAGCTACACCCCTGATTACGGCGACATGCCGCAGCACGACTTCGCCCCCGCGCAGCAGGAGCAGGCGTGGAAGCCGAACAAGGGCGGTGGCAAAAAGCAGTGGAGCGACAAACCCTGGGACAAGAACCGCAAGGGCGGCAAGCCGTGGCAGCAACGTGACGAAGCGCCACCGCGTGTACCAGCCCCGGTCGAGCCGCCTACCCTGGCCGCCCTGCGCACCCTTCTGCACCACCCGTTGCTGGCCGGCAAGGTGGAAGATGCCAGCCACTTTGCCGACGAAGAACACCTGTACAGCCAGCTGCTGGTGTCATTGATCGAAGCCGCACAGAAAAATCCTGGGCTAAGCTCAATGCAGTTGATCGCACGCTGGCATGGCACCGAACAGGGCCGCCTGCTGCGGGCCCTGGCGGAAAAGGAATGGCTGATCGTGGCCGACAACCTTGAACAACAGTTTTTCGACACTATAACTAGCTTGTCCGCCCGCCAACGCGAGCGCAGCCTGGAACAACTGCTCAGGAAATCACGTCAAAGTGAATTGACCAGCGAGGAAAAAACCCAGCTCCTCGCCCTGCTGAGCCGGAATGTTCCCGCACAAACGCCGACCTCATCTGGCGCGTGAGGCCCATGCTCGGGTATAATCCTCGGCTTGTTTTTTGCCCGCCAAGACCTTCAGTGGATAGGGTGTTATGTCCGGAAAAGCGCAACAGCAGTCTCGTATCAAAGAGTTGATCACCCGCGGTCGTGAGCAGGGCTACCTGACTTACGCGGAGGTCAACGACCACCTGCCTGAGGATATTTCAGATCCTGAACAGGTGGAAGACATCATCCGCATGATCAACGACATGGGGATCAACGTATTCGAGAGTGCTCCGGATGCGGATGCCCTTCTGTTGGCGGAAGCCGACACCGACGAAGCCGCGGCCGAAGAAGCCGCTGCTGCGTTGGCGGCAGTTGAAACCGATATCGGCCGCACGACCGACCCGGTGCGCATGTACATGCGTGAAATGGGTACCGTCGAGCTGCTGACCCGCGAAGGCGAGATCGAAATCGCCAAGCGGATCGAGGAAGGCATTCGTGAAGTCATGGGCGCCATCGCCCACTTCCCGGGCACTGTCGATTACATTCTCGGCGAATATGACCGCGTCACCACCGAGGGTGGCCGCCTGTCGGACGTTCTCAGCGGTTACATCGACCCTGACGACAACATCGCCGCGCCGACCGAAGAAGTGCCGATCCCTGGCGCCAAGGCCGCAGCCGCGAAGGAAGAGTCCGAGGACGAAGAGGAAGAAGCCGAGAGCAGTGACGAAGAGGAAGAGACCGAGAGCGGTCCGGACCCGGTAGTCGCAGCCCAGCGTTTCGGTGCGGTATCCGACCAGCTTCAGGCGACCGTCAAGGTCGTGAAGAAGAACGGTCGTGCCCACAAGGAAAGCATCGCGGCCCTGCAAGCCCTCGCCGACCTGTTCATGCCGATCAAGCTGGTACCCAAGCAGTTCGAGGTCCTGGTAGAGCGTGTTCGTGATGCCCTGAACCGTCTGCGTCAGCAAGAGCGCGCCATCATGCAGCTGTGCGTGCGTGATGCCCGCATGCCGCGTGCCGACTTCCTGCGCATGTTCCCGAGCAACGAAACCGACCAGACCTGGAGCGGTGACCTGGCCAAGCGCAACACCAAATGGGCTGCCGCCCTGGGTGAAAAGGACGCCGCCATTGTCGCTTGCCAGCAGAAGCTGATCGACCTTGAGACCGAAACCGGCCTGACCGTTGCCGAGATCAAGGACATCAACCGTCGCATGTCGATTGGTGAAGCCAAGGCCCGTCGCGCCAAGAAAGAAATGGTCGAGGCGAACCTGCGTCTGGTGATCTCCATCGCCAAGAAGTACACCAACCGTGGCCTGCAGTTCCTCGACCTGATCCAGGAAGGCAACATCGGCTTGATGAAAGCGGTGGACAAGTTCGAATACCGTCGCGGCTACAAGTTCTCGACCTATGCCACCTGGTGGATCCGTCAGGCGATCACCCGTTCGATCGCCGACCAGGCACGCACCATCCGTATTCCGGTGCACATGATCGAGACGATCAACAAGCTCAACCGTATTTCCCGCCAGATGCTGCAGGAAATGGGTCGCGAACCGACCCCGGAAGAGCTGGGCGAGCGCATGGAAATGCCTGAGGACAAGATCCGCAAGGTACTGAAGATCGCCAAAGAGCCGATCTCCATGGAAACCCCGATCGGTGACGACGAAGATTCGCACCTGGGCGACTTCATCGAGGACTCGACCATGCAGTCCCCGATCGACGTGGCCACGGTCGAAAGCCTCAAGGAAGCCACCCGTGACGTACTCTCGGGCCTGACCGCACGCGAAGCCAAGGTGCTGCGCATGCGTTTCGGTATCGACATGAACACCGACCACACCCTCGAAGAGGTGGGCAAGCAGTTTGACGTAACGCGTGAGCGGATCCGTCAGATCGAAGCGAAGGCGTTGCGCAAACTGCGCCACCCGACTCGCAGCGAGCATCTGCGCTCCTTCCTCGACGAGTGATGACAAACCCCGGCCCAGGCCGGGGTTTTTCTTTTCTGCCTCCTGCGCACTGCTGTGCCCCCTGTGGGAGCGGACGCGCCCGCGAACACCGGCGCAGCCGGTGCCATTCATCGCGGCGCCTGCTTCGCGGGCACGCCCGCTCCCGCAGGTACATCACCTGCCACAGTCAGATCTACAGCCCCACACCTGCAAGGCCCTGTTGTATTTGACAAAAGGGGCCGCCTTTCACCCTACACCTGCAGCAATGCCCGTCTACACTCGACGTCAGACCCCCTGAATGCGAGGCTGCTATGCCACCTATGCCGGCCATTCTGTTGCTGCTCCTGATTTTGTGGAACACGACGGCCGGTGCCCTGACCCTGACAGACGAGGAGAAAGCCTGGCTGGCTGCCCACCCGCAGCTGAGCCTGGGCGTAGACGCCTCTTGGCCACCGTTCGAGTTTCGCGACCAGGAGGGCCGGTACCAGGGATTGGCCGCCGATTACATCGCCGCGATCCAGCAACGCCTGGGCGTGACGCTCAAACCGGTCGAGCCCAGCAGCTGGACCGAGGTACTGGCGCAGGCGCGGGAAAACCGCATCGACCTGCTGCCCGGCATCATGTCCACGCCCGAACGCCAGGGCTACTTGGCCTTCACCCGCCCATACCTTGACTTCCCCATCGTCATCCTCGCCCACAAAGGCGGCGCCCAACCGCGCAAACTGGACGACCTGTACGGCCTGAAAATCGCCGTGGTCGAAAACTACGCCCCGCACGAACTGCTGCGCACCCATCACCCCGACCTCAACCTGGTGGCACTTCCCAATGTGAGCTCCGCGTTGCAGGCCCTGGCCACCGATCAAGTGGACGCCGTGGTCGGCGACCTGGCTTCAAGCATCTGGAGCCTGCGCCAGCTCAAGCTCGATGGCCTCTACGTCAGTGGTGAAACGCCCTACCGCTACCAGCTGGCCATGGCCGCACCACGTGACAACAAAGTGCTGGTGGGCATTCTGGACAAAGTCATGGCCGACATGAGCAGCGGCGAAGTCAACCAGATCCAGCAGCGCTGGGTGGGCAATGTGGTCGACCAACGGATGTTCTGGTCCGACCTGCTGGTATATGGCCTGCCAACGGTGCTGTTACTGATGGCCGTTCTGGCCGTGGTCATCCGTATCAACCGCCGGCTCAGCTCGGAGATATCCCGGCGTATCGCGCTGGAGCAGGAGCTGCGCAGCAGCGAGTACCACTACCGCGGCCTGGTCGAGAGCCTGTCAGCCATCGCCTGGGAAGCCGATGCCAACGACTTCACCTACAGCTACGTCTCACCGCATGCCGAAGACCTGCTTGGCTACCCGCTGAGCGACTGGCTCAAGCCGGGCTTCTGGCGCAGCATTCTGCACCCGGACGACGCCCTCTGGGCTCAGGCCTACTGCGAAAGCGAAACCGCAGCCGGACGCGACCATAGCCTGGACTATCGGGTAATCCGGGCCGACGGCCAGCCACTGTGGGTGCGCAATATCGTCAGCATGATCGAACACGGGCACCGGCCGGTGATGCGCGGGCTGATGATCGACATCAGCGAAACCAAGCGCACCGAGGACGCCCTGCGCCTGTCCGAGCAAAAGTTCGCCTCGGTGTTCCAGCAGTGCCCCGACATTCTGCTGATCGCCCGCCACAGCGACGGCTGCCTGTTGGAGGTGAACGAAGCCTTCGAAGAGCAGATCGGCCTGACCGCGGGACAGGTACTTGGCCGCAGCGCCACCGATCTGCACCTGTGGGGTGTCGAAGGCTCCGGCCCGCCACTGCTCGAGCGCCTGCACCAGGGCGGCATCCGCAACCTGGAAATGAGCTTCCGGCGCAGCAATGGCCAGCTGTTCACCGGCCTGACCTCGGCCGAAACCTTCGAGCTCGACGGCACCCCGGCGCTGGTGGTGGCGGTGCGCGACATCAGCCAGCTCAAGGAAACCCAGGGGCAACTGCAAACCTCGGAAGAGAAATTCGCCAAGGCCTTCCACGCTTCGCCCGACGGCTTGCTGCTGTCGCGCCAGAGCGACGGTTTGCTGCTTGAGGTGAACGAAGGCTTCTGCCGCCTTACAGGCTACGACCTCAACCCGACCATCGACCAGACCTCGCTTGACCTGGGTATCTGGGTCGACCTCAACGAACGCAAACGCATGGTCGACCAGCTCAACCGCGACGGCTTCGCCCCCTGCCACATCCGCCGCAGCGACGGGCAGATCCGCCTGTGCGAGCTGTCCGCCAGGCCCCTGCCGATTGCTGGCGTCGACTGCATGCTGACCATCGCCCGCGACATCACCGAGCGCCACCTGATGCAGGAAAAACTGCAGCTGGCCGCCACCGTGTTCGAGAACACCGCCGAAGGCGTACTGATCACCGACATCGACCAACGCATCAGTGCCGTCAACCGCGCCTTCAGCGAAATCACCGGCTACAGCGAGATCGAAGCCCTCGGCCAGACCCCGCGCCTGCTTGCCTCCGGCCAGCACGACAGCGCCTTCTATGCCGCCATGTGGCACCAGCTTACCGCCGAGGGTCACTGGCAAGGCGAGATTTACAACAAGCGCAAGAACGGCGAACTGTACCCCGGCTGGCTGACCATCAGCGCCGTGCGCAACAGCGATCGCGAGATCACCCACTTCGTTGCCGTGTTCGCCGACATTTCCAGCCTCAAGCACGCCCAGGCCAAGCTCGACTACCAGGCCCACCACGACCCGCTGACCGGCCTGCCCAACCGTGCCTTGTTCGAGAACCGCCTACAGGCTGTGCTCACTTGCGCGCAGGTGTCCAACCGCCAGGGCGCGGTGCTGTTCCTTGACCTCGACCGCTTCAAGCACATCAACGACAGCCTCGGCCATCCGGTCGGCGACCTGCTGCTCAAGGGGATTGCCCAGCGCCTGAAGGAGCAGGTGCGCGACGTCGACACCGTGGCCCGCCTTGGCGGCGACGAGTTCATCATCCTGCTGCCCGGCCTGCACAAGCCCAGCGACGCCAGTACCATCGCCAACAAGCTGCTGGCCTGCTTCGTCGCACCCTTCCAGGCCGGTGAGCACGAGTTCTTCACCAGCGCCAGCATCGGCATCAGCCTGTATCCGCAGGACGGCACCGACGTGGCCACGCTGATCCGCAACGCCGACGCGGCCATGTACCGCTCCAAAGCCAAAGGCCGCAACCGCGTCGAAGCCTACACCCGCGACCTGACCGCCCAGGCCAGCGAGCGCATCGCCCTGGAGCACGAGCTGCGCCGTGCCGTCGAACGCAACGAAATGAGCCTGTGCTTCC
The DNA here is from genome assembly GCF_000708715.2 of Pseudomonas putida W15Oct28. GTDB lineage: Bacteria > Pseudomonadota > Gammaproteobacteria > Pseudomonadales > Pseudomonadaceae > Aquipseudomonas > Aquipseudomonas putida_R. The sequence goes on along the minus strand of NZ_JENB01000039.1, from coordinate 32,488 downwards.
AGCCCAAGCTCAGCCTCAAGACCCAGAACCTGGTCGGCGCCGAGGCGCTGATCCGCTGGAGCCACCCGACCTTTGGTGAAGTACCGCCGGAGCACTTCATCCACCTGGCAGAAGAGAACGGCACCATCCTGCAGCTCGGCGACTGGGTGTTGGAACAAGCCTGCCGGCAGATGCAGGCCTGGAAGCAGCACTACGAACCCTTCGGCCCATTGTCGATCAACCTCGCGGGCGCCCAGCTGCGCCAGCCACACCTGGCGCGGCGCATTGAACAGTTGCTCAAGCACTACCAGCTCAAGGCGGGTGACCTGCAACTGGAAATCACCGAAAACTTCATCATGAGCCAGGCCGAAGAAGCCCTCGCCGTGCTGTACCAGCTGAAAAAACTGGGCGTGCAGCTGGCCATCGACGACTTTGGCACCGGCTATTCATCGCTGAGCTATCTCAAGCGCCTGCCGCTGGACATTCTCAAGATCGACAAGTCGTTCATCCGCGGCCTGCCCGACGACCCGCACGACGCCGCTATCGCCCGTGCGATCATTGCCCTGGGCCGCAGCATGCAACTGACCATCATTGCCGAAGGCGTGGAAAACCAGGCCCAGCAACGCTTCCTGGCGGCCGAGGGCTGCGAGCAGATCCAGGGCTACATCGTCAGCCTGCCGCTGCCGCCAGGGGAGTTCGCGGCAACGTTTCTTCGCATAGCACTATCGGATCTTTCAGATGGCACAGGTGCGAAACCCTCGTTATAATCCGGCCACTTACTGAGGGCCTATAGCTCAGTTGGTTAGAGCAGAGGACTCATAATCCTTTGGTCCACGGTTCAAGTCCGTGTGGGCCCACCAAATACGAAAGCCGCGCAAATGCGCGGCTTTTTCGTTCTCACGTCCTGCCTAAAGCGCTTTCCGATACCAAGCCGCTCTCACAAAAAATCCCCCCTGCAAAACTGCCGGTGATACAACGCGGCGACATTCCAGTCCGGCACCTTCGTCCCAAGGGCAACAGCCGAGGCCCACATAAATTGTTACCAATTCAAAAATACTCTTTTCCAGACTGCTTGATTTATCCAGTCCGTACAGCGTTTTAAACTAAAAACAACGCCAGCATCTTTTGCCCGGCACTGGATATCAAACACCGCGTCAAACTTTGTTTTAACCCATCACGCAACACCACCGTGCTGACCTGCAGCCAGGATCAAAGGCATGCCTTCCATCGCGCTGACGCCCATGGCGAACTTTGCCTTTGGCGGAGCCGTGCACCGCATTTTTGTACGCACCACCCGCAAGAACTAACAACGGCCCACTGACTGGCCTGGTTGCTCGCACCCTGAGGGAACAGCCATGTACTCACCAACAGAGCTCACACAACTATGACGGATGACAAAAGTTCCAACGCCGGGAGGCGCTCGTTAAGCAATGCTGCGCGACTGCTTTTTTCGCTACTTGTAATGGGTGTAGCGGTGGCATTGATTTACGGCGGCTCCAAACTTCTGGCACTGGGCGGATCGAGTTACTACTTGCTTGCGGGACTTGCCTACGCCGTGCTGGCCGTACTGGTATTCCTGCGCAAGCGTATCAGTACTGTAATTTCCATCCTGATATTCCTTGCTACCTGCGCCTGGGCATTTTACGAGGTGGGCCAGTTCAGCTACTGGCAACTGCTGCCTCGCCTGGTCGTTCCAGCCATCATCCTGACCCTGAGCCTGTGGGTGGGTGGTGCACTGCCCAACACCGCTTCGGCCACACGCCGAGCTGCCAAGCGCTGCGGCTTTGCTGTGTTCCTGGCATTGATCGCCACGTTCGTCGCTGCCTTCTTCCCGCATGGCGGCATTTCGAACCCAGTCGCGGCAGTTAGCCAACCAAACCCTGACGCAATCTCCGATGCCCCAGGAAACTGGGAGTTCTTCGGGCGCAACGCCTCGGGGACGCGCTTCGCCCCGTACACGCAAATCACCCCGAAAAACGTCAAGGACCTGCAAGTTGCCTGGACCTACCGGACCGGCCGCAGAACCACGGGTGCAGGTGCTGGTGTCGACGAGAACACGCCTTTGCAGATCGGCAACGTCCTGTATTCGTGCACACCGGAAAACCTGATCACTGCGCTTGATGGCGATAGCGGCAAACCCCTGTGGAAGTTCGACCCTCACGCCAAAAGCGCAGAGCACGTGACTTGCCGTGGCGTGGGCTATTACGACATCGACAGCGATGACAGCCTGAGCGCCGAGGTGAAAGCCTCTCACGCCAGCGAGCAACAATGCCGCCAGCGCATCCTGGTGTCGTCAGTCGATGCCCGGCTGTTTGCCCTGGATGCACACACCGGTGCCCTGTGCCCCAACTTCGGCGAGGCCGGTTACGTTGACCTGAAGAAAGGCATGGGGCCAACGGAAAACAGCAAGCGCTATCACCCGACGTCCCTGCCTGTGGTCATGGGCCACCTCACGGTGGTGGGTGGCTGGGTGCGTGACATCGTGGCCGGCGAGCCTTCCGGCGCCGTGCGCGCATTCGATGTGCTGACCGGTGCGTTGGTATGGGCCTGGGATGTCGGTGCGCCCGAGGGCACGGACACAGCGGCAGCTGACCATCAGTTCGCGCTTGAAACACCTAACGTATGGACCATTCCCACCTACGACAAAGAACTGAACCTGGTCTACCTGCCTACCGGTAATGGCCCACCTGACTATTGGGGTGGCGACCGCAACCAGGTGAAAGAAAAGTTCGGCACAGCGATTGTCGCAGTCGATGCATCGACGGGTAAGGCCAAGTGGGTTTTCCAGACTGTTCATCATGATGTCTGGGACTACGACCTGCCTTCGCAACCCGTGCTTTACGAGATGAAGAACGCACAAGGGGTGAAGACCCCGGTCCTGATCCAGACCACCAAGACCGGCCATATCTTCGTGCTGGATCGCCGCACTGGCGAACCCGTCACTGAGGTGCAGGAGCGCCCTGTTCCCACTTCACCCGCTGCAGAAGGCGAACACCTGTCACCGACCCAGCCTTACTCCTCTGGCATGCCAGTGATTGGCGCAGACCCTCTGACCGAACAGTCGATGTGGGGCGTGTCCACGTTCGACCAGCTCTACTGCCGAATCATGTTCAAGGACTCGGTGTACGTCGGCCCGTTCACACCGCCCACTGAAAAGCCGTACATCGAATGGCCCGGGCTGTTGGGCGGCATGAACTGGGGTGGCATTTCGATTGATGAAAACACCGGCATGATGTTCGTCAATGACATGCGCATGCCGCTGCGCATGTCGTTGGTAACCAAGGAAGACACGCGCAAATACAAAGTGTCGACCGATGAGGTGCCGGGCTTCATGGGCACTATCCGCCCACAGGTCGCGGGCATCTATGGCGGCGTGAAAATCGACATCCTCCAGTCCCCGCTGGGCGTGCCTTGCAATACGCCACCGTTCGGCAGCATGAGCGCCATTGACCTCAACACCCAGAAGCTGGTGTGGCAGGTGCCACTGGGCACGGTTCAGGATACTGGCCCACTGGGGATCAAGACGCACATGCAGATCCCGCTGGGTATGCCGACACTTGGCGGCCCAACCTCGACCGCATCCGGCCTGGTGTTCTTCGCTGGCACCCAGGATTACTACCTGCGCGCCCTCGATTCGGCCACCGGCAAGGAAGTGTGGAAGGCCCGCTTGCCTGTAGGTGCCGTAGCAGCACCGCTGATCTACAAGTCCCCCAAGACCGGTAAGCAGTATGTGGTGATCTCCGCTGGCGGCATGAGCCACTCGCCAGATGTGGGCGATTACATCATCGCCTACGCCCTGCCTGACAGCATCAAGCCGTAACGGCTCGTTGCTGCATGACGAAAAATCCCCGCTCGCGGGGATTTTTTTTCCCGCCAGTGGCCCATCACGCAAATGCCTGAACGGCTCAACCATTTCTCAAGCAAGGGAGCCCGCCCAAAATGTCATTACCCTTCCGCGCCGTGCTGATCAGCAGCCTGTGCAGCGGTTTGTCTCTTTGCCTTGTGCCACTGTCCTGCGCACTGGCCGATACTGCCAACCTGATGACCCAACCTACGCTCACCGGCAACTGGGGCGGGCAGCGCCAGAAGCTGGCAGACCAGGGCATAAAGCTGACGGGCGACTACACCTCGGAAACCCTTTCCAACCTGCATGGCGGTATCAAGCGCGGTACCCGCTATGCACAACAGATACGTCTGGGCGCTCAGTTCGACTTGAGCAAACTGCTCGACATACCAGATGCCGGACGCGTGCAAGTGGTGATCAATGATCGTCGCGGCCACAGCGCCACGGAAGACCTGATTGGCAATCGCATGTCCGCGCAAGAAATCTACGGGGGCGAGTACACACGGCTGACCGAACTGAGTTACCAGCGCAATCTGTTTTCGCCAGACCTGTCCGCCAAAGTCGGTTACATGGTCATGGGTACCGAGTTCGGCGGCATGCCGATCCTGGCCAACTTTGTCAGTGCCGGTTTTTGTGCACACCCGCTTACCATGTCCAGCGGGAGTGGCTGGGGCAACTACCCGACAGCACATTGGGGTGGCGAGTTGCGCTATGACGTAAACCCGTCGCTAACCCTGCAAACGGCACTGTTCCAGGTAAACCCGGATTACAACGCTCGCGTCTCCAAAGCGTTCGCCATGCCCAGTAACGGCACCACGGGCGCGATCCTGCCACTGGAGGCGATCTTCAATAACCGTGCATTTCTCGATGGCCAGTACAAAGTTGGCTGGTACTACGACACGTCCGACTACCCCAAGATTGGCGGCACTGGCAAAAGCAGCAGCCGCACCGGCGCTTACCTGCTGGTCGACCAGGCAATCTGGCGTGATGAGCAGGACCCGGCCAGTGTCCTGAGAGTGTTCGGGCAAGCAGCCACCAGTAACGCCGCGACCTCGCCAATGCGCCGCTGGTACTCGCTTGGCCTGGTCAAACAGAAGCCGTTTGCCAGCCGCCCGCATGACGCTATTTCCTTCGGCTATGGCCGCGCCGTCATCAACCCGCGCACGCGGGATGCGCAGGAAGCTGCTGCCGCCCCCACAGAAGACTTTGCTGTTGTTGCCGGCCTCGACAGCGGCGAGCAAGTGCTGGAACTCAACTACGGTGCACAAGTAACGCCGTGGCTACTGCTGCGCCCGGACTTGCAGTACTACATCGAGCCAGGGGCGTTCTTTGGCAAGCAAAGGGGCAATGCGCTGGCGGCGGGTTTGCAGATCAAGATGACCTTCTGACAGGCCGCATCTCGACCTGGCGCGGGTTGTAGAACGTCATGCCAGCCGGAATATCCCGGGTAACCAGCGACATCGCCCCGATCACCACGTCGTCACCAATCTCGATACGGTCGGCAACGATACAACTGTTGGCGCCCATGCTCACATTGTCGCCAATGCGCAGCGCGTATTCCGCCAACCCGAGGGTCTTGATGCCGATCGAGCAGTTCTGCCGAATGAAGAAATTGCGCCCGATGCTCACGTGCCGGGTAATCACCACCCCCGGCAGGTGCGCGATGCGCAGGCCGGGGGCGATCTGTGCGCCGATGTCGATGTCCACCGCGTACTTGAGGTTGAGCCGCTGCTCCATGCGCCGGGCATGACGCCGGGCCAGGCCGCCGCGGGCGTCGAGGTACTGGGCCAGGCGGAAGGCAAACAGAAAGCGCAGCTTGTTGTCCTTGCGTGCACGGCGCAGCACGTTGAACAGCAGGCTGATACGGCGTCCGGGCCTTTTCTTGTTGGAGACTTCCAGTCGCCAACATTCGAGCAGGAGGTCGAGGTTCACACTGAGGTTCCCGTTGGACTATCGCTTCATCATGCCGAATTCACACCGAAGACGCAGCCTCCAAGGCATACGCGGTTCCTGTGTGGGAGCGGCCTTGCGTCGCGATAGGGCCGCAAAGCGGCCCCGGGATTTCAGCAGTGACGCAAATATTGCTGGGGCTGCTGCGCAGCCCTTTCCGACCGGTCCGGCGCCCCGGCAAGGACGCTCCTACAGGGGATCGCGTCAGATTGGTCACCTGTGCCCGGCCTTGCCCTGATTGCCGTTGGCTGGCTAGGCTAGCGGGCCAACCGAAGAGACTCGCCATGTCGGATTCCCGCTCCATCACGCTGGATGAAATCGATCGCCAGTTGATCGCCCTGCTGCAGATCAACGCCCGCGAAAGCGTCGCCACCCTCGCCCGCCAGTTGGGCATCGCCCGCACCACCGTGAACTCGCGCCTGGAACGGCTGGAGAAGAACAAGGTCATCTCCGGCTATGGCGTGCGCCTGGGCCAGAGTGTGTTAGGCGGCGGACTGCAAGCGTACGTGGGGATCAAGGTGCAGCCGCGTTCCGGTAAGGAAGTGGTGCGGCGCTTGAGTGCCATGGGCCAGGTGCAGCAGCTGTGTGCAGTGAGCGGCGAGTTCGACTACGTAGCTTGGCTACGTACGGATTCGCCCGAACAGTTGGACCAGCTGCTCGACCAGATCGGCAGTGTCGACGGGGTGGAGAAGACCACCACGTCGATCATTCTCAGCAGCAAGGTAGACCGCGGGCAGCCAATTTGATTGGAACATCTGGCACCCCTGGCTTTACTCGTCATAATTGATCTTGTACTGGTAAATATGACGAATGAAAATACATTCAGACACCACTCTGAACCTTAATTACGAACGCCCCACTCCCTAAAATGACCGCCAGGCATCTCCTATACTCAGGCTCCGCTCCCCGCGCAGCCCCTCTGGCAAGGTCACTTCATGAACAAGAAAAACCGCCACCCCGCCGACGGCAAGCAGCCCATCACTATCTTCGGCCCGGACTTCCCGTTCGCCTTCGACGACTGGCTGGAACACCCCGCAGGCCTCGGCAGCATTCCGGCTGAGCGCCAGGGTGAAGAAGTGGCCATCGTGGGTGCCGGTATCGCTGGCCTGGTGGCGGCTTACGAGCTGATGAAGCTGGGCTTGAAGCCGGTGGTGTACGAGGCGTCCAAGCTGGGTGGCCGGCTGCGTTCGCAAACCTTCAACGGCACCGACGGGATCATCGCCGAACTCGGCGGCATGCGTTTCCCGGTGTCGTCCACTGCGTTCTACCACTATGTGGACAAGCTGGGCCTGGAAACCAAGCCCTTCCCCAACCCGCTGACCCCGGCGTCGGGCAGCACGGTGATCGACCTGGAAGGCCAGACCTACTACGCGGAAAAAACCTCCGACCTGCCCACGCTGTTCCACGAAGTGGCCGACGCCTGGGCCGACGCGCTGGAAAGTGGCGCCCAGTTCGCCGACATCCAGCAAGCCATCCGCGACCGGGATGTACCGCGCCTGAAGGAACTGTGGAACAAGCTGGTGCCGCTGTGGGATGACCGTACCTTCTACGACTTCGTCGCCACCTCGCGCTCGTTCGCCAAACTGAGCTTCCAGCACCGCGAAGTGTTCGGCCAGGTCGGCTTTGGCACCGGCGGCTGGGACTCGGACTTCCCCAACTCGATGCTGGAAATCTTCCGCGTGGTGATGACCAACTGCGACGACCACCAACACCTGGTGGTCGGCGGTGTGGAGCAGGTGCCGCAGGGTATCTGGCGCCATGTGCCGGAGCGCTGCGCCCACTGGCCAGAGGGCACCAGCCTGAGCGGCCTGCACGGCGGCGCGCCGCGCACCGGGGTCAAGCGCATTGCCCGTGCAGCCGATGGCCGCCTGGCGGTCACCGACAACTGGGGCGACACCCGGCACTACGGCGCCGTGCTCGCCACCTGCCAGACCTGGCTGCTGACCACCCAGATCGACTGCGAGGAATCGCTGTTTTCGCAGAAGATGTGGATGGCCCTGGACCGCACCCGCTACATGCAGTCGTCGAAGACATTCGTCATGGTCGACCGGCCGTTCTGGAAGGACAAAGACCCGCAAACCGGCCGCGACCTGATGAGCATGACCCTCACCGACCGCCTCACCCGCGGCACCTACCTGTTCGACAATGGCGACGACAAGCCGGGGGTGATCTGCCTGTCCTACGCCTGGATGAGCGACGCGTTGAAAATGCTGCCGCACCCGGTGGAAAAACGCGTGCAGCTGGCCCTGGATGCGCTGAAGAAAATCTACCCCAAGACCGATATCGCCGGGCACATCATCGGCGACCCGATCACCATTTCCTGGGAGGCCGACCCGCACTTCCTCGGCGCCTTCAAGGGCGCACTGCCGGGCCATTACCGCTACAACCAGCGCATGTACGCACACTTCATGCAGCAGGACATGCCTAGCGAGCAGCGCGGCATGTTCATCGCCGGTGACGACGTGTCGTGGACCCCGGCGTGGGTCGAAGGCGCGGTGCAGACGTCGCTGAATGCGGTGTGGGGTATCATGAACCACTTCGGTGGCCAGACCCACCCGGACAACCCCGGCCCGGGCGATGTGTTCGACGAAATCGGCCCGATCGCCCTGGCAGACTGACTCAAGGAGGCACCATGCGCATTGCTCTGTTCCAGGGCGCCCCCAGGCCACTGGACGTGCCCGGCAACCTGCAGCGGCTGCGCCACCAGGCGCAGCTGGCAGCCGAACGCGGCGCACAGTTGCTGGTGTGCCCGGAAATGTTCCTGACCGGTTACAACATCGGCCTGGCCCAGGTCGAACGGCTGGCTGAAGCCAACGATGGCCAGGCGGCGATGGACGTGGTGGAGATCGCCCAGGCGCACCGCATCGCGATCGTCTATGGCTACCCGGAGCGTGGCGATGATGGGGGGATCTACAACAGTGTGCAGTTGATCGATGCGCACGGCCGCAGCTTGAGCAACTACCGCAAGACCCACCTGTTCGGTGAACTGGACCGCACGATGTTCAGCGCCGGCGCCGACCACTTCCCGGTGGTGGAACTGGACGGTTGGAAAGTCGGCCTGCTGATCTGTTACGACATCGAGTTCCCGGAGAACGCCCGACGCCTGGCGCTGGGCGGTGCCGAACTGATCCTGGTGCCGACGGCGAACATGGCCCCGTACGACTTTGTCTGCCAGGTGACCGTGAGGGCGCGGGCGCAGGAAAACCAGTGCTACCTGGTGTATGCCAATTATTGCGGCTCGGAAGGCGAGATCCACTATTGCGGGCAGAGCAGCATCATCGGCCCGGATGGCAGCCTGCTGGCCATGGGTGGGCGGGATGAATGCCTGCTGCTGGCGGAGCTGGAGCATGCGCAAGTGGTGCAGGGGCGGCAGGCATTTCCTTACCTGACTGACCTGCGCCAGGAACTGCACCTGCGTAAAAGCTGACAGGGGCCGCAGTGCGGCCCAATCGCCGGCAAGCCAGCTCCCACAGGTATCCCACAATGTTCAGATCTGTGGAGACCCTGTGGGAGCTGGCTTGCCGGCGATTGGGCCGGGCCTGCAAACAAATGGGTTAGCATGGATAGCAGCAACTGGAGCCCCCATGCCTGACGCCACCCGCCACCTCACCCTCGCCAACGGCCTGCAGCTCACCCTGCGCCACGCCCCGCGCCTGAAGCGCTCGGCGGCCGCATTGCGGGTGCACGCGGGCAGCCACGACGCGCCGGGCAAATGGCCCGGTCTGGCCCACTTCCTCGAACACCTGTTCTTCCTCGGCACCGCACGGTTCCCGCTGGACGATGGCCTGATGCGCTACGTGCAGGCCCTCGGTGGCCAGGTCAACGCCAGCACCCGGGAACGCGCCACCGATTTTTTCTTCGAAGTCCCGCCCAATGCCTTGGCCGGGGGCCTGGAGCGCCTGTGCCAGATGCTGGCCGAACCGGACCTGGGCATCGAGCGCCAACGCCGCGAACGCGAAGTGATTCACGCCGAGTTCATCGCCTGGTCGCGCAACCCGCAGGCTCAGCAGCAGTTCGCCTTGCTGCAATCCGTGTCGCCGGGCCATCCGCTAGGCGCTTTTCACGCCGGTAACCGGCACACCCTGGCCCTGCAGGACCCTGCCTTCCAGCAAGCGCTCGAGGGCTTTCACCAACGGTATTACCAGGGCGGCCAGATGACCTTGAGCCTGTGTGGCCCACAGTCGCTGGATGAGCTGGAACAGTTGGGCAGGCAGCATGCCAGCCTGTTCGCAACGGGCACGCAGGCGCCACAAACGCTGCCACCGCCCCTGTCGCCAGCGAATGCGCGTCTGGTATTCACCCATGAAAAGCTCCCGGCAGGTGCCGAACAGGCCCTGGAATTACTGATCAGCTGCCTCGGCGACAACCGCCCAGGTACCTGGCTGGATGCGCTTCGCCAACGTGGCTGGCTGCAAGGCTTCAAGGCCGAGATGCTGTATGCCTTCGCCGGGCAGGTACTTTGGCACATTAACCTGCAACTGAGCGCAGACGCCAACCCGGGCGAAGCAGATGCCCTGCTGCAAGGTTGGTTCAGCTTCATCCGCCAGGCCGACCTTGAACAGGTGAACCACGAATTCGGCCTGTTGCAGCGCAGCCGCGAACGCAGCGCCGGCGCGCTTGAGCTGGCCCGACGGGACAGCACGGGCCAGCCGTTCGCCAACCTGGATGCGCAAGGTCTGCAGGCCCTGGCCGCACTGCTGAAAGGCCTGCCGGGCCATGCGTATGGGCAATGGCAACTGCCCCCGGTCGACCCCTTGCTGATGGCAGATCTACCCAATACCCCGGCGCAACCGCTACCGGCGGCTCTGAAAGCCAGCGGCCTGCTTCCTGGCGCTCGTCAGTACGCTGCGCTTTATCTGCGCTGGCACCTGCCTTCGCCCTTGCGCCAGCGCTTGCAGGGCGTGCTGGAACAGGCGCTCGCCCCACTGCAGGAGCGCTGCGAGCGCGCGTCGGTGCAACTGCTGTTCAGTGCCGTTGGCGAATACTGGCAATTGCGCTGCGCCGGGCAACCGGCGGCAGTGCTTCGGGCTGTGGAGCAGGCCCTGGCACTGATGCTCAAGCCGGCAGCCAGTTGCTGGCAGCCCAACACGGCGGCGCCACCGCCACTGATCCCCATCAGGGCCTTGCTCAAGCAACTGCCCGACGCGGTACTGGGCGCTTACCCCGCAAGTGCGCCTGCCGGCATGCCGACGCAGTCGCAACTCGACAGCCTGTGGCAGCACGCACACTGGCATGGCCTTGCCACAGGCTTCGACGATGTTGCGCTAAGCGCTTTGGGCACTGCGTTACGACACTGCCCAGGACAAGGCTCGTTGCCTACCCCGCCGCCTACATGGGCCAGCCACCGTTGGCATCACGCCGAAGTAACCGGCAGTGAACACGCCCTGTTGCTGTTCTGCCCGCTCCCTGCGGCCAGCGAAGCCAGCGGCCGCCTGCTTGCGCAATTGCTGCAAGGGCCGGTTTACCAGCGGCTGCGGGTAGAGCTGCAACTCGGCTACGCGGTATTCAGTACCTTTCGTCAGGTCGAAGGTGTCGGCGGCCTGTTGTTCGGTGTGCAGTCGCCACATACCCGCCAGGCGCAGATCTTCGACCACCTGCTTACCCTGCTGAGGCAAGGCATCATGCTGGATCCGGGTGCTCGCCAGGCCTTGGCCGGGCAATTCGACGAACCCGCCATGGCCAACGCCGAGGTCGCCGAATGGGCATGGCAGACACACCTGGCTACACAACCCGGCACGCTGGATGCGCTGCGCAGGGCTATCTTGAAGACGCGGCAGACGGATCTGGACCGGCTGCTGGGCACCCTGCTCGACAAGGATTGCCCTTGGCTCTGCTTGGCCAACGCTGCCGCGCCAACCCCTTCACGGCAGTGAACAACCTATAGATTGTTACGCCATCCGCAACGGCGCTTTTCGAATAATTAACCTTTCGGTACAAAATTTTCTTGTAAGATAGCGCAATCCCAGTTTCAGGGAACTGCCGACGCATTGGCGGTACCCAAGTAGTAGCTGAGCAACCCAACCCTCATCCGGAAGGAGTAATCCCATGTGGACCAAACCTGCTTACACTGACCTGCGTATCGGCTTCGAAGTCACCATGTACTTCGCAAGCCGCTAAGCCAGGCTTGCGCCTCAACGCCTCGGCCCGCCGGGGCGTTTTCGTTTTTACGACACGGTTTTTTGCATAGAGAGTGGCCATGTACATCCAGGTTCTCGGCTCCGCCGCCGGTGGCGGGTTCCCGCAGTGGAACTGCAACTGCGTCAACTGCAAGGGCTACCGTGACGGCACCCTGCGGGCCACGGCGCGCACCCAGTCGTCCATCGCCCTGTCCGACGACGGTGTGCACTGGGTGCTGTGCAATGCCTCGCCCGACATCCGCGCCCAGCTCCAGGCCTTTGCGCCGATGCAGCCGGCCCGCGCCCTGCGCGACACCGGCATCAACGCCATCGTCCTGCTGGACAGCCAGATCGACCACACCACCGGCCTGCTCAGCCTGCGCGAAGGTTGCCCGCACCAGGTGTGGTGCACCGACATGGTCCACCAGGACCTCACCACCGGTTTCCCGCTGTTCAACATGCTCAGCCACTGGAACGGTGGCCTGCAGTGGAACCGCATCGAGCTGGAAGGCAGCTTCGTGATCGACGCCTGCCCCAACCTGCGCTTCACCCCGTTCCCGCTGCGCAGCGCCGCGCCGCCCTACTCCCCGCACCGCTTCGACCCGCACCCGGGCGATAACCTGGGTTTGATGGTCGAAGACACCCGCACCGGCGGCAAGCTGTTCTACGCCCCGGGCCTGGGCCAGGTAGACGAAAAGCTGCTGGCGATGATGCACGGTGCCGACTGCCTGCTGGTCGACGGCACCCTGTGGGAAGACGACGAAATGCAGCGCCGTGGCGTGGGCACCCGCACCGGCCGCGAGATGGGTCACCTGGCGCAGAACGGGCCTGGCGGCATGCTGGAAGTGCTCGACGGCTTCCCGCGCCAGCGCAAGGTACTTATCCACATCAACAACACCAACCCGATACTCGATGAAGACTCGCCCGAGCGCGCCGAAGTCCTGCGCCACGGTGTAGAAGTGGCCTTCGATGGCATGAGCATCGAGTTGTAACAACAGCCTGCAAGGCGACGCAAAACCCTGTGGGAGCGGGCATGCCCGCGAAAAACCCAACACGGTGTATGGCACCGGCTTCGCCGGTGTTCGCGGGCACGCCCGCTCCCACAAGGGGGGTATGTGCCAGGCCAGATAATCGTTCTACAGGAGCCAGCCGAATGAGCGACGCACTGCCAATGTCCCCTGCCGAATTCGAGCAGGCTCTGCGCGCCAAGGGCGCCTACTACCACATCCATCACCCGTACCACGTGGCGATGTACCAGGGACGCGCCACCCGCGAGCAGATCCAGGGTTGGGTAGCCAACCGCTTCTACTACCAGGTCAACATCCCGATGAAGGATGCCGCGATCCTGGCCAACTGCCCGGACCGCGAAGTACGCCGCGAGTGGATTCAGCGCCTGCTCGACCACGACGGCGCACCCGGCGAGGACGGTGGCATCGAAGCCTGGCTGCGCCTGGGCCAGGCCGTCGGCCTCGACCCGGACCAGCTGCGCTCCCAGGAGCTGGTACTGCCCGGCGTACGCTTTGCCGTGGACGCCTACGTCAACTTCGCCCGCCGCGCCAGCTGGCAGGAAGCCGCCAGCAGCTCGCTGACCGAACTGTTCGCCCCGCAAATCCACCAGTCGCGGCTGGACAGCTGGCCACAGCACTACCCGTGGATCGACCCGGCCGGCTACGCGTACTTCCGCACCCGCCTGGGCCAAGCCCGGCGTGACGTGGAGCACGGCCTGGCGATTACCCTGCAGCACTACACCACCCGCGCGGGCCAGGAGCGTATGCTGGAGATACTGCAGTTCAAGCTGGATATCCTCTGGAGCATGCTCGACGCCATGAGCATGGCCTACGAGCTGAACCGCCCGCCTTATCACTCCGTCACCCAGGACCGGGTGTGGCACAAGGGGATCACCCTATGAGTCTTGATCGCAATCAGGTGCCGAGCTGGCGCCCCGGCTACCGCTTCCAGTACGAGCCGGCGCAGAAGGGCCATGTGTTGCTGTACCCCGAAGGCATGATCAAGCTCAACGAGAGCGCCAGCCTGATCGGTGGCCTGATCGACGGCCAGCGTGACGTGGCAGCGATCATCAGCGAACTCGAACAGCAATTCCCCGATGTCCCGCAAGTAGCGGACGACATCGAGCAGTTCATGGAGGTGGCCCGTGCCGAACACTGGATCGTCCTCGCCTGACTTGCCGCCTACGCCCGAGGTCGGCCTGCCGCTGTGGCTGCTGGCCGAGCTGACCTACCGCTGCCCACTGCAGTGCCCTTACTGCTCCAACCCGCTGGACTTTGCCGCCCAGGGCCAGGAGCTGAGCACCGAACAGTGGTTCAAGGTAATGGCCGAAGCGCGGGAAATGGGCGCGGCACAAATCGGCTTTTCCGGCGGCGAACCGCTGGTGCGCCAGGACCTTGCCGAACTGATCGGCGAAGCCCGCCGCCTGGGGTTCTATACCAACCTGATCACCTCGGGCATCGGCCTGACCGAAGCGCGCATCGCCGACTTCAAGAAGGCCGGCCTGGACCATATCCAGATCAGCTTCCAGGCCAGTGACGAGCAGGTCAACAACCTGCTGGCCGGCTCGAAGAAGGCCTTTGCGCAAAAACTGGCGATGGCCCGTGCCGTAAAGGCCCACGGCTACCCGATGGTGCTCAACTTCGTTACCCATCGGCACAACATCGACAAGACCGACCGCATCATCGAGCTGTGCATTGCCCTGGAAGCCGACTTTGTCGAGCTTGCCACCTGCCAGTTCTACGGCTGGGCGCACCTCAACCGCCTGGGGCTGCTGCCAACCCGTGCGCAGCTGGAGCGGGCCGAGCGCATCACCAACGAATACCGGGCGAAGCTCAAGGCCGAGGGCAACCCGTGCAAGCTGATCTTCGTCACGCCCGACTATTACGAAGAGCGCCCCAAGGCCTGCATGAATGGCTGGGGCAACCTGTTTCTCACCATTACCCCGGACGGCACCGCGCTGCCCTGCCACGGCGCCCGTCAGTTGCCCGTGCAGTTCCCCAATGTACGCGACCACGACCTGCACCATATCTGGTATGAGTCGTTTGGCTTCAACCGCTTCCGTGGTTATGAGTGGATGCGCGAACCGTGCCGCTCCTGTGACGAAAAAGAAAAGGACTTCGGCGGCTGCCGCTGCCAGGCCTTCATGCTGACCGGCGATGCCAGCAACGCCGACCCTGTGTGCGCCAAGTCGGCCGACCACGGCATCATCCTCAAGGCCCGCGAGGAGGCACAAACCGCCCAGCTCGCCATTGAACAGATGACCTTCCGCAATGATCGAAACTCCCGTGTCATCGCCCGCGGCTGAATTCAGCGCGGCACAGGCAGTTTCCGCCGGTACCGACTTTGCCGAACTCAAGGTCAGTGCCGACGGGCTGTTCTGGATCGAATTTCGCCCCGCCGACGGTGCTTGCCGTATCTGGCACTGGCTGTACCACCAGGCCCGCTGCCTGACCCCGGATGGCTTCAGCGTGCGCAGCCGGGTCTACGAATATGGCGGTGGCAGCTTCTGCCTGGGTGGCGACGGGCTGGTGTTCGTCAATGAAAAGGACCAGCAGGTCTACACCCAGCCGCTGGACGATTCGCCACCGCGCGCGCTGACCCAGGACGCCAGCTGCCGCTACGGCGATGTGCAGTGGCACGCTGGCCAGGTGCTGGCTGTCGAGGAGCGCCATGCCGAGCAGGTGGAGCATCGCCTGGTCGCTTTGGCTGAGAGCCGCGAGGTGCTCGCCGAGGGCGCCGATTTCTACGCCTCACCCACGGTGAGTGCCGATGGCATGCGCCTGGCGTGGATCGAATGGGACCGCCCGGCGCAGCCCTGGACCTTCACCCGATTGATGTACCGGGTACGCGACAGCAGTGGCCACTGGGGGCCCGCGCAGTGCGTGGCCAGCGATGATGAATCGCTGCAACAACCGCGCTTCGATGCCGAAGGCCGGCTCTACTGCCTGTCCGACCGCAATGGCTTCTGGCAGCCCTGGGGTGAAGTCGATGGCCACTGGCAGGCATTGCCTGCCGCGCCTGCGGACCACGCGGCTGCGCCTTGGCAATTGGGCACCTGTACCTGGTTGGCGCTGGGGCCGCAAAGCTACCTGGCCAGCTGGTTCAAAGACGGCTTCGGGCAACTTGGGCTGCGTCATGAAGATGGCCGCATGGAGCGTTTCGCCAGTGCCTACACACGCTTTCGCAGCCTGGCCATGGACAGCGAACACCTGTATGCCATTGCCGCCTCGCCCATCAGCCCGCCAGCCGTGATCGCCATCGACCGCATCAACCACGAGGTACGCGTGCTGGCCGGTGGTGCCGAGATGCTGCCAGCAGAGCAGATCAGCCTGCCGCAGTCGATCCACTATGGCAGCGACGGCGAGCAGGCCCATGGTTTCTTCTACCCGCCAGCGCAGGCCAAAGGCGCCGCGCCGCTGGTGGTGTTCATCCACGGCGGGCCAACGTCGGCCTGCTATCCCGTGCTCGACCCTCGCATCCAGTACTGGACCCTACGCGGCTTTGCCGTGGCCGACCTGAACTACCGGGGCAGCACCGGCTATGGCCGGGAATACCGCCAGGCACTGCACCTGCGCTGGGGCGAGAGCGATGTGGCCGATGCCTGCGCGGCGGTCGAATACCTGGCGGCTCAAGGCCTGGTCGACAAGCACAAGGCGTTTATCCGCGGCGGCAGCGCCGGTGGCTACACCACCCTGTGCGCCTTGGCGTTCCATGACGTGTTCCGCGCCGGCGCCAGCCTGTACGGGGTCAGCGATCCGGTTGCCCTGGGCCGTGCCACGCACAAGTTCGAGGGGGATTACCTGGACTGGCTGATCGGGGACCCGCAGCAGGATGCCGAACGCTACCGCCAGCGCACGCCGCTGCTGCATGCAGGGCAGATCAAGGTGCCGGTGATTTTCTTTCAGGGTGAGCTGGATGCTGTAGTGGTGCCGGAGCAGACCCGCGCCATGCTGGCGGCGTTGCAGGCCAACGGGATCAAGGCTGAGGGGCACTTCTATGCGGGGGAGCGGCATGGGTTCCGCAAGGCGGAGAACCTGGCGCATGCGCTGGAAGAGGAGTGGAAATTCTATTGCCGGGTGTTGGAGGGCTGAAATTTTTGGGGCCGCTTTGCGGCCCATCCGACCGGTCCGGCGCCCCGGCAAGGCCGCTCCCACATTGATCGGCGTACGCAGGACGTTTGTGGGAGCGGCCTTGCCGGGGCGCCGGACCGGTCGGATGGGCTGCAAAGCAGCCCTAGAAAACCTCACCGTTTGGCGATGATATACACCGCATGCACGATCCCCGGAATGTACCCCAGCAAGGTCAGCAGAATATTCAGCCAGAACGCCCCGCCAAACCCCACCTGCAGAAACACACCCAGCGGTGGCAGAAGAATGGCGATGATGATGCGAATAAAGTCCATGCGAGTCTCTCCTGAAGGGTTACTTCAAAGACTAGCTGCCCGCCGTAGAGGTTCCACAGGCAAAAAAAAACGCCCCGGGCCGAATGAAACAGGCCAGGGGCGATGCGCAGGAACGCCAGACGGTTCGTAAAATTCTCGGTCTTGCTACACAGCTACGCCGGTACCTCGCGGCGGGCCTGCTGCTGGGCATGCAGGCGGGCAAAGGCGCGGGCCAGGCGCAGCAACATTTCATCGATGTTGCCCTTGCTCACGGTCAGCGCTGGCGACAAACGCACCACATCCGCTTGCGGAGCATTGAGCAGCAGGCCTTCGTGCAGTGCCGCTACCACCAGCTCTTTGGCCAGGTTTTCTTTCAGTTGCAGCGCCCACAGCAGGCCTTGCCCGCGTACCTCACCCTGGCCATAACGCCCGGCCAGGCGGCTCAGGCCTTCGCGCAGATGGCGGCCGTTGTCCTGCACCTGGGCGAAAAAGCCAGGCTCCAGCACGGTGTCCAGCACAGCCAGGCCGGCGGCGCACATCAGCGCATTGCCATGGTGGCTGCCTTCCAGTTCGCCAGGCTCGGCGCAACATGCCGTACCCCGGGCGAGCAAGGCGGCTAGCGGCACACCGCCGCCCAGGCCCTTGCCCAAGGTGATGATGTCGGCGCGCACGCCATACAGCTCCTCGGCCAACAGCGCCCCACAGCGGCCAATACCGGTCTGCACCTCATCGAGGATCAGCAGGATGCCCAGTTCACGGCACAGCGTTTCCACGCCCTTGAGATACTCCTGCGTGGCCGGGATAACCCCCGCCTCGCCCTGGATAGGCTCAAGCATGATGGCCACGGTGCGAGAGTCCACCGCGGCATGCAGCGCTTCCAGGTCATTGAAGGGCACCTTGCTGAAGCCCGGCAGGCCAGGCTCGCAGCGGTTGCATGGCAGCGGGTCGGACGCCGACAGCGCGCCCAGGCTGCGGCCGTGGCAGGCCTGGCTGGCAGTGATGATGTGGTAGGCGCCGTTGCGGTGCAGCTGGCCCCATTTGCGCGCCAGTTTGATCGCACCTTCACAGGCTTCCGCACCGCTGTTCAGCAGGTAGGCCTGTTCGCTGCCGGTACTCTGGCACAGGCGGTTGACCAACCCCAGCAGGCCACGGCTGTGGAAGCCCGAGCCAGGGTTGATCAGCGCCTGGGCCTGGTTGCCCAGCGCCTTCACCAGCACGCTGGGGCTATGGCCCAGGCTGTTGACCGCGCCACCCTGGGTAAAGTCCAGATAGGCACGCCCTTCGTTGTCCCACAACCAGGAGCCCTGACCCCGCACGAACACCTGCGCTGCCCGTTCTGCGCTGGGCATCAGGCGATCACGCGACAACTCATCAGCGTGCGGCACGATCACCGGCGCACGCTTGGGCTCGGCGACAGCGGCAGGGGCCGAGCGGCGCAGGTTGAACAGGTTCATCAGGGCTCCAACCAATCACGGTAAAGGGCGGCTACGGTGCGGTCTTGGTGCCGACACTCGATATTTTGCCTTGCCTATCAAAAGTGTTTTTCATCCGGGGTAACAATCGACCCAATGATCGCTGTAACCCGTTGGAATACGGCGATAGACTAGGCCCCGCGAGGGTTTTCGACCATTTCGTTTTTCCAGCATTTTCGATAAGTGTTACTTATGGATTTCCGCCAACTGCGTTATTTCGTCGCGGTGTACGAAGAAGGCCACGTGGGCCGTGCCGCCGAGCGCCTGTCGCTGTCCCAGCCGGCACTCTCCCAGCAGATCCGCCAGCTGGAACACAGCCTCGACCTGAGCCTGTTCGAGCGCAGCAACAAGCGCCTGCTGCCCACCCTGGCTGCCCATACCCTGTACAACCACGCCTTGCCATTGCTCGATGGCCTGCAGCGCGCCCACGAGGCCATGCGCAACTTCAAGGGCCAATCGCTGCGCACACTGGCTATCGGCGTGTTGCAGACCGTGCGGCCCAGCCTGGTGCCGCAGCTGCTCGAACGGCTGCGCAAGGCACAGCCGCACCTTGTCGTGCAGATCTACGAGTTGTCGGGGCTGGAGATCGAACGGCGGCTGCTCAACGGCAGCCTGGACATCGGCATCAGCTATCTGCCACCGCGCCAACCTGGGCTGCATGGCCTGCTGCTGTATGAAGATGAGCTGCAGCTGGTAATCCCCGATACCCACCCGCTGAAGGATTTCAAGAAGGTGTCCATCCGCCAGGCCGCCGAGTTGCCCATGCTGATGCTGGGTGAGGAGTTCCAGATCCGCCAGATCTGGCAGGCGCAGCTGGCCAGCCAGGGCCGACGGCCACACGTGCAGGCAGAGATGAACAACATGGCGGGGATTCTCGACAGCCTGGCGCACACTTCACTGGCGACCATTCTGCCGGGGCGGGCCAAGGAGGCTGCCGAAGATGACCAGGGGCTGCTGTGGAAGCCGCTGAGCGAGCCGCGGGTGCCGCTGAAGGTTGGCCTGGTGTTCCGCGATGCACAGCGCCAGCAGGCCTCTGTGGAGCTGCTGCGCACGCTGCTGGAGGAAGAGACGGACCCCCGCCTGTTGGGCGCATCGCCGCTGGATGTGCTGGCCTGAAAAAACACGCGCACAAAGAAAACCCCGCCGAAGCGGGGTTTCCCAGACTGTTTCCCTGTGACATCCGTATCGCCCCGCCATCCTGGCAGGTGGTCCTTCGTCGTCTTCCTTGATCTGTCCTTTGCGCTTCCTGCGCAACGTCCATGTGGTAAAGATTAACCGTGGATCCAATCTGAGAACAGTGGTGAAAAGTCACCACGTCGTGTAGGAAAAAGCTTACAAAGGGGATTCATTCCCAGACATGCCATGGCTGGGGGCCGCCTTGCGGCCCAATCGCGACACAAGGCCGCTCCCACATGGGGCCGCGCAACATCCGAACATGCGCGATACCTGTAGGAGCGACCTTGCGTCGCGATGGGCCGCAAAGCGGCCCCAAAAACTATCAGAACTGCTCAGCATCCAGCAGGTAAAGCGACTCGCTCCCCGCCTTCACCGAAGCCACCAGCGAATCTACCCGTGGCAGCAACCGTGCAAAGTAGAACCGCGCCGTCCCCAGCTTGCCCGAGTAGAACGCCTCGTCCCCCTCACCCGCCTTGGCCGCACGCGCCATCAGTGCCCACATGTAGGCATAGGCCACATAACCAAAGGCATGCAGGTACTCGACCGACGCCGCACCGATTTCATTCGGGTTGCCCTTGGCCTGTTCCAGCACCCACTCGGTCAGCCCGTCGAGCTGGTCGAGGCTGGCAGCCAACGGCTTGGCAAATTCGCCCAACTCGCTACCCGCACTGGCAATGAACTGGCGAATCTCGTCGGAGAACAACCGGTAGTACGCACCACCGCTGGCCACCACCTTGCGCCCCATCAGGTCGAGGGCCTGAATGCCGTTGGTGCCTTCGTAGATCTGCGTGATGCGCACATCACGCACCAACTGCTCCTGGCCCCACTCACGGATGTAACCGTGCCCACCGAATACCTGCTGGCCGTGCACCGTGCTCTCCAGCCCCAGGTCGGTGAGGAAGGCCTTGGCCACCGGCGTCAGCAGCGCCACCAGTTCTTCGCTGCGCTTGCGCACGGCGGCGTCTTGGCTGTACTTGGCGCTGTCCAGCTGCATGGCTACATAGGTGGAGAAAGCGCGGCCGCCCTCGATCTGCGCCTTCATGGTCAGCAGCATGCGGCGTACGTCCGGGTGGACGATGATCGGGTCGGCGGCTTTTTCCTTCGCTTGCGGGCCGGTCGGGGCGCGGCTCTGCAGGCGGTCGCGGGCGTATTCCACGGCGTTCTGGTAGGAGCGCTCGGCCGAGGCCAGGCCCTGGATGCCAACGCCCAGGCGCTCGTAGTTCATCATGGTGAACATGGCCGCCAGGCCCTTGTTCGGCTCACCGACGATGTAGCCGACTGCCTCGTCGAAGTTCATCACACAGGTAGCCGAGGCCTGGATGCCCATCTTGTGCTCGATCGAGCCGCAAGTGGCCGGGTTGCGTGCGCCAAGGCTGCCGTCTTCGTTGACCAGGAACTTCGGCACCAGGAACAGCGAAATGCCTTTCGCCCCTGCCGGTGCATCCGGCAGTTTGGCCAGCACCAGGTGAATGATGTTCTCGGTCAGGTCGTGCTCGCCACCGGTGATGAAGATCTTGGTGCCGCTGACCTTGTAGCTGCCGTCGGCCTGGGGCTCGGCCTTGGTGCGGATGATGCCAAGGTCGGTACCGGCATGCGGCTCGGTCAGGCACATCGAACCTGCCCACACGCCGGCGTACATGTTCGGCAGGTACTTTTCCTTCAAAGCTTCGCTGGCGTGGGCGTTGATCGACAGGCAGGCGCCAGCGGTCAGCATCGGGTACAGGCCAAACGCCAGGCTGGAGGCATTGACCATTTCCTCGACCTGGGCCGAGATGGCCTTGGGCATGCCCATGCCGCCGAACAGCGGGTCACCGCCCACGCCTACCCAGCCGCCTTCGGCGTAGGTGTTGTAGGCCTCGATGAAACCGGCCGGTGTGCTTACCGCACCGTTGTCCCAGTGGCAGCCTTCTTCATCGGCGGCGCGGCTGAGCGGCGCGATGGTCTTGGCGGTGACCTTGCCGGCTTCTTCCAGCACGGCCATGGCCGTCTCGGCATCGACTACCTCAGCCAGCCCGGGCAACTGCGCCCACTGCTCGGCCACGTTGAAGACTTCATTCAGTACGAAGCGCATGTCGCGCAGGGGCGCTTTATAGTCAGCCATGACAACCTCTCGCTAGTCGGGTCGGGGCGGTCTCGGGGAACCGCGACACTGGGATTACTGGCAGTGTAACCGAACAACTTTTACGAGACATAGGGTCATCACCTGACCATATAGTCTTACTCAGTCACGCTGTACGCACTGCCCCACGCTGCGATTGTTGCCCATGCACCATGACACAATTGCGCCCTGCGCCTTTGGCGCTGTACAGCGCCTGGTCAGCGGATTTCAGCACCGCCTCGGGGTTACGGTGATCAACCTGGCGCTCGGCCACACCGATGCTGATGGTGACCGACACCGTGCCGCCACTGCTGCCCGCCCGGCGCTGGCGCCCACTGGTATCGTCCTGTGGGCGGCTGTTCTGGTCGCGCAGGTGCATCACATAGTTGGCGATCACTTCGCGCACGGCCTCCACGTGGGGCACACATTCTTCGGCCGTCTTGCCGGCGAACACCAGGGCGAACTCCTCGCCGCCGTATCGATACGCGCGGCCACCACCGGTCACCTTGGACAAGCGGCTGGCCACCAGGCGCAACACCTGGTCGCCCACATCGTGGCCGTGGGTATCGTTGAATTTCTTGAAGTGGTCGACATCGGTCATGGCGATCACGTAGTTACGCCCCAGGCGCTGCATGCGCTCGTTCAGCGCACGGCGCCCCGGCAGGCCGGTCAGCTCGTCACGGAAGGCCATCTGGTAGGCCTCGTGAGCAACCGCGGCGGCGATCATCAACATCACCTGGCTGCACATGATGTTCAGCGTGAAAGGCAGGATGAAGGTTTGCGGCAGCATCCAGAAAATGCCCAGCAGGCCGGTTATCAACGCGGCGTGCAGCGGCCGCGGTGCGCGCAGGTATTGCACCACCAGCAGGATGAACACGCCGAGGAACAAGGGGTAGACCATCTGGATCAGGCTCATCCACTGGCCATGCAGGGTTGGCCAGCGGATCTCCGCCAGCCAGGTCAGCAGCGCTTCGGGGTAGCTTTGTTCGAGGGCCACCGCCACGCTGCCCACGGCGAACAGCACGGCGCCGCGGGCGACCAGGTCCTGCAGCAGGTGGGTACGTTCCTGCCAGGCGCCGTACAGCCCGAACAGGGCGGGCAGCAGCAGGCACACCAGGTGGAAGATCACGGCCGCGTCCTCGCGCACGCGGCCATGGTCACGGTAGAAGTCGGTCTGGGTGTCGAGCAGGTAGTAGGCGATGTACACCGTGAGCATCATGAACAGCTCACGCTGGCGGCGGTACACCGCGCAGTAGGCACCGCCCAGCAACAGCACCAAGGTGGGCAGGACGTTGAACAGCGATGTGAAGAAGACACTGAGGTCTCTCACATAGGCTGCGGCGAGCCCTGCCAGCAACAGGAACAGCGAAGGCAGGAAGTGGCTTGCGCGAACAGCGTTAAGACGAAACAAGGGTAATCTCCAACCCGGCAGATCAATAGTGGCATTGTGCCCTTACTTCATCGCGCGACACAAGGCCGCTCCTACAAAGGGTTCGCAGTTGGGCCCAAAAGCAAAAAACCCGCCTACCGGTGAGGGCAGGCGGGTTTTGGGTACAGCCGGGTGAATCAGTACGACAGGCCGAAGTGCTCTTCGTCCATCGCCATCAGGTTGTTGGCACCCGACAGCATGGTCGCCACATGCGTACGGGTACGCGGCAGGATGCGCTGGAAGTAGAAGCGCGCAGTCTGCAGCTTGGCGGTGTAGAACGCCTCTTCGCTGGTGCCGGCTGCCAGCTTCTCGGCCGCCAGGCGGGCGATGTCGGCCCAGAAGTAGGCCAGGCAGGCGTAGCCGGAGTACATCAGGTAATCCACCGAGGCCGCACCCACTTCTTCGCGGTCCTTCATGGCGGCCATGCCCACTTTCATGGTCAGCTCGCCCCACTCCTTGTTGATGGCCGCCAGCGGTTCAACGAACTCCTTGACCGCTTCGTTACCTTCTTGCGCCTGGCAGAACTTGTGCACGATCTTGGTGAAGCCCTTCAGAGCCTCGCCCTGGGTCATCAGCACTTTACGGCCGAGCAGGTCGAGGGCCTGGATGCCAGTGGTGCCTTCGTACAGCATGGAGATACGGCTGTCGCGCACGTTCTGCTCCATGCCCCACTCGGCGATGAAGCCGTGGCCGCCGTAGATCTGCACGCCGTGGTTGGCGGCTTCGAAACCGACTTCGGTCATGAACGCCTTGGCGATCGGGGTCAGGAACGCCAGCAGGGCGTCGGCCTTTTTGCGTTCTTCCTCGTCCTGGCTGTACTTGACGATGTCCACCTGCTTGGCGGTGAAGTACACCATCGCGCGGTTGCCTTCGGCGAAGGCCTTCATGGTCAGCAGCATGCGGCGCACGTCCGGGTGGACGATGATCGGGTCGGCGGCCTTGTCCGGTGTTTTCGGGCCGGTCAGGGAACGCATCTGCAAGCGCTCGCGGGCGTACTTCAGGCCCCCCTGGAAGGCCACCTCGGCATGCGCCAGGCCTTGCAGCGCGGTACCCAGGCGAGCCGTGTTCATGAAGGTGAACATGCAGTTCAGGCCTTTGTTGGCCGCGCCGATCAGGTAGCCGGTGGCTGCATCGAAGTTCATCACGCAGGTGGCGTTACCGTGGATGCCCATCTTGTGTTCGATGGAGCCGCAGCTCACGCCGTTGCGCTCGCCCACACCGCCTTCGGCGTTGGGCAGGAACTTCGGCACGATGAACAGCGAAATGCCTTTGGTACCGGCCGGTGCGTCCGGCAGGCGGGCCAGGACGATATGGACGATGTTGCCGGCCATGTCGTGCTCACCGGCCGAAATGAAAATCTTGGTGCCCGACACTTTGTAGCTGCCGTCGGCCTGGGGTTCGGCCTTGGTGCGCAGCATGCCCAGGTCGGTACCGCAGTGGGGTTCGGTCAGGCACATGGTGCCGGTCCACTCACCGGAAACCAGTTTGGTCAGGTAAGTCTCTTGCTGCTCATGGGTACCGTGCGCAGAAATGGTGTTCATCGCGCCATGCGACAGGCCTGGGTACATGCCCCACGACCAGTTCGACTCACCCACCATCTCGCTCAATGCCAGGCCCAGCGACTCCGGAAGGCCTTGGCCGCCATGGGCGACGTCATGGGCCAGGCTCGGCCAGCCGCCTTCGACGAACTGCTCGTAGGCTGCCTTGAAGCCAGTCGGGGTTTTAACGCCGGCTTCGCTCCAGGTGCAGCCTTCCAGGTCGCCGACACGGTTCAGCGGGGCCAGCACCTGCTCACAGAACTTCGCGCCTTCTTCGAGGATCGCGTCGACCATGTCGGGCGTGGCGTCCTGGCAGCCCGGCAGGCTCTGATAGTGCGCCTCATAGCCAAGCAGTTCGTCGCGAACGAAGCGGATATCACGCAAGGGGGCTTTGTAATCAGGCATTGCGATGAACCTCTGGGTCAGTTCTGTGGGGGTGACCAGCTCTTGGCGGCCGTCTATCAAACAGTTGTTTGAAACTTACGTTTAGCTCCGGCTTATGTCAAGGATGGACTATGGTGCCATTTACGCCACGAAAAATGGCGTTTACGCCACACCCAGGAAAACCGCTGCCTCTGTGGGAGCGGGCGTGCCCGCGAAAGGGCCCGGCCAGACAATAGAGGTGCCTGACCTGACGCATTCGCGGGCACGCCCGCTCCCACAGGGGGTTGTATTTGATTTGAGGGGGGTGACCTGTCAGGCGTAGGTGTCGATGATCCGGCCGAGCATTTCGTCGGATGCCTTGACCACCTTTGCGCCAAGTTCGACTTCGGTTTTGCCCACGGCCATTTGCACGGTGCTGGTGGCCAGGTCCAGCTGCTGGCTGCGATCTACTGCACGCAGGCGTTCAGCCTGAAAATCGCTGGACTGGCTGGTGGCGGTACGTTCGGCTGTGGTGTTGGCGATCTGGCCGGCGGCCTGATCGACGCGGTTCTGGCCGGTTTGAATTGCGCTCAGGCCCGCGTAATACGCGGAGCTACCGGTGATTTCCATGTCAGGACTCCATTGACGCTGGATGACGAACAGCCCCAATTAAAGCAGGCCGGGCGCTAAAAGGCCCGTTTAAATCCCTAATGGCTCGGTGCCAGTCGATAGGCCCTGGGTATTCCTGCACCGGCCCTATCGCCGGCAAGCCAGCTCCCACAAGTACCACACAAGCCTAAGGCATGTAGAGAACCTGTGGGAGCTGGCTTGCCGGCGATAGGGCCAGGCCTGGAAAAGCTAATCCAGCAGATCCAGTTGCAGGTGCTCAGCCACCATGTCAGCACTGGCCTGCTTCAGCTTGGGTACCCGCCCCAGGCAAGGCGCCGGCAAGCGCTCTGCCAGGCTGGCCAGGTTTTCTTCAAGACGCGAAGTACGCGGCTCGATGATGTTGGCCACCCATCCGGCCAATTGCAGCCCATCCCGCTCGATCGCCTCGGCACTGAGCAAGGCATGGCTGATGCAACCCAACCGCACCCCCACCACCAGAATCACCGGCAACTGCAGGGCAACGGCAAGATCAGACAGGTTCTCCAGGCCCGACAACGGCACCCGCCAGCCACCGGCCCCTTCGACCAAGGTGAAATCGGCATTTTGTTGCAGCACATTGCGCATCGCGGCCAACAGCTCTGCAACGGAAAGCGTCACCCCCGCCTCGCGCGCTGCCACATGCGGGGCAATGGCAGGCTCGAAGGCAAACGGGTTGACCTGCTCATAGGGCAGCTTGATCGTGCTTTCGTCGATCAGCGCCTGGGCATCGCTGTTGCGCAAGCCTTTCGGTGTCATCGTGCAGCCGGAGGCCACCGGCTTGGCACCCAGTGTGCTCATGCCCTGCAAGCGCGCCGCATGCAAAAGCCCGGCGGCGATGGTGGTCTTGCCGACATCGGTATCGGTACCGGCAATGAAATAGGCCTGACTCATCTCGCTCCCCTTACGCCTGTGGCTTGCGCAACACACCATAGACCACCTGATAGGTGGCTGGCAGCCCCTCGGGCTGGCGAAATGCTTCGTAGGCCTGCAACAGGCCCTGCATGCGGGCCCGGCCGGTGAGGCCTGAAGGGCGCCCCGGGTTGAGGTTGTGTGCGCCCAGTGCCTTGAGTTCATGAGTCAAACTGCGCACATCCGGGTAGTGCAGCACGTGCGGGCAGCGCTGCAGCCCAAGTTGTTCAAAGCCGCTGCCGCCACACAGACGCTGGTAATCCTCAAACCGGCGGAAGCGGTTCACATGCACCAGGCCATCCACGGCCTGCCAGCTGGCACGCAACTCTTCGAGGGTACCCACACACAGGCTGCTGAAAGCCAGCACGCCGCCGGGGCGCAGTACCCGCAACGCCTCGGCCAGCACGCTGGCGAACTGGTCGCACCACTGCACGGCCAAGCTGGTAAACACAAGGTCCACACTGGCATCACGCAGCGGCAAGCGCTCGGCGTCACCGGCCACGTGGTAGTGCGCCCCACCTTGTCCATCCCGCGCGTGGCGCAGCATGCCTTCGGCAATGTCCACTGCCACACCGCTGGCCTGTGCGAAACACTCGGCCAGCTTTCGGCTGAAATGGCCGGTGCCGCTGCCCAGGTCCAGCCAGTGCGAGGGTTGCAAGCCGGCCGGCAGTTGCCCCAGCAGGTTCAGACCTACGGCGCGCTGCAAGGCTGCCACGCTGTCGTAGCTGGCCGCGGCGCGGGAGAACGAAGCCGCCACCTGGCGCTTGTCGGGCAAGGCGCCGGGCAGGGTCGGACGGGAAAGGTCAGTCATCGCCACTCTCATGCAGGAAAATCTTGATGCCCGCCGCCAGCTCCTGTGGGTACTCCAGCAGGAACGCGTGGGAACTGTCTTCGACCAGGCCCACTTCCACATCGGGCAGCAGCTCGCTCAACGCCTTGGCTGCCTCTGCCGGCACCAGCGCATCGCTGCCAGCGAACAGGTGCAATTGCGGGCCGGCGTATGCCTGCAGGGCCTCCCGGGTGTCCAGCTTGGCCAGCACCTCAAGGCCGGTGGCCAGGTACAGCGGGTCGGTGTCCGGCACGCCGACACCCAGTTGGCGCAGCAACGTGCGTGGCTGCTGGGCGCCATCACTGCACAAGGTACGGAAGCGTTTGAGGGTGACCTGGGTATGGCTGCGGCAGCCGTCAAGGAAGGTGCCGAAGGTGTCTTCGGGCATGCCGTGGGGCCAGTCTGGCCGAACCACGAAACTGGGGTTGCTGGCCAGGGTCAGCAGGCCACAGCAATGGTCACCGCGCTTGTGCGCCAGTGCGCTGGCCAGCATGCCGCCCAGCGACCAGCCACCCAGCCAGACATCGCTCGGCAGCTTGCGGTCAAGGTGGTCGACCCAGGCCTGGACATCGCTGTCGGCCAGTTCCGGCAAGGGCATCAGCTCCACCTGCAGGCGGGCATCCTGGGCACGCAGGCTGGCTGCCAGCGGCTCCAGTGAAGCAGTGCCCAGGCCCCAGCCGGGCAGCAATACAAGACGATTACGCATCGGCGTTCTCCAACTGTGGATAACACTCGGCCAATGCATTCAACAATAGCTGCACCTGCGCCTCGCTGTGCGCGGCGCTCAGGGTCACCCGCAGGCGTGCGCTGCCCGCCGGCACCGTGGGTGGTCGGATGGCCGTCACCAGCAAGCCGCGTTCGCGCAGCATGCGTGACAGGCGCAAGGCCTGTGCGCTGTCGCCGATCATGATCGGCTGGATCGGCGTCGGGCTGTCCATCAACGCCAGCCCGATCTGCTGTGCGCCTTCGCGGAACTGGCGAATCAACGCCGCCAGGTGCTCGCGGCGCCAGGTTTCGCGGCGCAGCAGCTCCAGGCTCTTCAGCGTGGCGCAGGCCAGCGCCGGTGGCTGGCTGGTGGTGTAGATGTAGGGGCGGGCGAACTGCACCAGCGTCTCGATCAGCTCTTCGCTGCCGGCAACAAAGGCGCCCGCTGTACCGCAAGCCTTGCCCAGCGTGCCGATCAGCACGGGTACGTCATCCACGCCCAGGCCGAAGTGCTCGACGATGCCGCCGCCCTGTGCGCCGAGCGTGCCCAGGCCATGGGCGTCATCGACCATCAGCCAGGCACCGCGCGCGCGGGCGACATCGGCCAGCGCCGGCAGGTCGGCCAGATCGCCGTCCATGCTGAACACGCCATCGGTCACCACCAGCGTATTGCCGACGGCCTTGTCCAGGCGGCTGGCCAGGCTGGCCGCATCGTTGTGCAGGTAGCGGTTGAAACGGGCGCCGCTGAGCAGCCCGCCATCCAGCAGCGAGGCGTGGTTCAGTCGGTCTTGCAGCACGGTATCGCCCTGCCCCACCAGCGCGGTGATGGCGCCCAGGTTGGCCATATAGCCCGTGGAGAACAACAGCGCACGCGGGCGGCCGGTGAGTTCGGCCAGCGCTTCTTCAACCTGGTGGTGCGGCGTGCTGTGGCCGACCACCAGGTGCGAGGCACCACCACCGACACCCCAACGCTCGGCGCCGGCCTGCCAGGCGGCGATCACTTCGGGGTGGTTGGCCAGGCCCAGGTAGTCATTGCTGCAGAAGGCCAGCAACCGCTGGCCGTCGACCACCACTTCCGGCCCTTGCGGGCTCTCCAGCAGTGGCCGCTGCCGATACAGGTCTGCGGCGCGCCGTTCGGCCAGGCGCGCCGCCAGGTCGAAGGCCATGTCAGGCCGATGCAGCGTTGTAGAACATCTCGCTGCTGCGCTGTTCGACCAACGCCTGCTCGATGGCCGCCTGATGCACTTCGTCGGCGTGCTCTTCACGCGCTTCGGGCTTGATGCCCAGGCGTGCGAACAATTGCATGTCCTTGTCGGCCTGCGGGTTGGCGGTGGTCAGCAGTTTTTCGCCGTAGAAGATCGAGTTGGCGCCAGCCATGAACGCCAGGGCCTGCATTTGCTCGTTCATCTGCTCGCGGCCGGCGGACAGGCGCACGTGCGACTTGGGCATCAGCAGGCGAGCCACGGCCAGCATGCGAATGAAATCGAACGGGTCGACGTCCTCTTCCTCGGCCAGCGGCGTGCCGGCAACCTTGACCAGCATGTTGATCGGCACCGACTCCGGGTGCTCGGGCAGGTTGGCCAGCTGGATCAGCAGGCCGGCGCGGTCGTCCAGCGATTCGCCCATGCCCAGGATACCGCCGGAGCAGATCTTCATCCCCGCATCGCGCACGTAGGCCAGGGTCTGCAGGCGCTCGCTATAGGTGCGGGTGGTAATGATGCTGCCGTAAAACTCTGGCGAGGTATCAAGGTTGTGGTTGTAGTAGTCCAGGCCAGCCTGGGCCAGGGCTGCGGTCTGCTCCTGGTCGAGCTTGCCGAGGGTCATGCAGGTTTCCAGGCCCATGGCCTTCACGCCTTTGACCATCTCCAGCACGTAGGGCATGTCTTTGGCCGACGGGTGCTTCCACGCCGCGCCCATGCAGAAGCGGGTGGAACCGATGGCTTTGGCGCGGGCAGCCTCTTCAAGCACCTTCTGCACTTCCATCAGCTTCTGTTTTTCCAGCCCGGTGTTGTAGTGGCCGGACTGTGGACAATATTTGCAATCTTCCGGGCAGGCGCCGGTCTTGATCGACAGCAGGGTCGACACCTGCACCCGGTTAGGGTCGAAATGCGCGCGGTGCACGGTCTGCGCCTGGAACAGCAAGTCATTGAACGGTTGCTGGAACAGCGCCTTGACCTCGGCCAGGGACCAGTCGTGACGTGTTGTTGCAGTTGTGCTGGCGCTCATCGGCGTTTCCTTGTTTAGGCTGTAGCTGGCGCCGGGACAGGAAAGCCCACAAGCGCATCACGGATAGCTCGCATAGTCACGGAAGGCCCATGAACTGTCAACCGCACTGGAAAAGACTGGTTTACAAGTGCTCACTTATTAATCAGATGTGTTTGTTGTGTGACGCGCCTGCCGAGCAGGCCTACCCGATGTGCATCGCCTGCGAACAGGAACTGCCCTGGCTGGGCGATCAGTGCCTGCGCTGCGCCCTGCCGCTGCCTATGGCTGGCCTGACCTGCGCCCACTGCTGCCGCCACTTGCCGCCGTTCGAGCAAGTGATTGCGCCATGGCAGTTCGGCTTTCCGGTCGACACGCTGGTCAGCCGCTTCAAGCACAACCGCCAGTGGCCATTGGGGCGTTTGATGGCTGAACTGCTGGGGTATGGGCTGCTGCATCGCTTTGCCGAAGGGCTACCGCGCCCTGACCTGCTGTTACCTGTGCCCCTGGCCAAGCGTCGACTGCGCGAGCGCGGGTTCAACCAGGCCGGGATGTTGGGGCGGTGGCTGTCGAAGCAACTTGGGCTACCTTGCGATGAGCGCTTGCTGCTGCGCACGCGCGAGACGCCTGCGCAGCAACAACTGGATGCCAAGGCAAGGCGGCGCAATTTGCGACAAGCGTTTGCGGTCACGGGTGAACTGACGGGTAAGCATGTCGCCATTGTCGATGATGTGTTGACCACCGGTGCCACCGCGCAGGCCATCGCCGAGGTACTGCGCAAGGCCGGAGCGCGGCGGGTGGATGTGTATTGCCTGGCGCGCACGCCCAAGCCGGGGTATGCATGACCCTGCGCAGTCCTCCACAATCCACTTTCAGGACCTTCACCTACAACGACTCAATGCCCATGCCCCTACCCGCCCTGCTTACTCAGCACATCGCTCGCCGCCCCCAGCGCATCGCGCTGCTGCAGCACATTGCCGATCAAGGCTCGATCACCCGAGCCGCCAAGGCTGCAGGCATCAGTTACAAAGCCGCCTGGGATGCCATCGACGAGCTCAACAACCTGGCCAGCCAGCCGTTGGTCGAACGCAGCACCGGTGGCCGAGGCGGTGGCGGTGCGCGTTTGTCGCCGGAAGGCGAGCGGGTGCTGCGCCTGTATCAAAGGCTGCAGTCACTGCAGGCACAAATTCTTGAGGCCGCCGAAGAATCCAGCGACCTCGACCTGCTCGGTCGCCTGATGCTGCGTACCAGTGCCCGCAACCAGCTGCAGGGCCAAGTCAGCGGCCTGCGCCGCGAGGGCCGGTATGACCGAGTCAGCCTGGCGTTGGGCGGTGGGCTGGAGATTGAGGCGCTGATCACCCACGACAGTACCGCACGGCTGGAGCTGACGCTGGGGACGATGGTGGTGGCGCTGCTCAAAGCCGGGTGGGTTCGGTTGCTGGCGCAGGGGGAAGCAGCCGAAACGGGCAGCAACTGCTTGAACGCAACGGTGGAAGAAGTGCTGGCCGAGGATGAAGGGCCCAGTGAGGTCCGGCTGGCGTTGGGTAATGGGCAGACGTTGTGTGCCATTGCCGAGGCGGATTGGTTGGCGCGGCAGGATGTGGGGGCTGGCAGTTCGGTGCGGGCGCAGTTTCATCCCTCTTATGTGTTGATTGGGGTTCCTGCGTAGCCTGGCCGCGCAGAGCGCGGTTCGCGGGCTCGCCCGCTCCCACAGGGACCGCGCCGCCCGATGCATGTGCGCAATACCTGTGGGAGCGGGCATGCCCGCGAAGAGGCCGGCACAGGTATAACGCTGTACCATGGCCCCACGCTGCCTACCCCCGGAGTCACCATGTCCCACC
>NZ_JENB01000038.1 GCF_000708715.2 Pseudomonas putida W15Oct28 | reverse complement strand
CGCTCTGGAAAGTGCGGCCATAGTGGGTGATAGCCCCGTACACGAAAATCTCTTATCAATGAAATCGAGTAGGACGGAGCACGAGAAACTTTGTCTGAATATGGGGGGACCATCCTCCAAGGCTAAATACTACTGACTGACCGATAGTGAACTAGTACCGTGAGGGAAAGGCGAAAAGAACCCCGGAGAGGGGAGTGAAATAGATCCTGAAACCGTATGCGTACAAGCAGTGGGAGCCTACTTTGTTAGGTGACTGCGTACCTTTTGTATAATGGGTCAGCGACTTATATTCAGTGGCGAGCTTAACCGAATAGGGGAGGCGTAGCGAAAGCGAGTCTTAATAGGGCGTTTAGTCGCTGGGTATAGACCCGAAACCGGGCGATCTATCCATGGGCAGGTTGAAGGTTAGGTAACACTGACTGGAGGACCGAACCGACTACCGTTGAAAAGTTAGCGGATGACCTGTGGATCGGAGTGAAAGGCTAATCAAGCTCGGAGATAGCTGGTTCTCCTCGAAAGCTATTTAGGTAGCGCCTCATGTATCACTGTAGGGGGTAGAGCACTGTTTCGGCTAGGGGGTCATCCCGACTTACCAAACCGATGCAAACTCCGAATACCTACAAGTGCCGAGCATGGGAGACACACGGCGGGTGCTAACGTCCGTCGTGAAAAGGGAAACAACCCAGACCGTCAGCTAAGGTCCCAAAGTCATGGTTAAGTGGGAAACGATGTGGGAAGGCTTAGACAGCTAGGAGGTTGGCTTAGAAGCTGATGCGGTAGAGGAGCGTTCTGTAAGCCTGTGAAGGTGAGTTGAGAAGCTTGCTGGAGGTATCAGAAGTGCGAATGCTGACATGAGTAACGACAATGCGAGTGAAAAACTCGCACGCCGAAAGACCAAGGTTTCCTGCGCAACGTTAATCGACGCAGGGTTAGTCGGTCCCTAAGGCGAGGCTGAAAAGCGTAGTCGATGGAAAACAGGTTAATATTCCTGTACTTCCAGTTATTGCGATGGAGGGACGGAGAAGGTGATGCGGTAGAGGAGCGTTCTGTAAGCCTGTGAAGGTGAGTTGAGAAGCTTGCTGGAGGTATCAGAAGTGCGAATGCTGACATGAGTAACGACAATGCGAGTGAAAAACTCGCACGCCGAAAGACCAAGGTTTCCTGCGCAACGTTAATCGACGCAGGGTTAGTCGGTCCCTAAGGCGAGGCTGAAAAGCGTAGTCGATGGAAAACAGGTTAATATTCCTGTACTTCCAGTTATTGCGATGGAGGGACGGAGAAGGTTAGGCCAGCCTGGCGTTGGTTGTCCAGGTTTAAGGTGGTAGGCTGGAATCTTAGGCAAATCCGGGATTCTAAGGCCGAGAGCTGATGACGAGTTGCCATTAGGCGACGAAGTGGTTGATACCATGCTTCCAAGAAAAGCTCCTAAGCTTCAGATAACTGGGAACCGTACCCCAAACCGACACAGGAAGGACTTGCTCCGTAAGCCCATGCCGGTCGAAGATACCAGGCCGCTGCGACTGTTTATTAAAAACACAGCACTCTGCAAACACGAAAGTGGACGTATAGGGTGTGACGCCTGCCCGGTGCCGGAAGGTTAATTGATGGGGTTAGCGCAAGCGAAGCTCTTGATCGAAGCCCCGGTAAACGGCGGCCGTAACTATAACGGTCCTAAGGTAGCGAAATTCCTTGTCGGGTAAGTTCCGACCTGCACGAATGGCGTAACGATGGCGGCGCTGTCTCCACCCGAGACTCAGTGAAATTGAAATCGCTGTGAAGATGCAGTGTATCCGCGGCTAGACGGAAAGACCCCGTGAACCTTTACTATAGCTTTGCACTGGACTTTGAATTTGCTTGTGTAGGATAGGTGGGAGGCTTTGAAGTGGGGACGCCAGTTCTCATGGAGCCATCCTTGAAATACCACCCTGGCAACTTTGAGGTTCTAACTCAGGTCCGTTATCCGGATCGAGGACAGTGTATGGTGGGTAGTTTGACTGGGGCGGTCTCCTCCCAAAGAGTAACGGAGGAGTACGAAGGTGCGCTCAGACCGGTCGGAAATCGGTCGTAGAGTATAAAGGCAAAAGCGCGCTTGACTGCGAGACACACACGTCGAGCAGGTACGAAAGTAGGTCTTAGTGATCCGGTGGTTCTGTATGGAAGGGCCATCGCTCAACGGATAAAAGGTACTCCGGGGATAACAGGCTGATACCGCCCAAGAGTTCATATCGACGGCGGTGTTTGGCACCTCGATGTCGGCTCATCACATCCTGGGGCTGAAGCCGGTCCCAAGGGTATGGCTGTTCGCCATTTAAAGTGGTACGCGAGCTGGGTTTAGAACGTCGTGAGACAGTTCGGTCCCTATCTGCCGTGGACGTTTGAGATTTGAGAGGGGCTGCTCCTAGTACGAGAGGACCGGAGTGGACGAACCTCTGGTGTTCCGGTTGTCACGCCAGTGGCATTGCCGGGTAGCTATGTTCGGAAGAGATAACCGCTGAAAGCATCTAAGCGGGAAACTTGCCTCAAGATGAGATCTCACTGGGATCTTGAATCCCCTAAAGGGCCGTCGAAGACTACGACGTTGATAGGTTGGGTGTGTAAGCGCTGTGAGGCGTTGAGCTAACCAATACTAATTGCCCGTGAGGCTTGACCATATAACACCCAAGCAATTTGAGCGTAAGGCGCCAAATTGTGGTGGTGAAGATGATACGAACCGAAAGTTCGCAACAAACCACAAATATCACATATCCGAATTCGCTGGGCTGTCCATCTGGACATTCTGGCTACAGAATTTCTTGACGACCATAGAGCATTGGAACCACCTGATCCCATCCCGAACTCAGTAGTGAAACGATGCATCGCCGATGGTAGTGTGGGGTTTCCCCATGTGAGAGTAGGTCATCGTCAAGATTCATTTCGCAAAACCCCTATCTGCGCATGCAGGTAGGGGTTTTGTCTTTCCGGCTAAAAAATCCCAAGCCCTGCCCGAACCCGTGTAGGAGCAGCCTTGCGCTGCGAAGAGGCCGGTAAGGCTAAAGATATCTTTGGCTGCAATGGCCTCTTCGCAGCACAAGGCTGCTCCTACAGGAATCGCTTATCCCTTCTGGTAAGTCGCCTCCCACAATGCGAGCCAGAGCACTAGAATAGGCCCACGCACCTATCCAGAAGCGCTATATGCCCAATCCTGTCGAACCCGAAGCCCTGGCCCAATTGCCGTTGGACGAGCTTGTCGCCTGTCACGAATGCGACCTGCTGCTGCGCAAGCCTGTGCTCCAGCACGATGAAAAAGCCCTATGCCCACGCTGCGGCTACGAGCTCTATGCCCACCGGCACAATGTAGTCAATCGCAGCCTGGCACTGGTACTGACCGCGCTGTTGCTGTTCGTACCTGCCAATTTTCTACCGATCATGCAGCTGCACCTGCTTGGCCAGACCTCTGACGATACGGTCTGGAGCGGCGTACTGGGCCTGTACAATTCGCAGATGCGGGGTGTAGCGGTAGTCGTATTCCTATGCAGCATGGCCATCCCCCTGGCAAAACTGCTCTGCCAGCTGGCGGTACTGCTGAGTATCCGCTTGAACGTGGGGCGTAACTTCGGCCTGCTGTTCTATCGCATCTATCACCACTTGCGTGACTGGGGCATGCTCGAGGTCTATTTCATGGGTGTGCTGGTGGCCATCGTCAAGCTGGTGGACCTGGCCGAACTGACCGTGGGCCTGGGGCTGTTCTGCTTCATCAGTCTGTTATTGGTCCAGGTATGGCTTGAAGTGGTGATGTCACCGCACCAGATCTGGAGTGCGCTATCGGGGGAGGACCTGCATGCGGGCGATTGATGCAGGCATTGTTGTCTGCAATGAATGTCATGAACTGAACAGGCAAGTGCCAGATAGCACTTCGCAGACCTGCACGCGCTGCGGCGCCATTGTGCATGCTCGCCGCCCGAACAGTATCGTGCGTACCTGGGCGCTGCTGATTGCCGCCTCGATCCTGTACATACCGGCCAACCTGCTGCCGATCATGACCGTGAGTACGCTCGGGCAGGGCAGCCCTGACACGATCATGTCCGGCGTCGTCACCTTGCTCAAGCACGGCATGGTGCCCATTGCCGCCGTGGTGTTCATTGCCAGTATCCTGGTGCCCACGTTCAAGTTGGTGGGCATTGGCTTGCTGTTGTACTCCGTTCAGCGTCGCCAGCCGCTTTCGGCGCGGCAACGGATATGGATGTACCGCTTCATCGAATTCATTGGGCGCTGGTCCATGCTGGATATCTTCGTCATCGCCATCCTGGTGGCAGTGGTGAATTTCGGCAGAATAGCCAGTGTCGAAGCCAATCTGGGCGCTGTCGCCTTCGCAACTGTGGTGATCCTGACAATGCTTGCCGCTTTAACTTTCGATCCCCGACTGATTTGGGATAACACGGAGTCGGATGACGACCATGAGTGACCTGCCAACGGCTAAAACCCGCCCAGCCTCGAACTGGTCGGCCATCTGGATCCTGCCTTTGATCGCCTTGATGATCGGAGGCTGGCTCGCGTGGCAGGCCTACAGCGCGGCCGGCGTGGAAATTGAAGTCCGCTTCGAGTCGGGCGAGGGCATCGTCGCCAACAAGACCGAAGTCATCTACAAGGGCATGCCGGTAGGCAAAGTGAAAAGCCTGGTGCTTGACGCCCAGGGCGACAATCAAGGGGTGATCGCCACCATCGAGATGAACAAGGACGCCGAACCACACCTGACCAAGGGCACGCGCTTCTGGCTGGTGAAGCCGAGTGTCAGCCTGGCGGGTATTACCGGCCTTGAAACACTGGTGTCGGGTAACTACATCGCCGTCAGCCCGGGGGAGGGGGAGCGTACCAAGCGCTTTACCGCGCTGAAGGTAGCGCCGCCGCTCTCGGATTCGGAGCCTGGTCTGCATCTGACCCTCAAAGCCGACAGGCTGGGTTCGCTTAACCGTGACAGCCCAATTTTTTACAAGCAGATCCAGGTGGGTCGGGTGAAAAGCTATCGCCTGTCCGAGGACCAGAGCACCGTCGAGATCAAGGTGTTCATCGAGCCTGCTTACGCCAGCCTGGTGCGCAAGCACACGCGTTTCTGGAACGCCAGCGGCGTCAGCATCGATGCTTCGCTGTCAGGTGTGAAGGTGCGCAGCGAGTCGCTGTCGAGCATCGTGGCCGGTGGTATCGCCTTTGCCACACCGGAATACCGCAAGGACAGCCCGCCCACCGACCCGAGCCTGCCGTTCCGCCTGTATGAAGACTTCGACGCCGCCCAGGCGGGTATCCGGGTAAAGGTGAAGCTGAGCGATTACGAGGGCCTGCAGGCAGGCCGCACGCCGGTCATGTACAAGGGCATCCAGGTGGGCTCGTTGAAGGCCCTGAAGATGGAAGACAACCTGTCCAGCGCATCGGCCGAGCTGACGCTTGACCCGCTGACCGAGGACTACCTGGTCGAGGGCACGCAGTTCTGGGTGGTCAAACCGTCGATTTCCCTGGCAGGTATCACCGGCCTGGAAGCGCTGGTCAAAGGTAACTACATCGCCATTCGCCCAGGTGAGAAGGGCGAACGGCCCGAGCGTGAGTTCGAGGCCCGCGCCAAGGCGCCGCCGCTTGACCTCAAGGCGCCGGGCCTGCACATGGTGCTGTTCGCCGATACCCTGGGCTCGCTGGAAATCGGCAGCCCGGTGATGTACCGCCAGGTCAAGGTGGGTAGCGTGCAGAGCTATCAGTTTGCTCGTAACAGCAACCGTATCCTGATCGGTGTGCATATCGAGAAGGAATACGAAAAGCTGGTCAACGGCTCTTCGCGCTTCTGGAACGTCAGTGGCATTACCCTGACCGGCGGGCTGTCGGGCATCAAGATCAAGAGTGAGTCACTGCAAACGCTGATGGCCGGCGGTATTGCGTTCGACACGCCACGGCCCGACGTGGCGTTGAAACGCCACATTCCGCGCTTCCGCCTGCATGACAGCCAGGAAGCGGTAAACCGCGCGGGTACCTTGATCACCGTTCGTGTAGACCGTGCGGATGGCCTGAAGCCGGGTACTCCGATCCGCTTCCGTGGCCTGGATGTGGGCAGTATCGAGAGCGTCGACCTGACCGATGACTTGCAGGCAGTGCTGCTGCGGGCACGTATCACCGAGGCGGCGGGCCGTATTGCCCGTGCCGGTACGCAGTTCTGGGTGGTCAAGCCAGCCTTGGGCCTGGTGCGCACCGAGAACCTTGACACCCTGATTGGCGGGCAGTACCTGGAGGTGCAGCCGGCAGCCAAGGACCGTGGCCCGCAGCGCGATTTCATCGCCTTGGCCGATGCCCCGCAAGTGGCTGGGCCGGAGGTGGGCTTGCCATTGACGCTCAGTGCCCCGCGCCGTGGTTCGATCAAGCCGGGTGTGCCAGTGACTTACCGTGAGGTTGCGGTCGGCAAGGTAACGGGCTTCGAGTTGGGCCAGAGCGCTGACCGCGTGCTCATCCATATCCTTATCGAGCCGCGTTATGCAGCGTTGGTACGCGGTGGCAGCCGCTTCTGGAACAGCAGTGGCTTCGGTTTCGACTGGGGGCTGTTCAAGGGGGCTACGGTGCGTACCGAGTCGGTGGAAACCCTGATCGATGGCGGTATTGCTTTTGCTACGCCGGATGGCGAGCAGATGGGCAACCCGGCACGGCCGCAGCAGACCTTCGCCTTGTTCGACAAGGCAGAGGATGACTGGCTGCAGTGGGCGCCGAAGATTCAGATAGCCAAGTAACTCAAGGCCAACGCCGCCCTGCTTCGTGTAGGAGCGGCCTTGTGTCGCGATCGGGCTGCGCAGCAGCCCCAGCAATATCAGTGTCGACGCCAATACCGAGGGGCTGCTGCGCAGCCCGATCGCGACACAAGGCCGCTCCTACACAAAGCGGGTTGGCGCTGGTGCATAAATCGCAGGCAACAAAAAACCGACCCTAGGGTCGGTTTTTCGAATAGCGCGTCGCTTAGGCAGCTGCAGCTTCTTTCAGCGCCTTGATGTGGCCATTCAGACGGCCTTTGTGACGAGCAGCTTTGTTCTTGTGGATGATACCTTTGTCGGCCATACGGTCGATTACAGGTACAGCCAGAACGTAAGCGGCTTGCGCTTTTTCGGCGTCTTTTGCGTCAATGGCTTTAACTACATTCTTGATGTAGGTGCGGACCATGGAACGCAGGCTGGCGTTGTGGCTGCGACGCTTCTCAGCCTGTTTTGCACGTTTCTTGGCGGAAGGTGTGTTGGCCACCGTCGAGCTCCTCGAAAGACTTTAGGTAAATAGCAAACAAAATAGGCCGCGAATCATGCCGATCAAGAGATCGATTGTCAAGGCCACCTGCAAGGTTCCGCCGAGCGGTGCGCCAACAAGAGGGAAAGATTCCTTTCTGCTGCGCGACCTGTACACTCGGGAATTTTTGGCTCCCCTGCGAAGGCGCGGGAGTATCGCACATTCGGACGCTGTCTGGCAGCGTCCTCTGCCATTGGCGTGAATCTTTTCGATGAACCTGCTCAAATCCCTGGCTGCAGTAAGCTCGATCACCATGATTTCACGGGTGCTGGGCTTCGTTCGCGACACCATCCTGGCTCGCATCTTTGGTGCCGGCGTCGCCACTGATGCCTTCTTCATCGCGTTCAAACTGCCCAACCTGCTGCGGCGCATTTTCGCCGAGGGCGCTTTTTCTCAGGCCTTTGTTCCGATCCTGGCCGAATACAAGACCCAGCAGGGCGAGGAGGCGACACGTACCTTCATCGCTTATGTCAGCGGCCTGCTGACCCTCGTTCTCGCCCTGGTGACTGCCATCGGTATCCTCGCGGCGCCGTGGGTGGTGTGGGCAACAGCCCCGGGCTTTGTCGACAACGCGGAAAAATACGAGCTGACCACCTCCCTGTTGCGGGTGACCTTTCCTTATATATTGCTGATCTCGCTGTCTTCCCTGGCTGGTGCGATCCTCAATACCTGGAACCGTTTTTCGGTACCGGCGTTCACGCCGACCCTGTTGAACGTAGCGATGATCGCCTTCGCCGTGCTGCTGACGCCGTACTTCAACCCGCCAATCATGGCCCTGGCCTGGGGCGTGCTGGCGGGTGGCCTGGCGCAGTTGCTGTACCAGCTGCCAGCGTTGAAGAAGATCGGCATGCTCGTGCTGCCGCGTCTTAACCTCAAGGACGCGGGTGTGTGGCGGGTACTGAAGCAGATGCTGCCGGCGATTCTCGGGGTGTCGGTGAGCCAGATCTCGCTGATCATCAACACCATATTCGCCTCTTTCCTGGTGGCCGGCTCGGTGTCGTGGATGTATTACGCCGACCGCCTCATGGAGTTGCCGTCAGGCGTGCTGGGCGTGGCCCTGGGCACCATCCTGCTGCCGACCCTGGCCAAGACCTACGCCAACAAGGACCGCGAAGAGTACTCGCGGATTCTCGACTGGGGCCTGCGCCTGTGCTTCCTGCTGGTGCTGCCCTGCACCCTGGCCCTGGCCATTCTTGCCGAGCCGCTGACCGTTGCGCTCTTTCAATATGGCAAGTTCAGTGCGTTTGATGCGGCCATGACCCAGCGGGCGCTGATGGCCTATTCCGTAGGCTTGCTGGCGATCATTCTGGTCAAGGTACTGGCACCCGGCTTCTATGCGCAGCAGAATATCCGTACACCGGTGAAGATCGCGATTTTCACCCTGGTCTGCACGCAGCTGTTCAACCTCGCCCTGGTCGGCCCGCTTGCACATGCCGGCCTGGCATTGGCGATCAGCCTCGGTGCCTGCCTGAATGCCGGCTTGCTGTTCTGGAAGCTGCGCAGCCAGCAGTTGTTCGAGCCGCAGCCAGGCTGGGCAATGTTCCTGCTCAAGCTTGTCCTGGCAGTGGTGCTGATGTCGGCAGTACTGTTGGCGGGCATGCACTATATGCCGGCCTGGGAGCAGGGCATCATGCTTGAGCGCTTCCTGCGGCTTGGGGCGTTGATCCTGGCAGGTGTCGTGACGTATTTCGGCTGCTTGTACCTGTGCGGCTTCCGGCCCCGGCATTTCGCTCGCAAGGCCCTGCACTGAGGCTTCAGGCGGGTCAGGCGTCGGTTTTTCATATTCCACGCCGCCCTTGGGCGCTGCTGCCTGTCACCGGCGCCCGGGTGTGGTTATAATCGGCCACTTTATGAGCAAGAAGTGCGTTATGCAGCTGGTTCGAGGTCTTCACAACCTGCGCCCCGAGCACCGGGGCTGTGTCGCCACCATTGGCAACTTCGACGGGGTTCACCGCGGCCACCAGGCTATCCTGGCGCGCCTGCGCGAGCGCGGCCAGGCCTTGGGCCTGCCGACCTGCGTGGTGATCTTCGAACCGCAACCACGCGAGTACTTCGCCCCCGATACCGCACCGGCGCGCCTGGCCCGCCTGCGCGACAAGGTCGAACTGCTGGCCGCCGAGGGCATCGACCGGGTGTTGTGCCTGGCGTTCAACCAGCGCCTGAGCAAGCTCAGCGCCGATGCCTTCGTCGAGGCCATCTTGGTCGACGGCCTGGGCGTGCGCCACCTCGAAGTGGGCGATGACTTCCGCTTTGGCTGCGACCGCGCGGGCGACTTCGCCTTCCTGATCGAGGCCGGCAAGCAGTACGGCTTCACTGTCGAGGCCGCCAACACGGTCATCCAGGACGGCCTGCGGGTCAGCAGCACCGAAGTGCGCAAGGCCCTGTCCGAAGGTAACTTCGAGCTGGCCGAGCACCTGCTGGGCCGCCCTTACAGCATCACTGGCCGCGTGCTGCATGGCCAGAAGCTGGCCCGCCAGCTCGGCACACCTACCGCCAACATCCAGCTC
Organism: Pseudomonas putida W15Oct28; assembly: GCF_000708715.2. Lineage (GTDB taxonomy): Bacteria > Pseudomonadota > Gammaproteobacteria > Pseudomonadales > Pseudomonadaceae > Aquipseudomonas > Aquipseudomonas putida_R. The sequence goes on along the minus strand of NZ_JENB01000038.1, from coordinate 37,188 downwards.
AAGCGCCGCCGCGTGCCGCTGTCCGGGGTTTACCTGGCCAGCATCGAAATCGACGGCAAGGCCTGGCCGGGTGTAGGCAATATTGGCGTGCGTCCCACCGTTGCCGGTGATGGGCGCCCGCACCTGGAGATTCATCTTCTCGATTTTGCCGGCGACCTGTATGGCCGGCGTCTGACGGTGGAGTTCCACCACAAGCTGCGTGAAGAGCAGCGATTCGCCTCCCTGGAGGCGCTGAAGTCGGCGATCGATGCGGATATCGCCGCCGCACGTGCACATTGGCACGCTCAACCGCTAACGAAGAGCCTGAAATGACCGACTACAAAGCCACGCTTAACCTTCCGGACACCGCCTTCCCCATGAAGGCCGGCCTGCCTCAGCGCGAACCGCAGATCCTGCAGCGCTGGGACAGCATTGGCCTGTACCAGAAGCTGCGCGAAATTGGCAAGGATCGTCCCAAGTTCGTCCTGCACGACGGCCCGCCCTATGCCAACGGCAAGATTCACATCGGTCATGCGCTGAACAAGATTCTCAAGGACATGATCGTCCGCTCCAAGACCCTGTCCGGCTTCGATGCGCCGTATGTACCGGGCTGGGACTGCCATGGCCTGCCGATCGAACACAAGGTCGAGGTTACCCACGGCAAGCACCTGTCTGCCGACCGCACCCGCGAGCTGTGCCGCGAGTACGCCGCCGAGCAGATCGAAGGGCAGAAGACCGAGTTCATTCGCCTGGGTGTGCTGGGTGAGTGGGACAACCCGTACAAGACCATGAACTTCGCCAACGAGGCCGGTGAAATCCGCGCCCTGGCCGAGATGGTCAAGCAAGGTTTCGTGTTCAAGGGCCTCAAGCCTGTGAACTGGTGCTTCGATTGCGGTTCGGCCCTGGCTGAAGCGGAAGTCGAGTACGCCGACAAGAAATCCCAGACCATCGACGTGGCCTTCCCGGTTGCCGATGAGGCCAAGCTGGCTGCCGCCTTCGGGCTGGAGGCGCTGGCCAAGCCAGCCGCCATCGTGATCTGGACCACCACCGCGTGGACCATCCCCGCCAACCAGGCGCTGAACATCCACCCGGAGTTCAAGTATGCCCTGGTCGATACTGGCGAGCGTCTGCTGGTGCTGGCCGAAGAGCTGGTCGAGTCGTGCCTCAAGCGCTACAACCTGGAAGGCTCGGTCATCGCCACTGCCCAGGGTTCGGCCCTGGAGCTGATCAACTTCCGCCACCCGTTCTACGACCGCCTGTCGCCTGTCTACCTGGCCGACTACGTCGAACTGGGCGCCGGTACCGGTGTAGTTCACTCCGCGCCTGCCTACGGTGAAGACGACTTCGTCACCTGCAAGCGCTACGGCATGGTCAACGACGACATCCTCACCCCGGTGCAGAGCAACGGCGTGTACGTCGAGTCGCTGGAGTTCTTCGGCGGCCAGTTCATCTGGAAGGCCAACCCGGCCATCGTCGAGAAACTGAGCGAAGCCGGTGCGCTGATGCACACCGAAACCATCAGCCACAGCTACATGCACTGCTGGCGCCACAAGACCCCGTTGATCTACCGCGCCACCGCGCAGTGGTTCGTGGGCATGGACAAGCAGCCAAGCACTGGCGAGCCACTGCGTGAGCGCGCCCTCAAAGCCATCGAAGAGACCAAGTTCGTGCCGGCCTGGGGCCAGGCGCGCCTGCATTCGATGATCGCCAACCGCCCTGACTGGTGCATCTCGCGTCAGCGCAACTGGGGCGTGCCGATCCCGTTCTTCTTGCACAAGCAGACCGGCGAGCTGCACCCACGTACCGTCGAACTGATGGAAGCGGTGGCCAAGCGCGTTGAACAAGAAGGTATCGAGGCCTGGTTCAAGCTGGATGCCGTCGAACTGCTGGGTGAAGAAGCGGGCCAGTACGACAAGATCACCGATACCCTGGACGTGTGGTTCGACTCCGGCACCACCCACTGGCACGTGCTGCGTGGCTCGCACGACATCGGCCACGCCACCGGCCCGGTCGCCGACCTGTACCTGGAAGGCTCCGACCAGCACCGTGGCTGGTTCCACTCGTCGTTGCTCACCGGTTGCGCCATCGACAACCACGCGCCGTACCGCGAGCTGCTGACCCACGGCTTCACCGTGGACGAGAACGGCCGCAAGATGTCCAAGTCGCTGGGCAACACCATCGAGCCGGAAAAGGTCAACAACACCCTGGGTGCCGACATCCTGCGCCTGTGGGTTTCGGCCACCGACTATTCCGGTGAAATGGCGGTTTCCGAGCAGATCCTGCAGCGCAGCGCCGACGCCTACCGCCGTATCCGCAATACCGCGCGCTTCCTGCTGTCCAACCTGTCCGGCTTCGACCCGGCCCGCGACCTGCTGGCCCCGGAAGACATGCTGGCACTGGACCGCTGGGCCGTGGACCGTACCCTGCTGCTGCAGCGCGAGCTGGAAGAGCACTACAGCGAGTACCGTTTCTGGAACGTCTACTCCAAGGTGCACAACTTCTGCGTACAGGAGCTGGGCGGCTTCTACCTCGACATCATCAAGGACCGCCAGTACACCACCGGCGCCAACAGTGTCGCCCGCCGTTCCTGCCAGACTGCGCTGTACCACATCAGCGAAGCGCTGGTGCGCTGGATCGCGCCGATCCTGGCGTTCACCGCTGACGAAATCTGGCAGTACCTGCCGGGCGAGCGCAACGAGTCGGTAATGCTCAACGGCTGGTACCAGGGCCTGAGCGAGCTGCCGGAAGGCACCGAGCTGGACCGCGCCTACTGGGACCGCGTCATGGCGGTGAAGGCCTCGGTCAACAAGGAGCTGGAAAACCAGCGTACCGCCAAGGTCATCGGCGGCAACCTGCAGGCCGAAGTCACCCTGTACGCCGACGAAGGCCTGAGCGCCGACCTGGGCAAGCTGGGCGACGAGCTGCGCTTTGTGCTGATTACCTCGGCCGCCAGCGTGGTGCCGTTCGTGCAAGCGCCGGCAGACGCCGTGGCCACCGAAGTCGAAGGCCTCAAGCTGAAAGTGGTCAAGTCCGGCCACGCCAAGTGCGGCCGTTGCTGGCACTTCCGCGCCGACGTTGGCAGCCACCCGGAGCACCCGGAAATCTGCAGCCGTTGCGTCGACAACCTGACCGGTTCGGGCGAGGTGCGTCACTATGCCTAACCCGGCAGTGGGGCGCTTCGGGCGCCTTGCATGGCTTTGGCTGAGCGTGCTGGTCCTGGTCCTCGACCAGGCCACCAAGCTGTATTTCAACAACGCCCTGACCATGTACCAACAGATTGTGGTCATCCCTGACTACTTCAGCTGGACCCTGGCCTACAACACCGGCGCCGCTTTCAGCTTCCTCGCGGATGGCGCTGGCTGGCAGCGCTGGCTGTTCGCCCTGATCGCCGTGGTGGTCAGTGCCGTGCTGGTGGTGTGGCTCAAGCGCCTGGGGCGCAACGAGACCTGGCTGGCCGTGGCGCTGGCACTGGTGCTGGGTGGCGCCATTGGCAACCTGTACGACCGCGTCGTGCTGGGCCATGTGGTCGACTTCATCCTGGTGCACTGGCAAAACCGCCATTACTTCCCGGCCTTCAACGTGGCCGACAGCGCCATCACCGTTGGTGCGGTGATGCTGGCGCTGGATATGTTCAAGAGCAAGAAGTCCGAGGATCCGGTCCATGACTGACACCCGTATCGGCCAGAACACCGAAGTCACCCTGCACTTCGCGCTGCACCTGGAAAACGGCGACACCGTCGACAGCACGTTCGACAAAGCCCCGGCCACCTTCAAGGTTGGCGATGGCAACCTGTTGCCGGGCTTCGAAAGCGCGCTGTTCGGCTTCAAGGCCGGCGACAAGCGTACTGTGGTAGTGGCCCCGGAGAACGCCTTCGGCCAGCCCAACCCGCAAAACGTGCAAGTCATGCCGCGGTCCAACTTCGAGGGCATGGAGCTGTCCGACGGGCTGCTGATCATCTTCAACGATGCCGCCAACGCCGAGCTGCCGGGTGTGGTCAAAGCGTTTGATGACGACCAGGTGACCATCGACTTCAATCACCCACTGGCTGGCAAGACCCTGACCTTCGAGGTGGAGATCCTCGAGGTGAAGGCCCTGTAAGCCTGGAGCCGAGCATGCAAATCAAACTCGCCAACCCTCGCGGCTTCTGCGCGGGGGTCGACCGGGCGATCGAGATCGTCAACCGTGCGCTGGAAGTCTTCGGCCCGCCGATCTATGTGCGTCACGAAGTGGTGCACAACAAGTTCGTGGTGGAAGACCTGCGCAACCGCGGTGCCATCTTCGTCGAAGAGCTGGACCAGGTGCCGGACGATGTCATCGTCATCTTCAGTGCCCACGGTGTTTCCCAGGCAGTACGCCAGGAAGCGGCTGGCCGTGGCCTGAAAGTGTTCGATGCCACCTGCCCACTGGTGACCAAGGTGCACATCGAGGTGGCCAAGTACAGCCGCGACGGCCGTGAGTGCATTCTCATCGGCCACGAAGGGCACCCGGAAGTCGAAGGCACCATGGGCCAGTACGACGCCAGCAACGGCGGTTCCATCTACCTCGTCGAAGACGAAGATGATGTTGCCAAGCTGCAGGTGCGCGACCCTGACCACCTGGCCTTCGTGACCCAGACCACCTTGTCGATGGACGACACCAGCCGCGTCATCGACGCCCTGCGTGCGCGCTTCCCGAACATCGGCGGCCCGCGCAAGGACGACATCTGCTACGCCACCCAGAACCGCCAGGACGCCGTCAAGCAACTGGCGGGGGAGTGCGACGTGGTGCTGGTAGTCGGCAGCCCGAACAGCTCCAACTCCAACCGCCTGCGCGAGCTGGCCGAGCGCATGGGCACCCCGGCCTACCTGATTGATGGTGCCGAGGACCTGCAACAGGGCTGGTTTGAACAGGCAGCACGCATCGGCATCACTGCCGGTGCTTCGGCCCCTGAAGTGCTGGTGCGTGGCGTGATCGAGCAGCTCAAGGCCTGGGGCGCTACGGGTGCTGAAGAGCTGGACGGGCGTGAAGAGAACATCACCTTCTCGATGCCCAAAGAGCTGCGGGTTCGCTCGCTGATCTGACGGCGCTGCCAGTTCCCACTGTGGGAACTGTTGTGTGTAGGAGCGGCCTTGTGTCGCGAAAGGGCTGCAACGCAGCCCCAGGATCTCAGCGTTAGAGCTGATATTGTCGGGGCCGCTTTGCGGCCCTTTCGCGACACAAGGCCGCTCCTACAATAACCGCGTAGGCTAGTGAGTATTGTTTCTGCATTGGGAGTCTTCGGGCTCTCCCGTGAGTACCCTGACCCTGCCGGTTGATGCCAGCCTTACTCGATATTGGCTGGTTGGAGTCAAGCGTTCGCAAACTTCCAGGGTTGCACCCAGCCAATTGTTGGTCGGCCCCAGTGGAACGCCCAGCGCACTGAACTTGAACTGCTCCCCGCGATTGCTCGTAATCTTCAGCGGCCTCGAAAGGCGCTGCTCGCGCAGCATCTGCTGGTTGTGCTCCAGCACCACCCGCCAACCATTCCCCCAATTACCGTCCAGCGCCTGCACCAGCACCGGCTGGCTTTGCAGCATGGCGTGGCTGCGCGCACTGCGCAGTGCCTGCGCCAAATCGCGGGTCGCTGCTGCCCGGTGTAGGTCGTCGCTCATCCTGGCGTAGGCCGGCACGCCGAGCTGTGTCAGCAATACGGCCACGGCCAAGGCCGACAACATTTGAATCAGTGTTACGCCTCGTTGCTTCACCGTGCATTCCTCCCTGGAAGTGCTTGGCTATAGCTTCACGTTCGCTGGCCAGGCGGTCTAGTCGGCTGGTTTCAAGGCTATTGCGGGAAAAGTCGCGGGAGGTGCAGGGATGCACGCAAGGCAACGGGGCATGACGCTCCTGGAAGTGTTGTTGGCAGTCGTGGTTGTGGCCGTGGGCATGTTCGCAACGGCAGCGATGCAGTTGCAGGCATTGCAGGCTGTAGACAGCGCGCGTCGCGATGGACAGGCGGCATTGGCCACGCACAGCGAGCATGAGCGGAGGCGGCGATGAGGCGCTGCCAGGGTGGGTTCGGCTTGCTTGAGATGGTGATGGCGCTGGCCATCGGGTTGATGCTGCTTGCTGCGGCCGGTCAGCTCTTCGCTTCGGCACACCAGACCTGGCGCCTGCAAAGTACGGCAGTACGCATGCAGGATGAGGCGCGACTTGCATTGCTGCGCATGGCGCAGGATATCCGTATGGCGGGGATGTTTGGGTGCCTGCAGATAAAGCCTGGCGACTTCGAGGACCCGGCCGCGCGGCAGGCTTTCGCCCGCCCCCTGGAGGTTGAAGCCACTACCCTCAGCCTGGTTGTGGCGGAGTTGCCCGGACAGGCTGGCAAGGGTGACTGGGTTTTGCAGACGGACTGCATCGAAAAAGTGCGCGTGGATGAAAAGCCAATAGAGGGCTACCCACTGACGTTTCCCATAAGCCAGTACGTCTACCAGTTCCATGACAACAGGCTGAGGTTCAAGCGAAAAGGCAACTTCCAACCGCTGGTCGAGAATGTGCGAGAGGCGCGCTTCGAACGTGTGCAAACGCCGCGGGGGGAGAGGGTAGACATCACGCTGACGTTATACGAGCCCACCCTCAAACTCGAACAACGCCATGCGCTTAGTGTGGCGCTGCGCAACCCTGTGCCGCGGCCATGAAGCGTCAACGCGGTGTCGTGCTGCTGTCGGCGTTGGTACTGAGCCTGCTGCTCGGTTTGCTGGCGACCTCGGCCCTGAGCAATGCCTTGATGGAAGCACGAATGACCGGCCACATGCGCGATGGTCTGCTGGCGCTCGAAGAAGCTGAGGCTGTGTTGCAAGCAGGGGAGGGCGAGCTCAAGCGTGCACCTCCTGATCTGTGTGCCGCGTGCATGCCACCCGCTCGACCGCACGATCTGACCGGGCAGTGGCAGGGCACGCAACATGGCTATTTCCACCTGCAGAATCTTGGCCCGAGTAAGCGCGCCCAGGCCACCCTGTTCCGGATAACCGCTGTCAGCAAGCAAACCCAGTCACGGCACGTACTGGAAGCCGTCTACGCCGTGGCCGGCGACACAACCCGGCGCATCACCTGGCGGCAAAGACTGAGAGGAGACTGACATGCAGCAAGGCTTGAGCCTGATCGAGTTGTTGATTGTGCTGGCCGTGACCGGCATTCTGGCAGCCATTGCCTACCCCAGTTACAGCGACCAGCTTCGGCGAGCCGCACGCAGCGAAGTGGTTGGCCTGCTGCATGATGCCGCCCTGCGCCTGGAGCGCCACCGTGTGCGCACCGGCCAATATGCCGAGGGCGACCCGGCCTTGCCCGACGGTACCCGCTACTACAGCCTGCAGGCCCAGCGCGACAGCGACACCTTCACGCTGCGCGCCCGGCGGCTGCCCCATGGGCTGATGGCGCAGGACCGCTGTGGCGATTTCCAGCTCGACCAGGCCGGCGTGCAGCGCAATCCGGGTGCCGTTGGTGGCAGCGAGCACTGCTGGGGAAGCTGAAGGTTGAATGATGCCCGGTGCATCGCGGTTTTACTTCAGGTGTTGGATCGACAGATGAGCAAGCAAGTAGTGGTGGTCGGCGGCGGGGTGATCGGCCTGCTGACGGCGTTCAACCTGGCGGCGAAGGTCGGGCAGGTGGTGGTGTGTGATCAGGGCGAAGTCGGCCGTGAGTCGTCGTGGGCCGGTGGTGGCATCGTTTCGCCGCTGTACCCGTGGCGCTACAGCGCCGCAGTCACCGCCCTGGCGCACTGGTCGCAGGACTTTTATCCACAGCTGGGCGAGCGCTTGTTCGCCAGCACCGGCGTCGACCCCGAAGTGCACACCACGGGCCTGTACTGGCTCGACCTGGATGACGAAGCCGAAGCGCTGGCCTGGGCCGAGCGTGAGCAGCGGCCGCTAAGTGCCGTGGATATCTCGGCAGCCTACGACGCAGTGCCGGTGCTGGGCCCGGGCTTCAAGCGCGCCATCTACATGGCCGGTGTGGCCAACGTGCGCAACCCGCGCCTGGTGAAATCGCTGAAGGCCGCGCTGCTGGCGCTGCCGAACGTCACCTTGCGCGAAAACTGCCAGATCACCGGCTTTGTTCAGCAGGGCGGGCGCGTGACCGGTGTGCAGACCGCCGAAGGCGTACTGGCGGCGGATGAGGTGGTGCTCAGTGCTGGCGCCTGGAGTGGCGACCTGCTGCGTACCCTTGGCCTTGAACTGCCGGTAGAGCCGGTGAAGGGCCAGATGATCCTGTTCAAGTGCGCTGAGGACTTTTTGCCGAGCATGGTGCTGGCCAAAGGGCGCTATGCGATCCCGCGGCGGGATGGCCACATTCTGGTTGGCAGCACGCTGGAACATGCCGGGTATGACAAGACCCCGACCGAAGATGCGCTGGAAAGCCTGAAGGCATCGGCGGTGGAGTTGCTGCCAGGGCTCGAAGGGGCCACGGTGGTGGGGCACTGGGCGGGGCTGCGGCCGGGCTCGCCGGAGGGTATTCCCTACATCGGGCCGGTGCCAGGGTACGAGGGGTTGTGGCTGAACTGCGGTCACTACCGCAACGGGCTGGTGCTGGCGCCGGCTTCCTGTCAGCTGTTTACCGACTTGCTGACCGGGGCCGAGCCAATCATCGACCCGGCGCCGTATGCGCCAGCAACGCGGTTGAGCTGAAGTTACGCGATCCCTTGTAGGAGCGGCCTTGCGTCGCGAAAGGGCTGCAAAGCAGCCCCAGGATTTCTGCATCAAAGCTGATATTGCCGGGGCCGCTTTGCGGCCCTATCCGACCGGTCCGGCGCCCCTGCAAGGCCGCTCCTACAAAGGCTTTGTGTTCAGCCCTGGCGGCCTGGGCCTTGCTGCAGGTGCGCCTGGCTGCAATACCACTCTTTGCCCTGCTGCAGCGCCCGGTCGTTGGGCAGGTGCACGCCGCAATGGGCGCAGCGCACCATCTGCAGTGGTGCATCCAGTTTCGCCTCGGGGTGCGACTGTTGGCTGACTTTGAACTTGCGCCACAGCCAGAACGCGGCGGCGATCAGGGCGATCCAGAAAAGTAGGCGAACCATGGTGTCCAGCTTGTCGATTGAAGAAGCTGACAGTCTAGGACGCGGCCAATAAAAAAGGGAGGCCCAAGGCCTCCCTTTCATTTACCGCCGTGTGTCAGTCGAACAGACCAAAGGTCATGTAGCTGAACCAGGAACGGTCTTTTTCGGCTTCTTTCGGGCCTTCTGGCACGATCGAATCACCGTTTTCGTCTTTCGGCAGCAGCTCTTGCGGCATCTCGTCACGCGCGTCCTGGAACTGCTTGACCACGTCCTGGTTGGCGCGGGTTTCGCCCGGCGGCAGCGGGGTGTCGGTTTCGATCAGGCCCAGGGTGGCCTTGGACAGCCAGCCGCGCCCGTCAGACTCGGTCTGCTTGGGCTGGAACTCGCCGTCGACCAGGCTCGGGTGGTCCGGGTAGTTGAGCTTGAGGGTTTCCAGGCTGGTGGCGGCCAGTTCGTCCAGGTGCATCTTCTGGTACGCCTCGACCATCACCGCCAGGCCGTCGCCGACCGATGGGGTTTCCTGGAAGTTCTCTACCACGTAGCGGCCACGGTTGGCGGCGGCCACATAAGCCTGGCGGCCCAGGTAGTAGTCGGCCACGTGAATTTCGTACGAGGCCAGCAGGTTGCGCAGGTAGATCATGCGCTGCTTGGCGTCGGGCGAGTAGCGGCTGGTAGGGAAGCGGCTGGTCAGCTGGGCAAACTCGTTGTACGAGTCGCGGGCGGCACCCGGGTCACGCTTGGTCATGTCCAGCGGCAGGAAGCGCGCCAGCAGGCCGCGGTCCTGGTCGAACGAGGTCAGGCCTTTCAGGTAGTAGGCGTAGTCGACGTTCGGGTGCTGCGGGTGCAGGCGGATGAAGCGCTCGGCAGCCGACTTGGCAGCCTCGGGCTCGGAGTTCTTGTAGTTGGCGTAGATCAGCTCGAGCTGCGCCTGGTCGGCATAGCGACCGAACGGGTAGCGCGATTCCAGGGCCTTGAGCTTGTTCACGGCGCTGGTGTAGCTGGAGTTGTCCAGGTCAGCTTGCGCCTGCTGGTACAGCTCGGCTTCGCTGAGGTTCTCGTCAATGACCTCTTTATTAGAGGAACAGGCCGCGGTAAGCCCGAGGATGGCGATCAGCAGCAGGTGTTTCACTTGCATGGCGGCTTGCGTCCCTTTGACGGCCGCTGTCTTGGGCGGTGCCGTCCTGTTATGATGAGCGCCCCGGCCAACCCCGGGACAAAAGAAGCCGTATTTAACCACAAGCTCGCAGCCGAAACCAAAGGCTGTGCGCCCGCCGAATCGAGCATGTCCGAGATCATTCAACTTAGCGCAGAGGTACCGTCCGAACTGGGCGGCCAACGCCTCGACCAGGTCGCCGCCCAATTGTTCGCTGAGTACTCGCGTTCGCGGCTTACTTCGTGGATCAAAGAGGGCCGCCTGACGGTCGATGGCGCCGTTGTGCGCCCTCGAGACACCGTCTATGGTGGCTCGCTGCTAGCACTGCAGGCCGAGCAAGAGGCCCAGGGCGAGTGGATCGCAGAAGATATCGAACTGGATATCGTCTACGAAGACGACCACATCATGGTAATCAACAAGCCTGCCGGGCTGGTTGTGCATCCGGCCGCCGGTCATGCCAGTGGTACGCTGCTCAATGCGCTGCTGCACCACGTGCCAGACATCGTCAACGTACCGCGCGCCGGTATCGTTCACCGGCTGGATAAAGACACCACCGGCCTGATGGTGGTCGCCAAGACCTTGCAGGCGCAGACCCGACTGGTCGAGCAGATGCAAAGCCGCAAAGTCAGCCGCATCTACGAGTGCATCGTGATTGGTGTGGTCACTTCCGGTGGCAAGATCGACGCCCCTATCGGCCGCCACGGCGGTATGCGCCAGCGCATGGCAGTCACCGACGGCGGCAAGCCGGCGGTCAGCCACTACCGCGTGCTCAAGCGCTTCCGCTCGCACACCCACGTACGGGTGAAGCTGGAAACCGGCCGTACCCACCAGATTCGTGTGCACATGGCCCATGTTGGTTTCCCGCTGGTCGGCGACCAGACGTACGGTGGGCGCTTCCGCATTCCACCGGCTGCCAGCCCAACCATGGTCGAGGCGGTGAAAACCTTCCCGCGCCAGGCGCTGCATGCGCGCTTCCTGGCGTTGGCGCACCCGATCACCGGTGAAATCATGAAGTGGGAATCGCCACTGCCTGATGACTTCCTCTGGTTGCTGTCGCTGCTGAACGAAGACCGCGAGAGCTTTATCGGATGAGTGGCCTGACGCAGTCGCTGCTGTTTCCCGACTGGCCGGCCCCGGCCTCGGTTCGCGCCTGTGTCACCACCCGTCAGGGCGGCGTCAGCCTGCCGCCCTACGAAACCTTCAACCTTGGCGACCACGTAGGGGACGACCCTGCTGCCGTTGCCGAGAACCGCCGTCGCCTCAGCGACACGTTCGCGATCCAGCCGGCCTGGCTCAAGCAGGTACATGGGCTGGTGGTGGCGAATGCCGACCCGGCCGTGGTGGCCGAGGCCGACGCCAGCTGGACCGACCAGCCAGGCATTGCCTGTACCGTGATGACCGCCGATTGCCTGCCTGCGCTGTTCTGCGACCGTGCCGGTACTCGCGTGGCGGCGGCACATGCTGGCTGGCGCGGGTTGGCCGGCGGCGTGCTGGAAGCCACCTTGGACCGCCTGGCACTGCCGCCTGAAGAGGTGCTGGTGTGGTTGGGCCCGGCCATCGGCCCACAGGCTTTTGAAGTGGGGCTGGAAGTGCGTGATGCCTTTACCGCCGTGCACCCGCAAGCCGCCCGGGCATTTGTCGACGGCGAACGGCCAGGCAAGCTGATGGCGGATATCTACGAGCTGGCGCGCATTCGCCTGGCTGCCCTTGGCGTAACTGCCGTGTATGGCGGCGGCTTGTGCACGGTCAGTGATGCGCGGTTCTTCTCCTATCGCCGTACCCCGCAGGGTGGGCGGTTTGCTTCCCTGGTGTGGCTGCAACCTCGCTAGCCTGCACCGGCCTCTTCGCGGGCTCGCCCGCTCCCGCAGAGAATTCGCAACCTTTGAAGGCGGTGGTGTACCTGTGGGAGCGGGCATGCCCGCGAATGGCCCCCGTTAATCCAACAGGTTGACCCCGGTCAACCCCGCTACGCTTGAATCTTCCAGAATCAGCCTTATCTATAAGGTCATCTCAGGCAGGTTTCTTCATAAACAGGCGCTGTCCATCGCTCCGACCTGCCCTTTAAAGGAAGGTACACCATGCGAATAGACCGTTTGACCAGCAAGCTGCAATTAGCAATATCCGATGCTCAATCCTTGGCCGTTGGCATGGACCACCCAGCCATCGAGCCCGTGCACCTGATGCAGGCACTGCTTGAACAGCAGGGCGGTTCCATCAAGCCGCTGCTGATGCAGGTTGGCTTCGACATCAACACCCTGCGCCAGGCACTGGTGAAAGAGCTCGACCAGCTACCGAAAATCCAGAACCCCACCGGCGACGTGAACATGTCGCAGGACCTGGCGCGCCTGCTTAACCAGGCCGACCGCCTGGCCCAGCAGAAGGGCGACCAGTTCATTTCCAGCGAACTGGTGTTGCTGGCTGCCATGGACGAGAACAGCAAGCTCGGCAAGCTGCTGCTGAGCCAGGGCGTGAGCAAGAAGGCCCTGGAAAACGCCATCACCAACCTGCGTGGCGGTGAGGCAGTGAATGACCCCAACGCCGAAGAGTCGCGCCAGGCGCTGGACAAGTACACCGTCGACCTCACCAAGCGTGCCGAAGAAGGCAAGCTGGACCCGGTGATCGGCCGTGACGACGAAATCCGCCGTACCGTGCAGGTGCTGCAACGCCGTACCAAGAACAACCCGGTGCTGATCGGTGAGCCTGGCGTGGGTAAAACCGCCATCGCCGAAGGCCTGGCCCAGCGCATCATCAATGGTGAAGTGCCTGACGGCCTCAAGGGCAAGCGCCTGCTGGCGCTGGACATGGGCGCGCTGATTGCCGGTGCCAAGTACCGCGGCGAGTTTGAAGAACGCCTCAAATCGCTGCTGAACGAGCTGTCCAAGCAGGAAGGCCAGATCATCCTGTTCATCGATGAACTGCACACCATGGTCGGCGCCGGCAAAGGCGAGGGCGCCATGGACGCCGGCAACATGCTCAAGCCAGCCTTGGCGCGCGGCGAGCTGCACTGCGTTGGCGCCACCACGCTGAACGAGTACCGCCAGTACATCGAGAAGGACGCCGCCCTGGAGCGCCGCTTCCAGAAGGTGCTGGTAGAGGAGCCGAGCGAGGAAGACACCATCGCGATCCTGCGTGGCCTGAAAGAGCGCTACGAAGTGCACCACAAGGTGGCCATCACCGACGGTGCCATCATCGCAGCGGCCAAGCTCAGCCACCGCTACATCACCGACCGCCAGCTGCCGGACAAGGCGATTGACCTGATCGACGAAGCGGCCAGCCGCATCCGCATGGAGATCGACTCCAAGCCGGAAGTGCTCGACCGCCTTGATCGCCGCCTGATCCAGCTGAAGGTGGAATCGCAGGCGCTGAAGAAGGAAGAAGACGAAGCGGCGAAAAAACGCCTCGAGAAGCTGACCGAAGAAATCGAGCGGCTGGAGCGTGAATATTCCGACCTGGAAGAAATCTGGGCATCGGAAAAGGCTGAAGTGCAGGGCTCTGCGCAGATCCAGCAAAAGATCGAACAGGCCCGCCAGGAACTGGAAGCCGCCCGTCGCAAAGGCGACCTGAGCCGCATGGCCGAGCTGCAGTACGGGGTAATCCCCGACCTGGAGCGCAGCCTGCAGATGGTCGACCAGCACGGCAAGACCGAAAACCAGTTGCTGCGCAACAAGGTGACCGAGGAAGAAATTGCCGAGGTGGTGTCGAAGTGGACCGGTATCCCAGTGTCCAAGATGCTGGAAGGCGAGCGCGAGAAGCTGCTGAAAATGGAAGCGCTGCTGCACCAACGCGTGATCGGCCAGAACGAGGCGGTAACCGCCGTGGCCAACGCCGTGCGCCGCTCGCGTGCCGGGCTGTCTGACCCAAGCCGGCCAAGTGGTTCGTTCCTGTTCCTCGGCCCAACCGGTGTGGGCAAGACCGAGCTGTGCAAGGCGCTGGCCGAGTTCCTGTTCGACACCGAAGAGGCAATGGTGCGCATCGACATGTCCGAGTTCATGGAGAAACACTCCGTGGCTCGCCTGATCGGTGCACCACCAGGGTACGTAGGGTACGAAGAGGGCGGTTACCTGACCGAGGCCGTACGGCGCAAGCCCTACTCGGTGGTGCTGCTGGATGAGGTGGAGAAAGCCCACCCGGATGTGTTCAACGTGCTGCTGCAGGTGCTGGAAGACGGCCGCCTGACCGACAGCCACGGGCGCACCGTGGACTTCCGCAACACCGTGATCGTGATGACCTCCAACCTGGGCTCGGCGCAGATCCAGGAACTGGTAGGCGACCGCGAGGCACAGCGTGCGGCGGTGATGGATGCAGTGGGCGCGCACTTCCGTCCGGAGTTCATCAACCGTATCGACGAAGTGGTGGTGTTCGAGCCACTGGGCCGCGAGCAGATCGCCGGCATTACCGAGATCCAGCTGGGCCGCCTGCGCAGCCGTCTGCTGGAGCGCGAACTGTCGCTGAGCCTGAGCCCGGAGGCGTTGGACAAGCTGATTGCCGTGGGTTACGACCCGGTGTACGGCGCACGGCCGCTGAAGCGTGCTATCCAGCGTTGGATCGAAAACCCGCTGGCGCAGCTGATTCTGGCTGGCCAGTTTGTACCGGGTACGTCGATTACCGCGACGGTGGAAGGCGACGAAATCGTCTTTGGGTAATTTGCTTCACCATGAGCCCCGCTTTTGCGGGGCTTTTTTTTGCCTCTTCACAGGCGCTGTGGGGCCCCTGTGGGAGCGGGTTTTCCCGCGAAGAGGCCGGCACAACCCAGTAAAACCGGGGCTTCCGGGGAATTCAGGATAACTTGCTGAAATTTTTGAAATTTTTGCTTGCATCAAAATTCGAGTGACCCTAATATACGCCGCGTTGTCAGGCACTAAGCGAATCACCAGCAACATCGGTGACCGCAAAACAACTTACAAATCAGTAAGTTGAATGAAAAAAAGTGGTTGACAAGCAAAACGAAGAATGTAGAATAGCCGGCCTCAGCAGCGACAAAGCGAAAGCAGCGAAGCTAAAGAGTCCGAAGCGAACACAGCCTTCGGAGTAGCACATCGGTAAGTTGTACCGAAGTTCAGTTCCGCGATAGCTCAGTCGGTAGAGCAAATGACTGTTAATCATTGGGTCCCTGGTTCGAGTCCAGGTCGCGGAGCCATCTCGGGGTGTAGCGCAGTCCGGTAGCGCGCCTGCTTTGGGAGCAGGATGTCAGGAGTTCGAATCCCCTCACCCCGACCATTTTCCGGGTCGTTAGCTCAGTTGGTAGAGCAGTTGGCTTTTAACCAATTGGTCGTAGGTTCGAATCCTACACGACCCACCATGTAAAGAAGGGCATCTCCAAGAGATGCCCTTTTTTTTGAAAGACCCGGGGTGTAGCGCAGTCCGGTAGCGCGCCTGCTTTGGGAGCAGGATGTCAGGAGTTCGAATC
This sequence comes from Pseudomonas putida W15Oct28, assembly GCF_000708715.2. Classification (GTDB taxonomy): domain Bacteria; phylum Pseudomonadota; class Gammaproteobacteria; order Pseudomonadales; family Pseudomonadaceae; genus Aquipseudomonas; species Aquipseudomonas putida_R. The sequence continues at coordinate 21,644 of NZ_JENB01000038.1, read as the reverse complement.
CCCTCACCCCGACCATTTTTAGGGTCGTTAGCTCAGTTGGTAGAGCAGTTGGCTTTTAACCAATTGGTCGTAGGTTCGAATCCTACACGACCCACCATGAATAAAGGGCATCTCGAAAGAGATGCCCTTTTTCTTTGCCTGTCAGATTTTGGGCCTGCGTTGCAGGCCATCGCGACACAAGGCCGCTCCTACAGGAACACGCGATCCCCTGTAGGAGCGGCCTTGTGTCGCGAAAGGGGCGCAAAGCGCCCCCGACAATCTTCAGTGCAGCTTCAGGCGTGGCTCAGTACCCCGGCCAATCTTGCTCCCCAGCATCATCAACGCCGTACGGAAGAACCCGTACAACGCCATCTGGTGCATGCGGTACAGCGACACGTAGAACATCCGCGCCAGCCAGCCTTCCAGCTTCACGCTGCCCATCAGGTTACCCATCAGGTTGCCCACCGCCGAGAAGCGCGACAGCGATACCAGCGAGCCGTAGTCCTTGTACTCGTAAGTCGGCAGCGTCTTGTTCTCCAACCGCGCCTTCAGGCTTTGCGCCAGCATCGAAGCCTGCTGGTGCGCCGCCTGGGCACGTGGCGGCACATTGCGGTCGCTACCCGGTTGCGGGCAGGCGGCGCAGTCACCGAAGGCGAAGATGTTGTCGTCGCGGGTAGTCTGCAGGGTAGGGCGCACCACCAGCTGGTTGATGCGGTTGGTTTCCAGCCCATCGATGTCCTTCAGGAAGCCCGGCGCACGGATACCCGCCGCCCACACTTTCAGGCTGGCCTGGATCACCTCGCCGTCCTTGGTTTTCAGGCCGTCCTCGGTCACTTCACTGACAGCCGCGTTGGTCAACACCTTCACCCCGAGCTTTTCCAGGGTCTTGTGCACCGGCACGCTGATGCGCTCCGGCAGGGCCGGCAGCACGCGCGGGCCGGCCTCGATGATGGTGATGTGCATGTCCTTAGGCTGGATGCGGTCCAGGCCATAGGCCGCCAGTTCGTGGGCGGCGTGGTGCAGCTCGGCCGCCAGCTCTACACCGGTGGCACCGGCGCCGACGATGGCTACGCTGATCTGCTCGCTGGCCACGTCACCGGCGTGGGCGCGCAGGTAGTGATTGAGCAACTGCTGATGGAAGCGCTCGGCCTGCTTGCGCGTGTCGAGGAACAAGCAGTGCTGCGCCGCGCCCAAGGTGCCGAAGTCGTTGGTGTTGGAACCCACGGCAATGACCAGCGTGTCGTAGCCCAGGGTGCGCGCAGGCAGCAGCTCGCGGCCCTCATCATCGAGGGTGGCGGCCAGTTGAATCCGCTTGCCTTCACGGTCCAGGCCACTCATGCGCCCCAGCTGGAAGTTGAAGTGGTTCCACTTGGCCTGGGCCACGTAGTTCAGTTCGTCTTCCGAGGAGTTCAGCGAGCCGGCGGCCACTTCGTGCAGCAGTGGCTTCCAGATGTGCGTGAGGTTGGCGTCGACCAGGGTGATTTCGGCCTGCTTGCGCTTGCCCAGGCTTTTACCCAGGCGGGTCGCCAGTTCCAGGCCGCCGGCGCCGCCGCCGACAATCACGATGCGATGAGTCATGGGGATATCTCATAAGGTTTACGGAATTCGTGGCCCTGGGGGCCGGCCGCAAACTGCACGAGGGGAGGGCGAGCGCAAAGCAGCTCATAGCACCAGTCCACTCAGCAGGCGGCTGATGAGACCCAACCCGATGGTCACGGCCACCACCAGCACAAGGAGCAGCCACGGCCGGAAGGGCCTGCGCTCGACTTGGTGCTGGGGGGCTCGCAGATACTCATCGACACGACGCTGATCTTCTGGATTCAGGCGGCTGGTCATGGTGGGCCTCGTCAGGTAGACGTTTGTGACTGCGCAAACGCTACAGCGTTCGTGCAGGCGCTTGGAACAAATGATAATGCTTTCTATCTCTGGCGCCGAGTGTACGCCATCGCAAACACTCGCTGCACTGGATCAAAGACTGATGCCTACATCAAAAACAATGCTGCGGCCCAGGTTGCCACGCAGGAAGTCTGGCGCATCGGGGTGGGCGAACAGCACCCGGGCAAACGTCGGCCCCACCAGCGACAGCGAGCGCCAGCCCTGGCGCAGGTATTCGGTGGGCGGCGGGAAGTGGGTATTGAGGTCGAGCACTTCACGCTTGAGGCTGGCGAAGGCGATGATGTCCAGCTCGTTCAGCTCCAGCCCGCGTTCCCGGTAGTTGTGCGCCTTCTTGCGCAAGGTCGGCGCCAGGCGCGCCAGCAGCTCGGTGGCACTGATGCGCCGCGGGCGCGCTTCACGGCGCACCAGTTGCGCCAGGGAAAACGCACTGCGCCGGCGCTGCAGCTCTTCGCGCCACTCATCGTTCAGCCGGCGGCCCTCGTCGAGCACGAAAAACACCTCGAAGGCCGCATCGCGAAACAGCACATCTGGCGGCTCCTGCCCGGCCGGGGTGAAGTCCTCGCTGCGGTAAGGGATGTTCAACCCCTGCAACAGTCGCTGGCACACCCAACGCTCCCGCTCCCACTTGCGGGCGTTGGAGAGAAAGGCATTGGCTTGTTCGGCCTGGATGGTAAGCAGGCGCAGGTAGTCTGAGTCATCCATGCAGACAAGCTTAGCCGCTAATCGATGACGGTAAGATGCTGTTTAAGCGTGGGAATCAGCCCAGTACCGGCCACTGCTGCACCAGCCCGACCAGGTGCACCAGGCCGAAGCCCAGGCAGATCAGCGAACTGACCACGATAAACCGCTGCGAACGCCCGGTACCCGCCAGCAATCTGGGCCCCAGCAGGCCGCGTAGCAGGTACACCAGGGTGATCAGGCACATGGCTGGCAGTAGCAGCGGCAGCCGCCCGATTGCCCCGGCAGCCGACAGTGCATAGGCCGACCAGGCCAGCAACACGCAGGCGATGGCAGCCGTGATCAGCCCCGGGTACCAGCGGCCTTTTTCGGCGGCCACCGCCATGCGCTCGCCAGCCCCGAACAAACGGTACCAGCGCGGCCCGACGGCGATGACGGCCAGGTGAAGTACGCCGATGATGGCGTTGAGTGCCGCTGCCAGCAGCAGGGCGGGGTTGATTCCTTCCGGCATGGCCAATGCTTCCTGCATCGAATGAGGGCGCCAGCCTACCGCAGCCGAAAGAAAGGGAGAATGGGTGTAGACTCGATCTTATCCACATGGCTGCAAAGGGTATTGTTCAGGTGATCAGCGCGCAGGTGTTGTCCGGCACCACCCTTACCCTTGGCTGGCTGGGTTTTGTGCCGTTGCTGATCTGGGCGGTAAGCCGGGTTCGCTGGGTTGAACTGTTCACCGACCGGCGCCGCCAGCATTTGCTGTTTGGCACCGTGTTCTGCCTGTTCGCGTTGTGGCTGGTGAGGCGCGATTTTGATACCGGGGTGTCGTACCACTTCATTGGCATGACCGCGGTCACCCTGTTGCTGGACTGGCCGCTGGCGGTACTGGGCGGGTTCATGGCCCAGCTTGGCTTGCTGGCGCTGGGGCGCCAGGACCTGGCGGCGCTGGGGGTGAATGGCTTGTTGCTGGTTGGCTTGCCGGTGCTGATTACCGAGGTGTGCGCGATAGCGGTCGAGCGCGCCCAGCCGCGAAACCTGTTCGTTTATATCTTCTGTTCAGGGTTCTTCCCGGCAGCGCTGACCGTACTGGTTTGCGTGCCTGCGGCGCTAGGGTTGTTGTGGCTGGATGGGCGTTTTGCCCTGCCGGAGTGGCTCAGCGACTTTGTCGGCTACCTGTGGCTGATGATGTTCCCCGAGGCGTTCATCAACGGCATGGTGATCAGTGCGCTGGTGGTGTTTTGCCCGGAATGGCTGGAAACCTTCAACCGCACACGGTATCTGCAGGCGCCCTGGAAAGAAGATGAGCGGTGAGCACGCGGTCTAGAAAATAGTGAGGGACCCTGTAGGAGCGGCCTTGTGTCGCGATGGGCCGCAAAGCGGCCCCCGTTTTTGGCGTTGGAGCAACAATTGCTGGGGCTGCTTTGCAGCCCATCGCGACACAAGGCCGCTCCTACAGGTACCGCGCCAGTCTCAAGGATTTGGTCTGGGGCAAGAGGCCCGGCACAGCCACCTTGCAATCAGCTCAGTGCCGCGGCTCCAGGTCCCCCGAATAGAGCTCATCTTCGGACTCTTCCGACCCCGCAATCTTGTGCTCCTCGGCCGCCCAGGCGCCCAGGTCGATCAGTTTGCAGCGGTCCGAACAAAACGGCCGGAACGCGCTTTTCTCAGCCCATTCCACAGGTGCGCCACAAGTAGGGCAATCGACGGTCAACGGCTGGCTCATGGCTGGCCTCCTTTCAAAGTCAGGTAAAAGTGGTGCAGGCGGTCAATCTGCTCATGCAGCGCGGCCAGGTCGCCGTCGTTGACCACCACATCATCGGCATGGCGCAGGCGCTCCTCACGGGCCAGCTGGGCCTGCAAAATCGCCTGCACCTGTTCGGCACTGGTGTTGTCGCGCGCCAGGGTACGGGCTATCTGCAGCTCCTGCGGCGCATCAATCACCAGCACGCGTTGAGTCTTTTGGTACTGGCCCGATTCAATCAGCAGCGGCGACACATACACCGCATACGGCGACTGCGCCTTGGCCAGGTAGCTGAAAATCTCCCGCCCGATCAGCGGGTGCAGCAGTTGCTCCAGCCATTTGCGCTGCGCCGGGTCGGCGAAGATCAGCTGGCGCAGGGCGGCGCGATCAAGCTGGCCGTCCGCCTGTAGCACACCCGGGCCGAAGCGTTCGACGATGCTGGCCAAGGCCGGGCGGCCAGGTTCGACAACCCAGCGCGCCGCCTGGTCGGCGTCGACCAGGTGCACGCCAAGCTCGACGAAGCGCTCGGCAGCAGCGCTCTTGCCGCTACCAATGCCGCCGGTCAGGCCGAGAATCCAGGGGGTAAAGGCTGCAGTGGCCATCAGTATCCAAGCAGTTGCATGTAAGAGGCGTATATTTCATCACCCCAGAGCACAGCAATCCACCCCGCAATCGCCAGATAAGGGCCAAACGGTATCGCCGTGCCCATCGCATGCCGGCGCAAACGCAGCAGGCACAGGCCCACCACCGCCCCCACCACCGACGACAGCAGCAGCGTCAACGGCAGCACCTGCCAGCCGCCCCAGGCCCCGATCAGCGCCATCAGCTTGAAATCGCCATAGCCCATGCCTTCCTTGCCGGTGACCAGCTTGAACACCCAGTACACCGTCCACAGGCTGAGGTACCCGGCCACCGCGCCCCACAGCGCGTCGGCCAGTGGCACATACAGGCCAAAGGCGTTCACGATCAGCCCAAGCCACAGCATCGGCAACACCAGCGCATCCGGCAGCAATTGGTGGTCCGCATCGATCAGGCTCAGGGCCAGCAGGCACCAGGTGAGCGGCAGTGCCAGCAAGGCCTCGGCCGAAGCACCAAAGCGCCAGGCCACCACCAGCGACAGCAGCGCGCTGGCCACCTCCACCAGCGGGTAGCGCGGGCTGATACGGGCCTTGCAGGATGAGCAACGCCCGCGCAACGCCAGGTAGCTGAGCACCGGAATGTTCTCCCACGCGCGAATCTGATGCGCGCAATGCGGGCAGCGGGATGCCGGCAGGCACAGGTCGAAGCGTTCGTGCTGCGCAACCGGCAGCCCCAATACCTCTTGCGCTTCACGCTGCCATTGGCGCTCCAGCATGATCGGCAGGCGATACACCACCACGTTCAGAAAGCTGCCCACCAGCAGGCCGAGCACCGTGGCCAGGGTAAGGAAGTACGCCGGCTGCTCAGCCAGCAAAGTCCATAAAGTCATGTTCAGATCAAGCTACCCAACTGGAAGATCGGCAGGTACATCGCCACCACCAGGCCACCCACCAGCAGGCCCAGGATCAGCACGATGGCCGGCTCCAGCAGGCTGGTCAACTGGTCCAGCGCCTGGCTGACCTGTTCCTCGTAATGGCTGGCGGCTTTATCCAGCATCTGGTCCAGCGTGCCGCTGGACTCCCCAATGGCTGTCAGCTGCACCAGCAACGGTGGAAACAGCGGCTCACCCGCCATCGCCTGGTTCAGCCCCTGCCCATTGGCCATGCCCTGGCGCAGCCGCAACACCGCCTGCTCATGCAGCTCGCCCCCGGTTACCCGGGCCACCGTGCCCAGCGCATCCAGCAACGGCACCCCGGCGCCGTACGACGTTGCCAGGCTACGCGCAAACCGCGCCAGCGCCGCCTCCCTCAGCAACTTGCCAAACACCGGTAAGCCCAGCACCCGCCGAGATATCCACAGGCGCGCTGGCGCATGCTGCCGGTAAAGCTGGCGCACGGCCAAACCCAGCCCCACCCCCATCACCAGCAACAGCGGGGCAAACCGGCTCAGCCCTGTGGACAAGTCGATCACCCACTGGGTAAATGCCGGCAACGCCGCGCCCATGCCAGCGAACATGCTTTCGAATTTCGGGATCACCTCCAGCAACAATATCGCCGACACCCCCAACCCCGTCAGCAACAGCAGCAGCGGGTAGACCATCGCCTTGCGCACCTTCTTGTGCAGCGCCCGATGCTGCTCCAGCATGCCCGCCAGTTGCTCCAGCTGCCGGTCGAGCGTGCCGGACTGCTCACCCACCCGCACCAGGTTGCAGTACAACGCATCGAACCATGCCGGGTGCCGCTGCAACGCATCCGCCAGCCCCAGGCCCGACGCCACATCCTGTTTCAATCTACCCAGCAATGCCGCCTGCGCCGCATCGCAACCACTGCGCCCCATCACCTCGAACGCCTGCAACAGCGGCACCCCGGCCTTGAGCAACGTCGCCAACTGCCGGCTGAACCCTGCCGGGTCCGCCTTCGCCCGCCGCTTCGGCAACCTCAACGTCAGCCCGCTGGCCGGCCGCAAACTGGCCACCGTGATGCCCTGGCGAATCAGCCCGGCGCGTACATAAGCCGGGCTGCGCCCAGGCGTTTGGCCGCTGACCGGCGTGCCGTTGGCGTCGGTGCCGTGCCAGCGGTAAAGCAGTGAAGTCGAAGCCATGCAAAGGTCCTTTTATTGCCCCGGCGACAAGCCTGGAAACAGCTTGCCGCGTCCATGCAAGGGCACGCGTCCATGATGCTCACTAGAGTAGTTCAGCGAAGATGACGCCCAAGCGGGCAGGGGTGACAAAAGGTGTCTGTTCAGGCCTACTGCGCCGCTGCCGGTTGGGGCGCAACTGACCTCAATGTGTAAGCGAATTAAAAAGGAAATACGTTCATGAAAGGGCAACGCGGTATCACCCTGATCGAACTGATGATCGTTGTCGCGATCATCGGCATTCTGGCGACCATCGCCTTACCGATGTACACCAACCACCAGGCCCGCTCCAAGGCAGCGGCCGGATTGCTGGAAATCAGCGCGCTGAAAACGGCGATGGATTTGCGGTTGAATGACGGGAAAGACGTAGCGGGCGTGGCCGAACTGGGTGGCCAGCCGGCGACGGCGCATTGCGCGATTACGGCCGAGGGCAAGGCGGCGGATGGCAGCGGGAAGATTGCCTGCACGCTGGTGGATGCACCGGCCAATGTGATGGGCAAGGCACTGACCCTGACGCGTTCGGCCAGCGGCTGGGCGTGCACCACCGACATCGAGGAAGACCTGGCGCCCAAGGGGTGCAAGGGGGCTTGAGGGCAGGGCAATAAACTAGCGGAAACAGGGGTTTGCGTTGCGGGTGTGAGCAGTGGTACGTTGCGCTACACGCCGGTGTAGCTCAGTCGGTAGAGCAGCGCACTCGTAACGCGAAGGTCGCAGGTTCGATTCCTGTCTCCGGCACCAGAGACCAGTTTCCAGAAGTCTATGACTGTCTACGAAACACCCCGAAAAGCCCGCCTAGCGCGGGCTTTGTTGTTTCTGCCTGTCTCGTTTTGTCTCTGGGCATCTACGCGATTTAGGGATATGGTTAGGGATATCTCGGTTCGACAAGGAAACGTATCCCTATGGCGCGCACAGTGGTGCCTCTCACCGATCCCAAATGTGATGCGGCCAAGCCTCGGGAGAAGGATTACAAGCTGTTCGATGGCAAAGGCCTCTACCTGCTGGTGAAGCCGTCAGGGGTCAAGACCTGGCGTATGAAATACACCAAACCTGATGGCCGTGATGGTTTAGCTACGTTTGGCAACTATCCGGCGCTCGGCTTGAAGGCGGCCAGGGAGCGACGCGCTCAAGCGCTTGAGCTTCTTGCTGCTGGGAAAGACCCTATCGAGCAGGCGCGCTTGGAAAAACAGGAAGCGGCGAACGCTCGGGCGAATACATTCCGTTTGCTGGCTCAGGAATGGCACGCGGCCTGCGCTCGTAAATGGACACCTGGTCATGCCTCCACCGTTTGGCGACGTATCGAGTCCCACCTGTTGCCCTCTCTCGCTGATCGTCCTGTCGCGGAACTGAAAACACGAGATCTGCTTGTTCCGCTGAAAGCGGCAGAAAAGCGGGATACCTTGGATACGGCTGCACGCCTACGGCAGTACATGACGGGCATCCTCCGCATGGCGGTCCAGCATGGCCATCTGGATTTCAACCCTGCAATCGACCTGCAAGGCGCCACGGCCACCCGCAAAACAGCGCACCGGCCTGCTTTGCCATTCGAACGCTTACCTGAGCTTCTTCAGCGGATAGATGCCGACAGCGGGCGCGGCCTGACCAAGCTCGCGGTGCAGCTGACCATGTTGGTGTTCATCCGCTCCAGCGAGCTCCGCTTCGCTCGCTGGGGAGAGATAGACATGGGGAGGCTGATGTGGGAAATCCCTGGCGAAAGGGTGGCTATTGAGGGTGTGAAGAACTCCCATCGAGGCTCCAAGATGAGCACTCCACACCTGGTGCCGCTCAGCCGACAGGCTGTAGAGGTACTGGAGAAAATTCGTAACCTCACTGGTCGTTTCGATCTGGTGTTTGCGGGTGACCACAATCACTGGAAACCCATGAGCGAGAACACCGTGAACAAAGCGCTGCGCCGAATGGGGTATGACACCAAAGCAGAGGTATGCGGCCATGGCTTTCGGACAATGGCCTGTTCCGCACTGGTTGAGTCTGGGCTTTGGAGTAAAGACGCTGTCGAGCGGCAAATGAGCCACCAGGAGAGAAATACGGTGCGTGCCGCCTACATCCACAAGGCTGAGCACATACAAGAGCGGAGGCTTATGGTGCAGTGGTGGGCCGATTACTTGGATGCCAATCGCAAGGATGCAATTACCCCCTACGATTTCGCCCATGGGCGGTTACCAATCATGAAATAGATGGCATGCGACCGGGGACGATGCTCGCCCTCTTCAATGGCGGTGTAGCAGGTGTAACTGGTGTAGCGGCAGGCGACAACTTGTTGAAATTCTTTGGCAATATCGTTGTTACACCTTGCGTAGTCTCGGCTTACACCCGGTGTAACACGGCGGAACAGTGTAACAGCCGAAAAGCCCAGCTCTTCCTGCTGGCAGCTCTTCGCTTGGACACATAATCTCCGATTGGCGCGGGATTCAGCCCTCAGGCATGGGGCGCGGGGGGAGGGCAAATGGTTGATAGCCAAACATACGACATGCTTTTGAAACGTTACGGCAGCACGTACTTACCGCTTGAGATCGTGCGACAGCACTATCTACAGCATTTGGGCACACCTGCACTTCTAAGGGAGCTAGGCAAAGGGCGGCTAACGTTGCGGGTGGTGAAAGGCGACTGGGGTGGACGCATTCAGCGCGTGGTTTACCTTCATGATCTGGCTACCTGGCTTGATCAGGGTGGTAACTGACCCCTCTTTGAAAGCAAAGCATCGCGCTGGCATCGACCACTACCGTTCGTCGGAGAGGAATGTCATCAAGCTACGTCGTCGGTGCGCCATAGGAGTGATATGGGGATAACTCCAGACGGCTAGAAATTCCCCTGTTTCTTTCCCCAGTGAATCGGCATAAATAGTGGGCCCTGTTCATACCAATACAGGGAACTAGCTATGACAGCTCGTAGCATCGCAAATGCTGCTCCTCTCTCTCCTTCAAAACCAAGCGCCAACCTCGACGATACGAACTCACTTGGGTTTGACCCAGCGACTCGGCTGATCCGCATAACCGATGTGGTCGCCCTGGTAGGTCTTGCGCGCCCGACGATCTATAAGCTGATGAGCCAGCCTGAAAGCGGTTTTCCGCAGCCGGTCAAACTTACTGATAGCACCGCTCGCGGTGCACCCGTTGCCTGGGTTTTGTCTGAGGTGTTGGATTGGACTCGTGCCCGCATTGCCGCTCGCAATAAGGTGGCGGCATGACACCTATCTTCTTACCACACACAGTTCTCGATGCTGCCGGAGTACTAGAAGGTGCTCGGCCTACAGCTGCCATGGGCCGTGATCGCCTACGCGCCTTGCGTGATCGTGCTGTAGCCGAGGGTGCCCACGTTCTGCTCTTGGCTTGGCCGTCGCTGGAATGGGTGATGCTGGCCGTCGAGGTGCCATCGGGCGTAGTGATCGAAGACGCGCGGCAATTAATCCCCAACCTGCTGGCCAATCCCGCCGCCTTGGAGCACATGCGCTCAGAGTCTCGCAATGGCCAGCATCTGAGTTGGCTGTCTCTGGTCCGCCCCGTCGTCGCTAAGCACTAACGAAAACGCCCCCGGGTGCAACCGGAGGCGTTAGAGGTACATTCGTATGCCCCCTCAATCTATGGCGTCGTGCGTGATCGCGCAAGCCTTGCGTATTGCTCTTATCAAATCGTCAAGCTATGCTCCGTCCGTCGCTGCAAATTCAGTGACCGGGTTTGGCGATCCGATATACTTGGCGCATAGGCGCCCCATCCGACAGCAGGCGCTTTTTTTGTGTCTGCCGTTTCGTGTTATGGCGGCTGTGCGTGGGAGGCCTTCGGGCCTGCCGGGTTCCAAGTTCCCGGTTCGCCAACCTGCGCACAGCTGCCACCCAAAATCGTTTGGCGACGATCAGTGGCAGCTCCAGCTAACTTGGAGTACCACACATGCCCGCCCTCAATCCGTCCAAAATCCGCGCCACCGCCCACCGGGCAATGGCTCTCGCCGCTCTACACGCAAAATCCAGCCTTGCTACCCGCCTCGCACGCTACAACCGACATATGAGCATTGCCCGCTCCCTGGAAGCCGTCGGGGGTGCGCAATGAAATCTGCGTCCAAGGGACTCAAGGGGCGTCTACCTGAAGACCTTCTATCCGTATGCGCCACCAATGCTGCCGGTGTGCCAATTGATGCCATCACTGCGGCTTGTTCCCGCGTCGACGCCGTTTTGCACTTACTCATGGCGCAGTTCAATTCCGGTCCGGATGTTGAGAGGCTGTCTGACTCAGTAATAGCGAATGTTATTTGGGACGTCCAAGGCACCGTGGGACTGATTCGGTCGTTGGCTTTGCATGGCGATAGGACCACGTACCAATTGGTGCATGGAGGGGGGAAATGAGCAAGCGCCCCAGCTTCGCCGAAGTTAAACACGCCTCCCTCCAGTCAATCGAGCAAGTCCTTTCTAATTGGTTGCCAGGCGGCAAACGGGTAGATGGTGGCAAGGAATACACAGCCCCCAACCCTACACGAGCTGACAAACATGCAGGCTCGCTTAAGATCAACTTGGCTAAAGGCACTTGGTGCGACTTCGCAACCGGCGACAAAGGCGGTGATCTGATTGACCTGGTGCGCTACCTTGATCGCGGCACCGATGTAGAGTCTTGCAACAAACTAGCGGCCTTCCTCGGCGTTAAGGCGTCTATTAGCACCAATTTCGCACCATCCACTGGCCACGCTCAAATGTCAGAGTGGGTGCCAGTGTTACCCATTCCTGACCAAGCAATGCAGAGGGTGCTGCAAAAACACAAACAGCACGGTAAACCCTCCAAAGTTTGGATCTACCGTGAGGCCAGCGGTCAGGCGCTTATGGTGCTGTATCGCTTCGACCTCGACCCGGATGAGAACGGCAGGTCGCGCAAAGTCTTCGCGCCCCTCACTTGGTGTAAACACTCTACTAACGGCTCGCTGGCTTGGCGCTGGCAGGGCTTATCGGAGCCACGCCCGCTTCTGCGCCTTGATGACCTGGCTAAATGTCCCACGGCACCAGTTGTACTGTGCGAGGGTGAGAAGGCCGCTGATGCCGCTGCCGAGCTGTTGCCCGAGCATGTTGCCACCTGCTGGCCTAACGGGACGAACTCTTGGCAGAAGGCTGATTTCGCAGCGCTAGTCGGGCGTGACGTATTGCTGTGGCCAGACAACGACGCCCCAGGTTTGAAGTGCATGGATGCCTTGGCCAATCACCTGCGGAAGCTTGGAGCTGCCTCGGTGCAGACAGTAGCCTTGGCGGTGTTCGGGCAACTCCCAGGGATGGACGGTGATCGCCCCACTTTCGCGCCGGGCGGTGAGTGGCGCGAAGGTGACGATGCAGCGGATGCCCAATCCAAAGGCTGGACAGCCCAACACTTGTCGGAGCTGCAACGCACCGGGGAGCTGTTTGCACTAGCGCCTGCCGCCACGCCCACACCCACCAAGCAGAGTAAGGCCACTGGCCAGGCCAAGCCCCAATCCGAGAAGAAAACCGCCCCGGCCCCGAGCGGCTTTCGTGTCACAAAGGATGGGGTGTTCTATGCCGGTGAGGATGGCGAAGCACGCCCAGTTTGTTCACGGCTAGAGATATTGGCTCGCACCCGTGACGAAAAGGGCCACGGCTGGGGCCTGCTGGTGGAGTTCGATGACCCGGATGGTGCCAACAAGCGCCTCAACATTCCGGCCAGGGCGATGGCGGGCGACTTTGGCAAGGAAGTGCTCGCGCCACTGGTTGATATGGGGCTACGCCTTGCGCCCGTACGGACTGCTCGCAACTCGCGCAACGACCTGCAAAGCTATTTGCAAGGCTATGACGGCTCCGAGCGCGCCCGCTTGGTCACTCGCCTGGGCTGGCATGGGGATGCTTACCTGGTGCCTGATCGGCAGATCGGTGCTAGCACTGAATACCTGCACTTCTACGAAGCCGGCGCCCAGCTCCCACCCATTACCCAAATAGGCACGCTAGAACAGTGGCAGCAGCATATCGGCGCACTGTGCGTTGGGAACAACCGCTTGGCGTTCGTCGTGTGCGTGGCTTTCGCTGGAGCGGTACTGCACCTGCTTGGACATGAATCGGGCGGCTTCCACCTGTACGGTGACAGCTCGGGCGGAAAGACCACCCATTTGCAGGTGGCGGCCTCGGTTTGGGGTGGGCCGCGTCTGGTGCGCTCTTGGCGCTCTACGGACAACGCCCTGGAAAGTATCGCGGCGGCGCACTCGGACGGATTGCTGGTGCTCGATGAGATCGGGATGTGCGACCCACGGATCATCGGTGAAACGGTCTACATGCTCGGCAACGGCACCGGCAAGGCGCGCGCCAATGATCGGGGCATGAGCGGGCGCCCAGTTCAAGAGTGGCGCTTGCTGTTCCTCTCCACCGGAGAAAAGACCCTTGCGCAGCACATGGCCGAGGCAAATAAGGATCTGAAAGCAGGTATGGAGATACGTCTGCTTGCTGTCCCTGCTGATGCCAGCAAAGGGCTTGGGCTGTTCGAGGAACTGCATGGCTTCGACGATGCCGCCGCTCTTTCAGACGCGCTCAAGGCTCGGGTGACCAAGTTTTACGGCTCGCCTGCACTTGCCTTCCTGTCGGCCCTCTGCGACCCGACCAAGTTGCGCGCCTATACAGCCATGGTACGCAGCACTGTGGAGCGTTTCACTTCTGAAGCGCTCCCGGTCAGTGCTAGCGGCCAGGCCCAGCGGGCCGCAACCCGCTTCGGTTTGGCAGCGGCTGCGGGAGAGCTGGCCACCGCTTTGGGCGTTACGGGGTGGCCAGACGGCCTGGCGCTCGACTCCGCTCGCGTATGCCTGAATGCCTGGTTAGCTGAGCGAGGTGGCGCTGGAAACATGGAAGGTGATGCGATTCTCGCACGCCTGCGCCAGGTGATTGAGCGTTTTGGAGAGAGCCGCTTTACGCGCTGGGAATCGACGGCTGCCAAGGTAGATGAACACGGCCCCCGCACTATTGACCGGCTCGGCTTTCGCAAGTCGATGGAACACGGCATGGGTGACACGTCGCACACGACGACAACCTATTACGTACTTCCCGAAGCTTGGCGCTCTGAAATCTTCCGAGGCATGAACCTCAATGCGGTGAACAAAGAGCTGCTGAGGCGTCGGGTATTAGAGCCAGGCAAAGATGGCAAGGCCTCCACCTCTGTGCGCCTGCCCGGCCTCGGGCTACAGCGCTGCTACGTCGTAGTTACGATCCCTGAACCGGCTGAAAACGAAGCACAGGCCGCTTGAACCACTACCTCTAAACCCACGAGGTAGTGTCGGCAACATGGGGCCTTGCCTGCCTCGCACATAACCACTTCCAATCATTAGGTGTTGATCATGAAAGAACTGAAAAAGCAGCGTGACGAATTGATTGCAGAGCGTGACTCTCTTGAAGATAGCATTCCGGGTCTGACAGCCGCGTGGAAGGCAGCACCGAGTAACTGGGACCGTCATGGCAATTGCATTGGTAGCTCAGAGGGAAGGGCGGCCATGAATAAGCTGTCCGATGCAGAAGCTCGTCTGCGCAGTATTCCCAGTGCTATTGAGCGAATCGACCACGAGATCAGCTATCAGGAGAGCTTGGCGAATGCGAAGCAGACCAAGACAAAGGCTCGTCAAATCATGTCCGATTCAGTTAACACGGTAACTTCACTGGAGAGCACTCGCACGCTTGTTCTTGAACGCCTGCAAGCGATCCAAAAAGAATCAAATCTAGGCATCGAGAGGGCACAGCAAGCTGAGATTGAGGCTGCTAACCTCTACGCTCGCAACGTAGCAACCGGTAACAGTGAGGGTGAAAAGGCTGCAAGCACCGCGATGGAGAGAGCTAGCAACTTGCTCATTGAGGCTGATGAACACGCAAGGCGCCAAGAGCTGCTGACGAGTGCTTTGCAGGCAGAGATTGACTCGCTCGACACTCAGATCGCCAATGCACAGAAACAAAGACGCGATGCACAGAGCGCGGCTCTGGCAGCAACTGAGATAGCCCTCGGTGATGAGTGGAATCACCTGGCTGAGCAGCTCGTATCCGTGGGTGCTCGGATCCTGGCCGCAAACCGTCATCGCGGCGGGGTTGGCATGGTGTTATCAAGGCTATCGCTTCCAGGCTTCGGCCCTTCTGCCAGTGAGCTCCAGCGAGACGATGTGCTAGGCCGAGCTCAAGGCATCACCCTAGCAGACCTGCTCAAAGCCTAACCCCGAAACAGCCCGCATAAGCGGGCTGTTTGCTAATAGAAATGTTCAAACCTCTGTCACGCGCTTTACGCTGGGGCTGCGCTTTCGTGCAGAGATTATTTACCTGGAACTCCTTTTAAATGATGGAAGACGGATCAGCCGGCAGTGCGGGTGCGCTGCTGGGTGGCCGCCTGTTCGCAAAGAAAATCCAGCAGCTCGTGCCCAGCCCTCTTGCGCTGAGGGCGATACTTCTTACGATTCAGATCCGGACCATTGTGCGCCTTCGCATCCTCCGGCCAACCTTCGTCAGAGAGTCGAAACACCGCTTCGCGGTATTCGTTTAGGCGATTCAGCATTTCACCGTCTAGAGTGACGGTCAGCGGCTCGATCAGCGGACCGGCGCGGGGTGCGGCTTGCCAGGTTGCGTCATGTTATTTCCATTTTGTCTGCGATTCTCGGCAGCCGACTCGCTGAATCGACTCTCGACAGGCCCGCTAAGCGAGCCTGCGACCACTATTCTTTGATCAACGCGCCGTGATCAATGCCAACCTCTTCAACGGCGATGTTGATGCCGCAATAGATTTCTTCACCTGAGCGCAGGTAGGTAAAAAGGCGGGATTTAACTACGCCGTACACCCCACAGCGCCCTTCCATTTCGGGAGCATTGACTACATCCCCTACGTTAGGAATGAGGGCAAAACCTGATTCGCTATCGAAGGTGACGCCAACGATTTCCGTGAGGTCAGTAACTGTCTGCTGCTACAGAGCCCAAGGCGGCACCCTGCGAAATGGGATTCTGGTCGGGACTGAGGTGAATTTGCCCAAGATAGTGCTTCATAACTACTCTTGGGCCTTTGTAGAGACCACCTGGAAGTGGGAACGCAACGACCCAGCAAAGTCTTCAGTTAATAAGTCAGTGCTTGCGTTTTCCAAAATCCAACAAACATGGCCGTGATAGTACAACCCCACGGTGCGCTCAGACCCTAGCTCGTTTGCCCAGTCGTCAACATAATTGTGGATCTCTTGACGAAGTTTTTTATACACATGGTGATCGCGATCCTGCAGGTGGTCGAAGGGATCGAATGCCCAAACAACTGTTAGCATCCTATCGTCGCGGACTGCTTGATCCTTCATTTGGATCAGCGATGCCCAAAAATCACCAACCGGCACCTTGAAAAACGTGCTTACCCCTTTCCAATCGATATCTTCATAGGCCGGATTACAGCCTATCAGGCCCAGGAATGCCTTCTCGTAGTCATGGTCTGCTATTGGTTTTGGAGTAATTACAAGCAGGTAAGTCGCCATTGGGTTTTCCTAATTTGGTTTGTAGGCGCGAAATCGCACCATTCTTACGCTGTCCCCCAGCCAAGATAGTTTGTCATGTGGATTTTCTAGGGCGAGGGACTGTTATCCGTGTACTCAACCGGGTGCCCTTCTTTAGAAAGTTGAGCAATATAGGTGGTGATAGTTCGGTAGAGCGCCAATGCATCGCCATTTTACAATCAGCCCTGATGGTGAATGAACGTGGTTATAACCTGTGAGTTTTTTTCGCTGACCATCAATGTCCGATTTCCGCCTGGGTGATGCGAGATCTTTGCATAAATGGTTGCCATAGATCGATTCCCTACTTCACGAGCGTCAAATGAGCGTCCTTCTACGTGCTAGGCCTCAGTCTTAGCCGGGGCTTGGGTGTACCTGGTGCGTTTTCCTATCGTACGATGCCGTTGACCCAACCCCGACTGAGTAGGAGTTGAATAAACGCAAACAGCCGGTGAAACAGGTAATCAACATGGTCTGTATGGATAACCGGCACTTGACGCTTTTCGTAATGGCGAATGAGGAAATTGTTGCCTATATCAGTCAGTTGTTTCGCTTCTAAATCAAGCATTGTACGGAAGGTGGGTTCGCTAGCAGTAGCGTCCAAAATCAACGAAATTGATTTCTTTTTATCAGCATCAGCAAGCGATTTTAGCCGTTCAAATGCGTCCCATAAGCGCTCAAGTGCTTCCCGGCGAATGATTGGATCTGGTGAGGAAAACTTCGCACGAGATTCTTCGAGACCATTATCCAAGATCTTATCCCCTGTTCGGAAGACTACTCTACTAAGCGTCTCACGCAAAATCAGAGGCAATAGACGTACGACTCGCCCATCGGATTGCAACTCGTAGGCTACTCCGCATCGTGCAAATACACTGTTAACGTCCACCATGAACTCAAGCTGACCTTCACTTTTATTAAAAGCCAAGTGATTATGGTTGTGATAATCGTGATATTTGACTACAAAAGGCTTCGCTACCACAGCATGCACATACTCTACGAAATCCAGAATTAGCAGTGTTGCTGGAGCCATTGGAATTGGGGGCGCAAAGCTAAAATCAGGATCTGTCTGAGTAGTTTGAAGCGGCCATTCTAAGCCTGGCATCAAGGCCCTCACATTGGCCCCTAGGGCTTTCTCATCAGTGCCATAAGGGGCGGCTCCATCGGGACAATTCACCGGAAAGCGGAAGCCAAAACCACCATTGGCTATATATGCCTGAACCACAGCCACAATACCGGCCCAAGCAACCGGCGATATCTCCTGATCTATACGAGGAACAGGCCCGCTCTCGCGATCACTGAAGTAGTCCGTCACGATGTTCTCTCCCATGCTAGGACGCTAAATGGGCGCCCTTATACTCATTTGGCCCCGGATTACTAGGCCAGGGCTTAAGGGTACAGCTAAGCGTTTTCCTCGAGCTAGACGGTGTACGTCCATGAGGTGGTCTTGCCGCGACACGGAACTTCAAGATCATTACCGACGATTTGGACCGGCTTTACTGGGTTGATCGGCGGATTCCCAATTACCTTGCCTGAAACCTGGCCTAGCAGTTCAAGTGACCCCTGATTCAACACGTTGCGAGAAACCAGGCCATGAACGATGGCGTGGCCGCCAGCTTCGATAATTAACCCGCCTGATAGCTGTCCACGGGCAATCAAAACCCCTCCAGCGCGCACGTAAGTGGTGCCAGTAACTTGACCAGAAGTCTCTTGGGTATCGGTAACAATCAAATCGCCTACGTGCTGCATCTTGAAACTCCTGCCTATGGGGAAACGACACTTCTACGTCCTCGGCCCGGTTTTTAGGCCGGGGCTTGGGTGCAGATGAGCGTTTTCCCCTACTATTCCGTTCTGCGCTGGACTGCCTGTTTTGCTTTGTCTGCTCGATCTAACAGCTTGCCGCTTGCCCAGAAAGTCACAACCGCGAGAACCAGGGTGATAGTCCCCATCAACAAGTGATTACCTGGCCCAAGCGCTCTCGCCCCCACGAATGCAAGCACAACACGCAGCCCTCCAGATAAGAGCCATACGCACGCCAACACCCGTAGTATCCATCCGATAACCCGCATCTAAGCTCCCTCTTCGATTTCGCAAGCTCAAAAATTTCCCCTGCTGCTACGGCCTCAGCACTACGCGCTTGCTGGCCTGTGATGCTCACAGCCGATCAGCCGCATCAGTCCAAGTAGCCCTTCTTGCGCGCAAGGCTTACGGCATGGTCGAAAGCCTCAAGGTGCACAGTCGACCGCGGCTCACGATCAACCGGCCACTGGTAAAAATTGGCACCATTTCCCCATCGTGCGATCACAACTGAAACTGGGAGCCCTTGAGGGCCCAAATAAAGGTCGAATCGCCCCAGGGTGCCAAGAAATGTGCAGTCCCCGGGGTGTGCTGCGTGTTGGGGTTGAGACATGTGGATTTTTGCCCTTAATTTGGATCAGTTATTCCGCACCCTACCAGAGGTAGGGGAACAGAAACTCGATTGAGTGTCGCGAGAGGTTCAGAGATACCGGCTTGCGGCCGTCGAGGGTGATCAAGCCCTCTTTTGACATCTGACTCAACAGGCCCCGGGTTGTGCGCTCACCGACGCCAAGGCTGGCCTGCAGCTCGGCTCGCGGCTGGTCGCCCATGTACAGCAGCGTCTTGTAGACGTGCCGGGCCTCGATCCGCAGCTCGGGTAGGGGGTTGCCCTTGCCGTCCGAAAGCGCGCCACGGCTGCGCATCTCAAAGTACACATCGATCCGCTTGCTGAGCTGATCCGGGTCCAGCTGTGTGCTGAAATACTGCACCTGGTCCAGCGCGGTCTCGGTGAAGTACCGGGTCCAGCGTAGCAGGCCACTATCCGACAGGATGCCCCGACCGTCCTCGTGATCACCTTTGCGGGGATGGTCGGCTGCATTGAGCATGTCGTAGTACGCGGCGGTGTTGCGAGCGAAGCCACGGCTCATCGACCACAGCCCATAACCGCCGAATCCGGCGGCCTTGAGGTACTGGTCGGTGAATAGACGCCCTGTGCGGCCGTTGCCATCCATGAAGGGGTGAATCCACATCAGCCGGTGGTGCGACGCAGCGGCGGCGAGGAACTTCGACAGGCCATGGATCCAGTCCAGCCGGTACACGCGCTCGAACTGGGCGAGGTGGCCCTGCATCTGCTCGACGGTCGGCGGGGTGTGGTGGCCGACGCGGACGCCGTACTCGCGGAATACGCCAGGCACCATGCGGACCACGTCGCCCTTGTCGTTCAGCTGGATATCCAGCATTTCCTCGGGCGCACCGACGTAGAACTCGCGGTGCAGGCGAGAGATGGTGTCCCGAGTGCAGACCGCAACCGGGTCGATTGGGTCATCGGTGAGGCGGCGCTGGGCTTCAATATGGCGCTTGATCTCCAAAAAGTCCTTGCTAGCTTTGACCTCTCGCGGCGCGTCCTGGGCCTGCTCGGCCCGGAGGATGTCTGCCGGTACCGTGGAGTTGCCCTCGATTTTATTGGAGTAGTAAGAGTTCACCACGCGCAGCAGGTTGGTCATCGGCACGAGCAGCGGGCGCGGGATCTTGGCGTTGAGTTCGGCATCGAGAAGCATGACCTTGACGATCTGGTCCTGAAGCTCCTCGGGGGCCGTGTCTTGAAGAATGAACGGTGTGAATGACATTTGCCGTTTAACTACCTGACGTGAGCCCTTATAGATAAAGGGCGATACCTTTTTTCGGCAATAATTTTTGCCGGTTAGATTGCCAAAAATATACCATCCCTTTCCCAAGCGTTGCGAATAATTAGCAACCTAAAGTGCGATCTCAAAAGCTCGCCTGATTACGACCCGATCAACGTTCAAGTAGGGTTTGCTGTGGTCAAGCTTCGGATGTCTGAGGATCGTCTGTACTGTCTCCACGTCTCCACGTCTCCACGTCTCCACGTCTCCACGTCTCCACGTCTCCGGTCGCGGCCAAGACTTTTGCAGCAAGAGAACGCCTGCCGCTGTGAGACGAACCTTGTTTGATACCAGCCTGCCGATAGAGCCTGCTGATCGTTTGTTGCGGCGAATCACAAGCCTGGTGCACCTGAGGCCCGGTGCTCAGCTCACGATGCTTGAACGCCAGCTCAAAGGCCTGGCCCTTGTGTGTGGTGACCAGCTTTGAGCTTGGGCGCAGCCCCCGGTATTCGTCAGCACCGGAAATGCCCCAGCGGCGCCGCAAGCGAACGGCGATCCAGCCTTCCAGGGCGGAAAGGCATCGTGGATGGGTAAGGTACACATTGCGCGGTCGGCAGCCCTTGGTGATTTCTGCGCGTAGATACACTTCGGGTTTGATGGCACCGCTGGGATACAGAACGTCTGCGACCTCTAGTAAGGCCAGCTCGGTGACGCGCATGCCCGTCGTGTGTGTGAGCCACAAAAGCATCACGTCGCGCTCTGGTAAGCGGCTAGTCACGGATGCTACGCGGATCAGGTGCCTGAACTGTCCAGGGCGAAGGGATGTTGCTCGGCGGATAGATGTAGTCATGGTGCTCTCTGTCAGGATTGGTGATGAATCGCGAACGATCCTGAGAGAGTAGGCAGTGGGCCTCCTGAACAGCTTACATGCCCGCGTGCCGTGGTGTTCACGGAAAATAGAATGGTAACGATCTATTGTCAGTGCTCAGTCACAGAACCTCATTGTCGGCGGTTACACCGATCCGACCGTTACACTGCTAGGCACGAGCGGACAAACTAGCGTGTAACTATGCTTTCGGCCTTTAAAATCAATAGATTAGTAGCTCTTGTTACACGGATTACACCTGTTACACCGCTGGATAGAGTTGGCTAGCTAGGAACCCCCTGCCCCTATATGTTCAAGCCTTCAGCGGTAGAGGTAGTCCCGATCTCCCATTTTCTGAAACCAGCCGGGGGACCCTGGGAGTCTGGGCAGCATACGGGGCAGGAAACCCGCGGCTCTTTGTTAGCGGCAGGGCGCCCAGCTTAGTGAACTGGTGAATCAGGTGAACCGGGGTGAATTGTGCAGCTTCTTGAACACCGAACCTTATCCTTACCGCACCGGCAAGAATCTGCTCTCATGCAGCCGTGCGATAGATTTTCAATCATTGAAATTTCAGCAACCTGGTGGCCAGCCCGCCAGCCCGCCAGCCCGCCAGCCCGCCAGCCCGCCAGCCCGCTAACGCGATGGCGCGATGGCGCGGGTTTCCGAC
>NZ_JENB01000037.1 GCF_000708715.2 Pseudomonas putida W15Oct28 | reverse complement strand
TTGTGGGTGGCTTCCACGCTGCTTGCGGTGCCTTTTTGCTTCGCCACGCCCGAGCCGTGCGCCGGGGTGTTGACCGAGAGCCGGCGCGCGGGTTTGCGCTTGCGCAGGCCAGCGTTGAGCTGGGCGAGCAGCCAGGCAATGCTGTTTTGTGTGGCCGGGTTGGCCAGCGCGGTGAGCATTTGCCGGATCAGCACGGCCAGGCCCTTGAGCACTTTGATGTGTGGCTGAACAAGTTTTACAACCAGGCCAGTGTTGCTCGCTGCCGCTTTGTAGCCCTCGGTCGCGCCGTACTGAAGCGCCCCGGCTGCGGTGCTGATGACCGCGCCGGCCCTGTCCAGCAGGCCCCAAAGGGAGGGTGACCACACCGATCAGGTTGATGCCCAGGCTGACCCAGTCCAGCGGGTCACTGGAGCCGGTCTTGGTCAGGTGGATGATGTCGCCCAGGGCATCGAACAGGGCGACGATGTTGCCGACCACTGGCACCGCGCCGGCCCAGGCCTTGACGGTGGCGAGGTCGATCTGATTGCCGCTGAGGTCCAGTAGCCACTCGTTGACGATCTTTTCGCCTTGGCCCAGGTCTTCAGCGACCAGATTGTTCAACGGGACGAGGGCGACTTCGCGTTCTTCGATTACTTTCTTGTCTTGTGCATTCATGTTTACAGCCCCCACCCTGTGAGGATGCTGAAGATAGAACGCATATCACTTGAGCTAATCATATGTTCTCCCGCTGTTGAATCCTTCGGGCAGGTTTGTAGAACCAGATCCATTTGTAGAACGTACGGCATAAGTTCACTAAAGGCGGTAGTGCGAAGTCCGTGATTATTCGCTAAGGACTCACCTCATGCTGTGTAGGGCGAATATCTGTAACAGTTTTTTATTAAGTGAAAAGTTACATTCGCAGTGTTAACGCGATGCAGTGTTCAGTACGTACCTCCGGACTTTAGGTTGTGAGAAGCCGCTCTGTTCGAGGGCTGGGCAGCAAGACGAAATGAGAGCATAAACGCATAAGGGGCAAGATTTTTGGGTGGGCTCGAAAATCAGAAGTATCTGTAAGAAAGTTCCTGCATGGTAACTATGTATTTAAACAATTTTATTGAAGGGGAATTAGATGAGGAATGAGTGCGGGGGATGAAGGCGTGAGTGCTTGCACGAACGGTGAGCGGCAGGAGGAGAGGTCTGAAAGTTGCTGCATATGCAAAAAGGCCGACATCCACAGCGCACTGTGTATGCCGGCCTTTCGAGGATGGGGGCCCACAGCCCCCGATGTGTTAACGCTTAGGGTTCAGCGTCAGGTGCACGTGACGGTTCACGTCTTTGTACAGCAGGTAGCTGAAGTTGCCTGGGCCGCCGGCGTAGCAGGCTTGCGGGCAGAAGGCGCGCAGCCACATGAAGTCGCCGGCTTCCACTTCGACCCAGTCCTGGTTCAGGCGGTATACCGCCTTGCCTTCCAGCACGTACAGGCCGTGTTCCATCACGTGGGTTTCCGCGAACGGGATCACGCCGCCCGGCTGGAAGGTGACGATGTTCACGTGCATGTCGTGGCGCATGTCGGCCATGTCGACGAAACGGGTGGTTTTCCAGCGGCCTTCGGTGCCCGGCATCTCGATGACGGTGGCGTTGTCGCGGTGGGTGACGAACGACTCCGGTACGTCCAGGCCTTCAACCTTCTGGTAGTGCTTGCGCAGCCAGTGGAAGGTGACGTTGGACTTGCTGTTGTTGCGCAGGCTCCACTCGGCGCCCGGGGCCAGGAAGGCGTAGCCGCCCGGTACCAGGGTGTGGTGCTTGCCTTCAACGGTGATGTCCAGCTCGCCTTCGACGATGAACACCACGGCTTCTGCATTAGGGTCCAGCTCAGGGCGCTCGCTGCCGCCTTCCGGGGCCAGCTCGACGATGTACTGGGAGAAGGTTTCGGCAAAACCGGTCAGCGGGCGGGCGATGACCCACATGCGCATCTTGTCCCAGAACGGCAGGTGGCTGGTGACGATGTCACGCATCACGCCCTTGGGGATGACGGCATAGGCTTCGGTGAACATGGCACGGTCAGTCAGCAGCTCGGTTTGAGCTGGGTGCCCACCGTGGGGGGCGAAGTACGAATGGTTCGACATGGACAATCTCGACTTGTTGTTCTCTCCCCGTGCCGTGAACCGCACCGGCCGGTGCGGCGCAGGGGATGTGGCAACAGAATAGGGTCGAGCGCGCGCCATCCACAAATTAAATGTTGGAATACCCGGTATTTGATCGCTGAATGTCGACCTGGCGCCCGGCGTGCTGTTCCGGCAGTCGATCGCCTTGGCCGAACAGTTTGTGGCGCAGGGTGCCTTCGGTGTAGCTCGACGGGTAGCGGCCACGGCGTTGCAGCTCGGGCACCAGCAACTCGACCACATTGGCCAGGTCGTCCGGCTGCACGGCGTAGGTCAGGTTGAAACCGTCGATACCGGTTTGGTCCAGCCAGCTTTCCAGCTGGTCGGCGACCTCGCTGGCGGCGCCTACCAGGACCGGGCCACGACCACCCAGGCCAACGAACTCGGCGGCCTCGCGTACGGTCCAGCGGCGGTTCGGGTCGGCGGCGGTAAACGCGGCCAGGGCTGCGCGGCCGGCGTCGTTTTCGACGTATTCGATCGGCGCATCGGGGTCGAGGCCGGCAAAGTCGATGCCGGTCCAGCCCGACAGCAGCGCCAGGGCAGCGTCCAGGTCGACGTAGCGACGGTATTCGGCGAAGCGGGCCTCGGCTTCTTCGCGGGTAGGGGCAACGATCAACAGCGCCTGGGCATAGATCAGCACTTCATCACGACCTCGCCCGGCGGCCTCGCTGGCCTGGCGGATGCCGTCGGCGTAGCGGCGCAACACGGTCGGGGTCGGGCCGCTGATGAACACGCATTCGGCGTGGCGTGCGGCAAACTGCTGGCCGCGTGCCGAAGCGCCGGCCTGGAACAGCACCGGCGTGCGCTGCGGTGACGGCTGGCACAGGTGCATGCCGGGCACCTGGAAGTGCTCGCCCACATGGTTGATCGGGTGCACCCGGGTTGGCTCGATGTAGCGCCCGCTGTCGCGCTCCAGCAGCACCGCGTCGTCGTCCCAGCTCTTCTCCCACAGCTTGTACAGCACCTGCAGGTATTCCTCGGCCAGGTCGTAACGCTGGTCGTGGCCCAGCTGGCGCGCCAGGCCGAGGTTGCGGGCGGCGCTGTCGAGGTAGCCGGTGACGATGTTCCAGCCGACCCGGCCATTGCTCAGGTGGTCGAGTGTGGACATACGCCGGGCGAAGGGGTAGGGGTGCTCATAGGTGAGCGAGAAGGTGACGCCAAACCCCAGATGCTCGGTGACCCCGGCCATGGCCGGCACCAGCAGCAGCGGGTCGTTGACCGGTACCTGCACGCCACCGCGCAGGGCGGCTTCAGGGCCGCCCTGGTAGACGTCGTAGATGCCCAGCACATCGGCAATGAACAGGGCGTCGAACAGCCCGCGTTCCAGCAAGCGGGCCAGGTCGGTCCAGTAGCTCAGGCGGTTGAAGGCCACGCTGGTATTGCGTGGGTGGCGCCACAGGCCAGGGGACTGATGGCTGGCGGCGTTCATGCTGAACGCGTTGAAGCGGATCGGGCGGGGCATGTCAGGTGCGCTCCGCTCAAGGCAACACGGATGCCGGGTAAACCGCGTCGGCCACCTGCAACTTGTGTGGAATCAGGCCCAGGCCCTGGAAGGTGTCAGCCAGTTTCTGTTGTTCGGCGACAATCTGCGGGGTGATGGCCACGGCGTTGTAGTTACGGCGCTCGCTGGCCACTTCCAGCACGTTGGCGTTGATGCCTAGCTGCGGGGCCAGCAGTGCTGCGACTTCTGCGGGCTTGGCGTTGGCCCACTGGCTGACCTTGCCCAGCTCGGTAAAGAAGGTTTTCAGCAGCGCACGGTGCTGGTCGGCATAGCTGGCGGTGGACAGGTAGAAGGTGCGGTTGTTGGACAGGCCGCTGCCGTCACGCAGGTTTTTCAGGCCTGGCTGGCTTTCTGCTGCGGCGAGGAACGGGTCCCACAGGGTCACGGCCTGCACGCTACCCGACTGCAGGGCGGCCACGGCATCGGCGGCATTGTTGACGTAGGCGGGGGTGATGTCCTGGTAACTCAGGCCGGCCTGTTCCAGCGCGACGGCCAGCAGGTACTGGGCGTTCCAGCCTCGGCCGGTGGCTACGCGTTTGCCTTTCAGGTCCTGCACGCCGGC
The DNA here is from genome assembly GCF_000708715.2 of Pseudomonas putida W15Oct28. GTDB lineage: Bacteria > Pseudomonadota > Gammaproteobacteria > Pseudomonadales > Pseudomonadaceae > Aquipseudomonas > Aquipseudomonas putida_R. The sequence goes on along the minus strand of NZ_JENB01000037.1, from coordinate 45,974 downwards.
CACATGGTCCTGCTCGCGCACCACCAGGCCGATACCACGTGGGTAGGGCTGCTCGGCGGCCAGGTACACCACCGGTTTGCCGGCGGCCTGGGCGAACACCGATGGGGCGTCGGCGGCGTGGCCAAGGTCGATGGCGCCGGTGCTCAGGGCTTCGAGCAACTGCGGTCCGGCGGCAAATTCGTGCCAGCTGACCTTCACGCCTTGCGGGGCCAGGGCCTTTTCCAGGGCTCCGCTGCCTTTGAGGATGTTGATGCTGTTGAACTTCTGGTAACCGATGCGCAGGGTCTTGGCGTCGTCGGCCAGGGCTTCGGACCAGGGCAGCAGGGCGCTGGCGACACTGGCCAGCAGACCGCCGATCAGCAGGCGGCGCAGGGGGGAGAAGGCACGGATTGGCATGGGGTTGCTCCTTGAAACCGGGTGGGAAGCGATGCGCCCAGACTAAGGAGGTGGCGATTGGCTTTCAATTTTTATATTCCGTTTCGTTAGATTGTTTTGTTATTTTTATATCCTTTTGTTTTGTAACGGTTTGCATTCTTTCGACATTTTTTTCACATCCGCTTGCTAGCATCCCCGGCATTCCCAAGGAGCCCTACATGCCGCAATTCCTGCGCAAGCGCAGCACCCGCATCGCCCTGACCGCCACTACCGGCGTGCTCACCGCCACCTTGGGTTTCTTCGCCTGGCAGAGTTTCTACCCGGTCCAGGCTGCCACTGGTTGGGGTGTCGAGGTGCTGCATCGTGATGTGGCCAAGGCCGCATCGCTGTTGCCGCAAGCGGATGGCAGCCTGCTGGTCAGCCGCGAGCTGGACGATGGCCTTGGCAGCATCCTCAAGATCACCGCGACCGGCGAACGTGTCGTGGTGGTCGACAATCTGTCCAAGCCCGATGGTATGGTCGCGGCACAAGGCGGATGGGTGTTCAGCCAGGAAGGCGGCCAGGCGCCTGTAAGCCTGGCCCGCGATGGCCAGGTTACCCATCTGTTCGACGGTGAAAGCGTGCAGGGCCTGTGGAATGACGGCGACCACCTGTATGCCATCGAGGACCGCAAGGGCAATGGCCGCCTGATGCGTTATGACTGGGCCAGCGGCCAGCTTGATGTGCTGCGCTCCGGCCTGACCGAAACCGAAGGCCTCACCCGTTGTAACGACGGCCGCTTGCTGTACACCGAGAAAGCCAACGGCAAGGTTCGCGCCCTGTCTGACGATGGCAAGGACCCGGTGGTGGTTGATGGCCTGCGCAACCCGACCTTCCTGTTCTGCGACCAGCGTGGCCTGTGGATCAGCGAAGACAACACCCACCGCGCACGCTTGTTGCTAATCGATGCTGACGGCGTCCAGCACACCATGCTGACCTTCCTCAAGGCGCCGCAGTCGATCGTGGCGGACGGCAAGGGCGGTTACCTGCTGGCCGAAGGCGGGCGCAATCGCGTGCTGCAACTGACCCCGCCACCGGCGCGCGACACCGCCCAGCGCTAGCTCGGCAGGCGCTGCTTGCGCCCTGGCAGCAGGCCCAGCACCAGCATGCAGCCAAGCAGAATCACCAGGCCACCCGCCGCCTGCAACAGGCTGAGGGCTTCATTGAGAAACAGCGCACCCACCAGCACCGCCACCAGCGTGACCACGAATTCCACGCTGATGGCGCGGGTGGCGCCGATCCGTGCCACCAGGCCGAAGTACAACACGTAGGTGGTGGCGCTCATCACGGCGCCGCTGATCAGCAGGTAAAGCCAGTCGCCTGCTTGTGGCACGCTGGGCACCGGTACCACCAGCAACAGCGGCAAAGTCAGCAGCCCGCCCGCCAGAAACGCACCGCCGGTGACCGTCCACGGGTCCTGGCCGCGCAGGTGCAGGCTGGCGTAATTGCTGCCGTAGGCGGCGCTGATGGCACCCAACAGCGAGGCGATGCAGCCGTGGATGAAATCGTCATCGACCGGCCTGGCCGGAAAGCCGACCAGTATGGCGATGCCGACAATGCCCAGCAGCAGCCCGGCCAGGCTTTGCGGGGTTATTTTCTCCAGCCCCCAGACCCGCCCGATCAGCATCGAGAACAGCGGAATGGTGGCGACAAAAATCGCCGCCATCGCCGTGCCGATGCGTGGGGTGGCGTACGACATGCCGATCAGTTGCCCGGCCACCGTGGTCGCGCCCACCACCAGCAAGGGTACCAGCAGCGGGCGCAGGCGCAGCGGGCGGCCCAGCAGGGCTGCGAGGGCCGCCAGGGTGCCGCTGGCAATCAGTGCACGCAGGCTGACCGCGCCCACCCAGCCGAAGGCATGCACCACCTTGAGCAACACCAGGAACGAAAAGCCCCAGGCGATGGCCAGGAACAGGTAGGCGGCGAGGTCGCGCGGTTGCATGAGGCAGGGTCCATCCAGGGCAGGGGCAGGCAGGCTAGCGGGTTGCACGGCGCGATATCAAGGCCGGCCAGCCGCAATGCATTATGGCTACCCGACCAACAGCGTGCTTCCCTGCATGGCTGCGCTCGCGGATAATCCCCCGTATTCCAATAAATAGCCTGTGAGTGGGTATGAGTGATTCCGTAGTCAGCCTTGGCCAGCCTGAAACCGAAGGGGGGCGCAAAACGCGCAAGAACAACCCCGAGAAAACCCGCGAGGACATCCTCCAGGCAGCCATCAACGAGTTCGTCCAGCAAGGGCTGGCCGGCGCGCGCGTCGACGCCATCGCCGAGCGCACCGCTACCTCCAAACGCATGATCTACTACTACTTCGGCAGCAAGGAACAGCTGTACTGCGAGTGCCTGGTGAAGTTGTACGGCGACATCCGCAAGACCGAGCAAAGCCTGGACCTGGAGTCGTTGCCGGCTGAGCAGGCGATACGCCGGCTGGTCGAGTTCACCTTCGATCACCATGACCGCAACGTCGATTTCGTGCGGATCATCTGCACCGAAAACATCCATTATGGCGAGTACGTCAAGCAGTCGCCGGCGATCCGCGAAATGAGCAGCCTGGTGCTCGAAGCCCTGGGCAACACCCTGCACCGTGGCGTGGAGGAAGGCGTATTCCGCGCCGGCATCGAGGTGATCGACCTGCACATGCTGATGAGCTCGTTCTGCTTCTACCGGGTGTCGAACCGCCATACCTTTGGCGAGATCTTCCAGATCGACCTGTCTGACGACCAGGTCAAGCTGCGCCACAAAGCCATGATCTGTGACGCCGTGTTGCGCTATATCCGCGCCTGAGTAGGGCGGTAGGTATTCGGCGCCCATGAAACCGAGCGCCGCGTGGGTGGAGCTCGGTTTAACAGGCGCAGAAACTGCTGCGGCGAACACCTTGCAGCCTTCTCACACCCTGAAGGTAAGCCCTCACTGCTTCATGCCCAACTCAGCATCATCCATCAGCGCCTTGGCCATAGCGCTTAGGTAGAGAGCGGCCCATGTCATTGTTCAATCCCCTGAAAACTCTCGACTGCCTGGGCCGGCCCCTTCGCGGGCTCGCCCGCTCCCACAGGTCCTGTGCAAACCTTGCGGGCTGTGGTGATCCTGTGGGAGCGGGCATGCCCGCGAAAGGGCCGGCCCTGGCAGCACATTAATCAGCTTTAATGCGAAGTTCTGGGCGGGGAAACGCCCTACAAGGAAGGGGTTAAATCTGAGTTTTTCCCACTCACTCGCCCAGCCGTTGCTCGCGCGACGGCGGGTAGCCGAAGTACGCCGCATAGCACTTGCTGAAGTGCGATACCGAAACAAACCCGCAAGCCACTGCCACTTCCATCACCGACAGGTCGGAGTACTGCAGCAGCCGGCGGCTTTTGGTGATGCGCAGTTCCATGTAGTAGCGCCGTGGCGAGGTGCCCAGCTGCGCCTGGAACAGGCGGTCGATCTGCCGGCGTGAGCGCCCGCTGTAGGCGGCCAGTTGGTCGAGGCTGAGGGTTTCCTCCAGGTTGTTCTCCATCAGCTCGACGATGGTGCGCAGGTGCAGGCTCATGGACTTCTTCGCCCCCGGGCCGACCTGGCGGTAGCGGGCCCCGGAGAACGACAGGATTTCCTCCACGCCTTCGGCCAGCCCGTCGCCATACAGCCGGCGCACCAGGCCCAGCATCAGCTCCATGGCGCCATTGGGGCTGGCGGCGCTGAGGCGGTCGCGGTCGAGGGTGAAGCTGGCCGGGGTGATGCGGGTTTGCGGGCTGCGCTCGGACAGGCTGGCGCGCTGCTCGGGGTGGATACTGCAGCCATAGTCGTCCAGCACCCCGGCGCGGCCAAGGAACCAGGCACCGTTCCACAGGCCACCCAGGGCCATGCCGTGGGCGGCGCAGTCGTCCAGCAGGCGATCGAGTTCAGGGTACTTCAGTGGGGTGCGCAAACCGCCGCAGATCACCAGCAAGTCCAGTTCTTTCAGCGCCCCGGCGGACAGCTCGGTGGCCACCAGTTCCAACCCCAGGTCGCTGGTGACCCGGTCGCCATCCATCGACAGCGGGGTGAACTGGAAACTGTCGCCGCGCAGCAGGTTGGCCGTGACCAGCACGTCCATGGCCACGGTGAAGCTGGCCATCGAGAAGTGTTCGAGCAGGACGAAATCAACCCGATAGGGGGCCTGGGCATTGGCGCTGGTGGATTTCAGCCGCAGCATGTTGCTGGTGCTGGTCTTCTTGCTGAACTGACGTGGCGTGGGCACTCTGGACTCCGCTTCCTGGCTGGCCCGCAGAGTGTGGCGGGTGGCCGGGGGAAAGACAATGTCCCGGGTGGCTGTGTCGTATTTCAGGTCGTGTTCAGGCAACCTGTCTGGCTTGGCCTTTTGCCGCCCTGTTGCCCCACTGTCACTGAGGACGCCCCTGATGAAGTACGCCGTTGCCCTGTTGTTCTGCCTGTTGCCGCTGCTGGCCAATGCCCTGGAACCGGGCGAGAAACTGGCCCCGTGGACGCTGCTCGACCAGCACGACCAGGCCTACAGCCTCGATACCGGCACGCACATCCTGCTGGTAGCCCGCGACATGGACGGCGCCAAGTTGGTCAAAGCGGCGTTGGCCGAGCAACCCAAGGGCTACCTCGAGGCGCGTGATGCAGTGTTCGTTGCCGACATCCAGCGCATGCCGGCGCTGATCAGCAAGCTGTTCGCCATCCCCGCCATGCGCGATTACAGCTACCGGGTGCTGCTCGACCGTGAGGGAGATGTGGCCAGCCGTTATCCCGGGCAGGAAGGTCAAGTTCAGTGGTTGCAGCTAGAACAGGGCGTGCTGGTGAGCCAGCGGGCGTTTGCCGATGCAGCGGCGTTGAAGGCAGCGCTCGAGCGCGCCCCACAGCATTGACGGCAGGACGCCGACCCTTGTAGGAGCGGCCTTGTGTCGCGATGGGCTGCAAAGCAGCCCCCTACCATCTACAGCAAGGCAAATATCCTGGGGCTGCTGCGCACCCCATCGCGACACAAGGCCGCTCCTACAACGGTTCGCGATGCCATACTGTTGGTCAAATCAATCTGAACCCTCAACGCTATCGGTAACCCAACGCATTACATGCCAAACGGGAGAGCGCTCATGGAAATAGGAACGATCTGGATCACCATCGCAGCCTTGGTCATCCTGATGGAAATCTGGGCCATCTGGCACATCATCGGCAGTGACCGGCGCGCCGAGCGCAAGATGCTGTGGATCGTATTCGTCGTCTACGCACCCTTCCCGGGGTTGTTGTTCTGGGCCTGGCGCGGGCCGCGGGCGGTGAAGGGCAGGGCGGTCCTCCAGGAAAAATGACGGTTTCCGGCATCAGACGCGGGGGCGCCTGATGCCACCGATATTCATTTGGGCAGGATGTCGAAGCGAATGGCTGGGCCCAGCCCGTCAACCATCAGGCAGCCGTAGAATTTCACGGTCGAGAGCACCTGCAGCTGCCTGAGTGCTTCATGGATGTAATCGTGCAGCAGCTTTTCAGCTTCGCGCTTGCGGTCTGCGAGGATGGTGCTTTTAAGCGTGATCATGCCGAGCAGGGTGGTTTCGATCTGCTCGACGGTGTCCAGGCCGAGCTTCTCGCGCAGGTGCAGGCGTGCCTGCGCGGCATCGGCTTCATCGTAGGCAGGGTTGTGCGGCTTGATGGTATAGGCCAGCTGAAAATCATATTTGCTCATGCGCTTTTCCTTGTGACGTACAGGCCTCCATGCCGGGTCTTGCAATCTACTGCCTGACGGCCATCGCGCAAACAGACGCGTGGTTCAAGCATGGCAATGCATTGTGCGAAATGTCCTACCCTGCGCTTGACCTCGAGTTAACTTCAGGTCCGATACTCCGCCACTCTTCCAACCGAGTGAGTGCTTGTCGTGACCCAATCAACTGCATTTCAGCTGAGCAACACAGAGGGCCTGTACGACCCCAGTGGCAATGCCTATTCCCATGTTGCCGAAGTGCGCGCTGACAGCCGCCTGCTGTTCATCGCCGGCCAGGGCGGGGAGGACGGCAACGGCCAGTTGTCGCCATTGTTCGCCGAGCAGGCCCGCCAGGCGCTGGCCAACCTTGAACTGGCCTTGGCGTCCAAAGGCGCCAACCTGGCCCAGGTGTTCAAGCTGACACTGCTGATTGTCGAGCACTCCGAGACGCGCCTGGGCCAATGGGTGGCCGAGGCCGACAGGGCCTGGGGCCCGAACATGAAACCGACCTGCACGCTGATCCCGGTACCCCGGCTGGCACTGGACGGCATGCTGGTGGAAATCGAGGCTATGGCGGCGCTGTAGCTGAAGCACTGGGCGGTATTGCCCTGCGCTGGCACCACGGCGCTAGAAGAAACTGCGCTGGGCCTTGAGCGTGACCACGCTGTCGCAATAGGTGTTGATGCCCGAATACGCGTCGCAACCGCCGCCACTGAGATTGGAGTTGCTGTAGATCAGGTTCAGGTCGATGCCAAGCCAGGGCCGCGACAGCTCCAGCGACCAGTCGGAAAAGGCATTCACCTGGCTGCCGTCGCCAATGGTGAAAGGGGTGCCCAGGCGATGATGGGCGAGCTTGACGGTCAGGTCGGCATCAAACAGCGGTAGTTGGCCAAAGTCGGCGAACAGGGTGCCGGTGCGGTTGCCGGGGTTGTCGCGCAGCGCGCCGCCGAAGCGGTTGCCCAACAGCGAGATGCCACCGTAAAGGGCGTAGCTGTCGGGGCCTGCGATAGTCGGCTGGCTGTAATGGATCAACCCCACTTCATAGCCCAGGCTGCTGTCGAAATGGTGCTTGTAGCCCAGGTAGCTGTCCAGGCGCAGGGTCGAGTTGGGGGTGACGCCCGTGCTGGGGGCGTACTGGCCCAGGTACCAGCCACTGGGGTGGCTGAAATCGAGACCACCGTGGAATGCGCCGACGGCACTGGGTGAGATAAGGCCTTGGGCCATGCTGCGCGAGGGTGTGGTGCCGAGTGTGAAGTCGAAGTCGCCCAGTTCGCGTTTTATCTGCTGGGCCATCAACACTGGGCTGAACAACAGTGCAGCACTCAGCAACAGAAGGGGCCTGGTCATGGTCTCCATCCTGGAAGGCTTGCGGTTGAGCGGTAGAGGATACCTGCGCAGGTGGAAGGAGGGAACCTTTGCCTGCCCCACTCAGCCTTTGGTCGAACGGTCTGCGTCGGCGGCTTCGGTCACCACGGGCAGGTTGCCGGCACGCTGGATCACCCGCCGTTGCTGCTCATAGTCGTCCAGGGACAGGCCGCGGCGCTGCAACGCTTCCAGTTGCAGCTGGCGGGTCTCTTCGGCGCTGTACGCACGCAGTTCAGGGTGGTTGGCACAGCCTGCCAGTACAGCAATGCTGGTTGCGGCCAGGGCAGTGAGGAAGAGGCGGGCCTTGGTGTTCATCGAGCAGCTCCGGAATGCAGGGGATTCGCCAGGTTCGAATCGATGGAGCTAGGTTATTAAGCCTGCGCGATCAGTAGAAATTGCCTTGTTCGATAGTCACTATTGACGCAAGCATCAGTGCTAAAAGTTTGCGCTCTCACATGTGGCCAAAAGCATCGCCATTGCTACCCTTAACCCACGCGATCTGACCTGTTGGGGATAAGCGATGCGCATGCCATTGTTTGCTTTGCTGTCGGCGCTGATGTGCCTGAACGCGGCGCCCGGCCTGGCGCTGGCGCAAGACGTACCAGCCCCCGACCCGGCCCCGCAAACCGACACGGTTGCGGCCAAGACCCCGGTGTTCACCCAGGAGCAGCTGGACCAGATGCTGGCGCCGGTTGCGTTGTACCCCGATCCGCTGCTGGCCCAGGTACTGATGGCGGCCACTTACCCGGGGCAGGTGAACGAAGCTGTGACCTGGTCCAAGGCCAACCCCAAGGCGTCGGGCGATGATGCGGTGAAACAGGTGGCGAAGCAGCCGTGGGACCCGAGCGTGCAAGCGCTGGTCGCCTTCCCGCAGCTGCTGGCGACCCTGGGCCAGGACCCGGTGTGGGTGCAGCGCCTGGGTGATGCCTTTCTGGCGCAGCCCGACGATGTCATGGGCGCGGTGCAGCGCTTGCGTCACCAGGCACAGGCGGCCGGCAACCTGCAAAGCAACCAGTACCAGAACGTGACCGTGCAGGCCGCCCCGGCAGCACAGGCTGCCAGCAGCCCCCCATCCACCATCATCATTCAGCCGGCCGACCCGCAAGTGGTGTACGTGCCCAGCTACAACCCGACTACCACCTATGGTACCTGGGCCTACCCGGCTTCACCGCCCGTGTACTACCCGCCGCCGCCGATGTACTACCCAGGTTCCGCGCTGGTGGCCGGCCTGGCCTTTGGTACCGGTGTGGCGATCGTCGCCTCGTTGTGGGGCGACTGCGACTGGGGCAACAATGACATCGACATCGACGTCAACCGTTACAACAACATCAACGCCAACAACCGCATCACCAACAACCAGAACAAATGGCAGCACAATGCCGCGAATCGCGAAGGCGTGCCTTACCGCGATACCCGCAGCCGCCAGCAGTATGGCCGCCAACTGGACGGCGCCACCCAGCGTACTGCCTTCCGTGGCGACGACGCGCAGCGGGCGCAGGCTCGGGACAAGGCCCGGGCCTCGATGGACCGCGCAGGTATCGAACGGCCGGCCACCGACAACCGCCAGGCACGCCAGCAAATGCGCGAGGCGCAGGCCGGCAATTCGGTCGGCAACCGCATGCAACCCCGTGGCGACAATGCCAGAGCAACCGACCGTCGCCAGGAAACACGCAATGGCCAAGGCCGGCAGGTGGCACAGAACCGGCCGGCCAACAGCGGCGGCCGGGCGCGTAACAATGCCTTTGACGGCGTGCGCTCGCCCGCGCGCACCAATATGCAGGCCGACCGCGGTCGTACCAGCCAGTCGTTTGCCCAGCGGCCCAGTGCATCACGTGCCGCCGGCCACCAGATCTCCCGGCCCAGTGCGCCAATGCGTCGCGGCGGAGGAGGCCGTCGATGAACCGTCCAGTATTTGCAGCCATGCTGCTTGCGGCATGCGTGGCATGGGCTTCCCTGGCGGCTGCCCAGGAAGCCTTCCCAACGCCGGAGAAGGCCGTGGAGTCCTTCGTTGCGGCGCTGGGCACGGAAAAGGCCGATGAAGCCCGCCTGGCCCAGTTGCTGGGTGATGACTGGCGCACCTATATCCCGCGTGGTGGTGTGCAGCGCAGCGATGTGGACACTTTTCTGGAGCAGTATCGCGCGCAACACAGTATCGACATGGCAGGCGAGGGCAAGGCCATCCTGGCGGTGGGCAGTGGTCACTGGAAATTGCCCATTCCGTTGACCAAAAGCAGCCAGGGCTGGCGCTTCGACCTCAAGGCCGGCAGCGCCGAAATCCGCGCCCGGCGCATCGGCCGCAACGAGCTGGGTGTTCTGCAGTCGCTGCTGGCCTATCACGATGCGCAAATGGACTACGCCGCCGAGGACCATAACGGCAACGGTGCGCTGGAGTACGCGCAAAAAATCTTCAGTGAGCCTGGCAAGCATGACGGCTTGTACTGGGATGACGACGGCGATGGCCAGGTCAGCCCCCTGGGGCCGCTGTTTGGCCAGGATGTGGTGGGTGACGACTGGTATGGCTACCACTTCCGCATCCTCGACGCACAAGGCCCGTCCGCCCCGGGTGGCGCCTACAGCTACCTGATCGGCAATCAGATGAGCCGTGGCTTCGCCATGGTCGCCTGGCCGGCCAAGTACGACGACACCGGGGTGATGAGCTTCATGATCAGCCATGATGGCCAGGTGTTCGAGAAAGACCTCGGGCCGCACGGCGACAGGCTGGCCAAGGAGATGAAGCGCTTCGACCCGGATGACAGCTGGAAGGTGGTGGATGTGGCGGCAGAGGATTAAGCCCGCAAATCACTGCAATCGCGCAGCCCTGACTTCTCGCGCCGTGCACCCATAGTGCTGGCGAAACGCCCGGGTGAATTGCGCCTGGTCGGTAAAGCCCCAACGGAATGCCAGCTCGCCAATGGCCAGGTGGCAATGCGGGTCGCGCAGTTGGCGGTGCACGGCCTCCAGGCGCTGTTGGCGCACCCACTCACCAAGGGTGTAGGGCGTAATCGCGAACAGCTTGTGCAGGTAGCGCAACGACAGCCCGCAGGCGCTGGCGATGGTTTGTGGCGACAGTTCGGGGTCGCCCAGATGTTGCTGCACATACTGCTCGACCCGAGTCAGGTGCAGGGTGCTGAGGTTGTTGCCTTCGCTGCCCAGTACTCGCTCATCCTGTTGCAGGGCCAGCAGCAGTGTGGCCGAAGCCTGTTCCAGCAGTAGATGACGGGCAGCTGCGGGGCTTGCGTCGAAATGGCGGGCGCACAGGTCCAGTTGCTCTACGAAGATGCGCCCCAGGCCTTGGCTGGCATCGAAGCAATGCCGGGTGTAGCGTTTGTGCCCCAGCAGGTTGGCCTTGAGTGCCCGCTCGGGCAGCTTGAGCACCCACAGGTCGTTCTGCGTGCCGTAATGGAAGCGGTAAGGCGCATCGCCGCGCTCGACGATGAACCCCCCCGGGCTGCAACTGAGTGGGTGACCGTCCTGTTCGAAGTGCACTTCGCTGCTGCGCGGCACCGTCACCAGGTAGAACGCCTCATGGTCCTGGCCGACGTGCGCCTTGCTGCGCGAGTAGCCCAGCGGGCTGGAGCGCAGGCGTGAAAGGCTGAGTGGCGTACTGGGCGTGCTCCAGCGCTGCAGGTGGCCATCGAATGGCTGCTCGCTGGCAAACTCCAGGCTCAACGGGAAATAGGTTTCATTGATGGCTTCGGCCCAGCGCGCCTGGCGTTCCGGCTGCGGCCAGCCATGGGTCGAGAGTTCTGTGGGCATGGTGGGTCCTTTTTCAAAGAGGGCAGCATTGAAAAAAGGAACTGCAGGCAAGCTACTCAAGCAGCTCTTGTTATTGTGCAAACCGCCCGGCAGCGCAAGGCTGCCGGGCGGCTTCAGGCCCATGATCGGCGCACGCCGACCGTTTGATCAAGCCCCGCGTGTCACCCGGTAGGTGGCCGAAGGCTCCAGGCGCGCCCGCCAGCCGGGTGGCAGGACGATGTTGGTGGTGTCTTCTTCGATTACGCAGGGGCCCTGCACGGTCTGCCCCGGCAGCAGGCGGTTGCCGTTGAACACCGGCGTGGGCTGCCATTCGCCCTCGGCACTGAACAGCATCGGCCGGACACCATCCGGGGCAGGCGCGGGTGGTTGGGCCGGGCCCTGCAACTCGGGCTGTGGCGGACGCGGCAGGTGACCAATGACTGAACACTCCAGGTTCACCAACTCCACCGGGCTGTCGGGCTCGCTGTACGAATACAGGGTCTGGTGGCGGCTGTGAAAGTGGCTGATCAGTGCGGCCAGGCCCGCGTCATCCAGTGCATGCTGCTGCAGCTCCACGCTGCATTCATGGATCTGCCCCAGGTAGCGCATTTCCAGGGTGTAGTGGCAGCTGCTGGCCTGGTCGCCAAAACCGTCTTCACGCAAGTTTGCCAGTCCTTGTTGACGTAGCTCGGCAAGTGCCTGGTTAAGCTGCGCCAGGTCCACGTGCCCGGCGTCCAGCCGCATCGACAGGCTGGTGAGCTGGTCGTAGCGCACATCGGACAGGATCTGGCCGAATGCACACAAGCCTGAGGCCACCTTGGGGATCAACACGGTCTGCATGCCGATTTCCTCGGCCAGGCGCACCACGTGCATGCCCGCTGCGCCACCTGCGCCGATCAGGGCGAAGTCGCGCGGGTCGTGGCCGCGTTCGATGGACACGCGGCGAATGCCGTTGACCATGTTCAGGTTGACCAGGGTGGTGATGCCGAACGCTGCGCGTTCCACGCTGATACCTAACGGTTCGGCAATCTTGCTGCGGATAGCGTCCAGTGCGGCCTGGCGGTTCAGGCGGATGCTGCCGCCCAGTAGCGCGCCGTCGGGCAGGTAGCCCAGGGCCAGGTTGGCGTCGGTTACCGTGGGTTCGCTACCGCCTTTGCCATAGCACACCGGCCCAGGCATGGCACCGGCGCTGCGTGGGCCGACCTGAAGCATGCCGAACTCGTCCAGGTGGGCGATGGAGCCGCCGCCGGCACCCAGGGTTTCCACCTGGATCATCGGCACGCCGATGCGCTGGCGCAGGAAGTCCACGTCCTTGCTGAAGTTGGTGCGCCCGGCGTTGGTCAGGGTGATGTCGAACGAAGTGCCGCCCATGTCCACGGTAATGACATTGTCGATACCGAACGGCCTCGCCACCGCCAGCCCCGCCTGTGGCGCCGAGGCGGGGCCGGAGTTGATCGCATTGACGGCGCGCTCGCGCATCAGGTGCCCGGGCGCCAGGCCACCGTTGGACTGGAAATAGCGCACTGGCTGCTGCGCGCCAAGCTCCTGGAACAGGCTGTCGATGCGCGCCACATAGCGCGCCATCACGGGGCTGAGGTAGGCGTTGACCACGGTGGTGGAGGTGCGGGTGTACTCGCGAATCTGTGGGAACACCTCGCAGCCGGTGCAGACGAACACCCCGGGCAGGGCGGCCCGTACCAGCTCGGCGGCGCGCTGCTCGTGGCTGGGGTTGCGCACCGACCACAGGAAGGAAATGGCCACGGCCTGCACGCCTTCGGCACGGAAGTAGTCGATGGCGTCATGAATGGCGCGCTCGTCCAGCGGGCTGTGCTCACGGCCATCACCGAGGATGCGGCCACCAACCGGGCGGCGCAGATGGCGCGGGGCAAGCATGTGAGCCGGCGGGTAATGGGCGTCGTAGCGGTGGCCTTCTTCCTTGTGACCCAGGCGGATTTCCAGGCTGTCCTCATGGCCTTCGGTGCACAGCAGGCCCACCTTGACCCCGGTGCGCTCGATCAGCGCGTTGAGGGCCACCGTGGTGCCGTTGATGCACAGGTCGCAGTTGGCGATCAGCTCGGCCGGGCTGCGCCCGGTGGCGTCGGCGATCTGCGCCAGGCCGGCGCGAATGGCCAGGGTGCCATCCTGCGGCGTGGACGGGGCCTTGAACAGCTGCACGCCGCCATCGCGGTCGGCCAGGATGAAATCGGTGAACGTGCCGCCGGCGTCGATGCCCAGGCGATATTGATTACGCATGATGGTTCTCCGGTCAGCGCGGGGCGCGGGCAAGGCGGGTTGCGGTGTCGTCGAGGTGGCCATCGTCATCGAGGACCACGCCATACTCCAGGGCTGCCCCTTGTGGCGAGACCAGGCCGTTGCGCACATCCTCCAGTACTGCTGCGACCGGACGGCGCAGCGGGTCGCCGTAGCCACCACCACCGGGGTTGATGTTGATGATGCGTTCACCGGGCTGCAGGGTGAGCATCGGGTTCTGCGTGTAATGGTCTTCGCTGCCATCGGCGTGGCGGTGGATCAGCCGACCCAGCTTGGGCTCGAGCAGGGCATTGCGTGCCCCGGCGGCACCCGCGGTGGGCAGTTGGCGTCCCTCGCCGAAGCCGACCACGGTCATGGCGTGGTCAAGCGGTTCGATCTCCAGGCGGGTGCCCGAACCACCGCGCAATTCACCGGCGCCGCCACTGTCGGCCATCAGGCTGTAGCGGTGGATCAGCACCGGATAGGCGTGCTCAAGCAGTTCGATGTCGCCGCTCATCAGCGCCCCGAAGCAGCACAGCGGACCGCAGGCGTGCCAGCCATCCATCACCTGGTTGGCACCGGCACCGGAAATGATCGAGGCCAGCACCATCGTCACGTACTCGCTGTTGCCGTTGCGCGGGTCGTGGCCGGCGATGTTGATGCCGCTGGTGTGCCCCCAGGAGGCCGTTACCCGCTGTGGTGAGGCTTGCTCCAGCGCGGTGCGCACGGCATCGGCCAGGGTCTCCATCGGCGTGGTGGTGCAGTTGACGTGGGGCGCCGGTTCTTCGGCGTTGCACAGGGTTCCACTGGGCCCGACATCGACCGTGACGCAGCGGTACAGGCCTTCGTTGTAGGGCGGTGCCACCTGGGCGAACATCATCAGCCCCAGGTAAACGCCCGACACCGAGTTGCCCTCGTAGGAGTTGATGAAGTAGGGCACCTGCGGCGGGCTGTCGATACGCACGTGGGCCTGGTCGCCACGAATCTTCACATGGGCGGTGATGGCCAGTTCCCCCAGGCCGTGGCCGGCATCTTCGAGCACGGCGGTGCCGCTGTAGTCACCGTCCGGCACGTCGCGCAACAGCGCGCGCATGTGCCGGTCGGCCATGTTCTTCAGCTCGGCAATGCAGGCACGTACTTGCGCCACGCCGTACTTGTCCAGCAGCGCCAGCAAGTGCCGCTCGCCGACCTTGCAGGCGCCGTACTGGGCATTGAGGTCGCCTTCCTGATAGGGGCGGGCGCGCATGTTGGTGAGCATGAAGTTGATCACGTCTTCGCGGCGCTTGCCCTTTTCCCACAGCTTGACCGGAGGAATGCGCAGGCCTTCGGCGTAGATCTCCTTGGCGTCCGGGTTATAACCAGCCGGTACCGGGCCGCCGATGTCGGTCAGGTGGCCTTTGCACACGGTCCAGAACACCAGTTCGCCCTTGTAGTACACCGGCTTGTACATGCAGCAGTCGAGAATATGGCTGCCTTTGTAAGCCGGGTCGTTGTGGTAGATCACATCGCCTTCGGCGATGTCGTCGCCGAAGAACCCGGCCACGCACTTCATGGCCGGGATCAGCGAGCCCAGGTGGATGGGAATGTCCTGGCCTTGCAGGATCATTTCCGGCAGGTGGTCGAACAGCGAGTTGGAATAGTCGTGGGCCAGGTTGAACACACTGGAGCGCCCGGTCTTTTCCAGGGTCAGGGTCATTTCGCGTTGCGCTGTCTCCAGCGCACCCCGGACAACCGCAAGGGTGATCGGATCTACTGTCTGCATAGGTCACCAACGTTTGTTCTTGTGCTTTGGGTGCGTGCCGCGGCAGGGCGGCGCGTGGTGACAGGCTACGGGGCAGGGCGGGGGAAGGCTTGTCGCTGGGTGTACTGGTTGTTGTGTCAGGGCGCACTAGCGGGGCTGGCTTGAAAAACTGGGGGCGCTTTGCGCCCCTTTCCGACCGGTCCGGCGCCCCGGCAAGGCCGCTCCCACAAGAGAAAGCAATCCAGCGGGCCAACGCTGTACCTGTAGGAGCGGCCTTGTGTCGCGATGGGCTGCGCAGCAGCCCCAAATGCTGGCAGGTAAAGACCTACTGCCCCAGCATCTGCCGTACCAGCCATTGCCCCGCTGGCCCAAGCGCCCGCCGGCTCGACCAGGCCACATCCATATCCACCCGGCGCGGGTAACCCGCTATCTGCAACTCCACCAGCTCATTGCCAAACCGCGCCACCAGCGCCCTGGGCAGTTCGGCCCAGCCAAACCCGCGCACGGCAAACTCCAGCAGGGTGAGGTAATCCGGTGCCGACCAGGCCTGGCCACGGCCGTGGTGCAGGCTGGGGGCGTAGGTTTTGATGTAGAGCTGCCGCGCGTTTTCAAGGTGTTGCGTTTGCACCGTTTTCAGGCCCGCCAACGGGTGCCCGCTGGCCACATACACACCGAACTCCGCCTGCTCGGGCAAGCGCGCCACGGCAACGTCGGCGGGGTAGCTGGGCTGCGTGGCTAGAATGCCGACATGGGCCAGGCCCTGCTGGATCATGTCGATCACATCGGCGTCTTCCGCCGGGCCGCAGCGCAATTCGGTGTGCGGGTAGTGCTGGGCGAAGCGGGCCATTACCGCGCCCTGGAAGGTGACGCTGTAGCTGTCCGACATCACCACCGAAACCAGCGCCTCGACGTGCTGCCCCAGCCTGACCGCCAGCGCATCCAGCTGGGCGCTGGCGTCCAGGATCGCTTCGACATGGCTCAGCACCTGCCGGCCAGCTTCGTTCAGCGTGGGGTGGCGGCCACCGCGATCAAACAGCGGGCAGCCGATATCGGCCTCGAAATTGGCGATGGCGATGCTGATCGTGGACTGGCTTTTGCGCAGTTTGCGCGCCGCTGCAGAAAAAGAGCCTAGCGATGCTGCTTCAACAAAGGCGACCAGAGCTTCGGGTGAGTAGCGCATGGTATTGATAAAACCGATGGTAGCTATGTCGCGAGTATCAGTTCTATCAAAGAAAATAGGAAGCACGACTCACGCAATGGATGGAATTTGCAATGAAAACGGTCTCTTTCACCGAACGCCTGGTTCACGCCGTTGGTTACGAAGTATTCGCTGTACTGCTGTGTGCGCCACTGTTGTCCTGGGTGATGGGCAAATCGCTGGCAACGGCGGGGGCACTGGCGGTAACCCTGTCGCTGATCGCCATGTTGTGGAACATGGTCTACAACGCGCTGGTCGATCGCTGGGTGCAGACTGAGCGCATCCACTGGAAGGCCAGTGCGCGCTTTGTGCACGGCCTGGGCTTCGAGGCTGGGCTGGTGGTGTGGTGCCTGCCGGTGGCGGCGTGGATGCTGGATATTTCGCTGCTGCAGGCGTTCATGGTGGAGCTGGGTTTTTTCGTGATCATTCTGCCCTACACCGTGCTGTACAACTGGGCCTTCGACAAAGCCCGGCACCTGCTGATGCAGCGTCGCCTTGCATAACTCTCCTGTGGGAGCGGCCTTGTGTCGCGAAAGGGCCGCAAGGCCGCTCCCACATTTTCTCGAGTCGTCCAACAAAAAACGGGGCATGCCATTGCTGGCATGCCCCGTTTTCATACAGCTGATGCGCCTCAGGCGACCTTGACGATCCAGCCTGCCGGTGCTTCAACATCACCGCTCTGGATGCCGGTCAGCTCGTTGTAGAGCTTCTGGGTAACCGGGCCGACCTTTTCCAGGTCGTGGAACACGTGCAGCTTGCCGTTGTACTCGATACCGCCGATCGGGGTAATCACCGCAGCGGTACCGCAAGCGCCGGCTTCGATGAAGCGGTCCAGCTTGCTGATTTCGACGTCGCCTTCGATCACGGTCAGGCCCAGGCGCGATTGCGCCAGTTCCATCAGCGACAGGCGGGTGATGCCTGGCAGCACCGAGGCCGATTTCGGGGTCACGAACTCGTTGTTGCCGGTAATGCCGAAGAAGTTGGCCGAACCGACTTCCTCGATCTTGGTGTGGGTCAGCGGATCGAGGTAGATGGCGTCGGCGAAGTTGGCCTTCTTGGCTTCAGCGCCTGGCTGCAGGCTGGCAGCGTAGTTGCCACCGACCTTGGCTGCGCCGGTGCCTTGTGGAGCGGCGCGGTCGAAGCTGGAGATCTGGAAGTTGTGCGGCTTCATGCCGCCCTTGAAGTACGAGCCAACCGGAATGGCGAAGACCGAGAAGATGAACTCGGGGGCGGTGCGCACGCCAATGTTGTCACCGGTGCCGATCACGAACGGGCGCAGGTACAGGGCGCCTTTGCCGTGCGGTGGCACGAACTTTTCGTTGGCCTTGACCACTTGCTTGCACGCTTCGATGAACACATCGGTCGGCACGTGCGGCATCAGCAGGCGGGCGCAGCTGCGCTGCATGCGGGCGGCGTTCTGGTCCGGGCGGAACAGGTTGATCGAGCCGTCCTTGCAACGGTAGGCCTTGAGGCCTTCGAAGCATTGCTGGCCGTAGTGCAGGGCCGTGGAGCCTTCACTGATGTGCAGGACGTTGTCGTCGGTCAGGGTGCCCTTGTCCCACTCGCCATTGCGCCATACGGACAGGTAGCGTTTGTCGGTTTTGATGTAGTCGAAACCCAGCTTGTCCCAGTTAATGCTTTCGTTGCTCATGACACCCTCATTGTCTTGCAAGTGCCCGATCGCTCGGGCTGCTGTTATATGCGCACCACGTCACCATAATACATCCATCGCGGATCGGGAACGGCCAGTCACGAATTGATAGCCTGCGATGCATTATTCTCGGTCCGCGGTCGTTGTAGGAGCAGCCTTGTGCTGCGAAGAGGCCGGTCCATTGGATGCAATTGTGTCGCCAGTACCGGCCTCTTCGCAGCACAAGGCTGCTCCTACAAGTGCAGGTAGCCATGCAGGGCCAGGTTTTCCAGCAGTACCGCATCATGGGACGCCACCATCAGCGCCCCACGAAACCGCCCGAGCATGTGCTCCAAGGCTGCCAGTGATGGCAGGTCCAGGTGGTTGCCGGGCTCGTCCAGCAGCAACAGGTCGAGTGGCCGCTCGCGGTACAGCACGGCGGCCAGCGCGGCCTTCATCCGCTCGCCTCCGCTGAGCAGGCTGCTGGGCAGTTCGATACGGGCCGCATCCAGGCCCAGTTGCGCCAGGCGGCTGCGCAATTCGCCCTGGGCCAGCACCGGGTTGGCCTGGCGCAGGTGTTCGAGCACGCTGATGTGGCCTGGTAGCGTGCTGCAGTGCTGGTCGAGCAGGGCAGTCTCGCCACTGAGGCGTAACTGGTCGGGCGATGCCGGTAACGCTCCGCTCAGCAGCCTGAGCAGGGTGGACTTGCCACTGCCATTGGCGCCGACCACGCCCAGCCGCTGGCCCTGGCACAAGCGCAGGTCAAGCGGTTTGCGGGTGCCTCGGGGCAAGCGAAGTGCCTGCACGGCCAGCACTTCGCGGCCCGCATGACGCTGTGGCGTGGGGGCATGCAAGGTAATTGCACTGGATTGCTCGACCTCGCGGGCGGCGTCCCGCACTTGGCTCAGCAGGGCTTGCCGGGCATCGCGATGGTCGCGGCGCTGCTTGCCCGCTGTGGCCTGGCTGCGCTCCTGCTGGCGGTCGACCAGGATTTTGGCCTGGTTGGCATGCCTGGCTTGCCGCCCGGCCCTTGCCTGATGGCGTTCCAGTTCTTCGCGCTGGCGCTGCAGTTCACGGGCCTGGCGTTGCTGCTCCTGCTTCAGTCGGGCAAGTTGCTGCTCGGCCTGCGCTGCCTGGCTGGCTTTTTGGGCTGCATAGAAGCTGTAGTTGCCGCCATAGGCCTGCAACCCCAGGCTGGATAATTCGACGATGCGCGCCATGTGCCCCAGCAGGCTGCGGTCGTGGCTGATCACCAGCAAGCCCCGGTCCCAGTCCTCGATCATGCCAAGCAGCTGGGCACGGGCGTCGTTGTCCAGGTGATTGCTCGGTTCGTCGAGGATCAGGTAGTCGGCATCGCTGAGCCATGCGCCAATGAGCGCCACGCGCATGGCCTGGCCACCGCTCAGGCTATGTACGGGCTGGCGCCAGTCGAGTTGACCCAGGCCATGGCGCTGCAGCTCTACTTGCAATTGCTCGCGGATATCCCAGCGCTCGCCAACGGTGTCGAAATCCTGGGGGTTGATGCTGCCGTGCTCGATGCGCTCCAGCGCCGCAACCACCGAGCCCACCTGGGCCAGGTCGGCAAGCGTGGCGCTGCGCTCGATTACCTGCTGGTTCAGCAGGTGGACAAGGCCAAGGCGCCGGCAATGGCCGCTGCTCGGTTCACGCTGGCCGGCAAGAACCTGCCCAAGCAGGCTCTTGCCCACGCCATTGCGCCCGACCAGGCCGGTGTGGCGTTGGTCGAAGGTTTCGTTAAGGTCGGTGAACAGCAGCCTGCCATCAGGCAAGGCCAGGGAGACGCTGTCCAGCGTCAGGATTGACGTGTTCGTCATGCACAACTCCACAAATGCCGCGACATCTCCGGAGTGAACCGGAGGCTGAAGACTGGCCGTCAAACGGACGGCGGCATCAATGGCGCATTGGACGAACACCTCGTAATTGGGGAATGCGTAGCCTAACCAACCGCCGGGGGCGGGTAAAGCACCGCCCGCCAGCTGGCCTCAGCGCTGCTTCTGCAAGCGCTTTGCCCAGTCGCCACCGTGGCCGTGTGCGCAGGCCTCTTCACTGTCAAAGCGCACATGCCAGGCAGGGTGAT
The DNA here is from genome assembly GCF_000708715.2 of Pseudomonas putida W15Oct28. Classification (GTDB taxonomy): domain Bacteria; phylum Pseudomonadota; class Gammaproteobacteria; order Pseudomonadales; family Pseudomonadaceae; genus Aquipseudomonas; species Aquipseudomonas putida_R. The sequence continues at coordinate 25,878 of NZ_JENB01000037.1, read as the reverse complement.
CCAGCTGGATGCCGGCGTGGTCCAGCGCCTGCCGGGTCAGCGCCAACATGCGCGCTTTCGCTTCGCCCGCCACGGCAGCAGCCTTGTCGGCCTCGTGCTCGAACACCCAGGTGATCCGCAGGCTGGCTGGGAAGTTCTCGGGGTCAAGGCGGTGGGTGAGCCAGGTGAAGCCGACGATCTGGGCCTTCGCGGTTTCGCAGGCGTCGGTCAGGCACGCCACCAGCTCGCGCTCCAGGCGGGCCATTTCGCGTTTGCCCAGCGCCTTCACGGCTTGGCCTCGTCATCGATCTGCTGGCAAAAGCGCAGGCGGTTGCCGAACGGGTCGCACACTTGCATCTGCAGGCCCCAGTCCAGGCGCTCGGCCTCGGGCCGGGCATAGCCGTACTGCTTGTCTTGCAGTTCACGCTCCAGCGCGCGCAGGTCGTCGGTGCGGGCGAACACGGTAGAGCCGGGGCAGGCATCACCATGGTGCTCGGAAAGGTGCAGGATCAGGCCGTCGCGGTGAATTTGCATGTACAGGGGCAGGTCCGGGCTGAAACGGTGCTCCCAGTCCAGGCGGAAGCCGAGGAAATCGAGGTAGAACTCCTTGGCCTTGTCGACCGAGAAGATGCGCAGTACCGGTATGGCGGGGGCGAGGGGCATGGGGCGTCCTTGACCGTGGGCAAAGGTGCCACTTTAGCGCAGTTGCACCCCTTGTGGTCGGCCAGCCCGCAGCAATGGTTGACCACCCGCCAGCCACTGCGTAGCCTTGCCACTTCGAGGTTCTTCGGCCAGGCCGAAGCTAAGACGGGAACGCGGTACAAGCCGCGGCTGCCCCCGCAACTGTAAGCACCGACAACGGATCGACACAGCCACTGCGCCAACGCGCGGGAAGGCGTCATCCCGCCAGCCCGCTGTTCAACTGAACGGGGAGATGGAACGGTGCAAGCCAGGAGACCTGCCTCGCAACGTTTTCGACTTTCAACCGGGCGGGGTGATCCGGTGGCGAACAAGCCCGGCCGACCTGGCCCGCGGCTGTCGTCCTGCATGCCCGCGCCACTCTGCCAAGGGCAATGCGACATGAAAACACTGGCCAAGCTCCCCGTTACCATCGTCACCGGCTTCCTCGGCTCGGGCAAGACCACCTTGCTGCGCCACATGCTCGACAACGCCCAGGGCCGCCGCATTGCGGTCATCGTCAACGAATTCGGCGAACTGGGCATCGACGGCGAAATCCTCAAGCAGTGCAGCATCGGTTGCACCGAAGAAGAAGCCAGCGGCCGCGTCTATGAACTGGCCAACGGCTGCCTGTGCTGCACCGTGCAGGAAGAGTTCTTCCCGGTCATGCGCGAGCTGGTGGCACGTCGTGGCGACCTGGACCACATCCTGATCGAAACCAGCGGCCTGGCCCTGCCCAAACCGCTGGTGCAAGCCTTCCAGTGGCCGGAAATCCGCAACGCCTGCACCGTCGACGCGGTCATCACCGTGGTCGACAGCCCGGCCGTGGCCGCCGGCACCTTCGCCGCCTACCCGGACCAGGTCGATGCCCAGCGCAAGCTCGACCCTAACCTGGACCACGAATCGCCACTGCACGAGCTGTTCGCCGACCAACTGGCCAGCGCCGACCTGGTGGTACTGAACAAGGCCGACCTGATCGACGCCGAAGGCCTGGCCAAGGTCCGCGCCGAAGTGGCCGAAGAACTACCGCCGGCAGTCAAGGTGGTCGAGGCCAGCAGCGGCAAGCTGCCACTGGAAGTGCTGCTGGGCGTGGGCGCCGAGTCCGAGGCACACATCGATGGCCGCCGTACCCACCACGATTCGCACCACGACGGCGATGATCATGACGACCATGACCATGACGCCTTCGACTCCATCTCCATCGACCTGCCCGAGGCTGACGAAAGCCTGCTGCTCGACGCCCTGACCCAGCTGGTGGTGGAGTTTGGCGTCCTGCGCGCCAAAGGCTTCGCTGCCATCCCGGGCAAGCCGATGCGCCTGCTGGTACAAGGCGTGGGTACCCGTTTCGACAAGCACTTCGACCGCGCCTGGCGTGCCGACGAGCCGCGCATCACCCGCCTGGTGCTGATCGGCCAGGAGCTCGATGCTGCCCAGCTGGAAGCGCGCCTGCGCCAGGCCTTGGGCGCCTGACCCATGCACTTGCTGCGGACCCAGCCCGGCGGCTTCGTGCCGGACGACAGTATTGCCGATCTCGGCCAGACACCCGCCGAACTGGTGATTCTCTGCAGCGGCGATTCGCACCTGGCATTGCTCGCCGATACCGCCGAGCAATTGCCTGAAGGCTTCCCCAGCCTGCGCCTGGCCAACCCGATGCAGGTGCAGAACCACGCTTCGGTCGACCTGTATGTCGACCAGGTGCTGCGCCATGCCAAGGTCATCCTGGTGTCGCTGCACGGCGGCGTCGGGTACTGGCGCTATGGCGTCGAGCAACTGGTCGAGCTGGCCGCCCGTGGCGTGCAGCTGATTCTGGTGCCGGGCGATGACCGCCCGGACCCGGAGCTGACCCGCCTGGGCACGGTGACGGGTGAGCAGGCCGAGCGCCTCTGGCACTACTTGCGCCAAGGCGGCAAGGCCAATGCCATCAACCTGTACAACTGCCTGGCCAACCAGTGGCTGGGCCGCGATTATGCCTGGGACGAGCCGCAACCTTTGCCGCGCACTGCCGTGTATCACCCGGCCAAGGGCAGCGTGGCGCTGGAGGACTGGTACCCGCACTGGCACCCGGATTACCCGGTGGCGCCGCTGCTGTTCTACCGCTCCCACTTGCAGGCGGCCAACACCGCGTTCATCGACGTGTTCTGCCAGCGCCTGCAGGCGGCTGGCTTGAACCCATTGCCGATCGCCGTGGCCAGCCTCAAGGAAAGCGCCTGCCTGGAGCAGGTCGAGGCCTGGCTGGACGAAGTCGGTGCCGAAGTGCTGGTCAATACCACCGGTTTTGCCCTGTCCAGCCCCGAACGGCCCAACCTGCGCCCGTTCCGCCGCGACATTCCGGTGCTGCAGGCCATCTGCGCGCAGGACAACCAGCCCGGCTGGGAAGCCAGCGAACAGGGGCTGGGTGCGCGCGACCTGGCCATGCACATCGCTTTGCCCGAACTGGACGGGCGCATCATCACCCGCCCGATCAGTTTCAAGGACATGGCCTGGCGCAGCGAGCGCAGCCAGTCCGACGTGGTGTGCTACCGCGCCCACCCCGAGCGCATGGACTTTGTCGCCGAACTGGCCCGCCGCTGGGTCGAACTGGCGCGCCTGCCACATGCCCAGAAACGCGTGGCCCTGGTGCTGGCCAACTACCCGACCCGCGACGGCCGCATTGGCAACGGCGTCGGCCTGGACACGCCCGCTGCCGCACTGAACATCCTCAAGGCGTTGCAAACCGAAGGCTATCCGCTGGCCGATTTGCCGGACAGCGGCACGCAACTGATTCACCAGCTGCTCGGCGGCGTGACCAACGACCTTGACCACCTCGACCAGCGCCCCTGCGCCCAGAGCCTGAGCCTGGCCGACTACCAGGCCGCCTTCGAGCGCCTGCCCGAGGCCAACCGCCAGGCAGTGCTGGAGCGCTGGGGGCCGCCCGAGCAGGACCCGATGCACCGCAGCGGCCGGCTGATGGTGGCCGGTTTGCGCTTTGGCCTGACCTTCGTCGGCATCCAGCCAGCCCGGGGCTACCAGGTAGACCCCAGCGCGGTGTACCACGACCCCGACCTGGTGCCGCCGCACGGCTACCTGGCGTTTCACTTCTGGCTACGCCATGCGTTCGCCGCCGACGCGGTGATCCACGTCGGCAAGCACGGCAACCTCGAATGGCTGCCCGGCAAGGGCGTCGGTTTGTCGGCGCAGTGCTGGCCGGACGCGCTGCTTGGCCCGCTGCCGAACATCTACCCGTTCATCGTCAACGACCCGGGCGAGGGCGCCCAGGCCAAGCGCCGTACTCAGGCGGTGATCATCGACCACCTGATGCCGCCGCTGACCCGTGCCGAAACCTACGGCCCGTTGCGCCATCTGGAGCAGCTGGCCGACGAGTTCTATGAAGCGCAGCTGCTCGACCCGCGGCGTGCCCGCGAGTTGCAGCGCGACATCCTCGAGCTGGTCAAGGTCAACCACATCGACCGCGAGCTGCAGCTGGAAGGGCAGCTGGACGATGCCGCCGTATGGCTGCCGCGCCTGGACACCTACCTGTGCGACCTCAAGGAATCGCAGATTCGCGATGGCCTGCATGTGTTTGGCCAGTCGCCAGAAGGGCGTCTGCGCCTGGATACGCTGCTGGCACTGTTGCGGGTCGAGCGTGGCGACGGCCGAGGCGGTAATGCCAGCCTGCTGCGGGCTTTGGCCAAGGCACTGGTGCCAGGCTTCGACCCGCTCGATTGCGAGCTTGGGCTGCCCTGGCAGGGCGCACGCCCCGAGCAGCTGCAGGCCATCAGCATTGAACCCTGGCGCACCTGCGGCGATACCCGCGAGCGCCTGGAGCTTTTGGCACAGCAGGTGATCGAGCAGGCGCTGGGCGGCACCCTGCAGCTGCCTGACCTGAGCGAATGGCAGCCGGTGCACGACGTGGTGCAGGCCTTGCGCGAAGCGGTGGCACCCAGCCTGGATGCCTGCGGTACTGCTGAAATGAACGGCCTGCTGGCGGCGCTGGCCGGGCGATTCGTGCCAGCCGGCCCCAGCGGAGCCCCCAGCCGTGGGCGCCTCGACGTGCTGCCCACTGGCCGTAACTTCTATACCGTGGACGTGCGCAACCTGCCCACCACCACGGCCTGGCGCCTGGGCTTCGCCTCGGCCAGCCTGATCCTCGAACGCCACCTGCAGGACCACGGCGACCACCTGCGTCAGCTTGGCCTGTCGGTGTGGGGCACTGCCACCATGCGTACCGGCGGCGACGACATCGCCCAGGCCATGGCGCTGATGGGCGTGCGGCCGGTGTGGGCCACCGGCAGCCAGCGCGTTGACGATTTTGAGATACTGCCGCTGAGCCTGCTCGACCGCCCGCGGGTGGATGTGACCTTGCGCGTTTCGGGCTTCTTCCGCGATGCCTTCGGCAACCTTATCCGGCTGTTCGACGCCGCCGTGCAGGCGGTGGCCGCGCTGGACGAGCCCGACGACCTCAACCCCTTGGCCGCCCGTGTACGCAGCGAGCGTGCCACGCTGCAAGCGCAAGGTGTAGGCGCCGAGCAGGCCGCGCGCCAGGCCGGCTGGCGGGTGTTCGGTGCCAAGCCCGGTGCGTATGGTGCCGGGGTGCAGAACGCCATCGACGGGCGCTTGTGGCACAGCCGCGACGACCTGGCCGAGGTCTACCTCAACCATGGCGGCTACGCCTACGGCGGCAGCGACGACGGCACCCCGGCCCGTGCCCAGTTCGCCCAGCGCCTGGCCAAGGTGCAGGCGGTGCTGCAGAACCAGGACAACCACGAGCACGACCTGCTCGATTCCAACGATTACTACCAGTTCCAGGGCGGCATGCTGGCGGCGTCGGAAACCTTGTCCGGGGCGACGGTGGCCAGCTATCACGGCGACCACAGCCAGGCAGACCGACCACGCATCCGTACCCTCAAGGAAGAGCTGAACCGGGTGATTCGTGCCCGCGCGCTCAACCCCAAGTGGATCGACGGGGTCAAGCGCCACGGCTACAAGGGCGCCTTCGAGATGGCGGCGACGGTCGACAACCTGTTTGCCTTCGATGCCACCACGCACCTGATCGACGACCATCATTACCAGGGGCTGGCCGATGCCTACGTGCTCGACCCGGCGACCCGCGATTTCATGCGCGAGCACAACCCCGAGGCCCTGCGCGACCTCACCGAGCGCCTGCTGGAGGCCCAGCAGCGCGGGCTGTGGCAGGCCCCGGGCGACTACCGCGAAGCCCTTGAGGAACAACTGCTCGACGGCGAGGAACAGGCTTGAAATGAGTGAACCCGTGCAATTTCCGCTGGCCGCCGTGGTCGGGGCCGACGACCTTAAGCTGGCGCTGTGCCTGACCGCCATCGACCCGAAAATCGGCGGTGTGCTGATCGAAGGGCCGCGTGGCATGGCCAAGAGCACCTTGGCCCGGGGCCTGGCCGACCTGCTTGGCGAGGGTCCGTTCGTCACCCTGCCACTCGGCGCCAGTGAAGAGCGGCTGGTCGGTACCCTCGACCTGAATGCCGCGCTGGGGCAGGGCAAGGCGGAGTTTTCCCCGGGCGTGCTGGCGCATGCCGACGGTGGCGTGCTGTATGTCGATGAGGTCAACCTGCTGCCCGACACGCTGGTCGACCTGTTGCTCGACGTGGCTGCCAGTGGCACCAACCGCATCGAGCGCGACGGCATCTCGCACCGGCACAGCGCCCGCTTCGTGCTGATCGGTACCATGAACCCGGAAGAGGGCGAACTGCGCCCGCAGTTGCTCGACCGTTTTGGTCTGAACGTGGCCCTGGAAGGCCTGCCCGAGCCTGAGGCCCGTCAGCAGATCATTCGCCGGCGCCTGGCCTTCGACAGCGACCCGCAGGCTTTCTGCACGCAATGGGCTGCGGCCCAGGCGCAGTTGCGCGAGCGCTGCCAGGCGGCGCGCCATGCCTTGGCCGGTATTGCCCTGGATGACCAGGCGCTGGCCTGGATTACCCAGCGCTGCTACGCCGCCGGCGTCGACGGCTTGCGCGCAGACCTGGTGTGGTTGCGTGCGGCACGCGCCCACTGTGCCTGGCGTGGTAGTGCGGCCATCGAAGAAGTGGATGTCGAAGCGGTGGCCGAATTTGCCCTGCGCCATCGCCGCCGCGTTGCGCCCCAGGCCAACCCGCCCTCGGCGCCCCAGCCGCCTGAGCAGCAGCCCGGCCAGCAAAGCGCTGGCAACGCTGGCGAACAAGGCGGGCAGGGTGACTGGGGGGCATTGCCGGCGCAACCCGTGGCCAGCGGCGCACGCCGCGAGGTACCCAACTGGGCAAAAAAGCCCTGAGCATCCCCCAATCAACTGCAAAAGGGGCGGATGCCAAAGCGGGCGCAGGCAAGCAGAGCGGTGCCAGCCGCGGCCGTGCACGCAGTGCGGCAAGCGGCCGGGTGGCCTGGCTGCCGACTTTGCTCAAAGGGCGGCCACGGCTACGCCAGGACCTGTGCTGGCAACAACGCCAGGCCAAACCGGCAGAGTTGTGGCTGGTGATCGTCGATGCTTCGGCCTCGACCCGCCGCCACCAGGCGCTGGCACACACCAAAGGGCTGCTGGCGGCATTGTTCGACCAGGCTTACCGGCAGCGCGCCCGCTTGGCCTTGCTGACCGCCAGCGGGCGCACACCGCAGTGGCAGCGCCACGGCCTGAAGGCTTCGGCGGCCTTGCAGCCCTGGCTGCAGGCCCTGGGCGCCGGTGGTGGCACACCGCTGATCGCCGCACTGGAACAGGCCCGGCAATGGCTACAGGCGCGCCAGCGCGCCCACCCGGATGAAACGGTACGCTGCCTGGTGTTTACCGATGGTCGCCTTCAGCACTGGAACGCCGTACCACCCATGCCCTGTACAACGTTGGTGGTGGACATGGAATTGGCGCCGGTGCGTGTTGGGCGCGCGCAACGCCTGGCCGAACAATTGCAGGCCGATTACCAGCACTTGCAGCAGTTCAAAGTCGTGGACTGAACAGTGTTGATGCGACACTGTGTCGCAAGAGTGAAAGTTGCGAGAATAGCAACTTTGCATTTGAACAAGTGCGTGGCATTGCACGCACTTGGCTTGCAAGGCGATATTACTTTGGCATCGACCACGGTTGCAGGTCGTAACCTTTTTCGCACAACTCGGCGCGCACTTCTTCGATCAGGCTGGCCCACTGGGCAGGGTCGGAGTAGGTGCTCGAAGACACTTGCTTGCTGCCAATGCGGGTGCTGGTCCGGTCGATCACTGCCAGGCTCAGCTCACCAGTACCGTTGGGTGCATCCCAGGCTACGCACTGGAAAGGTTCGAAGGCGTGGTCGGCGATCAGCAGTGCTTCGTTGACACGGAGCGGGGCATTCATGGTTCGGTCTCTCTATGGTCCCAAACATCGAAGTGATTCCGCGTTGCTTTAAAATCGCCTCAATAATCGCGAAGTGCAGCGCGGGGTTATGTGTACTGATGCTCGTTGTCCGGGGGCAAGTCACACATTAGATGTAAATTTTTTTGTCAGGCTTGAATCCGTTCTTTCCTGCGCCGCCATGTGATGTCGATAAAGTGCGAAAATTCCCGTGGCACTTTGTAAAAAAATGCGTCAGCAGACAGACGGTAGTGGGCACCGTCAACTTCGTTGCTACTGTTAAACGGGCGCCACAACTTGCTGTTTTACTTCATAAAACCAAAAACTGGCGCCAAGGATCGGTCATGCAACAGCCTGCCGCCCAACGTCGTTTGCTCATCGTCGACCCCTGCGATGACTGCCACCAATTGTTGCCTGGCCTGAGTAGCGCAGGCTGGGACGTGGACAGCTGCATGCTTGGTGCGGCGCTCGATCACCCTTGTGATGTGGGCCTGCTGCGCTTGCAGGCTTCGCACCTGAGGCACCCGGACGCGGTCAAGGACATGATCAAGCGCAGTAACACCGAATGGATCGCGGTGCTCAGCGCCGAACAGTTGCGCATGCCGGCCGTCGGCGATTTTGTCTGCGAATGGTTCTTCGACTTCCACACCCTGCCATTCGATGTCTCCCGCGTGCAGGTCACCCTTGGCCGGGCGTTCGGCATGGCGCGCCTGCGTGGCAAAGGCGCCGCCAAGGTGGACGAAGCGACCCACGAACTGCTCGGCGAAAGCCGGCCGATCCGCGAGTTGCGCAAGCTGCTGGGCAAGCTGGCGCCCACCGAGTCGCCGGTGCTGATCCGTGGTGAAAGCGGCACGGGCAAGGAACTGGTGGCCCGCACCCTGCATCGGCAGTCGCAACGCAGCGACCAGCCGTTCGTCGCCATCAACTGTGGGGCAATCCCCGAGCACCTGATCCAGTCCGAACTGTTCGGCCATGAGAAGGGCGCTTTCACCGGCGCCCATCAGCGCAAGACCGGGCGCATTGAAGCAGCCCATGGTGGCACGTTGTTCCTGGATGAAATCGGTGACCTGCCGCTGGAGTTACAGGCCAATCTGCTGCGTTTTCTACAAGAGAAGCACATCGAGCGGGTGGGCGGCAGCCAGCCGATTCCGGTGGATGCGCGGGTGTTGGCCGCAACCCACGTGGACCTTGAAAGAGCCATTGAGCAAGGGCGTTTTCGCGAAGACCTGTACTACCGCCTGAACGTGTTGCAGGTGGTGACCGCGCCCCTGCGCGACCGGCACGGCGACTTGTCGATGCTGGCCAGCCATTTTGCCCATTTCTACAGCCTGGAAACCGGTCGCCGGCCGCGTTCGTTCAGCGACCATGCGCTGGCGGCCATGGGCCGACATGACTGGCCGGGCAATGTGCGCGAGCTGGCCAACCGGGTGCGCCGTGGCCTGGTGCTGGCTGAAGGCAGGCAGATCGAGGCGCAGGACCTGGGCCTGCAGACGTTGGACCAGGGGCAGCAGCCCCTGGGCACGCTGGAAGAGTACAAGCAGCGGGCCGAGCGCCAGGCTTTGTGCGATGTGCTTAACCGGCACAGCGATAACATGAGCGTGGCGGCCAAAGTGCTGGGGATTTCGCGGCCGACGTTCTACCGCCTGCTGCATAAGCATCAGATCCGCTGATTGTGGGAGCAACTGTCTTGTTCAAAAGCTAAGAGCTTGCGTGATCACTGTGGGAGCGGGCGTGCCCGCGAACACCGGCGAAGCCGGTGCCATCCACCGCGCTCGGTTCTTCGCGGGCATGCCCGCTCCCACAGAGGTGATGATCAGTGCGGCGCGCGCACAATGGTCTTCAGCAGGTCTTCCGGGCTGATGTGCCCAACCACCTGGGCCACCGCGCTGCCAGGGGTTGGCAGGTCGATGATGTGGTTTTTCATCTTGCCGACCACGTGCATTTCGCACGGTTTGCAGTCGAACTTCAGGGTCAGCACTTCATCACCCTGAATCAGCTGCATCGGTGCCACCTTGGTGCGCACGCCAGTCACGCCCTTGGCCTGCTTGGGGCACAGGTTGAAGGAGAAGCGCAGGCAGTGCTTGGTGATCATCACCGGAACTTCACCGTGTTCTTCATGGGCCTCGTAGGCCGCGTCGATCAGCTGCACGCCGTGGCGGTGGTAGAAGTCGCGGGCCTTCTGGTTGTACACGTTGGCCAGGAACGACAGGTGCGACTCGGGGTACACCGGTGGCGGCGTGGTCTCGGCCTTGCGCCCGCCACGCGGGTGCGCCTTGATGCGCGCCTCGGTCAGCGCCTCGATGGCTTCACGGCGCAGGGCCTTGAGCTGCGAGTTGGGGATGAAGTACGCCTGCGGCGCGTCCAGCTCGATGCTGCTGGCGTGGTACATCGTGGTACCCAGCTGGCCGAGCAGGTCGTGCAACTGGTCCAGTGCCTGCTGCGGCTTGTTGGCCTCACCGAACGGGCCGTCCAGGGCCACCTGCACGCTGACGCCTTCCTCACTGCTGAGGGTAAGCATCAAGCGCTGCTCGCGCAGTACAGCATGCCATTCCACGCCAACCCGGCGCTCGGAGGAGGTGCGTTGCAGGGCCTGCTGCCAGTTGTGGTCGAGGTTGCGCGACAGCGGGTGGTTGGGCCGCAGCTTGTGCAGGCCTTCGGGCATTTCGTTGGGCTCGACGCGGTAGCGGTAGCGCTTATGGCCGTCTTCCTCGAACTCGCCACGGGGTTCGGCGATGTTGGCGCGGAAACCCACCACTTCACGTTTGAGCAGCACATTCAGGCCGTCGCCGTTGGTCAGTGGCACTTCGGTGAGGACTTGCATGTCACGCTTGCCGACTTTTTCCACCACACCCACCGGCAGGCCGGTGAAGGTAGGTGAGTCGAAGGCGCCGATGTCGACCTTGCGGTCGGTGACGAAGTAGTCGGTGCTGCCGCGGTGGAAGGTTTTATCCGGGTCGGGCAGGAAGAAGTGCTCGGTCCGGCCGCTGGACGCACGGGCATATTGCGGGCGGCCTTCGAGGATGGCGTCGAGCTCTTTGCGGTAGTGGGCGGTGATGTTCTTCACATAGCCCATGTCCTTGTAGCGGCCCTCGATCTTGAACGAGCGCACGCCGGCATCGACCAGGTCGGCCAGGTTGGCGGTCTGGTTGTTGTCCTTCATCGACAGCAGGTGCTTCTCGAACGCCACCACGCGGCCCTGGTCATCTTTCAGGGTGTAGGGCAGGCGGCAGGCCTGCGAGCAGTCGCCACGGTTGGCGCTTCGGCCAGTCTGCGCGTGGGAGATGTTGCACTGGCCGGAGAAGGCCACGCACAGCGCACCGTGGATGAAGAACTCGATGGCGGCGTCGGTTTCGGCGGCGATGGCGTGGATTTGCTGCAGGTTCAGCTCACGGGCCAGTACCAGTTGGGAGAAACCGGCCTGGTCGAGGAACTTGGCCCGCTCCAGGGTACGGATGTCGGTCTGGGTGCTGGCGTGCAGCTCGATCGGCGGGATGTCCAGCTCCATCACCCCCAGGTCCTGCACGATCAGCGCGTCGACGCCGGCGTCGTACAGCTGATGGATCAGCTTGCGTGCCGGTTCCAGCTCGTTGTCGTGGAGGATGGTGTTGATGGTGGTGAACACGCGCGCATGGTAGCGACGGGCGAACTCGACCAGTTCGGCAATCTCGCCCACTTCGTTGCAGGCGTTATGGCGTGCGCCAAAGCTTGGGCCGCCGATGTAGATGGCGTCAGCGCCGTGCAGGATCGCTTCACGGGCGATGGCCACGTCACGGGCAGGGCTGAGCAGTTCCAGGTGATTCTTTGGAAGGGACATGTCGTTATATTTTCGGGCTGCCACGGTTTAGGCGGGCATTGTAGCGGCGAAACGGGCTGGCGGCACCCTCGGGGTGCCGGGAGGTGCAAGTACGCGCACCTGTGGGAGCGGCCTTGCCGGGGCGCCGGACCGGTCGGATAGGGCCGCAGAGCGGCCCCGGCGGGTTTGCGGTTGAATCAAAGATCTTGGAGGCGCTGCGCACCCCAATCGCGACACAAGGCCGCTCCCACAGGCGATCCTGCAGGCCGCGCCTACAAAGCGAAGGTCAGCGCTTGGCGGCCATTGCGGTCACTTCGACGCGCATGCCTTCGAACGCCAGGGAGGCTACACCCACGGCCGCGCGAACGGGCCATGGCTTGCTGAAGAAGCGCTGGTACACCTCGTTGAACGCTGCGCGGTCAGCCATGTCGGTGAGGTAGATGGTCAGGTGCAGCACGCGGTCCATGCCGCTGCCGGCCTTTTCCAGCGCCACTTTCAGCGCCTCCAGGGTGCATTCGCTTTGCTCGACGATGCCGCCCAGCTCCAGGCTGCCATCAGCGTGGGTCGGAATCTGGGTGGTGACCAGCACGCCGTTGAACTCGGCGACGTCGGACGAAATCGACTCGGCGTCCGGGTCCGGGGTGTAGATGATGTCTGCATGTGCCATGGTGTGTTTTGCCTTGCTACGGAAGGAAAGCGGCAAGCCTACGCGAGCAGGCGGATCCGGTCGAGGGCGCCCAGGTGTTTGAAATACGCGGCGTTCACCGTCAGAATCGCGCCCCATTGCAAAGCCAGGGGCACACTTTGAACGAACAGACTTTGTCCAGGCGCCTGGAGCGCGTGGCTGCACATGTACCGCAGGGCGCGCGTTTGGCTGATATCGGCTCGGACCACGGCTACCTGCCGGTAGCGTTGATGCTGCGAGGTGTGATCGAGGCCGGGGTGGCGGGCGAGGTGGCGCAGACGCCGTTCGCCTCGGCACAGCGCAATGTGCGCAGAAACGGCCTGCAAGACCGGTTAACCGTGCGCCTGGCCGATGGCCTGGCGGCGGTCGAGCCGCAAGACCGCATCTCGGTGGTCAGCATCTGCGGCATGGGCGGCGACACCATGTGCGAGATCCTCGAGGCCGGCAAGCAGCGCCTCGGCGGCGTCACGCGCCTGGTGCTGCAGCCCAATGGCGGTGAGCGTGAGCTGCGCCAGTGGCTGGCGGGCAATGGTTACCAGATCGTCAGCGAAGAGCTGCTGCGGGAAAACCGCTTCGACTACGAAATCATCGTCGCCGAGCCGGGCAGGGTGGTGTATAGCGCTGAACAGCTGTACTTCGGCCCTGTGTTGATGCAGGAGAAAAGCGAGGCGTTTCTGGTCAAGTGGCGGCGCATGCTGCGGCAGAAGCAGCAGACCCTGACCAATTTCGAGCGGGCCCGCGACGCGGTGCCTCAGGCGAAAATCGACGATTTCAATCAGCAGGTGGGCTGGATCACCCAGGTACTGGCCTGACTCACTGCTGCGAGCAGTTGCCCATTTCGCGGTAGTCGATTTCGCGCTTCTGGCCCTGGTGGTCGACGTACACCATGTGTGCAGTGCCAATCTGGCAGTCGGCGGCGTTGCTGGCAGGGGTGATGGAGATGACCTTGGCCACATCCAGCGGCATGCCGTACTCATAATTGCTGCTGGTGGGCTGCGCACTGCCCGCATCGGCAAAGGCGCCGAACGAGGCGAGGGTGGCGGCAACAGCAAGGACAGCGATCGAACGTTTCATGACAGGCTCCTTTTCTTGAATGTATGACTAATGATGTATTCATTGGTCATACACAATAAATGGGCCAGTCCGTGATAGATTCCTGCCTGTAACGCAAGAATAAGACTGAACAAGGAGCACACCCCATGGACATGCTGCATGCCATGCGTACCTTCGCCCGTGTGGTGGAATGTGGCAGCTTCGCTGCGGCCGCCAATGCGTTGGATATTTCTGCCGCACAGGTTTCGCGCATCGTCGCCGAACTGGAAAACCAGCTGCAGACCCGCCTGCTGCACCGCACCACCCGGCGCCTGCGCATGAGCGAGGCGGGTGAGCGGTTTCTGGAGCGTGCGCGGCAGATCATGCTGCTGACTGAGGAGGCGGTGGGTGAAGCCCGGGGTGCGCACCTCACGCCTCGCGGCCATCTGCGTTTGCATTGCCCGCACGGCCTGGGCCTGTTGCTGATGCCGCTGGTGGCCGGCTACAACGCGCTGTGCCCGGAAGTGGTGATCGAGCTGACGCTGTCCCAGCGCAACCCTGACCCGCTGGCCGAAGGGCATGACGTGGTGATCACCGTGGACGGTGCGCTGCCGGACTCACAGCTGATTGCCGTCCCGCTGGGCAATATCTTCAGTATCCCCTGCGCAGCACCCAGTTATCTGGAGCGCCATGGCGTGCCTGAGCGCCCCGAGGACCTGCATGCGCACCGCTGCCTGCGCATGGCGTATCCCATGTATGAAGGCGACTGGGTATTCCCCCAGGGTGTGGACCAGTGCGTGATCGCACCGAGCGACAACTTCTCCACCAACGTTGCCGACGCCATGCTGGTGGCCAGTGAATTGGGCATGGGGATCGGCCTGCTACCGTTCTATACGGCCAGCCAGTCGATCGAGCAGGGGCGTTTGTGCAGGCTGCTGGCGCCGTACCGGCTGCGCGAGAGTGCGCTGTATGCGATGTACCCGTCGCGGCATTACCTGGATGCCAAGGTGCGCACCTGGATCGACTACCTCAAGGAGCAGCTGCCTGCGGTGTTCGAGGGGCATGCGAAGGTGGTGGATGATTCGCGGTACTGGCGATAGGCGACTACTGCTCCCGCAAGCCTGTCACTCATCCTGTGGGAGCGGGCATGCCCGCGAACACCGGCGAAGCCGGTGCCATCAATCGCGTTGCCTGATTCGCGGGCACGCCCGCTCCCACAGAGACCATGTCGCCGCGCGACTACAGGGGATAGTGCTTCAGCTCCCGCGCAATCAGCATCCGCTGGATCTCGCTCGACCCTTCATAGATCTGCGTAATCCGTGCATCGCGGTAATAGCGCTCCACCGGGTAATCCTCCAGGTAGCCATACCCGCCATGCACCTGGATCGCCATCGAGCACACCCGCTCAGCCATTTCCGATGCGAACAGCTTGGCCTGCGACGCCTCCGACAGGCACGGCTTGCCGGCACTGCGCAGGCGGGCGGCATGCAGGATCAGCAAGCGTGCGGCGTTCACCTGTACCTGCATGTCGGCCAGCAGGTTGGCGATGCTCTGGTGCTCGTTGATCGGCTTGCCGAATTGCACCCTGTCGCGCGAGTAGACCAGCGCCGCCTCGAACGCGGCGCGGGCGATGCCCAACGCCTGGGCGGCGATGCCGATACGGCCGCCTTCAAGGTTGGACAGGGCGATGGCCAGGCCCTTGCCACGCTCGCCAAGGAGGTTGGCAGCGGGGATGCGGCAATTGTCGAAGGTAACCGCGCAGGTGTCGGAGGCGCGGATGCCCATCTTGTGCTCGCTACGGTCGACCTTGAAGCCCGGGTTGTCGGTGGGCACCAGGAACGCCGACAAGCCCTTCTTGCCCAGCTCCGGGTCGGTCACCGCGAAGACGATGGCCAGGCCGGCGCGGCGGGCATTGCTGACGAATTGTTTGGCGCCATTGATCACCCACTCGCCATCGACCAGTTCGGCGCGGGTGCGCAGGTTGTGCGCCTCCGAGCCGGCCTGCGGCTCGGTCAGGCAGAAGCAGCCGATCACTTCGCCGCTGGCCAGGCGCGGCAGCCATTGCTGTTGTTGCTCGGCAGTGCCGTAGGCCAGCAGCGGGCCGCAGCCTACCGAGTTGTGAATGCTCATCATCGCCCCGGTGGCGCCGCACCCAGCGGCGATTTCTTCCACGGCCAGGGCGTAGGCGACGTAGTCGGTGTAGCTGCCGCCGAACTCCTCCGGGACCACCATGCCCAGCAGGCCCAGTTCGCCCATCTTGCGCACCACGCCGTCATCGATCCAGCCGGCCTTTTCCCAGGCCTGGGCGTGCGGGGCGATCTCGCCACGGGAAAAGTCCCGGGCCATGTCGCGGATCATGATCTGTTCTTCGCTCAGTTCCAGGTCTTGCATCTGTGTACTCCCGGGCTCACAGGCCTTCGAAGAATTGGTCAACCCGCTGCGGTTGCAGCGCGGCCAGGGTCGGCGGGTTCCAGCGAGGCTGTTTGTCCTTGTCGATGATCAGGGCGCGCACGCCTTCGATGATGTCGCCGTGCTGGAACCACTGGCGGTCCAGGTGCAGCTCCATGGCAAAGCAGTCTTCCAGCCCCAGCTGGCGACCGCGGCGCAACATCTCCAGGGTAACCGCCATGGCCAGCGGTGAGCGGCTTTCCAGCTGGTCGGCGACGGCCACGGCCCAGGCATGGCTGTCACCGATACTGACCGCACGCAATTGCTCGACCATGGCTTGCAGGTTGGGCAGGGCGAAGAAGTGGTCGATGACCGGGCGCAGTTTTTCCAGGGGGGCATCTTCCAGCGCCTGGGTGCCGAGTGTGGCCAGCAGGTTCTGCAGGTCCTTGAGCGGGTTGTCGCCAAAGCTCAGCTGGTCCAGGCCCTGGTCGAGGGCGGCGAGCTGGTCACTGGCCAGGTACCAGTCGGCCAGGCCGCAGTACAGGGCGTCGGCCGCCTGGATCTGGGTGCCGCTGACGCCCAGGTAGATGCCCAGCTCGCCGGGGATGCGTGACAGGAAGTAGCTGCCGCCGACGTCGGGGAAGTAGCCGATACCGACCTCGGGCATGCCCAGGCGGCTGCGCTCGGTGACCACACGCAGGTCGCAGCCCTGGGCCAGGCCCATGCCGCCGCCAAGGGTGAAGCCGTCCATCAGCACCAGCACGGGCTTGCGGTAGCGGTGGATGACCAGGTCGAGGGCGTACTCCTCGACGAAGAACGTTTCATGCAGCGTGTCGCCAGCTTTGAAACTGTCGTGCAGCGAACGGATATCGCCCCCGGCACAGAAGCCCTTGGGGCCTTCGCCGCGCAGCACCACGGCGCGCACTTGCGGGTCTTCGGCCCACTGGTCCAGGTGCTGGCGCAGGCTGCGGACCATGTCCAGGGTCAGGGCATTGAGGCCGGCGGGGCGGTTCAGGGTCAGGTGGCCGACCTGGTTGCGGACCTCGGCCCGTACATGATCGGTTGCCGAGGTATTAGCGTGCGCAGTCATTGCGTTCTCCCTGCTTTGTTATTGATTTTCCAAGTGAAGTCTGGAGTTCGCTGGAGGATCGCCGGATCCTGTCATGCGAATTTGCCTTGCACAATCGACAATTATGCAGGGGCATCGTGCATTTTTGCTTTAGGCCACTGATCCGGCTGGGCAATTCATTAACCTGACCGTAACGAACGCGCCGGTAGCTTGATTGATCCGCCAGGCTGCGCAGCCCTAAGGTGACCTCCACGACAGCGAACCTGTGGAGCCACCATGACAATAACTCAGAATCCACCGCCGCAATGGTCGCGGCGGCGCGCCGAAAAGCAGCGCCGCCTCGATCGGGTTCGTCACCTCGCCGACGGCGTGGTGCTGCCCACCGAACGTATCGTCGAAGCCCTCGAACTGCTGCTGGCCCCCGGCGACCGGGTGGTACTGGAAGGCAACAATCAGAAGCAGGCCGACTTCCTTTCGCGCTCGCTGGCCAAGGTCGACCCTGGGCGCCTGCACGACTTGCACATGATCATGCCCAGCGTCAGCCGCGCCGAGCACCTGGACCTGTTCGAGCGTGGCATCGCCCGCAAGCTCGACTTCTCCTTCGCCGGCCCACAGAGCCTGCGCATCAGCCAGTTGCTGGAAGATGGCCTGCTCGAAGTCGGTGCCATCCACACCTATATCGAACTGTACTCGCGGCTGCTGGTCGACCTGATCCCCAACGTCACCCTGGTGGCCGGCTTCATGGCCGACCGCGACGGCAACCTGTACACCGGCCCCAGCACCGAAGACACCCCGGCGCTGGTGGAGCCGGCCGCGTTCAGCGACGGTATCGTCATCGCTCAGGTCAACCAACTGGTGGACCGCGTGGATGACCTGCCACGGGTCGATATTCCGGCGTCCTGGGTCGATTTTGTGGTGGTCGCCGACCAGCCCTTTTATATAGAACCGCTGTTCACCCGCGACCCGCGCCACATCAAGCCGGTGCATGTGCTGATGGCGATGATGGCCATTCGCGGCATCTACGAAAAACACCAGGTGCAGTCGCTGAACCATGGCATCGGCTTCAATACCGCCGCTATTGAGCTGATCTTGCCCACCTACGGCGAGTCTCTGGGCCTGAAGGGCAAGATCTGCCGCAACTGGACGCTCAACCCGCACCCGACCCTGATCCCGGCCATCGAGACCGGCTGGGTGCAAAGCGTGCACTGCTTCGGCACCGAGCTGGGCATGGAGGACTACATCGCCCAGCGCCCGGACGTGTTCTTCACCGGCCGCGATGGCTCGCTGCGCTCCAACCGCATGATGTGCCAGCTGGCGGGGCAATACGCCGTCGACCTGTTCATCGGCGCCACCTTGCAAGTGGATGGCGATGGCCATTCCTCGACCGTTACCCGCGGCCGCCTGGCCGGCTTTGGCGGTGCGCCGAACATGGGCCACGACCCGCGTGGCCGGCGCCACGCGACCCCGGCCTGGCTCGACATGACCGTGCCGGAAACCCTGCTGGAGCGCGGGCGCAAGCTGGTGGTGCAAATGGTCGAGACGTACCAGGAAGGCGGCAAGCCCACCTTCGTGGAAACCCTCGATGCCGTTGAAGTGGCCAGGAAGGCCGGCATGCCGCTGGCGCCGGTGATGATCTACGGCGATGACGTTACTCACCTGCTGACCGAGGAGGGCATTGCCTATCTGTACAAGGCTCGCAGCCTGGAAGAACGCCAGCAGATGATCGCCGCCGTGGCCGGGGTGACCGCCATCGGCCTGCGCCACGACCCGAAAGACACCCTGCGCATGCGCCAGCAAGGCCTGATCGCCTTGCCCGAAGACCTCGGCATCCGCCGCACCGACGCCAGCCGTGAGCTGCTGGCCGCACGCAGCATTGCCGACCTGGTCGAGTGGTCCGGCGGCCTCTACAACCCGCCTGCACGGTTCAGGAGCTGGTGATGAACGTACTCGACTTGCAACCGCATGTGCAGCTTCGCGAGCACGCTCGCTCCCACAGGGTCACTGCTGAAGTTGATACTGTTGCGATCCCTGTGGGAGCGGGCATGCCCGCGAAGAGGCCCGCCCAGGCAACCGAAATCCCCCTGGCCGACCACCTAGCCGACCTGGCAGTAGAAGCCCTGATCGACGAAGCCGACCTGTCCCCCAAACCCGGCCTGGTCGACCGCCGCAGCAACGGCGCCCACCCCGACATGTCGCTGCCCATGATGCACGCTTCGGCTCTTTCGCTGTGGCCATGCCTGCGGCAAATGGCCGACGCAGCCCAAAGCTTCGGCGAAATCAGCCAGCCCCTGCGCGCCTCACTCGGCCAGCTCGGCCGCGAAGGGGAGGCCGCCATGCTCGCCACCACCGGGGGGGTAAACACTCACCGCGGCGCAATCTGGGCCCTCGGCCTGCTGGTAGCGGCAACGGCCCTCGATCCCCTTGCAGACGCCAGCACCCTGGCCGCCCGCGCCGGGCGCATCGCCTTACTGGACGACCTGGCCATGGGCGCACAAGACAGCCACGGCCAGCAGGTACGCCACCGCTACGGCACCGGCGGCGCCCGCGAACAGGCACAACAAGGCTTCCCCGCCGTCATCGGCCACGGCCTGCCACAGCTGCAACGCAGCCGCGCCGCCGGGGCCAGCGAGCCGCACGCGCGGCTAGATGCGTTACTGGCGATCATGGCCGTGCTCAGCGACACCTGCGTGCTCTGGCGCAGCGGCCCGGCCGGGCTGGCTGCCGTCCAGCAGGGTGCCCACGCCGTACTTGCCGAAGGCGGCAGCGCCACACTGGCAGGGCGCCGACAACTGCGCCAGCTGGACCAGCAACTGTTGCACCTGAATGCCTCACCGGGCGGCGCCGCCGACTTGCTCGCCGCCTGCCTGTTCCTCGACAAAGCCGGGAGCCTGTGACATGGAAACCTTGAATTTTCAATTCCCCGCCGCCGAACCGGGCCGCGGCCGCACGCTGGTGGGCTGCGTCAGCTCCGGCGACCTCGAAGTGCTGATCGAACCCGGCACTGCCGGCAGCCTGCACATTCAGGTAGTGACTTCGGTCAACGGCAGCGGCGCCCGCTGGGCGCAACTGTTCCAGCGCCTGTTCGAGGGCCGCGCCTGGCCGGCCGTGAACATCGACATCCATGACTTCGGCGCCACCCCGGGCGTGGTGCGCCTGCGCCTTGAGCAAGGCTTCGAGGAGATTGCCCATGACTGACACCGAACGCTTGCTGCGCAGCCGCAGCTTTGTCGAACTGGGCGCCCGCCAGCGCGCCCGCGCCGTGCTCGACCCGGGCAGCTTCCGTGAACTGCTCGGCCCGTTCGACCGGCTGATGTCGCCGTGGCTGCCGCGCCAGGGCATCGTGCCGCAGGCCGATGATGGTGTGGTTATCGCCAAGGGCCGGCTGAACGGGCGCCATGCCGTGGTTGCCGCCATCGAAGGCGGCTTCCAGGGTGGCAGCATGGGCGAGGTGGGTGGTGCCAAGATCGCTGGTGCCTTGGAACTGGCCATCGAAGATAACCGTAATGGCATCCCCACTTGCGCCGTGTTGCTGCTGGAAACCGGTGGCGTGCGCCTGCAGGAAGCCAACCTGGGCCTGGCGGCGATTGCCGAAATCCAGGCGGCGATTGTCGAACTTCGGGCCTTGCAGCCGGTGATCGGCTTGATCGCAGGCTCGGTGGGCTGCTTTGGCGGCATGTCCATCGCCGCAGGCCTGTGCAGCCACCTGCTGGTTACCCGCGAGGCGCGCCTGGGCCTGAACGGCCCGCAGGTGATCGAGCAGGAGGCCGGCATCGGCGAATACGACGCCAAGGACCGCCCCTTCATCTGGAGCTTGACCGGTGGCGAGCAACGCCACGCCAGCGGGTTGGTGGACGGCTATGTGGCCGATGACATCGATGCGCTGCGCGAACGCTTGCTGCAACTGCTCGACGCACCCTCCAGAGACCGCGCCAGCCAGCACAAGTGGTTCCTCGACCGCCTGGCCCGGCTGGGCGATGACTGCCCGCAACTGGATGCCGCCGCGGTGCGCGCCCTTTATCAAGGAGAAGCCCAATGAACCGTGCCTTGAACTGGCTGCCGGGCCTCGCAGGCGGGCAAGCCTTGCCAGGCTACCCCGCGTCGTTGCGGGTGATCGACGGCGAACTGGACAACCGTCCGGCGCGTTTCATTGCCGTGGTACCTGATGCCGACAATCCCTTCCCCCGGGCCCGCTCGGGCGAGGTCGGCCTGCTGGAAGGCTGGGGCTTGGCCAATGCGGTGAGCGAAGCGGTGGAAGCTGATCGCAATGGGCAGAAGCGGGCCATTGTCGCGGTGATCGATGTGCCCAGCCAGGCCTATGGCCGCCGCGAAGAAGCGTTGGGCATTCACCAGGCATTGGCCGGTGCCGTGCAGGCCTACGCCGAGGCGCGGTTGGCCGGGCACCCGGTGATCGGTCTGCTGGTCGGCAAGGCCATGTCCGGCGCCTTCCTGGCCCACGGCTACCAGGCCCAGCGCCTGATCGCCCTGGACGATGCCGGGGTCATGGTGCACGCCATGGGCAAGGCGGCTGCGGCGCGGATTACCCTGCGCAGCGTCGAGCAACTGGAGGCCCTTGCCGCTGAAGTGCCGCCTATGGCCTACGACCTGGCCAGCTACGCCTCGCTGGGTTTGCTGTGGCGCCGCCTGACAGTGGATAACGCCGAGGCACCGAGCAGCGCCGACATTGCCCTGGTGCGTGCGTGCCTGGCGGACGCGGTGCGTGATATTGGTAGCTCGACCGACCTGTCGTCGCGGCTGGCGGGGGAAAACCGCAGTGCCTCGCGCCAGGTACGCGAACAGCTGCGCCGCCAGTGGCAGGGTGCCTGAGATGAACGCGCCAAGGCCGCACGACTTGCTGTGGGGGATGCCCGTGGCGGGCCTGCCCGCTGATGCACCGCAGTGGGCGCAGGATGTGCTGGCAAGCGGTCGGCCAGTGGTGGTGCGCCGTGCCACCTGCGAGGACGGCTGGGTGGCGGTAGGGCTGCGTGGGCTAGGCCGGGCGCAGCGGTTGGGTGCGTTGATGCGCCTGGCCGATGTCCAGCGTCAGCAAGGCCCCGAAGCGCTGCGCGTGGACGTAAAAAGCCCATGGCCTGCGTTGCAGGCACTGGCCTCGGTCACCCCGGTATTGCAGGCCAGCGGCCTGTCCTGGGGGCCGACGGGTGGGGTGGGGTACCAGATTGCGACCGGCATTGAAGTGGTACATGCCGACAGTGACCTGGACCTGCTGCTGCGTACGCCACAACCGCTGGCCCGCGC
Organism: Pseudomonas putida W15Oct28; assembly: GCF_000708715.2. Classification (GTDB taxonomy): domain Bacteria; phylum Pseudomonadota; class Gammaproteobacteria; order Pseudomonadales; family Pseudomonadaceae; genus Aquipseudomonas; species Aquipseudomonas putida_R. The sequence continues at coordinate 3,704 of NZ_JENB01000037.1, read as the reverse complement.
CCAGGCGCGGGAGATGCTGGATATTCTCGACTGCGCGCCGTGCCGCATCGATGTGCAGCTGGAAACCCCGGCGGGTGCCATTGCCTTGCGTGAATGGGCCGGTTTTGCCCGCCGCGTGCTGCTCAAGTCGCCTGATGGCCCGTGCCTGGTCAGCGACCCTTGGGCGGTGATGGAGTGTGCCGCATGAGCAGCCTGTTCGCCTTCCCCGGCCAGGGCGCCCAGCAGGTGGGCATGCTGCAACGTCTGCCCGAGGGGGCTGGACAGCTGCTGGAGGAGGCCAGCGATACACTCGGCCAACCTGCATTGGCGCTGGATAGCCAGCACGCGTTGCAGTCTACCCGCGCTGTTCAGCTGTGCCTGCTGCTGAGCGGCGTGGCCTGGGCCCGCTGGCTGATGCAGCGCAGCCCCGCGCCGGATTACGTGGCGGGCTTGTCGATTGGCGCCTATCCAGCGGCGGTTACGGCGGGCGCCCTGGGGTTTGCCGATGCCGTGCGCCTGGTCGCCCTGCGTGGCGATCTGATGCAGCGCGCCTATCCGCAAGGCTACGGCATGACAGCCCTCAGCGGCCTGGACCTTGCCAGTGTCGAGTGTTTGCTGAGCGAGGTGGGGGGCGAGGTGCATGTCGCCAACCTCAACAGCGAAAACCAGATCGTCATCGCCGGTAGCGATACCGCGATGGCTGCGGTCGCTGCCCGGGCTCGCCGCCAAGGCCAGGGTGTGGCCCGACGCCTGGCGGTCAGCGTGCCGTCGCATTGCCCGTTGCTTGATGGCCCGGCAGCGGAACTGGCCAGTGCCTTCGCCACGGTAGAGTTGCAGCGCCCACGCATTACCTACCTCAGCGGCAGCAGCGCGCGCCCTGTGTTCGACCCACAGCGCCTGCGCGACGACCTGGCTGGCAACATGGCCAGGGTGGTCGACTGGCGCGCAACGTTGCGCAACGCCTTTGAACGCGGCGTGCGCCTGCACCTGGAAATACCGCCCGGCAGCGTGCTCAGCGGGCTGGCCCGGCCAGTGTTCGAGCAGGGCAGGGTGGTGGCCGTGGAAGGTACCCGTTGGGACACCCTGGATGCGCTGCTGCGCCAGGAGGTGGCCGGCGACCGATGATGTCAGTTGGCAGACGCTGTCATTTTGGGAACTGTCTTGTTTTGAATCTTGAAGCTTGCGCGACCTCTGTGGGAGCGGGCGAGCCCGCGAACACGGGCGAAGCCCGTGCCATCCACCGAGGCGCCTGCTTCGCGGGCACGCCCGCTCCCACAATGACCGTGAAGGCCGCATCAATGTGTGTTTACGAAGAACAACAACAAGCAACTTCGACACTACCTGAGGACAACAATAATGATCATCTATGGTGTGGCACTGCTGGCGGTCTGCACACTTGCCGGCGTCGTCGTCGGCGACTTCCTGGGCGTGCTGCTGGGCGTCAAATCCAATGTGGGCGGGGTCGGCATCGCCATGATCCTGCTGATCTGCGCACGGCTGTACATGCACCGCAACGGTGGCATGAGCAAGGAGTGTGAGTTTGGCGTGGGCTTCTGGGGCGCCATGTATATCCCGGTGGTGGTGGCCATGGCCGCCCAGCAGAATGTGGTCACTGCTCTGCACGGCGGGCCGGTAGCGCTGCTGGCGGCAGTGGGCGCGGTGCTGGTGTGCGGCGCGACCATCGCCCTGATCAGCCGCAGCCACCGCGGTGAACCTTTGCCCGCGCTTGAACCCACCCCGGAAACCCGCGCGCAGGTTGCCCCTGCAGGAGGTCGTTGAACATGTGGCCGATCATTGAAAATGCCCTGGAACACAACGGCCTGATCACTGCCTTTGCAGTGGTGGGCGCAATCATGTGGTTGTCGGTTGTACTGTCGAAATACCTCACCTTCGGCCGGGTGCACGGCTCGGCCATCGCCATCGTCATCGGCCTGGTGCTGGCCTGGGTAGGCGGCACCGTGACGGGCGGGCAGAAAGGCCTGGCCGACATGGCGCTGTTCTCCGGTATCGGCCTGATGGGCGGGGCCATGCTGCGGGACTTCGCCATTGTTGCCACAGCCTTCGAGGTGCAGGCCACCGAAGCGCGCAAAGCCGGGATGATTGGCCTGGTGGCGCTGTTGCTGGGTACGGTGCTGCCGTTCATTGTCGGCGCAGCAGTGGCCTATGCCTTCGGCTACCGCGATGCGGTGAGCATGACCACCATCGGCGCGGGTGCGGTGACCTATATCGTCGGGCCGGTGACCGGTGCGGCGCTGGGTGCAAGTTCGGACGTGATGGCCCTGTCGATTGCCACCGGGCTGATCAAGGCGATCCTGGTGATGGTGTTCACCCCGGTGTCGGCGCGCCTGCTGGCGCTGGACAACCCGCGTTCGGCGATGGTGTTCGGCGGGTTGGCAGGGACAGTGTCGGGGGTAACGGCGGGGCTGGCGGCAACCGATCGTCGGCTGGTCCCGTATGGCGCGCTGACGGCCACTTTCCATACCGGATTGGGCTGCCTGATGGGGCCATCGATCCTGTACTTCTGTGTGCGAGGCCTGATTGGCTAGTGCTTTTACCCACGTATTTGAATAGCCATCAACTATCAAAATTGACAGTATCTCATAAGGGCAGAACCTGCTGTTATAGATGTTGGGCGATGGCAAATTGAAAAAGCGCCAGGTGAAGTCAACGCTGATCAGAAGGTGGTTTATATGTCACATGAGCCAATTGATGCCACGGTTTTACAGAATACCTTCGCAGTAAAATGCTGGTTCATTCAATTCTATTTCAATCACGGCTGGGAAAAGGCTTTCGAAAGACAAGGCTGGCAGTCTACAGACGATAACGGCAGCGTCTGGCAACTTCGAAGGCTTGTCGACAATCATTGGGAAGGTGTGTTCCTGTCATTAGGTTTTCCAAGGTTGTCTTATTCCGGTAACGGCACGAACGACGAGTTGCGAGTACGCCGAAATATACTGGGGGGGCTTGTTCGGGTTCAAGCGTCTGAACACGCCAGCATGGCGGGACGGCAGGTCAGAAGGGTGGCCGTTGAAGCGAGTAACGGCGATCAGTTTTTCGACATGAAGGTGCGTGCCGGTCTGCAAGCACATTTGGAGTACAGCGCCTCGGATGGATACTTGCGATTGCAGTGGGGCAGCCCGGGGGAATTCGAGTTCTCCAGTGGGCTTGGCGATGTGAAAGAGATATTGAAGGAACATTACAACAGAGAGCGAACGATGTTGCTTCACAAACTCAAAGCGCCATTTAATAATAAATTGCGCGATGTACGCATCAACATGCAAGCGCTGCCGGATAACAATGCCCAGTATATGGTCTTCGGCGTTCTTCCTAAGGCGGGTGCCGGGCCTGTTGTTCCAGCCAGCTATCCACGCAGCATAGCGTACAACGTCATGCTTGGGTTCAGTGATACTGTCTTTACAAACCTGAATCTAGGACTGCCACCTGTCGACAAAAACTGGGTGTTAAGCCTCTTCTTGCCCGCTGATACCTGGCATTGCATCAGTCGCCCCGAGAAGTATGAAGCGAATTTTTATAGTTGCGGGTACGGTTCTGGCCCCGCCTCGGCCGTAGCGTCCGAGTCCGCAGCTCCTTCTGCTGCACTGCAGATCGCTCCACTCTCGCAGGTGTTTGCTACCGGAGCTCAGCGCATTTTGCTAACACTTGCACCTGCTGCCGCCAATGCTCAATGGGTACTTGAGGGGGAGGCGCGGGGGGTACTTGAGAAG
>NZ_JENB01000036.1 GCF_000708715.2 Pseudomonas putida W15Oct28 | reverse complement strand
CCCCATCGCGACGCAAGGCCGCTCCTACAGTGATATGCGATCTCCTGTAGGAGCGGCCTTGCGTCGCGATGGGGCGCGAAGCGGCCCCGCTTTTTATGTAAGGCGTCAGGCTTTGCTGGAATGCCGCTGCTGGCGCTCCATGTAGCGTTCCACATATGAGCAGGACGGTATCACCGTGTAGCCCATCTGTTCAGCGTACTCCAGCGCCCGCTCGGTCAATGCGGCAGCAATCCCGCGGCCCCGCAAGGCGTTGGGCACGAAGGTGCGATAGATGTCCAGCGTCTGCTTGCCCAGATCCATGTACGTCAGATAGGCACGATGACCGTCCACGTTGGTCTCGAACTGATGACCGGCCTGGTCATGGTGGATGGTCAGCGCTTCGCTCATCACTACTCCTCGCAGGTCTTCTCGGCAGACCCATACCTTAACCGATGGTGGTTTATCCGGCGCAAAATCCTCTACGCCACCTGTTGCCCCTTCGACCTCTGGACGATTGTAATCGTTCGGATCCCCTGGCACTCACAAGATAGTAGGCGCCGCAAATGGGATTGCTCAAGGTGGCAGCGGCTAAAAATGGCGAAAATGCTGAGAAAGCGACTCTTCCCTGCTACCTTCAACAGCCGCCGGATGTTGTAGGGCTTAAGACGTCGAAGGACAGTTAAAGTCACCGTTAGTTCAACAAAAAAGTTTCGGTACTACAATCGCTTGCGAACCTTGCACGTTTTTTTCACACGCACGTCGCAAATCTTGTCGGTGTGACGCCAAGCCACATTTTTTTTGCAGTTCTTGCGCTCAGTCAGTTTACTTACTACAAGTAATGGGTACTATGTACGCCGGCCAGTTTCTCTTTCCTGAGAGATGGCTATTTAATAGAAAGTCCTTGAAGGGGAACACGATGAACAACGTTCTGAAATTCTCTGCTCTGGCTCTGGCCGCAGTTCTGGCTACCGGTTGCAGCAGCGTATCCAAAGAAACCGAAGCTCGTCTGACTGCGACTGAAGACGCAGCAGCTCGCGCTCAAGCTCGTGCTGACGAAGCCTACCGTAAGGCTGACGACGCACTGGCAGCCGCTCAGAAGGCTCAGCAGACCGCTGACGAAGCCAACGAGCGCGCTCTGCGTATGCTGGACAAAGCCAGCCGCAAGTAATAATCCTCACGGATTGTTAAGAAGCCGACCCACTTGTGGGTCGGCTTTTTTATTGCCTGCCAGCAAGGTAAACGCGCCAGGCAGTAACGAAAAGGCCCGCACTAAGGCGGGCCGTGATGTGTCGCAATTACCTTACTGCAGTTCGGGCGGAATGCTCGACACCATGGGTGCACTACCCTGGTTCTCGACCGGCACGGCAATTTCTACCGGCATGCCATCTTCTGCGGCCACCACGTCACGCACCATGTCCCAGTTCATACGCAGGTTATTGGCCAGGTCTTCACGCTTGAGCAAGGCGTTGATAACGGCGGTGTGTTTGTCGACCACCGACGGGTTACCCTGATCGTCCAGCGGCGTGTGCGCCTCCAGATAGACCTTGCCGCCACTGATACCGAACTTGTAAGGCTCGTTGATGATGCGCACCGGAGTACCTACCGGCACCATCTTCGACAGTTCCAGCACGTTGTTGTTGAGCATGCGGAAGCAGCCGTGGCTAGTACGCATGCCAATGCCGAACTTCTTGTTCGAACCGTGGATCAGGTAGCCCGGCACGCCCAGGGTGAACTTGAACGGCCCCAATGGGTTGTCTGGGCCAGCCGGCACTACGGTCGGCAGGATGTCGCCGTCCGCCGCGTGTTCTTTGCGGATCGAAGCGGGTGGCGTCCACGTCGGGTTCGGCGTCTTGGCGGTGATCTTGGTGTTGGCGATCGGCGACCCCCAACCCTCACGGCCAATACCCAGCGGGAAGGTATGCACCACGTTCTGCCCTTTCGGGAAGTAGTACAGGCGGTACTCGGCCAGGTTGATGACGATGCCTTCGCGCGGGCCTGGCGGCAGCACGTAGCGGGTCGGCAGGATAATCTCGGTGCCGGCGCCCGGCAGCCAGGGGTCGACGCCCGGGTTGGCGGCAATCATTTCCAGGTAGCCGAGGTCGTTGGCGGTGCCGATGTCGGCGAACGTGTCCTCGTACTTTGCCTTGATCACATGCACCTGGCCGACGATGTCTTCACCGGGCGGTGGCAGTGGCAGCTCCAGCGCAGCAGCGGGGCCCGCTACCAGCAGGGCGGCCAGGGACAGGCTACGGGTGACGGCAGGAAAGCGCGGCAACATCCGGTAAATCCTTCGAAAGGTGGGTCAAGAGGATCGATTGTACACCCGCGCCGATGCGAGCGGGAGGCATTGGCGCGTTGCAAGCGTTTCAGATGATGAAAGGTGCTTGCCGCTCAGCTGGCTTGCAGCTCTGGCCAGACCGGGCGCATGCCGCGCCGCTGGGCATCGAGGATGGCACGGCACAGGTCACACAGGCGGCTGTCGCGGTAGATTGCGCGCGGCACCCCCGACCAGCGCGGCTGCGCCGGCAGCAGGCCGCCGCACAAGGTACGGTCGACCGGCACGCCCAGCTCAAGCTGGCGGGCCACCAGGTGGACGCGGATTTCCTGGCAGGCGAACAGGTCGAGCTGCTCGTCGGGCTCGATCAGTTGATAGGCATACAGGGACCAGGCAGGGCGCGGCATCGGGGGCACTCGAAACGGGGGGCGCAACATTAGCCGAAAGCCCGCCCCGTTTAAAGCGTCACAGCAAGGGTTTTATCGCCGGCCAGGCATTTTCCAGCAGGCGCTGCTGGGCGCCCTGGGCCGGATGGATGCCATCGGCCTGCATCAACTCAGGCACGCCCCCTACCCCTTCGAGGAAAAACGGCACCAACGGCACCTGCTTGTCCGCAGCCAGCTGTTCATACACCTTGGCAAAAGCGGTGGTATAGCGCACGCCGTAATTGGGCGGCAGGCGCATGCCCAGCAGCACCACCTTGGCACCGGCCTGGCGCGCGCCCTCGATCATCGAGGCAAGATTTTGTTGCAATTGCGCGGGCGGTTGCCCACGCAGGCCATCGTTGCCGCCCAGCTCCAGCACCACCAGGCTCGGTTTATGGGCTGCAAGCAGCGCCGGCAGCCGCGCCTGGCCACCTGCGCTGGTGTCGCCACTGATCGACGCGTTGACCACTTTGTCGTCGAAACCTTCGTCCTTGAGGCGGGTCTGCAACAGAGTGACCCAACCCTGGCGGGTATCCAGGCCAAAACCGGCGCTGATACTATCGCCAACAACCAGCAGTGTTCCCGCCGCCGCGCTCTGGGCCAGGCAATACAGGGCCAGACCGGCACTCAACCACCACACTCGCATCGGATTCTCCATGGGCCCCAACATACTCGTTGCGCAGAACCTTAGCAAAGTGGTCCCCAGCGCGGAAGGTGACCTGACCATCCTCCACGCACTCTCCCTCGAGCTGGCCAAAGGCGACAGCCTGGCCATCGTCGGCGCCTCGGGCTCGGGCAAGTCGACCCTGCTCGGCCTGCTCGCCGGCCTCGACCAGCCCAGTGCCGGCAAGGTCATCCTCGCCGGCAACGATCTGGGGCCACTGGATGAAGACCAGCGCGCCCGGGTACGCGCCGAACATGTGGGTTTCGTGTTCCAGTCATTCCAGCTGCTCGACAGCCTCAATGCGCTGGAAAACGTCATGCTGCCACTGGAGCTGGACGGCCGGCGCGATGCCCGCGAACAGGCGCGCACCCTGCTGGAACGGGTCGGCCTCGGCAAGCGCCTGAGCCACACCCCACGCCAGCTGTCAGGCGGCGAACAGCAGCGGGTGGCCATCGCCCGCGCCTTCGCCGCACAGCCAGCGGTGTTGTTTGCCGACGAGCCCACCGGCAACCTCGACAGCCACACCGGCGAGCGCATCAGCGACTTGCTGTTTGAATTGAACAAGGAGCGCGGCACCACCCTGGTGCTGGTCACCCATGACGAACGCCTGGCCCAGCGCTGCCGTCGCCAGATCCGCCTGGACGCGGGGCGCCTGGTGACCCCGGTGGAGGCCTGATGAAACACATGCCGTTGTCCCGCCTGTGCGGCCTGGCCCTGCGCCAATTGCTGCGCGACATTCGCGCCAGCGAAGTGCGCGTGCTGTTCTTTGCCCTGCTGGTGGCGGTGGCCGCCAGCACCGCCATCGGTTACTTCGGCGCCCGCCTGAACGGCGCCATGCAACTGCGCGCCAGCGAATTCCTGGGTGCCGACCTGGTGCTGCAGGGCAGCGCCGCCGCCCGCGAGCAGCAGATCGATGCCGGTACGGCACTTGGCTTGCGACACGCGCAGGTGGTTGAGTTCACCAGCGTGGTGGGCGGCGACAACGGCATCCAGCTGTCCAGCGTCAAGGCCGCCGACGGCGCCTACCCATTGCGCGGGCAAGTACGCAGTGCTCCGGCGCCCTATGCCGAGGAAACACCTGGCGGCGGCCCGGCACCTGGCGAGGCGTGGGTCGAGCCCCGCCTGCTGGCAGCGCTGGGGCTGGCGATTGGCGACAGCATCGACGTAGGCATGAAAACCCTGCGCATGAGCCGTGTGCTGACCTACGAACCGGACCGCGCCAACAACTTCTACAGCCTTACCCCGCGGGTGATGATGAACCTGGCCGACCTGGAGGCTACCGGCGTGATCCAGCCGGGCAGCCGGGTCACCTACCGCGATCTGTGGCGTGGCGATGCCGAGGCCCTGGCCCAATACCGCCAGGGCGTGGAAAAAGACCTGGCCGCCAACCAGCGCCTGCGCGACACCCGCGATGGCAACCAGCAGATCGGTGGCGCCTTGGGCAAGGCCGAACGCTACCTGAACATGGCCAGCCTGGTGGCGGTGCTGCTGGCCGGGGTCGCCGTGGCATTGTCGGCCAGCCGGTATGCCGCACGCCGCCTGGATGCCAGTGCACTGCTGCGCTGCCTGGGTCTCTCACGCCGCCAGGCACTGGGTCTGTATTGCCTGCAGCTGGCCATGCTCGGTTTGGTTGCCGCCCTTGCCGGCGCTCTGCTCGGCTGGCTGGCACAGTTGGGCCTGTTCCGCCTGCTGCACGGCCTGCTGCCAAGCGTGGTGCCGGCCGGCGGCATCATCCCGGCCCTGGCCGGCATCGGCACCGGGTTGGTTGCACTGGCCGGTTTCGCCCTGCCACCCATTGCCGCCCTGGGCCAGGTCCCGCCACTGCGGGTACTGCGCCGCGATCTGTTGCCGATACCGCCCAGCAGCTGGTTGGTGTACGGCGCTGCTCTGTTTGCCCTTGGCCTGATCATGTGGCGCCTGAGCCTCGATCTGTTGCTTACCTTCGCCCTGCTCGGTGGCGGCCTGGTCGCCGCACTACTGCTCGGCGGCCTGCTGTTGCTCGGCTTGCGCAGCCTTCGCCAGCTGCTGGCCGGGGCGCCACTGGCCTGGCGCCTGGGGCTGGGCCAGCTGCTGCGCCACCCCACGGCCGCCGCAGGCCAAGCCTTGGCCTTCGGCCTGATTCTGCTAGCCATGGCGTTGGTGGCCCTGCTACGCGCAGAGCTGCTCGACACCTGGCAAGCTCAGCTCCCCAAGGATGCGCCCAACCATTTCGCCCTGAACATCCTGCCGGATGACCGTGAGCCGTTCGCTCAACGCCTGCACCAGGTCAACGCCACTTCAGCGCCGCTGTATCCGGTAACGCCCGGGCGCCTGGTGCAGATCAACGAGCAACCGGTACAGCAAATCGTCAGCAAGGACTCGGCCGGCGAGCGTGCCGTACAGCGCGACCTCAGCCTGACCTGGGCCGCCGAGCTGCCCGAAGGCAATGCACTGACCGCAGGCAACTGGTGGCAAGCCTTGCCCGCCAGCGACGAAATCCCCGGTGTGTCGGTGGAGGCGGAGCTGGCCAGCAGCCTGAAACTGAAAATGGGCGACCTGCTGACCTTCGACATCGGCGGCCAGCAGCGTCAGGCTCGGGTCAGCAGCCTGCGCAGCGTGCACTGGGACAGCTTCCAGCCAAACTTCTACATGATCTTCCAGCCCGGCACACTGCAGGGGCTGCCGACCACCTACCTGACCAGCTTCTACCTGGCGCCGGGTCACGACCTGGATGTGGTGGCGCTGTCACGGGCATTCCCGGCGGTGACCATCCTGCAGGTGGATGCCTTGCTCGACCAGCTGCGCAGCATCCTCGCCCAGGTGACCCTGGCGGTGGAGTATGTGCTGCTGTTCGTGCTGGCCGCGGGGCTCGCGGTGCTGTTCGCCGGCCTGCAGGCAACGCTGGACGAACGCATTCGCCAAGGTGCGTTGCTGCGTGCGCTGGGGGCGGCGCGGCCATTACTGGTCAAGGCACGGCGTATCGAGTTCGGCTTGCTGGGGGCGGCCAGCGGCTTGTTGGCAGCAGTGGGCTGCGAGCTGATTACCCTGGTGTTGTACCGCTATGCCTTCGACTTGCAGTGGAGCCCGCACCCGTGGCTGCTGGCGTTGCCGCTGATGGGGGCGCTGCTGGTGGGCGGTGCGGGGGTACTGGGGACGCGGCGGGCGCTGAATGCCAGCCCGTTGGCGGTGTTGCGCGACAGTTGAGGGATGCCTGTGGGGCCTCTTCGCGGGCGCGCCCGCTCCCACAAATCCGGTGCAGCCCGCGAATGCTGTGCTATCCCTGTGGGAGCGGGCATGCCCGCGAAGGGGCGGGCAAAGACAACATCAATTTATTGCCCGTAGGTAATGCTCTTCACATACCAGGTCGCTTCACCGGTAGGCGTGTGCACCACCACCTCATCGCCCTCCTCCTTCTTGAGCAAGGCACGGGCCATGGGCGAATCGATCGAGATGTAATCGTTGCGCCCATAGATCTCGTCATAGCCGACAATGCGAAACTTCATGGTCTCGCCATCGTCATTCTCGATCTCGACCCAGGCACCGAAAAACACCCTGCCTTCCTGCTGCGGCGAATAAGCCACCACCTTCACATCTTCAAGCCGCTTGCGCAGGTAACGCACCCGGCGGTCGATTTCGCGCAACAGCTTCTTGTTGTACTGGTAGTCGGCATTTTCGCTGCGGTCGCCCAGTGACGCCGCCCAGGCAACCTTTTGGGTGATCTCCGGGCGATAGACGCGCCATAGGTGGTCCAGCTCTTTCTTCAGCGCCTCATGGCCTTGCGTGGTGATGATGTTGGTACTCAACAGCGCACTCCTCAGCGGCGGGTAATCAGGCCTTGGCGCGCGATGCGGGTGAGGTGGCCAATAACTTCGGCGGCCTCGTCCAGCGCCGGGGCCTGGATAACGGCCAGGTCGAAACGGTCATTGCCGTATTGCGCCAGGTGGCAGCCGATATCGACGAACTGGATCAGGAAGGCACGCGCCTGGCCCTTGCGCCGGGACAGGCCTTCGAGGTGACGCAAAAGGGTGGGCTGATGCTGGCCACCGAGCAGAATGCGCGGTGTGCGGGACGCCTGGCTGGCAGGCAAAGGGCTCAAACAGACACTGGTACGTGGGCAACTCATGGAGCTTCTCTCCGCCTCGCGAATCCCGCTGGGCAGCGGTGGGAGGCGTCACCGAACCAGCGCTTTAGCGGTATTTCGGATAGCCCGGAGGTGGGGCTTTCCTGCGCCCCGCAAGTAGCTGTTTAAATCGGCGCAGGCGGTATGCTAGAGCGATGAGCTACAAGTTGCAAGCGACAAGCCGCAAGCAAAAGCAGGCCGAGTACTGGCCCGCTCTTGCTTGCGGCTTGCAGCTCACTGCTTGCAGCTGATTACCGGGCGATCAGGCGGTCCAGCGAGAAGCGGCCAGCGCCTTCGATCATGACGGCAACCGTGCCGGCCAGCAGCGCCAGGGCGAACTCATAGCCGTTGTTTGACATGAACAGGCCGTTGCCGATGTGCACGGAGAGAATCGCCACCACCAGCGTTACGCTCAGCGCCAGCGCCGCCGGGCGGGCCAGCAAGCCGACCACCAGTGCCAGGCCGCCGAAGAATTCGGCGCTACCGGACAAAAGGGCCATCAGGTAGCCCGGGGCCAGGCCGATGCTTTCCATCCACTGGCCAGTCCCTTCCAGCCCATAACCGCCGAACAGCCCGAACAGCTTTTGTGCGCCGTGCGCCATGAAGATGATGCCGACCAGGATGCGGATAACGCTGAGACCGGCGCCGGCGCGGGTGGAGAACAGGGCGTTGAGGGTAGTGTTGTTCATGTCGAAGCGTCCTTGAAGCGAAGAAGTTGTGTTGGGATGGTCGCCATCATAATCAATTCGATAGATATGAAAATCGCAAAAATCCCAACACAACAATCGATAAAATCGATTTGTCAGCGCTTTGCCACACGCTCCAGCGCAGCCCGCTCGCGGTTGAACGCCAAAAAGTACTTGTTGACACTGTTGACGAAGTTGACCGGCCCCATGCCCACCTGCTCCATGGCGATGCGTTCGGTCTGGAAGAACCACTGGTCACCGTTGAGGCCACGCCGCCGGGCTTCGGCACGCATGGCCTGGACTCGCTCTGGGCCGAGGTTGTAGGCCGCCAGCGTGAAGGCCATGCGCTCCCGCTCGTTGATCTTGGCGCTGGCAAAGAACTTGCGCCGGATCAGCGCCAGGTAGCGTGCGCTGGCCTGTACATTGCCATCTACCGTGGCGGTGTTGCTTACCCCCACGCGCTGGGCGGCCGAAGGGGTAATCTGCATCAGGCCATGGGCACCGCCCGTGCCGCGTGCAGCCGGGTTGAGCGTCGACTCCTTGAAGCCCAGGGCGGCCAGGTTGAGCCAGTCGATCTGCTGCGCCTGGCCATGCTTCTGCAGCACCGCCCGCACCGAGGCCAGGCGCTGGCGGTCCTTGCTGGACAACGGGTTGTGCACCCGGTACTGGCGCCGGTAGATGCGCTCGAAGGCTGCATCCTGGTTGTCTGGCGCGCGGTAACCTTGCAGGAAGTGATCGACCGTGGCCAACAATTGCGGCGCATCACGCCCCACATACCAGCGCATGGCTTGGGGCGCCCCCAGGTGCACCCGGCTGTCCAGGCGCAGGCGCGGCATGACCCGCGCCCAGCGCCGGGCAATGGGCTGCTCGACCACGGTCAGGTGGTAGATGCCAGCCTGCACCATCTCCAGTACATCCTCTACCGCCAGCGTCGAATCGACCCACTCCACCTTGATCGGCGGCCGCTTGCGCAGCGCCAGTTGCTGATTGACCTGCTGGATCAGCGGGCCGGCGGCACTGGCGCTGGTCAAAGCCACGGTACGCCCGGACAGCTGCTCGACCTTGCTGAAGCTCCGCTCGCCTTTGCGCCCGACCAGCATCAACGGCACCTGGTCGAGTATCGGCGCACTGCTGCTGACGCCGCGCACCGTGCTGGGGTCAAGCAGCTCGCCCGGCGCAGCCAGGTCGCCCTCGCCGCGGGCCAGAGCGCCCAGCAACTGCTCCTTGGCCCGCGGGATGAGCTTTAGCTGGATCCGCTGGTCATCGGCGGCGCGGGCATTGAGGTAATGCTCCAGGGCCCGCAGGCGGTAATACTCGATGCCGACCGGCTCGCCCTTGACCTCGCCGGAGCTGTTGCGGCTCTGGTTGACCAGCACCCGCAGCACTTTGCTGGTGCGAACCTGCTGCAGATCACGCACCTTGGCGGGCGGTATGTTCTGCTGCGGCCCCGGCGCGCGCGCCTGGGCCGGGCCGGTAAGGATCAGCCCGAGCGTCAACAGGAAGGTGAGCCAGCATCGCAGCATGCGAAGTCGTATCCGTGGTGGTTGGGCGGCATCCATGGGTTGCACCGCCAAGTGAGAAATGACGGTAAAAGACCACGGTAACAGCATGAAGTTCTTGGTTTTTTCAGAAAAACGCGGATTTTGCTATGCTGGCCGCCCCGCGGCACGAGATAGCACCATGCAACTGATCGATATCGGCGTCAACCTGACCAACAGCAGTTTCCACGACCAACAAGCGGCGATCGTCGAGCGCGCCCTTGAGGCCGGGGTCATACAAATGGTGCTGACAGGCACCAGCCTGGCCGTCAGTGAGCAGGCGCTGGAGCTGTGCCAGCAGCTGGACGCCAGCGGTGCGCACCTTTTCGCCACAGCGGGCGTGCACCCCCACGATGCCAAGGCCTGGGATGCTGGCAGCGAGCGCCAGTTGCGCCAGCTGTTGAACGAACCGCGCGTGCGCGCCGTGGGCGAATGCGGCCTGGATTTCAACCGCGACTTCTCCCCTCGCCCACTGCAGGAAAAAGCCCTGGAGGCCCAGCTGGCCCTGGCCGCAGAGCTGCGCCTGCCGGTGTTCCTGCATGAGCGCGATGCCAGCGAGCGCTTGCTGGCAATCCTGAAGAATTACCGCGACCACCTCACCGGCGCGGTGGTGCACTGCTTTACCGGCGAGCGCGAGGCGCTGTTCGCCTACCTGGACATGGACCTGCACATCGGCATCACCGGCTGGATCTGCGACGAGCGCCGCGGCACCCACCTGCATCCGCTGGTGGGCAACATTGCCGAAGGGCGGCTGATGCTGGAGAGCGATGCCCCCTACCTGCTGCCACGCAGCCTGCGGCCCAAGCCGAAGAACGGGCGTAATGAGCCGGCGTTTCTGCCGGAGGTGTTGCGCGAAGTGGCGCTGCACCGGGGGGAATCGGTCGAGCACACGGCGGCGCATACCACCGCGACGGCGCGGGCATTCTTCCAGCTCCCCTGAGCCAGCACGCTGGCTGTTGATATGGGTCAACATCTTGCTGAGCAAGTGCAGGCACAATGATGGCACCTTGCCAATATTGTTTCCGCTCAACTCAGAGAAGACCTGCCCATGGGTGCCTGGCTTAGCAATGTTTCCCTGAAGTACAAATTTTGGGCCGTCAATGCGGTGGCCTTTGTCACGACCTTGCTGCTGGTGCTCTACGCCGTGCACCTGGAGCAACGCGCCCGCGCGCAAGCTGCGCAGGCGCAGGCGGCAGCGCAAGCCCAGCTACTGGCTGCCTGGCCTGCCGGGCAAGCATTGCCGCACCCGGCCAACGTCATCAGCTGGTCGGCCGGGCAAACGCCGGCTTTCGCCGGTGAGGCGCTTGATAGCCTGCGCAACGCCCAGGGCTGGGTCGAGCTGCCAAGCGCCTGGATCCTCGGTGAAAACCCGCTGCGCGGCGCCCAGGTAGTGCGCCACGGCGACCAACAGGTGGCAGTGCTCGCTCAGTCGCCAAGCCTGCGCCAGGTATTCTTCGAGCGCTTCAGCAACTACGCGGTATGCGTGCTGATCCTGATGCTGGCCATGCTCGGCGCCTCGCAACTGCTGATCCGCTTCCTGCTCAGCCAGCTCAATACCCTGAAGGATGTGATGCTGCACGTGGAAAAGACCGGCGACCTGGCGGCCCGTGTGCCGCTGGCCTGCGGCGACGAGGTCGGCCAGATGGCCGGGGCCTTCAATGCCATGCAGGCCACCTACCACCGCGTAGTCAGCACCGTCGCCCACACCGCTGCACAGTTGGACTCGGGCGCCGCCCGCCTGGCCGCCAGCATGAACAACGTACGCCACGGCATGCTCGGCCAGCAGAGCGAGACTGACCAGGCCGCCACCGCCATCAACGAAATGTCGGCGACAGTGCACCACATTGCCCAGCATGCCGGTGCCACCCGTGACCTGTCACAAACCGCCGACACCTTGGCCGGCAGCGGCAAAGAGGTGGTCAGCCGGGTGCAGGATTCGATTTCCGGGCTATCCAGCGGTGTGCAGCAAACCGCCGAAATGATTCGCCAACTGGCCGAAGACAGCCAGAAGATCAACAGCGTGGTCGGTGTGATCCACAGCATCGCCGAACAGACCAACCTGCTGGCGCTCAACGCCGCCATCGAAGCGGCGCGCGCCGGCGACCTGGGCCGCGGCTTTGCCGTGGTGGCCGATGAGGTGCGCAACCTGGCCAAGCGCGTGCAAACCTCTACCGACGAAATCACCACCATGGTCTCTGCCCTGCAATCGGGCACCCGCGATGCGGTGGAATTCATGCAGGAAAGCTCGTACAAGGCCGACGATTGCGTCCGCCAGGCCCAGGAGGCCGGCGAGGCGCTGGCGGAGATTACCGGTGCTGTGGCGCAGATGCGCGAAAGCAATACCCAGATTGCCGTGGCGGCCGAGCAGCAAAGCCAGGTGGCCGAGGAAATGAACCGCGCCGTGGTGAGCATCCGCGATGTCACCGAACAGACCGTACAACAGACGGTGGGCTCGGCAACTACCAGCAGCGAACTGGCGACCCTGGCCGGCGAACTGAACAGGGTCATTGGCCAGCTCAAGCTATAGTCGCCATAGCCTGCCTCGATTGGCCCCCGCCCGGGGGCCGCACTAAGCTTTGTGCATGACCGAGAGGATATGCCCATGAGCAAACGCCTGCCCAACCTGCCCGCCTGGCAATGGCGCGGCTACCACAATAACCACCGCCACCCGGCCAACCTGGTGCTGCACCTGATTGCCGTGCCGCTGTTCATCCTCGGCGCGCTGCTGATTCTGTCCGGGCTGTTCGGCCTGGACCTGGGCCAGATTGCCGTTGGCGTGATTGCCCTGATTGCGGGCCTTGGCTTGCAGCGCCAGGGCCACCGCCTGGAGGCCGAGCAGCCCGAGCCGTTCGCCAACCGCCAGGATGCCGTGCAGCGCTTACTGACAGAGCAGTTCATCACCTTTCCGCGCTTTTTGCTGAGCGGAGCCTGGTGGAAGGCCTGGCGGGAGCGGCATAAACACCGGCATTGATGCCATGGGGCTGCTTTGCAGCCCAATCGCGACGCAAGGCCGCTCCCACAGGGATCGCGCAAGCCTTGAAGCATGCGCGATCCCTGTGGGAGCGGCCTTGTGTCGCGAAAGGAGCGCGCAGCGCTCCCGGGATTGATCAGGCAAACACGGTGACGGTCTGTCGGCTCAGGGCCAGCAACTCGCCCTGTGCTGTCCACAAGGCGGCGGCAGCATGCCCATAACCCTCCCGCGCATGCTCGGTCTCCACGCAATACCGGCACCAGTCCAGAGTCGACAGCTTCGCCGTGGGCTGGATGAACTCGATGGTCCAGGTCAATGTGCTGCCCGCTGCGGGCTGCTTGAGAAAGGGCATCAGGCTCGGCGGCCAGGCATCGACCAGCGCCAGCAAGTGCGACTCATTGACCTGCTCTTCAGCCACATCCCGCAAGCGCACCCAGCCACCCATCTTGCGCGACTGATTGCCACTGAACGGCAACCCACCCACCGCCCAACGCAAGGCTACATGGCGCATGAATTCGGGCGTCACGCCCTTGATATAGGGCAACTCGGGCGCTGCGTCGTCGAGCGCTGGCATTTCCATCGCCGGTAACGCCGGCACATCGACCACCGAAGGCCGGCCTGCACCGAAATTGCCCTGCACCAGGGTCACCACCTGGCCATCCTGAACGGCGCGGCCGAGCAAGGTGCTGACCGCCTTGCCTTCACGCAGCACCTCCACCTCGAAACGGATTGGCACATCCGCAGCCGCAGGCGCAACAAAGCTGATGGCCAGCGAGCGCACAGGGCGGCTGTCGGAGAGTTTCAGGCGCATGGCCTCGTAGACCATGGCCGCCATCAGCCCGCCAAAGGCAGCGCGGCCCTGGGCCCAGCTAGGCGGGATGCTGACAGCATCCGGATGGGCCCGCACGGCATCGAGCAGTTGGTTGAAGTTCATTGGCTGGCTCCTGCCCGCAGCGAAAAGGTCTGCCCATCGTAGCCAGCAAACCCCGGGCGATCAGCCCGCATATCGGTCAATTTTCGGGCTAGCGACGCGCCAGCGCCTGCAGCAGGGCATCCAGCGTCATATCCGACTTGCGCTCGGCCTCGTGCAGCTCCTGCTCCCAAGCAACTTTGCAGGGGGCCAGGTCAGCATGGTCGCGTGCCTGCAGCAACCACTGCAGGCGGTCATGCCAGTTGCCCAGGTCGCCCTGTGCCTTTTTCAACAGGCGCTGCAGTTTCTTCCCGGCGTGGTCGAGTTGCGGGTAGGCCTCGTCGCCATAGCGCGCGCGCTTGATCAGCAAGCGCAGGCGGTGGCGGTCGTGAGCGGGGTCCTGCAGGGCATCGTGCAACTTGCGCCACTGCTTGACCAGGCGTTTGTCGATACGCTTGCCCAGCGACTTGACCAGCCCCTCGCGGCCTGCCGCCCGCAGGAACAACGGGAACGCGTCGACAATCGCCAGCACCCGGGCCAGCTGCGGGCTGGCAGCGACACTGGCAAAGGTCCTGCCACGCCCTTCCAGGCGGCGCTGCCCGGCTGCGGTATAGCCGCGCCCGATCAGCTCGGCTGCCAGCACCTCCCGGTCACGTAGTGGCGTGGTCAGGGTACCCAACGCGCTGGCGGCATCCTCCAGTTGCTCCACGCCAGGCAGCCCGCGCAGGGGCCGCAGCAGGCTGCGCAGGCGCCGCAGGCTGATGCGCAGGTCGTGCAAGGCCTCGCTGTCGGTATCGGCAGCCAGGCGTTCGCGGCAGGCCATCAGGCGCACCTGCACGGCCAGTATCTGAGCTACTACATGGTCTAGCATGGCAGACATACGACGCTCCTTGGTCAGCGCCCGGCGCGCGACTCACGAATGTAGAAGCGCGCCTTTTCGGCTTTGCGCGTACAGCTTTCGTAACCTTCGAACTGCTGCTGGGTCTTGGCCCCGGTCAGCAGCGACAACGCCTTGGAGTAACTCACAGCACCGGCAAAGCCTTCGGCCTTGGCCAGGTCCAGTTCCTTCCAGGCGGCATCCAGCTGGGTCGCGCAGCTGTCACGGTAGGCCGTCTTGCCCGCGCAGCCAGCAAGGGCCAAGGCAATCAGTGGAAGGCAGATCCAGGCTTTCATCAGTAATACCTCAATGGAAAAAACAGTGGCTGTTCGACGCCCCGGCAGCTGAAAAGTGCCCTGCCCGGCCGGCTGTGCCTGGCCAGTTTTATTACAGTAGCTCAGCGCGATCTACATTGAAGCACAGGCAGCGATGGGTGCATTGTAGGACCATGGTTGCACTGGACGGGGAATATTCATGAGCAAACGCGTGGCACTGGTACTGGGCTCGGGCGGAGCCCGGGGGTATGCACACATCGGTGTGATCGAGGAAATCGAACGGCGCGGCTACGACATTGCCTGCATTGCCGGCTGCTCCATGGGGGCAGTGGTTGGCGGCATCTATTCTGCCGGCAAGCTGAGCGAGTATCGCAACTGGATCGAGAGCCTCGACTACCTGGATGTACTGCGCCTGGTCGACGTCAGCTTTCGCCTCGGCGCCATTCGTGGCGACAAGGTATTCGGGCAAATCCGCAAGATCGTCGGCGAGATCAACATCGAGCAATTGCGCATCCCCTACACAGCGGTGGCGACCGACCTTACCAACCAACAGGAAATCTGGTTCCAGGAAGGCTGCCTGCATCAGGCGATGCGCGCCTCGGCGGCCATACCCAGCCTGTTCACCCCCGTGATGCAGGGCAACCGTATGCTGGTCGACGGGGGCATCCTCAACCCGTTGCCGATTGTGCCTGTGGTGTCCAGCCACTGCGACCTGATCATCGCGGTCAACCTCAACGCCACCAACCAGAAGCAATACCAGTTACCGGTGATCGAGCGCCCAGCGGCCTTCAAGATGCGTTTTGACTCCCTGCTGAGCTCGTTGGGCTCTCACTTGCCGTTCCGGCGCAAGCAGGCGGAAGAGCTGATGCGCATCGAGCAGGAAATAGTCGCCGAAGGCCTGGCGCCGCCCAACCCGTGGCTGGCAGATGCCGCCGACCCGGAAGGCCAGCAACCGGCGGCGGCACCGGAACGCGAGGGCGCGCCAAAATCGGCGACCGGCTCGTTCATCATCGACAACGTGGGGCCTGCTTCGCTGCTGGATTTGATCAACCAGAGCTTCGAGGTCATGCAGACTTCGCTGGCGCAGTACAAGATCGCCGGGTATCCACCGGATGTGCTGATCAACGTGCCCAAGCGGGTGTGCCGGTTCTTCGAGTTCTACAAGGCGCCCGAGCTGATTGCCCTGGGACGGGAGATTGCGCGGGATACGCTGGATAACTATGAAGGGGTGAAGCGGTAGGCGACAGAAACGAAACAGGCCGCACGAGGCGGCCTGTTTCTTCATGCAGCGATCACCTTAGTAACGGGTGATATCCGCATTGGCTTCCAGCTGCTTGCGGAACGCCGCGAAGTCCTGCTGACCAGCACGCGACGCGAGGTAGCGGCGGATCTGCTGCTTCTCTTCGTCGGTGGCAGTAGCGCCTTCGTTGACGCCCTTGAGCTGCAGCACCACCAGGCTACCGTCACGCAGCACTACGCTGCCATACACCGGCTTGTCCTTGGCTTGCGGCTTGCCCAGACGGAACAGCGCCTGCAGTTCGGCCGGATCAATACCGTCCTCGCCACGGGTGACTGCTTCGTAGGCCTTCCAGCCTTGCCCTTCGTGCACGCTGTCTGCGGCGATGGAACCGTCACGCAGGCCGGCAATCAGCTTGTCCGCCTTGGTCTTGAGCTCGGCGGTTGCCTTCTCTTTGGCCAGGTGTTCGCGGATGTTCTTGGCCACCGCTTCAAGCGGCAGTTGCTCCGGCTTGCGGTGCTCCTTGACGCGCAATACCACGGTGGTCTCCGGGTCGAGCTCGATGGCGGTGCTGTTGGCAGCTTCCTCCAGCACTTCTTCGGAGAACGCAGCCTGCACCACCGAACGGTTGGCGGTAATGCCTTCACCACCCTCGCGACCGAAGGCTGCGGAGGTCTGCACCTTGAGGTTCAGGTCCTGGGCCGGCTGGGCCAGGTCGGAAGCCTCGTAGGCAGCATCCTGCAGCTGCTTGCTGGCATCGACGTAGCGCTGTTCGACCAGCGGGGTTTTCAGGTCGCGGGTCAGCTTGTCCTTCAAGCTGGCGAAGCTCGGCACTTCAGGCGCCTGCACACCCAGCAGCTTGATCAGGTGGTAGCCAAACTCGGTGCGCACTGGCGCCGAGACCTGACCGTCCTGCAGCTTGTACAGTGCATCCTCGAACGCCGGGTCGTACACACCCGGGCCGGCAAAGCCGAGGTCACCACCGCTGGTGGCGGAGCCCGGGTCCTGGGAGAACTCCTTGGCCAGCGCGGCAAACTCTTCACCCTTGGCCAGGCGCTGCTCGATCTCTTCGGCACGGGCCTTGGCCTGGGCGTCGGTGACCTTGTCGCTGACCTCGATGAGGATGTGCGCGGCATGGCGCTGCTCGGCGAGGTTGGCGATTTCCTTCTCGTACTGGGCCTTGAGCTCTTCGTCGGTCACTTTGACCTGGTCGAAGAACACCGACTTCTTCAGCTCGATGTAGTCGATCACCACCTGGTCAGGCGACATGAACTCCTTGGCGTGCTGCTCGTAATGCGCCTTGACCTCTTCGTCGCTGACCTTGACCGCGGCCGGGTCGGCCTTGAAGGTCAGGGAGGCGAAGTCGCGGGTCTGCTTCTCCAGGCGAGCGAAGGCATCGACCTGCTGGTCGGTGACAAAGCTGCTGCCGGCCAGACCGGTGCGCAGCTGGCCGATGAGCATTTCCTCGGCGAGCATCTCGCGGAACTGCATGCGGCCGTAGCCCATCTGGCGGATGACCTGGTCGAAACGGTCAGCACTGAACTTGCCGTCCACCTGGAACTCCGGCGTTTGCAGGATCACCTGATCCAGCGCGGCCTCGGAGAAGGCAAACTTGGCATCCTCGGCACCTTGCAGCAGCAACTTGCGGCTGATCAGGCCCTTGAGCGCCTCTTCACGCAGCAATTTGTCTTCCAGCAGCGCTGGGTCGAAATCCTTGCCCAACTGTTGCATCAACTGACGGCGCTGCATGTCGGCCGCCTGGGCCAGCTCGTTCTGGCTGATGGTCTGGCCGTTCACCTTGGCGGCGTCCTGGCTATGGGTGGCGGCCTGGAAAATAGCTTCGAAACCGGTCAACGCCATCAAGACGACGATAAGGCCGATGATGGTCTTGGCAATCCAACCTTGTGAATTGTCCCTGATATTTTGCAGCATGCGTCCCCCAGAAACGGCTGTACCACTGCGTCGACAACCGCGGAGCGTGGGTAGAATCCTGATAAAAGAAAGGCGCATCCGAGGATGCGCCTTTTCTTAGCAAACGTGTCAGGCGGGAACGTTTGCGCCCCGCCTTCAGCGTGCTCGGACCCGGCAAGGCCAGGTCCGGCTGAAAGACGACTTAGTTGACGGCGTCTTTCAGGCCTTTGCCAGCCTTGAAACCTGGAACCTTGGCAGCTTCGATCTTGATCGCCTTACCGGTTTGCGGGTTACGGCCAGTGCGCTCGGCGCGGTCCTTGACCGAGAAGGTACCGAAGCCAACCAGAACGACGTCGTCGCCTGCTTTCAGGGCACCGGTTACGGAGTCGATCACAGCGTCCAGAGCCTTACCTGCGGTAGCTTTGGAAATGTCAGCCGATGCAGCGATAGCGTCAATCAGTTCCGACTTGTTCACTCTAAGTCCCCTTATTTCTCTATTGAGTTTGTTTCTAAGTATGTAATGAAAAGCTTATGAAACGTGCGCTGGGTGGCCTGATGACAATAGCGTGCCGCTTTATAGCAAGGGCCCGAAAAAACTGTCAAGGAAAGCCCCCCAGCCAAAAACTACTAATGCGTGCTGATTCTTTCCTTAGCATCGCCGTCGCGCTTTTCATCTTTCGCGACAATCTCAGGAGCCACATCTGGCAAGGGCTCCGGGGCGTATTGCAGCGCAATTTGCAGGACTTCGTCAATCCATTTGACCGGTTTGATCTGAAGATCCTGTTTGATATTTTCCGGAATCTCCTTCAGATCGCGAACATTCTCCTCTGGAATGATCACCGTCTTGATGCCCCCACGGTGTGCCGCCAGCAGTTTTTCCTTCAACCCGCCAATGGCGAGCACCTGGCCACGCAGGGTGATTTCGCCGGTCATGGCCACGTCGGCACGTACCGGAATCTGCGTCAGCGCAGACACCAGCGCGGTGCACATGCCCACACCCGCGCTTGGGCCGTCCTTCGGCGTAGCGCCTTCCGGCATGTGAATGTGCACGTCGCGCTTCTCGTGGAAGTCGGCGGCAATCCCCAGGCTGCGGGCGCGGCTGCGTACCACGGTCTGAGCGGCGGTGATCGACTCGACCATCACATCGCCCAGCGAGCCGGTCTTGATCAACTGGCCCTTGCCAGGGATAACCACGGCTTCGATGGTCAGCAGTTCGCCACCCACCTGGGTCCAGGCCAGGCCGGTGACCTGACCGATCTGGTCCTGCTGCTCGGCCAGGCCGTAACGGAACTTGCGCACGCCCAGCAAGTGCTCCAGCTGCTCGCTGGCCACCTTGACCTTGACCTGCTTCTGCCCGGTATGTTCCTTGACCACCTTGCGGCAGACCTTGGCAATTTGCCGCTCCAGGCCACGCACACCGGCTTCGCGGGTGTAGTAGCGGATGATGTCGCGGATCGCCGAAACGTCGACCTCAAGCTCTTCCTTCTTCAAGCCGTTGGCCTTGACCTGCTTGGGCACCAGGTACTTGACCGCGATGTTGATCTTCTCGTCCTCGGTGTAGCCCGGCAGGCGGATGACTTCCATCCGGTCGAGCAGCGCCGGCGGGATATTCATCGAGTTCGAGGTGCACAGGAACATCACGTCCGAGAGGTCGTAGTCGACTTCCAGGTAGTGGTCGTTGAAGTTGTGGTTCTGCTCCGGGTCGAGCACTTCCAGCAGTGCCGAGGCCGGGTCGCCACGCATGTCGCTGCCCATCTTGTCGATTTCGTCGAGCAGGAACAGCGGGTTGCGTACACCCACCTTGGTCATCTTCTGGATCAGACGGCCAGGCATGGAGCCGATATAGGTACGGCGGTGGCCACGGATCTCGGCCTCGTCACGCACGCCACCCAAGGCCATGCGCACGAACTTGCGGTTGGTGGCAGCCGCGATCGACTCGGCCAGCGAGGTCTTGCCCACGCCAGGTGGGCCGACCAGGCAGAGTACCGGGCCGCGGATCTTCTTGACGCGCTTCTGCACGGCAAGGTACTCGAGGATGCGTTCCTTGACCTCTTCCAGGCCATAGTGGTCGGCATCGAGAATTTCCTCGGCCTTGGTCAGGTCCAGTCGCACCTTGCTCTGGGCCTTCCACGGTACCTGCACGAGCCAGTCGAGGTACGAACGCACCACGGTGGCCTCGGCCGACATCGGCGACATCTGCTTGAGCTTGTTCAGCTCGGCCTGGGCCTTGGTCAGGGCATCCTTGGGCAGGCCAGCGGCTTCGATGCGCTTTTTCAGCTCTTCGACTTCGTTGTGGCCTTCGTCGCCATCACCGAGCTCTTTCTGAATGGCCTTCATCTGCTCATTCAGGTAGTACTCGCGCTGGCTGCGCTCCATCTGTTTCTTGACCCGGCCGCGAATGCGCTTTTCAACCTGCAGCAGGTCGATTTCAGCATCCAGCAGCGCCAGCACGTGCTCGACACGGGTGGTCAGGTCGACAATTTCGAGAATTTCCTGCTTCTGCTCGATCTTCAGGGCCATGTGGGCGGCCATGGTATCGACCAGACGCCCTGGCTCTTCGATGCTGTTCAGCGAAGACAGCACTTCGGCAGGGACTTTCTTGCCCAACTGCACGTACTGCTCGAATTGCGACAGCAACGTGCGCACGAACACTTCCGACTCGCGCTCGGCGGCGTCGGTTTCGTCGATCAGGGAGACTTCGGCACGGATGTGCCCTTCTACTTCGGTGAAGCGCTCGACCGCACCACGCTGCTCACCCTCGACCAGCACCTTGACGGTGCCATCAGGCAGTTTCAGCAGCTGCAGCACAGTGGCAACGGTGCCGACACGGTAGAGGGCGTCCTCGCCCGGATCGTCGTCGGCCGGGTTCTTCTGGGCCAGCAGCAGGATCTGCTTTTCGCCCGTCATCGCTGCCTCGAGGGCTTCGATGGATTTTTCGCGCCCCACGAACAGCGGGATAACCATGTGCGGGTAAACAACGACATCGCGCAATGGCAAAAGAGGCAAGTCGAGGGTGGTCTTCATGATTTCGCCTCTACAGCGGCCTTATGGCCGGAAACCGGTGGAAATGATGCTTGGACCTAATGTGGGGGCACGCTTGGGAAATTACAAGCGCTAGCGCAGGAAAAGCAGAAAGGGGCCCGTAGGCCCCCTTCTTGCTTGCAACCGTCACCGGCCATTGCCTGAATCAGGCGTCTGGCGCGGCCTTGGCTTGCGGCTCGCTGTTCTCGTAGATCATCAGCGGCTGCGAGGTGCCTTCGATGACGCTCTCGTCGATCACCACCTTGCTGACATCCTTCTTCGAAGGGATCTCGTACATGGTGTCGAGCAGCACGCCTTCGAGGATCGAACGCAGGCCACGGGCGCCGGTCTTGCGCTCCAGGGCCTTGCGTGCAACGGCCTTGAGCGCATCGCTGCGGAACTCGAGGTCGACGCTTTCCATCTCGAACAGCTTGGCATACTGCTTGGTCAGGGCATTCTTCGGCTCGGTGAGGATCTGCATCAACGCAGCCTCGTCCAGCTCGTCGAGGGTAGCCAGCACCGGCAGACGGCCGACGAATTCCGGAATCAGGCCAAACTTGACCAGATCGTCCGGCTCGACCTCACGCAGGGACTCGCCAACCTTCTTGCCTTCTTCCTTGCTGCGCACTTCTGCGCCAAAACCGATGCCACCCTTGGTGGAACGGCCCTGGATGACTTTTTCCAGGCCCGAGAACGCGCCACCGCAAATGAACAGGATATTTCGGGTATCGACCTGCAGGAATTCCTGTTGCGGGTGTTTACGCCCACCTTGCGGCGGTACCGAGGCCACAGTGCCCTCGATCAGTTTCAGCAGCGCCTGCTGCACGCCCTCACCCGAGACGTCACGGGTAATGGACGGGTTGTCCGACTTGCGCGAAATCTTGTCGATTTCGTCGATGTAGACAATGCCCATCTGGGCCTTTTCCACGTCGTAGTCGCACTTCTGCAACAGCTTCTGAATAATGTTTTCGACGTCCTCACCCACATAACCGGCTTCGGTCAGGGTGGTGGCGTCAGCAATGGTGAACGGTACGTTCAACAGGCGTGCCAGGGTTTCGGCGAGCAGGGTCTTGCCCGAGCCGGTCGGCCCGATGAGCAGGATGTTGCTCTTGCCCAGTTCGACTTCGTCGCCCTTCTTGTCACGCTGGTTCAGGCGCTTGTAGTGGTTGTATACCGCTACGGCCAGCACCTTTTTCGCGCGCTCCTGACCAATGACGTACTGGTCCAGGATGCCGCTGATTTCTTTCGGCGAAGGCAATTTGTGCGCGCTGCTCTCGGCCTGGGCTTCCTGCACCTCCTCACGGATGATGTCGTTGCACAGGTCGACGCACTCGTCGCAGATAAATACCGAGGGCCCGGCAATCAATTTGCGCACTTCGTGCTGGCTTTTGCCGCAGAAGGAGCAATAGAGCAATTTGCCGCTGTCCTCGCCGTTACGGGTGTCAGTCATTCGATCGATCCAATCCGGTAGGCTTGCAACACAAGATGAAGGCAATTGCGGGCTTTTTCAAGTCCGCAGGTAGGCGGTTTCCGCGCCTACCTGCTCTGACACCCCGGTTCAGGAGGCCAGTTGCCGCTTGTCGTAGACCGAGTCGATCAGGCCGTACTCGGCCGCGCGCGAGGCGCTCATGAAGTTGTCACGCTCAGTATCACGCTGGATGGTCTCGAGGTCCTGGCCGGTGTGGTAGGCCAGCAGCTCGTTGAGACGCGCCTTGATGCTGAGGATTTCCTGGGCGTGGATCTGGATGTCGGTCGCCTGGCCCTGGAAACCGCCCAACGGCTGGTGAATCATCACCCGCGAGTTAGGCAGACAGTGACGCTTGCCCTTGGCACCGGCGGTCAACAGGAAGGCACCCATGCTGCAGGCCTGGCCAATGCAGATGGTCGAGACGTCCGGTTTGATGAACTGCATGGTGTCGTAGATCGACATGCCAGCAGTCACCGAGCCGCCTGGGGAGTTGATGTAAAGATGGATATCCTTGTCCGGGTTTTCCGCCTCAAGGAACAGCATCTGCGCCACTACCAGGTTGGCCATGTAGTCTTCTACAGGACCTACCAGGAAGATCACTCGCTCCTTCAACAGGCGCGAGTAGATGTCATAGGCGCGTTCGCCACGGGCGGACTGCTCGATAACCATCGGGACCAGGCCGCCTGCGGCCTGGATGTCAGAGCTCTGCTGAATATAAGAATTGCGGGACATGTCCTGCGCTCACTCCCAAATAGTCATGGCTTGAATACGCACAAGCCAGCGCGAAGGCTGGCTTGTGGGGTTTCCTACGAGAGAAAACGTATTACTCGGCTTCGGCTGGTGCCTCAGCTGGTTTTACGGCTTCTTCGTACGAGACCGACTTGTCGGTCACAGTCGCTTTCTGCAGAACAGTATCTACAACTTGTTCTTCCAGCACAACCGAACGCACTTCGTTCATTTGCTGGTCGTTCTTGTAGTACCAAGCGATGACCTGCTCAGGCTCCTGGTAAGCCGAAGCCATTTCTTCGATCATCTCGCGAACCTTGGCGTCGTCCGGCTTCAGTTCGAACTGCTTGACCACTTCGGCCACGATCAGGCCCAGCACTACGCGGCGCTTGGCTTGCTCGGTGAACAGCTCGGCAGGCAGTTGCTCAGGCTTGATGTTGCCACCGAACTGCTGAACAGCCTGCACGCGCAGACGGTTGACTTCGTTTTCCAGCAGGGCTTTTGGCACTTCGATCGGGTTGGCGGCCAGCAGACCGTCCATGACCTGGTTTTTTACCTTGGTCTTGATCGCCTGACGCAGTTCACGCTCCATGTTCTTGCGAACTTCGGTGCGGAAGCCTTCCAGGGTCGACTCTTTGATACCGAACTGGGCGAAGAACTCTTCGTTCAGCTCTGGCAGCACAGGGGCGGCAACGCTGTTGACGGTGATGGTGAACTCGGCAGCTTTGCCAGCCAGGTCCAGGTTCTGGTAGTCCTCTGGGAAGGTCACGTTGACAACGCGCTCTTCGCCAGCCTTGGCGCCAACCAGGCCTTCTTCGAAGCCTGGGATCATGCGGCCGGAGCCCAGCACCAGCGGGGTGCCCTTGGCCGAACCGCCGGCGAACACTTCACCGTCGACCTTGCCGACGAAGTCGATGTTGACCTGGTCGTCGTTCTGCGCGGCGCGCTCGACAGCCTCGAAACGGGTGTTCTGCTTGCGCAGCACATCCAGCATTTTGTCCAGGTCGGCGTCAGCCACTTCGGCGCTCAGGCGCTCGACGTTGATCGACTCGAGGCCGGCAACGGTGAACTCTGGGAACACTTCGAAGATGGCGACGAATTCCAGGTCCTTGCCTTTTTCGAAGGACTTAGGCTCTACAGCAGGGGCGCCAGCCGGGTTCAGCTTCTGCTCGACGATGGCTTCGTAGAAGGAAGACTGGACCAGGTCACCGAAAGCCTCTTGACGAGCGTCAGCTTCGAAACGCTGACGAATCACGTTCATCGGCACTTTACCAGGACGGAAGCCCGCAATCTTGGCGCGCTTGGCAGTCTGCTGCAGACGCTTGTTGACTTCGTTCTCGACGCGCTCGGCCGGAACGGCGATGGTCATGCGGCGCTCGAGAGCGGAAGTGTTTTCAACAGAAACTTGCATGGATATTCCTCGTTGCACAGACGTTAGCCGGCGTTAGCCCGACTCCAGAATCAAGGGCAAGCATTCTAGTGAGTCGCGCAGCAGAAGTCACCCCACTCGGGACGACGGGAAACCACGCCGGTCGATTAACTTTCAAGGCCCGCACGGCATACCGCCGAGCCTGCTTCAATGAGGGCCGCACGACGCTCTGGGCGACCTGCAGCCGAAATACCTTGTCAAACAACTGCCAGTGGAGGATTCGCTTCCTTTAATCAGGATCGATTTCATTGAACTGGCAGTACTCTTCCCACTCCATCCCCAGCGCCTCGGCCACCTCGCGGTGCGTCTCCAGGCGCATGGCCTGCAGCTGCTCCGGGGTTTCGGCAATCAATTGCAGCGCCAGCTCCCAGGGCTGGATGCCCTGCTCCTCGGCGGCATTCTCGAATGCCCACTCGATCTGCTGGGCCTGCTCGCGCGCATCCAGCTCGCGGATCTCTTCGAGCAACTGCGGGTTAGCCTCGGCAAAGCGCTGTAGCGCCAGGGCCTGACGGGATTCTTTTGCAATCATTGGGCTGTTCCTCTGCCGGCCAATCAGCCGGTGTTTCAACCGGCTGAAATCTAACAGCTTTTATTGGGACGCCACCAGAGGATTGCAAGGGGCCGAATGTGAATTGGCCGTGAGGGCATTCGCCACGACATTTTCAGTGCCTGGCAGACCGAGCGCCGCCCGCGCGGCGCATCGCGAGCTGCGCTCGCTCCTACGTTTGTTTCGGGCCAATTATTCCTGCGAGATTAGCGCGCGAACGCCCTAGCGCATGACACGATATCGCGTCGTATAAACCAGGCGGTCGCGCACCTCTGGCACAGGCATGACTGGCCCGAAACAAACGTAGGAGCGAGCGCAGCTCGCGATGCGCCGCGCGGGCGGCGCTCGATTTCACAGGCGCTGAAATACTCCCGACATGCACACAGCGCCAAAACAAAAAGGCGCCCGATCTCACGATCAAGGCGCCTTTTCTAGAATATGGGGTGGACGATGGGAATCGAACCCACGACAACCGGAATCACAATCCGGCGCTCTACCAACTGAGCTACGCCCACCATATTGCGGTGTTGCAGTATTGCGGTACAACTTTACAGAAGCATGGTGCGGACGAAGAGACTCGAACTCTTACAGCTTGCGCCGCTGGAACCTAAATCCAGTGTGTCTACCAATTTCACCACGTCCGCGTAACGCTTAAAACAAAGGCGCCAGATGCTATCGAGGCGCCTTCGAAGAATATGGGGTGGACGATGGGAATCGAACCCACGACAACCGGAATCACAATCCGGCGCTCTACCAACTGAGCTACGCCCACCATATTGCATTACAGCCTTACTTGCTTGCCCATGCTGCCTAATGGCGCACCCGGCAGGACTCGAACCTGCGACCATCCGCTTAGAAGGCGGATGCTCTATCCAGCTGAGCTACGGGCGCTTAAGCTTGAAGCCTAACCGAACGAGTCATTAACAGGTAACTGCTAAACCACTCATTCTGCCCGACTTAGCCAACCAGTGCTAGGCTGTGCCCGACAAGTGCGGCGAATCTTATAGGCGACCCCAAAAGTCGTCAACACCTTTTTCAAAAAAATTTAAATTATTTAAGGGGTTAGGGGATTTGCCCGACCACCCGCCTTTGCCCTTGGCGCGTGTCGTGCGAGAATACGCGCTCTTTATTGTTTCCTTCTCGATGGTTAATCACGCGTCTATGACTGCACACCTAATCGATGGCAAGGCGATCGCCGCCAGCCTGCGCAAGCAGATCGCTCAACGTGTCGTGGAGCGTCGCCAGCAAGGCCTGCGTACGCCTGGCCTGGCAGTGATCCTGGTCGGCACCGACCCCGCCTCGCAAGTCTATGTCTCGCACAAGCGCAAGGACTGCGAAGAGGTCGGTTTCATTTCGCAGGCATTCGACCTGCCCAGCGAAACCTCGCAGCAGGCCCTGACCGAGCTGATCGATCGCCTCAATGACGACCCGGCCGTAGACGGCATCCTGCTGCAACTGCCGCTGCCGGAGCACCTGGACGCCTCGCTGCTGCTCGAGCGCATCCGCCCGGACAAGGACGTGGACGGCTTCCACCCTTACAACGTAGGCCGCCTGGCCCAGCGCATCCCGCTGCTGCGCCCCTGCACACCGAAAGGCATCATGACCCTGCTGGAAAGCACCGGTCAGGACCTGTACGGCATGGATGCGGTGATCGTCGGCGCCTCCAACATCGTGGGTCGCCCGATGGCCATGGAGCTGCTGCTGGCCGGCTGCACCGTGACCGTCTGCCACCGCTTCACCAAGGACCTGGCCGGCCATGTCGGGCGTGCCGACCTGGTGGTCGTGGCTGCCGGCAAGCCGGGCCTGGTCAAGGGTGAGTGGGTCAAGGAAGGCGCCATCGTCATCGACGTGGGCATCAACCGGCAGGAAGACGGCAAGCTGGTCGGCGACGTCGTCTACGAGACCGCCCTGCCGCGCGCGGGCTGGATCACCCCGGTGCCGGGTGGCGTCGGGCCGATGACCCGGGCCTGCCTGCTGGAAAACACGCTGTATGCGGCGGAAGAGCTGCATAAGTAATAGCGCGTGATGCGAAAACGGCACCTCTGGCAGGTGCCGTTTTTTTTGCCTGCGATTCATGCAGTGGCTTTGCTGGCCTCTTCGCGGGCTTGCCCGCTCCCACAGGAACCCCGCAACCCTTGAGAGCGGTGCAGTACCTGTGGGAGCGGGCGAGCCCGCGAAGAAGCCAACGCGGTGTTCAGCCGATCACTTCCTGGCCGCCTCCCACGACTTCAGCAGTTCGGTGTAGCTGACTGTCTCGCCCTTGGGCTTTTCGTTGGCCAGCTTGGGTTTCGGCGCCCCCGGCTGGTCGAACCAGTACTGGGCGTCTTTCTCCGGGTTCATCTTGGGTGCACAGGTCGCCTGGGCATTGGAGCGCTGCAAGCGTTCCATCATGCGGTCCTGGTCGCGGGCCAGGCCGTCCAGGGCTTCCTGCGGGGTCTTCTCGCCACTGGCCACTTCGGCGATATGGCTCCACCACAGCTGTGCCAGCCGCGGGTAATCCGGCACGTTGGTGCCGGTCGGCGTCCACTGCACCCGCGCCGGGCTGCGGTAGAACTCCACCAGCCCGCCCAGCTTGGGCGCCAGGTCGGTCATGGCCTGGGAGTTGATGTCCGACTCACGAATCGGCGTCAGGCCGACGATGGTCTTTTTCAGCGACACGGTCTTGGAGGTGACGAACTGGGCATACAGCCACGCCGCCAGGCGTTGCTTCTCGGGGGTGGACTTGAAGAAAGTCCAGGAGCCGGTGTCCTGGTAGCCCAGTTTCATCCCCTCCTCCCAATAAGGCCCCTTCGGCGAGGGCGCCATGCGCCACTTCGGCGTGCCGTCGGCATTTACCACCGGCAAGCCGGGCTTGGTCATGTCGGCAGTAAATGCGGTATACCAGAATATCTGCTGGGCAATGTTGCCCTGCGCTGGTACCGGGCCTGCTTCGGAGAAGGTCATGCCCTGGGCTTCCTTGGGCGCATAGGCACGCATCCAGTCCACGTACTTTTGCGTGGCATAGACGGCGGCCGGGCCGTTGGTGTCGCCGCCGCGGGTCACGCTGGAACCCACCGGATGGCAGTCCTCGACGCGAATGCCCCATTCATCCACCGGCAGGCCATTGGGCAGGCCCTTGTCACCACCACCGGCCATGGAGAACCAGGCATCAGTGAAGCGCCAGCCCAGCGATGGGTCTTTCTTGCCGTAGTCCATGTGCCCGTAGACGCGCTTGCCGTCGATTTCCTTGACGTCTTCGGTGAAGAACTTGGCAATGTCCTCGTAGGCCGACCAGTTCACCGGCACACCCAGCTCATAACCGTACTTTTCCTTGAACTTGGCCTTCAGCTCTGGCCGCTCGAACCAGTCGGCGCGGAACCAGTAGAGGTTGGCGAACTGCTGGTCGGGCAGCTGATAGACCTTGCCATCCGGCGCAGTGGTGAAGGAGATACCGATGAAATCCTTCAGGTCGAGGGTCGGCGAGGTGTAGTCCTTGCCCTCGTTGGCCATCAGGTCGGTAATCGACTCCACCTTGCCATAGCGAAAATGCGTGCCGATCAGGTCGGAGTCATTGACCCAGCCGTCGTAGATGTTCTTGTCCGACTGCATCTGCGTCTGCAGTTTTTCCACCACGTCGCCTTCCTGCAGCAGGTCGTGGGTCAGCTGGATGCCGGTGATCTCGCTGAAGGCCTTGGCCAGCACCTTGGATTCATATTCATGGGTGGTGATGGTTTCCGACACCACATTGATCTTCATGCCACGGAACGGCTCGGCAGCCTTGATGAACCACTGCAATTCGGCCAGTTGCTGTTCAGGGGCAAGGGTTGAAGGCTTGAACTCGCTGCCGATCCATTTTTTTGCCGCATCTTCGTACTGGTCAGCCCAGGCAGTGCCGTGCACGCTGGCCAGTACCAGCAACGCGGCAAGGGTCAAATGTCGCCTGTTGTGCTTGTTATCGAACATTGTGATCTCCCGTTTCAGTTATCCCACAGGGCCGCTCGCTCAGCCCCAGCGCAGCACCACCACCAGCCACGCCAACGACAGCAGCGAGGCCACCCACAAGGGCCAGTCGCTGACGCCGACCACCAGCAGGTGCAGGTAGGCGCTGGCCAGCAGGCCGATGAACAAGCGGTCACCACGGCTGGTGACCAGCGGCAAGAAGCCCCGCCGCTCCACGCAGGGGCGGCGCAGTTCAAGCAGGGTCATGCCCAGCAGCAGCACGCCCACGGCGACAAAGAACAGCGCCGTCGGCAAGGTCCAGGCCATCCACTCCATGCGTTGCCCTCCTCACACCCGGCCCAGGGCAAAGCCCTTGGCCACATGGTTACGCACGAACCAGATCACCAGCATGCCCGGCAAGATGGTCAGTACCCCCGCCGCCGCCAGCACGCCCCAGTCGATGCCTGATGCCGACACGGTGCGGGTCATTACCGCAGCAATCGGCTTGGCATTCACCGAGGTCAGGGTGCGCGCCAGCAGCAGTTCGACCCAGGAGAACATGAAGCAGAAAAACGCCGTGACGCCGATGCCGGAGCCAATCAGCGGAATGAAGATCTTCACGAAGAAGCGCGGGAAGCTGTAGCCGTCGATGTAGGCCGTTTCGTCGATTTCCTTGGGCACCCCCGACATGAACCCCTCCAGGATCCACACCGCCAGCGGCACGTTGAACAGGCAGTGGGCCAGGGCCACGGCGATATGGGTATCGAACAGGCCAATGGACGAGTACAGCTGGAAAAACGGCAGCAGGAACACCGCCGGTGGCGCCATGCGGTTGGTCAGCAGCCAGAAGAACAGGTGGCGGTCACCGAGAAAGCGGTAGCGCGAGAAGGCATACGCCGCCGGCAACGCCACCAGCAAGGAAATCAGCGTATTCAGGCACACGTAGTACAGCGAGTTGATGTAGCCGCTGTACCAGCTGGCATCGGTGAAGATCACCCGGTAGTTGTCGAGGGTGAACGCCTGCGGCCACAGGGTCAGGCCACCCAGGATCTCGGTGTTGCTCTTGAACGACATGTTCAGCAGCCAGTAGATCGGCACCAGCAGGAACAAGAAGTACAGCAGCAGGGCCAGCGATTTGCGCGTGCTCATGGCCTAGTCCTTGTCGGCATGGGTCATGGCTGTGTAGAACAGCCACGACACCAGCAGGATGATCAGGAAGTACACCAGCGAGAACGCCGCCGCCGGGCCCAGGTCGAACTGCCCCACGGCCATGCGCGTGAGGGTCTGGCTGAGGAACGTGGTGGCGTTGCCCGGCCCGCCACCGGTCAGCACGAATGGCTCGGTGTAGATCATGAAACTGTCCATGAAGCGCAGCATCACCGCGATCAGCAGCACGTTTTTCAGCTTGGGCAGCTGGATATGGCGAAACACCGCCCAGCCCGAGGCACGGTCGATGCGCGCGGCCTGGTAGTACACGTCGGGGATCGCACGCAGGCCCGAATAGCACAGCAATGCCACCAACGAGGTCCAGTGCCACACATCCATCACCAGCACGGTGAGCCAGGCGTCGAATGGGTCGCCGGCATAGTTGTAGCTGACCCCGAGCTTGGCCAGGGTGGCGCCGAGCAGGCCGATGTCGGCACGGCCGAAAATTTGCCAGATGGTACCGACCACGTTCCACGGGATCAGCAACGGGATCGCCATGATGATCAGGCACACCGAGGCCATTCGGCCTTTGGTCGGCATGGTCAGGGCAATGCCGATACCCAGCGGGATCTCGATCAGCAGCACGCAGGTGGAGTAGATGAATTGGCGTAGCAGCGCATCGTGCAGCGCCGGGTCACGCAGCACCTGGCGGTACCAGTCGGCACCGACGAAGTAGCGGTTGGACTGGTCGAAGATGTCCTGCACCGAGTAGTTGACCACCGTCATCATCGGTACCACGGCGCTGAACGCCACCAGCAAAAACACCGGCAGCACCAGCCACCAGGCCTTGTTGTTCTGCACCTTGTTGTTCATGGCCCGGCCTCCAGCAGCACATCGTCGACGTACAGCATCAGCCACTGCGCCGGCAGGCTGACCCAGGCCTGGTCCACGGGTAACGGGCGGTCTTCGCCTAGCCGCGCCTTGAGCGCGACACCGCCCAGTTCGAGGGTGACGATGCGGTAGGTGCCCAGGTCTTCGACATCCAGCACCCGTGCCGGGTGGGCACCCTCGAACGGGCTGTCCCACAGCTGCACGAATTCCGGGCGAATGCCCACCTGCAATCGCCCACCCGCCGTCGCCGCCAGGCGCTCGCGCAAACCATCGGGCAGCGCCAGGTGGACATCGCCGAAGACCACCCCGTCCACTTCGGTACGCACGTCGATCAGGTTCATCCCCGGGCTGCCGATGAAGTAGCCGACAAACGTATGCCGTGGCCGCTCGAACAGCTCGCGCGGGGTGCCGAACTGGACGATGCGCCCGCCGTGCATCACCGCAATCTTGTCGGCGAAGGTGGACGCCTCCAGCTGGTCGTGGGTGACGTAGATCATGGTGATGTTGAACTGCTCGTGGATCTGTTTCAGCTTGCGCCGCAGCTTCCACTTCAGGTGCGGGTCGATCACCGTGAGCGGCTCGTCGAACAGAATCGCCGACACGTCATCGCGCACCAGGCCGCGGCCCATGGAGACTTTCTGTTTTTCGTCGGCACTGAGGTTGCGCGCCTTCTTGCGCAGCACGTTAGCCAGGTCGAGCACCTCGGCAATTTCTTCCACCCGGGCCCGCACCCGGGCTTCATCCAGCCCCTGGTTGCGCAAGGGGAAGGCCAGGTTGTCGTACACCGTCATGGTGTCGTACACCACCGGGAACTGGAACACCTGGGCGATGTTGCGCGCCTGGGGTGACAGCTGGTTGACCGGCTTGCCGTCGAACAGCACTTCGCCATGGGACGGCGTCAGCAGCCCGGAAATGATATTGAGCAAGGTCGACTTGCCGCAGCCCGAGGGCCCGAGCAGGGCATAGGCACCGCCCTGTTCCCACACATGATCCAGTGCGTGCAGGGCATAGTCGGCTTCGCTGACGGGCTGGCGGCTGTAACTGTGCGCCAGTTGGCGCAGGCGGATTTCGGCCATCACCCTCTCCTTGCCTGGCGCAGCCCCGGGGCCTGCACCAACGCCCCGGCGCTGTCGAAGACGAACAGCTTGTGCGTGGGGATAAACACCCGAATCGGCGTGTCCACCTGGTATTCGTGCACCCCGGGCAGGTGCAGGACCATGCGCCAGTATTCGTTGCGCACATGCAGGAAGGTTTCTGAACCGCTGATCTCTGCCAGTTCCACCAGCACTGCCAGCTCCAGGTCATCATCATGGGCCGGCACCAGGGTGATATGGCTGGGGCGCACGCCAAAGCGGTAGTCGCCCTCGGCCAGCGGCTGCAAGTCGGCATTGCGGGCAAAATGCACGGCCTGGGCCAGGCTCACCTCATTGCCACTGATACGGCCGGCCACCAGGTTTATCGGCGGCTCGGAAAACAGCTCGGCAGCCAGCACACTGCCCGGGCGCTGATACACCTCGGCGGTGGGCCCGCTCTGCACGATCCGGCCTTCGTGTACCAGGGTGGTGGTGCCGCCCAGCGCCAGCGCCTCGTTGGCCTCGGTGGTGGCGTACACGGCAATGCAATGACGCGCCGCGAACAGTTCGCGCAGCTCCTGGCGCAGACCTTCGCGCAACTTGTAGTCGAGGTTCACCAACGGCTCATCGAAGAGGATCAACGAGGCATCCTTGACCAATGCCCTGGCCATCGCCGTGCGTTGCTGCTGGCCGCCGGACAGTTCCAGCGGCAGGCGTTGCAGGTAGGATTCGATGCGCAGCATCTCGGCGGTTTCCTGAACCCGCCGGCGGATCTGGTCCTCAGCCATGCGCGCCTGGCGCAGCGGCGAGGCGATGTTTTCGAACACGCTCAAGGTCGGGTAATTGATGAACTGCTGATACACCATCGACACATTGCGCTGGCGCACCGGCACACCGGTGACGTCCTGGCCATCCATCAGCACCCGGCCCCGATCCGGGCGGTCGAGCCCCGCCATCAGGCGCATCAGGCTGGTCTTGCCGGCGAGGGTGCGGCCCAGCAGCACGTTGAACGAACCGGGCTCGAAACGCAGCGAGGCATCGACGATCCAGGACTGGTTATCGACGCTGCGGCTGACCTGCTCCAGCACCAGGGACATGGCGTGGCCTTCTTGTGATTGTTGTCTGCCAGGTACAGCCAGTTCCGTGCCAATCGTTTCCCGGTGCTCTGGTCCGGGGCCTGGGTGGCAGCGCTGGCAAATCGCGGCTTCACACCTGAACACAATCGCTGAACAACTGAACACTTGCCGGTTTGACAATGAACACCCGTGGACAACACTGAACAGCGGTCGGCCCATAACAACAACCCCACAGGACAGGCCCATGGCCGCATCCGCTTCGACCCACGCCCAACTGATCCAGGCTTCCTGGGCCCGCTGCCGCGATCACGGCTTGCAGCCGCAGCACGCGCCGGACTTCGACTGCCTGACCCGCACCGAGCTCAGCGCCCTGCTGGAAAAGCGCCAGGCCCTGCTGCGCCTGACCCGCGAGGAAGTACTGCCGCAATACACACACCTGCTGGGCAACGCCAGCTACCTGGTGATGCTGGCCGATGCCAGCGGCTGCATACTCGATAGCTGGGGCTCGCGGCGTTTCATCGAGCCGAACCAGCAGCATGGTTTCAGCGCCGGTGCCCATTGGCTCGAGCATGGCGTCGGCACCAATGCCCTGGGCACCACACTGATTTGCGCCCAGGCGATCCACGTGGGCCAGGACGAACACTTCCTGCGCCAGAACCGCTACATGTCCAGCGCCGCCGCCCCCCTGTTCGACGCCGCGCGGCAACTGGTCGGAGTGCTCGACGTTGCCAGCGATGGCTACCTGCCGGCCAGCCAGACGCTTGGCCTGGTGCGCATGATGGGCCAGAGCCTGGAAAACCGCCTGATCCTGGCCGAGCATGCCGACCGGCATGCGCAACTGATCTTCAACAGCGCCTCCGACAACCTCGACAGCCCTTGGGCCGGCCTGCTGGTGTTCGATGAGCGCGGGCAGGTGCTGGCCGCCAATCACCGGGCCGACAGCCTGCTCGGCGGTAATCCGCTGCGGCAGAACATCGAGCAGCTGTTCCAGTTGCCCCTGCAACAGCTGCTCAGTCATCCCCGAGAACAGGCATTTGCCCTGCAAGCCACCGGGCGCAACCGCTTTCATTGCCAGTGGCACCCCCCACGCGAAACCGCTCGCCGCCCCGAGGCCGACAGTGGCGAGCCGCGCCTGGACAAAGCGTTGCAACAGGCCGGCCTGTTACTGGAAAAAGACATCCCGGTGTTGGTGCAAGGTGAAACCGGCGTCGGCAAGGAAGTGTTCGTCGATAGCCTGCACCGCGCCAGCAGCCGCGCCGACCGGCCGCTGGTTGCCGTCAACTGTGCGGCGATCCCGGCCGACCTGGTGGAGTCGGAGCTGTTCGGCTACGACAAAGGCGCCTTCACCGGCGCGCACCACAAGGGCAACCCGGGGCTGATCCGCAAGGCCGACCACGGCATCTTGTTTCTCGATGAAATCGGCGACATGCCACTGCCCACCCAGGCACGCCTGCTGCGTGTGTTGCAGTCACGCAGCATTCAGCCGCTAGGCAGTGGCGAGCCGGTGGCAGTGGATATCCGCGTGGTGTCGGCGAGCAACCGCGACCTGGCCGAAGAAGTGCGCGCCGGGCGCTTTCGCCAAGACCTGTATTACCGCATCGCCGGCCTGGCCGTGGTATTGCCGCCGCTGCGCGAGCGCGCTGACCGGCGCCGGCTGATCGAACAGGTGCATGCCCGTT
Source organism: Pseudomonas putida W15Oct28 (assembly GCF_000708715.2). Lineage (GTDB taxonomy): Bacteria > Pseudomonadota > Gammaproteobacteria > Pseudomonadales > Pseudomonadaceae > Aquipseudomonas > Aquipseudomonas putida_R. The sequence continues at coordinate 15,902 of NZ_JENB01000036.1, read as the reverse complement.
ACCGTGACGCCAGGCAACCTGCGCGACTGCCCGCCGCCATCATCGACCTGCTAGACCAGCACCCTTGGCCAGGCAACCTGCGTGAGCTGGTGAGTGTGCTGCAGGTGGCGCTGGCCTTGGCGGGCGATGATCCGGTTGGCGTGGAGCACCTGCCAGCGGGTTTTCTTGCCGAGTCGCAGGTGCCGGTATGGGTTGTGCCAGAGGAAGCAGACCTGCAGGCACTCGTGCAGCAGGCCAATGGCAACCTTTCGGCAGTGGCGCGTGGGCTGGGCATAAGCCGGACCACGCTTTACAAGCGGCTGCGTGCTTTCGACAGGTAGTGTCTATCTACCCGCCCGCCTGCACCGCTCATCGCTAGGCTCGTGGCTCCCTTCCAGCAGGAGCCGTCGATGACACATGCACACCACTCCCATCTCGCCCTTGTCCAGCGTCAGATCCCGCAGTGGTTACGCCAGGCCAGCCCGGCCCAGCGCGCCGAACTGGCCCTGCTGATTCGCGAAAGCGAGCGCCAGACACAACGCCTGAAACAGGCCTTGGCAGCGTTGCAGCCAGTGGATGCCTTCTGCCAGCCCCTGCTGACGCAAGCATTGGCACGCTGGTTCCCGGACACCCCAGTGGCAACACTGCTTGAGGCACACGTTGTGTTCACCGGCGCAGCGCCCCCCAGGCGCCTGTCGATGCTCGAAGCCGCCTTGCAGAATGCTGAAGCCGATACCCCCGTGAGGGTGCTCGCCGCAGACTTCAGCCCCCTGAAGCTGGATGCCGCGACGCTGTTACAGGGCATTCGCAACCTGGACCTGGGCCAGCGCTACCGTTACCACCTGGGCGACATCGTCGATAACGATGCATTTCGCAGCCTGCTCGAAACCCAGGACCACAGCGCATTGTGCGCCGAGCTGGCCATGGCCCGACTGCGTGGCCACATTGACAGCCACGGCGCGGCGCTGGCACAGGCCGCTCTGGACAACGGTGCGCAAATCACCACTGAAAAGGGCAGCCGAAACGTACTGTGCCAGTTCGTCAGCCTGTTCGGCACCCCGTTAAATGGCCCTATGGTCATCCAGTTGCAGGCCCCTGAAGCCGACGAGCCCTGCCTGCTGTATTTACCGGGCGATCCGCAGGGTGCACTGCGCCAGCATGCCTCGCTGGGCGCTTTGAAAGCCGACCTCACCGACCGGCTGGCCGATCACGATTTCCGCACTTTCTTCATCCGCCACGTACCGCTGGCCGAGCAGGCCGGGTTCCTGCAACGCCTGCGAGACACCCTGTACCCACACTACCCCTATGCCGAACTGCTAGCGACAACACCGGTGCTGGACAAAGGTGACCGGTTCAGCTGGCTCAAGCGTGCCTTTCCCGGGCCTCGCGACATCTGGCAGGAAACCCGCGACAAGAACGTCAGGCTGCCGTTGACCTTGGCGCCATGGCCAGGCAACTGCTTCGCGTCGCGCGCGCGAACCCTGGTGGAGCGCAAGTTCGTCGATGCCGCCAGTGTCGCCGTACCGGTCGATCAACTCGACGCACGCGCGCAACTGCAGCGCCTCGAACGTTGGCTGGGCACCGGGCTGACGGTGCTGAACATGGCCAGTTTCTTTGTACCGGGCCTAGCCGAGTTGATGCTGGTGGTGGGTGGCGCCCAGATCGTCGATGAGTTCCTCGAAGGCGTTCATGCTGCCAACCAGCAAGACAGCGACGAGGCTATCGCCCACCTGTTCGGCGTGATCGAAAGCCTGGTGCAGTTCGCAGCCCTGGGCGCCGTAGAGGGCTTGAACGCACCCGCCGGGCCATTGCAGGGTTGGCATTTGGTCGACAGCGAGGTGGGCACGCGGTTGTGGCACGGCGACCTCACGCCCTTCCACGGTCAACGCCTGGCCGCAGGCACCAGGCAGCGCTTCAAGCCGGCTTTGCAGGGCCAGGAACCTGGGCCATGGATTTTCGCCCATGAACAACCGTTGCACTGGGATCGCGCACAGCTATTGGAGCGGCTGGCCCATCGCGCCACGGGCATGGAGCAGGCTGCGCTGCAGCGCGCATTGCAATGCAGCGGGTACGACGCAGCCATTCTGCGCCGGGTAATGGTCGACCGCGAGCCCGCCCCTGCGTTGCTCCTCGACAGCCTGGAAATGCTAGGTGGCCTGGTGCCTGCGCCTCCGATGCGCGCAACCAACGGCGACCTGCTGGCACGGGATTTCCCTTCACTCAGTGCCAGGGCGCAAGCCGAGATACTCGACCAGGCACGCCCCGCAGACCTGCTACAGATGCAACGTACCCAGCGCCTGCCCATGCACCTGGCCGAAACCGCCCGCCTGTACCTGAGGGAGGCCCGTATCAACCGTGCCCTTGCCCGTTTGCACCAGCCCGTTGGCCCGGTCGCAGATCGCGACGCCTTGGTATTCGGCGCACTCGAACAGCTGACCGGCTGGACGGGCGAGGTACGCATTGAACTGAGGGACGGTTCAGCTCCCGGCCGTCTGCTGCATGCCTGCGGCAACGAAACACTGCCTGCAAAAACCGTCATACGTACCGAAAACGGGTATGAGCCCCGCAGTGAGCAGGGAGAAACGCTGGCCAACCGGGACGACATCTTCCAGGCGATCCTCAATGCCTTGCCTGACAGCGAACGAACCTCCCTCGGCTTGCAGATCCATGAGCCCGACAGGCTCAACCATGCGCTGTTCGACAAGCTCGTCAGCGACCGCGCCACCACGGCGCGGTACTTGGGCATGCAACCGGTGCGCCCCTGGTACCGCTTGCCACGAAGGCTGCCCGGTGGCCAGATCGGCTACCCCTTGAGCGGGCGCGGCCAAGGGTGGTTTACCGACGATGAACTGTTCAACCGCTTGTTCCCTTCCACCGAGCCGCAAGCACGCCTGATCCTGCGCCAACGCCTGCTCCAGGAAGCCGGGGTACAACCGTTTGGCGCATTGCTTGAGCGCCTCAGAGGCGAATACATGCAGCTGGAAAGCAGCCTGCAGTTGTGGATTCACAGCCCTCATGTCAGCAGCGGCGGCACGCTCGTCGCACAACGCGCAGTGCGCATCGAGGCAGCCAGGCGCCTGCGCATGGCCTGGCGCAGGGAGTCGACCAACCCCGCCAGCAGCATCGAATACGTGATTCTCGACCTCGATGGCCGCAACCTCGGTGCGTTGCCCACCCTGCCTGCATCAATGGCTCATGTACGCCAGTTGAGCCTTACCGGCTTGTCTGAATCATCGCACGCCAGCCTGGACAGCTTCCTCGGCAGGTTCTCCAACCTGCGGGCCCTGGACCTGGAGGGCAACATGCTTGAATACATCCCGCCCTCGATCGGGCAGATGGAGGAACTGCTAAGCCTGGATATGTCGGGCAACGGCCTGGACCTGACCGATAACGCTACCCTCGATCTGCTGGAAGGGCGCAGCAACCTCGTGCGTCTGAATCTGGGCAATGCGCTTGCGGCACTGCCAGTCGCTGCGCTGGACCGGCTGGCGAACCTGCCGTCACTGGCGTCCCTGGCTATCGACAGCAATGGGCTGAACCTGGCCGCAGAGCACTTCCTGGCATTGGAGCGCTGGCCATCACTGGTCGACCTGAGCATGGCCGGGAACGACACCACCCTGACCGAGCAAAGCCGGGCCGCCCTCGCCCGGCTGAACCACCTGCACACCCTGTTCATCAGTGAAAACCCGCTGGACCTTGCACCCGATGTCAGCGGATGGCACCAGTTGCAGGCACTGGACCTGCAACAAACCGGCATCGGCCATTGGCCCGCGGGCCTCACCGAACTGCTGAACCAGCGCCCCTTGCAACTGCTGAGCCTGGACCTCAGCGAAAACCAGCTCACCGAGGTACCCGACCTGCACGGCAGCGCCTTCGCCGAGGCAGTGCGCGCAGGCGAACCGCGAGCCCTTTTCGACTTCGACAATAATCCGTTCAGCGAGCAGGCCCAACTGCGGCTGGCCGATGCCGGACTGCCCGCGATCAGCGTCGGCGATGCCGAAGAGCCTTGGCACATCGACTGGCCTGACGAACTGCTGGAGCACCAGGCACTGACCGCCAACGAGCCGTCCTGGCAGCCGCTGTACCTGCTGTTCGAACGGCTGACCCGAACAGCGGACTACCTGAGCCAGCCAACCCAGATGCGGGCCCGCATGCAGCATGTCCTGCGCACGCTGAGCGCCACCCCGGGCGAGGCGGACAGCGGCGGATGGGGCCGTGCGCAACTGCACGAGCAGGTCATGGAGGCGATCCACCACGCCACCGAGGGCTGTGTCGACCAGGCCAGCCTGCTGTTCCAGCAGATCGAAACCGATGTCATGCTGTGGGACGCGGTCAATAACGCAGCGCCCGATGCGCGGAGCGAACACGTTGCGCTGCACAGTGCCGCCGGGCTGCTGCGCCAGCAGCGCCTCGACGAGCGTGTGGGCGCCCTGTACAACGCCCGCGTGGCCAGGCGCCGGGCATTGGCAGAAGCACCAGACGCTGCAGCACGAGAAGCCGCACCGCCTCTGGATGCCGACGACGACCTCGGCGATGCAGCACTGATCGAACCGAACTACCACATAGACGAAATCGAAATGGCCCTGCATGCGCGCATGCAACTGCGCGACGCGCTAGGGCTGCCACCCCAACCGCAGCAGATCCTGTTCGACTATCTCGCCCGCCTGAGCCCCGCGACCGTGAACCGCCTGGGTGCTGCCGTGAGGGCCGAGGTAAACCCCGCCCTGTTCAGCCAATGGGCCTGCGACCAGCCGTTCTGGCAGCGTTGGTTGCGCCGGCTTCGTGCTGATGAATTCGACGCGCTGGCCAGGGACTGGGACGCCGCGAGCGAGTACCACAGCGAACTGACCGAAGCCACGGAGAACCCAGGGGACTACACCGGGCCCAGCGTACCGGCAGCCTACATCGATGCGCTGGAGCGGGAACTGGGCCACATCGAGGGCCTGCATTGGCGGCGCAACGGCGCGGTGCAGCGGGTCGACCTGGTGTCCGGGCGCCACGCCGATGAAAGCGCCATTTACCAACGGGCCAGCGCCCTGCTGCTCAGCACCCGCAGGGCGGCGGAACAGGCGTTGCTGCGCAGCCTGACCGAGGCCATGGCCAGCACGCTCGGCGCCGCCCGATAAATTTGCATCCCTTCAGCGGTTGAAGCGCTCCACCAGGGCGCGCAACCCGGCGCACACCTGTTCCAGCTCGGCGCCGCGCGAGGCGGCGGCGTTGGCACTGTGGGCGCTGTGCTGGGCAATGCCGGCCACGCCATTGATCTGCCGCGAAACGTCTTCAGCCACCGCCGACTGCTGCTGCGAGGCGGTGGCCATCTGCTGGCTCATGTCACTGATACGCTGCACCGCATCACGAATGCCATGCAGTGCCTGGCGGGCTTCCTGTACCTGGGCAACGCCCTGCTCGGCGCCCGTGATGCCCTGGCTGGCAATTGCCACGGCTTCCTCGGCGCCACTGCGCAGGGTGTCGATGATGGCCTGGATGTGCAGGGTCGACTGGCGAGTCTTGTCAGCCAGTGCGCGCACCTCATCGGCGACCACGGCAAAACCACGGCCCTGCTCGCCCGCACGCGCGGCTTCAATGGCTGCGTTGAGGGCCAGCAGGTTGGTCTGCTCGGCAATACCGCGGATCATCCCGGCCGCCTCGGCGATGGCACCGGTCTGACCGGCCAGGTGGCTGACCGCCTGGTTGATCTGAGTCACCGTACTGGCCAAGGTGCGAATGGCCGCGCCACTGGCATCGGCCACCTGGCTACCCTGTTCGGCCAGCTGGTGAGCCGTGTGGGCTTCGGCGGCAGTCAACTGCACGTGGTTGGCCACTTCACCGATGGAGGCCGCCATCTGGTTCATCGCCGTAGCACTCAGGTCGGTTTCTGCGCGCTGCTCCAACAACGCTGCCTCGGTGCTGCGTGACAGCTGCCCGGCATCGTGGGCCGCCACGGCCATTTGCCCGGCCAGGTCGCTCAAGCGCGTCAACGCGGTTTTCAGCCGTGCCTCTTCGCTGATCAGCATCAGTTGCAGTTGCCCGGCAGCGCCAGGCAGGTCGCTGTAGGTCAACGCCGCGACCGGGTCGGCGAAGGTACCTTCGGCACCCTCGACCACCTGCTGCATCTGGCGCCCGAGGGCGTTGCGTACCCATAGGCCATAGGCCATGAACAAACCCACGGTCAGCCCCTGCCCCACCAGGCCAGGCCACAGCTGGTTGGCGCCCAGCGCCAGCAGCCCACCGGCCAGGGGCAGGGCCAAGGCCTGCGCCAGCATGGTCAGCCGGCGCGACGCCGACAGTGCCGCCTGGCCGGTACGCATCCGCGCATACAAAGCTTCGGCGCGTGCCACCTGCTCACGCGTAGGGCACACCCGTACCGACTCATAGCCGACCACCCGCCCGCCTTCGAGGATAGGCGTGACGTAGGCATTGACCCAGTAATAGTCGCCGTTACGGCAGCGGTTCTTGACGATGCCCATCCAGCTCTTGCCAGCCTTCAGGTAGCGCCACATCAGCGCGTACACCGCCGGCGGCATGTCCGGGTGGCGCACCAGGTTGTGCGGGCTGCCGATCAATTCAGCCTGGCTATAGCCGCTGATGGCGGCGAATTCCGGGTTGCAATAGGTGATCAGGCTAGTGGTATCGGTAGCGGAAATCAGCCGCTGGCCAGAGGGAAAACGTTGCTCGACCGGGGTTACCGGCAGGTTGAGACGCACGATGAGACTCCATTCATGGGGGTGCCAGGCGTCCGCTGCGGAGCGTTTTCGGGATGAATAAGCCCGCAAACGCTCGCTAGGTGACTGCCTGGTCAGGCGCGGATTCTACGAGTCCCGCCGTATAAAGCAAATAAACCTTACGGATCATGGAGTTATTCATGATTCAAAGCTCGCTACAGCGCTTGGCAAGCTGATTGCAGATGTGTTTCAGGCAACGGCCAAGTCCTGCACAAATTCGTACGAGCCCCATTCGTGGCACGCACCGAATTAGAGCCTGGGAAGCCAAAATGCCCCACAACTGGTCAGACCGGTAAGGCCAAAAACCCTTGCAATCTAGGTTTTTTCGCGCTTTTATGGCTTCGCGCTGAACAAACCGGTAAGACCACAATAATTAAGTCCTGCGCTCTTTCGCCCCGTGCGGCTACCGAAGCAAGGACACCGATCAGAGACTCCCTCCATGCTCAAATGGTGCTCGCGTTCGATATTCCTGCAAGTCGTGCTTGGCCTTGCCCTCGGCATCGCCTGCGGTCTCAGTTTTCCCGAAGTTTCCCTGCAACTCAAACCCCTAGGCGACGGCTTCATCAAGCTGATCAAGATGCTCATCGGCCTGATCGTGTTCTGCGTGGTGGTCAGCGGTATCTCGGGCGCGGGCGACCTGAAAAAGGTCGGGCGCATCGGCCTGAAGTCGGTGATCTACTTTGAAGTGCTGACCACCCTGGCGCTGGTGATCGGCCTGGTGTTCGCCTTCAGCAGTGGCATCGGCAGCGGTGCCAACATCCATCTGGACCAGTTGTCCAGCGCCGATGCCAACGGCCTGGCCGAGCGCGGCCAGCATATCCATGGCGCCACGGCGTTCTTCATGGACCTGATCCCCACCTCAGTGGTGGGTGCCTTTGCCGACAACAACATTCTTCAGGTACTGCTGTTCTCGGTGCTGTTCGGTAGCGCACTGAACCTGGTTGGTGATTCGGCCGCCGGTATCTCGCGGCTGATCAACGAACTGAGCCACGTGATCTTCCGCATCATGGGCATGATCGTGCGCCTGGCGCCCATCGGCGTGTTCGGCGCCATCGCCTTCACCACCAGCAAGTACGGCCTGGAATCGCTGCAGCACCTGGGCGGTTTGGTGGCACTGTTCTACCTGACCTGCGCCGGCTTCGTGCTGATCGTGCTGGGGACGGTGATGCGCCTGTCGGGCCTGAAGCTGTTGCCGCTGATCAAGTACCTGCGTGAAGAGCTGACCATCGTCCTTGGCACCGCGTCTTCCGACGCCGTGCTGCCACAGATCATGCGCAAGCTGGAACACCTGGGCATCGGCAGCTCCACGGTCGGCCTGGTCATCCCCACCGGCTACTCGTTCAACCTCGACGGCTTCTCCATCTACCTGACCCTGGCCATCGTGTTCATCGCCAACGCCACCGGCACGCCGCTGGAAATGACCGACCTGCTGACCATCCTGCTGGTGTCGCTGGTGACTTCCAAGGGGGCTCACGGCATCCCAGGCTCGGCGCTGGTGATCCTCGCCGCCACCCTGACTGCCGTGCCGGCGATTCCGGTGGTGGGCCTGGTGCTGGTGCTGGCGGTGGACTGGTTCATGGGCATCGGCCGGGCGTTGACCAACCTGATTGGCAACTGCGTGGCCACCGTGGCCATCGCCCGCTGGGAAAAGGACATTGACCTGGAGCGCGCGCAGAACGTGCTCGACGGCAAGCTCAGCTTTACCCCTACGCCGCGCAAACAGCCCAACACACACCATCAACAGGAATTTTGACCGAAAGTGGCCGGCGATGACGCCGGCCCTTGCAGGAGCGAACCGTGATCAGCTCATCGACCGTCGTCACCTCAGTGGTGGAAAAACTGCGCCAGGCCCTGGCCCGGGGCCAATGGCGCACCGGCGACATGCTGCCGGGCCAGCGCGAGCTGGCCGAACAGCTGGGCATCAGCCGCCCAAGCCTGCGCGAAGCGGTGACCGTACTGGAAACCCTGGGCCTGGTGCGCTCAATGCCGGGCAAGGGCGTACTGGTACTGGATGCCGACGCCGTCACCCAGGAACCGGGCATGGACACCAGCGCCGCGGCCAGCCTGGCCGATGTGCTGGAGCTGCGCTACACCCTCGAACCTTTCATCGTCGGGCTGGTGGCGCAGTCGGCCAACAGCCAGGACGTCGGCCAGTTGCGCCTCACCCTGATGGACATGCGTGAAGCGCTGGAGGCCGATGACAGCGAAGCCGGGGTAAAAGCCTACATCGCCTTCCATGAGGCGTTGTTCACCCTCACCACCAACCCGATCTTCCAGAGCGTGGTGCAGCAGACCGGCAATGCCTTGAAGCAAAGTGCCGACATGCTGCGCAATTCGCCCGAACACCTGGCAGCACGGCTCAAGGAAAACGAAGCCGTGGTACGCGCCATTCGCGAACGCAACAGTGCCCAGGCCAGCGCCCAGATGCGCCAGCACATTCTGGCCGAAGGCCAGCGCATGGGCATCCCGCTGAACATCCCGGACGACCACCCGCGCCCATGACCCCAGGAGAGCGACCATGAACGCCGCCCCCCACCTGCCAGCCCTGCTGGCTGCTGGCGAAACCCGCCTGTCGGCCGAGCAGATCTACCCTCGGCTGTTCGACGCCATTCTCGAACAGCGCCTGCCACCGGGTGCCCTGTTGCCCGAGCAGGCGCTGGGCCATGCCTTTGGTGTCAGCCGCACGGTGATCCGCCGTGTGCTTGGGCGCCTGTCCGACCAGCAGGTGGTGGTGCAGCGCCCCAGCCACACCGCGCACCTGGCCGCGCCCGACCCGGACCAGGCGCGCCAGGTGCTCAGTGCCCGGCGCCTGGCCGAAACCACGCTGATCACCCTGGCCGCCCAGCGCGCCCGTCCGGCGCAGGTGCGCCAGCTGCGGCAGCTGGTGGAACGCGAGCGCCAGCACCATGAAAGCGGCGAACGATGCGCGGCGATCCGCCTGGGTGGCGAGTTTCACCTGAAACTGGCGCAGGTGGCAGCCAATGCGCCACTGGCGCGGTTTCTCAATGGCCTGGTGCCCATGACCTCGCTGATCATCGCCCGCTACGAATCGCCGTGCTGCGACCACTGCGCCTGGCAAGAACATGCGGCGATCATCGATGCCGTGGAGCAAGGCGATGCCGAGGCGGCGCTTGGGCTGATGCACAAGCACCTGGACCGCCTGGAAGAAAAGCTCGACCTGAAATAACCCGGGCAAACCGACGCGGTCCCTTTGTGGGAGCGGCCTTGTGTCGCGAAAGGGCCGCAAAGCGGCCCCGGATATTTTTGCTGCGAAGCTGAAATCCTGGGGCCGCTTTGCGACCCTTTCGCGACACAAGGCCGCTCCCACAAAATTGCATCTGTGCTGACCGGGCGATGGGCTGCACGGCAGCACCTCGCCCCCAACCCTATACTGCGAGAACCACCCCAGCCTCTATCAGGGAGGCGGTTGCGTGAGCTCTCGAATCCTTCTGTTGCTGTGCCTTCTGCTGGCGCTCGCCGGTTGTGCGGGCAAGCGCCCACCTGCCCCGCCACCGCCAGCGGTACTTACGCCGGCCGCCTGGCAACGCATCGACCAGGAACTGATCGACGCTTCGGTCGGCGCAGCCGGTTCTGCCAACGACTATGCCCGGCGCTCCATGCGGGTGTGGCGCGAGCAGGTACAACAGCGCACCGAAAGTGACTTCATCCCCTGGTTCACCGGCTACTGGACACAGCAGTGGCTGACCCTCAAGGTGGCCTGGTACAAACTGGACAGTGGCAAAGGCCGGGAGCCGGCGGAAAAGCGCTTGGCCCTGTACCTGCAGGAGCAGTACCACGAGCGGGTGATCGAGCCGGTGGCCGAACAGATCAACCCCGAGGGCATCCGCGACCGTGCCTGCGAGCTGTACCTGCAACTGTTCGGCCAACAGCTACCCGCCATCATCAGCCGCTACAACGCGCCGCCTGAGCAAATCAGCCAGCGCCTCAACCGTATTCCCGCCATCGCCCTGGGGCCACCGGATGCCCGCAATGCCAGCCTGTATCAACTGCTACGGGCGAAGCCGCTGGACCAGCAGCCGGCCTGGCAAGCCATGCGCCAGCACCTTCACCAACTGGCCAGCAAAGGCCCCGGAAGGACCGATGTCGGGCTGAATTCGGTGGCCACCCAGGCGAGCGACAAGCTCGGCGCTACCCTTGCCCCACGCGGCATCGCCAGCGCCGTGGCATCGGCAGTCGGCAAAGTGGCAGGGGCTATGATTTCGATCGCCGCGGCCGGCTACGGCATGATGACCCATGACCGTGAACAGCCGCAGATGGTCGAGCAGTTGCGGGTGATCCTCAACGTGGCGCTGAACCAGGAATGGCAAGAGTTGATGGAGAACCGCCAGAGCGGGGCAATGGCGGGGGTGTATTACCTGTCGGGGCAAGTTGAGGACAGCTTGCTGGCCAGCATGCCACGGCCGGTCGAGCAACCGGTGGAGCAGCAGGTGAAGCAGCAGCAAGAACCTTTGATCATCCGCCTGCCGCCTTAGCCGTTTTTCTGTGCCGGCCTCTTCGCAGCACAAGGCTGCTCCTACAGGGGCCGCACCCGCCTGAAGGTTGTGCGATGCCTGTAGAAGCAGCCTTGTGCTGCGAAGAGGCCGGTACAAGCTACATCAAGCGGTAGCCATGGCCGAGCTAGGCAGCCCAAACACCCGGTCAAACGCCCAGTTGTAGGCAAAGGTGTAGCACGGCACCAGAATGATGAACGCCATGTCCACCAGCAGCGCTTCAACCAGCGTCATGTCCAGCCACCAGGCAATCAACGGGATCAGGTACACCACCAGGGTCAGCTGGAAACCGATGGCATGCGCCACTCGGCGCCCCACGCTGCGCCCGCGCGTGGCCTGTCGGCTCTCCCAGCGTTCGAACAGGGTGTTGTAGACCAGGTTCCAGAGCATGGCGATGGTGGTGATCATGACCGCCAGCGGCCCGGTATGCGACGCCTGGGTGTCCGACAGGTAGGCCAGCCCGAGGGTCGACATGCACAGCCCTATCAGTTCATAGAAAGTCACGTAGACCAGTTTGCGTTTCAGTCCCTGCACCCGGGGTTTCCTCCAATGACAAAAGCGATGGGGCGCGATCATGCTTCATCGTGCTTGACAGCAAAAGTCAGCAGCTGTCAGATCTACTGACAGGAGGCTGCCATGAACTTTTCCAGCGATAACATCCAGCTGTTTCTTGCCGTGCTCGACCGCGGCTCGTTTTCCGCCGCCGCACGCGCCCTGCAGCGGGTGCCTTCGGCCGTGAGCATGGCCATCGGCAACCTTGAGGCCGAGCTGGGCTACAGCCTGTTCGAACGCGGCTCACGCGAGGTTCGGCCTACCGCAAAGGCCTTGGCCCTGGAGCCACACGCCAGGCTGATTGCCGAACAACTGGGGCTGCTGCAGGTGCATGCCCTGGAGCTGTCCCAAGGGCTGGAAAGCAGCCTGAGCGTGGCCGTTGTGCCAGACATCGACCACCGCCCGTTGCTGGCCGCCATCGCCAGCCTCGGCGAGCGCCACCCGTTGCTGGACATCGCCCTGCTCAGCGCCCCGCAGGAAGAAGCCCTGCATCTGCTGGACAGTGGGCGGGCCGACCTCTGTGTGGCCTTTGCCGGCCTGCAGGTCGATGCGCGGCGCGGCTTCCAGCACATCGGCATGGAGTCACTGGTGGCGACCCTGTCGCCCACCCACCCAGCCTTGCGCGATGGGCGCATTCACTACCTCGAAGACCTGACCCGGGTGCGCCAGATTCTGGTACGCAGCCGCGACCTGCCGCTGGTCGACCCGCGCCCGCTGATCGGTGCAACGCATTGGTCCACCGACAGCTTCGACCTGGCGTTGCAGATGGTCGAAGCCGGCCTGGGCTGGGGCGACCTGCCTCTGTCGCGGGTCACGCCGCTACTGGCCAGCGGGCGTTTGGTGCGCCTGGATTTTCGCAATACCCGCAACGAGTTGCAGCTGCCGGTACATATCCTGTGGCGCAAGCAGCAGCCGCTGCAGCAAGCCGCGCGGCTTTTGATCGAGCAACTGGGTAGCCACTGATACCGCCCGTCGAAACGACCTCAAGAAATTTCCGTAAGCACTTCAATCTTTTACCCCTTGGGCCGATATCCCGGTCGATAGGCCCCGCAGTGCGTCATGAGCGCCCTGCGCCCTCCCCTCATTGGCTCAAGGTCTCGAAACATGAACCTGAAATTTCGCCACAAGATCCTGCTCAGCGCCTGCGGCGTCGTGGTCCTGGCATTTGCCCTGTTCACGCTCTACAACGACTACCTGCAACGCAATACTATCCGCCAGAACATCGAAGCCTCGGTGCAGCAGTCCGGCGCACTCACCGCCAGCAGCGTGCAAAACTGGATGAGCGGGCGCATCCTGGTGCTGGAAAACCTGGCCCAGGATATCGGCCAGCAAGGTGCCGGCGAGACCCTGGCCGGGCTGATCGAGCAGCCTTCCTACACGCGCAATTTCCTGTTCACCTACCTGGGCCAGGCCAACGGTGTGTTCACACAGCGCCCGGACACCCAGATGCCTGCCGGCTACGACCCCCGCCAGCGCCCGTGGTATGGCGCCGCCGCCAGCGCCGGGCAAACCGTGCTGACAGCCCCGTACCAGGGCGCAGTCGGTGGCCTGATGGTGACCATCGCCACCCCGGTGAAGAGCAAGAACAATGGCGAGCTGATGGGTGTGGTCGGTGGTGACGTGACCCTCGACACCCTGGTCGAAATCATCAACTCGGTCGATTTCGGCGGCATCGGCCACGCCTTCCTGGCCGACGCCAATGGCCAGGTAATTGTCAGCCCCGACAAAGACCAGGTGATGAAGAACCTCAAGGACATCTACCCGGGCAGCAACCTGCGGGTTGCCGCCGGCATGCAGGATGTCACCCTCAACGGCCAGGACCGCATCATCTCCTTCGCCCCGGTGGCCGGCCTGCCTTCGGCGCAGTGGTACATCGGCCTGTCGATCGATAAAGACAAGGCTTACGCCGCGCTGAGCCAGTTCCGCACCTCGGCGATCATCGCCATGCTGATTGCCGTGGCTGCCATCGCCGGCCTGCTCGGCCTGCTGATCCCGGTGCTGATGAGCCCGCTGACCACCATGGGCCGCGCCATGCGCGACATCGCCGAGGGTGAAGGCGACCTTACCCGCCGCCTGACCGTGCAGAACAAGGACGAGTTCGGCGAGCTGGCCACCTCGTTCAACCGCTTTGTCGAGCGCATCCATGCCTCGATCAGCGAAGTGTCTTCGGCCACCCGCCTGGTGCATGACCTGTCGGAGAAAGTGGTCAGCGCGTCCAACGCCTCGATCAGCGGTTCTGAAGAACAGAGCATGCGCACCAACAGCGTCGCCGCGGCAATCAACGAACTGGGTGCCGCCACCCAGGAAATCGCCCGCAACGCCGCCGATGCCTCGCAGCACGCCAGCGGCGCCAGCGAGCAGGCCCACGGTGGCCGTGAAGTGGTGGAGGAAGCGATCAGCGCCATGACCGCCCTGTCGCAGCGCATCAGCGAATCCTGCGCGCAGATCGAAACGCTCAATGCCAGCACTGATGAGATCGGCAAGATCCTCGATGTGATCAAGGGCATCTCGCAGCAGACCAACCTGCTGGCCCTGAACGCCGCCATCGAGGCGGCCCGGGCCGGTGAAGCCGGCCGTGGCTTTGCCGTGGTGGCCGACGAAGTGCGCAACCTGGCGCACCGCACCCAGGAATCGGCGGAAGAGATCCACCGCATGATCACCAGCCTGCAAGTAGGCTCGCGCGAAGCGGTGCACACCATGAACACCAGCCAGGTTTCCAGCGAGCAGACCGTGCAGGTGGCCAACCAGGCCGGCGTGCGCCTGGCCAGCGTGACCCAGCGCATTGGCGAAATCGATGGCATGAACCAGTCGGTGGCTACCGCTACCGAAGAACAGACTGCCGTGGTCGAGAGCCTGAACCTGGACATCACCCAGATCAACGCCCTGAACCAGCAGGGGGTGGAGAACCTCAACGACACCCTGCGCCATTGCGACCAGTTGGCCCAGCAGGCCGGGCGCTTGAAGCAGCTGGTGGGCAGCTTCAGGATCTAACCGCTGGATTCAGGCGGCAACGGCCAATGCTTGTTGTCGCCTGTACCGGCCCAATCGCCGGCAAGCCAGCTCCCACCTTGACCGCGCCGACCGCAAGGCCTGTGCAGTACCTGTGGGAGCTGGCTTGCCGGCGATTGGGCTGCGCAGCGGCCCCTTATGCCACTGCCGCTTTCGCGGCCCTGCCCCGGCGCACCCAGGCCAGCAATACGGCCGCCATCAGCACGAACCCCAGGTAGCCAAAGAACGGGTACACCTCGCCCACCAGGCTGATGAACCCAACCAGGCTGCAACCAAACGCCACCACCCCGGTAACCACCGAGCCCCAGCGGAACTTCGCCGTGCCCGCCGGCAGCAGCCGCGAAAGGAACGAGAACAACGTACCCACCGCGGTGTTGACGATCATGCCGAAGATGATCAGGCACATCACCAGCCCCAGCAACGGCGACACCTCGTTGGCAATCGACAGCATCGGCATGGGCAAGTCGGCCACGCTGTCCAGGCGCGACAACAGCCCGGCACTCATCACCAGCATCAGGCCGCCCAGCGCCGCGCCACCGAGCAGGCCACCCCACATTGCCGTTTTCTCGCCCTTGGCCGAACCGCCCAGAATGGCCAGGATCGGCGCGCCGGCCACGATGTTGTAAGACACATACAGGAACGCGCCCAGCAACCAGTGGCGGGTGCCGGCCTGCTGCTGGCTGGCCAGGTGATCGAGCGCAGCGAAGCTCTGCTCGCGGGTGAACACGGCATACAACGCGATTGCCGACGCCACCAGGATCAACAGCGGGGTGATGGCGCCAATAGCCAGGATCACCTTGCGCACGTCCAGGCACACGATGCCTACCACCACCAGCGTTACCAGCACGCTACCGGTCAGTGCCGGAATGCCGAACTGCTGCTCCAGCAGCGCGCCCCCGCCGGCCAGCATGACCACGGTGACGGCGAACATGAAAAAGGTGATCAACCAGTCGACGAACAGGCCCAGGTGGCGGCCGCAGATGGCCTGGATCACATCCTTGTGCGAGGTGGCCTGCTGGCGGTTGCCCAACGCCGCCAGGGCCATGCCAAGGAAGGTGAACAGGGCGGCGCTGACCATCGCCCCGACCAGTCCCCACACGCCAAAATCGACAAAGAACAACAACAGTTC
>NZ_JENB01000035.1 GCF_000708715.2 Pseudomonas putida W15Oct28 | reverse complement strand
AGATTACGGCCCTCATCCAACTGTTCGGGCTCTCGCCAAAGTGGAACGGTGAATGGCAGCTTTTGCTCCCACACGTGCTCTGGGCACCTCGGGTTATCAGCTTGCCATTCACCGCTCTCACTTCAGATTCTATTCCCTCTCCAAGACACAAGCGGGTTCACCCGCGAAGAGGCCGGCACAGGCATCCTCAGTCAGCAACCTTGGGCTCGAACACAGTCACCGCACGCGCATCCACCGGTTTGGGCAGCAGCCCTTCACGGTAGAAGGCATCGGCAATGCGTTGCTGTTCGCCAAGGTTGTCCAGTTGCACCGGCTGCACGTCATAGCTGCGTCGGCCATTGGCCTGCTGCACCGTGGCGCTGTCCAGGTTGCCCCACAGCGGCCCCAGCACCCGGGCAGCCGCTGCGGGGTTGGCCTTGGTCCAGGCACCGATCTCGCGCAGCGCCTGATACACCTGCTGCAGCACTTCAGGGTGCGCCTTGGCGTAATCGCTACCGGCCAGGTAGTAGCGCTGGTAGCTCGCCAGCTCGCTGCCATCGGCCAGGATGCGTGCATTCTGCTGACGCTGGGCACTGGCTACGTAAGGGTCCCAGGTGACCCAGGCATCGACCTTGCCATTCTCGAACGCCGCCCGGCCGTCGGCTGGGATCAGGTACGCCGGGGTAATGTCCTTGAAGCTGAGGCCGGCCTTGGCCAAGGCCTGGATCAACAGGTAATGGCTGCCCGCCGCCTTGGTCACCGCCACCCGCTTGCCCTTGAGGTCGGCCAGGGTCTTGAGCGGCGAACCGGCGGGTACCAGGATGGCCTGGGCCGTGGGCGATGGCGCCTCACGAGCAAAATAGGTGAGCTTGGCGCCAGCCGCCTGGGTGAACACCGGCACGGTGTCGGCCACGTCCGCCGACAGGTCGACATTGCCCAGGTTCAGCGCCTCCAGCAGTGGCAGGCCGCTGGGGAACTCGTGCCAGCTGACGCGAATACCT
This sequence comes from Pseudomonas putida W15Oct28, assembly GCF_000708715.2. Taxonomy (GTDB): domain Bacteria; phylum Pseudomonadota; class Gammaproteobacteria; order Pseudomonadales; family Pseudomonadaceae; genus Aquipseudomonas; species Aquipseudomonas putida_R. The sequence continues at coordinate 55,374 of NZ_JENB01000035.1, read as the reverse complement.
TCGGCCTGCAGGCGCTGCTCCAGCGTGCCACGGGCTTTGAGCAAGGTCAGCAGGGTCGAGGATTTCTGGTAACCGATGCGCAAGGTCTGCTCGGCATGGGCAAGCGAGGGCAGCAGGCCACCGAGCAGCAGGCCCAGGGCCAGGTGACGCAGGCGTTTGCGGTGCAGCATGGGGTGTCTCCAGGTCAATGTTGGGCCAGTGAGTCAGTGGCGGGCACGGTAAAGCCCGTGGCGAAGGTCGGGGCAACGTCCAGGCGTTGATTCATAAGGCCGTGGGCGTGGTAGAAGTCAGCGGTTTCCTGCTGTTCACCGATGGTCTTCGCGTCGATGGCCTGCCAACGCAACTGGCGGCGCTCGAACTGCAGGCGGGCGGCGTCCTGCGGGAAGCCGATGATCGCGGCCAGGGCTTGCGAATAGCTGTCCAGGTGCTGGTACGCCCAGACCTGGGCGCCGGCCAGGCGGGCCAGGTAATCCTGCAGTGCGGCCTTGCGCGCCGGGTCATCCAGCGCCTCGTCGGTGGCCGCCAGGAAACTGTTGCCACTGGACAACCCACGGCCGTTGACCAGCACTTTGCCCTGGCCGCTCAGCTCGGCCAGCGCGGTGTAGGGTTCCCAGGTCGACCAGGCGTCCACCGAGCCATTGGCCAGGGCGATCTTGGCGTCGACCGGGCCGAGAAAGCGGAACTCCACGTCTTTTTCGCTGAGCCCGACCTGATCCAGCGCCTTCAACGCCAGGTGATGGCCGATAGAGCCACGGCCAGTGGCGATGCGCTTGCCCTTGAGGTCGGCAGCGCAGTGCAGCGGGGCATCTGGGCGCACCAGCAGCGCCGTGCCATACGGGTCGGACTTGTCCACGGCAATGGCTTTGACCGGAGCCCCGGAAGCCAGCACGAACAGCAACGGCGCATCGCCAATGATGCCGGCATCAATCGCCCCGGCGTTCAACGCCTCGGCCAGCGGCGCGGCAGCGGGGAACTCTGCCCAGCGGATGTCATAAGGCAGGTCGCGCAAGGCATCGGCCGCCTCCAGCTGGGCGCGCATGTTGCCTTTCTGGTCACCGATGCGCAGGGTCAGGCGGTCACTGGCCAAAGACTGAGTGGCCAGCAGCGTGGCGGCGGCGAAAAGCAGCAGGCGAGATCGAAGGGACATTCGCAGTTCCTTGCAGGTTGAGGAAATGCGAATGTAACGGGCCACATCAAATAAATAAAAGTGATTAAATGCATAAGCTAATATGCAAAATACAGAATCGTCACATCTTCTCTTGAAGCATCAGACCGGATGCCTGTCATAGGCCTGGCGGGTCAGTTCAAGATACAACGCTCGCTCTGCTGCCGAACGCTCGGCCTGCAGCGCCTCGATAGACTCGCGAAACACCAGGTCAGTCATCTGCTCGCGCTGATCGAATATTGCCTCCAGCCGATCATGGAACGGCCCGCCCATGGCCTCGAACCTGTCGGCATGCAAGCGCTGCAAGTATTGCTGCCAGAAGTCGCGCGCGGCCATTGAGCGGCTCAACGCTTCAGCGTTTTCGGCAAGCTGAACCTCAAGCTTGGCGAGCTCCAGGTCATGTTTGCTCACGCCACTGACGTATCCGTAGTTCATTGCCGAGGGTTGCCCGGGCAAATCGAGGCCATCCGCCAAGCCAACCCGGTAGGCCAGGTGCACTTCTACCTCGTCGACCGCCATGTAGGGGGCACTTATGTGCATCTGCTGGATATGCCGGATGGCGATACGGTCGACCTGATCCAGGCGGAACAGCTCCCGCCCCAACTGCAGCAGCGGCCGCATGGCGTAGGCCCCTTCCAGCCCGGCAGCACGCTGCGCCGCCAAGGTACGCACCTCAAGGGCACTGAGGATCAACAACATCTGGTCGGCACAGCTGCGCGGCCCGGCGGCTTGCTGAAACACCGCTTCACGCACTTCACCGTTCAGCTCGCAGGCCTCGATGATGCCCCACACCCGACGGCTCATTTCACGCGGCTGTCGCCGAAAATCCGCAGAGCACGAAAAGTCGGTAAAAAAGCGGAACAAATCCTGCGCCCCCTCTTCCCCCGCCAGGTTGCTCCATTGTGCCAGGCGGCGGTTCTGGTCGCTGGGTGCCACGCCGTCCAGGTAGCGCAGGCGCTCATCCTCAAGCAACTCTTCATGGACACGACCAGGCAGCACGATTGCCGCCTGGTTGCCCACCAGCTCACGCAGTTGCCGGATGGCCCGCGGCGACAGGGGATTGCCATGCAAAAAGACTCGGCCCGGGTTGCGCCTGATCAGTTGCAGCACCGCTTCGGGCAGCTCGCTGATGCCGTTTTCGCGCAGGTCGATTACGGTCAGCGTGGGTGATTCGAGCAGCACCATCGGCAATTCGCGCAGCCCCGTGTTGCGCATGTTGAGGATCCGCAAACGGTACAGTGCGCGCACATCCGGGGCACGACCCAACAGATTGCCGTGCAGGTCAAGGGACACCAGCCGGTGCAGTGCAGCAAGACGCTGGCTGCTTTCGCGGGTCAGGACGATGTGGTTTCCGGCAAGGTTCAGCTCCACGAGCTCCACCAACTGCTCGATACTGGCGGGCATCGCCGTCAGCAAGTTGCCACGCAGGTCCAGGCTGCGCACCCGGCTGAACCGCTGCAGGAAAGCGGGCTCGATCTCCAGCAGGCTCATGTCGCGCAAGGTCAGGCGGGCAACATGGCTGAAGTCCACGGCTTCAGGCAGCCTTGGCAGCCGCCCTACCCGCCAGCCATCAATGAGCAACTGGTAGTTGCCATGGGTATCCCGATGCTGGCGCTGCCAGGCGCGGCGGATCACCCTTGCCACCCAGGCGCGGCGTACGTTTTGCGTCGGGCCGGCAGACGCTCGCCGCCAGTCGCTCAGTGCGTTCTCCAGAAGACGCAGCTGCTCGCGCAACTGGAAGCAGTAATGCCAAGGCGTCACACCCTGGCGGTCGGCCGAGGCGATAAACGCCTCCAGCTCGGCATCGGTGAAACCCGGAAACAAACGCCTGATCGCCCGGTGCAACGCCTCGGTGCTGCTTTCTCCCCGCCCGCTGAGCGGGTAGCCAAGGCGACCATCCCCCAGGCGCACCGGCGGGCGCACTCTGCCGCCCACGGGTGCCATGCCCAGCAAGGTGGCCAACCCGTCGCGCTGTGCGAAGGCCCGCTCTGCCAGCGCCTGTGCCAACTGTGCGGCCGATTGCCCGGCATCCCCCAGCGCCTGTCGCTGTGCAGTATTCAGTTGCCACAGCAGCGCCTGCACAAGGCTGTCACTCTCGCTCGCACCCTGCAAAGGCAACCCCGAGCGGTCCTGGGCCTGATAACCGTGGCGCCCCTTGGCGACCACGCGTACTTCGGCTGCGGACGGAGCGCCCATACTGGCCAATGGCATTGCCCCTGGCTCGGCCTCACGCAGCTCTATCCGCTGCGTATCGGGCCAGCTCAACCACTGACCCAGCAACCCGAACGCCAAGCGCTCGGTATCGGCATTGACTGCCTCGGCCTGGCCAAGGCCCGCACACGCCCGGTCCAGGCGGCTGTCCCTGAGCAACCAGCGGGCTTGCTCGGCCAAGGCCAGCGGCACCCGTTGCCGGTCAACCATGCGCTCGACCAGCAGCTCATCAGCCTGTTGCACGATTTCACTCGCACCCCGGGCTGTAAGCCCCGGGAAATCACGCAGTAAAACCTGTTCGGCAGGTGACGGCACCCGCTGCTGTTCGAGGAAATGCTGTTCGAACGCAGCCCCTTGCAAGCTCGGAAACTGCTCGTGCAGCGCCCAGCGCTGCAGGGCATCGAGCAAACGTGCCGGCGCCGCGCCCTCCTCCTGGTGCAAACGCCGCAGCCGGTCCTCATCGTAGCCCGTGGCCCACAACACATCGCGGGCCACCTGCTCATCCACCTCAGCCAAGCCACTGTTCAGGCGCCGCAGCAACTCTACCCCCTGCCATGCCTGCGGTGTCTCCAGTTCATGCCGCCATGCGCCGTCCCCCAGGTGCCGCAACTTTGGCGCATAGGCCCCATCACGCTGCGGATGCTGGATGTACAACTCGCCTTCGTAAAAGTCGCCGGCTACCCGGTAAGCCGCCTGGTGCGTTCGTAAGTGAGCCTGACCCGCGACGCTGGCGTACTGGCCGGTGGCAAGAAGGTCATCATTCAGCGCGTAGGCCTCCAACCGTGGGTCGATCAATTTGTACTGCCCCTGCGCAGTTTGCACGGGCGCCAGCGCGTCAACAAATGAAGCGCGGCGTAGCAGGCGCTCCGAGGCTGCTCCTGCCCCGGCAGTCACCGCCGCTTGTGCCACGTTCACCGCTACGCTGAAGGCATGTTCCAGCGCGCTCTGCCGGTCTCCCAGTTGCCAGTCGACGTAACCCTCATACACGTCATCCACCACCTGCAGCGCAGAGATACCCAAAAGCGGCAGGCCGAGGCCCGGCACGTAGAAGCTCGCCAACCCCAGCAAGTCGAGGCCGAGGCTTGCGTAGAAGTGCAGCCGTCGATCACGTTCGGCACTGTCCTGAATGGCAGTAGGCACAGCCAGCACCTGCGCATCGTCGAACAGGGTGTCGAGTTGGCTTTTCTGCAGGAACCGGAACAAGGGTTCGCGGATAACTTCGTGGCGCCCATCAAGCACCACGGGTGTGTGCGCCGCCCCCTGTGCCAAGGCGAGGTTCAATGCCAGTGTGTAACGCTCGCGGTCACGTTCGCTGATGAATCGCTGGAAGTACTCACGGTAGCCGGGCACTCGAAACCGCCTGCCCAACATCTGAAACAGTGCACCCCAGGACGCATGCCAAGTCATTGCTCCCTGCGGGTCGTCAGGTAACCAGCACAACACGCCTTGCAGTTGCCCCTCGCCCAGGCCGTCGCTGTGCAGCTCGAAGGCCACGGCCCCACGCACACGCTTGCCAAACACGCGCAATGCGTTCGGGCGCATCCGCGTAACCGCGCCTTGCTCAACGCTGATCGCCGCCAGGCATTGCACCTGTGCAGTCTCATCAATGTCACCTTTGAGGGCAGCAATACGCAAGGCAGCTTCAAGCGCATGGCGCTGGCCTTGCTCAAGCAGCATCGCCACCCGCTGCCCCGCCTCCCCCTGCGCGGTCAACTGCGCTTTCAGGTAGGCCTGGTACTGCCCACCAAGGTCCAGCGTGCGGCAAAGCCCGGCAAAGGCCCTGGCCGTCATGGGCAAGACGTTGCCCTGGGCATCCAGCAGCCTCGATTGATCTGATAGCCCAAGCGAACGGGTTTCGCCGTGGCTGAAATTGTGCAGTGCAGCGGCCAGCAAGCTGTGCTGCAGGGTGCGCTCGCGAACACCTGGCGGTACTTCCGGGCGGGAGCCGGGATAACGTTCGATGAAGTGTATTTTCAGCATGGCCTTGCGCACATCCTGTGAATGCACAAGCGGCTCGGCAAGCGCGTTCTGGAGCAAGGGTGCAGCAAAGACATCGAGGGGCACCAGGTCACCAAACAATGCCTCCAGATGTTGCTGCACAGCCTGTTGCTCGCGTAAACAGGCATGCAACTCGACCAGCCGGGTGGCCGAGGCTCTCGCCAGCCACTCGGGCAACTGGCTGGCGATCAAGGTGTCGATGGAAGCTGCGGGGGTTGGCATCCTGGGCCTCTCCTTTCGGGAAAGGCACCATCACACCCGATGGGGTTACTCCACTGCGGTAGTTATGTCTGCGCACCGAAGGCAGTGCGCCCGCTGTACAGGGAATATTGGCGCCTGAAAGACAAAACGCGCAGGAGCAAGACAGAACGCGCACCCTTTCACCCGCTACCGCACCTTGTAACATTCAGTTTCATCTTGCCCCCGGACAGTAGGCAGCCCAACCCACTGACTGAGGCCTGATCCGTGCTGCAACGTGTGCTCTGCTCCCTGTCCCTGCTCACCCTTGCCATTTCCACCGCCCACGCCGCCGAGGCGCTCGACACGCCGCGCCTGGCCGGCATGGACAATTTCCGCGACATCGCCGGCACCACCAGTGCCTACACCACAAGCCATGACGGCACGATGCGGGCCGGGGTGTTCTACCGCTCCAATGCCCTTACCCCGACCGCTGCCGACCTGGCCACCCTCAATGGCCTGGGCATCAGCGATGTGTACGACCTGCGCACTGCGAGCGAAATCGCCAGCACGCCCGATACCCTGCCGGACGGCGCCAGCTACACCAACATCGACATCATTGGCAGCACCGCATCGGGCTCCAACATCACCAACATTTCCTTCAGCAGCGCTGAACAGGCGCGGGCGATGATGCAGGAGACCAACCGCGCCTTCGTCAGCGACGCCGGCATGCGTGGCCAGTTCACCGTGCTGTTCAACGAACTGGCCGCCGCCGACGGCGCCGCGCTGTTCCATTGCACCGCCGGCAAGGACCGCACCGGCTGGACGGCCGCCGTGCTGCTGAGCATCGCCGGGGTGGACGACGCCACCATCATGAGCAACTACCTGGCCACCAACGACTACACCGCCGCCCGCGTGGCTGCCACCCTGGCGGCAATGCCGGCAAGCATGGCCGCCATCTACGCGCCGTTGCTCGGGGTTGAAGCCAGCTACCTGCAGACGGGTCTTGATGAAGTCAGCGCCGCGTACGGCAGCATGGACAACTACCTCAAGCAGGGACTGGGCCTGAGCCAGGAAACGATCTACGTGTTGCGCGGCAAGATGGTGCGCTATGGCTCCCTGCCCGGCGAGGCTGGCCTGTTGGGCAACGCTGCCGCGGGCGCGCAACTGTTGCGCGAGCTGCAGGACACGTCGCTGTCGGGCAGCTACAGCGCCTATAACTACTACCTGCAATCGGCCATCGATGCCGGCACCTTGGGCGGCGTGACGTCTACCGTTGGCGGCCAGGTGCACGCGGATGCCGCCAGCTACCTGCTGCGCCAGGGCGCCATGGTCGAGCGTGCGGCTTCGCCGTTTGCCGACGCCAGCAACCTCAAGGTCGGCCAGGCGCGCTTGTGGAGCACAGCGCTGGCCGGCTACCTGGGCACTGACGGCTCAGCCCACGCGGCCAGCAGCAACGAGCACAGCCAGGGGTTGATGGTGGGCATGACCCAGCGTTTCTCGGAACAGCTCAGCGCTCACGCCGGCTTTGGCTACAACCGGGGCAGTGTGGGCGGTGCCGGTGGCGAGGCCGACACCGACCTGACCTTCCTCAGCCTGGGCGCACGCTTTGCCCCAGGGAGCCTGGAGCACGGCCTGTTCATCGATGCCGACATCAGCGGCGGCTGGCTCGACTACTCCAGCAAGCGCGAACTGGGCGGCGGCCTAGGCACAGCCAAGGGTGACAGCCACGGCACCCTGGCGGGTGCCAGCCTGGCATTGGGTTACCGCCTGCCCACCAATGGCGTGGTGCTGGAGCCAAGCCTTGGCATGCGGGTCAGCCACGTTGACCTGAACGGCTTCACCGAGAAAGGCAGCGAACTGGCCCTGCAGGTGGACGACCTGAAAGAAACCCGTCGCAGTGCGGTGGCCAACCTCAAGGCGTCGTTCGCGCCGATTCCCGTAGGCAGCTGGCAATTGGTGCCGGGGGTGGAAGTGGGTTACGAGCATGCCCTGGGTGATCATCAAGTGGACAGCCAGGGGCACCTGCTGGGGCTGGATATCGAGCAACGGGCAGCGTTCGACAACCGCGACCAGTTCACTGGCGGGGTGAACCTGATGGCCAACCTGGGTGCCTTGAGTGTCGGCGCCGAAGTGGCGGCGATGGGCGGTGGCGACAGCCACGGGGTGAGTGGCAGCCTCAAGGCCAGCTATGCGTTCTGACCCTTTAACCGCTGGCACCGGCTGCGCCGGTGTTCGCGGGTGAACCCGCTCCCACAGGGACGGCGCTGACCTTGCAAACTATGATCAGACCTGCACCCACAGGTACTGCAGCACTTTTGAAGGCCGTACTGCACCTGTGGGAGCGGGTTTACCCGCGAACACCGGCACAGCCGGCGCCAGGCTGTGCTAACCGCCGCGCCGTACTTCGGCCGGGCTTACCCCGAACGCCCGCTGAAAGTACTGGGCAAAACGCCCCGCGTTGCTGAACCCATGTCGCAAGGCCACTTCGGCCACCGACCCGCCCTCCCCGCGCGCCAGCACCTGGCGCGCACTTTCCAGCCGTACCTGCCGCTGATAAGCAACAATCGAGGTCCCGGCAAAACGGCGAAAGCCATCCTGCAAGGCGCGCAGGCTGACGTTGGCCAACCCCGCCAGCTCAGTGCCACTGACCAAGCGCGCCGGATGCTCGTGCAGGTAGGCCATCGCCAGCTTCACATGGCGCGGCGCCAACGCAGGTGCGGGGCTGCGCAGTGCCTCGCTATAGTTGTGCGGCCAGGCCTCCAGCACCGCATCCACCAACATTTCCTGCAGGCGGGTCGGCATCAGTACGCCGGTATTGATCAGTTGGTCAAACTGCGTACCGGTGGCCATTTCCAGTAACGCACGTATGCCCTGGAACACCGGCAACGCCAAGTCCACCACCGGGGCAAAACACACCGGTGCCGCCAAGGGCTGGCCTAACAACAATGACAGGCGCTCGGCAAACAACCCGCGGCGGATCGACATGCCGCACTGGGCATGGTTTTCGGCAAAACGTACCGTGCGAATATCGCGTTTGTCGACCGCCAGCCCCACCTGGGCACCCCCAATCGATTCGCCTCGGTGACCGAAAATGATCTTGCCAGCGGTGGACAGCACGAAGGTGATTTCGTCCTGTGGCGTGGGCAGGGTGATGCTGAAATCCCCGCCATACTGCATGCGCCGCACGCTCATGCCTTCAAAGCGCCCATACACGCCGCCAATGCTGATGCCCTCGGCCAGCGGCGGCATGTCGGCATACAGGCTGCCGAACATCTGCGTGAACAAGGCACCGAAGTCATCGCTGCGCATGTCGCTGGAGCGGAGGATGAAGGGCTTGCGGGTCATGCCGGAATGCACTGTGGTTTCACCTGTGCGAAGGGGGACCCGCATGCTGCCATGCCCGCATGACAACCGCGTTAAAGCGCAGCAAGCCTGCCAAGCCGTGTACAGTATCCCTACAACAACGCCCGCAAAGGAGCCCGGCACATGACCGTGACGCTGTCCCCCCTGCAGATCGACTGCGCTTTCGATTCCGGCAACATCCAGGTGCTGGACGCCAGCAACCCGGCCCAGGTGCACCTGGCCATCCGCCCGGACACCCACAGCGGCCACTACCAGTGGTTCCACTTCAAGGTCAGCGGGCTGACGCCGGGCCAGGTCCATCGCTTCAGCCTCGACAACGCCTCCGGCTCCTCGTACAAGAACGCCTGGAGCGATTACAACGCCGTGGCCTCCTACGACCAGCAAAGCTGGTTCCGCGTGCCTAGCCAGTTCGACGGCACGGCGCTGTCGTTCGAAGTGAAAGCAGAGCAGGACCAGATCTGGTTCGCCTACTTCGAACCTTACCCACGCGCGCGCCACAACCAGCTGATCGAACGCGCGCAGCAGCTGCCGGGGGTCGAGTTGCTGGCCAGCGGCCGCAGCGTGCAGGGCCGTGACATTCCCCTGCTGCGTGCCGGCGATGGCGCCACAGGCAAGCGCAAGCTGTGGCTGATTGCCCAGCAACACCCGGGCGAACACATGGCCGAATGGTTCATGGAGGGCGTGATCGACCGCCTGCAAGCCAACGACGCGGTGATCCAGGGTTTGCTGGCCAAGGCCGACCTGTACCTTATCCCCAACATGAACCCCGACGGCGCCTTCCTCGGCCACCTGCGTACCAACTTCAAGGGCAAGGACCTCAACCGCGCCTGGCAGGACGCCAGCGTCGAACTCACCCCCGAGGTGTTCTTCGCCCAGGCGCAGATGAAGCAGTACGGCGTGGATGCGTTCGTCGATGTGCATGGTGACGAAGAGATTCCGCACGTGTTCACCGCTGCCTGCGAGGGCAACCCGGGTTACACGCCGCGGCTGGCAAAACTCGAAGAGCAGTTCCGCAGCACCTTGTGCAGCGTGACCCGCGACTTCCAGACCGTGCATGGCTACACCCGCGACGAGCCTGGCCAGGCGAATACGACGCTGGCCTGCAATGCCGTGGGCATGGCCCATGACTGCCTGTCGCTGACCCTGGAGATGCCGTTCAAGGACCATGACGACGCACCTGATGCCGTTACCGGGTGGTCGGGCGCGCGGTCGAAGGCACTGGCCGGGGCGGTGCTGGAGACCCTGTCAAAAATGGCGGACGATTTGCGCTGAACCTCACCTCACGCGGTCCCCTGTAGGAGCGGCCTTGCCGGGGCGCCGGACCGGTCGGATGGGCTGCGTCGCGGCCCCAAGATCGCAGCCCCAGCACAGATTGCCGGGGCTGCTTTGCAGCCCATCGCGACACAAGGCCGCTCCTACAGGGACTGAGCTGCGCCCCAAAAGATAGACCGCGTCTGCGGCAGGAATAAGGCTCAGTCAGAACTGCACATCCAGTATCACGCTGTCGGAATAGGTGGCTGCCGGCGGCGTAGCCTGGTCGGTATAGACCTTGGCGTTGTAGTTGAACACCTGGCTCCCCGTACCGGTACCCAGGCCGGGATTGACGTCGGCATCTGTGCTGGAACGCCTGGCAGCCCCTGACGACCCCCAGCGCACAGTCCCGGCACTTTTGAAAATGTCATAGGCCAGGTAGTTGTTGGCGGCCGACTTCATTCGCCGCCGACCGTTGGCGACGTTCTGCCCGTCATTCAAGCCCACCGTGTAGCTGCTGCCCTTGGTGCACGACACACTCAGGTTCTGGCTCACGGTGCCGAACCCAGCCACCACTGGCGCGCTGGCGAAGTTGATGTCAGGCGTGGTGATCTGGCAGTCATTCGTCACTGTCAGGCTCACGGTGAGGCTCGCCGAGCCCGAGCTATTGTCACGCCCGATACAAAGCCCGCCGATGGCAATCCCTTCGCAATAGTTCCACGCCCACGCCAGGGACAGGGTTTCCTGGTACAACCCAGCTGCCACGTTACTGCCAATCTGCGTGCGGATATACAGCGGCACCGCCTTGGGCGTGCCATTGAGCAGGCCGAGCAGGTCGAGAATACCGGTGCGACCAAACTCGAAGGCCACATTTCGGGTAATCGGGAAGTTGGTGGTTGAATCGGCATACAGGGTGTAAGGGATAACATCACCGGTAGGCCCTACCAACCCGCCAGTGGCCGGGGTCACGGTCAGCTTGAACGAGTCGCTGCTGCTGAGCACGCTCAGCACCGTCCCGTTGCACTGCAAGCCCGCGTTGGTGGTAGAGGCCGCCTGGGTCGCCAGCCGTACCTGGGTCGAATTGACAGCGCCGAACAGCACCGGCAGTGTCGACACTATCGTGCACTTGGCCAAGGCCGAACCGGCCCACAGTAGCAAGGCAACGGCCGACAACACGCGCCAACCAGCCTTCATCTGCATACCAACGGGCCAATCAGGGGGATCGAACCTTCGGCCTTGGGCAGGTCGAAGGCCACCTGACAATGTCCACCGCCTTCAACCTCAACCTGCAGGCTGTTATGCGGCGAGAGGTTCTCCAGATACACCAGCCCATCCCAACCGACTACCGCCTGGCTGCCGCTTTCATCATGTGTAACGCGGCTCCCCAGCTTGAGCGCCTGCTGGTTGCTGTCGACCAGTTCGACACTGGCCGCCATCACACGTTTGAGCGGGAACTCCAGCAGGTAGCCACTGCCCCGACGTACCGCCACACGCTGCTCGACGTTCGGCGCGAGGACATCCGGTGGCAGGTCCATGGGGTCGATTTCATATTTACCACGGTAGTAACCGCTGCTGTACGGCACCAGCAAGTGCCCCTTGGCATCCGTGCGGCCGACTTCCTGGTTTTCGTAACGCACCGGCACATCGGCGTAGCCTGCGGTACTGACCACCACGAAGGCATCATCGATGCGGTTGGCGGCGAATACGCCGGCATCCATCCACACCAGCGAGCCACTGGCGTCGGCCCAGCGGGTCATCGCGCCGCTGCTGCCATACACACCGGCCTGCAACTGCACCGACTGCAAGCGCCAGGTGACGTCGGCCTGGCGGTAGGCATCGCGGTCGCTGCCTGCGGCATAGCCCAGGTTGTAACCGACGCCTACTCCCGCCGGTACTGCATGGCTGTAGTTGACCCTTTGCAGGCTCTCGCCTTCCTTGCTGCGCTCCATGCCCAGGGCCATGGTACCGTGCAGGTCGAACGGGATCACCAGTTGCGCCTGCACTGCCCATTGGCTGTCGCCGACCTCGCGGTTGGCTGACAGGTACATACTGCTGCTGCCCCACAGCGGCCTGCTGTAACTCAGGTTGATCAGCCGGGTACGCGTGCCATCACCTGCACGCACATCGAAGTAACCGGCGCCGATGCTGCCGTATTCGTTCAGGTTGAGGCTGAGGGTAACCTGTTCGCTGCTTTTGCTCAGTTGCATGTCCGGGGAATCGACCCGGCTCAGGTCGGCGTAGTCGCCGTGGCGTTGCAGGCGCTGGTAACTGAAGCCGATGCGCTGGCTGTTGTACTGGTAACCCAGGGCGACCTGATGGCCCTTGTCACCGTCGAACCGGCTTTGCGCAAGGGCGGCGTTGAGCACGCCGAAGTTGCCCAGCCGCATGTTGCCGCCCAACCCGCCAAGCATCAGCGACTCGGCAGTTTCGGCGTGGGTTTCCAGGGTGAAAATGTCGCTGAGGCCATAGCGCAGGCTGCCCGAGGCAACCCCCGGCCCGTAGCTGAAATCGCGCACCGCGTAATCACGGCGCAGGCTACCGGCGGCTACCGAGTAGTCAGACAGGCCCTTCTGCAACAGGCTACTGGTGACATAGAACGGCAAGGTAGTCGACACCTGCCGGCCAAGGGCATCCGTGGTAACCACCACCGCCTCCCCGGCACCGTTGATGAACGGCACGTTGGTCAGGGTGTACGGCCCTGGCTGCAGCTCGGTGGTGCTGGACTTGAAACCGTTGATGAACAGGTCGAGCGAGGTCGGCACCGCGGCTTCGCCGGCGAACGCCGGCAACGGGTAAGTGACCAGATCGGGGCGCGCAGCGAAGTCCCGTGACACTTGCAGGCCGCCCACCCGCACCGAACTGCTCCAGGGCAAGGCGCCGGTCACGAAGTCACCGGCTTCGTAGGTGAGCAGGCGCTGCTCGTCGGTGAAGCGCCAGGTGGTGTCGTAACGCATGAAGCCTTGGCGCGTATCGTCCGCCTGTGCGCCATTGAATGACTGGCGCCATTGCCCGGTACTGGAGAAGGTCCCCCAACTGTCGAACAGGCGCAGCTCGTTCCAGGCGGCCAGGTAGGTGCCACCCTCATCGGTGTCGTTCAGATACAGGTCGTAGTTGAACAAGGCGCCGAAACTGCTGCGCGCATCGCTGGTCGGGTACAGGTTACGGTCACCCACTTGCTGGTCTGGCAACCAGGCCGGCGGCACCTGCAGCAGCAGGCGCTGGTTCTGGCTGTCGTAGTCGGTGTGCAGCCCCGCGATGCTTTCCAGGGCCACCTCGCCCTGGGGGTTGCCCGGCAACGAGATACCGGCCGCCCGCAATACATCGCTGCCCAGGTACAACTGCCCGGCCCGCTGCTGCACCGGTACCAGTTCAGCCCTGGGCATCTGGTTCACCACCAGGTCGAGGTACAGGGTGGCGTCGGCGATGGCGGACATCTCCGTGGGCGGCGGGGGCAGGTCGTCGGCCAGCGCCAGCCCGGGGCTGACCATGGCCAGCCCCAGACACCAGCGGCGCGTCGTCGCCGAAAGCCATTTCACACACGGTTTCCAACCATTGCCGGGTCCTCCCTGGCCCCTGCACTGCATTCATTCGTTGGCTCATTGGCCTTGGCGGATGGCGTCCGCCGCGCTCTGGCCGTTGACCCTGCCCTTCAGCACGCTGCCGCTGGTGGACGCCACGGGGGCAGGCCAGCGCATGCTGGCGCCCGGCAGCACATAGCCCAGCAGGCCTTCGGCCAGTGGCTTGCTCTGGCTGCCTTGCTGCACCACCACATCGGTCAGCCGCGCATGCACCGGGCCGGTGTTACGCAGTTCAACGTAAGGTTTGCCCTGCACCGTCACCGGCTGCCAGCTGAGCTGCGGCTTGCCCACGCCTTCGGCATTGCGTTTGCCTTCAGGGTCGGCCTTGCCCCACAGCCCCTCGCCATAGACGAACAGCGGCACCGAATAACGCATCTGCAAACGGATGGCCGCAGTCGCGCCGGGCTCGGCCTTGTCGACCGGGATGGCGGGCGGGATCTCGTCGATGATGATGCGGTAGGCCTGCTCCTGGCCGGCAGGTGAAGGGCCGGTACGGGTCAGGCGGATCAGTTGCTTCTGCCCGGGGGCAATGTTGGCGACCGGCGGGCTGCCGATGATCTCGCGCTGCGCCTGGAACTGTTCCTGGTAATCACCCTGGCGCCAGGCGAATACCCGTACCTGCAAATTGGCCGGCTCAGTGCCACGGTTTTCCAGCCACAGTGCACCGGCCTTCTGGTCGGCCTCCAGCACCGGGTCGATCGGCCAGATCAGCACCGAGGTGGCCGCCCCGGCCGGCAGGCTTGCCAGCCACAACAATCCGATCAATCCACGCGCCCACTTCGCGCCTGCCCGCATGCAGCTCTCCTTAGACACTTGTCGTTGGTGCGCTGGCGTTTACCAGGTCACCGTCACTTGCACTACATCGGTGTAGGTCCCTGCCGGCAGCACGCCGGTCAGCTGGACCCGCCCGTACACCGGCAGCTTGATCGCCGTCGGGTCGGAATAGCTCACGGCCACGCTCTGGCCGATTCCCAGGGCCTGGCTGTAGGCCGCGTCCCGGTACAACTGGTAGGCCAGCACTTGCGTGCCGCTGGTGCGTTTCAGGTTGCGTGTGCCACTGGTACTGTTCTGCCCGCCGTCCACGCTCATGCTCATGGCCACGCCCGGCGTGCACTGGAAAGTCACTGTCGTGCCCCCCAGCGAGGTGCTGAGCAACGCTTTGGACAGTGCCGACTGCGAGCCATAATCGAGCGTGCCGTAACTGGTGACACCACCCCCCACCAGGCACCCGGCGACAATCTGCGCCGTTACCGTGAAGGTGCTGGTGGTCACCGCCCCCAACGGGGCGGCCAACAGCATGCCGACTCCGGTCAGGCCACCTGCCAGCCAGCCGCGCATGGATCAGAACGACAGTTCGACCGAAATCGTGTCGCTGTAGACCCCTGCGGGCAGGCCCGCCTTGCCCACGGCCTTGCCGTAAAGGTTGACGGTCTGGGCCACGCCAGTACTGGTCGGCAGGGTGATGGTGCCGTCGACGGCCAGCAACGTCGTACGCCCGGTGTCTGTATAGAGGTCATACGGCACAAAGTTGCCGGAACCGTCGGCGAGCGCACGCGTGCCACCGCTCGACTGGCCGTCATGCAGGCCTGCACGCACTTTGATCACAGGCACCGTACCCGCCGAGCACAGGATGCTCATGGCACCATTCCCGCCGCCCAGCACCTGGGCATTGGCGGTGACGAACAAGGCATCCTGGGTACCGAAGTTCAAGGCACCGAAGTTGAGCCCCGAGGTGCCCGAGCTACCATTTACCTGGCACGCCGAAATCAGCGTCAGGGTCGAGTTGATGCTGCCGGTCACCGTGGCGGCCTGGGCCTGGGAAGCCAAGGCCAGGCCCAGGCCTGCGAGCATGCAGCATGAAAGGTTCGGTCGCATCGGAGTCTCCTTGCGTGGTTACCAGTCCAGGGTCACTCTAAGGGTGTCGCGGTAAAGCCCGGCCGGCAGTGCGCGCGGTTGCGCCACCACCACACCGTAAATGGGGATCGGTACTTGCTGGCTGCTGTTGATGGTGAAGGCACGCGCCTGGCCGATGACGTAGCGGCTGTTGCCGCCCGGGTCGACCGCCAGTTGATAAGGGATCAGTTCTCGGCCGTTGCTCAGCCGGCGCACGCCGTCGTCACCATTCAGGCCGCCATTGATCCGCACGTTGAAGGCGCGAACTTCTGGCGTGCAGCTGATCTGCAGGGTGCCCTCGCCGCCGGCTTCGTCAACCCGGCTGCGCAGCGGCTGGTCCCAGTTCGGGCCGCGCTCGCCAAAGTCCAGTACCCCCGGGTTGCCCAGCACAGCCGGTTGCGTGTCGTTGCTGCTGATCTGGCAGGCTGCACTGATCACCAACCGCGCCTGGATGAAACCGGTGGTGCTGCCATGCGCCGCACCACCGGGAACCAGTAGCGGGCCAAGGGTAAGCAACAGGATCGAAGTGCGGTTCATGGCGTGGCGTCCTTGTGCATGGTGCGTCCCTACCAGGTGACCGTGACTTTGAGCAGGTCGGCGTAAACCCCTGCATTCGGTACCCAGGCCAGTTTGTCGATGCGTGCGAACAACGGCAGCTCGACCGAACCGCTGCTCGGCACCCTCGCCGACTGGGCTACCCCAACGGCCAGAGGCTCACGCCAGGCAGCGTCGCGGTACAAGCGATAAGGGATGGGCCGAGCCGTGCGGTCGTCGCTGGCCAGGTAGCGCAACTCGCCTACGCCGCCATGCTGGCCGCCATCGACGCGCACTTGATAGGGGGTGTCCGGGTTGCACTCAAGGCGCGGTGGGCGCGGGCTAAGCAGTACGCCGCTGAGCGGCGCGCCAGGGCCGTCCAGGCGTGCCGTCGTGCCCAGGTCAACCTGTCCCAAGGCCTGGGCTCCCGCGTCGCGTGTCTGGTTGACCAGCATGCAGCCACGCTGCACCAGCACCCGCACTTCCACGAGAAAATCCGCTGCCACGGTACTGCCGCTGAACAACAGGCCAAACAACGCGGCCACCAAGCGCTCCGTCACCTTATTATCCTTGTCGAAACGTCCTGAACAGAGCGTAGCAGCGAGGCTGCGCAACGGGGTTGGCATCAGGCCGTTTTTTTGTATTAGCGATAAAGCGATAGCGCCCCATTAAAAAAAGCCGGAACGGCACAGAACCCCAGGGCATCCCCGTGCCTCCAATGGCCGAGAGCCGGTAAATGTGCCTGGTTTCTGATAGGGTGAGCCAAACACATCCTGTGCCAGGCACCTCTGCCGTACATGGAAGGACATGACAGGAGCGTTTTCATTGATGACTGCAGACAACACGCTGGCAGAAGCCATGGAGCGCTGTGCCCGGGAACCGATCCACGTGCCGAGCAGCATCCAGCCCCACGGCTTTCTGCTGGTGCTGGATGCCACCGACCTGTGCGTACTGCAGGCCAGTGAAAACGTCGAGCACTGGTTGGGCTTGCCGGCCCGTGAACTGATCGGTTGCCCCTTCGCCAACCTGGTCAGCGATGGCTTTGACCTGCACGCGCAGCTCGCCCGGCTGCCTGAAGATGAAGTATTCCCCTTCCACATCGGTGATGTGCGCTTGCGCCAAGGTGCGCCGTACAGCACCCCGCTGCACTTGCTGGTGCACGGCCACGACGACGTACTGATTGCCGAATTCGAACCCCCTCGTCTGCCGCCGGATCTGGCCGGGCAAGGGGACTATTACCCGCTGGTGCGCAGCTTTGTCGGCAGCCTGCAATTGGCCAGCAGCCTCGAAGACCTGCTGCAGCAAATGGTGGTGCAGCTCAAGCGCATTACCGGCTTTGGCCGGGTCAAGGCGTACCGTTTCGATGCCGACGGCAACGGCCAGGTACTGGCCGAGGCGGCCGACCCAGGCTACCCGGGTTACCTGGGCCTGTGCTTCCCGGCGGCGGACATCCCGCGTCAGGCGCGCGAGCTGTACCGGGTCAACCGCATTCGCGTGATCGAGGATGCCAACTATCAGCCCTCGCCCCTGCTACCGGCCACCAACCCGCGCACAGGCAAGGCACTGGACATGAGCTTCGCCGCGCTGCGCAGCGTCTCACCGGTGCACCTGCAATACATGCGCAACATGGGCACGCTGGCCTCGATGTCGCTGTCTATCGTGGTCGACGGCGAGCTATGGGGGCTGGTGTCCTGCCACCACCACCAGCCGCGCGCGGTGGACCTGCGGACCCGCACGACCTGCGAGTTGCTGGCCAGTGTGCTGTCGTTGCAGATCGAGTCCCGCGAGTCCCATGCCAGCACGCGCAAGTTGCTGGCGCTGCGCCAACACATCGTGCGCATGATCTCGTCCATGGCCGACCACGACAGCGTCAGTGACGGCCTGCGCGAACTGCCCCAGGTGTTGCTGGCCTTTGCCGGCGCCCAGGGCGCCGCAGTGATCTCGGCCGAACGCTGTGACCTGATCGGCCAGACCCCGCCTGAAGCCCAGGTGACCGCGCTGGTGCACTGGCTTGGCCAGCGCGGCGAAGACAATGTATTCCACAGTGACAACGTGCGCCGCGACATCACTGACCTGCCCGAGCTGGCCACCCATGCCGGTGGTGTGCTGGCGGTGGCCATCTCGCAGATCCACTCGCACTACCTGCTGTGGTTCAAGCCCGAGCAGGTGCGCACGGTGAACTGGGCTGGCCAGCCGACCAAACAGGTGGGGCCACAGGGCAACCTGGACCCGCGGCACAGTTTCGAACGCTGGCAGGAAGAACTGCGCGGCTATAGCCAGCCTTGGGACCCGCTAGTGATCGAGGGCGTGCTGGAACTGCGCACCGCCGTGCTTGGCATTGTCCTGCGCAAAGCCGAGGAACTGGCACAGCTGGCTGGCGATTTGCGCCGTTCGAACAAGGAACTCGAAGCGTTTTCCTACAGTGTTTCCCACGACCTGCGCGCCCCCCTGCGGCACATTGCCGGCTATACCGAACTGCTTGGCGAAATGGAGGGCCAGGGCCTGAGTGAGCGCGGCAAGCGCTACTTGCAGCATATCGGGGAAGCGGCGCACTTCGCCGGTAGCCTGGTCGACAACCTGCTCAACTTTTCGCAGATGGGCCGTTCGGCCTTGCGCCTGTCCGACGTCGACCTCAACGCGCTGGTCGATGCCATTCGCAGCGAGCTTGCCCCCGATTACGAAGGCCGCGCAATCGTTTGGGACGTCGCCCCGCTGCCCAAGGTGATCGGCGACCCGGCGTTCATCAACATGGCGTTGCACAACCTGATCGCCAATGCCATCAAGTACACACGCGGCCGTACACCTGCACATATCGGCATCAGTGCCGTGCAGCATCCAGACGAAACCGAGATCTGCATCCGCGACAATGGCGTGGGCTTCGACATGGCCTATGCCAACAAGCTGTTCGGCGTATTCCAGCGCCTGCACCGCATGGAAGATTTCGAGGGCACAGGGATTGGCCTGGCCAGTGTGCGCCGCATCATCGAGCGCCATGACGGCCGGGTCTGGGCCGAGGGCCAGATCGACCAGGGCGCCAGCTTCCACTTCACCCTCCCCCGAAACACAGCTACCTGAGGCACCGCTACCATCATGCTCAAACCCATCCTGCTGGTCGAAGACAACCCCCGGGACCTGGAACTGACCCTGCTGGCCCTGGAGCGCAGCCAGTTGGCCAACGAAGTCATCGTGCTGCGCGACGGCGCCGACGCACTGGACTACCTGCTGCGCCGCAACGCCTATGCCGCACGCGACGACGGCAACCCAGCCGTACTGTTGCTGGACCTGAAACTGCCCAAGGTCGACGGCCTGGAAGTGCTCAAGGTAGTGCGCGCCACCGCCGAGCTGCGCAGCATCCCCACGGTGATGCTGACATCCTCGCGAGAGGAGCCCGACCTGTTGCGCGCCTATGAACTTGGGGTCAACGCCTACGTGGTCAAGCCGGTGGAATTCAAGGAATTCGTCGCCGCCATCTCTGACCTCGGGGTATTCTGGGCAGTGCTTAACGAACCGCCACCCGGCTCACTGCGGCTGAATCGTCGCGGTAGCAACTGAGGCCGCCGCAACGATGCAGCAAACGCCGTTGAAACTACTGATGGTCGAAGACAGCTCGATGGACGCCGAGCTGACCCTGATGCGCCTGGAGCGCAGTGGGCTGCACGTGCAGTCACAGCTGGTGTTCGACCATGTGGGTGTCGAACATGCCCTGCACCACGCCCGCTACGACCTGATCCTGTGCGACTGCGTGCTGCCGGGGTCGTCTGGCACCGAGGTGCTGGCGATCGCCCAACGCCTGGCACCAGACACCCCGTTCATCTTCCTGTCCGGCATCTACGGCGAAGAGCACGCGGTGGAAATGATCCGCCTGGGCGCCACCGACTATGTGCTGAAGAAGAACCTGCCGCTGCTGCCCAAGGCCGTGCGCCGGGCCCTGACAGAGGTGCAGGAACGCCAGCGCCGGCGCCGCGCCGAAGAGGCCCTGATCGACGTCGAGGCGCGGGCACGGATTGCCATCGATGCCGCCGGCATGGGCACCTGGGACCTGCGCCCGCAAGAAGGCCTGTTGCTGTGGGATGACCGTTGCAAGACGTTGTTCGGGCTGCCTACCAGCACCGAAATGAGCCTTGAGGTGTTTCTCGGTGGTATCTACCCCGATGACCTGCAAATGGTACGCGAGGCGGTGGAGCACGCCATGCGCCCGGAAAGCGGCGGCCATTACCGCGTGGAGTTCCGCATCGCGCAACCCAATGGCCTGGAGCCGCGCTGGTTGCTCAGCAGCGGCCAGAGCAAGTTCGTCGATGGCCAGTGCGTGCGCTTTTCCGGCGTGCTGCAGGACATCCACACCCAGCGCCTGGCCACCCAGGCACTGCGTCAGCTCAACGAGATGCTGGGGGAACGGGTCGAACGCCGCACCCGCGAACGCGACCGTGCCTGGGAGCTGTCGCAAGACCTGCTGGCCGTGCTGAACAAGGACCTGACCCCAGTCGCACTCAACCCGGCCTGGGAAGCCAGCCTGGGCTTCTCCCGCGAGCGCCTGAGCCAATCGTCGTTGCTGCATCTGCTGCCCGAGGCCGACCAGGAACTGCTGCTGACCGAACTGGCCGCCCTCGCCCATGGCCGTACCAGCGCACGTTTCGTAGGCCGCATCCTGCATGCCGGCGGCCAACAGCGCTGGCTGTCGTGGGTAGTGGTGCCGGAAGACACCCTGCTGTACGTGGTGGCACGCGACATCACCAGCGAGCGTGAAGCCGCCCTGGGCCTGGCAGAAGCCAATGCCCGCCTGCGCGAGCAGATCAACGAACGTGAGCGCATCGAGGCCGCGCTGCAGCAGATGCAGCGGCTCGAAGCAGTCGGCCAGCTGACCGCTGGCGTGGCCCATGACTTCAACAACCTGCTGACGGTGATTCTCACCGGCGCCAGCTTCCTTGAGCGCGACCTGGCCAAGGCCAACCTGGACAAAGCCCGCACGCGCCTCACGCATATCCGCGAAGCGGGCGAGCGTGGCGCCAAGCTGACCTCGCAGTTGCTGGCCTTCTCGCGCCGCCAGCGCCTGGAGCCCGTAGCGCTGAACCTCAACCGAACCCTGGCCGGCCTGGAAGAGCTGTTGCGCCGTACCCTGGGTGGCAACGTCTCAGTACGCCTGGACCTGGACCAGGCCTTGTGGCAGGCACTGACCGACCCCACCCAGACCGAGATGATCATCCTCAACCTGGCGATCAATGCCCGCGATGCCATGCCTGACGGCGGCCAATTGACCTTGACCACCCGCAACACCCGCATCGACACCCGCCCGCAACGCCCGGAAGACCCGGACCCGGGCGAGTACGTGATGCTGAGCATCCGCGATACCGGCTGCGGCATGAGCGAAGACGTGCTGGCCAAGGTGTTCGAGCCGTTCTTTACCACCAAGGACATCGGCAAGGGCTCGGGCCTGGGCCTGGCCCAGGTGTTCGGCTTCGCCAAGCAGTCCGGGGGCGGTGTGCGCATCGATACCACGCCAGGCCGCGGTACGCAGGTGGCGGTGTACTTGCCCGCCGTAAAGGACCAGATCGTGAGCGAGCCAGTGATCCCGACGCTCGGCCAGCCGGTCAGCGACAGCGGCCGCAACCGCACGGTGTTGCTGGTGGATGATGACCATCTGGTGCGTGACATGCTTGGCGATGTGTTGCGCCAGTATGGCTACCAGGTGCGTCAGGCGCACAGCGGCGAACAGGCATTGGCCTTGCTGGACGACGAGATCGACCTGCTGCTTACCGATTTCGCCATGCCCGAGTTCAACGGCGCGCAACTGGCGCTGGCGGCACGCGAACGGTACCCGCGCCTGCCGGTGGTGTTCCTGACTGGCTATGCGGAGTTGCAGGGGCTGGAGTTGCCAGGGAGCGTGGTGGTGCAGAAGCCGGCGCAAGCGGATGAACTGGCCAGGGTGCTGAACGAGCTGCTGGGCATTACCGGGTAGTTCGGGAAGGCACAAACCTTTGTAGGAGCGGCCTTGTGTCGCGATCGGGCTGCGAAGCGGCCCCGGCTATTTGTGCATGTGCGCAGAAACCTGGGGCCGCTTCGCAGCCCGATCGCGACACAAGGCCGCTCCTACAAGGAATCGCATGGCGAAGTTAAATCACGGAAACGACAAAACCCAGGGCTTGAAAGCACTGGGTTGAATACGTTTGAATCTGGAAAATGGCAGGGGCGGCTGGATTCGAACCAACGCATGGCAGGATCAAAACCTGCTGCCTTACCGCTTGGCGACGCCCCTGTATCGGATGCAGCATCTGCTGCTCTGACAATTCCAACTGAGTGACAACTGGGTTGTTGTCTTGGAATGCGCGGCACTTTAACAACAAAGTTTGGATCTGTGAAGCCCCTGATGAAAAAAAATTGTCAAAAAACAGCGGCTTAGTCATTTCGGCGGTTCGTGCAGCGACCATCCGTCGCTTTCCCCCCGCTTCGCTTCAACACAATCGCATTCCTCCCTTCCAATCTATTGAGCCCATTGCATTGACCAAGGAGGACCTCATGCCTGTCTCCCACGATCTCTACCAGGACCTGCACTACCCGCGCGAAATCGTCCAGCAGCGCCGCCAGCAGGACCAGGCGCTGGACCGGCTGCTGGACGAGTACATGGACATCGACAACCAGGTGCTGGCCGCCGAATCGATCTCGGCGGGCAACTTCGTTGACGAAGACCTGCGCCACCTCAAGGAGCGCCGCCTGGCGGTGAAATACATGATCGAGCGCCAGCTGGAACGCAAAGCCTAGGCAATGCAGGTGTGCAGCCAGACCTATCGCATGAAGTGATCATTGCCGGTCACTTTCTGTATTAGTCAAAATGGCCGCCCTCGGGCAAGCTGCACGCTGCCCCGTCATCGCCCAAGGAGCGTTGCTTTTGTCTGCCTGGATCCCTGCCCCACTGCGCCAGCTTGGCCAGCGCCTGCGCGGCGCTGCCGCCAGCCAGAGCGAACTGCTCGACTGGTTCGAGGACAAAGCCCGAAGCCGGGGTTACCAGCTGAGTGGCGGCCAGCGACGGGTGATCCACTGCATGGCCGAACAACTGGCACTGCTCGAACAAGGGCAGCCACGCAGCCTGTACCTGTACGGCTCGGTGGGCCGTGGCAAGAGCTGGCTGCTGGACGGCTTCTTCCAGGCGGTGCCGGTCGAGGCCAAGCGCCGCCTGCATTTTCATGATTTCTTTGCCCGCCTGCACCAGGGCATGCACCGCCACCGAGCGCTGGACGATGCGCTGGGCGCAACCCTCGACGAGCTGGTGGGTGGCTGCCAGGTGCTGTGCTTCGACGAATTCCACGTGCATGACATCGGCGATGCCATGCTACTTACCCGCCTGTTCAACGCCCTGTTCGCACGCGGCGTGTTCCTGCTGGTGACCTCCAACTACGCCCCCGAAGGGCTCTTGCCCAACCCGCTGTACCACGAGCGCTTCTTGCCGGTGATCCGCTTGATCAACGGGCGCATGCAGGTTCTGGAAGTGGGTGGCGACACCGATTTTCGCAGCTTGCCAGCCAACCGCGAGCACCAGCGGTTTACCCAAGGCCACTATGTGTGGCCGGGGACGGCAGCGCAGCGCCAGGCGTTGAGCGTGCCGAACGAGCAGCCGGTAGTGCTTGAAGTGAACAAGCGGCCGCTGCGTGCGCTGGCCATCGATGGCCGGCGGGTGGTGCTTGGCTTTGACGATTTGTGCGAAAAGGCCACGGCAGTGATCGACTACCTGGTGCTGGCGCAGCAGTATGATGAATGGATCATCGATGGGCTGGATGACCTGGCAGAATGTTCGCTGGCGGCTCAGCAGCGCTTCGTCAACCTGGTGGATGTGCTGTATGACCAGGACCGACAGGTGACGGTGATTGGTAAACGGCCGCTGGAAGAAAGCCTGGGCGGGCCGCTTGCTGACCTGATGCGTACCCGCAGCCGGTTAGGGCAACTGCACCAGGTAGCACCCTAGAACTGCATGGCCCGCACCGGCCTTATCGCCGGCAAGCCAGCTCCCACAGGTACCACGCAGGCTTCAGGGCCTGTGATGAACCTGTGGGAGCTGGCTTGCCGGCGATAGGCTCTGAAGGTCAAAACATCAACCCGCCCTGGGCAAATCCGCCAGCACCGCCTCGATCTCCCCCAGCACCGCCGGGTCATCCAGGGTCGAAGGCGGTACATAGTCCTGCCCGTCGGCAATCTTGCGCAGCACCGCGCGCAAGATTTTCCCCGAGCGGGTCTTGGGCAGCCGCTTCACCAGCCGAACCCGGTTGAAACAGGCCAGCGGGCCAATCGCTTCGCGCACGCTGCCCACCAGGTCCACCAGCAACTGCGCCTCGGCAATGCCCTCACCGTCCTTGAGCACAACCAGCGCCAACGGCACTTGCCCCTTGATTTCATCGTGCACGCCAATCACCGCACACTCGGCCACCGCCGGGTGGCAGGCCACCAGGTCCTCCATTTCGCCGGTGGACAACCGGTGCCCGGACACGTTGATCACATCATCCGTGCGCCCCATGATGTAGACAAAACCGTCATCGTCCAGAAAGCCGCCGTCGCCCGTGTGGTAATACCCCGGGTAGGTGCGCAGGTAAGCCTGCAAGTAACGCTCGTGGTCGCCCCACAGGGTC
Organism: Pseudomonas putida W15Oct28; assembly: GCF_000708715.2. Taxonomy (GTDB): domain Bacteria; phylum Pseudomonadota; class Gammaproteobacteria; order Pseudomonadales; family Pseudomonadaceae; genus Aquipseudomonas; species Aquipseudomonas putida_R. The sequence goes on along the minus strand of NZ_JENB01000035.1, from coordinate 30,592 downwards.
TGGCTGCACCCAGGCGGCAATGGCAAGGCAATCACGATCGAGCCCTGGTGGTTAGGCCCCAGCAAGTGGCCCTCGTCATCCACCACACGCACGTGATAACCCGGTACCGCCCGATTGCTGGAGCCCGGCTTCGCCGCACTGCCTTCCAGCCCCACACAGGGCGCGGTGACCGGCCAGCCGGTCTCGGTCTGCCACCAGTGGTCGTGCACCGGCTTGCCACTGACCCGCTCCAGCCATTCATGGGTGCTGGAATCGAGCTTCTCACCCGCCAGGAACAGTTGGCGCAGCGAGCTGAGGTCGTGCTTGCGGATCAGCTCGCCCTCCGGGTCTTCCTTGCGGATGGCACGCATGGCGGTGGGCGCACAGAACAGCGCGTTGACCTTGTATTGCTCCACCACCCGCCAGTAGGCCGAGGCGTCCGGCGTGCGGATCGGTTTGCCTTCGTAGAACACCGTAGTGCAGCCGCTCATCAGCGGCCCATAGACGATCAGCGAATGGCCGACCACCCACCCCACATCGGAAATGCCCCACCACACGTCGCCGGCCTGCATGCCATAGATATGGCGCATGGCATAGCACAGCGCCACGGCATTGCCGCCGTTTTCGCGGACGATGCCCTTAGGTTTTCCGGTGGTGCCAGAGGTATACATGATGTACAGCGGGTCGCCAGCATCCAGCTCGACCGGTGCCACCGGCTGGGCGCCGGCCAAGGCGGTGTGCCAGTCCAGGTCGCGGCCTGGCTGCAGTTCAGCTTGCGCCTGCGGCCGTTGCAGCACCAGCACATTGCGCGGCTGGTGCCGGGCCAGCTGCAAGGCGCGGTCGACCAGCGGTTTGTAGGCAATCACTTTGTCAAATTCCAGCCCGCACGATGCTGTCAGCAGCAGCGTGGGCCGGGCGTCATCGATGCGCAGGGCCAGCTCGTTGGCGGCAAAGCCGCCGAACACTACCGAATGCACCGCGCCAATCCGCGCGCAGGCCAGCATGGCCATGGCCGCTTGCGGCACCATGGGCATGTAAATGATCACGCCATCGCCCTTTTCCACCCCTAGCTGGCGCAGCAAACCGGCCAGGCGCGCCACTTCATCGCGCAACTGGTTGTAGGTGTAGGCCTGCTGAACACCGGTGACTGGCGAATCGTAGATCAGCGCCACCTGCTCGCCCCGGCCCAGCTCGATCTGGTGATCGAGGGCCAGGTAGCAACTGTTCAGGCGGCCATCGGCGAACCAGCGGTGGGTACCGTCGGCGTTGTCTTGCAGGGTCAGGGCAGGCTTGCGGTGCCAGGCCAGGTGCGCGGCCTGTTCCGCCCAGAAAGCGGCAGGGTCGGAAATGGAATGGGCGTAGCTGTGCTGGTAGCTCATATCGAAGGGAACCCGGTACTTGTTGTTATTGAAGGGCGAAACCTGAGTATGGACCGCTACACCCGCGCCGCCATGGGACTAAAGTCACAACCGACCTGCAAATTTGCAGACAACGCAAAAGCGCCCCATAACGGTGCAAAGCCTCTAGAATAGGCCTCCCCTCAGCCACCGAGCAGCCCATGGATATTGATCAGGCCCGAACCTTCCTGGAGATCGTGCGTTGCGGCAGCCTGGTCGCCGCCGCCGAACGCCTGTTCGTGTCACAGACGGCAATTACCGCCCGGGTGCAGCGCCTGGAGCAGCAACTGGGTTGCCAGCTGTTCGTGCGCAGCCGCAACGGCGCCAGCCTGACCAGCGACGGCGAGGCATTCGTCAGTTATGCCAACCAGCTGGTGCAAACCTGGGAAGCGGCGCGGCGCGACCTGCCGCTGCCCGAGGGCTGCCAGCAAGTGCTGCATGTGGGGGGAGAAGTAAGCCTGGGCAACCCGATGATGCTCGACTGGGTCAGCGCCCTGCACCGTGAGCTGCCCAGCCATGCCATCCGCAGCGAGGTGAGCGACGGCGAGTCGCTGCTGCGCAAGGTCGAGATGGGTTTGCTGGACGCTGCGTTGGTGTACCAGCCGACCTACGGGCCGGGCCTGCAGGTGGAACAGTTGATGGAAGAAAAGCTCATCCGCGTGCGCCGGGTCGACCAGCCGGAACCCTACATCTACATCGACTGGGGCGAGGCCTTCCGCCGCCAGCACGATGCCGCCCTGCCCGACTGCGCCCGCCCGGCGCTCAGCTTCAACCTGGGCCCACTGGCCTTGCAGTTCATCCTCGATCAGGGCGGCAGCGGTTACTTCCGTACGCGGGTGGTGCAGGCTTACCTGGACAACGGCGTGTTCGAGCGGGTGCCGCGGGCGCCGGAATTCACCTACCCGACCTTTCTGGTGTACCCCCGCAAACGCGACAGCGAAGCCCTGCAACAAGCCTTTGCCATCCTGCGCCGGCTGGTAGCCGCCGGCGCCAGCGACTGGTCACAACGCTGGGACCCGGTTATCTGAAGCCTCGGCTTTGCTGAGCAGCTGGCGCTTGAGGCCAGCGATCAGGTCGGTCTGGGTGATCACCCCCACCAGCTTGCCGGCATCGAGCACCGGCAAGCAATGCAGGCCCTGCTCGCACAACAGCGGCAACAGGCGCTCCAACGGGTGCTGGCTGCTGACACTGACCACCCGCCTGCTCATTACCTGTTCCATGCGCACCGCCTTGCGGCCGAACAGCCCGCGCCAGCTGAAGCGGCCACGCTGCATGGCCGGGCCGACCAGGTCGCTGAGGCTGACGATGCCCACCAGCTTGCCCTGCTGCAATACCGGCAGTGTTTTCAGGTGGTGGCTGGCCAGCATTTTCCAGGCCTGCTCGAGGGTGGTCTCGGGCGTGGCGAACTGCACGTCGCGCGACATCACCGAAGCCGCGGTAATACCACCAAGGCTGCGCTGCAAGGCGTGCTGCTCGGTGGCCAGAATAATGCGCTCCAGCTCGTCACGGGTGACGTCGACGAACTCACCCAACTCTTCCAGGGCCTGGTCCAGGTCCTCGCCACGGATGCCGACCCGCTCACTGGGCAGTGGGTCGTGGGTATGGTGCAAATCTTTGCGCGCCGCAAAGCCTTTCGGGTAGCGCACCCCGGTCAGGCGGTTGTAGATAACCGCCACGCTCACCAGGATCAGCGCGTTGAGCAGAATGGGCTCAAGCAGATGATCACCCATGGCGGTCAGCCCCGAGTCGGCCAGTACTGCGCTTACTGCCACCCCGCCACCCGGTGGATGCAGGCAACGCAGCAGGCACATCACCAGGATCGAGACGCCCAGGGCCGCAGCGGCCACCCACAGTTCCGGGCCGAAGCCTTGGCGCATGGCCAGGCCGACCGCGCCAGCCAGCGCGTAGCTGCCCAGCACCGGCCAAGGTTGGGCCAACGGGCCGGAATGCACGGCGAACACCAGTACTGCCGAGGCCGCCAGCGGGCCCAGCAAGTGCAAGGCGATGCCGGGGCCATAGGCCATGCTGGTCAGCCAACCAGCGAGGAACAGACCGAGCAACGCCCCGATACCGGCACGCAACCATTCTTTTGGAGGGATATTCAGGGGCGCCGGCAACAGGCGCTGCAGACGGCTTTCGGAACGCGAGGCAGACATTGGGTAATCGGGGTCTTTGGTTTTTTCTGATTAAAAAGAAAGCCCAGCCGAGCTGGCCTGGGCCTCGTATTGCGCGTGCAATACCACAAGGGGCTCCGTCCGTGGAGAGATGGAAACCGCAGGGTTTCGTGGGGGGATTTTGCCGGGTGGGGGGAATTTGGGCTAATTCAAAAAACTGCGGCTGTACTGCAATTTTTTTGCAGTACTGATAGGGCCTCGGGGGCGCTGCGCGCCCTTTCGCGACACAAGGCCGCTCCCACAGGGGATTGCGTACACCTGTGGGAGCGGCCTTGTGTCGCGATGGGCCGCAGAGCGGGCCCGGTATTACCGAGCCTTGCGCGGCAGGTCGATGCTCACCCGCAACCCGCCCAGCGGGCTCTCCAGCAAGGTCATTCGCCCGCCCCATGCGTCGACGATATCGCGCACGATGCCCAACCCCAACCCATGCCCGTCCACCTGCTCGTCCAGCCGCGAGCCGCGCTCCAGCACCTGCTGCCGTTGGCTCTCGGGGATGCCGGGGCCATCGTCATCGACCCACAGCTGGAAGCCCTCGGCATTCGGCGCAATGCCCAGGCGCACCTCGCTGTCAGCCCACTTGCAAGCGTTGTCCAACAGGTTGCCCAGCAGCTCCAGGAAGTCTTCACGGTCCCATGGCAACAACAGCCCCGGCGGCACATCACTTGCCAACAGCAGGCCCTCGCCATGGATCATGCCCAGCGTTCCGAGCAACCCCGGCAACTCGGCGTCACAGTCGAACTGCGCGCCCGGCAGCGCATCCCCTGCCAGCCGCGCACGGTTCAGCTCGCGTGCCAGCCGTTGCTGAATCTGCTCCAGCTGCTCGCGCATTTGCGCGCGGACTTCGGGCAGATCTTTCAGGCGCTCGCTGGAAGCCAGGCTGAGCAGTACCGCCAACGGCGTCTTCAGCGCATGGCCGAGGTTGCCCAAGGCATTGCGCGAACGGCGCAGGCTGTCTTCGGTGTGGCTGAGCAAGTGGTTGATCTGCCCCACCAGCGGCGCCAGCTCGCTGGGCACCTCAGCATCCAGCTGCGAACGCTGGCCCTGCTGCAACTGGGCGATTTGCCGGCGTGCGCGCTCCAGTGGCCGCAACGAACGGGTCACGGTGATGCGCTGCAGCACCAGCACCAGGATCAGCGCCACCAACCCCATGCCAAGGCCGATCTGCTGCAGGCGCCGGAAGCCTTCGCGCACCGGCGAATAGTCCTGTGCCACGCTGATCGATATGTCCTGGCCCAGACGCCGATAGTCGGCACGCAAGGCCAGCAGTTGCTGCCCTTCCGGGCCTAGTTCATGGCTGTCGGAAAGGCCGGGGGTGGCGGGCTTGGGCATGTCCAGGTCCCACAGCGAGCGCGAGCGCCAGGTACCCTGATCGAAGTCGATGCGAAAGTAATAGCCAGAGAACGGCCGCTGGTAAGCGGCAGAAATGCGCCGTTCGTCCAGCTGCAAGCCCGAAGGCCCACGCACCAGGGCCACCAACAGGTTCTCGCTTTCCTTGCGCAGGCCGTTTTCCAGGTAGCGCTGCAGGCCCGCCTCGAACAGCCACAACGTCAGTTGCGCCAGCACTACACCGACCACCACCAGCACCGCCACCAGGCCCAGGCTCAGGCGCGCCTGGATCGACTTCACCCGGCGCTCCCGGCGTAGATGTAGCCTTGCCCGCGACGGGTCTCGATCACGCTGCGGCCCAGCTTGCGTCGCAAGTGGTTGACGTGCACTTCCAGCACGTTGGAATCCCGCTCGGTTTCGCCGTCGTAAAGGTGCTCGGCCAGGTGGCTCTTGGACAGGATCTGCTGCGGGTGCAGCATGAAGTAACGCAGCAGCCGAAACTCGGCGGCGGTCAGTTGCACATCCATGCCGTCACGGCTCACGCACTGGCGGCTTTCATCCAGGTGCAGCCCGGCTGCCTCCAGTTTCGGCTGGTTGGCCAGGCCACGGGCACGGCGCAGCAATGCCTGTATTCGCAATTGCAGCTCTTCCGGGTGGAACGGCTTGCTCAGGTAGTCATCGGCCCCGGCCTTCAGCCCTTCGATACGCTCGGCCCACGAACCGCGAGCGGTGAGGATCAGCACCGGCGTGACTAGGCCGGCAGCGCGCCACTGGGCCAGCACATCCAGGCCCGGCAAGCCCGGCAGGCCAAGGTCGAGAATGATCAGGTCGTAGGGTTCGCTCTGGCCCTGGTAAACCGCGTCACGGCCGTCGGCCAGCCAGTCCACGGCATAGCCCTGGCGCTGCAGGCCTGCGGTCAGTTCGTCAGCCAGCGGTACATTGTCCTCGACAAGCAACAGGCGCATTCAGTCGTCTTCCTCGTCTTTGAGCAGGGCACCGGTGCTGGCATCGAGCTTGATCTCGCGCACCACACCTTCAGCCGTCAGCAGTTCGACTTCATATTCGTAGCGATCGTCGTCTTCTTCCAGCTCGGCTTCCAAAAGACGCGCCCCGGGGTAACGCCCCAGGGCGGTTTCCAGCAATTGTTCGAGCGGCAGGATGACGCCCTTCTGCCGCAGCTCCAGGGCTTCGTCCTGGTCAAGGTCGCGGGCAGCGGCCAGCGAGCATACGGCCAGCAGCGCCAGCGCGAGGTAGCGCGCCGGCCGCGGTAAGTGGATCATCAGTTGTCCCGCTCGTCCTTTAGCACTTCACCGGTCTTGGCGTCCAGCGCCACGTCCCACTCGACGTTCTGGGTGTCGCGCAACTCGACCTTGTAGATGTAGCGGCCGTACTCGTCTTCAAGCTCCGAGTCGGTGACGGTGGCGCCTGGGTGCTTGGCCACTGCGGTGGCTTTGAGTTCATCCAGCGACTTGATGGTCTTGGCGTTGACCAGCTTGACCACTTCGTCAGGCTGTACATCCTTGGCGAAAGCGGCATTGGCGCCCAGGGCGAGGGCGGCGGCGGTGAACAGGGCAGTCAAGGTTTTCATCGTTCTTCTCTCCTGAGAACTGTGTAAGTTGTCTACGGGGTTAAGACTAACCACCGGTCCTTAATTCAACCTGAAAACAGCTGGCGCCATGATAGCGCAGTTACACCTCCAGCCAGACTCGCTCCCCTGTAGGAGCAGCCTTGTGCTGCGAAAGGGCCCGTGCAGGTACAACAGTTGTGTAGTCTGTAATGGCCCTTTCGCAGCACAAGGCTGCTCCTACAAGCCCAAGAGATCCGCCATGAGCACCATCCACATCAAGTACCCCGCCCTCACCTTCAAGGCCGGCCAGCGCGCCCTGCGGCATATCCGCGAGCGCGGCCTGCAGGCGGCCGATGTCGGAGTGCTCCCGGGTGCGGCCGGTGGCCCGAAGCCGCTGGGTATCCAGGGCCTGGACCTGGCGCTGTTCGGCGAGTGGCTGCCTTCGGCACCGCGCCAGCGCGCCCTGATCGGCGCTTCGATCGGCGCCTGGCGCTTCGCCAGTGCTTGCCTCGACGACCCGGTCGCCGGTATCCGTCGCCTGGGCGAGCTGTACACCGAACTGGATTTTGCCAAGGGTGTCACCCCGGCCGAAATCAGCCACAGCTGCCAACGCATGCTCGATGACCTGCTGCAGGGCCGCGACGGCCAGTTGCTGGCCAACCCGCACTATCACCTGAATATCCTGGTAGTGAAAAGCCATGGCCAGCTTGCCCACGACCATCGCGGCCGCCTGGGCCTGGGCCTGGGCTCGGTGGTCGCCAGCAACCTGCTAGGCCGTTCGCGCCTGGCGCGCCACTTCGAGCGCATCATCCTGCACGACGGGCGCGCCGCGCCGCCGCTCGACGCGCTGACCGACTTCCCCTCACGCTACCTGCCGCTGGACCTGGCCAACCTGCGCCACGCCCTGCTCGCCTCGGGCTCGATCCCCATGGTCATGCAGGGTGTGAAAGACATCCCCGGCGCGGGTGCAGGCACCTACCGCGACGGCGGCCTGCTGGACTACCACCTCGACCTGCCCTACCGCGGCGACGACCTGGTGCTGTACCCGCACTTCACCGACAAGGTGGTACCCGGCTGGTTCGACAAGGCCTTGCCCTGGCGCAAGGGCGATGCCACCCGCCTGCAGAACGTGCTGCTGATGACCCCTTCGCCGCAGTACCTGGCCGCCCTGCCCTACGGCAAGCTGCCCGACCGCAACGACTTCAAGCGCTTCATCGGCGATGCGCCAGGCCGCAAGCGCTATTGGTACAAGGCCATCGCCGAAAGCCAGCGCCTGGGCGACGAGTTGCTGGAGCTGATCGCCACCGGGCGGCTGCATGAACGCCTGCAAGCCTTGTAACGGCCATGCTGGTAGACTGCGCGCATTGTTGATTCACACAGAGTTACGACAGCGTGGAAATTTTTAAAGAGTTCACATTCGAATCGGCCCACCGCCTGCCCCACGTTCCTGAAGGGCACAAATGCGGCCGCCTGCATGGCCACTCGTTCAAGGTCGGCCTGCACCTGACCGGCCCGCTCGACCCGCACACTGGCTGGATCCGCGACTTCGCCGAGGTCAAGGCGATCTTCAAGCCGATCTACGAGCAGCTGGACCACAACTACCTGAACGACATCCCGGGCCTGGAAAACCCCACCAGCGAAGTGATCGCCAAGTGGATCTGGGAACAGGTCAAGCCGCTGATGCCGGAACTGTCCAAGGTGCGCATCCACGAAACCTGCACCAGCGGTTGCGAATACACCGGCGACTGAGTCAAGTGATGTGCTGGCCTCTTCGCGGGCTCGCCCGCTCCCACAGGATTATCACCGTTCTTGAGGGCTGTGATGTACCTGTGGGAGCGGGCGAGCCCGCGAAGAGGCCGGTAGCTTTATCAAAAAGGCTTCAACCTTGACCCGCCTGCAAGGCATCGCGCAGGAAGCTGGGGGCGATGTAGCGCTGGTAATGCGCTTCTGAAAGCAGGAAGAACTCGCGATCGATGGCATCGCGCAATTGTGGCAGTTCCCAGTCGCGGAACTCTGGCAGCAACACCATGCCGTAGGCCTCCAGGTCACGGATCATCCGCGCCCCGCGGGCAATCAGCTGGTACGCCCAGCAATACTCCGACTGCTGCTCGACAAAGCGGATGGAGCGCTGCTCCAGTTGCTGGCGCAGCAGGCTTTTGTCGAACACTTCCAGCTTGGCCATCATCACCTGCACCAGCAACTGCTCAAGGCGCAGCCACACCGCGCGCTTCTGCGCGTCGTCGTAGCCGTTCCAGTTGATCACTTCGTGGTGAAAACGCTTGCAGCCACGGCACACCGTGTCTCCGTACACCGTGGAGCACAGGCCGACGCAAGGGGTCTTGATGGACTTGTTGGACATGAAAAACAACAGTTTGGCGGAGGAACACGGACCCATGTTAGCCCTTTGTCTAACCAGGGTCACTCGTTAAAGTCATCTTCTGCGCCTTACTTTCGGGCTTTTTTTGCCGTAGAATCATCCGGCCTTTTCAAAGGCAACAATGTCCGTTGGAAGCTGTTTTCAAAGCGTCACGAGCACAGTTAATCCGGTAGAACGGCGTTGGCCCGGGCCATGCATCCCTCGCATGCCCGCGCCAGCCCTCATCAGCTCCCCGTTCTGCAGGCGTAAAACTTTGAAAGCAGCTTCTGTAAGGATTCTTTGCGACTCTGGCTGGGCGGCCCACAAAGCCGTGGCAGCGCATGGGTGCATTGAATGCTGGATAAGCGTCCCGGACCCCCTTTAGGGACCACTGATGAGGGAAATAACTGTGCTTGAAGCCTACCGCAAACACATCGAAGAGCGTGCCGCCCTGGGTATCGTGCCCCAGCCGCTGAACGCCGAACAAACTGCAGGCCTGGTCGAGCTGCTGAAAAACCCGCCGGCCGGCGAAGAAGCCTTCCTCGTAGACCTGATCACCAACCGCGTACCGCCAGGGGTCGACGAAGCTGCCTACGTCAAGGCTGCTTTCCTCTCTGCTGTTGCCAAGGGCGAAGCCAAGTCGCCGCTGATCGACCGCAAACACGCCACCGAGCTGCTGGGCACCATGCAGGGCGGCTACAACATCGAAACGCTGGTCACGCTGCTGGATGACGCCGAACTGGGCGCCGTCGCGGCCGAAAAGCTCAAGCACACCCTGCTGATGTTCGATGCCTTCCACGACGTGGCCGAAAAAGCCAAGGCCGGCAACACTCACGCCAAGGCTGTGCTGGACTCCTGGGCTGCCGGCGAGTGGTTCACCTCGCGTCCGGCCATCGCCGACAAATACACCCTGACCGTGTTCAAGGTGCCTGGCGAAACCAACACCGACGACCTGTCGCCTGCTCCGGATGCCTGGTCGCGCCCTGACATCCCGCTGCACGCCCTGGCGATGCTGAAAATGGCCCGCGACGGCATCGAGCCTTCGCAGCCAGGTTCGGTCGGCCCGCTGGCGCAGATCGAAGCCGTCAAGGCCAAGGGCTTCCCGGTTGCCTATGTAGGTGACGTGGTCGGTACCGGCTCCTCGCGTAAATCCGCTACCAACTCGGTACTGTGGTTCTTCGGCGACGACATTCCGTTTGTTCCGAACAAGCGCGCCGGTGGCTTCTGCTTCGGCACCAAGATCGCCCCGATCTTCTACAACACCATGGAAGACGCCGGCGCCCTGCCGATCGAGTTCGACTGCACCGACCTGGGCATGGGCGACGTCATCGACGTTTACCCTTACAAAGGTGAAGTGCGCCGTCACGGCAGCGACGAACTGGTCACCAACTTCGCGCTGAAAACCGAAGTACTGCTGGACGAAGTCCGCGCTGGCGGCCGTATCCCGCTGATCGTCGGCCGTGGCCTGACCGAAAAAGCCCGCGCCGAGCTGGGTCTGGGTGCTTCCGACCTGTTCAAGAAACCAGAGCAGCCTGCCGATTCCGGCAAGGGCTTCACCCTGGCGCAGAAAATGGTCGGCCGTGCCTGCGGCCTGGCAGAAGGCCAGGGCGTGCGCCCAGGTGCCTACTGCGAGCCGAAGATGACCACCGTCGGTTCCCAGGACACCACTGGCCCGATGACCCGCGACGAGCTGAAAGACCTGGCGTGCCTGGGCTTCTCTGCCGACCTGGTCATGCAGTCGTTCTGCCACACCGCGGCCTATCCCAAGCCGATCGACGTCACCACCCACCACACCCTGCCAGACTTCATCCGCACCCGTGGCGGCGTGTCGCTGCGCCCAGGCGACGGCATCATCCACAGCTGGCTGAACCGCATGCTGATGCCTGACACCGTCGGTACCGGTGGCGACTCGCACACCCGCTTCCCGATCGGCATCTCGTTCCCGGCCGGTTCCGGCCTGGTGGCCTTCGCTGCCGCCACCGGCGTCATGCCGCTGGACATGCCAGAATCGATCCTGGTGCGCTTCAAGGGCAAACTGCAACCCGGCATCACCCTGCGTGACCTGGTGCATGCCATCCCTTACTACGCCATCCAGAAGGGCCTGCTGACCGTCGAGAAGAAAGGCAAGAAAAACGCCTTCTCCGGCCGCATCCTGGAAATCGAAGGCCTGGACGAACTGACCGTCGAGCAAGCTTTCGAGCTGTCCGACGCCTCGGCCGAGCGTTCCGCTGCCGGTTGCACCATCAAGCTGCCAGAGAAGGCCATTGCCGAGTACCTGACGTCCAACATCACCCTGCTGCGCTGGATGATCGGCGAAGGCTACGGCGACCCACGTACCCTGGAGCGTCGTGCCCAGGCGATGGAAGCCTGGCTGGCCAACCCTGAGCTGCTGTCGGCTGACGCCGATGCCGAATACGCCGAAATCATCGAAATCGACCTGGCCGACGTCAAGGAGCCTGTGCTCTGCGCGCCGAACGACCCAGACGATGCCCGCCTGCTGTCTTCGGTACAGGGCGAGAAGATCGACGAAGTGTTCATCGGTTCGTGCATGACCAACATCGGTCACTTCCGCGCTGCCGGCAAGCTGCTGGACAAGGTCAAGGGCGGTATCCCGACCCGTCTGTGGCTGGCTCCGCCAACCAAGATGGATGCTCACCAGCTGACCGAAGAAGGCTACTACGGCATCTACGGCAAGGCCGGTGCGCGCATGGAAATGCCAGGCTGCTCGCTGTGCATGGGTAACCAGGCACGTGTGCAGACCGGTTCGACCGTGGTCTCCACCTCGACCCGTAACTTCCCGAACCGTCTGGGCGACGCTACCAACGTGTACCTGGCATCGGCCGAGCTGGCTGCTGTCGCTTCGATCATCGGCAAGCTGCCGACCGTCGAAGAGTACATGCAGTACGCGAAAGACATCGACAGCATGGCTGCCGACGTTTACCGCTACCTGAGCTTCGACCAGATCGCCGAGTTCCGCGAAGCGGCAGCCAACGCCAAGATCCCGGTGGTTCAGGCGTAAGCTGAGCGGCAAGTTGTAAGCTGCAAGCTACAAGAAAAAGCCCCGGCAGCGATGCCGGGGCTTTTTTGTTTCAGCCTGTACTGGCCCTATCGCCGGCAAGCCAGCTCCCACAGGTACCCCACCGTCCTCAAGACCTGTGGAGTACCTGTGGGAGCTGGCTTGCCGGCGATAGGGCCAGTACAGGCAACCTCAGATCACAAACAAATCCACGAACCGGTGCACCGCCATCCCTTCCAGCTTCTGCTGATCCTTGCACACTTCTACAATCTCACCACACCGCTGCCGGGCAAAACGCGTCGCCAGGTTGGCCCTGAACTTGTCCTCCAGCAACGGTATGCCCTCCCCTCGCCGCCGCCGGTGCCCGATCGGGTATTCCACCACTACTTGGTCAGTGCTGCTGCCATCCTTGAAAAACACCTGCAGCGCGTTGGCGATCGAGCGCTTGTCTGGCTCCAGGTACTCGCGGCTGAAGCGCAGGTCTTCCACCACCTCCATCTTCTCGCGCAGGCGATCGATGCTCGGGTGGTTGGCGTGGAAGGCGTCCTCATAATGCTCGGCCACCAAATGGCCGAAGATCAGCGGTACCGCCACCATGTATTGCAGGCAGTGGTCACGGTCGGCAGCATTGGCCAGCGGGCCGCTCTTGGAAATGATGCGGATCGCTGACTCCTGGGTGGTGATGACGATGCGGTCGATTTCATGCAGGCGGTTGCGCACCAGTGGGTGCAGGGTTACCGCCGCCTCACAGGCGGTCTGGGCGTGGAACTCGGCAGGGAAACTGACCTTGAACAGCACGTTTTCCATCACATAGCTGCCCAAGGCCTGAGGCAGACGCAGCTCGTACTGCCCGGCAGGTTTGAGCGCCAGGTCCTTGTTGGTATGACTGAACGATACGTCGTAGAACCCCCACTGCGGCGCCGTGAGCACGCCCGGCACGCCCATCTCACCGCGCAGGGCAATATCGGCCAGGCGCACGCCCCGGCTGGAAGCATCGCCAGCGGCCCACGACTTGCGAGAGCCGGCATTGGGCGCATGGCGGTAGGTGCGCAGGGCCTGGCCGTCGACGAACGCGTGGGACAAGGCCGAGAGCATCTGCTCGCGGTTGGCCCCCATCAGCCTGGCACACACGGCGGTCGAGGCCACCTTCACCAGAATCACGTGATCGAGGCCGACACGGTTGAACGAATTTTCCAGTGCCAGCACACCCTGGATCTCATGGGCCATGACCATGGCTTCAAGCACATCACGCATCAGCAGCGGCGCCTCACCCGCTGCGACGTGCTTCTGTGACAGGTGATCGGCAACGGCCAGGATGCCGCCAAGGTTGTCCGAAGGATGGGCCCATTCAGCGGCCAGCCAGGTGTCGTTGTAGTCCAGCCAGCGCACCGTGCAGCCGATGTCCCAGGCGGCCTTGACCGGGTCGAGGCGGTAGGCGGTGCCAGGGACGCGGGCACCATTTGGGACCAGCGTGCCTTCCACCTGAGGGCCGAGCAGTTTGGTGCATTCGGGGAAGCGCAGGGCCAGCAGGCCGCAGCCGAGGGTGTCCATCAGGCAGTTGCGCGCGGTGGCGAGGGCTTCGGCGGAATCGACCCGATAGCCGAGGGCGTAGTCGGCCAGGGTTTGCAGCACCCGGTCGTAGTCCGGGCGGTCATTGAGGTCTACGTTGGCGCTCATATCCAGCTCCTGTGAAAGGGGGCTGCTGTGCAGCCCTTCGCGGGCTTGCCCGCTCCCACAGGGATATCACAGCATTCAAACCCTGTGATTACCTGTGGGAGCGGGCAAGCCCGCGAAGGGCCGCAAAGCGGCCCCTCTTGAAGCCGAGCGCCGGTAGTGCTTTAGAAGCTGTCGCCAGGCACGCGAACCCAGCCCTCCATCAGCACGCGAGCACTGCGGCTCATGATTGCTTTGGTCACTGTCCATTCACCCTCCACCCGGCGCGCCTCGGCCCCGACCCGCAAGGTGCCCGAAGGGTGGCCAAAACGCACAGCGCTGCGCTCGCCCCCGCCAGCGGCGAGGTTGACCAGCGTGCCCGGAATGGCCGCTGCGGTGCCGATCGCCACCGCCGCGGTACCCATCATGGCATGGTGCAGCTTGCCCATCGACAGGGCCCGTACCAGCAGGTCGATATCGCCTGCCTGCACCGCCTTGCCACTGGACGCAGTGTAGGTGCTCGGTGGCGCAACGAACGCCACTTTTGGTGTGTGCTGACGCCCGGCAGCCTGGTCGACATTGTCGATCAAACCCATGCGCACGGCGCCATAAGCACGAATGGTCTCGAAACGCAGCAGCGCCTGCGGGTCGCCGTTGATGGCGTCCTGCAGTTCGGTGCCGGTGTAGCCGATGTCGGCAGCATTGACAAAAATGGTCGGGATACCGGCATTGATCAAGGTCGCCTTGAACGTGCCCACGCCCGGCACTTCCAGGTCTTCGACCAGCTTGCCGGTAGGGAACATGGCACCGCCGCCGCCGTCTTCATCGGCTGCCGGGTCGAGGAACTCCAGCTGCACCTCGGCCGCCGGGAAGGTCACCCCGTCCAGCTCGAAGTCGCCGGTTTCCTGCACCTCGCCTTCGGTGACCGGCACGTGGGCGATGATGGTCTTGCCGATGTTGGCCTGCCAGATGCGCACCGTGGCGATGCCGGTGCGCGGAATGCGCGCCGGGTCGACCAGGCCGCTGCTGATGGCGAACGAGCCGACCGCGGCGGACAGGTTGCCGCAGTTGCCGCTCCAGTCGACGAAGGCCTTGTCGATGCTGACCTGGCCGAACAGGTAATCGACATCGTGCCCGGGCTTGATGCTTGGCGACAGGATGACGGTCTTGCTGGTGCTGGACGTCGCACCGCCCATGCCGTCGATCTGCTTGCCGTAGGGGTCGGGGCTGCCGATTACCCGCAGCAGCAGTGCGTCACGGGCGGGACCGGGGACCTGGGCCGGCTCGGGCAGGTCTTGCAGGCGGAAGAACACGCCTTTGCTGGTGCCGCCACGGATGTAGGTGGCGGGGATTTTGATCTGGGGTACATGTGCCATTGTCTTGGGCATCCTGATAGTCCGGTGAAATACCCTGGGGCTGCTTTGCAGCCCTTTCGCGACACAAGGCCGCTCCCACAGGTACTGCGCCGCCCGTTGTGGGAGCGGCCTTGTGTCGCGATGGGCCGCAAAGCGGCCCCTTGCAATTACACGGTCGCTTCGAGGAAGTCCTGGGCGAAGCGCTGCAGCACCCCGCCCGCCTCGTAGATCGACACTTCCTCGGCGGTGTCCAGGCGGCAGGTCACCGGCACGTCCAGGCGCTCGCCATTGGCGCGGGTAACCACCAACGTCAGGGTCGCCCGTGGCGTACGTGCGCCCAGCACGTCATAGGTCTCGCTGCCATCCAGGCCCAAGGTCTTGCGGTCGGTGCCCGGCTTGAACTCCAGCGGCAGCACGCCCATGCCCACCAGGTTGGTGCGGTGAATGCGCTCGAAGCCTTCGGCAACAATCGCCTCGACACCCGCCAGGCGCACGCCCTTGGCCGCCCAGTCACGGGACGAACCCTGGCCGTAGTCGGCGCCGGCAACGATGATCAGCGGCTGTTTGCGCTGCATGTAGGTCTCGATCGCCTCCCACATGCGGGTGACCTTGCCTTCCGGCTCGATACGCGCCAGCGAGCCCTGCTTCACGCTGCCGTCTTCCTTGCGCACCATTTCGTTGAACAGCTTGGGGTTGGCGAAGGTGGCCCGCTGGGCGGTCAGGTGGTCACCGCGGTGGGTGGCGTAGGAGTTGAAGTCCTCTTCCGGCAAGCCCATTTTCGCCAGGTACTCACCGGCGGCGCTGTCGAGCATGATGGCGTTGGACGGCGACAGGTGATCGGTGGTGATGTTGTCCGGCAACACCGCCAGCGGGCGCATGCCGCGCAGGGAACGTTCACCGGCCAGCGCACCTTCCCAATACGGCGGGCGGCGGATGTAGGTGCTCATCGGGCGCCAGTCATACAGCGGCGCCACCTTCGGCCCGCGGTCTTCCTCGATGGCGAACATCGGGATGTACACCTTGCGGAACTGCTCTGGCTTGACCGCAGCACGCACCACGGCGTCGATCTCTTCATCGCTCGGCCAGATGTCCTTCAGGCGGATTTCCTTGCCATCGACCACGCCCAGCACATCCTTCTCGATGTCGAAGCGGATGGTACCGGCAATGGCATAGGCCACAACCAGCGGCGGCGATGCCAGGAAGGCCTGCTTGGCATAAGGGTGGATACGCCCGTCAAAGTTGCGGTTGCCCGACAGCACGGCGGTGGCGTACAGGTCACGGTCGATGATTTCTTGCTGGATCGCCGGGTCCAGTGCGCCGGACATCCCGTTGCAGGTGGTGCAGGCGAAGGCGACGATGCCAAAGCCGAGTTGCTCCAGCTCCTTCTCCAGCCCTGCCTCTTCCAGGTACAGCTTCACAGCCTTGGAACCCGGCGCCAGCGACGACTTGACCCACGGTTTGCGGGCCAGGCCCAGCCTGTTGGCATTACGCGCCATGAGCCCTGCGGCAATCACGTTGCGCGGGTTGCTGGTGTTGGTGCAGCTGGTGATGGCGGCGATGATCACCGCACCGTCGGGCATCTGCCCCGGCACTTCTTCCCAGCTGCCGGCGATGCCTTTGGCTGCCAGGTCGCTGGTAGCCACGCGGGCGTGCGGGTTGGACGGGCCCGCCATGTTGCGCACCACACTCGACAGGTCGAAGCTCAGGGTGCGCTCGTAGACGGCGCCGTCCAGGCTGTCGGCCCACAGGCCGGTCGCCTTGGCGTAGGTTTCCACCAGCTTGACCTGCTGCTCTTCACGGCCGGTCAGGCGCAGGTAGTCGATGGTCTGCTGGTCGATGGCGAACATCGCGGCGGTGGCGCCGTATTCCGGGGCCATGTTGGAAATGGTGGCACGGTCACCCAGGGTCAGCGCGCGGGCGCCCTCGCCGTGGAATTCCAGGTAGGCGCCGACGACTTTCTGTTTACGCAGGAACTCGGTCAGGGCCAGCACCAGGTCGGTGGCGGTGATGTTCGGTGCCAGCTTGCCGGTCAGCTCGACGCCGACAATTTCCGGCAGGCGCATCCACGAGGCGCGGCCGAGCATCACGTTTTCGGCTTCCAGGCCGCCCACGCCGATGGCGATCACGCCCAGGGCGTCCACGTGCGGGGTGTGGCTGTCGGTGCCGACGCAGGTGTCCGGGTAGGCCACCCCGCGGTCGCTGTGGATGACAGGCGACATCTTCTCCAGGTTGATCTGGTGCATGATGCCGTTGCCCGGCTGGATCACGTCGACGTTCTTGAACGCCTTCTTGGTCCAGTTGATGAAGTGGAAGCGGTCTTCGTTGCGGCGGTCTTCAATGGCGCGGTTCTTTTCGAAGGCCTGCGGGTCGAAGCCACCGCACTCCACTGCCAGCGAGTGGTCGACGATCAGTTGCACCGGCACCACCGGGTTGACGGCGGCCGGGTCGCCACCCTTGTCGGCGATGGCATCACGCAGGCCGGCGAGGTCGACCAGCGCGGTCTGGCCGAGGATGTCGTGGCACACCACGCGGGCCGGGAACCACGGGAAGTCGAGGTCGCGTTGGCGCTCGATCAGTTGGCCCAGCGAGGCGTCGAGGGTGGCCGGGTCGCAGCGGCGCACCAGGTTTTCGGCGAGCACGCGGGACGTGTAAGGCAGGCCGTCGTAGGCGCCGGGCTTGATCGCCTCGACCGCCGCACGGGCATCGAAGTAGTCCAGGTCGGTGCCTGGCAGGTTTTTGCGGTATGCAGTATTCATCATTCAGGCTCGGTCAAGGATTCGGAAAGCTACACCGCCCCCTTGTGGGAGCGGGCTTGCCCGCGAATGCGTCAGCAGGTGCTCCGCGGTTGCCCGGTCGCTCGCATTCGCGGGCAAGCCCGCTCCCACAGGGGAAACGGGTTGCCTCTCTCATTTCTATTCAGCGCTGCTCGATCGGCACGAACTGACGCTGCTCGACGCCAACATACTCGGCGCTCGGGCGGATGATGCGGTTGTTGGCGCGCTGTTCGAAGACATGCGCCGCCCAGCCGGTCAGGCGCGAGCAGACAAAGATCGGGGTAAACAGCTTGGTCGGGATGCCCATGAAGTGGTACGCCGAGGCATGGTAGAAGTCGGCGTTGGGGAACAGGCGCTTCTGCTCCCACATGGTCTTGTCGATGGCTTCGGACACCGGGTACAGCACCTTGTCGCCCACTTCGTCGGCCAGTTGCTTCGACCAGCCCTTGATCACCTCGTTGCGCGGGTCGGACTCTTTGTAGATGGCATGGCCAAAGCCCATGATCTTGTCCTTGCGCTCCAGCATGCGCAGCAGCTCGGCAGTGGCCTCCTGCGGGCTCTGGAAGCGCTCGATCAGCTCCATCGCCGCCTCGTTGGCACCGCCGTGCAGCGGGCCGCGCAGCGAGCCGATGGCGGCAGTGACGCAGGAGTACAGGTCGGACAAGGTCGAGGCGCAGACGCGGGCAGTGAACGTCGAGGCGTTGAACTCGTGCTCGGCGTACAGAATCAGCGACACGTTCATCACCTTGACGTGCAGCTCGCTTGGCTTCTTGCCGTGCAGCAGGTGCAGGAAGTGGCCGCCGAGCGTGTCTTCGTCACTGGTGCAGTCAATGCGCACACCATGGTGGGTGAAGCGGTACCAGTAGCACATCACCGCCGGGAACAGCGCCAGCAGGCGGTCGGTCTTGTCGTGCTGGGCCTCGAAGGTGAGCTCGGGCTCCAGGGTGCCCAGTACCGAGCAACCGGTACGCATCACGTCCATCGGGTGGGCGTCACGCGGGATACGCTCCAGCACTTCCTTCAACGCTTGTGGCAGGTCACGCAGGCCCTTGAGCTTGCGCTTGTAGTGAGCCAGTTCGGCCTGGGTTGGCAGCTCGCCGTACAGCAGCAGATAAGCGACTTCTTCGAATTCGGCACCTGCTGCCAGGTCGCGCACGTCGTAACCCCGGTAGGTCAGCCCGGCACCGGCCTGGCCCACGGTCGACAGTGCGGTCTGGCCGGCCACCTGGCCACGCAGGCCTGCGCCACTGAGTACTTTCGCTTCGGCCATGGTGTTTCTCCTTTCTTGAATTTGTTATGGATATCTTGCTGGCTAATTCGGTTCGTCTGTCCCGGCCTCTTCGCGGGTAAACCCGCTCCCACAGGTAAAACACAAGTTTCAAAAGCTGTGCTGTACCTGTGGGAGCGGGTTTACCCGCGAAGAGGCCGGCACAGGCAGCATCACTTACCCTTTTTTCTGGGCAAACAGCGCGTCGAGGCTCTGCTCGAAGGCGTGGTAACCAATGGCATCGTAGAGCTCCATGCGGGTCTGCATGGTGTCGATCACGTTTTTCTGGGTGCCGTCGCGGCGCAGCGCGGTGTACACGTTCTCGGCCGCCTTGTTCATGGCGCGGAATGCTGACAGCGGGTACAGCACCAACGACACGTCGACCGAGGCCAGCTCTTCGGTGGTGTACAACGGCGTGGCGCCGAATTCGGTGATGTTGGCCAGAATCGGTGCCTTCACCCGATCAGCGAACGTCTTGTACATCTGCAGTTCGGTGATGGCTTCCGGGAAGATCATGTCGGCGCCAGCCTCGATGCACGCCTCGGCGCGATCAAGGGCAGCATTCAGGCCTTCGACGGCCAGGGCATCGGTACGCGCCATGATCACGAAGCTGTCGTCGCTACGGGCATCGACAGCGGCCTTGATGCGGTCGACCATTTCCTGCTGGCTGACGATTTCCTTGTTCGGCCGGTGGCCACAGCGCTTGGCACCAACCTGGTCCTCGATATGGATGGCGGCAGCGCCGAACTTGCTCATCGAGCGCACAGTACGGGCGACGTTGAAGGCCGACGCACCGAAGCCGGTGTCGACATCCACCAGCAACGGCACGTCACACACGTCGGTAATGCGGCGCACATCGGTGAGCACGTCGTCCAGGCCGGTGATGCCCAGGTCCGGCAAGCCCAGCGAGCCTGCCGCCACGCCGCCACCGGACAGGTAGATGGCCTTGAAGCCGGCGCGCTTGGCCAGCAGGGCATGGTTGGCGTTGATGGCGCCAACCACCTGCAGGGGGTGTTCGGCAGCAACGGCGTCGCGGAAACGCTGACCGGGGGTGCTCTTCACAGTCATTTCTCACCTCGTGGGCTGTTGTTGTGGGCGTCCAGATAGTGACGCTCGATATTGCGCTTGGACGCGCCGATGTGGCGGCGCATCAGGAGTTCGGCCAGCTCGCCGTCACGGTCGGCGATGGCATCGAGGATGCGGTGGTGTTCGGCAAAGGCCTGCCGTGGCCGATTGGGCGTGGCAGAGAACTGGATGCGGTACATGCGCACCAGTTGGTACAGTTCGCCGCACAGCATCTTGACCAGGGTCTGGTTGCCGCTGCCCTGGATGATCCGGTAATGGAAGTCGTAGTCGCCTTCCTGCTGGTAGTAGCCTACGCCGGCCTGGAATGCGGCATCGCGCTCATGGGTATCGAGCACCCGGCGCAGTTCGTCGATCTCGCCCTGGCTCATGCGCTCGGCTGCCAGGCGGCAGGCCATGCCTTCCAAAGACTCGCGAATTTCGTACAGCTCGATCAGCTCGGCGTGGCTCAGCGACACCACGCGCGCGCCCACATGCGGTACGCGCACCAGCAAGCGCTGGCCTTCCAGGCGGTGGATGGCCTCGCGCAACGGCCCGCGGCTGATACCGTAGGTGCGCGCCAGCTCCGGCTCGGAAATCTTGCTGCCGGGGGCAATCTCGCCCTTGACGATGGCCGCCTGAATGCGCCGGAAGACGTTTTCAGACAAGGTTTCCGTTTCGTCTGTCAGCACCGGGCTGGGGGTGGAAAGGTCCTGCATATTGTCGACACCTTGAAAGACTCTTCGCCAGAAATTAGCTAAATCAAGCGCATGAGTCAAAGACAAAATGAATATTGTCGACAATCGTCTAATAACGAACTAACCCCGGCCCGGCGCTGTCAGATCGCGCACCGCTGGCGTCAAGACGTCGGCGTGATAGAATGCCGCGCCTCCGATGGGGTATGGATAGCCTGTCTGTCATACATTCATGCTTGTTGACAGATATAAAGAGGAAGCTTGCGCAGTAGTTGCCAGTCGCCTTGACCAGAACCTTGCCTAGAACCTTGCACTGCACCGCGCCAGGATTATGAGACTTACACCCGTTTTATTGCTGCTATGCCTCACCCTGCTGCCGGCCCTTGGTCAGGCTGCGGGCAAGACCGTCTATGGTCTCAACGAATATGCGCGGCTGGGCGACCTGGACCTGGAAGTGGCCGCCAAGCTCGACACCGGTGCCAAGACCGCCTCGCTCAGTGCCCGCGATATCAAGCGGTTCAAGCGCAACGGCGAAAGCTGGGTACGCTTCTACCTGGCCATCGATGCTGCCCACTCGCACCCGATCGAGCGCCCGCTGGCACGCGTAAGCAAGATCAAGCGCCGGGCCGGCGACTATGATGCCGAATCGGGCAAGGCCTACACGGCACGCCCGGTCATCGAACTTGAAATCTGCATGGGCCAGGCCATGCGCACCATCGAAGTCAACCTCACCGACCGCAGCGCCTTCCAGTTCCCGCTGCTGATCGGTTCCGAGGCACTCAAGCACTTCGACGCGCTGGTCGACCCAAGCCTTAAATATGCGGCCGGCAAACCTGCCTGTGCCACCGACGCTCACAAAGCAGAGTAATTCCGATGCGCTCTCTTACCCTCCATCTGAAAGTCCTGATCACCGTACTGGTGCTACTGGGTGTGGCGGTCACGGCTTACCAGATCTTCTTCCTCGGCATCCCGGTGACCGAGGATGAAACCGACGACCTGTGGAACATCGACGCCAAGGTCGAGTTTGTGGCCAGCACCAAGGACCCGGTCAAGGTGCAGATGTTCGTGCCACCGCTGAACCGCGACTACGTCAGCCTCAACGAGAGCTTCATCTCCAACAACTACGGGGTGAGCGTCAACCGTGCCGACGGTAACCGCAAGGTCACCTGGTCGGCCCGCCGCGCCAGCGGCAATCAGACCCTCTACTACCGCCTGGTGCTGACCAAGCGCTACAGCAACGAAAAGACCACGGTCAAAGGCCCGACCTTCCGTGACAGCCTGGCGATCGAAGGCCCCGAGAAGATCGCCGCAGAAGCCCTGATGGCGCCGATTCGCCAGCACTCTGCCGACGTCGAGACCTTCGTCAGCGAGACCATCAAGCGGGTCAACAACCTGAACGACGACAACGTCAAGCTGCTGCTGGCCGGCGACACCTCGCCGATGAAGAAGGCCCAGATCATCGACCTGCTGCTGTCGATCGCCCACGTGCCGATGGAAAAGGTGCACACCATCCGCCTGGTGGCCGACACCCCGCAAACCCCGGAACTGTGGCTGCGCAGCTTCAACGGTAACGACTGGCTGTACTTCAACCCGGACACCGGCGAGCAAGGCCTGCCCAGCGACCGCCTGTTGTGGTGGACCGGTGACGACAACCTGATCACCGTCGATGGCGGCAAGAAGGCCAACGTCACCTTCAGCATGAACAACAGCGAGATGAACGCCATCCGCCTGGCCAAGCTGACCGACGAGAACACCGACGCCGACTTCCTCGAGTACTCGCTGTACAGCCTGCCGCTGCAGACCCAGCAAACCTTCATGATCATGGTGATGATCCCGATCGGCGTGCTGGTGATCCTGGTGCTGCGCAACCTGATCGGCCTGCAGACGCTGGGTACCTTCACCCCGGTGCTGATCGCCCTGGCCTTCCGCGAGACCCAACTGGGCTTCGGCATCGTGCTGTTCACGGTGATTACCGCGCTTGGCCTGTCGTTACGCTCGTACCTGGAACACCTCAAGCTGCAAATGCTGCCACGCCTGTCGGTGGTGCTGACCTTCGTCGTGGTGCTGATTGCCGCCATCAGCCTGTTCAGCCACAAGCTGGGCCTTGAGCGCGGCCTGTCGGTGGCACTGTTCCCGATGGTGATCCTGACCATGACCATCGAGCGCCTGTCGATCACCTGGGAAGAGCGTGGCGGCGGCCATGCCATGAAAGTGGCCATCGGCACCCTGTTTGCCGCCTCCGTGGCGCACTTGCTGATGATGGTGCCGGAGCTGGTGTACTTCGTGTTCACGTTCCCGGCCGTACTGCTGATCCTGGTGGGCTTCATGCTGGCGATGGGCCGCTACCGTGGCTACCGCCTGACCGAACTTGTGCGCTTCAAGGCATTCCTGAAGAAGGCTGACGCCTGATGTTTGGCCTGATCAAGACGTGGAAAGCCCTGGAGGCCCGGGGCATCATGGGTATCAACCGGCGCAACGCGGACTACGTGTTGAAGTACAACAAGCGCAGCCTGTACCCGATCGTCGACGACAAGATCATAACCAAGGAGCGCGCCCTGGCGGCCGGTATCCATGTGCCGGAAATGTACGGCATCATCGAAACCGAGAAAGAAATCGAGAAGCTCGACCAGATCATCGGCGGGCGCAGCGATTTCGTCATCAAGCCGGCGCAAGGCGCCGGCGGTGACGGCATCCTGGTAATCGCCGACCGCTTCGAGGACCGCTACCGCACGGTGTCGGGCAAGATCATCAGCCATGAGGAAATCGAGCACCAGATTTCCAGCATCCTCACTGGCCTTTACTCGCTGGGTGGCCACCGCGACCGCGCGCTGATCGAGTACCGGGTCACCCCCGACCAGATCTTCAAGAGCATCAGCTACGAAGGCGTGCCGGACATCCGCATCATCGTGCTGATGGGGTACCCGGTAATGGCCATGCTGCGCCTGCCGACCCGCCAGTCCGGCGGCAAGGCCAACCTGCACCAGGGCGCCATCGGCGTGGGCGTTGACCTGGCCACCGGCGTGACCTTGCGCGGTACCTGGCTGAACAACATCATCAGCAAGCACCCAGACACCACCAACGCGGTGGACGGCGTGCAGTTGCCGAACTGGGACGGCTTCATGAAGCTGGCCGCCGGTTGCTATGAACTGTGCGGGCTGGGCTACATCGGCGTGGACATGGTGCTGGACCAGGAGAAAGGCCCGCTGATTCTGGAGCTCAACGCCCGCCCGGGCCTGAACATCCAGATTGCCAACGACTGCGGCCTGACCCAGCGCACCCACGCCATTGAGGCGCATATCGAAGCGCTGGCCAAGGATGGCATTACCGAGGATGCCGAACAGCGGGTTCGGGTAGCCCAAGGCTTGTTCGGGCACGTGCCTAACCGCTGAATTGCCGGGGCTGCATTGCAGCCCTTTCGCAGCACAAGGCTGCTCCTACACCAAGGGCTGCGCTTGCCCTGTAGGAGCAGCCTTGTGTTGCGAATGGGCCAAACACACTGTTGAATGTCGCGCCCAGTGCTAGGCGCTTTTCCTACACAGGTCTACAATCGCCCTCCTCGCTTTTACATCGCCGTCCACACTGATGCCGACCTGTACGCTTTACCCCCTGCCCTACCAGCCCGACCCTGCCGCCTATTTCGCCCGCCTGCGCCAGGCCCCCGGCGCGATCCTGCTCGACAGCGCCCGCCCCGGCGCCGAACGCGGCCGCTTCGACCTGCTCAGCGCCTGGCCGCTGCAACAGCTGCAAGCGCACCCCGATGAAGAAGGCCGCACCTTCCTCCAGCGCCTGCGCGCAGGCCTGGCGCAACTGGGCCAGGCGCAACTGCCCGAAGGCAGCGAGCTACCCTTTGCCGGCGGCCTGATCGGCTACCTGAGCTACGACTTCGGCCGCCGCCTGGAACACCTGCCAAGCCTGGCTGTGGACGACCTCGGCCTGCCCGACGCGCAACTGGGCCTGTATGCCTGGGCACTGGTCAGCGACCACCTGCACGGCACCAGCCAACTGGTGTTTCACCCAAGCCTGGCAGGCAGTGAACGCGAACGCCTGATCACGCTTTTCGAAGGCGCCAGCAGCACTGCAAGCGGCGACTTCCAGCTGCTCGCGCCGATGGCCGGCGACCTGCAGCCCGAACAGTACCGGGCGGCCTTCGACCAGGTACAGCGCTATATCCAGGCCGGCGACTGCTACCAGATCAACCTTACCCAACGCTTCCGCGCGCCGTGCCAGGGCGACCCCTGGCGCGCCTATCAAGCCCTGCGCCAAGCTTGCCCGACGCCGTTTTCCGGCTACCAGCAACTGGCCGATGGCAGCGCCTTGCTCAGCTTCTCGCCTGAGCGCTTCATTCGCGTCAGCCAGGGCGAGGTGGAAACCCGGCCAATCAAGGGCACTCGCCCGCGCGCCAGCGACCCGATTGAAGACCAGCGCAATGCCGAGGAGCTGCTGCACAGCCCCAAGGACCGCTCGGAAAACCTGATGATCGTCGACCTGCTGCGCAACGACCTGGGGCGTACCTGCAAGATCGGCTCGGTGAAGGTACCGGAGCTGTTCAGCCTGGAGAGCTACCCCAACGTCCACCACCTGGTCAGCAGCATCACCGGCCAGCTGGCCAGCGACAAGGATGCCCTGGACCTGATCGGCGACAGCTTCCCCGGCGGCTCGATCACCGGGGCGCCGAAGATTCGCGCCATGCAGATCATCGACGAGCTGGAGCCGGCACGCCGGGCCCTGTACTGCGGCTCGCTGCTGTATGTGGATGTGCGCGGTGAAATGGACAGCTCGATTGCCATTCGCAGCCTGCTGGTCAAGGACGGCCAGGTCAGTTGCTGGGGCGGCGGTGCGGTGGTGGCCGACTCCGAATGGCAGGCCGAATATGAAGAGTCGATCGCCAAAGTGCGGGTGTTGATGCAGACCTTGCAGGCCTTGTGAGTCCGTCTAGCCCGCGTTTTTTTGTTACCATCACCTTACTACGAGCGCACAGCGCCACAGCCAAGATGGAAACCGCCTGATGAGCCAACCCTTCGACGTCGCCGCCCTGGCCGCGACCTACGCCAACAAGTCCCCGCAGGACATTCTCAAGCTCGCCTTCGAGCATTTTGGTGATGACCTGTGGATCTCCTTCAGCGGCGCCGAGGACGTGGTGCTGGTCGACATGGCCTGGAAGCTGAACAAGCAGGTCAAGGTGTTCAGCCTCGACACCGGCCGCCTGCACCCGGAGACCTACCGGTTCATCGACCAGGTGCGCGAGCAGTACAACCTGCCGATTGAACTCCTCAGCCCCGACCGCGCCAAGCTCGACCCGTTCGTCAAGGAAAAGGGCCTGTTCAGCTTCTACAAGGACGGCCACGGCGAGTGCTGCGGCATTCGCAAGATCGAGCCACTGCGCCGCAAGCTGGCCACCGTGAGCGCCTGGGCCACCGGCCAGCGCCGCGACCAGAGCCCGGGCACCCGCAGCCAGGTGGCGGCACTGGAAATCGACAGCGCCTTCTCGACGCCCGAGCGCACCCTGTACAAGTTCAACCCGCTGGCGCAGATGAGCAGTGCGGAAGTATGGGGTTATATCCGCATGCTTGAGCTGCCATTCAACAGCCTGCATGAGCGCGGTTTCATCAGTATCGGCTGTGAGCCATGCACCCGGCCGGTGTTGCCGAACCAGCATGAGCGTGAAGGGCGTTGGTGGTGGGAAGAGTCGACACAGAAGGAATGCGGGTTGCACGCGGGCAACCTGATCAGCAAGGCTTGAGATAGCCGGGGCTGCCTTGCAGCCCTTTCGCGACACAAGGCCGCTCCTACAGGAGATCGCATGATCTCTGTGGGAGCGGCCTTGTGTCGCGAAAGGGCCGCAAAGCGGCCCCCTGCAATTGCGGATCAGTGCACCGGCAGTTCAACGCCTGCGAACAGATCTTCAAGCTCTTGCTTGTTATGGCACTGGATGGCCTTGGCCATTACTTCGCGGGTCAGGTGCGGGGCGAACTTCTCGATGAAGTCGCACATGAAGCCACGCAGGAAGGTGCCACGGCGGAAGCCGATCTTGGTAATGCTGGCTTCGAACAGCTCGCTGGCATCCAGGGCCACCAGGTCATTGTCGAGTTTGGCGTCCACGGCCATACCCGCGACGATACCCACGCCCAGCCCCAGGCGCACATAGGTCTTGATCACGTCGGCGTCTGCTGCGGTGAACACCACTTTTGGCGTGAGGCCACGGTGGTTGAAGGCTTCGTCCAGTTTCGAGCGCCCGGTAAAACCGAACACATAGGTAACGATCGGGTATTCGGCAACCGCTTCCAGGGTCAGTTTCGGCAGCTTGGCCAGCGGGTGACCTTGCGGCACCACCACGCAACGGTTCCACTTGTAGCACGGCATCATGATCAGGTCGCCGAACAGCTCCAGCGCCTCCGTGGCGATGGCGAAGTCGACCGTACCGTCCGCAGCCATCTCGGCAATCTGCATGGGCGAACCCTGGTGCATATGCAGGGACACTTCCGGGTACTGCTTGATGAAACTGCTGATCACCGGTGGCAAGGCATAGCGCGCCTGGGTGTGGGTGGTGGCAATGGACAGCGTGCCCTTCTTCTCGTTGGAGAACTCCTGGGCAATCTGCTTGATGCTTTCGACCTTGCGCAGGATTTCGCCGGCGGTATTGATGATGCGCTCACCGGCCGGGGTGACACGGGTCAGGTGCTTGCCGCTGCGAGCAAAGACTTCAACACCCAGTTCGTCTTCGAGCAGGCGGATCTGCTTGCTGATACCTGGCTGGGAGGTATACAGGCTCTGCGCCGTCGCGGAGACGTTGAGGTCATGGTGCGCCACTTCCCAGATGTAGCGCAGTTGTTGAAGCTTCATAGGTTTCCCTCGGTTCAGCGATGAGTCCGCGGCAGCAGGCAGCGACGATATATAACTATATTAGTGGTTCTGGAAATAAATCTAGAACTATTTTGTTACGTGCCCCCGGAAATAGCAGACGCCCCTCTTCATGTTTTCCTACGCCCCAGGTGCTGCGCCAAAGGCACCATGTACACCGGTACCGGCGACAGTTGCAGCAGTCGCACTGCCGTGCGCCCCAAGGGCACATCCACGCCGGCGCCGGCGCTGTGGCTGCCGAAAATCAACAGGTCGACGCTCAGCCGCTGCGCCTGGTCAAGGATCACCTGCGCCGGGTCGCCCTGGCGTACCCGCACCGCCTTGATCACCGCAAGGTCGGCCTCCTCGCCCAGCTCATCGCGAAAGTTCTCCAGTACGCGCTGCTCGATGTTGGCCATCACCGCGTTCACCCCCTGGCTATGCAACTGGTCGAGCGTCTGCTCATCGAGGTAGCTTTGCAGGAGGGATTCGGCGAACTGGCCCATGGGCTCCACGGCGTGAATCACATACAACTCGGCATTGAACGTGCGCGCCAAGGCCAGCGCGTGCTGCATCACAAAAGGGGCATAGACACCGAGGTCGGTGGCGTACAGCATGGAGCGGATCATTCGACCTCCTCGACTGCCGCATCGGCAGAGCAAGCTTCAGCTTAGCAGCGGGCCGAACGCACGCTTGGCCGTCCGGCGCGCTGCCGGCGTGGCCTGTAGGCCCGCGCAAAAACGCAACGCCGAAGCCAAAGCCGCCGTCAGCAGGGCCGATCGCTGGTGTCGAGGAAACTCAGTGCCTGGTACAGCGTTTCCATGCGCGGCAAGCTGCAGCCTGCCGCACGCGCACGCGCCAGCGGCTCTGCATAGATAGCCTGCAGCTCTAGCGGGCGCACGAGGGCATAGTCGTGAAACATGCTTGGCCAGTAGTCGGGCATGCGCTCGGTCATCTGGAACAGGTGCTCGGCGTACCCGTCCGGCAACACATGCCCGCAGGCGGCAGCGCCTTGCATCACCTCTTTCATCAAGGCCTGGATCAGTTCACGGCTGTGGCTGCTTGCCATCAGCCCGGCGGTGCCTTCGCCCAGCAATACCGACAGGCCGTTGTACGGCACGTTCCACACCAGTTTCTGCCAGCGCGCCAGGTCCAGGTTCGGCATGGCCTGCGAATCGATGCCCGCCGCCTGGAACAACCCTGCACCTTCACTGACCACTGCAGCACCACCATCACTGGCCGACCCACTGTGATAGCCCAGGTTGACCGCCCCCAGTGCCTGGTGACGAATCACACCCGGCGCGTGGCGATTGACGCAGATGAAGCACAGGCCGCCGAGCAGGTGCATGTCGCGGCGCAAGGCCGGACGCAACTGCTCCTCCACACCCAGGCCGTTTTGCAGCAGTACAACCTTGGCGCCGGGTGCAGCGGCCTGCACGATCAGAGGCGCCAGCTGGTCATTGCTGGTGGCCTTGGCGCCGACCAGCAACCAGTCGCAAGGCGGCATGTCGGCGGCACTGGCATAGGCCTGCACCTTCATCTGCAACGTACCGTGTACCGCACTGTCCAGCGCCAACCCCTGCTCGCGTACGACCTGGTACTCGCTGCGCAGCAGAAAATGCACGTCGAAACCGGCCCGGGCCAGCATCAACCCATAGAAGCCACCGATAGCCCCGCTGCCAATGATGCCGATGCGTGGTGTGCGCGGATACATGCCGATCTCCAGGTCAATGTCAGCTCTCTTTTTACACAGCTTGCACACTGTCAGCTAGCCCATGCACGCCCACGCGCCACAGCAGCAGGGAAAACAGCATGCTGACGGGACTTGCGCCCATTGTCGCGCCACCCGTAACGCGCTAAGGTTCGGCTCCCCGCTGCGATTATTCTTGCTGCTGGGCCGCACGGGGATAGTTGGCGGCCGGCACCCGTGACCTGACGAGTAACACGATGGCTGATTTACCGATCGATGACTTGAACGTTGCCTCCAACGAGACCCTGATCACCCCCGATCAGCTCAAGAAGGAAATCCCTCTCAGCGCCAAGGCCCTGCAGACCGTGACTGCCGGCCGTGAAGTGGTGCGCAATATTCTCGACGGCAAGGACCATCGCCTGTTCGTCGTGGTCGGCCCTTGCTCCATCCACGATATCAAGGCCGCCCACGAATACGCCGAGCGCCTGAAGGTGCTGGCCGCAGAAGTGTCCGATACGCTGTACCTGGTCATGCGTGTGTACTTCGAAAAGCCGCGCACCACCGTCGGCTGGAAAGGCCTGATCAACGACCCGTACCTGGATGACTCGTTCAAGATCCAGGATGGCCTGCACATTGGCCGCCAGCTGCTGCTGGACCTGGCTGAAATGGGCCTGCCAACCGCTACCGAAGCGCTTGACCCGATTTCCCCGCAATACTTGCAGGACCTGATCAGCTGGTCGGCCATCGGCGCCCGCACCACCGAATCCCAGACCCACCGTGAAATGGCCTCGGGCCTGTCCTCGGCGGTCGGCTTCAAGAACGGCACCGACGGCGGCCTGACCGTTGCCATCAACGCCCTGCAGTCGGTGTCCAAGCCACACCGCTTCCTCGGTATCAACCAGGAAGGCGGCGTGTCGATCGTCACCACCAAGGGCAACCCGTACGGCCACGTGGTACTTCGCGGCGGCAACGGCAAGCCGAACTACGACTCGGTCAGCGTCGCCCTGTGCGAGCAGGACCTGGCCAAGGCCAAGATCAAGGCCAACATCATGGTCGATTGCAGCCACGCCAACTCCAACAAGGACCCGGCCCTGCAACCGCTGGTCATGGAGAACGTTGCCAACCAGATCCTCGAAGGCAACCAGTCGATCATTGGCCTGATGGTGGAAAGCCACCTGAACTGGGGCTGCCAGTCGATTCCGAAAGACCTGAACGAATTGCAGTACGGCGTCTCGGTCACCGACTCGTGCATCGACTGGGCCGCGACCGAGAAGACCTTGCGCAGCATGCATGCCAAGTTGAAGGATGTGCTGCCGCAGCGTAAGCGCGGCTGATTGATATAAAAAAGCGGGGCCGCTTCGCGCCCCATCGCGACGCAAGGCCGCTCCTACAGTGATATGCGATCTCCTGTAGGAGCGGCCTTGCGTCGCGATGGGGCGCGAAG
>NZ_JENB01000034.1 GCF_000708715.2 Pseudomonas putida W15Oct28 | reverse complement strand
CCTCCCCCGCCGTCTTCCCCGCAGCCGTACTTCATTTCGCCTGACTTCAGCCGGGCGCGCCTGTGCGCGCGTTCGCCGTCAGCCATGACCTTTGCGTGGAAGACACACAAACATGCTTCGCAAGACCTCTCTGGTGCTCCTCATGGGCACCTGCAGCTTTGCCTGCGCTGAAACCGCCCCTGTCGAACTCGGCGCCACCACCATCGACGGCGAACGCGACGCCGCCAGCGGCGTGCAGCTGGACGAGCCGATCCGTACCGGTTCGCGCCTTGGACTGACCGCGCGAGAAACGCCCGCCTCGGTCAGCGTCTCGGACCGCCGCCTGATCGAAGAACGCGGCGCCAAGGACAGCCAGGACGTGGTCAACGCCATGACCGGTGTCAACGCCTCGGCCAACCCCGGCTTTGGCGGCTTCGTCGCCTACCGCGGCTTTACCCAGAACCAGGTCACCCAGTTGTACAACGGCATCAACCTGGGCTACAGCAGCGCCACCCGGCCAGTGGACGCCTGGGTACTCGACCGCGTCGAGCTGATTGGCGGGCCGTCTTCGTTCCTGCATGGCGCGGGCGCGGTGGGCGGCTCGATCAACTACATCACCAAACTCGCCAGCCGCGACCAGCAGATCATTGACGGGCGTATCCGCTATGGCAGTTTCGACGACAGCGAGGTGGCGTTCGGGATCAACCAGGCGCTGGCCAGCAACCCCGCCGATGCCCGCCATTTCGTGCGCCTGGACTTCAGCCGCGGGCATGGCAACGGCTACGTCGACCGCAACGAACGGCACACCGACAGCCTGGCCTTTTCGCTGCTCAGCGACCTGGCACCCAACCTCACCCACACCCTGGCGCTGGAGTACCAGGAAGACCGCGAAGACAGCCCCTACTGGGGCTCGCCGATCCTGCCCGGGCGCAGCACGATGAAGATCGACAACAGCCGCCGTTTCGAAAACTACAACGTCGCTGACGGCCGCTATGAGCAACGGGTGCGCTGGCTGCGCTCGATCCTCGATTACCAGATCAGCGACAGCACCAGCGTGCAGAACACGCTGTACCACTACAACGCCCAGCGCGATTACCGCAACCTTGAACGCTACGCCTACACCAGCGACGGCAAGGTGCAGCGCAGCAGCCCTTACCTGCAGCGCCACGACCAGAACCTGCTGGGCGACCGCATCGAACTGCGCCACGACAACCAGCTGTTCAGCCTGGCCAGCCAATGGTCGCTGGGGCTGGAATACTCGCGCATGCGCCAGACCCTCTACCCCACTTCCGCCAGCTGGAGTGACGTGGTCGATGCCGATCACTTCGACCCCGGCAGCTTCGATGACATCCCCGGGGTGAATGCCGGCCTGACCAAGCAACGCCACCACGAGGTCATCAACCGTGCAGTGTTCGCCGAAAACCGCTTGCAACTGACCGAGCGCCTGGCCCTGCTGAGCGCCTTGCGCTACGACTACCTGGACATGGAAGTGACCAACTACGGCGCAGTCACGCCCACCTCGCCGGCCTATTTCGAACGGCGCTGGGAACCGCTGTCCGGGCGCATCGGCCTGACCTATGCGTTGACACCTTCGGCCAGCGTGTACGTGCAGTACAGCTCTTCGGCCGACTTACCGGCCGGTTCGCTGGCAGCGGCGACCTACTCCAACGTCGGGCTGTTCGACCTGTCCAAGGGCGAGCAGTGGGAAGTGGGCAGCAAGTTCGACTTCCTCGACGGGCGAGGTGCCGCCACGCTGGCGCTGTACCAGATCGTGCGCAAGGACTTTGCCGTGCGCGACTCGACCGACGCCAACCTCACGGTCCAGGCCGGGCAGCAGACCTCACGCGGTGTCGAACTGTCCGGTCGCCTCCAGGTAACGCCGAAACTGCTGGCCGAGGCCAACTACGCCTATGTCGATGCGCAGTACGATGAGTTCAACGAGGCAGTAAACGGCAAGTCGGTGTCACGCAAGGGCAATGCACCGACCAACGTGCCGGCCAATGTCGCCAACCTGTGGCTGACCTACAGCCTGTCGTCGGCATGGTCGGTGGGCGCAGACGGGCGCTACGTGGGCTCGGTGTATGCCGACAACGCCAACAGCCTCAAGGCCCCGGCCTACACCCTGTTCGGCGCGTTCGCCCGCTACCGGCTGGATGAGCACACCACGCTGACCGGGCGGGTGCGCAACCTGACCGATGAGGTGTATGCCAAGCAGGCCTACAACAGCCAGTACTACATGGGGCCGCCGCGCACCTTGGAGCTGGCGCTGGACATGCGCTTCTAACCGCAAACCCGGTTCACTGTGGGAGCGGGCATGCCCGCGAACACCGGCGCAGCCGGTGCCATCTATCGCGTCGCCTGCTTCGCGGGCTTGCCCGCTCCCACAGTGATCGCGCCAGCTTCAGGTTTTGTGCAAGGCATTTGCGCCCACATTTCTCCACACAAACCATATAAAGCTCCCACGCATTTCGAGTAATAATGTTGGTTCTCATTACCGCCGGCATTGATGCACGGCTCAATCACATCAAGGAAGTTTCTGTGTTCAAATCGTTGTCTCCGGCAATCGTGGCCGCCGCACTCATCGCCATGGCGGGCTGCCAGAACCGGCCTGCCTCCGAGGCGGACAAACAGGCGCGCCAGACATTCGTCAGCGACATGCAACAAGCCCTGAAGCTGGGCATCGCCACAGCAGACACGGACAAGCAGATCGGCGTGGTCATGCTGGATGTCAAACTCGACCAGCATTCCGCGCCCATCAGTTGCAAAGCCAGCAAGGCACCGATCAAGTACGAAACCGTGCTGCCTGCCGACCTGCCCCGCTCGGACTTCAAGTCGCTGACCAGCGTGGTCGAGGCGCAATGCTGGAAAACCATCTATCCCGTGGTGCCCAAGTCGCTGCGCGACGAAGACGGCACGGTGGAAGTACGTGCGCCCCTGTTCGTGGTGCTGCCCGCTGCGGCCCAGGCGCCTGAAACAGCGCGGCGCAAGGCCAATGCACAACGTGAATTTTTCTGGCAGCACCTGTTCCGCGACCAGCCGGTAGACAGCATCGGCAGGGCCTCGCTTTATTATGAGGCGAATGCGCAGGGCAAGGTCCAAGGCTGCCTGGTGCAGATCTATCCCCACCCGAACCGGCCGGATGACTTTCGCCTCGATGGCAAGCTGCAGGCCGAAGTCAACAGCCGCTGCATGGCGCTTGACCTGAGCACGCTACCAGGCTTCAGCGCCGACGAGCACGGCCAGGCCAAGGGTTACAGTGAAATGGAATACGCCCCCTGGAAGGTGGGCCGGCTGTAAACCGCAACAGCGGTTGAATCAGGTATCCCGAGGTCGCCCTCGACAAAGCACCGTCCTGCGCCCGGTTATCTACTGGCAAGCACAACAATGATGGCGCGGCCCGACCGCGCCACTTTCATCATGGCTGCCAATGGAACCGGAGAGCCCCCGCATGTCCGCACCTCATGAGGTATCCCCCGCCACCCTGCGCAGGGTGATCGCCGCCTCGGCCATCGGCAATTTCGTCGAATGGTTCGACTTCGCCGTGTATGGCTTTCTCGCCACCCTGATCGCCAGCCAGTTCTTTGCCAGCGAAGACGCCAGCGTGGCTTTGCTCAAGACGTTCGCGGTGTTCGCCGTGGCCTTCGCCCTTCGCCCGCTGGGCGGGATCGTGTTCGGCGCGCTGGGCGACCGTCTGGGGCGCAAGCGCATCCTGTCGCTGACCATCCTCTTGATGGCAGGTTCCACCACCCTGATCGGCCTGCTACCGACCTACGCCAGTATCGGCCTGGCAGCCCCCGTGCTGCTGACCCTGGCGCGCTGCCTGCAAGGTTTTTCTGCCGGCGGCGAGTACGCGGGGGCCTGCGCCTACCTGATGGAGCACGCGCCCAACGACAGGCGTGCCTTCTACGGTAGCTTCGTGCCGGTCTCGACCTTTTCCGCCTTCGCCTGCGCCGCCGTGATCGCCTATGGGCTGGAAGCCAGCCTGTCGGCCGAGGCGATGAATGCCTGGGGCTGGCGCGTTCCTTTCCTGATCGCCGCACCGCTGGGGTTGGTTGGCCTGTACCTGCGCTGGCGCATGGAAGAAACCCCGGCATTTCGCGAAGCCGTCGCCCAAGGCAAGGAGCATGAGCATTCGCCGCTCAAAGACACCCTGCGTCACCATGGCCGGGTCATTCGCAACCTGGGGGCGTTCATCTCGCTGACCGCCTTGTCGTTCTACATGTTCACCACCTACTTCGCCACGTACCTGCAACTGGTGGGCAACCTGACCCGCGCGCAGTCGCTGCTGGTGACCACCGTGGCGCTGCTGTTCGCCGCCGTCGGCTGCCCGCTGGCCGGGGCATTTTCGGACCGGGTGGGGCGGCGCAAGACCATTGGCTTTACCTGCCTGTGGGTGATGCTGTGCGTGTTCCCGGCGTACTGGCTGGCCAGCTCGGGCTCGATGTCCGGCGCACTGCTGGGGGTGATCCTGCTGGCGGTGGGGGCCTTGTGCAGTGGCGTGGTTACCGCGGCGTTGCTGTCGGAGAGCTTCCCAACCCGCACCCGCTATACCGCTTCGGCGATTACCTACAACGTGGCCTATACGCTGTTTGGCGGCACCGCGCCGCTGGTGGCGACCTGGCTGATCGGGCAGACCGGCAGCAGCCTGGCACCAGCGTTTTACCTGGTGGTGATTGCGCTGGTGGCGTTGGTGGGCGGGTTGGCGTTGCCGGAGACTTCGCGGATTTCGTTGCATGATGAGGTGGGACCGGATGCTGTACGGCCTGGAGTCCGTAGTACCATCTGAGATTTTTGGGGCTGCTGTGCAGCCCATCGCGACACAAGGCCGCTCCTACAGGGACCGCGTCGGCCGGAAGATGACGCGGTCCCTGTAGGAGCGGCCTTGTGTCGCGAAAGGGCCGCAAAGCGGCCCCAAATTCTCAGCCCTCCTGCTGCTCTTCCCGCCGATACGCCCACTGATACAACGCCGGCAACACCAGCAACGTCAACGCGGTAGAAGACAAGATCCCGCCAATCACCACCGTCGCCAACGGCCGCTGCACCTCCGCCCCGGTCCCGGTCGCCAAGGCCATCGGAATGAACCCCAGCGAAGCCACCAGCGCCGTCATCAGCACCGGTCGCAAGCGCGTCAGCGCGCCCTCCTCCACCGCCACCCGCAACGGGCGCCCTTCTTCGCGCAGGCTACGGATAAAGGCGATCATCACCAGCCCATTGAGCACCGCCACCCCCGACAAGGCAATGAACCCCACACCTGCAGAAATGGACAACGGAATGTCCCGCAGCCACAGCGCCAGCACCCCGCCGGTCAGCGCAAACGGAATGCCGGTGAACACCAGCAGGCCATCCCTGAGGTTGTTGAACATCATCAGCAACAATGCCATGACCAGCAGCAAGGCCACCGGCACCACCACCTGCAGGCGCTCGGTTGCCGACTGCAACTGTTCGAACTGGCCACCCCAGCGCGTCCAGTAACCCGGCGGAATCTGCACCTGCTGGATCAGGGTCTGCTCGGCATCCTCCACAAACGAGCCCAGGTCACGCCCTCGTACGTTGGCACTGACCACCACCACCCGCTTGCCATCCTCGCGGCTGACCTGGTTAGGCCCCAGTTGCAGGTTCAACGTGGCCACCTGCGACAGCGGGATAAAGCCGATTTGCGCAGCGCCCGCGGCGGCACTGGCCGGTACCGGAATCAGCAGGCTGGAAAGCCCGTCCACATCCGTACGCAAGGTTTCGGGCAGGCGCACCACCATGTCGAAGCGCCGGTCGCCTTCATACAGCGTGCCTGCCGTGCGGCCACCCACGGCAATCGCGATGGCGTCCTGCACGTCGCCTACGTTCAGGCCATGGCGGGCCGCCTTGTCGCGGTCGATGTCGATGGTCAGCACCGGCAGGCCGGTGGTCTGCTCGACCTTCACCTCGGACGCACCCGCTACACCCTGCAGGCTGCTGGCGATCTGCGCGGCGGTGCGGTTGAGCACGTCCATGTCATCACCGAACAACTTCACCGCCACATCGCTGCGCACCCCGGAAATCAGCTCGTTGAAACGCAACTGGATCGGCTGCGACAGCTCGTAGTTGCTGCCCGGTACGCTGGCCGCAGCACGCTGTACCTCGGCGATCAGTTCGTCACGTGGCTTGCCCGGGGCCACCCACTGCTCGCGT
This sequence comes from Pseudomonas putida W15Oct28, assembly GCF_000708715.2. Lineage (GTDB taxonomy): Bacteria > Pseudomonadota > Gammaproteobacteria > Pseudomonadales > Pseudomonadaceae > Aquipseudomonas > Aquipseudomonas putida_R. The sequence goes on along the minus strand of NZ_JENB01000034.1, from coordinate 53,319 downwards.
GGGCGCAACATCACATAGGCGTCGGAGATGTTAGGGGGCATCGGGTCGGAGGCGATCTCGGCGGTACCGGTACGGGCGAACACCCGCTCCACTTCCGGCACCTGGGCGATGATTGCCTGCTCCAGGCGCTGCTGCATGTCTACCGACTGCGTCAGGCTGGTACCGGGCACGCGCAGGGCCTGCAAGGCAAAGTCGCCCTCGCTGAGGCTGGGGATGAACTCGCTGCCCATGCGGCTGGCCATGACCCCGGACAGCACCACAAGCGTCGCCGCGGCGGCAAACGCCAGCTTGCGCCGGCCCAGCACCCAGGCCAGCACCGGGGCATAGCGCTGACGCGCGGTGCGCATCACCAGGCCTTCTTCTTCCTTGACCTTGCCGGTGACGAACAGGGCAATGGCCGCCGGCACGAACGTGACCGAAAGAATCATGGCGCCGAGCAGGGCCATGACCACGGTAAAGGCCATGGGGTGGAACATCTTGCCCTCGACCCCGGTCAGGGCAAAGATCGGCAGGTACACCACCATGATGATCAACTGCCCGTAGATCAGCGGCCGGCGCGCCTCACGGGCGGCGGCGAACACTTCATGGAAGCGCTCGCTGCGGGTCAGCATGCGGCCGTGGCGCTGCTGGGCATGGGCCAGGCGGCGGATGGCGTTTTCCACGATCACCACGGCGCCGTCGACGATGATGCCGAAGTCCAGTGCCCCCAGGCTCATCAGGTTGGCGCTGACCTTGTTGCTGAACATGCCGGTGAAGGTGAACAGCATCGACAGCGGGATGACCATGGCGGTGATCAGTGCGGCGCGGATGTTGCCCAGGAACAGGAACAGCACGGCGATGACCAGAATGGCGCCTTCGATCAGGTTCTTCTTCACCGTGGCGATGGCTTTTTCCACCAGGTTGGTGCGGTCGTACACGGTCACCGCTACCACACCCTTGGGCAGGTTGCGGTTGATCTCGACCAGTTTGGCGGCGACTGCCTGGGACACCGCGCGGCTGTTCTCTCCAACCAGCATGAACACCGTGCCCAGCACCACTTCCCGACCGTTTTCGGTGGCCGCGCCCGAGCGCAGTTCTTCGCCCAAGCCAACCTCGGCCACATGGCTGACGCGGATCGGCGTGCCATCAGCGCTGGAAATGACAATATTGGCGATGTCTTCGGCCGAGGCCAGCTGGCCCGGCGCCCGGATCAGCAACTGCTCGCCATTGCGTTCGATGTAACCGGCGCCGACGTTACCGTTGTTACGCTCCAGCGCCGCGATCAGGTCGTTGAGGGTGAGCTTGTAGGCCGCCAGCCGCTTGGGCTCCGGTGCAATCAGGTACTGCTTGGCATGGCCGCCGATGCTGTTCACTTCGGCCACCCCCGGCACATTGCGCAACTGCGGCTTGATGATCCAGTCCTGGATCACCCGCAGGTCGGTCAGGGTGTATGGGGTGCCATCCTCCTTGAGTGCGCCCTGTTCGGCCTCCACGGTCCACAGGAAGATTTCGCCCAGCCCGGTGGAGATCGGCCCCATGCCCGCCTCCATGCCCTCGGGCAATTGCTCACGGGCCACTTGCAGGCGCTCGTTGACCAGCTGGCGGGCAAAGAACAGGTCGGTGCCGTCCTCGAAAATCACCGTGACCTGCGACAGGCCCGAACGCGACAGCGAGCGGGTCTGCTTCAGCCCAGGCAGGCCGGCCATGGCGGTTTCGATGGCAAAGGTGATGCGCTGCTCGGTCTCCAGCGGCGAGTAGCCGGGCGCGGCGGTGTTGATCTGCACCTGGACGTTGGTGATGTCCGGTACAGCGTCGATCGGCAGTTTCTGGTAGCTGTGAATACCCACCGCGGCCATCAGGACCACGGCCAGCATCACCACCAGGCGCTGCTCGATGGCAAATTGGATCAGGCGTTCGAACATGCAGGTGTCCCCGTGATCAATGGCTATGCTCGGCCGAGCCTTTGCCCAGCTCCGACTTGAGGACAAAGCTGCCGGCGGCGGCCACCTGGGTACCGGCCGCCAGGCCGCTGGTAATTTCTACATGGCCGGCGTCGCGGCGGCCGGCCTTCACCGGGCGGGCCTCGAAGCCTTCCTCGGTGCGGGCAAACACAACAGTCTGTTCTTCCCAGGTTTGCAAGGCGCTTTCCGGCACCACCACGGCCGCATTGAAGCGCTCGACGCTGACCGCGATATTGACGAACAACCCGGGGCGCCAGGCGCCATTGGGGTTGGCCAAAGTGGCGCGCACCGTGGCGGCGCGGTTCTGCTCGCCGAGCAGGCTGCCGACGTAGTTGACCTTGCCCTCGACCTGGGCGCCCAGGTCCGGTGCGCTGACCGTGACATTGCGGCCGGTCACCACCTTGTCCAGGTCACGCGGGGCCACGGCGAAGGTGGCCCAGACCCGGCTCAGGTCAGACAAGGTAAAAGCGTTGCTGCTCTCGTCGACCACCTCGCCCACAGTCAGGTGCTTTTCCACCACCACCGCATCGAACGGTGCACGCAGCTCAAAGCGGTTGCCTGCGCCGGCCGGGCCCACGGCGGCGACCTTCTGCCGGGCGTTGGCCAAGGCAATTTCGGCCTCCTGCAGTACCTGGCGCGCCTGCAGGTAATCCTGCTCGGCGCTGATGCGCTCCTGCCACAGCTGCTGTTCACGCTGGAAGGTCAGGCGCGCCAGCTCCAGGCGGCGCTGGGCGGCCTGTTGCTCGCTGCGCAGGTCAGAAATCTGCTGGCTGGCGATCACCGCCAGTACCTGGCCGCGCTTCACCGACTGGCCCAGTTCGGCTTGCACTGCCTCGACCACCCCGGGTACACGCGGCACCACGTGAGCCGTGCGGTCTTCGTCGAAGCGGATTTCCCCCGGGAAGCTGAAGGCGGTGCCCAACTCACGAGGGCCGGCGGCAGCCAACTGCACGCCGGCGGCCTCGATCTGGGCGATGGACAGGTGCAGCTGGCCCTCTTCTTCGCCGTGACCTTCCTCTGCATGGCCTTCGGCGGCCTTCTCGGCAGCATGACCGTGGCTGTCTTCGCCATGGTCGTCGTGCCGTGCCTGCGCATTCGACGGCTGGCCGAGGTTGCCGGTCCAGGCCAGCCCACCCAGGCCGAGTGCGGCCATGGCGGCGACCAGAAGGGCTATCTTGCGTGGGTTAGTCATTGTTGCTCCTGCTGTTCAAAGGGGTGCTCAGGGCATCGAGGTCGCCATAGATCCGCTCGACCTGCGCCCGCGCGTCGGTCGCCGCAGTCAAAGCCTCGAGGTACAGCCCGCGGGCCTCGATCAGCGTGCGCTGGGCGTCGAGTACATCGAGGAAGGCGAACTTGCCCATTTCGAAACCACGGGTGGCGGTGTCCACGGCCTGTTGCGCAGAGGGCAGGATGGTGCGGTCGTAGGCGTCCACCTCCTGCATCGCCGTGTGCCACTGGCTGACGGCGCTGCGGGTTTCACTGCGCAGGCGCAGCTCCACGGCATTACGCAGGTCACGCGCCTGGTCGGCACGGCGTGCAGCCGCCAGCACGTTGCCCTGGTTGCGGTCGAACAGCGGCAATGGCATGGACAGGCCAACCACATTCACCCGCTCGCGGTCCTCGCGGCTGTACTGGCTGCCGAGGCTGACGGTGAGGTTGGGAATACGCTGGGTCTTTTCCGAGCCCAACGACGCATCGCCGCGCTCGACCTGGGCAGCAGCCAGGCGCCATTCGGCCGTATGTTCGACCCGGTCGAGCAAGGTGTCGGCGTTGGGCGCGACGCCAGGCGAAAGGTTGGCGGCCTGCAACGGGTCGAAGCTTGCCAACGGGCTACCGGTCAGGCGTGCCAGCGCCTGGTAGGCCACGCCGCGCTGGGTTTGCGCACGCCGCACTTCAGCCTGGGCCTGGGCCAGTTGCACTTGGGCACGGGTGGCCTCCACGGGCGAGGACTGGCCAGCGGTCACCCGCCCCTGCACCACGCGCAGCCCGCGCTCGGTCAATGCCTGCGACTGCTGCGCCAGCTCCAGTGCGGTCTGCGCGCGCAAGGCTGCGTGAAAGGCCTGCACCACATCGGCACGCAGGCCATTGCGCTGGCGCTCCAGGCCAAGCTGGGCAATGGCCTGGCCGGTACCGGCCACGGCAATACGTGCGCCACGCTTGCCGCCCAGTTCCAGCGGCTGGCTGAGGGTGACGGTGGTGGTGCTGGTGTCGCGGCGGGTGTCCTCGACCTCCCAGGAGAGCTCTGGGTTGGGGATCAAACCGGCCTGACGCCGCTCGCCGTCGGCAATGCCGATTTCCCGGCCGGCTGCGGCCAGCTGCGGGTTTTGCGCAAAGGCGGCGGCAAGCGCCTGGGGCAGACTCAGGCTCTGACTGGCTTGAGCGCTGCTGGCACTGGCCAGCACCAGGCAGAGCAAGGCGATCTTGCGGGGGATAGGCACGAACAAATCCTCGTCGACGCGTGTAGGCGAGGCACTGTAGAAAGCCGTGGTTATCGTGGTGGTGGCGGGAAAATTACAATTCTGTAATGCACGCGTAGAGACACAGATCACTTGTAGGAGCGGCCTTTCAAGAGTTCGATAATCGCCCACTTTCCCGGTACGACGTTTTAGGCCAATTGACTAAACTAACCAGTCGGTACAAAACTAGGTGCATCCAACAACAACAAAGCGATGTCCGTCATGAAGCCCCTTATTCTCGTGCTCAACGGCCCCAATCTGAACATGCTGGGTACCCGCGAGCCTGCCCAATATGGCCACGAAACCCTTGCTGACCTTGCCCAAAGCTGTGCCGATACTGCCCATGGCCACGGCCTGGAAATCGAATTCCGCCAAACCAACCACGAAGGCGAACTGATCGACTGGATCCACGCCGCCCGCGGCCGCTGCGCCGGTATCGTGATCAACCCTGGCGCCTGGACCCACACCTCGGTGGCCATCCGCGACGCCCTGGTGGCCAGCGAACTGCCGGTCATCGAAGTGCACTTGTCCAACGTGCACAAGCGCGAGCCGTTCCGCCACCTGTCATTCGTATCGTCCATCGCCGTCGGCGTGATCTGCGGCCTGGGCAGCCATGGCTACCGCATGGCCCTCAGCCACTTCGCCGAAATGTTCCAGGAGCGCACGGCATGAGCCAGCACGCCATCCTCGCCGGCCTGATCGGCCGCGGCATCCAGCTGTCGCGTACCCCCGCCCTGCACGAACACGAAGGTGACGCCCAGGCCCTGCGCTACCTGTACCGTCTGATCGATGCCGACCAGTTGCAACTGGAGGACAGCGCCCTGCCCGGCCTGCTCGACGCCGCGCAACACACCGGCTTCACCGGGCTGAACATCACCTACCCGTTCAAGCAGTCGATCCTGCCGCTGCTCGACGAACTGTCGGACGAAGCCCGTGGCATCGGTGCGGTGAATACCGTGGTGCTCAAGGACGGCAAGCGTGTCGGCCATAACACCGACTGCCTGGGCTTTGCCGAAGGCTTGCGCCGCGGCCTGCCTGACGTGGCTCGGCGCCAGGTGGTGCAGATGGGTGCCGGTGGCGCCGGTTCGGCTGTGGCCCACGCCCTGCTGGGTGAAGGGGTCGAGCAACTGGTGCTGTTCGAAGTGGATGCGGCACGTGCGCAAGCGCTGGTAGACAACCTGAATGGCCATTTCGGCGCTGGTCGCGCCGTGCTCGGCACCGACCTGGCCACGGCCCTGGTCGAGGCGGACGGGCTGGTCAACACCACGCCGGTGGGCATGGCCAAGCTACCCGGCACACCGCTGCCGGTCGAGTTGCTGCATGCGCGCTTGTGGGTGGCGGAAATCATCTACTTCCCGCTGGAAACCGAACTGCTGCGCGCGGCTCGGGCACTGGGTTGCCGCACGCTGGATGGCAGCAACATGGCGGTGTTCCAGGCGGTAAAGGCGTTCGAGCTGTTCAGCGGTTGCGAGGCGAATGCGGCGCGGATGCAGGCGCACTTTGCCAGTTTTTCCTGACTGATCGGTGTTGGCTTTTTCGCGGGCTTGCCCGCTCCCACAGGTATTGCGCAATATTCACTGATTGCGCATTCCCTGTGGGAGCGGGCAAGCCCGCGAATAGGCCGGCACAGGCAATCACCCTTTCTCATCCAGCAGCGCCTGTATCACCTGTTCCTGCCCGCGATAATCCCCCTCGCCAAAGTGCACATGGCGCACCTGCCCCTTGCGGTCGACAAAGTAATGCGCCGGCCAGAACTGGTTGCCCCAGGCATCCCACACCTTATGGTCGTTGTCCACCGCCACCGGGTAACCGATACCCAGCCCGGCCACCTTGTTGCGCAGTGTGCCCACTTCACGTTCGTAGTCGTACTCCGGGGTATGCACGCCCACCACCACCAGCCCCTGATCGGCATAGCGCCGCGCCCAGTCGTTCACATGTGGCAGGCTGCGCTGGCAGTTGATGCAGTCCCAGGTCCAGAAGTCCACCAACACCACCTTGCCCTTGAGCGCTGGCCCATCCAGCGGTGTCGAGTTGATCCACTGGCTGGCCCCCGACAGCGACGGCATCGCGCCGTAGCTGTCACGGGCCATCAGGTGCCCTGCCAAACCCAGCCCCGTCAGGGCCAGGGCAATACCACCCACCTTCAGCATCAGGCGGCGATCAATTCTCATGGCAACCGCCGGTGGCGTAGGTGCGGTACTGCACGCTCTGCTGATGACCCTTGGAATCGAGGTAGTCCATGCGGGTGTTCACCAGCCCGCAGCCGTTGCTCTGGTCGTCCTGTACCGACAGCACTTTCTTCACATCCAGATGCTCACCGTAGCGGTACTGCATGGCACCGGTATCGCCCATGGGTGCGCTGGCGGCCTGGGCGGCAATGGCGCCGAAGCTGAGCACGGCGAACAGGCTGGCGCTGGCGAGGGTCTTGAAGTTCATGGCATCTCTCCTGTGTAACGCTTGGCGGTGGGGGGTGTTGTCCCCGGTCGAGAGCCATTTGACGCCTGCCAAGTATCCCTTATGTGTCGCTCACCACGCTCCTGTGCGTCCTCCTGTAGCTGCACGCCTGTCGGCCAAACCTCGTCAAATCCTAAAAAAGCTTTTGTAAGCAGGTAGTTAAAAACAAAGAAGGCGCCCACGAAGGGCGCCCGACTTGTACAAAGGGATACAATAGACTCAGGCAGTGATGGATGCATTCCAGAAAAATGTGCCAGCGCCCCGAATGAACAGGCAAATTGTTCTGAACATTGCCAAACAAACCGAAGTCATATCGCCCCCTCATGGCGCATCAAGGAAAACTGAAACCGACTTCGCCAGCGAAACAAACTAGCGCTTCTTGTCACTCGCAGGCTCAACTTTATCGTGACGGCTATATAACTCTGCCCTCGAAGCACGCTCTGTAAGCGCTCCTCTATTTTCACCCTTGCTGGAATTCTGAGTGGATTTATTGTCGCCATCACCCGAGCAGTTACCGCTTTGCGCGGTTTGCTTATCTTTCATAAATACCTCGATAGAGCCACCTGTTTCATTGGCTCATCATAGTTTCATCGATATGTGAAACGCAGCGCAAAGGGCTAGTGCAGCCAGGCGCTTCTCCAGGGGGTATGAGGGCCGTCAGAATGGCGACTGAATCTGGATGCATTTGAGGCCGAAGGCTTTTCCGCAGGCACTGGCTCAACCTCAGGAATAGTATCAGGATCAATGTAATCGTCCTGATCATCAGGGGTGGACTCAACAAAACTAGCATTGCCCAACGCTTGGCGATCCTGATCCATTTCCGGATCACTCTCCGGCGAGCCCGGTCCTGTCTGGTTTTTACCGTACATAGGCACCTCTCATAGGCCCAGATAATCTGAGCCCATTGAGTATGCGCCCTGCCCGAAGATTAAAAACAGGTATCAGACCACCGGGCACTCGTTACCACCGCTTCTGTAAATACTGGGAAATAACAAAGCCCGAACTGCGCCTGTATTTACTATCCTCATGATTCAAGTTCGCTTGCCAGACGGGCATCGCCAGGCGCTCGCGAGGCCTTCAACAATAAAGTAAAACTTCCGGTAAGCTGATGACGAAGCTCTTTGGGCATGATGAAAGCGAAATGCACGAGCCATGACCCGTCCCCGAGCAGAAAGCTCTCCCGGCGGTATTGAGTCACTTGTTGTTCAGAAATACCTATGCAAACGGCGATCACGCAGTCGCTTGGTTCTTCGGTCACGGGCGTGCCCCTTCAAAGTGGGTACTGAAGCGCTCGAATGCTGGTGCGCTCAGGAAGCAAAGCCGGCCATCACGGCTTGGCGGTACGCTCTTTGTGCCACTGAACTTTGGATACGCCATCCGGGGAACCGGTGACACCGCGTGCTACTTGCTGGATATGGCCGCCTTGCTGGAGGAACGCTTCGATCTGTTCGCAGAGGCGGTCGTGGGCTCTATGGGCTGGGCTGGGGTATGTCTGGTACATGCAGGCTACTCGGTAATGAGCCACTGAAATACAGTTACCCGAGGCGCCATTGTACGCTCTGCGCTGAAATCAGACGCTAAACCGGAGTAAAACCCGGCTTTTATCGGCCAGGCGGTCAATGCTCACCGTTTCGCTGCCTGCCCGAGCCACTCCAAACCACCTCATGCAGGGTCGTATGTCCCTGCCAGATACACTGCAATACAAACCCCGCAGGCAAGTGCGAATACGCCGGGTACACTGCGCCAACCCATTTGAACAGGAACGCTGCGCATGGAACACGTCGATCACATCCTGATCGTCGACGACGACCGCGAAATCCGCGAACTGGTCGGCAACTACCTGAAGAAGAACGGCCTGCGCACCAGCATCGTCGCCGACGGCCGGCAGATGCGCGCCTTCCTCGAAGCCAACAGCGTCGACCTGATCGTCCTCGACATCATGATGCCCGGCGACGATGGCCTGCTGCTGTGCCGCGAACTGCGCGCCGGCAAGCACCGCAACACGCCCGTGTTGATGCTGACAGCCCGCAACGATGAAACCGACCGCATCATCGGCCTGGAAATGGGCGCCGACGATTACCTCACCAAGCCGTTCTCGGCCCGCGAATTGCTGGCCCGTATCAATGCCGTGCTGCGCCGCACGCGCATGCTGCCACCCAACCTCACCATCAGCGAAAGCAGCCGCCTGCTGCGCTTTGGCCAATGGCGGCTGGACACCACCGCGCGCCACCTGCTCGACAACGAAGGCACCCTGGTGGCCCTGAGTGGCGCCGAGTACCGCCTGTTGCGGGTGTTTCTCGACCACCCGCAGCGGGTGCTCAGCCGCGAACAGCTGCTCAACCTGACCCAGGGCCGCGAAGCCGACCTGTTCGACCGCTCCATCGACCTGCTGGTCAGCCGCCTGCGCCAGCGCCTGGGCGACGACGCCCGCGAACCCAGCTGCATCAAGACCGTGCGCAGCGAAGGCTATGTGTTCTCGCTGCCGGTGCAACTGCTCGAGTCGCCGTCATGAAGTGGCCACGCACCCTGGCTTCGCGCCTGGCGCTTATCTTCTTCACCGGCCTGGTGCTGGCCTACGGCTTGTCGTTTGGCCTGCAGGCCTACGAGCGCTACATCAGCAGCCGCTCGATGATGCTCAGCAACCTGGAGCAGGACGTGGCCACATCGGTGGCCATACTCGACCGCCTGCCCGCGGCCGAACGTGCGGCCTGGCTGCCGCGCCTGGAACGGCATACCTACCGCTACCGTCTCGACCAGGGCCTGGCCGGCGAGGCGATGCCCGGCAGCGACCCGCCCATGGCCGCCGAGTCGATCGTCAAGGCCATCGGCAGCGACTACCGCCTGACCTTCCAGGACATCCCCGGCCCGAATGCCCACTTCCAGGTGCACCTGAGCCTGGCCGATGGCGCACCGCTGACCATCGATGTCACTCCATCGCCGTTACCGGTGGCCCGCTGGCTGCCCACGGTGTTGCTGATCCAGCTGGCCGTCTTGTTGTTGTGCACCTGGTTGGCAGTGCACTTGGCCATAGGCCCTCTCACCCGCCTGGCCCGCGCGGTGGACAACCTCGACCCAGACAAGCCCGGCGTACAGCTGGATGAAAGCGGCCCGCGCGAGGTGCGCTACGCCGCCGTGGCCTTCAACGCCCTGCAAGCGCGCATTACCGCCCACCTCAAGGAGCGTATGCAATTGCTGGCGGCCATCTCCCACGACCTGCAAACGCCGATCACACGCATGAAGCTGCGTGTCGAAGTGATGGACGAAGGGGTCGAGAAGGACAAACTGTGGAGCGACCTGGGCGAAATGGAGCACCTGGTCCGCGAAGGCGTAGCGTACGCACGCAGCATGGATACCAGCACTGAAGCCCCGTGCCGGGTCAACCTCGATGCCTTCCTCGACAGCCTGGTGTTCGACTACCAGGACAGCGGCGCCCAGGTGGAGCGCCATGGCAGCAGCGGCAGCCTGCTGGAAACCCGCCCGCATGCCCTGCGCCGGGTACTGGTGAATCTGGTGGACAACGCGCTCAAGTTTGCCGGTGCTGCCGAGCTTGAAGTGTGCCGCGAGGGCGGGATGACCGTGATCCGTGTGCTCGACAACGGGCCTGGCATTCCCGACGACGAGCTGGGCGAAGTGCTCAAGCCGTTCTACCGCGTAGAAGGGTCACGCAACCGCAGCACCGGTGGCACCGGGCTGGGGCTGGCCATTGCTCACCAGCTGATCCAGGCCATGGGCGGTCGACTGACCCTGAGCAACCGCGTCAGTGGCGGGCTTTGCGCCCAGATCGAACTCTCATGACAGGCTTTTGTGGGAGCGGCCTTGTGTCGCGATAGGGCTGCGAAGCAGCCCCAGGCTTTCAGCTTCGCAGCATGAATTGCCGGGGCCGCGTTGCGGCCCTATCGCGACGCAAGGCCGCTCCCACAAAGAAAGCGCGGATCGCCTGAGGCATGAGTACAAACCGATACACAACGCCATCTCCCCCGACACACTGCAGATACCCCACCCCGACACACTCCCGGTCACACAACCACTCCCCGGGAAACACATGACTACCTTGACCCGCACCCTGACCACCTTCGACCGCTTCGGCAGCTGGAGCGGCGACCTGCCGTTACGGCTGTTCCTGGCTTGGGAATTTTTCGAATCCGGCCTGGAGAAATTCAACGGCAGCAACTGGTTCGCAGACCTGCAAGGCAGCTTCCCGTTCCCGTTCAACCAGCTGCCAGCCGAGCTGAACTGGCAGCTGTCGATGTGGGCGGAACTGATACTGCCGTTGCTGCTGTTGCTGGGCCTGGGGACGCGGCTGGCATCATTGGGCCTGATGGTGGTGACCGTGGTGGCAATAGCGGCGGTGCACTGGCCGGCGCACTGGTCGAGCCTGGCTGAGCTGGCCCAGGGATATGCCATTACTGACCAGGGTTTTGGCAATTTCAAACTGCCCTTGATCTACCTGGTAGCGTTGTTGCCACTGCTGCTGAAAGGGGCTGGGCGATTGAGCCTTGATCATTGGCTTGCAATGCAGTTCAGCAGGTGATCGCCGGGGCTGCTCTGCAGCCCATCGCGACACAAGGCCGCTCCTACAGGTACAACGCCGCCAGTGATGCTGCGCCATACCTGTGGGAGCGGCCTTGTGTCGCGAATGGGGCGCAAAGCGCCCCCAATGCCCTCAAACTGTACCGATGATGACGCCCTGCTCGCGCAACCCCTCCAGCAATACCAGCCCCTGCTGCAAATCCCCTCCCAACGCCTCCAGCCGCGCCCGACCGATGCCCTGCTCCAGCGCCAGCAACCGATACGCCAGCGGCGCCAACCGCGCAAAGCGCACCTGCAACCCGGCATCGCGATAAACCAGCAGCAAGGTAGGCGTCTCGGGTGCAATCGTTGGCTGATAGTCCGCCCCAATGCGCTCCACCGGCCAACGATAGGCCAGCACCCGCGCCACACAAGACAACAGCGGCTCCCCGTTCAGCAGGTCACCCGCAGGGTCATGCACCTGGTCCTCGGCATCGCTCAAGTAGAGCTGCGACTCGATCCACTCATAGTGGGCCAGCTCCAACTGCCAGGGCGCATCCAGCTCGACGCTTTGCAGATAGTCGACGAACACTTCGGCAATCTCGGTAAACAAAGGGGTCTGGCTACGGTAGCTGGCATAGAAATCACGCACACGGGCATGCCAACGCTGTTCGCCCAAGGCCTGGCGCATCACCGGAAAGCTCCCGCCCAGCAGGCCCTCGATCGCACCATAGAACAACTCACGGTAAACCTTGAGGCGACGTGCCTCCACGCCGGGCGGCGGGGCATTGTGCTGTGGGTCGCGCAGGTACCGGGCCAGGGTGTGTTGCTGTTCACGCAGGGTCTCATTCATCCACTTCGCCTCCCGAACGATGCTGTATATCGCGGATACGCGCCGCCTCGGCCAACAACTCGGCCAGTGGCGGGTAGTTGAAGTCACGTTCGAGCACAGTCGGCTGCACACCAAAGCGCGCACAGGCGACCGCGTACAGCCCCCACACATCTTCCTTGACCGGCGCGCCATGGGTATCCACCTTGAGGTCCGGTGCTTCATCGTAATGACCAGCCACGTGCATGCCGGTAACCCTCGCCGGGGGCAACCCTGCAAGAAAAGCCCTGGCGTCGTAACCGTGATTGCAGGCATTGACGAAGACGTTGTTGACGTCCAGCAGCAGGTCGCAGCCCGCTTCATCGAGCACTGCCAGGAGGAAGTCGAGTTCGCTCATCGCCTGGTACGGTGCGGCGTAGTAGCTGATGTTTTCCACGGCAATGCGCCGTTCCAGGTGCTCTTGCGCCTGGCGTATACGCGCGGCCACATGGCGCACGGCTTCATCGGTAAACGGAATGGGCATCAGGTCGTACAGGTGCCCGTCATCACTGCAGTAGCTCAGGTGTTCGCTGTACAACTGCACCTGGTGCCGATCAAGAAACTGGCGGGTCTGGTTGAGAAGGTTCCTATCCAGCGGCGCACTGCCCCCCAGCGACAACGACAACCCGTGGCAGGTAATGGGAAAACGCTCGGCCAGCTGGGCCAGGCCTTTGCCATAAGCACCGCCAACGGCAATCCAGTTTTCCGGTGCACATTCGAGAAAGTCCACTGCACTGGCATTCATCGCCAGCAATTCAGGCAGCAGGCCGCGACGCAGGCCAAGCCCGGTATTCAACGTCGTAAGGTGCATAAACAGGCCTCCAACAGGCACAACGCCCCGCCTGACCAGCAGGAGGGACGTTGGGTCACGTCAAGGTAAGTGGGTCAGGGTTTGCCGGCCAGGTGACTGAACAGCCCCTCGGGCATGGCCTTGCCGTTAGCCTGGTAGATCGCCTTCAGGTGATCCGCCGCTTCCTGTTCAGAGATGAAGCCATCATGGTTATGGTCGATCTTGTCGAAGTCACCGGCACGGTCCTTGGCCACCGCGAGAAACTCTTCCCGCGAAACCTTGCCATCGTGGTTGCTGTCGGTCTTGGCGAACGAGGCGTCGCCGCATTTGCCCTCTGCCCCCGCCTTGGCGCTGGCACCGCATTTACCCTCACCGCATTTGCCTTCACTCTGGGTGGCCTTGCCGCTGCCGCCGCATTTGCCTTCACCACACTTGCCCTCACCGGCCACCTTGGCCGATGCCAGTTGATAACCCTGGGCCAACGGTTCAACTGCGAATGCACTGCTGGTCAAGGCCATGCTGCCGATCAGGGCGGCGCCCAGCAGGCCGATGGCGTTTCGTACTTGAGTCATGATGCAGCTCCACTGTGGTTGGAAAGTGGAGCCATTAGGCCGTTGCGCTGTGTCGTGGTTGTATCGAGCAGCCTGCGGTTTTGTATGGGAGTGGGTCTGTGGTGCAGCCGGATACAATGCAATACACACCACTGAAAGGCAGCCCCGGGGGCACCGGGGCCGATGCAGGGGTTCAGTCTTCCAACGGCTTTGGCGGCGCAGCCGGCTTGGCAGGCTTGGCTGGCTTGCTTTCCTTGGCCTTGGGTTCCGGCGCCGCCGCTAGTGGCTCAGGTGCGGCCACGGCCTTTTCGGTTGCGGGCAGTTCATCGACCGCCTTCAGGATCGCCTGCGGGTCGATGGCCTCGCCAGACTCGTCGTCCTTGAGTATGTGCCGCTCGCCGTCCTTGCCCACCAGGATCACCTTAGTGCCCTTGCTCGCGCCCAGTTTCAGCTCACGAATCAGCGCCATGGTGGTCTGTTGTTCGAGATTCTTGTCCTCGCGCTTGCCCATCATGTTGGCGACGCTGTACAGCACCAGGTTGCGCTCCTTGAAGGCGGCCTGGGTGGCCGGGTCCTCGAGGGCCTTGTTCAATCCGCGCAAGGTTGGGTCTGCGCTGCTGGGCGCGATGACCACCAGGGGCCTGGCCTTGCCCACTTCCTTGGCCAGCGGTGCGTCACTGTCGGCCGCCAGCAGCGGGCCGGCGACAGCGAGCAAGGTAGCGAGGGTCAGTGACCGGACGAGCATGCGTATCTCCTTATTCTCTCGATAAACCAAAGACTACAGATCATGGAGAAAGATCCGACGCGGGAGCCTAAACCAACAGCCACAGACGTGCTCGGCACAAAGGTAACTTCCGATTTCCATGACCGGCCGGCAATATCTGCGCAAAAATCACCGCACAGTCTGAGCATAGCGCAAAGCCGCTGGCGCTACGCGGGTCTGACCAAGGTCTGAACAGCTAGGGGAGCAGACGCGGCGGCGAATGCCTGTCCAGCGCTTCCAGCGTCAACTGCAGCAACACCGCGTGCTCCCGTTGCTGATTGCTGATGTGCAGCCGTGCGATTTCCTCCTCCCGGCCACCCAAGGCCATCAGCCGTTCCAGCTCAGCGTGCAGATGACGCGGCACTTGCAGGCGAACCGGGAAGGTCTTGTGCAGGTAATCCTGCCAGAACCACTTCCGTGACAGATACTGAGCAATGCCTTCCCGGGTCTGCCCCGCCAGGACGGTTTCACGGGCCACGCGAACGTCCTGGTTGCTCAGCGCAGCAATACCTGGATAGAGCATTGCGTCTGGCTGAGCGGGTAAGTCCAAAGCCCTGCGCAAGGCGATCCGGTATGCCAGGGCGAATTCGATCGACTCGTTGCCCGCACCCAGCCGCTGGGCATGTTCAGCGGCAATCTGGTCGAGCAACGCCAACCGCCACAACCGACCACCGAGCCATAGCAATGCCCGCTCAGGCTGCCGGGCAAACTCGCCGCGTCGCGCACGCCATATCATCATCCGCAGTTCCAGGTCAGCGAAACGGGCAGTGGCGTTATCCTGGCAATCGGTGGCTGCTGCATGTTCGAACAGCTCACGCTTGAGCGCGTCATCCTCATTCATCGCACGGAACATTGCGAGCACACGGGAAGCGAGGTCGGACGCGGTCGACGAGAACCTGAATGCTCCCGATGCCGTCAGCACCGACAGGGTGTTGAAGAAGTCAGTCGATTGTTCCTCTGCTTCAAGATGGACCCACAGCGCGGCCATTTCGTCTCGATCCCCGACTGCCAATACGTCCAGATAACGCAGCCGGTAGGGAACGCGGCTTGCCTCAAGCCAGTGCCACGCAGAAAGCGCCTCAGGCGCAGCCGCCAGCAGATTGCCGGAAAGCTCGACCCTGCCAGAGCGCCACAGTTGAGACCGGTGAAAACCCTCGGGCAACTCGGTAATACTGTTGCGGCAAAGGTCCAGCGTGTGCAGATCTGGCACCTCCATAACCCCGTAAGGAAACTCGGGCATCTGGGTGTGTGACAGGTGCAGGGCATTGAGCTCGGTCATGGCGAAGACCGAAAATGCCCTGCCCAAAGGGTTGTCCGAAAGGTTCAGATACACCAGCGAACGACAACCCGCCAGGATCAGCGCCTGGCTTTCGTCGAGAACGATCTGGTTACCCGACAGATCAAGCACTTCCAGCCGTTGGGCAAGCATCAGAGGCAAAGGCAAACGCCTGAGGCGACACTGGGTGATTTCCAGGTTGCGCAAGTTGGGAAATGCCCGCAGAAACTCATCCGGAATCTGCTCCAGGCGCATGTCACGCAAGGCCAGGATCGAGACGTGGGGAAAAGTTACTTGCGCCGGCAGTGCAGGCAGTTGCTGCAAGCGGCTGCGGGTCTGGGTCAGCATGAAGCGTGCCCCCTCCACCGTCATATCCTCTTGAAGTTCGGGGACAAGGCAGCGCCAGCAGTCGACAAGGCCCTTTCTGAACTCACGCCGGGCGGCCAGTTCCGGTGTGGGAAAAGCATTGCGTACCCATCTGTTGAGGTGGGTGCTGAGCAGTGCGTATTGCTGTTCCAGCATGCGCAACCTGGCCTGCGCGTTGTCTGACGCCAGCCAACGGCCGATCTGTTCATCACTGAGGGCTGGGTACAGGTCTCGAAGCCGTGCCTGAAATGCCCTCGGCCTGGACAGCCCCAGCGCGGCCCATAACCTGCCGCCAGCCAGGGGGTAGCCAATCCGGCCATCATCGAGCCGTTGCGGCGCGAGAAACGAGCCACTCGGCCGATCCAGCCTGAGCACATTTACCACCGCCTGCCTTTGGCCACTTGCAACATGTGCCAGGGCCTGGCGCAGTGCAGGCACGAAAGCGTGACCCTGGCCGATGGCCGCCTGAGACGGGTCGTCATAAGCCGCAGCCAGCGTCTCGAACAACTCGCCCGCCTCACTGGTCAATGACCGCGAAGGATCACGCAAGCGGAACACCCCATGCTGGTGAAGCAGGTCAAACGTCTGCCCCGCGCCCTCGATCGTGAGCAGCGGTTCGCTGGCATCACCGTCGAACAAGTGCCACCCGGGCCCGCCTGCCCCCCGCACGTGGACCAGCAGGTTCAGTACCACCCGCGCCAGGTCGAGGTTTTGCGGCGTATCGATGCTCAGCGCCTCATACACCCTCGCGATGCGAATCCGCGCGACCTGCAACCTTGCCGCCTCGGCCATGAACAGCGGCACGCGCCCGGTCTCGCGAAGCTGCTGCAGCTCATCCTCGCTGACATCGCGCAGCACCTCATCCGCCGCCAGGCGGTGCAGGCTGGCAAAAGCCCGGCGCAAGGGGCGGCCAGTTTCCGTATCGGGGTTCTGCTCTTCGTACAAACTCTGGAACAACTCCCGTCGCCCTGCCCAGGCCACATCGGCCAGCGCTGTCCCGCCCTTGCCGGCTGCCTGGGGTAGATTCATCACCCGCTCCAGCAGCTGCGGATCGGCGGTGGCCACGCCCTCACGCAACTGGTTGGCCAAGGTGCCGATCCGGCCGGCGAGGACCACGCGGTCGACGGTGTCGACCAGCACGGCTTCCGGCGGCCGGCCATACACATGCCATGCCCGCAAATGCTGGTCGTCAAGACCCTGAATCGCCAGCGACCGGTCGATCTGGGCGTCATCGAGGCCGCTGAATGGCCTGCCCAGGCGACGGAACAGCTGGTGGGTGTCATCCCACTCGGCTGGCTGCTCGCACCACAGCCGCCATGCACCGGCACCATTGTGACGTAGCGGCGGCGCGTAGCCCTGATAGGGGAGCAGTTGCCACTGTTCATCGGCATCGCACCAACCCACCTCATACCAGTGACCATCCATGCTGATCCAGCGACGCTCGCCCAGGTGGTACACACGCTCCATGTCCCGCGTTGCCGTGTCCGGCGGGCTTTCGCAGCGATAAGGCTTGAGGTCTGCGTTCCACAGTTTTTCCTCGCCGCCAGCCAGCTGCGCCGGTACCAGCTTGTCCACCTCGCTCCAGGCGCGACGGGCCGTAGCGACTACAGCAACGGTTGCCCCGACAGCCAGCAGCCCTTTGCCCACATTCAGCAGATGCGCCAGCGCCGCATTGCGCTCGTTGTCCTGCCAGTCCCCTACAGCCTGAAACGTCTGCTCAAGCAGCTCCCAGGCCATCACCCCCAGCAACACCGCGCCGATACCGGGCACGAAGAACCCTGCAATACCCAAAAGGGTCCAGCCTTCAGCACGCAGACGGCGGCCATGCTCGGCCTGGACCTCGCGATCAAGCTGGCCCACCGGTGGGGCAATGATCGCAGCATCATCCTTGATCCGGGCGACCCAATCGTCAGCGAGGTGTTCGAACAGCGGCAAGCTGTAGGCGAAGGTTTGCTCATCGAGGTCCCTGGTTGCCCAGGCGGCAATGTCATCAAACCGCTCGCTGACCGCAGAGAAGAATCGCTGGCTATCGCGACGAAGCACGAAGCGGTTGAAGAAACGCCGGTAGTCATCTTCGCGCAGGCGCTTGCCAAGTACCCGGCGGGCATAATCTTCCAGGTCGCTGCGCACGCTCCAGGGGCCGTGCGGGTCCCCCGGCACATAGACCAGCACGCGCTTGCTGGTGTTGTACAAAACACCCTCATCGACCACGTCCAGCACCACGATCTGCTGCAAACTGCAACCGAACAACGCCAACTGCCGGACGCGAACAGGTGCGCCTTCGAGCTGGCCCAGGGTACCCTGAAGGCACAACTGCACCACCCACTGCATCTGGCCTGCGCTCAATACGCCTTGCGCCCTGGCCTGCAGGGCATCCACCAGCATGCTGTAGCGTTCCCGTCGCGCCAACAATCCCCTGACTTCGGGCTGCAGAACAGAGTCCAGATGCGCCTGGTACTTCTGGCCAAGGTCCAGCTCTCGACACAATTTGGCGAAGCGTGGTGCGGACAGTTCACTACGCAGTGCGCCGAGCTCATCGACCAGGCAATTGCCACGGGGCTGGTCGCGCTGCTGTTCTGCTGTGAAATTCCCCAAAGCGGCTTCGAGCACCGGGAGGTCGTAGTAGTCGCTGTCGACAACGGGAAGCCTGCTGGTGACATAACTGACAGTGGGCGAGGTGAAGGTGTACCACTGGCGAAAGAACAGGCGATCAACGTCGAGTTCGCCGTGGGCGCCAAGCGCTTCGTGCAACAAGGGCCGGGTAAATGCATCCAGGTTGTCTAGCCGCGCCAACGCTGCCGACAAGCCTTCGCGGCAGGCCAACAGTTCCATCAGCGCACCGCTCAGGAGGGTGAATTCTGCCACGCTCAGCCGCATCATCCAGGACGGCAGCCGCTGCGCGATGTACTGGTCCTGGCATGCTTGCGCCATGCTAAGGGTGTCGGCCGCAGCCGCTTGTTGACTGCTATTGTTGAGCATCTCTGCCTCCGCGATGACGTGGAGGTGCGAGTCTGAAGATTGTTGCGTCGTGCTGACGCCTAGCTATCTACTACCCGTTCAGAACAGCAGCAACTGATGGTCGGTAAGACGAGCAAAATCATCGCCGACAAAGGGCAGGATGGCATCTGCCACCGGCTGTAGCTGACGGCTGATGTAGTGATCGTAGTCGATCGGTGCCTGCAGGTTTTCCAGTGGCTCAGGGCCGACGGTGGTGATCACGTAGCTGATCCAGCCGCCGCGCTGGTATTGCAGGGGGCGCTTCAGGCGCTTGTTGTATTCGTCGGCAAGGCGTGCGGCACGCACATGCGGCGGCACGTTGCGCTGGTAATCGGCCAGCGGCCTGCGCAGGCGCTTGCGATACACCAGCAGCTGGTCCTGCTCGCCCGCCAACGTCCGCCGCACATACTCGCAGACATAATCACGGTAGGGTTCGCCGCGAAACACACGGCCGTAGAGCGCCTGCTGAAACTCCCGGGCCAGCGGCGACCAGTCGGTGCGTACCGACTCCAGGCCTTTGTAAACCATCTCTTCAGAACCATCAGCCCGCTGCACCAGGCCGGCATAGCGCTTCTTGCTGCCTTCATCGGTGCCGCGGATGGTTGGCATCAGGAAGCGCCGGTAATGCACCTCGAACTGCAGTTCGAGAGCGCATTGCAGGTTCATGGTTTCGTGCAGGTGTGCTTGCCACCATTGGTTGACCTCGGCCACCAGCTCGCGGCCGATGCGCGCCGCGTCTTCCTCGGCATGGGCACCCTTGAGCCAGACGAAGGTGGAGTCGGTGTCGCCATAGATCACGTCAAAGCCGCGAGCCTCGATCAGCGCCCGGGTCTGGCGCATGATCTGGTGCCCACGCATGGTGATGGACGAGGCCAACCGGGGGTCGAAGAAGCGACAACCACTGGACCCCAGCACGCCGTAGAACGCGTTCATGATGATCTTCAATGCCTGCGACAACGCCGCGTTGCCGTCACGTTTGGCGGCTTCCCTGCCCTGCCACACCCGCTCGACGATGGCCGGCAGGCAATGCTGGCTTCGCGAAAAGCGCCCACCGCGAAAGCCTTCCACCGAATGCTCGTCATCGGGAACGCGCAAGCCTTCCACCAACCCCACCGGATCGATCAGGAAGGTACGAATGATCGACGGGTACAGGCTTTTGTAGTCCAGCACCAGCACCGAGTCGTACAGGCCAGGGCGCGAGTCCATGACGAAGCCACCGGGGCTGGCTTCGTCGGGGCGGCTGCCAAGGTTGGGGGCAACAAAGCCCATACGGTGCATCTGCGGCATGTACAAGTGGCAAAACGCAGCCACCGATCCGCCGCTGCGGTCTACCGCCAGGCCGGTGACCGACGACCGCTCCAGGAGGAACTCGAGCAGACGGGTGTGGGCAAAGATGCGCGTAACCAGCTCACAGTCCTTGAGGTTGTAACGCGCCAGGGCCAGTTTGTCCTCGGCGAAGCGCCGGTTGATCTCGTCCATGCGCTGGTAAGGCGTGTCGATGGCTTTGCCTTCACCGAGCAACGTCTGCGCAACGCTCTCGAGGCTGAACGACGGGAAGCTCCAGGTTGCCGAGCGCAGCGCCTCGATGCCGTCGATCAACAGTCGCCCCGGGGCGTCGGCGAACACGTGGCCACCACCGGCATGGCTACGCAATGTCATAAGCGCACCTTTACGCCCCAACGCCAGCGGCACCTGCAGCGCTTTGGCGTGTTCATGCAACAGGCGCAGGTCGAACTGCACCAGGTTCCAGCCGATGACTGCATCCGGGTCATGTTCGGCCATCCACTGGTTGAGGCAGGCCAGCAGCGCAGCGCGATCGGCGCAGTAGTGCAGGTCAAAATCGAGGCCGTCGGCCGTGCCATTGGCCGGGCCGAGCATGTACACCTGACGCTGGCCACAGCCTTCAAGGGCGATGCTGTACAACTCGCCGCGCTCGCTGGTTTCGATGTCCAGGGACACCAGGCGCAGCGGCGGGCGATAACCTGGTAAGGGCTTGAGCTGGGCCTCGCAGAGGACGCCCTGGGCGTCGGGTTGGCCTGTGAACTGGACCGGGGCAGTGATGAAGCGCTCCATCAGGTAGCGTTCGGGTGGGCGGATATCCGCTTCGAACACCTCGATACCCGCCGTGCGCAGGCGTTGTTCCAGTTGCATCAGTTGCCGGTGCTGCCGGCAGTACAACCCCAGCACCGGGCGCTGGTCGAAGTCTTTCAGGCGCAGTGGCCGCAGCTCGACGCCGGGCTCGTTGGCCAGCAACACCCGCGCATGCGCCTCATGCGCCTGCGGGATGAACGCCACCGAAACCTGTGGCGCCAGGCGTAGCTGCCGTGGCCCCTGATCGGTTGCCAGCCAGAATTCCACGCAGGTGCCTTCGGGCGTGTCATGCCAATGACGGGTCAGGACAAAACCCTGCTGCAACTCCACTGCGTCGACCTCTGCTGAAAAACGCAATTCTACGCTAGCGCGCTCCTGCCACGAAGCCACTTCTACGTGCTACCAAGGCCAGCAGCCAAGCCATCGCGATCAACACCAGCACTACCCCGCCAAACTTCCACCCCCGCCCCGCTCAGCAGCAATCCGCCAATGATCCCGCCCAGGGCAATGGCGCTGTTCCACACGGTCACCAGCATCGACTGCGCCACATCCCCGCCCTCACCCGCCGCATCGGCACAGGCGGTCTGCAGCAGGGTCGGTGCGCCACCGTAGGTCAAGCCCCACAGGGCGATGCTCAGGTACATCAACCACGACGACGCCTGCCCCAACGCCAGTGTGGCCAAGGCAAAACCGGCCAGGCTCAGCAACACCAGCGTGCGCAAATACCGATCGACCAGCAGCCCCACCAGGCCGATCCCGGCCAGCGCCGAAATGCCAAACACCATCAGCACCGGGCCAATGTCCGCAGCCATGCCGGCCGCCGCCAGCAGCGGCACAATGTAGGTGTAGAGGATGTTGTGGCCAAGGATCCAGGTCAGGATCACCAGCAGCACGCTCAACACCCCCGGCGTGCGCAGCACCTGCATGGCCGCCGGGCGCCTGCCAGCGGCATGCCCCGGGTACTCCGGCACCGACCGCAGCACCCACACCACCAGCAGCAACGCCACCAGGGTGACCAGCACAAACGTTGCACGCCAGCCCAGCCCTGCGCCCAGCCAGGTGGCAATGGGCAGCCCGAGCGACAAGGCAATCGGCTGCCCGAGCATGGCCAACGCCATGGCCCGGCCCTGCTGCGCCACCGGCACCATCCGCCGGGCATGGCCCGCAATCAGGCCCCAGGCCAGCCCGGCGGCAGCGCCGGTGAAAAACCGCAGCACCAGGGTCAGGCTGTTGGAGGTCGACAAGGCCGTCAGCCCGTTGAACAGCACAAAACCGATGATCGCCAGCAACAGAGCCCGCCGGCGATACCAGCCCTGGGTCAGGGTCACCAGCGGAATTGCCGTCAGTAACGAGCCCAAGGCGTAAGCCGTGACCCACTGCCCGGCCATGGCCTGGCTGATGTGCATGCCGTCGGCAATCTGGTCGAGCAAGCCCGCCGGCAGGGTTTCGCTAAGGATGGCGATAAAGCCGGTCATGGCCAGTGCCAGCAGCCCGCTGAGGGGCAGGCGTTCGCTACTGGTGTCCAGCAACGGTGGGGAGGATGTCTGGGACATTACAATTGCCTTGAGTGGGAAAACAAGGCGGACAGTCTGCAAGCAAGGCCACTGCGGAAAAAGACGGTTACAATGCCGCTCACCCAGGACATTTATGTCCGCAATCAGGAATACAACATGGACAGCCTCAGCGGCTTCGTGGTGTTCAATCGGGTGGCCGAAACCCGCAGTTTCGTCGCCGCCGGCCAATCGCTGGGCATCACTGCCTCGGCCGTGGGCAAACGCGTGGCGCGCCTGGAAAGCCGCCTGGGTGTGCGCCTGTTCCACCGCAGCACACGCAGCATTACCCTTACCGCCGAGGGCACGCTGTTCCTCGAGCGCAGCCGACGCATCCTGGCCGAAATCGAGGCCACCGAGCAGGAGCTGTCCCAGGCCAGCGAAACCCCGCGTGGCCGCTTGCGTGTCAGCATGCCGCAGGTCACAGCGCTGGTGATGCCGGCGCTGGCCGAGTTCATGGCGCTGTACCCGCAGGTGGCGCTGGACCTGGACTTTTCCGACCGCATGGTGGATATCGTCGGCGAGGGCTTCGATGTGGTGATGCGCGGCGGGCAGCCAGTGGATTCGCGGCTCAACGCCAAGTTCCTGGGGCACTTCCAGCACCGCCTGGTGGCCTCGCCCGAGTACCTGCGCGAACGCGGCACACCCCTGCACCCGCGCGACCTGGCGGCACATACCTGCCTGCACTATCGCTTCCCCAGCAATGGCAAGCTGGAAACCTGGCCGCTGCGACAGGAGCATCCCGAGCAAGCCTATGACATCCCCATCTCGATGGTCTGCAACCACGTCGAAACACGCGTCTGCTTTGCCTTGAACCACCGCGGCATTACCTGTCTGCCGGACTTCAACGTGGGCCGTGAATTGGGCAATGGCTCGCTGGTCAGTGTCCTCGACGACTTCATGGAACGGCGCGGCAGCTTCTATCTGCTGTGGCCGTCCGGGCGGCAGATGCCGCCGAAGTTGCGGGTGTTCATCGATTTCATGCTCGAGCGGGTGTTCAACCGTACAGGTAGTTGATGTCCTTGTAGGCCAGCGGTGGAACCTGGCCCAGCAGGAAGTCACGCAGCTTGTGCATTTGCCGCGCTTTTGGGCTGGCCTTTAGCCAGGTCATGTAGTAACCGTCGCCGGTGGCCACGGCATGCTTGAAGGGCGTGACCAGGCGCCCGGCGGCCAGGTCGGTGCTGGCCAGTACCAGATCGACCACTGAAATGCCCAAGCCTTGCTGGGCAGCCGAAATACCCTGGTCGAGGGTATCGAACACTTGCCCCTGGTCGATGCTGATCTCCAGTGCGTCCATCCGCGCCAGCCAGCGCCGCCAGTCGCGTCGGTCGGGTGACGGGTGCAGGAACTCGCATTGGGCCAGGTCGGCCAAGGCCGGTTGAGCCTGTGGCATGTAATCCGGGTGGCACACCGGGATCAGCCATTCATCGAACAGCTTGAAACTTTCGATATCGGCGGGGAAACGCCCGCTGGCCAACAGAATGGCGCAGTCGTAGGGCTCGGAGTAGAAGTCCACGCTGTCGATGTCCATCCACACGCTGGACAACTGCACGCTGCAGTTGTCATCGGCCTTCTTGAACGCATCCAGCGCCCGCAACAGCCAGCGCATGGTGAGCGTTGACGGCGCCTTCAGGCGCAGGCCGTAGCGGTCCTGACGCAGCAACGCGCAGGCATTTTCGATGATCTTGAAGCCAACCTTCAGCTCTTGCGACAGCAGGCGCCCGTGCTCGGTCAGGCTCAGTTTCGGGCCACGCCGCTCGAACAGGTCGCAGCCAAACAGGGCTTCCAGGGTCTTGATGTGATGGCTGACCGCCCCTTGGGTCAGGGCCAGTTCTTCCGCCGCACGGGTAAAAGAGCCATAGCGAGAGGCCACCTCGAAGGCACGCAGGGCGTGCAAGGCCTGAATCCGTTCCGACATGGCGACGTCCCGAGCATGAACAAGACTAATAGTAGGTCATAGTTCCACGCGTTTTACAACGTCGAGAGCGTCTCGGAAAATGCAGGTAAATAATAAACATAACCAAGATCCTGCCTGCATATGACTGGAACGTTCACTTAATTAACGCCTGGGGAAATCATGTTTACGGGATATGGAAATTGCTATCGCCTGGATGCGCTAGAGCTGGCCGTTGAACATGGATGCAATACGCAACACTGGACCTTCAAAACCATAGAACACTTTCGCAGTATCCTCGCCAACCCCGACTTCCCTTGCCTGTTCGGCCGCAAGGCGGTCAACGGCGAAACCTGTCACATACTCTTCGCCCGCGCCGAGCAACTGGCCGATGACATCGCCCAGGGCCTTGCCGACTACGTGTGCACCGTCGCCCCGATCACACCCAAACAACGCATCGGCAGCCCACTGGTGGTGTTTCTCGAAACCGCCACCGATTACACCCTGGCCGAACAACAGGCACTGGCCTGGAAGGTGTTGCGTGGCGTGCATGCGCGCGACCCGCACCCCTGGCCGCAGGGCATCCCCACCGACCCCGACGACAACGGCTGGTCGTTCTGCTATGCCGGCATGCCCTTGTTCATCAACATGAACTTCCCCGGCCACCAGCAGATGAAAAGCCGCAACCTGGGGCATCACATCACCTTCGTCATCAATCCACGGGCGAACTTCGATGAAGTGGCCAACGCCAACACCGAGAGTGGCAAACGCATCCGCGAGCGCATTCGCGAGCGCGTGCACCACTACAACGACGGCGTCATGCCCGACACCCTGGGCTTTTTCGGCGATACCGACAACTACGAATGGAAGCAGTACCAACTGCAGGAAACAGGCTCGCTCAACCCGTCACGCTGCCCGTTCCACGCACATGCCGCACATGCCGCACACCCGGCTACACCCGACTTACTGATCGAGAACTGACCGTGAATACCGCACTCACCTTCACCTACGCCCTCACCGTCCTGCTGCTCATCGCCACCCCCGGCCCGGTGGTGGCATTGATCGTCAACACCGCGGCTGCCTCCGGCGCGCGCAAGGCCATGTTCACCGCCGTCGGCACCAACTGGGCCTCACTGGTGCTGATCGGCGCCGCAGCCTGGATCATCCTCACCAGCGCCGCCATCGACAAGGCATGGCTCAGCACCATGAGCCTGCTGGGTTGCCTGTTCATCGGCTACATCGCCGTGGGCACGCTGAGGGACGCCCTGCAGGCGCCAGCCACGAAAGCGGCGAGCGAGGCCCCCAAGGCCGGGCGTGGCGGGCTGCTGCAAGGCTTCATGGTGGGCATTTCCAACCCCAAGGACATCATTTTCTTCATCGCCTTCTTCCCGCAGTTCATCCAGATCACCGAGTCGTTCGGCAAAAGCATGGTGGTGCTGTCGCTGCTGTGGGTGGCCATCGATTTCGCCGTACTCAGCCTGTACATCTTCGCCATCGGCAAGATCGCCTCGCAGCGCAGCAACCGCGTGATCAGCCTGGCTTCGGGCGTCGCCCTGCTGCTGATCGCCGCCGGCGGCCTGCTGTACAACTTCAACGAACTGGCGGCCTGAGCTTGATGCGAAGCGCCTGGTGCAACAGAAGGAAAGACCATGACAGCGACTGATACGAGCCCGTCTCCTTCGCCGTTGCAACAGGACTACCAGCGCTTTCTGCTGCTGGGCAGCCGCCGAGCGCCACACACCGTGCACGTGCATGAAACCGGCTACCGGTCTGGCACCATCAACACCGATGCCCTTGGCCTGCGCTACAGCCATTGCGCCGGCAAGCGCTTTTCGGCGGCCGAACGCGGCGGCGCTTCACGTATCAACCTGCTGGTCGGCGGCTCCACGGCCCTGGGTATCGGCGCCAGCTCCGACGAACACACGGTGGCCTCGCACCTGTCGGCGCTCACCGGCGAGGTCTGGCTGAGCCTGGCCGGTTGCGGGCTCAATGCCGGCCAGGAACTGCTGATGTTTCTGACTCACCAGCACCGCCTTGGCCAACTCGGCCACGTGGTGGTGCTCAGCGGCCTCAACAGCCTGGCCCACGAAGCGCTGTGCGAAGTCCTCGCCAGCCCCAACGACCCACAGCACGCCAAGGCCTACCAGGCCTTTCTCAACAGTTTCAGCGAAGGCATGCAGCCTGCCGCACCACCCCGCCGGCAGTCACTCTGGCGGCGCATCGGCCAGGCCTTGAGCACGCCTGCGGTCGAAGCCCCGCTCAGTTGGCCGCTGTCGCCGCCGGAAAAGCGCCTGGCTCGCGCTGCCGACAGCATTGGCCGAACCTTGCGTCAGTGGGACCGGCTGCTGGCAGACAGCCACGCCACCCTCACCTTCATCCTGCAGCCGTTGCTGCCCTGGTGCCGGGATACCCTGCCGGCTGGCGAGCAGGCCATGCTGGCCGCGCTGGAGCAGCAACCGGCCAACTTCGACCGGCTGCTGGACGGCGCATTCGACAGCCAGTTGCACTCGGCCTTTTTCCGCCGCATCAAAAGCCAGGCCGACCCGGTGCCCTGCTACGACATGAACAGCATGCTCAGCAGCTCGCCGGTGTTCGGCGCAGACCTGTTCATCGACCGCCTGCACCTCAATGATTTGGGTAACAACGCCCTGGCCAAGGTGATTACCGCCAAGCTTGGCCTGGCCCAGGAAAAACACGCTCAACGCAAGGTCACGCCGATCAAGCTCGTCTGACAGTTGTCGACTGGTCTTCCGGCCACCCCCCTTGGGTGGCTAGAATAGGCCGTCGTTCCGATTTTCCCGAGGCGTACGCTTGACCGCGATTAACATCGAAACCGTCCATCTTTGCCTGGCCGCCCCTGGGGCTTGCCTGTGAGCCGCATGCGACGCCTGCCCCCGCTGTTGGTCGCCCTGATGCCGCTGGCTGCGCACGCGCTGGAGGTGAGCATCGACCCCCACGCCGACCTGCTCTACCGCCAGGCCTTGCCGCTGCTGGAGCAGGCCGACAACCAGGGCGCCGATACCAGCACCCTGCGCACCGCCGTAGGCGCCGACCCCGAGCTTAGCCGCCAGGGACAGGCCATGGCCCACACCCTGCCGACAGCGGTTGCGCTGTTGAAAAAGTCGGTAGAGCTGGGCCACCCGGTCGCGCAGTACCGCCTGGCGCTGTACTACATGACTTACCTGCCCGCCGCGCAAATTCCGGATGCCGCCTGCCCGTTGCTCGAAGCCAGCCTCAAGCAAGGCTTTGCCGCACCCGCACCCGCTATCGCCACCTGGTGCCGGCCCTACAGTGCCAGCAGCGAGTACCGCGAAGCGCTGGAGGCCATCCCCAGCATGGCCACCGTGTACGCCCCCTACTACCCGCAACCGGCCACCCGCCTGGCCTGCAGCCGCAGCCGGCCACAAGGCCTGGAAATGCTGTGGGGGCGCCAGCGCGACTACCAGGCCGAGGTGTACCGCCTGCTTAGCGACCTGGACCCAGCGCACCGCCTGAGCCTGCTGCAGAAAGCCGTGGACATCAACGGCTGCGTGACGGCGCAACAGCATCTGACCCGCCATCCGTAATACACCGAGCTAACGCGCCCCCTGTGTAGGAGCGGCCTTGTGTCGCGATCGGGGCGCGCAGCGGCCCCAAGATTTGAGCTTCGCAGCCAATATTGCCGGGGGCGCTATGCGCCCCGATCGCGACACAAGGCCGCTCCTACAAGGGACTGCGCTCGACAGCCCACAGATCAGCAAGATCGTTCAAGCCATCCCCCGCCCCGTCTGGCATGCTGGCCTGCCTCGTACACGCATTGCAGCCATCATGCCCCACATCGCTCGCCAAGCCTTCCTCCACGGCGCCATCGCCATCATGCCGTTGTCCCTGGCCGTCGCCCCCTGGGGCCTGCTGGCCGGGTCCATGGCCATCGAGGCCAACCTCAGTGCCTGGCAGGGGCAAGGGCTATCGGCCATCGTCTTCGCCGGTGCCGCGCAACTGGTTGCCATTGGCATGCTCAAGGGCGGCGCCAACCTGGCGTCGATCCTGCTCACCACCCTGCTGCTGACCTCGCAGCACCTGCTGTATGGCCTGTCGATGCGCCCGGTGCTGTCCAGCCAGCCATTGCGCTGGCGGTTGGGCCTGGGCTTTCTGCTGACCGACGAGTTCTTCGCGTTGACCAGCAAGTACGACCAGCAGCAATTCAACCGCTGGTATGCCCTGGGGGTAGGCCTGACGTTCTACGTCGCCTGGAACCTGTTCACCCTGGCTGGCATCCTGCTCGGCCAAAACATTCCCCACCTCGATCAACTCGGCCTGGACTTTTCCATCGTCGCCACCTTCGTCGCCCTGATCGCGCCGCTGGTGCGCAACCTGGCTACCGTGGTGTGCGTAGCCGTGTCGCTGTTCTGCTCGGTGCTGTTCAGCTACTGGCATTGGGAGGCCGCCCTGGTGGCCGCAGGCTTGCTGGGCATGAGCGCCGGGTTTATCTGCCAAAAATTTGCCGGAGCACGTACATGACCTGGATCCTGATTTTCGCCATGGGCGCCATCGTGTTCCTCAACCGCTACGCGTTCCTGGAGCCACGCCTGCCCTTGCGCCTGAGCTCCAATGCCCGGCAGTTTCTCGGCTTTGCCGTGCCCGGCATGCTCACTGCCATCTGCGGCCCGATCATCTTCATGCCCGACCACCAGCTCAACCTGAGCCTGCTCAACCCCTACCTGCTGGGTTCACTGGTGGCCATCGCCCTGGTGCTGTTGACCCGCAGCGTGTTGCTGAGCATGCTGGTGAGCATGTTGATCTTCTTCCTTCTGCGCAGCTGGCTGGCATGACCACGCCCCTGCGCGAGCAGACACACCTCTGGCAAGCGCCGGCCCTGGGCGACGTCGAGATGCTGCACGCGCGCTACTTCCAGCAGCGCTTCGCCCCGCATGTGCACGAAGGCTATGTGTTCACGGTGATCGAATCCGGCGCCCAGCGCTTCTGGCACCGCGGCAGCGAGCACCTGGCGCCGGTCGGCAGCATGGTGCTGATCAACCCCGACGAGCTGCATACCGGCGCCACCGCCCATGAGGCGGGCTGGCGTTATCGCGGCTTCTACCCCGAGCACGAGCGGGTCACCGGTGTACTGGACGAACTGGAACTGGGCCGCCACGGCATGCCCAGCTTCAAGGACAGCGTGATCCACGACCCGGCCCTGGCCATCGCCTTCAGCCAGCTGCATCAGTTGTCCGAAAACGGCGCCAGCGCCCTGCAGCAACAGACCGCCTGGCGCCAGGCAGTGCTGGCCCTGGTGCAACGCCACGGGCAATGCGCCGAACCCTCGGCCCCCGGCCACGAACCACTGGCCGTGGCCCGCGCCCGTGAACTGCTCGAAAGCCAACTGGCCGACCCGCCCTCGCTCGAAGCGCTGGCGGCGGCCGTCAACCTGTCGCCCTTCCACTTCGCCCGGGTGTTCCGCCAGGCCACCGGCCTGCCGCCACATGCCTGGCTGAAGCAGCGGCGCCTGGCACGCGCCCGGGAAATGCTGAAAAGCGGCCTGGTTGCTTCGGAGGTGGCGTTCGACCTTGGTTTTGCCGATCAGAGCCATTTGAGCCGACAGTTCAAACAGGCGTATGGGGTGACGCCGGGGGCGTATCGGCAGGCATGCGCTCAATCTGTATTACCCGCCTGAAGCCTTCACCTCTAGAGCAGCCAGCTGTCGTAACGCCCCTTGCAAAGGCAGCAGGAGCCCCGCCTACCCTCTGCTACACTGTCAAGGCTGAATGGAGGATCCTGCCATGTCCGAAAGAGAGCTCACCACCCTCCTGTCGCTGATGAACCAGCGCCAGGCCTGCCTGAACAGTGCCTGCAAGGAGATTGCCGACTGGATCGACCGGCAGGGCGATGTGCCCGCCGCCGGCAAGATCCGCGCCAGCCTGAAGGCACTGGAGGCCGATGAGGCCCAGGTTCGAAAGACCCTGACGTCGCTGACACTCGACAGGCCGCTGCCGCGCTTTCGTAGCTGAAAGACGCAGCTGAAAGGCACAGCTGAAAAAGAAAAGGGCCGCTAAGCGCGGCCCTTTGGTCTGTCAGTGCTTCATGTGCATGTGGTCATGCCCACCGCCAGCCTCGGCGTTTAGCGGTCGCACTTCTGCCTGCACGTCCAGTGTTTCCTTTGCCCCTTTGGCATCTTCGATGGTCAGGGTCAGGGGCACCTTGTCGCCTTCCTTCACCTGATCGTTCAGGCCCATTAGCATTACATGCAGGCCATTCGGGTCCAGGGTCACGGCTTTGCCGGCCGGCAACTCGACGGCCTTGACCTCACGCATGCCCATCACGTCGCCGTTCATGGTCATCTCGTGCACCTGCACGGTCTTGGCCACGGGCGAAGCCACGCTCACCAGCTTGCTGTCGCTGCTGGCGGTCAGGGTCATGAAGGCACCGGTGGACTGCTGGTGCGGCACACTGGCACGGACCCAGGCATCGCTCACAGTGGTCTGGGCCAGGGCCGGCAGGGCCAGGCCCATCAGTGCCAGGGCAGCCAGGCCGCGTTTGATCGGTTGCATCGACATTCAGCAGATCTCCATCAGGGTGACCAGGTCTTCGGCGCATTCCTTGGCATTCAGGGAATGGCCCAGGCTCAGGCGCAGGGTGCCACGCGTATCGTAGACGTAGCTGGTGGACGAGTGAGAAATGGTATAGGTGTCACCGGCCGGGACCTTCTCGTAGAACACCTTGAACTCCTTGGCCACTTCCGCGATTTCTTCGGGGGTGCCAGTGAGTGCAGTGAACGACGGGTCGAAGGCCTTGACGTAGGCATCGAGCACTTCGGGGGTGTCGCGCTCCGGGTCCAGGGTGATGAACACCACCTGGAACAGGTCGCGGTCACGACCGCGCAGCAGCTTGCGGATTTGTGCCGCGCGCGCCAGGGTAGTCGGGCAAACCGCCGGGCACTGGGTGAAGCCGAAGAAGATCATCGGCATGCTGCCGTAGAAGCTCGACAGGGTGCGCACATTGCCTTGGGGGTCCTTGAGGCGGAACTTGCGCCCAAGGATCTCGTTGCTCATGTTCTTGCCGTACTTGAACTCGAGCCCACGGGCCGGGCTGCAGCCTGCCAGCAGGCCAAGCCCGAGAACGCCCATCCCGGCGACAACCGCGCGCCGGGTAAATAGATCATTCATGAAACCATCCTTTACAGGGAAGGTGCCGGCCCTCGGGACGGGCCGGCTGAAAAACCGGGGCATTCTTGCATGACACCCAAAGCGGTTCTACCCGACGAACGCGGGTAAGGCCTGCAGCCCTTTGAATACGGGCTGCGGCCAGTTGTCGCAGGGGTTGAAACCGTAACAGTTTGTTGCTAAGAGAGCCGCCCTTACACAAACCCTGTAAGAGCGCCACAGCCTTAGTAGTAGGCGTTCTCTTTCTGGGTGTGGTCAGTCACGTCACGCACGCCCTTCAGCTCTGGAATACGCTCGAGCAACGTGCGCTCGATGCCTTCCTTCAGGGTGACGTCGGCCTGGCCGCAGCCTTGGCAACCACCACCGAACTGCAGCACTGCAATGCCGTCGTCGACCACGTCCACCAGGCTGACCTGGCCACCGTGGCTGGCCAGCCCGGGGTTGATCTCGGTCTGCAGGTAGTAGTTGATGCGCTCGTTGATCGGGCTGTCTTCGTTGACCATCGGCACCTTGGCGTTCGGTGCCTTGATGGTCAGCTGGCCACCCATGCGGTCGGTGGCGTAGTCGACCAGTGCGTCTTCCAGGAACGGCACGCTGACGGCGTCCAGGTAAGCGGTGAAGCTCTTCAGACCCACGGCGGTGTCGTCAGGCTTCTCTTCGCCCGGCTTGCAATAGGCAATGCACGTCTCTGCGTACTGGGTGCCCGGCTGGGTGATGAAAATTCGAATGCCGATGCCAGGCGTGTTCTGCTTGGAAAGCAGATCGGCCAGGTAGTCATGGGCGGCGTCGGTAATGGTTATATCGCTCATGTAGGTTCCTCACAGACTTGCCGCCAAGTGTACGCCAACCGGCTCCTCGAACAAAGTCCTAGCATTTGACTCGGGAAAGCGCATATTCCGCGGCCTGGCCCCGTGGCGCCGCCAGCCAGGCCTGCATGCGCCGGTACAGGCCGCGCTCCAGCCACTGGTAGCTGAACCACGACATTAGTCCAATGGACGGCACGCACAGGGCGAACACCAGATACGGGTTCAAATGCAGCCGCTGGCTGGCGAACCAGCCGGCGTACAGCACCAGCACATGGATCAGGTACACCGAATACGAACAGTCGCCCAAGGCCTTGAGCAGCCGGTTGCCCTGGAAGAGCGGTTCCAGGGCGATGAAGGCCAGCACGATCATCGCGCTTGGCACGCCCCAGTGCAGCAAGCGCTGGGACGCATCCAGGTGATAGATGGCCAGGCCCGCCACCCCCAGCAGCACCAGCGGCAGCCAACGCCCCTGGCGGATCAGGCCACGGCGGTACAACACACCCAGGCCGATGCCGAGCAGGAACTCGTAGATGATGTCGTTGTTGTAGAAGCGGCTGAGCACACCCAGCCGGCCCAGCACCTCGCTGACCAGTAACAGTGCGACGGTAACCAGCAGCAGGTGATGCCGCTGCCGAACCAGGAAGGCCAAACCGAACAGCAGGTAGAAGAACATTTCGAAGTTCAGCGTCCAGCCCACGTTCAGGGTCGGGTACAGGCCATAGCCACCGGGGTTTTCCGCCGGGATGAACAGCATCGACAGGAACAGGTGATGCCAGGCGAATTCCTGATGCGGCATCCATTGGCTGAAGGCCAGCAGCAACGTGGCCATCAATACTGTGTAGAACCAGTAGGCAGGGACGATACGCAGCACCCGATTGAGCAGGAACTGGCGCGGTTCGATGGTTTTGTCGCGGGTCGACAGGTAGATGACCAGCCCGCTGATGACGAAGAAGATGTCGACCCCCACGGCGCCACGGTCGGTGAGCAGTTGGCCGACAGGGCCGGTGGCGTGGAAATCGAAGAAGATCTGCATGAAATGGTGGCAAACCACCACCCAGGCGGCGAACGCCCGCAGTGCCTGAAGCGAATACAGCATGAAATACCCTGCGCTTGCCGGTGTATTGAGGCCCTGCGAGCGCATTGCGCTCGTTCGCGGGCTTGCCCGCTCCCACAGGGCTCATGCCGTACCCGAAAGCACCACATATCCTGTGGGAGCGGGCAAGCCCGCGAATGGGGCTGCAAAGCAGCCTCCGGACCACCCACCATCTCCGACCGCAGGGTACTCGGAAAGGTCAGCCTACCCGATCAGAGGTTCTCATAGCGGTTCATGTCCAGCACGCCCGCCTCCACCGGTGTGGTCTGCTTGATGAAGCTGTTCAGGTCATGGAAGTAGCGCCAGAACTCAGGGTGACTGCGGCGCACGCCCCAACGCATGACAATGCGCTCGAACCTGGCTGCATCGTCTTTCGCATACTCCATGTCCTCGACGAACTCCGCCACATCCGTGGTCGGAACGTTGAAGATGAAGTTGGGGTAGCTGCTGAGCACGCCCGGGTACAGGGTCAGGGTATCGAGCCCCGGCTGGTAGCGGTACGCCTCCCCCAGCAGGAATGCCACGTTGCTGTGCGCGCGGTTGCGCAGCAGGCTGTACACCTGGCGCTGGCCGCCCTGCCCTTCGATGCGCAGCATGGTCGCTTCGGGCAACTGGTTGATCACCTTCAGCCCGGCGGCCGGGCGCGACACCAGGCGGCTGAGCGACTGCTCGGCATTGCGGAACTCTTCGCTCATCTGCGGCCGTGAACAGAACGCACCCTGGCAGCGGTTGATCGGGTCGGGCGAGGCATTCAGGCTGCCGGTGCGCTGCACCAGCTTCAGGCCGAAGTCGCGCTTGGGGTCGCGCGCGTCGAGCGTGATGCCACTCGGGGTGTCGGTGTCGATGTCTTCATAATCCATCCACATCTTCACCTTGCCGCTGTTCTGGTACCAGTCGCTGAGAATCGCCTGGCGATGGTCAGCCGGCATCAGGCGCAGGAAGTTGACCTCGGCGCCATTACGGATCAGGTCGAAGTACAGCCGCGTCTGCAACTGGTGCGAAACGTTGCCGAACACGTCGAAGTTGACCGCCAGTTGGTAATAGGTGCGCTCCAGCAGCGGGTAGTCGAACAGCCACACGGTCTGCGGCACGTCACCGATCAGGCCTTTGGTGACCGAAGCGCTGTCGAAGTGGCGGAAGATGCTCAGCAGCGCGTTGTCGTTACCGGCCCACAAGGTCGACCAGCCCGGCGCCGGCATGTCGGCATAGGCGTCGCGGCGCAGCTTTTCATACGCGTTGCGCTTGTCGCGGTAGGCATGCCACAGGCTCAGCACACTGCCCACGTCATCGATCTGCCCGGGCATGGCCAGCAGTGGCGTGGCCTCGCCACGGTACCCGGCATCGGTGACGTAGCGGTCGAAGGCCGGCTCCTGGAACAGCGCCCAGAAGTTGTCGCGGATCACGTCGGTAGCGATCTGCCCGCGGCACACCGGGCCGCGGATGAAGGTACGCACAAAGTACTCGGCGTTATCCAGCATGAACTGGTAGCGGGCCACGGCCGGGATGGCCTCGAAGGTTTCGAACGGGTTGGCCCGGTGACGCGGGCCGTAGCCTGGCAGCGCGGTGGCATGCCAGTCGCCGGCGTAGAACAGTTGCTTGACCCGCTTGAGCTTCTGCGGCCCCATCGGGTAGGTGATGTGCGTCTTGTGCACGATCACGCCCTGCACCGGTATCAGGCGGTAATAAAAGTCGGTGCCGGGTGGGTCATTGGGGCGACGCGTGGCAATGATGTCGGCAGGCTGGCCGCTGGGCGTGCGTGAGCGCACCCACTGGAAGTAGTGGCCCTGCTCGCCGCCGACGAAGTAGATGTGCGCCAGGAACAGATGCTCGTAAAGCCAGCGGCCGACCAGCGCCTCGGTGGAACCCGGGCGGTTGAGCAGTTCTTCCCAGTCGGCGATCTGCCTGGTTTCGGTATCACTTGGCTTGATCGGTTGGTACTCCACCGGCGCACCGGCCGCCAGCCAGCGGCGCATGGTGTCGTATTCCTTGTCGGTCAGCCCGGTCACCGCCAGCGGCATGCCCTCCTTGGGGTGGGCACCGGCATAGGCGTCGAACTCATGGGGCAACGGGCACATGTTGTTGCGGCTCAGGCCCAGGACGATTTCCTCAGGCAGCTTGGCATTGGGCGTGAGCGGGGTCTTGTGGCCCAGCTCCAGCATGCGCGCCATCAGCGCGGCCTGGCTGCCCTGGTTGTCGAGCACCGAGTAGAAGCCTTTCTTGCGCCATTGCTCTTCGCTATGGGCATCGTAGAACAGCCGCGTGGTGGGTACCGCCTGGCTGCGATCGCCCTCGTAAACCGGGACCTTGCTGGCCCCGCGCACCGCCCCTTCCGGGCTTTCCAGCTTTAATTGGCAGGCAGCGTCGTTGCAGGCGTGGCAGGCCACGCATTTCTCGGTGAAGATCGGCTGAATGTCCCGGGTGTAGGAAATAGCCGGGCTCGACTGGGGGGCTTGCCCGAACACCACGCCGCTGATGAGCAGGGCGAAGGCGCCGGCAAGAATACGATGCACCATGTGCGAAAAGTCCTGGTTCTTGAAAGCCATCACGATTGTTGCCTGGTCGTTCGTGGGTGCTGGTAACCGCGCCAGTAACATGAGCAGTTTTCATGCAAATGGGCGATGCGCCTAAAAACCGCGCAACTTTGTTATGATTCCGCACCTTCTGATATTTGCCCGACCAGGTAGTTCCTATGTCCGACCGCAGCGCTCGTCTCCAAGCACTCCAGAACGCCCTCAAAGAGCGCATCCTGATCCTCGACGGCGGCATGGGTACTATGATCCAAAGCTACCGTCTCGAGGAACACGACTATCGTGGCACGCGCTTTGCCGATTGGCCAAGCGATGTAAAGGGTAACAACGATCTGTTGCTGCTCAGCCGCCCGGACGTGATCGCTGCCATCGAGAAAGCCTACCTCGATGCCGGGGCAGATATTCTCGAAACCAACACCTTCAACGCCACGCAGATTTCCCAGGCCGACTACGGCATGGAGTCGCTGGTTTACGAGCTGAACGTGGAAGGCGCGCGCATTGCCCGCCAGGTGGCCGATGCCAAGACTCTGGAAACGCCCGACAAGCCGCGTTTCGTCGCAGGCGTACTCGGCCCTACCAGCCGCACCTGCTCGATTTCCCCGGACGTCAACGACCCCAGCTACCGCAACGTCACCTTCGATGAGCTGGTAGAAAACTACATCGAGGCCACCCGTGGCCTGATCGAGGGCGGCGCCGACCTGATCCTGATCGAAACCATCTTCGACACCCTCAACGCCAAGGCGGCCATTTTTGCCGTGCAGCAGGTGTTCGAAGACGACGCGGTCGAACTGCCGATCATGATCTCCGGCACCATCACCGACGCCTCCGGCCGTACCCTGTCGGGCCAGACCACCGAAGCGTTCTGGAACTCGGTGCGCCACGCCAAGCCGATTTCCGTGGGCCTGAACTGCGCGCTCGGCGCCAAGGACCTGCGCCCTTACCTGGAAGAGCTGTCGACCAAGGCCGACACCCACGTTTCTGCCCACCCCAACGCCGGCCTGCCGAACGCCTTCGGCGAGTACGACGAAACCCCGGCCGAAATGGCTGCGGTGGTCGAGGAATTCGCTGCCAGCGGCTTCCTCAACATCATCGGCGGTTGCTGCGGTACCACCCCGGGCCACATCCAGGCCATTGCCGAAGCCGTGGGCAAATACAAGCCGCGCGAGATCCCGGAGATCGCCAAGGCCTGTCGCCTGTCCGGCCTGGAACCGTTCACCATCGATCGCCAGTCGCTGTTCGTCAACGTGGGTGAGCGCACCAACATCACCGGTTCCGCCAAGTTCGCCCGGCTGATCCGTGAAGAGAACTACACCGAAGCCCTGGAAGTCGCCCTGCAGCAGGTCGAGGCCGGCGCCCAGGTGATCGACATCAACATGGACGAAGGGATGCTCGACTCCCAGGCGGCCATGGTCCGTTTCCTCAACATGATCGCTGGCGAGCCGGACATTTCCCGCGTGCCGATCATGATCGACTCCTCCAAGTGGGAAGTGATCGAAGCCGGCCTGAAGTGCATTCAGGGCAAGGGCATCGTCAACTCCATTTCCATGAAGGAAGGCGTCGAGCAGTTCAAGCACCACGCCCGCCTGTGCAAGCGCTACGGTGCCGCCGTGGTGGTGATGGCTTTCGACGAGGTCGGCCAGGCCGA
This sequence comes from Pseudomonas putida W15Oct28, assembly GCF_000708715.2. Taxonomy (GTDB): domain Bacteria; phylum Pseudomonadota; class Gammaproteobacteria; order Pseudomonadales; family Pseudomonadaceae; genus Aquipseudomonas; species Aquipseudomonas putida_R. Next base: position 15,603 of record NZ_JENB01000034.1, on the reverse strand, counting down.
CACCGCCGCGCGCAAGAAGGAAATCTGCAAGCGCAGCTACGACATTCTGGTCAACGAAGTGGGCTTCCCACCGGAAGACATCATCTTCGACCCGAACATCTTCGCCGTTGCCACGGGCATCGAAGAGCACAACAACTACGCCGTCGACTTCATCGAGGCCTGTGCCTATATCCGTGACCACCTGCCCCATGCGCTGACCTCTGGCGGTGTGTCCAACGTGTCGTTCTCGTTCCGTGGCAACAACCCGGTGCGCGAGGCGATCCACTCGGTGTTCCTGTTCCACGCCATCCGCAACGGCCTGACCATGGGTATCGTCAACGCCGGCCAGCTGGAGATCTACGACGAGATCCCGGCCCAGCTGCGTGAAAAGGTCGAGGACGTGGTGCTCAACCGCACGCCGGAAGGTACCGATGCCCTGCTGGCCATTGCCGACGACTACAAAGGCGGCGGCGCCATCAAGGAAGTCGAAAACGAGGCCTGGCGTTCGCTGCCGGTCGGCAAGCGCCTGGAGCACGCCCTGGTCAAAGGCATCACCGCGCACATCGTCGAGGATACCGAGGAGTGCCGCCAGCAGTGCGCACGCCCCATCGAGGTCATCGAAGGCCCGCTGATGAGCGGCATGAACGTGGTGGGCGACCTGTTCGGTGCAGGCAAGATGTTCCTGCCCCAGGTGGTCAAGTCGGCCCGTGTGATGAAGCAGGCCGTGGCGCACCTGATCCCGTTCATCGAAGCCGAAAAAGGCGACAAGCCAGAAGCCAAGGGCAAAATCCTGATGGCCACGGTAAAAGGTGACGTGCACGACATCGGCAAGAACATCGTCGGCGTGGTACTGGGCTGCAACGGTTACGACATCGTCGACCTCGGCGTGATGGTGCCGGCCGAGAAGATCCTGCAAACCGCCCGCGAACAGAAGTGCGACATCATCGGCCTGTCCGGCCTGATCACCCCGTCGCTGGACGAGATGGTGCATGTTGCCCGCGAAATGCAACGCCAGGGCTTCGAGCTGCCGCTGATGATCGGCGGCGCCACCACGTCCAAGGCGCACACCGCAGTCAAGATCGAACCCAAGTACAGCAACGACGCGGTCATCTACGTCACCGACGCCTCGCGTGCAGTCGGCGTGGCCACCCAGCTGCTGTCCAAAGAGCTCAAACCAGGCTTCGTCGAGAAGACTCGCCTGGAATACGTGGATGTGCGCGAGCGCACCGCCAACCGCAGCGCCCGCACCGAGCGCCTGAGCTACGACAAGGCCATCGCCGCCAAGCCACAGTACGACTGGGCCGGCTACCAGCCAGCGGTGCCCTCCTTCACCGGCGTCAAGGTGCTGGAAGACATCGACCTGCGCACCCTGGCCGAATACATCGACTGGACCCCGTTCTTCATCTCCTGGGACCTGGCCGGCAAGTTCCCGCGCATCCTCACCGACGAAGTGGTCGGCGAGGCTGCCACCTCGCTGTACAAGGATGCCCGCGAGATGCTCGACAAGCTGATCGACGAGAAGCTGATCAGCGCCCGCGCAGTGTTCGGCTTCTGGCCGGCCAACCAGGTGGCCGATGACGACATCGAGGTGTACGGCGAGGACGGCCAGGCGCTGGCCACCCTGCACCACCTGCGCCAGCAAACCATCAAGCCGGACGGCAAGCCCAACTGGTCGCTGGCCGACTTTGTTGCGCCAAAAGCCAGCGGCGTCACCGACTATGTGGGCGGGTTCATCACCACCGCCGGCATCGGTGCCGAGGAAGTGGCCAAGGCTTACCAGGACAAAGGCGACGACTACAGCTCGATCATGGTCAAGGCCCTGGCCGACCGCCTGGCCGAAGCCTGTGCCGAGTGGCTGCACGAGCAGGTGCGTAAAGAGCACTGGGGCTATGCCCGCGACGAGCACCTGGACAACGAAGCGCTGATCAAGGAGCAGTACAGCGGCATCCGCCCGGCACCGGGCTACCCGGCCTGCCCCGACCACACCGAGAAGGAAACCCTGTTCCGCCTGCTCGACGGCACCGCCATCGGCGAAACCGGGCCAAGCGGGGTGTTCCTGACCGAACACTTTGCAATGTTCCCGGCGGCGGCGGTCAGCGGCTGGTACTTTGCCCACCCGCAGGCGCAGTACTTTGCCGTGGGCAAGGTCGACAAGGACCAGATCGAACGTTACAGCGCGCGTAAAGGCCAGGATGTGAGCGTGAGCGAGCGCTGGCTGGCGCCGAACCTCGGGTACGACAACTAAGACTATTGGGGCCGCTTTGCGGCCCCAATGGCCACCTACACTGTCCCTGATTGCCTCTGATTCTTCAGGAGCCACCATGGACGATTCCAGCCAGGGCAAACCCCCGACCTTCTGGCAGATGCTGCACAGCATCCTCGCCGCCGCCTTTGGCGTGCAAAGCGGCAAGAACCGCGCCCGCGACTTCACCCACGGCAAGGCCAGCCATTTCATTGCGCTGGGGACGCTGTTCACCCTGGTGTTCATTGCTGTGCTGATCGGTTTGGTGCAACTGGCCCTACACCTTACTCGCTAGCCTGTGCTGGCCTCATCGCCGGCAAGCCAGCTCCCACAGGTACATCACTGCCCTTGAGGCATACGCTACACCTGTGGGAGCTGGCTTGCCGGCGATGAGGCCAGTACAGGCAGAACAAAAACGCCTGCGGGATTCCCCCCCGCAGGCGCTCTGGTTGCATCACGGTCTTGAAACTAAGGCTACTGGTGGCTGACCCAATACACGGCAGTGACCACCACCAGGACGATCAGGCAGAGGATCGCCCAGGCATCGACGCTGCTGTCAGCTTTGCGGACCTTGGTTGAGTTTCCCATTGCATTGCCTCTTGTAGTGGTTATGGGAATGCACTTCACAACCAGCAGTTAAGACGAGCAATGCCCTTCCCTCAAGCAGGGGCTTTCAATAGTCGACCGGTGACGTCAGGAACGGGTACTGGTAACTGGCCGGCCGCCCTTCGGCGCTGTAATGCAGAAAATCGACGCCATAGTCGGGCCGCTCCAGCAGTTTCAGCCACCGCCTGGCCTTGGCCTGGTCGATTGCCTGCAATACCGGAGCACTGTGCACGCGCGGGCCGCCGCGGTTCAGCGCCACCCCCTGGGCATCGTCGTGCAACATCACCATGGCCCAACCGCCAAGGGTGAAATGCCCGCCCATCAGCGCGCTCAAGCGCCCATCGATGCGCGCACGCAAGGCCTCTGGCGAACTGTTGACGGCGCCGAACAGCACGTCACGCCCCGGTGTGTGCCCGGCCTCCTCGAACGCCTGCATGGCGCCAAAGACCATCTCGTCATTGGCTGACCACACCAGCCGGGTGGCCGGGTACCGCTCCAGCAATTGCTGCGCCTGCTCATAGGCGCGCTCGCGACTCCAGCCGCCATATACCACCTGGCGCAGGCGTACCTGAGGGAAGTCGGCCAGGGCGCGGCGCATGCCCTCCTCGCGCAACTGCGAGGCCGGTGTGGTCTTGAACCCGGCAAAGGCCACCAGGTCCACCGCCCCTGCGTCGCGAGGCAGTTGTGCGACCATCAGGTGCAACATCTGGAAGCCCGCCTGCTCATCGTTGCTCATCAAGGTACCCAAAGGCTCGGCATACTTGTCGGGCTGGGCCTCGATGCTGCGGGCCTGGCTGGCAGTCAGGCCATTGTTGACCAGCAGCAGCTTCACACCGGTGCCACGCGACAGGCGCAGGATTTCCGGTGCCACGTACTGCTCGTTGACCAGCACAAGGTAATCCGGCCGCTGCGCCCCACTCAAGATCGCCCTGGCCTGGGTCAGCGCCAGATCGGCGCGGCGCTCGCTGTATTCCACGCGCAAGGACATGCCCAGTTCGTCCGCAGCGGCCTGCATGAAGCGGGTGTAGCTGGTCCAGAACGTCTCGGTGGACAGCCCCGGGTTGAGGAACACCACCGAGGCCGCCTGCGCATTTGCTGCCAGTGGCAGGGCAAGACACAAGCTTTGGCACAGGGCCTTGAGCATGGGGTCACATCTCTGCGAAGCAAACGCCGGATTATAAACGCCTGGCTACGGCCAGCGCACAAATGGCAGTCAGTCTCACATAGTTCATTTGGTTCTTTTCATATGCAAAAACATCACTTTAGCGCATAACCGCACTCTGATATCGTTCCCCGGCTCCGTACCGGAGTGCGCGGCCGTGCGCGCGAATAGCTGCATGCCTGAGACAGGACTTTTATGTACGTATACGACGAGTACGATCAGCGGATCATCGAGGACCGCGTCAAGCAGTTCCGTGATCAGACCCGCCGCTACCTGGCCGGTGAGCTGAGCGAAGAAGAATTCCGCCCTCTGCGCCTGCAGAACGGCCTCTACATCCAACGCTTCGCGCCGATGCTGCGTGTCGCCGTGCCGTACGGCCAGCTGAGCGCCCGCCAGGTCCGCACCCTGGCGAAGATCGCTCGCGACTACGACAAGGGCTACGCGCACATTTCCACCCGCCAGAACGTGCAGTACAACTGGCCGGCTCTGGAAGACATTCCGGACATTCTCGCCGAACTGGCCACCGTGCAGATGCACGCGATCCAGACCAGCGGCAACTGCCTGCGCAACACCACCACCGACCAGTTCGCCGGTGTGGCCGCAGACGAAATCATCGACCCGCGCCCGTGGTGCGAAATCGTCCGTCAGTGGACCACCTTCCACCCGGAATTCGCCTACCTGCCGCGCAAGTTCAAGATCGCCATCAACGGCTCGCAGGAAGACCGCGCCGCCATCGAAGTGCACGACATCGGCCTGGAGCCGGTGCGCAACGCTGCTGGCGAACTGGGCTTCCGTGTACTGGTCGGCGGCGGCCTGGGCCGTACCCCGGTGGTCGGCTCGTTCATCAATGAATTCCTGCCGTGGCAAGACCTGATCAGCTACCTGGACGCCATCCTGCGCGTGTACAACCGTTACGGTCGCCGTGACAACAAGTACAAGGCGCGGATCAAGATCCTGGTCAAGGCACTGACGCCTGAAGTGTTCGCCGAGAAGGTCGAGGCCGAAATGGTCCACCTGCGCGGCGGCAGCACCACACTGACCGAAGACGAAGTACTGCGCGTATCGCGCCATTTCGTCGACCCGGAGTACCTGGCCCTCGAAAACATCGACTACGCCGCCCAGGACGCCGAAAACCCAGGCTTTGCCCGTTGGCGCTCGCGTAACATCCGTGCCCACAAGCGCCCTGGCTACGTCGCTGTAACCCTGTCGCTGAAGCCTACCGGCGTTGCCCCGGGCGACCTCACCGACAAGCAGCTGGACGCCGTGGCCGACCTGGCCGAGCGCTACAGCTTCGGCTTCCTGCGTACCTCGCACGAACAGAACATCATCCTCGCCGACGTCGAGCAGCGTCAGCTGCACGCGCTGTGGCTGGAACTGCGCGAAGGCGGCTTCGCCACCCCGAACATCGGCCTGCTGACCGACATCATCTGCTGCCCGGGCGGTGACTACTGCTCGCTGGCAAACGCCAAGTCGATCCCGATCGCCGAGTCCATCCAGCGCCGTTTCGACGACCTGGACTACCTGTTCGACATCGGCGAAATCGACCTGAACATCTCTGGCTGCATGAACGCCTGCGGCCACCACCACGTGGGCCACATCGGCATCCTCGGCGTGGACAAGAAGGGTGAGGAGTTCTACCAGGTATCGCTGGGCGGCAATGCCGCGCGCGGCGCGAGCCTGGGCAAGATCCTCGGCCCGTCCTTCGCCCAGGATGCCATGGCCGATGTGATCGAGAAGCTGATCGCCGTGTACGTCGAGCAACGTACCGAGGAAGAGCGTTTCATCGACACCTACCAGCGTATCGGCATCGACCCCTTCAAGGAACGCGTCTATGCAGCGAATCATTAAGAACAACCAGATCGTCGACGAAACCTGGCACCTGCTGCCCAAGGAAACCTCGTTCGACGAGCTGACCAACTGCGACGACTACATCGTGCCGCTGCAGCTATGGCGTGACCATGCCCACGTGCTCAAGGCCCGCGACGGCGGCCTGGGCGTGTGGCTGGACAGCGACGAAGAAGCGGAAGAAATCGGCGAAGACGTGCAGTACTTCCAGGTCATCGCACTGAACTTCCCGGCCTTCACCGACGGGCGCAGCTACTCCAATGCGCGCCTGCTGCGTGACCGCTACAAGTTCAAGGGCGAGCTGCGCGCCATCGGCGATGTACTGCGCGACCAGCTGTTCTTCATGGCCCGTTGCGGTTTCGATGCGTTCGCCATCCGTGCCGACAAGGACCCGGAAGACGCGCTGCAAAGCCTCAAGGACTTCTCGGTGACCTACCAGGCCGCCACCGACGAGCCGCTGCCGCTGTTCCGTCGCCGCTGATCGTCCCGCTCCAGCGAACAGCCCGCCTCTCGGCGGGCTGTTTCGTTCATAGGCCCTGGCGCTGAATGGCCTCAGCACTCAACTCAAGTAAAAGCTGCCGTTGCGCTACCTCACGCTCTGCACTGATTTGCTCGGTTTGCATGAGATAGTCGGTATCGCCCAGCGTTTTCGATTGCTCGAACAACGCATCCAGACGCTGCTGGAAAGGCTCGTCCATGCGGCTAAATCGCGCGGCCTGATGCTCGTTCAGGTAGGCCTGCCAATACGTTCGGTCTGCCAAAGACTGAGCCAGGGTTTGTGGCGTTTCCTCCTGCAGAACCTCGCTGCGTGCCAAGTCCAGGTCTTCACGGTCAACCCCGCTGAAACTCGCGTACGACAGATGGTCGGGCTGCGCAGGGAGGTCGAGACTGTCCGCCAGCTTGACACGGTAGGTCAGGTAAACCTCGACGGGGTCGTCCGAAAACTGTTCGGCAACATGCCGGGCCGCGATCGCGTTTACCTTGTCCAGGCGGGACAAGGAACGCCCCAGCCTCACCAGCGCTCGCTCCGTCTGCAACCCATCACCGGCGGCTCCAGCCCTGGCAACCATCGCACCCACCTCCAGCTCGCTGAGCGTCAGCAGCAACTCGTCACTGCAACTACGCGGCCGACTGGCCTGTTCGAACAAGCGCGTGCGCACCTCGGCATGCTGTTCACAGGCCTCGAGGATCTGCCATACACGCGCCCGAAGGTCACGGGGTTGGGTGTGGTATTCAGTGGTGTCGCGCAGGTCCGAGATAAAGCGAAACAAATCGCTTGCGCCGTCCTCCTGGCGCAGACGATTCCAGCGCGTCAACCGCAATTCGCGCTGGGTGGAGGTAAAGCCTGACAACCAGGGGGCCGCAGCACTCGGGCTCGGTGAAGCGTGGGCCAGCGCTCGACGCTCCGGCGTACCGGCAGCCGCTCTGGCCAATTGCAGGCGCTGGAGGGTCTCGTCCGAGATCGGATTTTCGTGCAACTCCAGGCCCTGCAACAAACGTAGCGGCACCACAGACAGTGCTTCGGGCAACGTCTGAATCTGATTATCACGCAAGTCCAGCAATTCCAGATTGCCGTGCCTGGCCAGATCAGCGGGCAAGGCGCCCATGCCCGTGTTACGCAATGAAAGCCGGCGCAACAGCGGGAAGGATGCCAATGGCGGTAGCAGCCCCACTGGGTTGCCGTTCAGTTCAAGCCAGCGCAGACCCGTAAGTTGGCTTAGCCGCAGGTTGTCAGCGTTGGACAGTACTATCTGGTTGCCGCCAAGCTGCAGGTTTCTCAATTCGGCCAGATGCTCGATACCCGGCGGAAGGCGTGTCAACCGGTTGCCGCGCAAGTCCAGGTTGCGCACCTTGCTGAAGCGGCCTAGGAAGCCCGGCTCCAGGGTGGTCATCTGCATGTCGCGCAGGGTCAGGTGTGTGATGTGGTCGAACGCCACGTTGTCAGGCAAGGCCGGCAGATCACCCACCCGGTCACCCACGATGGTCAGGTGGTAATCCCCCGCCACCTCCCCGGGAGACAAGCGCCGCCAGCTCGACGTAATGCGCCTGGCAACCTTGATGCGACTCAAGCGGCGAATAATGTTCAACCCCGGTTCATTGCGCCAGGTGTGCAATGCCTGCTTGAGGCTGCCCTTGGCCTGCAACAGTTGGCTGACATGGTCCCACGGCTCCATTCCCCGTTGAGCCAGGTCTTGCAGGTATGACTCCAGCTGCTCGCTACTCATCAGCGGGAACACATGATTCAACGTGCGCCGCAGTGCCTGGCGGGTACCCGACAGGTGGCCACTGAGCGGGTAGCCCAGACGCCCATCGAACAACCGCAAAGGAGGGCGTATCCCCTGCCCTACCGGTGCCAGCCCAATCAGTCGGGCTGCCGCCTCTCGGTCGGCAAAGGCATCGGCCAGGCCCCCCTGCGTGAGCTTTTCGGTATCACCATTTACCGCAGCGCACTGGCGCAGCCCTGCACAGGCGCGATCAATCCGGCTGTCGCGCACTGCCCAACGTGCACGCTCCGCCAGGGTGAGCGGCACCCGACCCGCGTCGTTCAGGCTCTCGAGTTCGATACTATTCGCCTGCTCGACAATTTCCCGTGCGCAGCGGTGGGAGAGGCTGGGGAAATCCCGCATCAGCACCCGGTCCGCAGCCTGCGGGTTGACCTGCCGCTCGCTGAATACCTCCTCGAATGCCTCACCCCGCAGCGCCGGGAAATCATTGTGCAGTTGCCAGCGCTCGATGGCATCGAGCAAACGCGCCGGCGGTGGTGCGTTCTCCAGAAGTAGCCGGCGCAGCTGGTCAGCATCGTAGCCTGTGACCTGCAAGGCGACGGCTGACGCCTCGTCGGAAACCGCCGCCGTGCGGCTGCTAAGGCGGCGAACCATGTAGGCGGCGTCCTGCCAGCGCTGCGGCTGCTCGAACTCATGCACCCATCCCCCGGCACCATTGTGCTCAAGCGCCGGTACATAAGCCCCCGGCCTCGATGGATGATGAATACGCCATGCGCCATCGTCGCCTTCGCTTACCTCATAGACAGCGTCGTGCAGGCGCCTCAGCGAACGGCCATTTTCATTGATGGCCTGCCCTACCATCAGCTCGACGTCATCAAGCTGATAAACCGACAAGCCCGGATCACACAGGCGCAACTGGCCATCCGCGAGGCTTACCGGCACCAGGGCATCCACATGTGCCACTCGCTGAGCAAGCTTGCCGAGCGCCGCCGCCCCGGTAGCCGTCACCGCCCCCATCGCCACCGTTTCGGCCACGTTGAACAGGTGGCCCAAAGCAGCGTTGCGATCACCCAACTGCCAATCCTGGTAGCCTTCGTATACCTCGCCCGCCAATTGCACTACGGCAAGCCCCAGCATGGCCTGGCCTAACACGGGCACAAACAGCGCTGCCAGGCCTGCCACGCTCAGACCCAAGTCCAGGTAGCCCTGCAGGCGAGCGCGGCGGGCGGCGATATCCTCATCCTCTGTTGATACCGCCAATACCCGTGCGTCATCCAGCATCTTGTCGAGCTTGGCTTCGCGCAGCGCGGCAAACACCTCGCCCTCGATCGCAAAACAGCGGCCATCCAGCTCGAGCGGTAACACCGTATTACCGTGGCTCAGCAGCGCGTTTAGAGCCGTGTAGAGGGCGACGCGATCACGCTCTGCGACGAAGCGCTGGAAGTACTGGCGATACGCCTCACTACGCAAGCGCATGCCAAGCGTCATGTACAACAGGTCCCAGCTGGCATGCCAACTCACGGGGGCATAGAGGTCCTCGGGCAACCACGCGATAACGCCAAGCAGACGGGCGTTCTGACGCACTTCGATCGCCAATGCGCCAATCACCTTCTTGCCCAGCAGCCTCAGGGTATGGCACTTCAACACGGTGTTGTCAGCGGGCGCTGAAGGTGCTGTGTTCACAATGCGGTTGATACGCTGATAGGTCAGCTCATCAATTTCACCCTTGACCCTGGCGACCACCGCAGCAACCTCCAGGTTGGCGCTCAACGCCTCCTCCACGATGGCCTCGACCGCCAGGCCGGGCATCCTTTCGGCTTCCAGCTGCGACCTCAAATGGCTTTGATAATGCCGACCGATGTCGAGGCTGCGACAGAGGTGGACAAAAACCTCCGCGCTCACTGGCAGCCGCTTTCCGCTTGCATTGACCAACTTCGAGCCTGTGGCGAACCAGCCTGGTTGAGTTTCAATTTCGTGGAAGTTGTGGAGCGCCGCCGAAAGCAGCGACTGGGTGCTTTCAACCCGAGTCGAAGGGGATGGCAAGGTAGGCGATATCGGCGGGTTTGGCCGCAGCGTCACCAAATTGACCTGGGCCAGGCGCAGGTCTGTCTGCGTAATCGAATGTGCCGCGAGCGCGCTTTTGAGCAACGACTCGGCGAACTCATCCAGGGGCAGGATGGCCTGCAATCTGTCGCTGAGCTGGTCCTGCGCCCGTTGCTGACGCAGGGAAGCTGCGCGCAGCAATGTCATGTGCTCGGTAGAAGCACCTTTGAGCCAACCTGGCAGCTGACGGGCAATCAGCGCATCGATGGAGTCAGCAGGTATTACTGAAGTGGTCATGGTCAGCCTGTCCGCTTGATAAAGGCGCCAGCTGACCAAGTTTTCAACCTGTTCTGGCCATACTTATGTAACGAAGGCACAGCTTGAAAAATGATTCTTGCCTACCGTTCAAATGACTTTGACGCAGCAGCCGCTTATTCGCTGCCTTCTGAACCTGCACACTGGTCGTCACATGATCCTCCCCCACCTTTCTGGAGTAACTCCATGAACGTTCCCTCCTTCGGCCTCGGCACATTCCGCCTCACCGGCCAAGCGGTTATCGACTCGGTCAAATCGGCCCTGGCGCTGGGCTACCGCGTCATCGACACCGCACAGATCTACAAGAACGAAGCCGAAGTCGGCCAAGCCATCGCCGAAAGCGGCGTGCCGCGCAGCGAGCTGTTCATCACCACCAAGATCTGGGTCGACAACTATGCGGCCGACAAGCTGATTTCCAGCCTGCGTGAAAGCCTGGAAAAACTGCGCACCGACCACGTCGACCTGCTGCTGATCCACTGGCCGGCGCCGGGCAACGGCGTGGAGCTGCGCGAGTACATGACTGCGCTGGCCGAAGCGAAGAAGCTGGGGCTGACCCGCCAGATCGGTGTGTCCAACTTCAACATCGACCTGACCCGCCAGGCCATCGACGTCGTCGGCAAGGGCGAAATTGCCACCAACCAGATCGAACTCAGCCCGTACCTGCAGAACAGCAAGCTGGCCGCGTTTCTCAAGGAGCAGGGCATTACCGTCACCTCGTACATGACCCTGGCCTACGGCAAGGTGCTGAAAGACCCGGTACTGGCCGAAATCGCAGCCAAGCACAAGGCCACAGTCGCCCAGGTTGCACTGGCCTGGGCCCTGCAGTTGGGCTACGCGGTGATCCCCTCGTCAACCAAGCGTGAGAACCTGGCCAGCAACCTGCTCGCCCGTGATCTGAAGCTGGACGCCGACGACATGGCACGCATCGCCACGCTCGAACGCAATGGCCGCGAGGTCAGCCCTGACGGCCTGGCGCCGGCCTGGGACTGATGTAAGCCGGTACAGAGGGACTGCGCCAGGCATGAAATCATGCATTGTTCCACGCGCTGCAATTATGAAGTGCCTGGCGCATCCATTCTCTCATTCGGGCATCGGCGGCTAATCTGCTACACGTAAACCGACCCGAGGAGTACCGCGATGTCCCGCCCACCCCTTCCGCCCTTCACCCGCGAAAGCGCCATCGAAAAGGTCCGCCTGGCCGAAGATGGCTGGAACGGCCGCGACCCGGCCAAAGTTGCACTCGCCTATACCCCTGATACGGTCTGGCGCAACCGCGCCGAGTTCCCCCGTGGGCGTGCCGAGGTCGAGGCATTCCTGACCCGTAAATGGAACCACGAACTGGAGTACCGCCTGATCAAGGAACTGTGGGCCTTCACCGGCAACCGCATCGCAGTGCGCTATGCCTACGAGTACCACGACGACAGCGGCCAGTGGTTTCGTGCCTATGGCAACGAAAACTGGGAGTTTGCCGAAGACGGGCTGATGCAGAACCGCCATTCGAGCATCAACGAACACCCCATCAGCGAAGGCGAACGCAAATTCCGCTGGCCGCTTGGGCGCCGCCCGGATGACCACCCCGGGCTCAGCGAGCTGGGCCTCTGATCAACCCAGTGGCAGCACGACCCTGGCTTGCAAGCCGCCACCGGGGCGGTTGCTCAGGGTCAGGCTGCCGCCTTGCTCCAGCACGATGGCCCGTGCGGCGGGCAGGCCCAGCCCCACACCGCCAGTGTCGCGGTTGCGTGAGCCTTCGATACGGTAAAACGGCACAAATACCTGCTCCTGCAGCGCCGGCGCAATGCCCGGGCCGCGGTCCTGCACGGTTATCTCGATCTGCCTGGCACTTACCGCCAACACCACCGATGGCTCGCGGCCGTACTTGGCGGCATTGTCGATCAAGTTGACCAACACCCGCTTGATACCCACCGGCCGCCCTGTATACACACAACGGCGCGGCCCGCTGAGGCCGACCTCGACACCCGCATCCTTGAAATCGTCTACCACGGTGAGCAGCAACTCGCCCAGGTCGAATACGGTCGTCTGTTCCAGCCGCGCATCATCACGGAAAAACGCCAGCGCGGCGTCGACCATCGCCTGCATCTCGTCGACGTCCTTGAACAACTTGGCCTGTAGCTGGGCATCGTCGATGAACTCGGCGCGCAAGCGCATGCGCGTTAGCGGTGCGCGCAAGTCGTGGGAGATTGCCGCCAGCATCTGGGTACGGTCGTTCAGGTAATGCTTGAGCTGGGCCTGGGTGGCATTGAACGCAAGAATGGCCTGACGCAGGTCGTGCGGGCCAACCACCGGAATCGGCGGGGCGTTGAAGTCCTTGCCAAACCGGCGTACCCCCTCGGCAAAGCGCTCCAGCGGCTTGGCCAGATAGCGCGTGGCCAATAGTGCGACGGCCAGGCTGGAAACCAGCATCAACACCAGGACAATCAAGTTGCGCGGCAGCTCGTCCAAGCCCCAGCTGCGGTCTGTGGCGCGAAACAGCACCCACGACTTGTCGGTCAGCTCGATCATCAAGGCATAGCCTCGTTCAGAGGTATATTCCGGCATGTCGGACGGCTCGAACGCTTCGACCCTGGCATCCGGGCGCTTGAGCAATGCACGCAGGATAGGCGTGCCCTCGCGGAATTCGGCATCGACCAACGCTGGCACCCCCGCCTCGTCATGGCGTCGCAACCATCGCACGGAATAAGAGCCATCACCCGCCGCGCTGGCGATAGTGGCACGCTGCGCCATGGGCGCGGCATCGAGGATGCGGGTCACCGCTGCGACCTTCTCGATCACCCCGCTCTCCAGCAGCGGTGGTTGCGCCCACACGCTCAGCAGCAGGCTGAACAGCCCCTTGAGCAGCAGCAGGAACAGCATTGCCGTCAGCGTGGTCAACGCAATCCACCGGGCAATGGTGATTCGGGGTTGCGGCAGGGCCTGGCGAGCCCTGGCAAACAGGCTCATCGCTTCGCGACCGTGGGGGTGAACAGGTAACCGGCGTTGCGCAGTGTACGGATCAAGGGTTCATGGCCATTGTCGGTTTCAAGCTTACGGCGCAGCCGGCTTACTTGCACGTCAATGCTGCGGTCATAGGCGTCGTAGGCATCGCCACGGGCCATGTCCAGCAATTGCTGGCGGCTGAGCACTCGGCGCGGGTGTTCGGCAAACACCAGCAGCAGTTCGAATTCGCCATTGGACAAGGGGATCATGACGTTGTCCGGCGAGCGCAACTCGCGACGCACCACGTCCAGTTGCCAGCCGGCAAACTCAAGGCTGCCACTGGAGTGGCCCGCCGTGCCCACTGCGGTTTCGCCGGCCCGACGTAAAACCGCCCTCACGCGTGCCAGCAGTTCGCGGGCAGCAAACGGCTTGGTCACGTAGTCGTCAGCCCCCAGCTCCAGGCCCACAACCCGGTCGCTCAACTCGCCCATGGCCGTGAGCATGATCACCGCCACCTTGTGTTCGGCCAGCAGCCGCTGGCACAACACCAGGCCGCTGTCGCCGGGCAGCATTACATCGAGGATGACCAGGTCAGGTACCCGCCGGTCAAGCGCTTGCCACAGCCCCTGGCCATCCCGGGCCACGTCCACTTCGTAACCATGCTGGCGAAAAAACTTCTGCAGCAGGTCAAGCACCTCGACATCATCGTCGACTATCAGCAAATGGCTCACGAACACGCACCACAAACGAGGTAAACAACCCGTACTTTAAGGCCATGCCCCCGCAGTCGTCATATATTTCAACCCGGAAACAAAGTGTCAGTGCCGAGACGATTCAGACATTACCGGGCAACGAACATTGCGCAGCATCGCCGCCAGTTCTTGCCAGGAATGACTTATGTCCCGTTCATCATCCACCTCACGCTCGGCGCGCTCTGCTGCGCTGGTATTGTCGCTGCTCGCGGCCGGAGGCTGTAGCCAACGCGCACACGCCACCAGCGCCTGCGGCAATCTCGCCTATCAGGTCAGTGACCCGCTGGAGCCGGCCAACCGCGCCGTATTCGCCTTCAACCGCACGGTCGACGACTACCTGCTGGCCCCTGTCGCCCGGGGCTATGGCACGCTGCCCGGCTTCGCCCGGCAGGGCGTGCACAATTTTGCCAACAACTTCGGCGAGCCCAAGGTGTTCGTCAATGACCTGCTGCAGGGCAACGGCGAACGGGCAATGACCAGCCTTACACGCTTCATCTTCAACACTACCCTGGGTGTGGCGGGGGTTGTCGATGTGGCAGGCAACATGGGCTTGAGCCAGCACAGGTCAGACTTCGGCCAGACCTTCGGGGTTTGGGGCGTCGCCAATGGCCCCACCGTCGAACTGCCGCTGTTGGGTACACACAACCTGCGCGACGCAACGGGCAGCGTGTTGAGCCTGGCGGTGGACCCGTTCGGCGACAACAGCGATACCGTCGACACCCTCAGTACCGTGGCCACCGCTGGGCACGTGGTGGACAGCCGTGCCGCCGCGCTCCCGTTGACCGACCTGCTACAAACCTGGCCCGATTATTACCTGGCGCTGCGCGACTACACCGCGCAGCAACGCCGCCATCTCGTAGCAGAAGGCAAGGCCGGCAAGCCCGGAACGTGGCAAGCCAACTGCCCGCAGGTAATCGGCCATGAATGACGCCCAGGCCGCCATGCTGCTGTTCCGGCGCCTGGAGGGCGCCGCCCGGCAACCGCTGTTGCTGCACGAACTGGAGGCCAGGTTGTCTGCCGACGGCCGTAACCTGGTCCTCAGCCGCTATCGCGAACGCTATACCGCCGAAGGCAAACCTTACCGGCACGAGGCTCACCGCAGCGTGCCGATCGCAGCACTGTTACGCTGGATGGCGCGGCACGAGCGATGAATCTGAAGCAAGCCGGGTATTGATCTTTCACCGCGATCAACTGTAGGGGCGGCCTTGCGTCGCGAAAAGGCTGCATAGCAGCCCCATCGATTTGTGCATCAATGCTGAAATCCCGGGGCTGCCATGCAGCCCTTTCGCGACGCAAGGCCGCTCCTACAGGGAGATCACTAGCCTCAGGTGTGGGAGCAACTGTCTTCTTGTGGAAGCTGGCCTCGCCGGCGATGGGGGGCGTAGCGCCCTAGGCCCGGCTGTGCCGGGCAACGCCAGCAAGGCTTGCTCCTACGAGTGAGCTATTTGCTCCTTCCAGGGCGTTCCGGTCTTGAGCATCGCATTTAGCCGCACTATCAAT
>NZ_JENB01000033.1 GCF_000708715.2 Pseudomonas putida W15Oct28 | reverse complement strand
GGCGGTGACGGCGGCGGTCATGCCGGCAACAGTGGCAGCGGCCATGGCAACTCTGGCCTGGGCCGCGCCGGTGATTCAAACGCTGGGCGCAGCGGCAACCATGCTGAAGCGGGTGACGATCATGGCAATCACGTGGGTGGTGAGCCCGGTGACGATCACGGCAATCACGTTGGCGGTGAGCCCGGTGACGATCATGGCAACCATGTTGGCGGTGAGCCCGGGGATGATCATGGTAATCATGTCGGCGGCGAGCCTGGCGATGATCACGGCAATCACGTTGGTGGTGAACCTGGTGATGATCACGGCAACCATGTGGGTGGCGAACCGGGTGATGACAACAGCAGGAGCTGACTGGCGTTGATTAGCCCAACCTTACCCCCTTCGATGTTAAGCGCACTGCGGCGCGTCATGCGCCCGCTGGTGCGCTTGATGTTGCGCAAGGGGGTGAGCTACACCATGTTCGCCGACCTGCTCAAGGAGGTGTTCGTCGACGTAGCCCATCGCGAGTTTCGCCTGGACGATACCCCGCCCACTGACAGCCGTATCAGCCTGCTTACAGGCGTGCATCGCAAGGATGTTCGGCGGCTGCGCAGCGAAGGTGACATGGCGCTGGCGGCTCTGCCGGAGAACATCACCCTGGGCGCGCAGTTGGTGAATGTGTGGACCACTGCTTCGCCGTTCTGCTCGGCACCTGGCCAGGCGCTGGCGCTGCCGCGTTTGGCGAGTGTGGGTGGCGAGTGCTCATTCGATGCCCTGGTGGCCACGGTCAGCACTGATATACGCGGGCGTGTGGTGCTGGATGAGTGGTTGCGCCTTGGCATCGTCCGGCTTGATGAGCAGGACTGCGTGCACCTGGAAGCCCAGGCGTTCGTGCCGCAGACAGGTTTCGATGAAAAAGCCGCGTACTTCGGCCACAACCTGCATGACCATGCCTGCGCCGCGGTGCACAACCTCAGTGGCCAGGGCCTGCCGTTCTTTGAACGCAGTGTGCACTACGATGCGTTGAGCCCGGCCAGCGTCGAGCACGTGCGGGAGGTGGTTGCCAAAGATGGCATGCAGACGCTGCTGGCGTTCAGCCGGCTCGCAGCAGAGCTGGAAGGCGTTGATGAGCCCAGCGTCGAGCAACGTCAGCGCATCACTGTCGGGCTTTATTTCTACACTGAAGCTACCGACCCCGATTTGTCCAAGACGCCAGGCCCATGACCCCCCTCACGCGCTGCCTCCGTGCCGTTGCCTTTGCCCTGGTCCTGGGGTTGAACCTGGCGGCGCCTGCCGAGGTTGTTGCAGCGCCGGTGTGTGTCAGCCGCGACGAAGTGGGCATGGCCGGTGCCGCAGGCCTGCAGTTTCCGGGAGGGACGGGCGGTACCGGTGTACGCAGTGAAAGCGGTGGTGTCGGCGGCACTGGCGCGCCCCTCCCGCAACGCCCCGGCGGCACTGGCGGTACTGGCGCGGTGGCCGAAGGTGTGGACGGCACCTACTTTGATCATGGTAACGGCGGGGTAGGCGGTACCGGTGCGCCGATCCTGCGCCCAGGCGGTACCGGTGGTACCGGCATCGTCGGCACCATCACCGGGTTCGCCTCGATCTGCGTCAATGGCATGGAAGTGCACTATGGCAAAGACGTGCCGGTGAGTGAAAACGGTGCACCCGCCAGCAGTGCTCACCTGGCGATCGGGCAGGTTGTAGCGGTGGAGGCAATTGCCACCCAGCGCGGTCTACAGGCAGGGCGTATCTCGATCCTCAACGTCTACGAAGGGCCGCTGACGGCGCTGCCCAATGCTTCGGCCCCCCTGCGGGTGATGGGCCAACCTGTGCGGCTCGCCGCAGGCGCGCGGGTGGCTGAAGGGCTGCGTGCCGGCGAGCCGGTTCGGGTCAGCGGCCTGCGCGATGCCACGGGTGAAGTGGTGGCGACCCGTATCGAACGGGCGCCGGGCCTCAGAGAGGCCAGCGCCATTGGTGCAATCGACCGCCCAGGTAACCTGCAGGGGCTGAAACTGGGGACCCGCGTAGCCCCCACGCGGGAAGTGCTGGTGCGCGGCCAGTGGACCGGGCGCCAGCTGGAAGTGGCACAAACCCGCCCAGACCCGAGCCTGCCGTTTGCTGGTCGTGTTCAGCAGGCGGTGGTCGAAGGGCTGGTACAGCGCGTGCAGGCACGGCAACTGGTGGTCGCGGGCATCAATGTGACGCTGGGGCAGGGCACCGTGATGGTCGGCAGGCAGCCTGCAGCGTTGGCGCTCGATCAGCGTGTTCGAGTGAGCGGCGTGCTCAGTGGTACTCACGAGTTGCGGGCAACCCGTGTGGAATTCCAGGATGACCGCGCTGACAACCCGGACCGAGGCCATTCGGGGCATGGCAGCGAGCACGGCAGCAGTGACTCAGGCGGCTCCGACAACAGCGGCCATGGAACAAGTGAGGCGACCAGCGTTCGCAGCGAAAGCAGTGATGATCACAGTGGGCGCAGTGCCGTTGAAAACACCAGCGATCACGGCAAGGCGGAAAGCGTGGACAAGTCTGGCAAGTCAGAGCATGTCGAAACCGTGGAGCAGCCCGAGAGCAGCAACAGTGGCAAGGGTGATCGGGTAGAGAAGGTTGAAGTCGAAAAAGTGGAAAAGGTCGAGAAGGTCGAGAAGGTTGAAAAAGTTGAGAAGGTCGAGAAAGTAGAAAAAGTCGATAAGGTCGAAAAGCCTGAAAAGGTTGAGAAAGTAGAAAAAGTCGAAAAGGTAGAGAAAGTAGAAAAGCCTGAAAAGGTCGAGAAGGTGGAAAAAGTCGAGAAAATCGAAACCATCGAAAGGCCGGAAAAGGTAGAGACCATCGAAAAAGCAGAGCATCCGGAGCGATCCGGGCGTTAGGCAACTAGGCTGGGTAAGTCCGACCACACTTCCCGAAAGGTTACTGAGGTGCAGATGAAACCCGCGCTCCCTCTTTTTGCCTGCCTGCTGTCATGCACCACCGCGCCGACCGTGGCCGACACCTTCAGCACCGCCATCGGCATGGACTATTCAAGTGGCGACTATGGCACGGGTACTACTTCGGAAATCTGGTACGTCCCCGTGGTCGGCAAATATGAAACCGGCCCCATGACCTACAAGGTCACCGTGCCCTGGTTGCGCATCACCAACCCGGAAGTAGGCCCCAATGGTGACCCCTTGCCCGGAGGTTGCCGGGATGTGGAAAGCGGGTTGGGCGACACGGTCGCAAGCGCCGGGTATGCCCTGCTCGATGGCAGTGACGGCGGCCTGATGCTCGACCTGATCGGCAAGGTCAAATTCCCCACTGCCGATGAAGACCAGTGCCTTGGCACCGGTGAATACGACTACACCGCCCAGGTCGACATCACCAAGGGCTTTGGCCCGGTCACCGGCTTCGCGACATTGGGCTGGAAGAAGTTCGGCGACCCGCCCGACAGCGATTTCGACGACCCGGTATTTGTCAGCCTCGGCTTCGCCCTACCTGTGGCTGCAGGTACTTCTGCGGGCGCCTCCTACGATTGGCGGCAGAAGGTGGTCTCGACCGGTTCGCAGATCAAGGAACTCACCCTGTTCCTGACCCACAAGCTCAATCAGCAATGGAAAGTCCAGCTCTACGCGGTCAAAGGCTTCTCTGATGCCAGCCCGGATGCAGAGGGAGGCCTGATGCTGTTTCACACGTTCTGACTAAAAAAGCCCCTGCGCCGGTCGTTCCTTGCGGGGAACGCCGGGGCAGGGGCTTTTCGTGTTTCAGCCGCTTTAGATGGGCTCTGCCCACATGTCGTATTCGTCGGCATCCACTACACGGCAACGCACTTTGTCGCCTGGCTTGAAGCCATGGTCGCCATCGATGAATACGCTGCCGTCGATTTCCGGGGCATCGAAGAAGCTGCGGCCAACCGAACCCTGTTCCTCGACTTCGTCGATCAGCACCTCGATTTCCTTGCCGATGCGCAGTTGCAGGCGGGCGGTGCTGATGGCCTGCTGGTGGGCCATGAAGCGGTCCCAGCGCGCTTGCTTGATGTCGTCCGGCACTTCTTCCAGGCCCAGGTCGTTGGCCGGGGCGCCTTCTACCGGCGAGTACTGGAAGCAGCCCACGCGGTCGAGCTGGGCTTCGGTCAGCCAGTCCAGCAGGTACTGGAAGTCTTCCTCGGTCTCGCCCGGGAAGCCGACGATGAAGGTGGAGCGGATCACCAGCTCAGGGCACTGCTCGCGCCAGTTCTTGATGCGCGCCAGGGTGCGGTCTTCGAAGGCTGGGCGCTTCATCGACTTGAGCACTTTCGGGCTGGCGTGCTGGAACGGGATGTCCAGGTACGGCAGGATCTTGCCAGCGGCCATCAGCGGGATCACGTCGTCGACGTTCGGGTACGGGTACACATAGTGCAGGCGTACCCACGCACCCAGGCTGCTCAGGGCCTCGCACAGCTCGAGCATGCGGGTCTTGACCGGGCGGCCGTTCCAGAAGTCGGTCTTGTACTTGACGTCGACGCCGTAGGCGCTGGTGTCCTGGGAAATCACCAGGATCTCCTTGACCCCGGCCTTGACCAGGCGCTCGGCCTCGCTCAGCACTTCACCCACCGGGCGGCTGACCAGCTTGCCGCGCATCGACGGGATGATGCAGAAGCTGCAGCTGTGGTTGCAGCCTTCGGAAATCTTCAGGTACGCATAGTGGCGTGGGGTCAGCTTGATGCCCTGCGGCGGCACCAGGTCGATCAGCGGGTTGTGGTCCTGGCGCGGCGGCACTACTTGGTGCACGGCGTTGACCACCTGCTCGTACTGCTGTGGGCCGGTAACCGAAAGCACACTGGGGTGCACGTCACGGATGCTGCCTTCTTCGACACCCATGCAGCCGGTGACGATGACCTTGCCGTTTTCCTTGATCGCTTCGCCGATCACTTCCAGCGACTCGGCCTTGGCGCTGTCGATGAAGCCGCAGGTGTTGACCACCACCACGTCGGCGTCCTCGTAGGTGGGCACGACTTCATAGCCTTCCATGCGCAGCTGGGTAAGGATGCGCTCGGAATCGACCAGGGCTTTTGGGCAACCCAGGCTTACGAAACCTACCTTGGGGGTGGCGGGCGTGGTGGACATGACTAACCTCGGTATTGAATGCAGGTCGCCCGGCCGGAATCGCGGGCGATCTTGACGGGCGCTTTTAGCGCCTCTGATCAAAAAGTGCGCAATTCTAGCGAGCGCAAGGTCGCTTGACCAGCAGAAATACGACGAACGCTGCGCTATGCTTCGCGCCGTTGCGTGAAGGTGCCTTCGGGGGCCTGGTGCGCGAGTGAATACTAAAGGCCGAGATGGCCGTCTGCGGGAGTGGTCGATGGTTCAGGCAAGCAGTCACGCCGAGGGCGGGCACGCGGGGAAGCAGGGCGCGGCGCGGTCGCTGGGCCTGCTCGTGGCGGCGGTCGGGGTGGTTTATGGCGATATCGGCACCAGCCCTTTATATACCCTCAAGGAAGTCTTCACCGGCGGTTACGGGGTGCCGGTCAACCATGATGGCGTGCTGGGGATCCTGTCGCTGATCCTGTGGTCGCTGTTGTGGGTGGTGTCGTTCAAGTACGTGATGTTCATCCTGCGCGCCGACAACCAGGGGGAGGGCGGCACCATGGCGCTGACCGCGCTGGCGCGGCGGGCCACGGCCGCCCATCCACGGTTGCGTACGTTGATGGTGATCTGCGGCTTGATCGGCGCTTCGCTGTTCTATGGCGACAGCATGATCACCCCGGCGGTATCGGTGCTGTCGGCCGTGGAGGGCATGGGCCTGGCGTTTGACGGCATCGACCACTGGGTGGTGCCGATTTCGCTGGTGGTGCTGGTGGCGCTGTTCCTGGTGCAGAAGCACGGGACCGAGAAGATCGGCAAGCTGTTCGGCCCGATCATGGTCACCTGGTTCGTGGTGCTGGGCGCATTGGGCGTGCACGGCATCTCGCAGAGCCCGGAAGTGCTCAAGGCCTTCAACCCGGGCTGGGCGGTCAACTTCTTCGTGGTTCACCCAGGCATGGGCGTGGCCATCCTCGGCGCCGTGGTGCTGGCGCTGACCGGTGCCGAGGCGCTGTACGCCGACATGGGGCATTTTGGCCGCAAGCCGATCGCCCGGGCCTGGTTCATCCTGGTGCTGCCCGCGTTGGTGCTCAACTATTTCGGCCAGGGTGCACTGCTGCTGCAAAACCCCGAGGCGGCACGCAACCCCTTCTACCTGCTGGCGCCGAGCTGGGCGCTGCTGCCGTTGGTCGGGCTGGCCACAATGGCCACTGTGATCGCCTCGCAGGCGGTCATTTCCGGGGCCTTTTCCCTGACCCGCCAGGCCATCCAGCTGGGTTACATCCCGCGTATGCACATCCAGCACACCTCCAGCGACGAGCAGGGGCAAATCTACATTGGCGCTGTGAACTGGACGCTGATGGTGGGCGTGGTGCTGCTGGTGATCGGCTTCGAGTCGTCCGGCGCGCTGGCGGCGGCCTATGGCGTGGCGGTGACCGGCACCATGCTGATGACGACCATTCTGGTGTCGGCGGTGATGCTGCTGTTGTGGAAGTGGCCGCCGGTGCTGGCAGTGCCGATACTGGTGGGCTTCCTGTTTGTCGACGGGCTGTTCTTCGCCGCCAACGTGCCGAAAATCGTCCAGGGCGGTGCCTTCCCGGTGCTGGCTGGCGGTGTGCTGTTCCTGCTGATGAGCACCTGGAAGCGCGGCAAGCAGATCCTGGTCGAGCGCATCGACGAAGGTGCGCTGCCGTTGCCGTTGTTCATCAGCAGTATCCGTATTCAGCCGCCGCACCGGGTCGAAGGTACTGCGGTGTTCCTTACCGCCCGGTCTGACGCCGTGCCCCATGCCTTGCTGCACAACATGCTGCATAACCAGGTGCTACACAGCCAGGTGGTGCTGCTGACCGTGGTCAGCGAGGACCGGCCGCGGGTGCCGGAGCAGGAGCGCTTCGAGGTGGAGGCTTATGGCGACGGGTTCTTCCGTGTGCTGTTGCACTTTGGCTTCATGGACGAGCCCGACGTACCGGCGGCATTGAAGCTGTGCCACCTGGACGATCTGGACTTCACGCCGATGCGCACCACCTACTTCCTCAGCCGCGAGACGGTGATCGCTTCCCGGCTTGAGGGGATGTCGCGCTGGCGGGGCAACCTGTTCGCGTTCTTGCTGAAGAATGCCAACGGTAACCTGCGCTTCTTCAACCTGCCGCTGAACCGGGTGATCGAGCTGGGGACCCAGGTCGAGATCTGAGTTGGCAAGACTCGACGCGATCCCTGTGGGAGCGGCCTTGTGTCGCGACAGGACCGCAAAGCGGTCCCGGCTATTTCGGCGGCGAAGCTGAAATCGTGGGGCCGCTACGCGCCCCTATCGCGACACAAGGCCGCTCCTACATTGACTGCGTCAAACTTCCAAAGGTGAGAGCTCAGTTCTGCTCGGCGACGCTCGACTTGCCTTGGCGGGTCTCGATCTCGCCAATCAGGCGTTTGGCCAGCGCCGGGTAGTTTTCATCAAAGTGGTGCCCCCCAGGCAGCTTCAGGCGTTCACCTACCGCAGTCTTCTCGGTGCAACCGCTCTCGTCGGTCTCTTCCACGCCATACACGCACACCACCTTGGAGGCTGGCAACCTGGCCATTTCCGGCCCGGTGGGTGCTTCCTGGCCTTCCTTGCCCAGCCAGCCCTCGACCTCGATCTCGAAGCTGCCGCTGCGGGCAAAGGCCAGCAGCATCACCGCATCGATACGTTGTTGGTCCTCCACCGGCAGGCGGTTGTAGATCGCCGGCAGCACATCGGCACCGAACGAATAGCCGGTCAGTACAAAGCGCTTGGTACCCCACTTCTGCCGGTAGTGCTGCATCAGCTCGGACAGGTCGGCCGCGCTTTGCTCCGGGGTCTTGTGCTGCCAGTAGTAGCGCAGCGTGTCGATACCCACCACCGGGTAGCCCAGCTTGGCCATTTCCCCGGCGACATCGCGGTCCAGGTCACGCCAGCCGCCGTCACCGGAGAGGAACAGGGTGACCGTGTCGGTGGTCTGCCCGGCCGGCACTTCAACCACAGGGATGGCCAAGGCGTTGCCGTCGTGGCCTATCAGGGCCTGGGTCAGCTGGGCCTTGAGCACTTGTGGCAGGTGGATGTCGTAGTCGCTGATGCTGGTTTCGGCATTGGCTTGATCGCGCACGAAAGCGGCGCTGGTGTCATCCGGGTTGTCGTTCCAGGCGACATTCCAGTGGCCGTGGGCAGCCGATTTGGGCAGCGGTGCCTGGCAGCCGGGTTGCTCGACGGTGAAGTCCACAGAAATGGCCCGGGCCTTGTCATCGTTCTGGCTGGCCAGCCAGCGCCAGGCCTGGGCGGCGCCAGGGCCGATACCGGCTACCAGCGTCGGCTTTTCCGGCAGCTCGGCCAGGGCCTGGTCCATGACCTGTTGCTGCTTGCTGCAGTCATTGGGCGGCAAAATCACCTGCACCAGCTGGGCTTCGCCGGCCTGGCTCAGGTCGAGCAGTTGCTTGTCCGTCAGCGCCTGATCCTGTGGCACACCGATGGCCACCCGGGCCTTGGGGTGCACACCGGGGGTCACGCGGGTGATGCTGGTGCCATTGCTGCTCAATTGCTCCAGACGCGCCTCGGGGGCCGGGCGCGTCCACAGCCAGAACGCCAACACACCGCCCAGTGCGGCCAGCAGCAGGGGAACCAGCAGGTACAGCCAAAAGCGTCGGGTCATCAACGTTTCACCAATCCAGTCAGGCCGCCTGCAATCAGGGCGGCAGTATCGGCCAGTGCCACAAGCGGGTCGAGCCCGGCCGGCACGGCCATGTAGCGGGGTTCCCAATCCGGTTGGAATTTGTCCTTGAAGCGTCGAAGCCCCTGGAAGTTGTAAAGCTGCTCGCCACGGCGGAACACCATCGAGCCCAGGCGCTGGGTCAGGGGTGCACCACGCCGCGGCTGAAGGCCGGAAAGCGGCACCATGCCCAGGCTGAAGCGGGAATACTCATGGCTTTTATAGTGCAGGATCAGGCCGATCATCATGAACTCCATGGTCAGCTTCGGTGCCTCGGGGTGCGCGCGCATCAGGTCGAGGCTGGCCAGTTCGTTACTGTGGGTCTCCAGCAGGTTGGCGAAGGCCACCGGCCGGCCCTGGAAGCGAATCAGGGCAATGCGGAAGTGCTGCAAGTACTCCGGGCTGAAGCGCCCCAGCGAAAAGCCTTTCTCGCGCACGTTCTTGCCGCCCAGCCAAGCGTCGGAAATTTCCTTTAGCTCTGCCAGTGGGGCGTGGCCGGGCTCGTGGATTTCCAGGCTCAGGCCGTCGCGGCCGCCGCGGTTCCAGGTGTAGCGCAGGTCCTTCATCTCCTTGCCCTTGGCTTCGAGGTCGAAGCGGCGCAAGTCGACCCGGGCTTCTTCGCCCAGCTTCAGTGCGGTCAGGCCAATGTCCATATAGAACGGCAGGTTTTCGGCGCGCACCTGGTAGAACACCGGTCGGGCGTGGTGCAGGTCGCACAGGTCCCGGAACTGCCAGATCATTTCGGCGCGCTCCTGGGGCGGGCCGATCGGGTCGTACAGGGCCACCAGGCTGCGGCCGCGACGGGCGTACATAAGGAAGGCATTGTCGCGCGGGTGGAACAGCAACGCCTTGTCGCCGGTCAGGGCCAGGCCGCCGTCGGGCTGGTCGGAGGCCAACAGAATACGGTTGGCGCGCTGCAGTTCTTCCTCGTTGGGCAAGTGGATCACCGGCGGCGCGGTGCGCAGCAGCCAGGTCAGCGCCAAGGCAGCCAGCAGCAAGGCGCTGCCCATGGCGGCGCGCAGGCCGCGCGGGGCATCGGCATCAAGGGTGAACTGCCACCACAGCTGATGGCTGTAGGGCACATCCTGGTAGGCAAACAGCAGCAGCCACACCGATGCGCCGACCGCACAGGCGCTGGCCACCAGGAACACCGGCGAAAATGGCAGCTCCAGCAGGCGGCTGGGGCGGTAGAACGAGCGCCGGAACAGGGCCAGCAGGGCCGCGGTGAGGGTCAGTAGGCAAGCCTCTTCCCAGTCAAAGCCCTTGAGCAGCGACAGCAGGGCGCCGACCAAGAGAAGCACGGTGGTCAGCAGCCAGGCCGCGGACAGGCGCCGGCGCAGACCTTGGGCCAGCAGCAGGCACAGCACGCCGATCAGGCTGGCGCCAAAGTGCGAGGCATCGATCAGCCGGTGTGGCACCAGAAAGCCCATGTGCTCCAGGCGCGTGTCGATCTCGGGCGTGACGCCGGAAAACAGCAGCACCACCCCGGACAGAAATACCAGTATCGACAGGATGGGTGCGGCCATCCCGGAGGCGGCCTTGATGGCCTGCTGTGCGAACAGCAGGCGCCGGGCTTCATTGGCCAGCAGCAGCACGCAGGCCAGCAGCAGTGGCAGCACCACGTAGATCAGCCGGTACAGCAGCAGGGCGGCCGCCAGTGGCGCAGCGCCGAGCTGGTCGGCAAAGGCCGCCAGCAGGATGGCTTCGAACACCCCGACGCCGCCCGGTACGTGGCTGAGCACGCCTGCGGCCAAGGCCAGCAGGTACACCAGCACAAACGCGCCGAAGGGTGGTGCTTCGGGCAGCAGCAGGTACAGCACGGTGGCGGCGGCTGCCACATCCAGCGCGGTAATCAGCAATTGCAGGGCGGCCAGGCGTGCGCCGGGCAGGCGCAGTGTGCGGCGGCCCAGTTGCACCAGCAGGTTATTGGCCAGTGGCTGTTCGGCGAGGCGCCGGCGGTACAAGCCGAACACCAGCAAGGCGGACGCCACCAGCACGGCGGCGGCGATACCTGCCAGCAGGCCTGGCGCCAACCCCAGTGCGGTCGAGGCTGCCGGCAGGTCGCTCAACGTTGCCAAGGCGGCCAGGGGTGGCAGCGCGCAGCCCAGCGACAGGCTGGCAAACACGGTCATGCGTGCGACTTCGCCAGCACCCAGCCCCTGGCGTGCATACAGGCGGTAGCGTACCGAACCGCCCGAAAGCATTGACAGGCCAATGGCGTTGCCGATGGCAAAGGCGCTGAAGCCACCCAGCACCAGGCTGCGTGCTGGCAGTTTCACGCCGGCATAGCGGCTGGCCGACCACTCGTACCCCAGCAAGATCACGAAGCCGATCACGGTTGCAATCAGGGCCCCCAGCACTGACTGGGCCGGTACGCTGAGCATGGCATCGTGCAAGGCATAGATGTCCAGCTCGCTCAGCAAGTGGCGGCAGGCAATCAACGCCATGGTGAACAGCACCAGGGTCACTGCCAGGCCGATGGGCTGGCGGTAGCGGCTGACGCGTTCGAGCAAGGGCAGACGCTGTACGGCACCGGGTAGCGCCGAGGCGAGTGGCACCGGAGGTTCGGGGGTGTGTGAAGTCATGGATTGCCTCGGGCATACAGCGCGAGGTAGAGGGGAGGTACGGCCAAGTGAAAGTCCCTTAGGAAAACGTATCCAATGTTACTCCGGCCTCAGACGCTTTCAGCGGCTTGGCAGGGTTAAAGATAGTTCATCCAGGGCACGATGCCTCAAGCCTGTGGGTTGGCTGGAGGGTAGGGGAAAACGAGGCGACGAAAAGCAGGAAGGGCAGAAGCAACAAACCCCGCGCTGCTGTTACACAGGCGGGGTTTGTTCTGACGAATATGGTTGCGGGAGCCGGATTTGAACCGACGACCTTCGGGTTATGAGCCCGACGAGCTACCAGACTGCTCCATCCCGCGTCAGTGGGGCGGATTCTACAGCGTGTGGTTTGTATGTCAAGCGCTAAGCTTTGATTTGTCGAAGTTTTTTCGACAATACTTTTCAGCGGACAAAGAAAAAGGCCACTGTGTTAACAGTGGCCTTTTCTTGAACTTGGTTGCGGGAGCCGGATTTGAACCGACGACCTTCGGGTTATGAGCCCGACGAGCTACCAGACTGCTCCATCCCGCGTCTGTGGGGCGCATTCTACAGTTTGCTGAGGGTGTGTCAAGCGCTAAGCTTTGATTTATCAAAGGTTTTTCGGTTTTACTTTTTTTGAGGCAAAGAAAAAGGCCACTGTATGAACAGTGGCCTTTTCTTGAACTTGGTTGCGGGAGCCGGATTTGAACCGACGACCTTCGGGTTATGAGCCCGACGAGCTACCAGACTGCTCCATCCCGCGTCTGTGAGATCGAATTCTACGGATTTACGCCACGGTGTCAAGCAGTTTCATTGAAAAACCCTTTTTTGTTCAAACCCTTAGCGCTCGCCAGCAGCAAGCGGCTCAGGCGCGACGGGGCTTTCAGGCAGATTGTCGGGTGATGCAGCGGGTGAGGTGTTTCAGGTAGGTCGCATGCGATACTATCTGTATGAATTTACAGTGCTGACGGCCATCCATGTCCTTGCGCAAGATCATCCACGTCGACTGCGATTGCTTCTACGCCGCGATCGAGATGCGTGACGACCCGCGCCTGGCCGGGCGGCCCATGGCGGTTGGGGGCTCGCCCGAGCACCGCGGGGTGATCGCCACCTGCAACTATGAGGCGCGTGCCTATGGTGTGCGCTCCGCCATGTCGTCACGCCATGCGCTGAAGCTGTGCCCCGACCTGTTGATCGTCAAACCGCGCTTCGAGGCCTACCGTGAGGCCTCGCGGGAAATCCACGCGATCTTCCGCGACTACACCGAGCTGATCGAGCCTTTGTCGCTGGACGAAGCCTACCTGGATGTGAGCGACAGCCAGTGGTATTCGGGCAGTGCCACGCGCATCGCCGAGGATATCCGTCGGCGTGTCTCCCGCACCTTGCATATCACCGTGTCGGCAGGCGTGGCGCCAAACAAGTTCCTGGCCAAGATTGCCAGTGATTGGCGCAAGCCCAATGGGCTGTTCGTGATTACCCCGGGCGAGGTAGAGGCTTTTGTCGCCGCGTTGCCGGTGGCCAGGCTGCATGGGGTGGGCAAGGTGACGGCAGATAAACTGACGCGGCTGGGCATTGAAACCTGCCTTGACCTGCGTGAGTGGTCGCGCCTGGCATTGGTGCGTGAGTTTGGCAGCTTTGGCGAGCGCTTGTGGGGGCTGGCGCGGGGTATTGATGACCGCGCCGTACACAATGACAGCCGCAGGCAGTCGGTCAGCGTGGAAAACACCTACGATACCGACCTGCCGGACCTGGCCAGTTGCCTGGCGCGGCTGCCAGAGCTGCTGGAAAGCCTGAACGAGCGCATCGCCCGTATGGACAGCAGTTATCGGCCGGACAAACCGTTCGTCAAGGTCAAGTTCCATGACTTCAGCCAGACCACGATGGAGCAGGCAGGGGCCGGGCGGGACCTTGAAAGTTATCGACAGCTGCTGGGGCAGGCGTTCGCCCGTGGTGGCAAGCCGGTGCGCTTGCTGGGGGTAGGGGTGAGGCTGCGCGATTTGCGCGGAGCGCATGAACAGTTGGAGCTGTTCCCGCCAGTTTAGACAGGCGGGGCGCGGCTGCACGGCCTTTGTGGGAGCGGCCTTGCGTCGCGAAAGGGCTGCAAAGCAGCCCCAGCAATTCATGCATCACTGCTGAAGTCCTGGGGCCGCTGTGCGGCCCTTTCGCGACGCAAGGCCGCTCCCACATTGATCGCAAGGCCTTCAAGCAATGCGCCGTACTTATGGGGCCTGGCTTACCAGCGATGGGGCCAGAGCAAGCAGCACAAGACAGTTGCTTGCACAGGCGGGTTACTGCGCGCCGGGATCTGCCACCAACCGGCCGGTGGCCTTGGTCAGCGATTGCAGAAACTCCTGCTGCAGCTCCGGATCGTTGCGGGTCAGCTCGATCAGGCTTTGTTCCATTTCGCTGGCTTCTTCTTCAAGGCCCAGCTCCGACAGGCGCTTGACCCGATGTACCCATTGGCCAACATCGTCATCTTCAAGGTCGTCGAAGATCAGCTCATGGGCTTCGAGCAGCTTGTTGCGCAGGGTGGCGCTGACCAGCAGGCTGGCATCACCCCGAACCGCGTTGTCCTCGTCGAGTACCTGGAGGTGCAAAGTGCCGACGTGGTTGAGGTTCTGCTCGGAGAACGGGCTGTCGAGCAGGTTCAGGCGCAGCACGCCGTTCCTGTCGGTGGTCAGTTCGTGGGTCATCTTGCCGGCCTTGACCTCGACCAGGCGTTCGCTCCAGGGCACGCTCGTGGATTCTTCGCGCTTGCCTTTCTGCACTTCGCTGATCCCGGCCAGGTTCTGCTGGGCACGCCCGTTGGACGGCACGTTCATGAACGGGTTGAGCCCGTCCACGCCATAGCTCAGCCAGTCATGGGTGATGCTTTCCGGCAGGTTGCCCAAGGCAAAGACGTTGACCACGTTGGCGCCGACGCCCGCTACCACGGCCACTGCACCCAGCGGGATCTCGTAGACCTCCCGCCAGGGCTGGTAAGGCGTGTAGCGGTCATAGCGACGGGTGACTTCGAACTCGGTGACTTCGAAGCGTTTCTGCTCATGCACGCGCACACGTCGTTGCGGCAGCTCCATCACCTTCGGCTCGCCGACATCGATCTGCAGGGTGTGCTCGAGCAATTTGCGCTCGACGCGCTCCTCATGGTCGCTGCGCTGGGACATCTGGTTGGCGCAGCCGCTGACGAGCAGGGCGCCGCACAGTGCGGCGCCCCCCAGGGTAAAGGTACTTCGCTTGAACATGATCACTCGTGCATTGGTTATCAGCGGCGAACGCGGGCCTGCAGGAAGCTCAGCACTTCATTGAGCGGCAACGCCTGGGCGTCTTGCTCGGTGCGGTGCTTGTACTCCAGGTTGCCTTCGGCCAGGCCGCGATCGCTGACGACGATGCGGTGTGGGATGCCGATCAGCTCCATGTCGGCAAACTTGATGCCTGGGCTGGTCTTCTTGTCGCGGTCGTCCAGCAGCACTTCGAAGCCGGCGGCGGTCAGTTCGGCGTACAGCTTGTCGGTGGCCTCGCGGACCACGTCGGTTTCGTAGCGCAGCGGTACCAGAGCGATTTGGAACGGTGCCAGGGCGTCGTTCCAGATGATGCCCTTGTTGTCATAGCTCTGCTCGATGGCAGCGGCGACCACGCGGGACACGCCGATGCCGTAGCAGCCCATCGACAGTACGACCGGCTTGCCATTCTCGCCCAGTACCTGGCACTTCAGCGCCTCGCTGTACTTGGTGCCCAGCTGGAAGATGTGGCCTACTTCGATGCCGCGCTTGATCACCAGGGTACCCTGGCCGTCCGGGCTTGGGTCGCCTTCGACCACGTTACGCAGGTCGGCGACCTGTGGAACCGGCAGGTCGCGCTCCCAGTTCACGCCGAAGTAGTGCTTGTCGTCGATGTTGGCGCCGATGCCGAAGTCGCTCATCAGGGCAACCGAACGGTCGATGATGCATTCCAGCGGCAGGTTCAGCGGGCCGAGCGAACCGGCGCCGGCGCCAATGGCGTCGCGCAATTCGGCTTCAGAGGCCATGACCAGTGGGTCGGCAACCTGTTCCAGCTTGGTGGCCTTGATTTCGTTCAGCTCGTGGTCGCCGCGAACGATCAGGGCAATCAGCTTGCCTTCTTCAGCACCGCGCACGATCAGCGTCTTGACGGTCTTCTCGATCGCCAGGCCATGGTTTTCCACCAGTTGTGCGATGGTCTTGGCCTCTGGCGTGTCGACCAGGCGCAGCTCCTCGGTAGGGGCAGGGCGCACGGTTTCACGCGGGATGGCCTCGGCCTTCTCGATGTTGGCGGCGTAGTCGGAGCTGTCGCTGAAGATCACGTCGTCTTCGCCGGAGTCGGCCAGTACGTGGAACTCGTGCGAGTAGCTGCCGCCGATCGAGCCGGTGTCAGCCTGCACTGGGCGGAAGTCCAGGCCCAGGCGGGTAAATACGTTGTTGTACGCCTGGTGCATGCGGTCGTAGGTTTCCTGCAGGGAAGCCTGGTCGGCATGGAACGAGTAGGCGTCCTTCATGATGAACTCGCGGCCGCGCATCAGGCCGAAGCGCGGGCGGATCTCGTCACGGAACTTGGTCTGGATCTGGTACATGTTGAGCGGCAGCTGTTTATAGCTGGACAGCTCGTTACGGGCCAGGTCGGTGATGACTTCTTCGTGGGTCGGGCCAACGCAGAAGTCGCGCTGGTGGCGGTCCTTCAGGCGCAGCAGCTCAGGGCCGTACTGCTCCCAGCGGCCAGACTCCTGCCACAGCTCGGCAGGCTGGATGCTTGGCATCAGCACTTCCAGGGCGCCGGCGGCGTTCATTTCCTCACGCACCACGGCCTCGACCTTGCGCATTACCCGCAGGCCCATCGGCAGCCAGGTGTACAGGCCGGAGGCCAGTTTGCGGATCATGCCGGCACGCAGCATGAGCTGATGGCTGATGACCACTGCGTCGGCAGGGGTTTCTTTCTGGGTGGCGAGCAAATATTGACTGGTGCGCATGGTTAGCCGTGTCGATTGCCTAAGACGTTGAAATAGCCCCGCATTGTACGGGGGCGAAACGAAGGCGTACAGGATGCCCCAGGGCGGGCCGCTTGTCAGCCAAGAAAAAGCCCGGCGAGATCGCCGGGCTTTTTCAGGTGCGGGGCACTGCAAGCCAGGCTTACAGGATGCTCAGCGGGTACTCCACGATCAGACGCAGTTCGTCGATCGATGGGGAGCCGTAGTAAACGCCATCGCCCGAACGGTAGGTGGCCTGACGTACGCGCAAGCTCAGGTCCTTGGCCGGGCCGCTTTGCAGCACGTACTTCACGTCGATGTCGCGTTCCCATTCCTTGCCGTCGTCGGTGGTGCGGGTGGTTGCACCGGTACCGCGAACGTAACGGGTCATGAAGGTCAGGCCTGGTACGCCGTATTCGGCGAAGTTCAGGTCGTAGCGTGCCTGCCAGGACTTCTCGTCTTCGGCGTTGAAGTCGGAGCGGGCCACGGAGTTGGCCAGGAAGATCGTACCGCCACCGTCGACGCCGTAGGCGTAGTCGCCGTCGCCGCTGACTTTCTGGTAGGCCAGGGTGAAGGTGTGGGCGCCAATGTTGTAGGCGGCCGAGAGGCTGGCTGCAATGTTGTCGAGTTCGTTGCTGCCGTCGGCCTTGCTGACGAATGCGCCGGTCAGGTTGTTGCCGATCGACTTGGTGTCATAAATGTTGAAGTCGAACACCAGGCCTTGCTTGTCGCTGATCGGCAGCGCCCAGTTGATGTTGCCGTACCACTTGCGGAAGTGATCTTCGATGTGCGAGTAGTAAACGCTGGTGCTGAGGTTGTCGTTGATGGCGTAGGTGCCACCGAAGACATTGGCCTCGGTCAGGTTCAGGCTGTCGTGGTAAGTCTGGGCCTGGGCATTCAGCGCGGTGAAGTGACCGGCATGCAGGGTCAGGCCATCGATTTCGTTGCTGGTGATCAAGCCACCTTCAGCAACTTCCGGCAGCAGTCGGCTGTCGTCGGTAGCCAGTACTGGCAGTGCGGTGAACTGGTCGCCGAACTTGAGCACGGTGTTGGAAATGCGCATTTTCACTGCGCCGCCGCCTTCGGAGTAGTCATCCTGCGAGCGACCGTCGGAACCTTGTGGGAACAGACCGGTGCCGGCGCGGCCTTTGCCGCTGTCCAGCTTGATGCCCAGCATGCCGATGGCATCGACGCCGAAGCCTACGGTGCCCTGGGTGAAGCCCGATTCGAAGGTACCGAGGAAGCCGAGGCCGGTTTCTTCAACGCGGCTCTGGGCGCCATTCGGGACGTTCCGGAAGTCACGGCTGAAGTACAGCATGCGGGTCTTGACGTTCAGCTTGCTGTCTTCGATGAAACCTTTGGACTCGTCTTGTGCCGAGGCCATTGCCAACTGCGAGGTCCCTGCCGCAACGGCCAGGGCGATCATGCTCCACTTCATCACGCGCATCGTGATTTGCTCCTTTGGTTTTTAGGAAGAGTACCGCTGCGCCCAAGTGTTTTAGTTATAGGGTGCAGCTCTTTCTTGTTATGTCGGCGAAAATGTATAGCACGCTGACTGTTGTTGGCGATATGGCTATAAAGACTCTTTTCGGAACTTTTTCACCATGTCGCTTTTAGGTATTTCCATGTCGCAAATCACGCCCCGGGTTATGGGCCGTATAACGCCAGCGTTGTGCCTTTCGCCGTAACGAATCTGTAACTACGGATTCTGGCTAAGGAAACTCCCTGGTAACCAATGCCGCTGTTGTTATTTGTCGCGTACACCGGCCATTGCAGATGTCGTGCCGACTTGGCGTGAAGGGAATGCAACAAGCGTGCTCAAAATTCGCAACAGTTCATGAAATTTTCACAAAACCTGCTACCGAGGGTCGGAAAGTGCCGTAAACACGGGGCGAAGGCTGTCTGGGGGCGTGTTGGAGTCGAGAATCATTAAAATTTAAAAAGCTGTCATGAAAGTCAATGTGTTACCGCAACTTGTTCATCCAGAGTCATTTGTGGGGTGACGAGTGTGGCGATGATGCGCAGGCGGCCTCATTTTGGTGCGAAAAGTAGCGCTGTGTTACCGGGAATGTGCAAGGTATCCTTGCAGGCCTGTTTTCCGCTTGAAGCGGGTTGTTTTTGCCTGAAGGAGATATGCCGTGTTCGTCCTGGATTCGCGTTTGCAGCAGGACTCCCTGTTGCTGGGGGAGTTTGCGTTGTGCCAGCTTCTGCTGAGCAAGGATGCCAACTACCCATGGTTCATCCTGGTGCCCAAGCGCGCCGGGATCAGCGAGCTGTTCGAGCTGGATACGGCGGAGCAGCAGCAGTTGTGGCAGGAAACCACCCTTCTGGCTGAAGCGCTGAAGGCCAGCTACGGCGCTGACAAGATGAATGTGGCCACCTTGGGTAATGTGGTCAGCCAGCTGCACATGCACGTGATCGTACGCCAGCGTGACGACGCCGCCTGGCCTGCACCGGTATGGGGCAAGTGCCCGGCTGTGGCCTATAGCGACGACCAGTTGCAAGCCATTCGCCAGCGCCTGCGTGGGCTGCAACTTGCTGGCTATCAGGAGGCCTGACATGTCGCTGGAATTGCGTATCGTCGAACTGGAAACCCGGCAGGCGTTCCAGGATGACACCCTGCAGGCGCTGAATGATGTGGTAGTCGAGCAGGCGCAGGTGATCGAACGGCTGAAATTACAGGTGGCCGAATTGATCAAGCGGCATGAAGAGATGGTCGGCCAGTACGGCAGCGAAGGGGAAGAGGCCCCGCCGCCCCATTATTGATCCAATTGGCCGGAGTGCCTGTATTACTGGAGCACGAATCCTGTGGGAGCGGGCATGCCCGCGAACACCGGCGAAGCCGGTGCCATGCATCGGGTTGCCTGATTCGCGGGCATGCCCGCTCCCACAGGGAGGGCTATTGCAAGAAAATCAGCGGCGGGTAACAGCCACCACGTCTTCGGCCTGCAGGCCCTTGTCGCGGTGCATCACCGAAAACTCCACGCGCTGGCCTTCGACCAGAATGCGGTGGCCTTCGCCGCGAATGGCGCGAAAGTGCACGAAGATGTCATCACCCGAATCGCGGGAGATGAAACCAAAGCCTTTCGAGGTGTTGAACCACTTCACGGTGCCGGTATCACGGTTGCCGCCATCCTGGGCGGTATGCTGGCTGCTGCGTGCCTTGCGCGGGCTGCGGGCAAAGCCCACCGCCAGGTGCAGGGCCACGGCCAGTGCCGCGCAGACCAGCGCCGCGAGGTTGCCCATTTCCGGGCGGGCCAGCAACGTCAGGGTCTGCAGCACCACAGCCACCACCAGCAGGGCGCAGGCAAGGTGCTGCAACTGCTGGCGGGCGCCGCGGTAGTACAGCGGCACGACTGGGGCCAGGACCAGGTTGAGCAGGCCGAGCAGCGCAAGGTAGACCGCGTCGGGTTGCTGCAGGAAGGGTGTCGCATCGGTTTTCAGGCTGGGTATGAGCGATAGCAGCAAGGCTGCCACGCCCGTCACCAGATGGACGATCTTGAACATGGGGTTGGCTCACAGTTGATAAGGCAGATCACAGGAAGAGCTGGCAGCACGGTGCGCATGAGGTGTAGAGCGCGAACACGTGAAAAGCCAGCCTATGCACCCGGCAATGACAGTCCGCACGGGTGGCACGGTGCCTATTTAACAGCAAAGCCGAAGGCTACTCAAACCGCAGGCCGCGGAGGGCGATGTGTTGCGCCATGTCACAGGCGGTGTGGGTCAAGTGTTGCTACAGTGGTCGGCGTCCGCTTGAGTCTCAAGCCTTATGGAAAGGGGAACTTCAATGGCAATCGATATCGGTATCAGTGAAGAAGATCGCAAGTCCATCGTCGATGGGCTGTCCCGCCTGTTGTCGGATACCTATGTGCTGTATCTGAAAACCCATAATTTTCACTGGAACGTCACCGGTCCGTCGTTCCGCACCCTGCACCTGATGTTCGAAGAGCAGTACACCGAACTGGCGCTGGCAGTCGATTCGATTGCCGAGCGCATTCGTGCCCTGGGCTTCCCTGCGCCGGGGTCTTATGCATTCTATGCACGGCATTCCTCTATCAAGGAGGAGGAAGGCGTACCCCCGGCGGACGAGATGATCCGTCAGCTGGTCCAGGGTCAGGAGGCCGTGGTGCGTACTGCGCGCAGCATTTTCCCGGTGGTGGACAAAGTCAGTGACGAGCCGACTGCCGACTTGCTGACCCAGCGCATGCAGGTTCACGAGAAAACCGCGTGGATGCTGCGCGTGTTGCTCGACGGGAAATAAATACCCCAGAGCTGTGACAAAAACCTGTGGGAGCGGGCTTGTCCCGCGAATGAGGCCGCGCGGTGTATGGCACCGGCTTTGCCGGTGTTCGCGGGGCAAGCCCGCTCCCACAGTGTTTTCCTCGCGCTCCGGAATCGAGTGTTTGTGCGGGAAGACTTTGCTGCTGCTTTAAACCTGCTGCCCAGCGCTTCATTGGTCGCCTGTTACCGGTGACGAGGAAGTAGGGCGCATGATGCAAGCGAGCAAGCGTGTGGCTGGCCAGGGGACTTGGCCAGGAAAACAGTGCATTGATCCGTTCAAGGCAGATTTCGACATGTTGCAGACGCAGCCGGTGTCACGTTCGGTGCGGCTCAACGGTTTTTCCACCTGTCTGCGCCTGGAGGCCGTCTACTGGGGCATCCTGGAGCGCATCGCCGCCGCCAACCGCTGCTCGGTCAGTGCGGTGTTGTCCTACGTGGACCGCGAAGTGCACCTGCGCCAGGGTGGGGTGCGCAACTTCAGTGGGCTGATTCGGGTAATCTGCGTTGCCTGGCTGCAAGACCCGCCAAGTGTGCGCTGATCGCCTGGCGGGCTGCGCAGTGCTTGCTAACCATATATAATCCCGCTTTTTGCTGCCCCGGCAGCCAGCGTTATGGTTGACGAGAGACACCCATGCCCCTTTATGACTATCAATGTGCAGCCTGCGA
Organism: Pseudomonas putida W15Oct28; assembly: GCF_000708715.2. GTDB lineage: Bacteria > Pseudomonadota > Gammaproteobacteria > Pseudomonadales > Pseudomonadaceae > Aquipseudomonas > Aquipseudomonas putida_R. The sequence continues at coordinate 43,361 of NZ_JENB01000033.1, read as the reverse complement.
GCACCGCATGGAAGCACTGCAGAAGATCAGCGCCGAGCCGCTGACCGATTGCCCGGCCTGCCAGGCGCCGGCGCTGAAGAAGCTGCTGTCGGTGCCTGGCTTCCGCCTGAGCGGTAATGGTTGGTACGAAACCGACTTCAAGACCGGGGCGAAAAAGAATCTTGCAGGCGGCGACAAGGCCGACTGAGTTGAATGCTGTGACCGGGTCTTGCAGTATTAGCCCTCCGGGCGGCCAAGGCCTCCACCGAATACACGAATCACGAGAAGCGAAACCACCATCATGATGCGCAGCCATTATTGCGGCCAACTGAACGAGAGCCTGGACGGCCAGGAAGTCACCCTTTGCGGCTGGGTCCATCGTCGCCGCGACCACGGCGGGGTGATCTTCCTCGACATCCGTGACCGCGAAGGCATGGCCCAGGTCGTGTTCGACCCGGATCGCGCCGAAACCTTCGCCGCCGCCGACCGCGTGCGCAGCGAGTACGTCGTGCAGGTCACCGGCAAGGTGCGCAAGCGCCCTGACGGTGCGGTGAATGCCAACATGGCCTCCGGTGCCATCGAGATCCTCGGCTACCAGCTGACCGTGCTCAACGAAGCGGAAACCCCGCCGTTCCCGCTGAACGAATACTCCGACGTCGGCGAGGAAACCCGTCTGCGCTACCGCTTCATCGACCTGCGTCGCCCGGAAATGGCCGAGAAGCTGCGTCTGCGTTCGCGCATCACCACCAGCATCCGTCGCTTCCTCGATGAAAACGGCTTCCTCGACGTCGAAACGCCGATTCTGACCCGTGCCACCCCGGAAGGCGCGCGTGACTACCTGGTGCCAAGCCGTACCCACGCCGGTAGCTTCTTCGCCCTGCCGCAGTCGCCCCAGCTGTTCAAGCAGCTGCTGATGGTCGCCGGCTTCGACCGCTACTACCAGATCGCCAAGTGCTTCCGTGACGAAGACCTGCGTGCCGACCGCCAGCCGGAATTCACCCAGATCGACATCGAGACCAGCTTCCTCGATGAAAGCGAGATCATGGGCCTGACCGAGAGCATGATCCGCAAGCTGTTCAAGGAAGTGCTGGACCTGGAATTCGGCGAATTCCCGCACATGACCTTCGAAGAAGCCATGCGCCGCTACGGCTCCGACAAGCCAGACCTGCGTAACCCGCTGGAACTGGTCGACGTTGCCGACCAGCTGAAGGATGTCGACTTCAAGGTATTCGCTGGCCCGGCCAACGATCCGAAGTGCCGCGTTACCGCCCTGCGCGTGCCAGGCGCCGCCAGCATGCCCCGCAGCAAGATCGACGAGTACACCAAGTTCGTCGGCATCTACGGTGCCAAAGGCCTGGCGTACATCAAGGTCAACGAGCGTGCCAAGGGCGTTGAAGGCCTGCAGTCGCCGATCGTCAAGAACATCCCTGAAGCCAACCTCAATGTGATCCTCGATCGCGTTGGCGCGGTGGATGGCGACATCGTCTTCTTCGGTGCCGACAAGTTCAAGGTGGTCAGCGAGGCCCTGGGCGCACTGCGCATCAAGGTTGGCAACGACTTCAACCTGCACACCTGCGAGTGGGCACCGATGTGGGTCGTCGACTTCCCGATGTTCGACGAGAACGAAGACGGCAGCTTCACCGCGCTGCACCACCCGTTCACCGCGCCGAAGTGCTCGCCGGAAGAGCTCGAGGCCAACCCGGCCACAGCCCTGTCCCGTGCCTACGACATGGTCCTGAACGGTACTGAGCTGGGTGGCGGTTCGATCCGTATCCACCGCAAAGAGATGCAACAGGCTGTGTTCCGCCTGCTGGGCATCGAAGCAGAGGAGCAGGAAGAGAAGTTCGGCTTCCTGCTCGACGCCCTGAAGTTCGGTGCACCGCCTCACGGTGGCCTGGCCTTCGGCCTGGACCGCTTGGTCATGCTGATGACCGGCGCCCAGTCGATCCGTGAAGTGATCGCCTTCCCGAAAACCCAGAGCGCCGCGTGCGTCATGACTCAGGCCCCTGGCCTGGTCGACGCCAAGGCCCTGCGCGAGCTGCACATCCGACTGCGCGAACAGACCAAGGTCGAGTAAGCGGTCCCCGGGCGCATCCACATGGATGCGCCTTTGCGTTTCGGCGCAGGTATTTTCCCGTCCCGCCCCGTACAGGGGCGGGGCTGTTTGTGATTCAAAGGATTCGGAGTCGTTATGGCTGGTCATTCCAAGTGGGCGAACATCAAGCACCGCAAAGAGCGCCAGGATGCCAAGAGAGGCAAGGTCTTCACCAAGTGGATCCGCGAGCTGACCGTGGCTGCCAAGCAGGGTGGTGCTGACCCGGCATCCAACCCGCGCCTGCGCCTGGCGCTGGACAAGGCCTTGGGCGCCAACATGAGCCGCGACATCATCGATCGCGCCGTGGCCCGTGGTGCTGGCACCAACGAAAGCGACAACGTCGAAGAGCTCAGCTACGAAGGTTACGGTCCGGGTGGCGTGGCGATCATGGTCGAGACCATGACCGACAACCGCAACCGCACCGCCGCCGCCGTGCGCCATGCCTTCACCAAGTGTGGCGGCAACCTCGGTACCGACGGTTCGGTGGCCTACCTGTTCGAGCGCAAAGGCCAGATCAGCTTTGCCCCGGGCGTGGATGAAGACGCATTGATGGAAGCGGCGATGGAGGCCGATGCCGACGACGTGGTGGCCAACGATGACGGCTCGTTCGACGTGTTCACCTCGTTCAACAGCTTCTATGCGGTACGTAACGCTCTGGAAGAGGCCGGTTTCAAGGCCGATGACGCGGAAATCGTCATGCAGCCGACCACCAGTGCCGAGCTTGACCAGGACGGTGCCGAAAAGGTGCTCAAGCTGATCGACATGCTCGAAGACCTGGATGACGTGCAGAACGTCTACTCCAACGCCCAGATTTCCGACGAGATCATGGAAAATATCGGCTAAGGTCTCCTGACCCTTCGAGTCAAGGCTGCTATTGGGGCCGCTGCGCAGCCCATCGCCGGCAAGCCAGCTCCCACAGGTACAGTGCATTTATTCAGGTCTGCACTGTACTTGTGGGAGCTGGCTTGCCGGCGATGGGTCGCGCAGCGGCCCCAATGGTCTTGATCCGTGAGCTTTGAACGACAGGCACTATGACTCTGATTCTTGGTATCGACCCCGGTTCGCGCATCACCGGCTACGGCGTAGTACGCCAGACCGCCCGTGGTTGCGAGTACGTGGCGTCGGGTTGTATCCGCACCGGCAGCGGCGAGCTGCACGAGCGGCTGCAGATCGTTTTTCGTGGTGTCTGTGAAATCATCGCCCAGCACGAACCGGTGACCATGGGCATCGAGCGCGTGTTCATGGCGCGTAACGCCGACTCGGCGCTCAAGCTCGGCCAGGCCCGCGGCGCGGCCATCGTTGCTGCTGCCGAGGCCGGCCTGGAGATTGCCGAATACAGCGCCACACAGGTCAAGCAAGCGGTGGCCGGCACCGGTGGGGCCAACAAGGAGCAGGTGATGATGATGGTCATGCACCTGCTGAAACTGACGCAAAAGCCGCAGATCGACGCCTCCGACGCCCTGGCCATCGCCTTGTGCCACGCCCACACCCGTTCCAGCCTGGTGCCCCATGGCCTGGCCACGGCACGGCGACGCGGCGGGCGCTTGCGTCTGTAGGCGCTTCATGCGCTGATACACATTTTGTTCGGGTGATACGTTCACCCGTTGCATTTGCTGATAGGGTTGAGCGGTCTTTGACCGGCTCCCCGAGAGGAAGGATCGGAACGTGATTGGACGTTTGCGCGGCACCCTGGCGGAGAAACAGCCGCCGCACCTGATTATCGACGTCAACGGCGTGGGTTACGAACTGGAAGTTCCCATGACCACGCTGTACCGTCTGCCCAAGTTGGGCGAACCCGTCACCGTGCATACCCATCTGGTCGTGCGCGAAGACGCCCACTTGCTCTATGGGTTTGCCGAAAAGCGCGAGCGCGAGCTGTTCCGCGAGCTCATCCGCCTCAACGGCGTGGGCCCGAAGCTGGCACTGGCGCTGATGTCCGGCCTGGAAGTCGACGAGCTGGTGCGCTGCGTGCAGGCCCAGGACACCTCGGCCCTGGTGCGCGTGCCCGGTGTCGGCAAGAAAACCGCCGAACGCCTGCTGGTCGAGCTCAAGGACCGCTTCAAGGCCTGGGAAACCTCCCCGGCCATGTTCACCCTGGTGTCCGATGGCCCGCTGCCGGCCGCCAGCGAGTCCAGCGCCGAGGCTGATGCCGTCAGCGCCTTGGTCTCGCTGGGCTACAAGCCGCAGGAAGCCAGCAAGGCGATCGCCGCGATCAAAGACAAGGCCGGCCTGAGCAGTGAAGAACTGATCCGCCGCAGCCTTAAAGGGATGATTACCAAGTGATCGAAGCCGACCGCCTGATCGCCGCCAGTGGCCGCGACCGCGAAGAGGTCCAGGACCGTGCGATTCGCCCGCTGAGCCTGGACGACTACATCGGCCAGCCGGTGGTGCGCGAGCAGATGGCGCTGTTCATCCAGGCCGCCCGTGGCCGCAGCGAGTCGCTCGACCACACCTTGATCTTCGGCCCGCCGGGGCTGGGCAAGACTACCCTGGCCAACATCATTGCCCATGAAATGGGCGTGTCGGTGAAGAGCACTTCGGGGCCGATCCTGGAGCGCCCCGGCGACCTGGCGGCCATGCTGACCAACCTCGAACCGCACGACGTGCTGTTCATCGACGAGATCCACCGGCTGTCGCCGGTCGTCGAAGAGGTGCTGTACCCGGCCATGGAGGACTTCCAGCTCGACATCATGATCGGCGAAGGGCCGGCAGCCCGTTCGATCAAGCTCGACCTGCCACCGTTTACCCTGGTGGGGGCTACCACCCGTGCCGGCATGCTCACCAACCCGTTGCGTGACCGCTTCGGTATCGTCCAGCGCCTGGAGTTCTACAGCGACAAGGACCTGGCCACCATCGTCAGCCGTTCGGCCAATATCCTGGGCCTGGTCATCGAAGACCTGGGCGCCTACGAGATTGCCCGACGTGCCCGTGGTACGCCGCGTATCGCCAACCGCCTGTTGCGCCGCGTGCGCGACTACGCCGAGGTGCGCGGCAAGGGCCAGATCACCAAAGCCGTGGCCGACATGGCGCTGAACCTGCTGGACGTCGACGAACGCGGTTTCGACCATTCCGACCGCCGCCTGCTGCTGACCATGATCGAGAAGTTCGATGGCGGCCCGGTGGGCGTGGACAACCTGGCTGCGGCCATCAGCGAAGAGCGTCATACCATCGAAGATGTGCTGGAACCGTACCTGATCCAGCAGGGCTACATCATGCGCACGCCGCGCGGCCGCGTAGTCACCCGGCATGCCTACCTGCACTTTGGCCTGAATATTCCCGGGCGTTTGGGGGAGGGCGGTGATTTTTCCGAGCCAGGCGATGAATGACAGATCAAAAGCGACTTTTCGTGGTCCTACCGCTGGCATGCCAAGGGTGCGCTGGCAATAAGACATTAATGAAGAAAAAACAGTTGCCACAGCGGATTGGCAAGCTGAGGAGTAAGCACTAGAGTATGCGCGCGCAAAATCAGCTCGAAACGTTCGCCCACCGTTGTCGCGTCTATTACGAAGATACCGATGCGGGCGGCGTGGTGTATTACGTCAACTACCTGAAATTCATGGAGCGCGCGCGCACCGAACGCCTGCGGCACCTGGGTTTTTCCCAGTCGCAGTTGGCCGAAGACAACCTGCTGTTCGTGGTCCATTCCAGCGAAGCGCGCTACCACGCGCCGGCGCGGCTGGACGACGCGTTGCGGGTAACCGCGCAAGTACTTGAACTCAATCGCGCCAGCCTGCGTTTTGTACAGCAGGTCTGGCGGGAAAAGGATGAAACGCTGCTCTGCGAAGGGCAGTTCCTGGTGGCCGCCGTGCGCGCCGACACTTTCAAACCCCGAGCCATACCCCCCCAGCTGCGCGACGCCTTGGCGGCGGACGGCTCGGGTAATCAATCGAATGCAGGAGAATAAGCGTGGAAGCTAACGTCGTCGACCATACCTCCATGTGGAGTCTGGTCAGCAATGCCAGCGTAGTGGTACAGCTGGTAATGCTGATCCTGGTGGCCGCCTCGGTCACCTCATGGATCATGATTTTCCAGCGCAGCACCATGCTGCGCGCCGGTCGTCGTGCACTGGATGCCTTCGAGGAGCGTTTCTGGTCGGGCATCGACCTGTCCAAGCTGTACCGTCAGGCAGGCAGCAACCCAGACCCGGATTCCGGCGTCGAGCAGGTGTTCCGTGCCGGCTTCAAGGAGTTCTCGCGCCTGCGTCAGCAGCCGGGTGTTGACCCGGACGCCGTCATGGAAGGTGTTGGCCGTGCCATGCGCGTAGCCATTTCGCGCGAGGAAGAAAAGCTCGAGCAGAGCCTGCCGTTCCTGGCCACCGTCGGTTCCACCAGCCCGTACATCGGCCTGTTCGGTACCGTATGGGGGATCATGAACTCCTTCCGCGGCCTGGCCAGCGCCCAGCAGGCCACCCTGGCCACTGTTGCCCCGGGTATCGCCGAAGCGCTGATCGCCACCGCCATCGGCCTGTTCGCAGCAATCCCGGCGGTAATCGCCTACAACCGTTTTGCCGCGCGCAGCGAAGTGCTGATCGGTCGTTACTACACCTTCGCCGACGAGTTCCAGGCGATCCTGCACCGCAAAGTGCACACCAGCGAAGAGTAATCAGGTAGAAGCCCATGGCCCGAGTTCGCCACAAACGCAAGCCCGTCGCCGAGATGAACGTGGTGCCCTACATCGACGTGATGCTGGTGCTGCTGGTCATCTTCATGGTGACGGCGCCCATGCTCAACCAGGGCGTGAAAGTCGACCTGCCCAAGGTTTCCAGTGAAGCCTTGCCGCAGGACAACAACGTCCAGATCCTCACCATCTCCATCAAGGCCGACAAGACCTACTACTGGAACCTTGGCAGCGAAGTCGATACCGACAAGCAGATGGACAAGGCCATGACCTTGCCAGACATGACCAATGCAGTGACCAAGATCATTGCTGCCGGCCGTGACCAGGGCAAGCAGACCCAGGTATTCATTCGTGGCGACAAGGCTGTCGACTATGGCGCGGTCATGGGTGCCATGGGCGGGTTGCAGAAGGCCGGTGTCGGTAACGTTGGCCTGATTACCGAGGCGCCCTGATGCAACAGCGAGAGCCATCCGCCTCGGAAAGCTACTTCTGGCCCAGTGTCTGGGCCATTGGCCTGCATGTGCTGGTGTTCGCCATGCTGTTCGTCAGTTTCGCCATGACGCCTGAACTGCCGCCTTCCAAGCCGATCGTTCAGGCTACCCTGTACCAGCTCAAGTCCAAGAGCCAGGCGACCACCCAGACCAATCAGAAGATTGCCGGGGAAGCGAAGAAAACCGCTTCGCGCCAGACCGAGGTCGAGCAGCTGGAACAGAAGAAGGTCGAGCAGGAGGCCGTGAAGGCCGCGGAACAAAAGAAGGCCGACGCCGCTCAAAAGGCCGAGGAGGCTCGCGAAGCCGCCGAGGCGAAGAAAGCCGAGGACGCTGCCAAGGCTGCCGATGCCGCCAAGGCTACCGAAGCCAAGAAAGCCGCAGAAGCCAAGAAGGCCGATGAGGCGAAGAAGGCCGCCGAGAAGCAGCAGGCCGACATCGCCAAGAAGAAGGCCGAGGACGAAGCCAAGAAAAAAGCCGAAGAAGAGGCCAAGAAAGAGGCCGCTGACGAGGCGAAGAAACAAGCCGCCGAGGACGCCAAGAAAAAGGCAGCCGAAGAGGCCAAGAAGAAAGCAGCCGAGGACGCCAAGAAGAAGTCGGCGGCCGAGGACGCGAAGAAGAAGGCAGCTGAAGAGGCCAAGAAAAAGGCCGCTGCAGACGCCCAGAAGAAAAAGGCACAGGAAGCGGCCCGCAAGGCGGCAGAAGACAAGAAAGCCCAGGCCCTGGCCGAGCTGTTGTCCGATGACACGGAGCGGCAGCAGGCGCTGGCGGATGAGCAGGGTGACCAGACGGCTGGCGACTTCGACGACCTGATTAAAATACGTGCGGCTGAAGGTTGGGCGCGTCCGCCTTCCGCGCGCAAGGGCATGACGGTGATCCTGCAGGTCAACATGTTGCCGGACGGTACCATCACCAGTGTCAGCGTGGCCCGTTCCAGTGGTGACGGCCCGTATGACAGTTCGGCGGTGGCTGCGGTGAAGAACATTGGTCGTTTGACCGAGATGCAGGGTATGAAGCCGAGCGATTTCAACCGATATCGTTCGTTCAAGATGACATTTACACCTGAGGATCTAGCGTTGTGATTAAACGTCTGAGAGGACTGCTGGTCATGCTGTGCTGCGTGGCAGGCATGGCGGTGGCAGAGGAAAAGAACATCCTGGTCACCAGTGGCAGCGACCGGGCAACGCCAATCGCGGTAGTGCCGTTCGGCCTGCAAGGTGGCAGCGTGCTGCCCGAGGACATTGCCGACATCATTGGCAACGACCTGCGCAACTCCGGCTACTACTCGCCGATTCCACGGCAGAACATGATCAGCCAGCCGTCGCAGGCCAGCGAAGTCATCTTCCGTGACTGGAAAGCGCTGGGTGCCCAGTACGTGATGGTCGGCAGCATCGTGCCGTCGGGCGGTCGCCTGCAGGTGCAGTACGCGCTGTTCAACGTCGCCACCGAGCAGCAAGTGCTGACCGGCAGCGTCGCGGGCAGCACCGACCAGTTGCGTGACATGGCGCACTACATTGCTGACCAATCGTTCGAGAAGCTCACCGGCATCAAGGGTGCGTTCTCTACCCGTATGCTGTACGTGACGGCCGAGCGTTTCTCCACCAACAACACCCGCTATACGCTGCAGCGTTCGGACTACGACGGTGCGCGTGCGGTCACCCTGCTGCAATCGCGTGAGCCGATCCTGTCGCCGCGCTTTGCGCCGGATGGCAAGCGTATCGCCTATGTGTCGTTCGAGCAGAGACGCCCGCGCATCTTCATTCAGAACATCGATACCGGCCGCCGCGAGCAGGTGACCAACTTCGAAGGCCTGAACGGCGCGCCAGCCTGGTCGCCGGATGGTTCGCGCCTGGCGTTCGTGCTGTCGAAAGACGGCAACCCGGACATCTACGTGATGAACGTGGCGTCGCGCCAGATCAACCGGGTTACCGCAGGCCCAGGTATCAACACCGAGCCGTTCTGGGGTAAAGATGGCAATACCCTTTACTTCACGTCTGACCGTGGCGGCAAACCGCAGATCTACAAACAGTCGGTCAGCGGTGGGGGGGCCGAGCGCGTAACCTTCGTTGGCAACTACAACGCCAACCCGAAACTGTCCGCTGACGAAAAGACCCTGGTGATGATCCATCGCCAACAGGGCTTTACCAACTTCAAAGTGGCGGCACAGGACTTGCAACGCGGAAGTGTAAAGATTCTCTCGGAAACAAGTCTTGATGAGTCTCCCACTGTTGCGCCAAACGGCACCATGCTAATCTACGCCACCCGCCAGCAGGGCCGGGGAGTCTTGATGCTCGTGTCGCTTAATGGCCGCGTGAGGCTCCCACTTCCTACCGCTCAAGGCGAAGTCAGAGAACCGTCCTGGTCCCCTTACCTGAACTGATTGCGGCGTAATACGTTTTGCTTAACACACTGGGGTTTCATTAGGAGTTTCACGATGGAAATGCTGAAGTTTGGTAAATTCGCTGCGCTGGCTCTGGCCATGGCTGTAGCTGTAGGTTGCTCCTCGAAGGGCGGTGACAACGCAGGCGAAGGCGCTGCTGTAGATCCGAACGCTGGCTACGGTGCCAACACTGGCGCTGTTGACGGTTCCCTGAGCGAAGAAGCCGCCCTGCGCGCAATCACCACCTTCTACTTCGAATACGACAGCTCGGACCTGAAGCCAGAAGCCATGCGCGCTCTGGACGTTCACGCCAAGGACCTGAAGTCCAACGGCAGCCGCGTTGTTCTGGAAGGCAACACCGACGAGCGCGGCACCCGCGAGTACAACATGGCTCTGGGTGAGCGCCGTGCCAAGGCCGTTCAGCGTTACCTGGTTCTGCAGGGCGTTTCCCCTGCTCAGCTGGAACTGGTCTCCTACGGTGAAGAGCGTCCTGTTGCCACTGGCAACGACGAGCAATCCTGGGCTCAGAACCGCCGCGTAGAACTGCGTAAGTAAGTTCTTATGCGTATGTGCCGCCGTGTAGTAACCGTCCTCGCACTCAGCCTGCCGCTCGCGGCCTGGGCTGAGGTCCCTGTAGTAGATGACAACGCAGGCAGCTATCCGCCTGTGGGTTATGGCACGAGCGGCGCCTATGCCGGGTCAGGGGCTTCGGCCCCTGCCTCTGCACAAGGCCAGCTGTTCATGCAGCTGCAACAGATGCAGGACCAGCTTTCCCGCCAGCAAGGCATCATCGAAGAGCTGCAGAACGATGTGTCGCGCATGAAGCAGGAAAACCTGGAGCGATACCAGGACCTGGACCGTCGCATCAACAGTGGCGCCGCACCTGCCGCGACCCCTGACAATTCCTCCGGTGGTGGTGCTTCAAATGCCGCCCCGGGTGCAGCAGCTGGTGCTGCTGCGCAACAACCGGCCGCCAGTAGCGAGCCCGGTGATCCAGCGAAAGAGAAGCTCTACTACGATGCTGCTTTCGACCTGATCAAACAGAAAGACTTTGACAAGGCCAGCCAGGCGTTCAATGCCTTCCTGCGCAAGTACCCCAACAGCCAGTACGCCGGCAACGCGCAGTACTGGTTGGGTGAAGTGAACCTGGCCAAAGGCGATCTGCCGGGTGCCAGTCAGGCTTTCGCCCAAGTCAGCCAGAAGTATCCCAAGCACAGTAAAGTGCCGGATTCGCTCTACAAACTGGCCGACGTCGAGCGCCGCATGGGCCATACCGACAAGGTCAAGGGCATCCTGCAGCAGGTCATCACCCAGTACCCCGGCACCTCTGCCGCGCAGCTGGCACAGCGTGACTTGCAGAAGCTCTGAGCGTTGTAGCTGTACCGCTCGAAAGAAACCCGCGCCAGTCGCGGGTTTTTTCGTTAGAATCACTGCCCTTTTTTCGTAAACACGCTGCTGCGGATAACGCCATGTCGAGTCCGCGACAGTGCCTGACGGAGGCGGGCAGCCTGTTTAGCTGTCACGCCCGTGGCGATCATGCAAGACACATTACGCATCACAGAAGTCTTTTACTCTTTGCAGGGTGAAACGCGAACGGCTGGCCTGCCCACCGTATTCGTGCGCCTTACCGGTTGCCCCCTGCGCTGCCAGTACTGCGACAGTGCCTATGCCTTCACTGGCGGCACCATTCGTACCCTCGATTCGATCCTTGAGCAGGTTGCCGGCTTCAAGCCCCGCTACGTCTGTGTGACCGGTGGTGAGCCATTGGCCCAGCCCAACGCCCTGCCGTTGCTGCAGCGCCTGTGTGACGCTGGCTACGAGGTATCGCTGGAGACCAGTGGCGCGCTGGATATCGCGGGTACCGACACCCGCGTCAGCCGCGTGGTCGACCTGAAGACCCCGGGTTCCGAAGAATCGCACCGTAACCGCTACGAGAACATCGAGCAGCTGACCCGCAACGACCAGGTCAAGTTCGTCATCTGTTCGCGTGAGGACTATGACTGGGCGGTTTCCAAGCTGATCCAGTACAACCTGGCCGAGCGTGCTGGTGAGGTGTTGTTCTCACCCAGCCACCACCAGGTAAACGCCAGCCACCTGGCGGACTGGATCGTCGCTGACAACCTGCCCGTACGTTTCCAGATGCAGCTGCACAAGCTGCTGTGGAACGACGAACCCGGACGTTGATTGAGGAGCAAGCACACATGACAGACAAGCGCGCAGTAATCCTGTTGTCCGGCGGCCTGGACTCGGCCACCGTGGTGGCCATGGCCAAGGCCGAAGGCTACAGCTGCTACACCATGAGCTTTGACTATGGCCAGCGCCACCGCGCCGAGCTGGATGCTGCTGCCCGCGTCGCCCGCGACCTGGGTGTAGTCGAGCACAAGGTGATCGGCCTGAACCTCGACGGTATCGGGGGTTCGGCGTTGACCGACAGCAGCATCGACGTGCCGGAAGCCCCGAGTGAAGGCATCCCGGTTACCTACGTGCCTGCGCGTAACACCGTGTTCCTTTCGCTGGCCCTGGGTTGGGCTGAAGTGCTGGAAGCGCGTGACATCTTCATCGGCGTCAATGCCGTGGATTACTCCGGTTACCCCGATTGCCGCCCCGAGTTCGTCGAAGCCTTCGAGCGCATGGCCAACCTGGCGACCAAGGCCGGGGTAGAAGGGCAGGGCTTCCGTATTCAGGCGCCGCTGCAAAACCTGAGCAAGGCGCAGATCGTGCAGGCCGGTATGGCCCGGGGCGTGGATTACAGCCTGACCGTTTCCTGCTACCAGGCCGACGATGATGGCCGCGCCTGTGGCAAATGCGACAGCTGCCGCCTGCGCGCCGACGGCTTCAAGGCGGCCGGCGTAACAGACCCGACCCGGTATTTTTGAAAAAACCTTGATGGGGTATTGATTTCTCGTTAGAAATCAGTATTATACGCGCCATCAAACGGGTCGTTAGCTCAGTTGGTAGAGCAGTTGGCTTTTAACCAATTGGTCGTAGGTTCGAATCCTACACGACCCACCATACGCAGTACGTCAAAGCCCGCGGCCAGAAATGGCCGCGGGCTTTTTCGTTTTCGGGATTCTGGGGCCGCTTTGCGCCCCCAGCTTACTCAGCCCACTCCGGGTCGCCAGTGAACACCACGGTGATCCAGCGGTCCGGCCCTTCGCCGCCTACCGCATTACCAATCTCGTTGCGCCACGTATCCCATTCATCAATGGTCTTCGCAGCCATGGTCTTTGGCACGATGAAGTACAGCTCGATCTCCCGTGAGCGCCCGACCTTGGCGACATAGGCGCGGTACGACTGCAGCCCGTGGCGGGCGACGAAGGCCTTGGCCACTTCATCTACATGCAGCTTGAGGTCGCCGGGGGTGACCAGGAATATTTCCGACAGTGCCTGGCGCACCACCGACATCGGCAGCGGCACGATCACCAGGCACACAAGCGCCAGCACCGCCGGGTCGATGTACGGCGACACCCACTCCAGCGACGTGCCCTGCACCGCGTAACCGAAGCAGAAGGCGATCAGCAGCGCGGCGGTGATGCTGGCCGACATCACCCAGCCCTTGACGTCCATGCGCACGAAGTCTGACTTCAGCTTGCGGTTGGCGCGGGCTTCGACGACGGCGATGGTCACGCAGGTGATCACGGTCAGCACGGCATAGACCATGGCAATGCCGAACTCCAGGTGGCGCCCGCCTTGCAGCAGGCTACTGACGGCGTTGATCAGCGCGTAGATGGCCACACCGCTGAGCAGGATGCCGTTGAGTGCCAGCACCATCGGTTCCAGGTGCCAGAAGCCCATGGTGAAGCGCTCGCGCAGCTTGCGCGACATTTGCACGCTGGTGGTGTGCGAGGTGATCAGCTTGACCACGACAAGCGACAGGCCGCTCATGCTGGCGTCGACCAGCGAGTACACGCCGTCGAAGACGATGGAGAACGAGCCGGAGGCCAGGCCGAAGGCGATGCCGATGGTGGCGATGAACAGGGTGACGGCAATCGAGGTGCGTAACAGGCCCTGTTCGCTGGTGATGTCGAAGAAGGTGGATCTGGTTGCGGTTTGCATGACTTGTGCTCAGTAAAAACGATAATGCCGGGGTGTCTGTACCGGCCTCTTCGCGGGCACGCCCGCTCCCACAGGCTCTGTGCCGGCCTCGAAGGCGACGATGTACCTGTGGGAGCGGGCGTGCCCGCGAAGAGGCCTTTACAGGCTACACGCGAAATTGCTCCATCAGCGCCTGTTGCTGGTTGGCCAGCCTGTTCAGGGCCTGGCTGATGCGCGCCGATTCGTCGGCCTGGCCAGCCAGTGATTCTGTCACATCCCGGATGCCCGCCACGTTGCGGTTCACTTCCTCGGCCACCGCGCTCTGCTCTTCGGCCGCCGAGGCAATCTGCAGGTTCATGTCGCTGATCACGGTCACCGCCTCGCCAATACGCTGCAGCGCAGGCAGCGCCTGTTCCATGTGCGCCGCACTGGCCTGGGCCTGACGCTGGCCTTCGTGCATGGCCCCCACTACATCCTGGGTACCCTGCTGCAGGCCTTCGATGACTTGGCGAATTTCCTCCACCGACACCTGCGTGCGCTGGGCCAGGCCGCGCACCTCATCGGCGACCACGGCAAAACCACGCCCGGCTTCGCCAGCGCGGGCGGCTTCGATGGCCGCATTGAGTGCCAACAGGTTGGTCTGCTCGGCGATGGTGCGAATCACCTCCAGCACCGAGCCGATCTGGCCGCTGCGGCCCTCCAGTGCTCGCGCCTCGTCCATGGCCGTGTTCATGCCGGCAGCCAGGCTATCGATGCCCTGGCGGGTGCTGTCGATCAGTTGCAGGCCCTCGCGGCTGGCCTGGTCGGCGGCGCGTGCGGCCTGGGCCGCCTGCGAGGCATTGTGGGCGACATCCAGGGCGGTGGCGCTCATCTCGTTGGCTGCCGTGGCCACTTGCTCGATTTCACGGTGCTGCTGCTGCATGCCATTGCTGGTCTGGCTGGCGATGGCGGCCGACTGGTCGGCGGTGCCACGGGCCTCCTGCAGCGAGCCTTTGACCTGGGCAATGACCGGCTGCAGCTTGTCGAGGAAGCGGTTGAACCAGTGAGTGAGCTGGCCCAGTTCGTCCTGGCGGGCGTAGTCCAGGCGGCGGGTGAGGTCGCCTTCGCCGCTGGCGATGTCTTCCAGGCGTGCGGCCACGGCCAGGATTGGCCGGGTAACGCCGCGTGCGGTCAGCCACACCAGCAGCAAACCTGCGATGGCGGCGCCAAGGCCGATCAGCAGGCTGGTGAGGTTGGCATTCTGGTTGTGGGCATCCAGGCGCTGGTTGAGGGCCACGGCAGGTGCCTGCAGCACGCTTTCTGGCAGTTCCAGCAACACCTGCCACGGGGCGGCGTCAGGGATGGGGGCGAAGGGGTGTGCCACGCGCAGCAGGCCGTCGGCCACCGTATTGTCCATGGGCTTGCCGAGCGCGCTGGCATCGCGGCTGTTGCCTGCCAGCAGGCCGGCTGCGCTGGCGATGCTGACATGGCCCTGGCCATCGAACAGCTCGCGACGGCCGTCCAGGCTCAGTTGCTGCAGATTGCTCAGGCCGATGTCCAGGCCGACCACGCCGACCACCTTGCCATGCTCCAGCAGCGGCAGGGCAATGCTGGTCATCAGCACCTGGCGGCCATTGACCTCGTCGAGGTACGGCTCGAGCATGCAGGTACGGGCGGTGTCCTGCGGGCAGGTCAGCCAGCGGTTCTTCGCCGCGCCGTTGCTGCCGATGCTGGCATCGCCGAGCATTGCCTCCGGCATGGCTTCAAGTTCCAGGGTGCCGGGGCTCGGCTGCGACCAGTACAACGAGAAGCGCCCGCTTTCATTGCTGCCCACGGCCTCCTGGCCGAGGTACTGGCTGTCCTGCTGGTCCAGCGCGTTGGGCATGAACACCAGGTACAGGCCGATCACATCCGGGTTGCCGGCCAGGCTGGCACGGGCCTGGCGTGTCAGCTCGGCGCGCAGGTCGCTACCGCCTCGGGCCTTGAGCACCTGCACCATGCGGGCAAAGCCGTTGCCGTACTGGTAGGCGTCCATGAAGTAGCGCTGTACCCGCAGGGCCTGGGTCTCGGCGTGGGCCTGCAGGCGCTGGCGCGCGCTGCTGTCGAGCATGGCGGTGTTGGCCTGGTTGACCAGGGCAGCGCTACGCCGCGCCTGGGTCAGTGACGTGGCCACCAGCAGGGCAACGATGGCCAGCAGGCACAGGCCGGCTAGCAGGGTGATCTTCCACTGGATGGAGAGGCGACGCAGCGGCATGAGGGCTTTCCTTTTCGATCAAGTACAACGCCCGCGGTCATGCGCGGGCGTTGTTGGCAGCGTGGGTCATTCGGCGACGTAGTTGGGCGGCGCCGACCGGAAGGCTTTGGTCAGCCAACCCAGGTAGATCAATCCGACCGCAGCCCAGATGCCGCCGAACATCAGCGAATGCGCGTTCAGGTCCAGCCACAGCGAGACGATGATGCAGAAGCCAATGGTTGGCAGCACCAGGTACTTCAGCTGGTTGGCCAGGCCCCGGCGGTTGCCTTCGCGCAGGTAGCAGTGGTTGATCACGGACAGGTTGACGAAGCTGAACGCGACCAGCGCACCGAAGTTGATGATCGAGGTGGCGGTAACCAGGTCGAAGAAGATCGCCGACAGCGCAACCAGCCCCACCACGAGAATGTTCAGCACCGGCGTCTTGTAGCGCGAGTGCAGGCGGGCAAAGAGGCTGGCCGGGATCACGTTGTCGCGGCCCATCACGTACAGCAGGCGCGACACGCTGGTTTGCGAGGCCAGGCCCGACGCGATGGTGTTGATCACGGTGCAGGCGATGAAAATCGACTGGAACAGCTTGCCGCCAACATACAGGGCGATTTCCGGCAGGGCCGCTTCCTGGTCGTGGAAGCGCGCCATGGTCGGGAAGTAGGCCTGGATGAAGTACGACACGGTGATGAACACCACGCCACCGATCAGTGCGGTGAGGAAGATCGCCCGGGGGATGGTCTTGGCCGGGTCGCGGGTTTCTTCGGACAGGCAGGTGACTGCGTCGAAGCCCAGGAACGAGAAGCACAGGATGGTCGCACCGGCGGCCAGCGCGCTGAGGTGGGTCTGGTTGTCGGCGAACGGCAGCAGGCTCCAGGTGGTGCCCAGCCCTTCACCCTGGCCCAGGCCGCGCACGCACAGGTAGATGAACACGGCGATGATTGCCACCTGCACGCCCACGAACAGCAGGTTGAAGTGCGCCACCAGGTTCACGCTGCGCATGTTGATCAGGCTGATCAGGCTGACGAAGCCGACTACCCATATCCACTCCGGTACTTCGGGGAACATGGCCGAGAGGTACAGCTTGGCCAGTAGCGCGTTGACCATCGGCAGCAGCAGGTAGTCCAGCAGCGACGACCAGCCGACCAGGAAGCCAACATGCGGGTTGATCGCACGTTGGGTGTAGGTGTACGCCGAGCCCGACTGCGGGAAGCGCTTTACCAAGGTGCCGTAGCTCACGGCGGTGAACAGGATGCCCGCCAGCGCCAGGATGTAGGCACTGGGCACATGGCCGGCGGTGATCCCGCTGACGATGCCGAAGGTGTCGAACACGGTCATCGGGGTCAGGTAGGCCAGGCCGATGATGATCACGTGCCAGAGGCGCAGGGTTTTGCGCAGTTGGCCGTTGCCGGAAGCGCTGTGATCAGGCTGCATGCTGGCATGGCTCCTGGTGCTGGGCGTAAACGGCGGGCACGGTGTATTGCGCATGCGGCAAGGGCGAGCGGGTGGGCTCCATGTTGTTCACCTTTTTTGTAGGAGCGGCGGAAGGCGCGGGGGGAGACGCGCTAAGTGGTGAAAATAAAAAACGATGGGTAGGTTAGTGTCAAGTTAAACATGACAAGATGTTACGAAATTGAAATATTTATCGGTTTATAGGGGCTTTTGTTCGGTTTTTGCGCGGTTTTTTGCGGTTTTGATCAATTTGAATGTTCGTAAAAATTAACGAATGGTGCCTGCCCTTGAAGGGTTTCAGACGCCTCTGAAAAATGTGTTTTCTCTTTTCGAAGCGGCCATCGTGTTCTGTCGCAGTGGTACTCTTCGCCTCCTGCGTGGCCTTTGTCGCCCAAGAAGCCCTTACGGACAATCGGTTCTATTCATGAAGAAATCAGTTGGCATCCTTTCCGGCCTGGCGATCGCCATTGCCGTCGCAACCACCGCTGGTGCCTGGTACACCGGCAAGCAGCTGCCTGCCGAGCTGGACAACGCCGTTGCCCGCAGCAATGCCGAACTCAAGAAGGCCCTGGTGACCACCGGCGGCAGCATGAGCATCGAGCGCGTGTCGCTGGAGCAGCATTTCTTCAGCAGTACCGCCCAGTATCGGCTCAAGGCCCGCGACATCAACGTGGGTGAGGGCGAGGTGGTGAGTTTCGATGTGGGCGTGACCGACCAGATCGAGCACGGCCCGTTTCCCTGGTCGCGGGTCAAGGCGTTGAAGCTGATGCCGGTGATGGCGGTCAGCAACAGCACCCTGCAGAAGGACGATGCCACCGCAGCGTGGTTCGCTGCCGCAGGCGAGCAGGCCCCGGTCAGCGCACAGACCGCCTTGGGTTACGGAGGCAGTGTGGTCAGCCAGGTCCGGCTGGCGCCGGTCAAGCTCGACGAGGCTGACGGCAACAGCCTCGACTTCTCAGGCATGCAGTTGGAGGTCAGTGGCGACAAGGAAGGCAAGGCTTCGAAGTTCCACGGCCAGGCCGACCGTTTCGTGATGAAGCTTGTGCGCGATGACCAGCCGCCTGCCACGTTCGAACTCAAAGGCCTCAAGGTTGGCGGCAACCTTCAGGCCACCGCGCACGACGCCATCTATGTGGGCAACGTCGACCTGGCGCTGGCCGAAACCAAGGTCACCCTGGGGCCGAAACAGCAGGTGCTGCTGATCAACGGCCTGGAGCAGAATGCTCTGCAAACCCTGGATGGCCCGGATAACGTGGGCGGTCGCGTGGAGTACAAGGTCGGCGACATCACCTGGGATGGCCGTGCGGTGGGCAAGGCGCACATGCTGGTCAGTGTCAATTCGGTCAACGCACCGGCATTGCAGGCGTTGTCGAAGTGGTACCAGTCGCACCTGCCGGAGTTCGAGGCGGCCGCTGCAGCCGGCCAGCCTGTACCGCAGATCCAGATGGACGACGCAGAGAAGGCCCGGTTCCAGGGTGACCTGCGGCAACTGCTGGCCGCCAAGCCCAAGGTGGCGATAGAAAACCTGTCGTTCAAGACCGCCAATGGCGAGAGCCGTTTCAACCTGTCGATGGACTTCGCCGCCCCGGCCAGCTTCGATTTGCCGCCGGACCAGTTGAGCAAGCAGCTGATCTCCGAGGTGAAGAGCAAGCTGTCGCTGTCCAAGCCCATGATGGGTGACCTGGCGACCTTGCAGGCGCTGCTGGATGGCCAGACCGACGCCCAGGCGATTGCCATGCAGTCGAGCCAGGCGGGGGAGATGGTCGGCATGATGGCGCTGCAGAGTGGCTTGGCCACCGTCGAAGGTAATGATGTGGTCAGCAGCCTGCACTATGCCGATGGCATGGTTGATTTCAACGGCAAGAAAATGACCGTGGAAGAGTTCGCCATGCTCATCGCTGCGCACCTGGCAGCCCTGTCGCCGCAGGGGTGATTGATTGAACCTGTGCCGGCCTTGCCCCTGAGGGCAGCGCAGTACCTGTGGGAGCGGGCGTGCCCGCGAAGAGGCCGGTGCAGGCAACACAAAAACCACTTTAGTAATCGCTGGATTGTCTGTAGCCTTCGGCCTCCGATAATAATCCGCGCCCGCAGAGGGTCGTGGCGGCCTGCGTGCCGTCCGGCACCCTTAGCCGATCTGCCAGGGCCGGGTGATACACTCGATTTGACGCGCACACGCGCCTGCAGGTCCAGCGATCATGACCCAGATTTCCGAACGCCTGTTGGTTCAGGCTCACCTCGACGCCAAGCAGCCCAACCCGCTGACAGCCGAGCAGGAGGCCGAATACCGTGCGGCCATCGCTGCAGAGCTCAAGGCTCAGAATGCCGTGCTGGTTGCCCACTATTACTGCGACCCGGTCATCCAGGCCCTGGCTGAAGAAACCGGCGGCTGCGTGTCCGACTCGCTGGAAATGGCCCGCTTCGGCAAGAATCACCCGGCTGAAACGGTGATCGTGGCCGGTGTGCGCTTCATGGGCGAGACCGCGAAAATTCTCACCCCGGAAAAGCGCGTGCTGATGCCGACCCTGGAGGCCACCTGCTCGCTCGACCTGGGCTGCCCGGTGGAAGATTTCTCCGCCTTCTGCGACCAGCACCCTGAGCGCACCGTGGTGGTGTACGCCAACACTTCCGCTGCCGTGAAGGCCCGTGCCGACTGGGTGGTGACTTCAAGCTGCGCGCTGGAAATCGTCGAAAGCCTGATGGACAACGGCGAAACCATCATCTGGGGCCCGGACCAGCACCTGGGTCGTTACATCCAGAAGCAAACCGGTGCCGACATGCTGCTGTGGGACGGTGCCTGCATCGTTCACGAAGAGTTCAAGTCGCGCCAGCTGGCCGACATGAAGGCGCTGTACCCGGACGCAGCGATCCTGGTGCACCCCGAGTCGCCGGAAGCGGTGATCGAACTGGCCGACGCGGTGGGCTCCACCAGCCAGCTGATCAAGGCGGCGCAGACCTTGCCGAACAAGACCTTCATCGTCGCCACCGACCGCGGCATCTTCTACAAGATGCAGCAGCTGTGCCCGGACAAGGAATTCGTCGAAGCCCCCACCGCCGGCAACGGCGCGGCATGCCGCAGCTGTGCGCACTGCCCGTGGATGGCGATGAACACCCTGGAGCGGGTGCTGGATTGCCTGCGCAAAGGGGGCGATGAGATTTTCGTTGACCCGGCGCTGGTGCCCAAGGCGATCAAACCGCTGAACCGCATGCTGGACTTCACCCAGGCGGCGCGCCTGAAGCTGTCCGGTAACGCCTGACGCCAGACCGCGTCGTATTCTTCGCGGGCACGCCCGCTCCCACAGGGACAGCACCGCTTTCAACGACGGTGGAGAACCTGTGGGAGCGGGCGTGCCCGCGAAAGGGCCCTCAGCGCCCCATCATCTCCCGAACCATACGCTGCTGCTCCAGGATCTCCCGCTGGCGCTGGTCGATCTGCGACGCCAGCGGGAAGTTGCCGCCCGCCCGGCGCTTGGCGTAGTCCAGCTGCTGGATCGCCTGGTCAAAGTCCCCCACCAGGGTGAAGTACTCGGCCCGCGCCCGGTGCAAGCCGATGGTATTGCCCGACAAGCCCCGCACTTCAGCCATGTCGTACCACACGTCCGGGTCATCCGGCCGGCTCTTGATCAGCTCGTTCAAAATCTTCTCCGCCTCGGCCGGCTTGTTCTGCTTCACCAGCAAGTCGGCACGCACCTGTTTCAGCGGGTAGTTGCCCGGGTACAGCCCCTGCATCCGCTCGGCCCGCTGCTGCGCGTCGGCCAGGCGGTTGTTGGTGATGTCCAGGTCTATCTGCGCCAGGTTGTAGGTGATGTCGTTGGGGGCCTTGGTCAGCAACGGCTTCAGGTTTTCGCGCGCTTCGTTCAACTGGCCGCCCTTGATCTGCGCCAGCGCCAGGCCATAGCGTGCAGCGTCAAGTTTCGGGTCTTCGTCGAGCTGGGAGCGGAAGCGCTTGGCTGCCAGGCCTGGCGTTTCTTCGTAGGTAAGGGCCACGCGCGCGCGAATCAGCTGATAGCGCTGGCTGTCCTCGACACCGCCCTTGGGCGCCTGTTCGGCACGGTTGCGGGTGTCGGCGATACGCGATTCGGTCACCGGGTGAGTCAGCAGAAATTCCGGCGGCTTGGCGCCGTAGCGGTACTGCTGCGCCAGGCGTTCGAACATGGTGGGCATGTTGCGCGGGTCGTAACCGGCCTTTTCCAGGTTCTGGATACCGATGCGGTCGGCTTCCTGTTCGTTCTGCCGCGAGAAGCGCCGTTGTTCCTGGATTGCCGCGGCCTGGGTGCCGGCAATCATGCCGATACCCGCATCGCCAGCGCCACCGGCAGCCAGCACGATACCCGCGAGTAAAGCCGCCATCATCGGCAGCTGCATGCGTTGCTGGGCTTCGACACCGCGGGCGAAGTGGCGTTGCGACAAGTGCGCCAGTTCGTGCGCCAGCACCGAGGCATACTCGCCTTCCGTGCGGGCATTGAGGAACAGGCCGCCGTTGACCCCGACGATGCCGCCGGGGGCCGCGAAGGCGTTGAGTTCACGGCTGTCGATCAGGATGAATTCCAGGCGCCGGTCCTGCAGCTGGCTGGTTTCGGCCAGGCGGTACACGGTAGTCTCGACGTAGTCCTTGAGCTGCGGGTCGTTCAACTGGTTGACCTGGCCACGCAGCAGGCTCAGCCAGGCACGGCCAAGTTGGTGCTCCTGCTGCGGCGAGACGATCGCAGAGCTGGCGTCACCCAGTGATGGCAGGTCGTCAGCATGGCCGGGAAGGGCCATCAGGCAGGCCAGCGTCAGCAGGGTAGGGCGCAGTAGATTCATGCATGAAGCTCGCGTCGGTCAAAGATACCTACTGTAGCGGGCTCACACGTTGGCGACCAGTGGCGCTATCCTAGCCGACCCTGTCAAGCAGCAACCCGGCAATGCCTTTGGAGAGCCCCGCGATGAGTGACACCCTGACCTGCGACGCCGAACTGGACGCCAGCGGGCTGAATTGCCCTTTGCCGCTGCTCAAGGCCAAGATGGAACTCAATCGCCTGGCCAGTGGCGCGGTACTGAAGGTGATCGCCACCGATGCCGGTTCGCAGCGCGACTTCCGCACTTTCGCCAAGCTGGCCGGTCATACCCTGCTGCAGGAAACGGCTGACGCCGGCACCTATACCTACTGGCTGCGCAAGGCCTGAGTCTTTTCCAAGGATCGTCAATGTTCAAAGTGCTTCGCGACTGGATGCAGCGCTACTTTTCCGATGAGGAGGCGGTGGTGCTGGCGGTCCTGTTGTTCCTGGCTTTTACCGCGGTGCTCACCCTGGGCGGCATGCTCGCGCCGGTGCTGGCGGGCATGGTGCTGGCGTTCCTGATGCAGGGGCTGGTCAATGCCCTGGAGCGGCTGCGGGTACCGACCCGTCTGGCGGTAATGCTGGTCTTCGCCTTGTTCATGGGCGCGCTGGCGGTGTTCATGCTGGTGCTGGTGCCGCTGCTGTGGCACCAGCTGATTACCCTGTTCAACGAGCTGCCGGGCATGCTCGGCAAGTGGCAGTCGTTGCTGTTGCTGCTGCCCGAGCGCTACCCGCACCTGGTGTCGGACGAGCAGGTACTGCACGCCATCGAGTCGGTGCGCGGGGAAATCGGCAAGTTTGGCCAGTGGGCGTTGACCTTTTCGCTGTCGAGCCTGCCGTTGCTGGTCAACGCCATGATCTACCTGGTGCTGGTGCCGATTCTGGTGTTCTTCTTCCTCAAGGACCGCGAACTGATCGGCCGTTGGGTCAGTGGCTACCTGCCCACCCAGCGCGCCTTGCTGAACCGGGTGGGCAGCGAGATGAACCGGCAGATCGCCAACTACATTCGCGGCAAGGGCATCGAAATCCTGATCTGCGGCATTGCCACCTACATCGCCTTCATCAGCCTGGGGCTCAACTACGCCGCGCTGTTGGCGCTGCTGGTGGGGCTGTCGGTGGTGGTGCCGTATGTGGGCGCGGTGGTGGTGACGGTACCGGTGACGCTGATTGCGCTGTTCCAGTGGGGCTGGGGCGACCAGTTCATTTACCTGATGACGGTGTACGCGATCATCCAGGCGCTGGATGGCAACGTGCTGGTACCGCTGCTGTTCTCCGAGGCGGTGAGCTTGCACCCGGTGGCGATCATTTGCGCGGTATTGCTGTTTGGCGGGTTGTGGGGGTTCTGGGGGATCTTCTTCGCCATCCCGCTGGCGACGCTGATCAAGGCCGTGCTGGATGCCTGGCCGCGGCAGGAGCCTAGCGTTTCGCCGCTGCTGTAATTTCTGGGGCTGCTTTGCAGCCCATCGCGACACAAGGCCGCTCCCACATCGACCGGCGGACGCAAGACCTTGTGGGAGCGGCCTTGTGTCGCGATAGGGGCGCAAAGCGCCCCCATCAATCTCAAGCCTTGTTCAAGGCTTGGGCAGCCGCCAACACGGCATCCACATGCCCGGGCACCTTCACCCCACGCCATTCCTGGCGCAGCACACCGTCCTTGTCGATCAGGAAGGTGCTGCGGTCAACGCCCATGTATTCCTTGCCGTACAGCTTCTTCAGCTTGATCACGTCGAACAGCTGGCACAGGGCCTCGTCCTTGTCGCTGATCAGCTCGAACGGGAAGCCTTGCTTGGCCTTGAAGTTCTCGTGCGACTTGATGCCATCGCGCGATACCCCGAACACCACGGTATTGGCTGCGGCAAAGGCGTCATGCTGGTCGCGGAACCCCTGGCCTTGGGTGGTGCAGCCCGGCGTGCTGTCCTTCGGGTAGAAGTACACCACCACTTGCTGGCCCTTGAGCTCGGCCAGGCTGACGGTCTGCCCGCTGGTGGCCTGGGCCTGGAAGTCGGCAACGGGTTGGTCGAGTGCTACAGCCATGGTCGGTTTCCTTACATTGGGTTCTGTGGACGCCATGGCTCGATCAGCGCATCGAGGTTCAGGGCGTCGGCAAAGTCCAGGAACTGGTCACGCAGCCAGCTGATCTGGGTGCCGGCCGGCAGGACCACGGTGAACTGGGCGTTGAGCATGCTGCTGCCAGTCTGCGGCGCCAGGTAGGTGTCGCAGGTCATGGCTTCCAGCTCGACGCGGTGATCGAGGAAGAACTGGCACAGCTCGTTGATGATGTCCGGGCGGTAGGCGGCGCTGACATAAGCCACGTAGGGCAGGGCCTGCGGGCGCACTTCCTGGTCGGCGCTGCGCACCACGTCCAGGGTCAGGCCGTGCTTCTTGCCCAGGCCCGGCAGGGTGGATTCGAGGCGCGCCAGGGCGTCCCAGCTGCCGCCCACCTGCAGCACCAGGGCGCTGGTCTCGCCATGGCGGCTCAGGCGCGAGGTGACCACCGCGCAGCGGTTTTCGACGGCAGCGCGGCTGAGGACGTTGGCCAGTTCCATGGGATTCGGTCCCAGGGCACTGATGACAAGGAATTGTTCGCGGACAGTGGTGGGGGTGGACATGCAGCATTCCTAAAGCGATGAGCGGTCGGTGCAGGACGGTCAAAAGCCTCCTGTCGGCAGGGCCCGGGGCTCGCATGCGAGGTCTTGGACGCTGGCGGGGAGCAAGGTCGACGGCCCGGCGGGCCGCGCTGCACCGATCAAAGGGTCAAGGGTAGCGAAATAAGGCGCCGAGGGGAATGCTCCGCCCGCCTGCTTCGCTTGTGCAAGGTCGATGCCCCCAGTACCATTACCGCTCTCTTTTTCCGGCAGGAGCAGTTACATGATTGCGGGCAGTATGGTGGCATTGGTCACACCCATGGATGCACAAGGGCGTGTTGACTGGGGCAGCCTCGACAAACTTGTAGACTTCCACCTGGAAAACGGCACCCATGCGATCGTCGCTGTCGGCACCACCGGTGAGTCCGCCACGCTGGATGTCGAAGAACACATCCTGGTCATCAAGCACGTGGTCGAGCGCGTCAAGCGCAGCAGCCGCAGCGTACCGGTCATCGCTGGCACCGGTGCCAACTCCACTGCCGAAGCCGTGCACCTGACCCAGAACGCCAAGAGCGCCGGTGCCGACGCCTGCCTGCTGGTCGTGCCGTACTACAACAAGCCGACGCAAGAAGGCCTGTACCAGCACTTCAAGCACATTGCCGAAGCCGTCGACATTGCGCAGATCCTCTACAACGTACCCGGCCGCACCTCCTGCGACATGCAGGCCGAGACCGTGATCCGCCTGTCGACCGTGCCGAACATCATCGGCATCAAGGAAGCCACCGGCGACCTGGTCCGCGCCAAGGCCATCCTCGATGGCGTCAGCAAGGACTTCATCGTCCTGTCCGGCGATGACCCGACTGCCGTCGAGCTGATCCTGATGGGCGGCAAGGGCAACATCTCCGTTACTGCCAACGTCGCCCCGCGCGAAATGGCCGATCTGTGCGAGGCTGCCCTTGAGGGCAATGCCGAGAAGGCCCGCGCGATCAACGAAAAACTCATGCCGCTGCACAAAGACCTGTTCTGCGAAGCCAACCCGATCCCGGTGAAGTTCGCGCTCGTTGAAATGGGCCTGATGCACAAAGGTATTCGCCTGCCACTGACCTGGCTGAGCGAAGGCTGCCACGAAAAAGTCCGTACTGCCTTGCGCCAGTCCGGCGTACTGGTTTAAGAGGAAGTACACCGCATGAAGCGACTGGCTGGTCTTTCCGCCCTTGCCCTGATTATCTCCAGCACCAGTGGGTGTGGCTGGCTGTGGGGCGAGGATGGCTATTTCCGCGACCGCGGCAGCGACTACCTGCAGGCGCACCCGACCGCGCCCATGCAGCTGCCGCAGGACGCCAGCAACGTCAAGCGCCTTGACCCGTTGCTGCCCATTCCGCGTAACGTCGCTGACGACAACGTCGCTGGCGAGTTCGAAGTGCCGCGCCCGCAGCCGTTGACCGGTGGTGCTGCGCAGGTCACCGACTACAGCCTGCAACGCAGCGGCAGCAGCCGTTGGGTACTGGCCCAGCATTCGCCTGCCGAGGTGTGGCCAGTGGCCCGCCAGTTCTTCGAGGACAACGGCTTCCGCATTGCTGAAGAGCGCCCGCAGACCGGTGAATTCAACACCACCTGGCAGCGTTTCGACGAACTGTCGGCATCGCTTGGCCAGCGTCTGGCCAGCACCGCCAGCAGCGGTGACAGCGAAGTGCGCGTCCGTGTGCGCATGGAGCCTGGCGTGCAGCGCAACACCTCCGAAGTGTACGTGGTCAGCGTCGAGCGCCCGGCCGGCAGCACTGCCGAGCCAGGGTTCCCGTCCACGTCCAGCAACACTGGCGCCGATGCCCTGCTGGTCGACGAAATGCTTGCCAGCATGAACCGCAGCGCCGAGAAGGGCGGTTCGGTGTCGTTGCTGGCCGCGCGTGATTTCGACGCGCCAAGCCGCGTCAGCCTCAGCGAAGACGGCAGCGGCAACCCGGTGCTGTACCTGGGCTCCGACCTGGACCGCGCCTGGTCTGGCGTGGGCCGTGCGCTGGAGCAGGGTGGCGAGTGGCGTGTCGAAGACATCAACCGCAGCCTGGGCCTGTACTACATCAACCTGTCGGAAAAGCCTGACGACAAGCAGAACCAGCCTGGCTTCTTCGGCCGCCTGTTCGGCAGCGAGCCGACCAAGGAAGAGCGTGAAGCCCGTGCCGATCGCTATCAGGTTCGCCTGAGCAAGGTGGGTGAGAGCGTGCAGGTCACGGTCGAGAAAAACATCAACACCGTGGCTCCGGCCGATGTCGCCCGCCGCGTGCTGAGCGCCATTCAGGACCACCTGGGCTAAGTGCGCTTCGCGGTACTCGGAAGCGGCAGCCAAGGGAACGGCACGCTGATCGCCAGTGGTGACACGTTCATCCTGGTCGATTGCGGCTTTTCCCTGCGTGAAACCGAGCGGCGCCTGGCGTTGCTCGGCGTCTCGGCGGCCCAGCTCAGCGCGGTGCTGGTCACCCACGAACATGCCGACCACGTGCATGGGGTCGGCTTGCTGTCACGGCGCTACAATGTACCGGTCTACCTCAGCCAAGGCACCTTGCGCGGTATGCGCAAGCCGGTGGAGGTGGCCGGTTTTCTCGCGTGTGGCCAAAACCTGCGTATCGGCAGCCTGGAAGTGACCGCAGCGCGGGTCGAGCACGACGCCTACGAGCCGCTGCAATACGTGATCAGCGACGGCCAGCGGCGCTTCGGCATGCTGACCGACCTGGGCTCGTACGACGCGCTGTTGCTGGAACGTTACCAGGGCCTGGATGCACTGCTGATCGAGGCCAACCACTGCCGCGACCTGCTGGCACGCGGTCACTACCCGGTCTTCCTGAAGCAGCGGGTAGGGGGCATGCAAGGGCATTTGAACAATCACCAGGCCGCGCGCCTGGTACACGAGTTGGGCTGGAGCAACCTGCAACACCTGGTGCTGGCCCACCTCAGCAGCAAGAACAACCTGCCACACTTGGCCCGCCAGTGCTTCGTCGACACCTTAGGGTGCGACCCGGACTGGCTCCAGGTGGCGAATCAGGAACACGGGCTCGACTGGCGCGAAATCGCCTAGCCCAACACCTCAAGCAAGCGGAGCCCAATCATGGAAAAACGCGACGAACTCTACCGCGGCAAGGCCAAATCGGTTTACAAGACCGACGACGCTGACCGCTTGATCCTGCTGTTCCGTAACGACACTTCGGCGTTCGACGGCAAGCGCATCGAACAACTTGACCGCAAAGGCACGGTGAACAACAAGTTCAACGCCTTCATCATGCAAAAACTGGAAGAAGCCGGCGTGCCGACCCAGTTCGACAAGCTGCTGGGCGACAACGAGTGCCTGGTGAAGAAGCTGGACATGATTCCGGTCGAGTGCGTAGTGCGTAACTACGCTGCCGGCAGCCTGGTCAAGCGCCTGGGCGTGGAGGAGGGCATCAAGCTGGAGCCGTCCACCTTCGAACTGTTCCTGAAGAACGACGAGAAGGGCGACCCCTTCATCAACGAATCCCACGTTGTCGCGTTCGGCTGGGGCACCGCCGAGCAGCTGGTCGAAATGAAAAAGCTGTCGCTGAAGGTCAACGAAGTGCTGACCAAGCTGTTTGATGACGCCGGCCTGCTGCTGGTCGACTTCAAGCTGGAGTTCGGTGTATTCCACGGCCAGATCGTGCTGGGCGACGAGTTCAGCCCGGACGGCTGCCGCCTGTGGGACAAAGAAACCCGCAAGAAGATGGACAAGGACCGCTTCCGCCAGGGCCTGGGCGACGTGATCGAAGCCTACGAAGAAGTTGCCAAGCGCCTGGGCGTGCCGCTGTAAGCGGCACGTTCACGCAAGCGCCTGATACCACGCGATTTTTTTTAAAAAAAGGTTTGCGTTTTAAAAGAACGCTGGTATGATGCGCGGCATTGGAGAGATGCCGGAGTGGTCGAACGGGACGGATTCGAAATCCGTTGTACTGGCAACAGTACCTAGGGTTCAAATCCCTATCTCTCCGCCATACATCGAAAAGCCCCGCAGATTAAGATCTGCGGGGTTTTTTCGTTTCTGCATACTTCCACGCTTGGCGTGTGCATACCACGAATGGTCGGTTACCTCACGCGTGTTACCTTCAAGGCTGCTCTCAACGCTTGCTTCATAACCTGATCATCGTTGGCCTTCATGGCTTCTTGCAGAAACGCCTTGATCGTTTCTGGGCTATCGAGAAACCGAGAAGCTTTGAAGCGTTTCGTGTTGCTCAAATCCAAGTCGAGTATTGGCATCTCGGTGCTCATTTTTTCATCATCCCCAATTCAGCATCATCCAGCAGCGCCTTGGCCATCGCGCTCAGGTAGTGCGAAGCCCAGATCAATTTCTGGTCGCCGTCCATCAGGCCGGTGATGATCAGGTCGCGGACGTAGCCCATCAGTTCGGATGCCTGTTCGCGGGCGTCCTGGCAGGGGATGCCGGGTTCGATGCGGAACAGCGGGTGGGTACTGTTTTCGCCTTGGTAGAAGCAGGTCTTGCCGACCGTGGTGGGTTCTTCTGTGTCGTCGGTGGGCATTGTGTTCTCTCCCTGGAATCTTGATTGTCTGGGCTGGCCTCTTCGCGGGCATGCCCGCTCCCACAGGTACTGTGCAGTGCTTGAGAGCTGTGATAACCGTGTGGGAGCGGGCGTGCCCGCGAAGAGGCCCGGCACTGCTAGTGCAAGGTGTAAGGCTCAGTGGGTAAGTACGGCCGCATCTGCAATTGCATCAAGGCCGACTCGACCAGGCTCTGTACCTCCTCCATTTCATGGATCACGGCCTGCATCACGATCGAGCTGTGGGCTGTAGGCTTGAGTTGCACCGATTGGCGGGCGACGGAAAGGGCGCAGAGTACGTACTCTGAGGACTGGACCAGGGTGTCTTGCAATGCCTGAGTGGAATCGAGGGAGTAGGGCGGATCGGGGACTATCTTGCGCATGTAAGCTCCTTGGGTAGTGGAGCTGCCTGGCAACGCTGTCAAACGAATGGAGGCAGCTATACATGGGTTGACAGACCGGTACCCAAGGACCCGGCGCACACGAATGTGCCCCATGTACAGCTGCCATTAAGCGCTGCAACGGAAACTTGAGTAGTCGGCCTGTCAAAGCCGGTCATTGGGTTAGCAACGACAAGCCGAGACTAGAGCGCGACATAATCCGTCGCAAGCGTTTGAGCGGTTTGGCAGTATGTTTGGGAAACGCCCTACAAGGAAGGGGATAATTCTGAGCTCAAGCTGTCGGGCGAACAGGCTTGGTGGGTAGAAAATGGTGAGCGCTAGCGAAATCTACTGATAGATAGCGAAAATCGCTAGACTTCGCTATCTATTGCTATACCCCCGCCATGGGATCTCACAGCGCTCCCACATGTGGGGCTCGTGCCAAGCCTGAAGTAGAGCAGTTTCTCGCAACATTTTGTCTTGAACTGTCAATGGCACCTTGCGCTACAATGCGCTCCTCTAATACGCCTCTCACGCCCAGGCCAAACGCCGTAATGATTACGTGCGCTGGGCGATGACCTCTTCCTGACATGGATTCGTTGGATGCTTCGCGCCGTACTGGTCTTCCTCTACGCCCTTCGTTCGACGGCTAAATTGCCGTTTGCGACCAGTGCTGCCCGCTCACTCATAAAACCGCACAACGTCGAATGCTGTCGCCAGGTCCTGGCTGCGGTACGCGGCTGTGCGCCCCACCGAAAATGGAGTGCTCCACTTGCGTAAGAAATTCGTCGCGTCCCTACTGGCGGTCGCCATCGCTTCCACCACGGCCTGTGCACAGCTCGGGATCAGCAAAGAGCAAGCGGGCACCGTGATCGGTGGCCTGGCCGGTGTGGCCATTGGTTCGACCATGGGCAGCGGCAACGGCAAGATCGCCGCAGCCCTGATCGCCGGTGGCATTGGTGCCTATGTGGGCAACCGCATCGGCCACATGCTGGACGAGAAGGACCAGCAGGCCCTGGCGCTGCGCACCCAGGAGGTGCTGAGCCAGCAGCAGGCTACCGCCAGCGCCCAGCCGGTGACCTGGAAGTCCGACCACTCGGGCGCCACCGCGCAGATCGTGCCGGGTAAGGAATACACCCAGACCAAGAAGGTTGAGGTCAAGCGCGCGCCGAAGATCCAGGCAGTGCCGTCGATGAAGCTGATCAACGAGCCCTACGTGACTGTCAGCGACAACCTGAACGTGCGCGCCGCACCCAACCAGAGCGGCGAAAAAGTCGGCAGCCTGAAAAACCACACCGAGTTCACCGCGGTGGGGTCCACCGGTGACTGGATCCTGGTCGGGCGCAAGGGCGTGACCGTGGGTTACGTGCACAAGAACTACGTCGAGCCCAAGGCCCAGGCCGTGGCCAAACGCGTGACACCGGCGGTGAACCTGGACGACCTGGACGTTGCCGCCAGCAAGGAAACCCAAGGCTTCGACCTGGATTCGGTGCAGTCGCTGCCGACCGAAACGGTCGCCGCCGAAGCCGCCTGCCGCCCGGTCACTGTCAGCCTGAAATCACAAAGCGGGCAGACCGAGCAAGAGCAGAACACCTTCTGCAAACAAGCCAACGGCACCTGGGAACTGATCTGAGGAACTCCATGAAAAAGCACGCGCTCGCGCTGGCTGTGATCGGCGCTTGTGGTCTGGTACCGCAGGCGTTCGCCCATGAGCTGGCCTTCTCGAAGAAAGAAAACATCAAGGTCGAAGTACCTGGGGACGCCACCACCTGGTGTAAACCCGAGGTCGAGATGACCATCACCCGTCCGGCCTGGGACAACCAGGAGCTGCTGTCTGGCCTGCTGACCAAGCTGCCGTTCGTGTTCGCCAAGGACTGCTCGACCGCCAAGGTGAGCTGGAAAGCCGTGGATGCCAAAGGCAACCTCTATGCCAGCGGTTCGGGCAATGCCAGCAACCTGGGCCTGGTGACCCTGGCTGCTGCACCTGCTGCACCTGCTGCACTTGCTGCACCTGCTGCTGTCGCGGCTGCCCCGGCACCCGCTCCGGCTGCGCCAGCTCCGGCACCTGCACCTGCACCTGCACCTGCACCTGCAGAAGCCCCGGCGGCCGTTGCTCCGGCCCCAGCACCTGAGCCGGCTCCTGCGGTAGTTGAATCCGCACCCGCGAAAGTAGAAGCAGCACCTGCTCCTGCTCCTGCTCCTGCTCCTGCTCCTGCGCCAGCCCCGGCCGTTGCCGCAGAGCCCGCACCAGCACCGGCAGCCGAAACCCCGGCCGCGGCACCTGTCGCTCCGCCCGTCCCGGCCCCTGCCGCCGCTGTAGCCGCGGCCCCCACCTCGGACTTCGGCCGCGCCGTGGTCCTGGAAAACCGCAACCTGATGCAGGTAACGGACGGTTCAGGCTGCAAATGGGTACTCAGCCGCGAGGTCATCAGCAACGGTGACACCCTGTCGTTCGGCACCACCCCGGCCATGCCATGCCCGGCGTCTGGCTTTGGCGAAGGCAACTTCGAAAAAATCAGCTGGAAGGCCGTGGGTACTTACCGTGGCGATAACTGGAACCGCGTATACGTTCACCCGAGTGGCTTGATCTTCAACAAGACCTTAGAGCCTGCGGTCAAGGACAAGGCCGTTTCCTACCTCACGGCAGACGCTGGCCAAGCCGCATTCCTGGTTGGCGAGATCCCCAGCCGGCAGATGAAGGTGTATTTGACCTTCACCCGCGGCAGCTACGGCGTGCTGCGCCCGTTCGGCAGCGACCCTTACTACGTGGCAGTAACCCCGGACGAGTCGTTCGCCCTGGATGCGGCCAAGTACAAGGACGCTGCGCTGGAAATCTTTGACCTGATCAAGACCACCTCGCCGACCACCACCGATGTGGCCAACCTGCTCATCGTCAAAGATATTTCGGCGATTACGAGCAACATGTGGGGCAACGACGCGCAGAAGATCACCCGCAACCGCATTGGCATCAGTCGCCAAGGCCTGTTCTTCGATGTGCGAGAAGGCGCGAACTGGGCCGTTCAGCGCGAAGAGCAACGCGTACGTGAGGCGCGCCGGCGTCAGCAAGAACTGGCCAGCGTTCACACCCGGGTGCTGGAGCGTTACCAGCAGTTGCAGGACGGCATGAGCGAGTTCAAGGGGCGCGAAACCGAAGCCCTTGCACAAATGGCCGGCATCAAGGTGCGCTTCGCTTCGCCGCTGGAACAGCAAGACCCGGCAAGCTCGGCCCGCGTGGCGCCGATGATGGTGCATGTCACCGGCAAGAAGGGCGACTTCTACGCCATCGACTTCCCGAGCAAAGGCCGCCTGGTGGCGGACGAGGAATACAGCGAAGGCTGGTACGTGGCCCAAGTGGCCAACGCCACGCCGTACTACCCGCTGGACGATGGCCGCGCCGTGCCGACTTACCGCGCCTACAACGCGGGCGAGCCCCAGGCGTGCAAGCAGGACAAGTGCGCCGACCTCGTGTCGTTCGGCGCCGTGCTGGCCAAGGAATTCCCCAACGCCGGTATCGATTTCAGCTGGACCCCCGAGGTCTCCCAAAAGTACGTGAACGACTGGAACAACGCTTCCGCCATGGTCCAGTGAGGCAAACACCATGATCAAACAGATGAACAAGAAGCAGCTGCTGATTGGCGGTGTGGCCGCAGCGGTGTTGGTGCTCGGCGGTGGTTACGCGATGCTGTCCAGCTCGGGCAAGAAGGCTGCGCTGGCCTACTACGACGACTTCAAGGAGCGCTACTTCCTCGAGGACGTGCTGTCTGAGGGCGACATTTCCTATTCGGCGTTCTCGGGCAACCTGACCGTCGCCGACCCCGAGATCCGCGTCGCTGCGGCGCAGACCAATGGCGCCCAGCAGTTCATGCGCGGCCTGACGAGCCTGATGGAATCGGCGCGCGGTGGCTCGCCCGAAGAGGGCCTTGCGGGTTGGGCCAAGTACCAGCTCAACGTCAGCCGCAATGTTGCCGGCATCTACCTGAAGGCCGATGCGCTGAAGCTGTCCCACGACGGTGACAGCAAGGACGGTACCATTCACATTCAGCTGCTCGGCATGCAGATGGCCAACCCCTTCGTTGCCAACAAGGGCGCCGAGGTGGTGCTGGTGTCAGATGTCAGCGACGAAATCCAGCCGCGTGCCGAGTTGGCCGCCAATGGCCGGGCCACCCAGTCGGACTTCGACTGGGGTAGCAACATGGCGGTGCGCCAGCCAATGACCGGCGCGTTTCTGGTCAGTAGCACGGGTGATTTCGGCACCACGGTAGACGTGGACTTCACCCTCAAACGTTCCAGCGACGGCGAGGGCTCGATGGAGTTCGTCGTGACCCACCGTAACGATGGTTCCAAGGTGGGTGAGATCGTGCGCAAGGCCAAGTTCCAGTCCCTGCCGGAGCTCGACGATGTCGAAACCCAGCTCAAGAGTGCATTGAGCGCCATGCTGATCGGGGCCTACAGCTCGTACAGCGGCCAGGCTGTGCTGGCCGAGGCGGTGAGTGGTTTTGCACGCAAGGCCAAGGTGGAGAATTACACCTTGAGCTACAGTGGCTTCAAACCGCTAAAACAGGCTTACAGCGACTACCAGCAGAATGTACCGAAGGCGAAGTTCGCCGCCTTCTGTGAACAGGTCGGGCTGTCGACGTGGAGCAGTGACTTCGGTGCCAAGGGCAAGAACCACAGCGACTCGGAATGTGCCATCGGGCAGAAGTTGGTCGAGGATGGCAAGTTTGAAGAGCAGTACACCTTCAAGGAAGGCAAGAGCCTGTTTGCGGCGTTGTTCGTGAGCAAGGCGTATCAGCTGGAAACCAATTGACGGGTTGATCGCTGATAAACAAAGCCCCCGGCAACGATGAGTTGCCGGGGGCTTTTTCAATTCTGCGTATCAGGGGTTTCAGCGCATTGCCGCCAGCTTGATGCCGAACCCTACCAGGCAAGCCCCGGCTAGCCGCTCGAAAATATTGGTGATCCGAGGGTTGGCGCGCATGCGTTCGGCCAGCCGGTGGGTCAGCACCACGGCAATCAACCCGTACAGGAACGTCACCACCGCCACCGTGGCGGCCATGAAGCCGAAGGTCACCAGCCCCTGATGCTTCACCGGGTCGATGAACAGCGGGAAGAATGCCATGTAGAACATGATCGCCTTGGGGTTGAGCAGGGTGATCAACATGGTCTGGCGCAGATACTGGCCGTTGTCCATGCGGCTGGCGCGCGGTGCGTCGCCCGGTTTGCTCAGCAGCATGCGCAGGCCCAGGTAGGCCAGGTACGCGGCGCCGGCCCATTGCACCATGTGGAAGGCCGTGGGGTAGGTGGCCAGCAGGGTGGCGACGCCGGCTACCGCCAGCCACAGCAGCACCTGGTCACCCACGATCACCCCGAATGTCGCGGCAAGGCCTGCCTTGATACCGCCCTTGCCGGTGGCGGTGATCAGGGCAAAATTGCCGGGGCCGGGGATGGCCAGAAGAATGATGAAGGCGACGACGAATGCGCCGTAGTCGGTGACGCCGAGCATGGTGAGTTCCTGTTGGGCATGACGAAGGCAGTGCCCTGAACTATCGTCGCCAAAGGCGCGGTTTTCAACCTGTTGTTGCACAATTGCAAAGAACTTGTGCCAGGTGTGGCTTGGATCCAATGCATGGAGTCTGTATCATCCCGCGGCCATCAGAAGATGGCCGAAGATGATTCATTTAAAGGACTTTGTATGAAAAAGCTGTTCAAGGCCACTGTAGCCGTTGCTGTTGTCTCGGGTGTTGCCCTGCTGTCGGGTTGCACTGGCCAAGTTTACAACCAACCGAAAAACTGCACTTACGACTACCTGTTCCACCCTTCGGTTTCCATCTCCAAGATCATCGGTGGCTGCGGCCCAATCGATAAACTGCCTCAGCAGCAGTAATCTTGGCGGTACCCTGATCCCGACGCTTGCGACGTGATCCAAGGCCCCCGGTCATGTAAATGGCCGGGGGCTTTTGTTTGTGGGCCACTTACCAGCGCAGCGACACGGTTCCCAGCAGCGTGCGCTCTTCACCCCAGTAGCAGCGGCCGGCGTTGTTGCAGCCTGCTACATATTCTTTGTCGAACAGGTTGCGGGCATTGACCTCGACCGACCAGTTTTCGTCGATCTCATACCCGACCTTGGCATCCACCAGCGTCACATCGCCGGTATCCAGCTTGCCGTACAGGCTCGCCGGGGTATAAGCGAAGGTGCTGTCGAAGTGGCGCACGCCGCCACCGATCTGCAGGCCTTTGAGCAGGCCGTCACGGAAGCGATACGTGCTCCACACCGAGGCCTGGTTGCGTGGCACGCCGGTCATCTGGTGGTCTTCATACAGCGACCCGGCCACGTCCTTGGTAATGCGCGAATCGGTGTAGGTGTAGGCAGCCGTGAGGTTGAGGTTTTCGCTCAGGTCGCTGTTAAGTTCCAACTCCACGCCCTTGGCCCGGCTGGCACCGATCTGGCGATAGTCACCCACGGCGGAATCGAACAGCACATCGTCTTTCTTGCGCAGGTCGTACACCGACGCAGTAAAGGCGGTGTTCCAGCCTTTGGGTTCGTACTTGATGCCCACTTCGTACTGCTCGCTGGTGGTCGGGTCCAGCGGGCCGCTCTTGCTTTCGGTCTGCTGGGTCGGGGCAAAGGCGGTGGAGTAGCTGAAGTACGGCGACAGGCCGTTTTCGAACTGGTACATCACCCCGGTCTGCCAAGTGAACTTGCTGTCCCAGCTGTCCATGTCGGCTTGCGCGTTAAGGGTACCGGCCTTGTTGCGGAACTGGCTGTTGACCCGGTCCAGTCGCCCGCCCAACAGCAGCACCCAGTTGTCGACCTTGGTTTGCAGCTGGCTGTAGAGGCCGTACATGGTCTGATCAAGCAAGGCGTTCTGCACATGCAGGGGCGTGCTTGGTTTGCCGTTCCAGACCGGGTCGAACACATTGATGGTGCCGCCGTTGCCCGCGTCCCAATCCTGGTTGAACGAGGTGCGATCCAGGCTTGCCCCTACCAGGAAGGTGTGGTCGAACGCACCGCTGATGAAGTGGCCTTCGAACTGGTTGTCCAGCGAGTAGGCGATGGACTTGTTGTAGCGGTCGTAGGCAGTGTTGCCCAGGGTGGTGCCGAAGCCGCCGTTGTTCAGGCTGCCTGGCCACATTTCCTGGCGGTCGATGCGCGACTGCATGTAGCGCGAGTTCTGGCGGAATTGCCAGGTGTCGTTGAAGCGGTGGCTGAACTCGTAGCCCAGGCTCCAGGTTTCCCGTTCGAAGTTGTCCCAGTCCGGGTTGCCGGACAACTGGTCCTTGTCGATCTTGCCGTTGGGGTTGTGCAGCAGGGTGCCGGCGGCCGGGTAACCAAGCTCCATCAAGGTGCGGTCGCGCTGGTAGGTGGCCAGCACGGTCAGGCTGTTGAAGTCGTCGAAATTCAGGGTAAGCGACGGCGCAATGTACATGCGGTCGTCGGGCTGATGGTCGACCTGGGTGTCGGACTTGCGGCCCATCATCACCAGGCGGCCGAGGACATTGCCCTCGTCGGTCAGCGGGCCGGAAACGTCGACACCCAACTGGCGGCGGTTGTGCGAGCCGTAGCTCAGTTGCACTTCGCCGCGCGCTTCGGCGGTAGGCCGCTTGCTTACCAGGTTGACCACGCCACCCGGGGCGTTTTCGCCATACAGGATCGAAGTGGGGCCGCGGAACACTTCAACCCGCTCCAGGCCGTAGGGCTCGCTGCTGGTGTCGTAGCGGTTGCCCTGCACCCGCAGGCCATCGCGCAACAGGCCATAGCCATAGTCGGTGGCGTTGAAGCCACGGATGAAGAACAGGTCACCCGCTTGGCCATCCCCCCCGGCAAACGGTGGGGAGAAAATGCCCGGTACATAGCCCAGCACCTCGGTAAGGGTTTGCGATTGCTGGTCATCCATGCGCTGGCGGGTCACCACCGAAACCGAGCGCGGGGTGTCGGCCAGGGCGCTGCTGGTTTTGCTGGCGGTGGCGCTGGCGACGGCGCGGTAGCCGCTATCGCCCTGGCCGTTGCTGGCGACCAGGGTAGCGGCGTTGATCGAGGTGGCGTCCAGTTGCAGGGCGGTGCCATCGGCAAGCGGTTGCAGCACATAACCCGCGCTGCCTTGGGGCACGGCTTGCAGGCCGCTGCCCTGTAGCAGCCGGGCCAGGCCTTGGGCGACGCTGTAACGGCCTTGCAGCCCTTGGCTGGCCTTGCCGGCGGCCAGTTCGTTGCTGCCGGCCAGGTAGATGCCGGCCTGGCTGCTGAACTGGTTGAGCGCGCTGGTGAGCGAGCC
The DNA here is from genome assembly GCF_000708715.2 of Pseudomonas putida W15Oct28. Taxonomy (GTDB): domain Bacteria; phylum Pseudomonadota; class Gammaproteobacteria; order Pseudomonadales; family Pseudomonadaceae; genus Aquipseudomonas; species Aquipseudomonas putida_R. The sequence continues at coordinate 5,498 of NZ_JENB01000033.1, read as the reverse complement.
GGGTGCGATGTTGAAGCGGGTTTCGGCGCTGGCCGCCTGTTCGGCGTGGGCCAGGGTTGCCGGCAACATCAGTGGCGCGGCGGCAAAAAGCGAAAGTGGCGCGGCAAGCGCCAGGCGGAACGCGGGGTGGAAGGGCGTCGGCATGCGGGTCTCTGGAATCGGTAGGGTGAGTTGGAAGCGCTATGCCGGGTTAACCGAACGAGATTGGAAAAAGGGAACTGGCTTGGCAGTAATTTTCATTAATGGTCATACACTGCGTCGCCTGCTTCGCGGGCTCGCCCGCTCCCACAGGTACTGCGCCGCCTTCGCGTTCACGCTTGATCTGTGGGAGCGGGCATGCCCGCGAATCAGGCGACACGGTGAATGGCAATGGCTTTACCGGTGTTCAGGTATCAAGCTGGCTCGACGGTTACCCACCACGGCGTAAGCCGCTGTACCCGCACCGGCAACGCCGCTTGCAACAACTCCAGTGCCCGGTCGGTATCGTTGAGCGGGAAGGCCCCCATCACCGAGAGCTGTGCAACGTCCGGGTGCCAACCCAGGTGCCCATGGCGGTAGCGTCCAAGCGTTTGCAGCAGGTGCGCCAAGGGCATGTCTTCGGCATTGAGCCGTCGGTGAATCCACGATTCGCCCGCGCTTTGCGCCGGGCGGGCATTGCTGATGCCCCGGGCGCTGAAGTCCACCTGCTGGCCCGCCGGCACGATGCAGCGCTCGCCGCTTTGAGCCGTGCACACCTCCACGGCGCCCGCGTACACATCCAGCCGGGTGCGTTCCCCCTGCTGGCACACCGCAAAGCGCGTGCCCAGCGCCTGCATGCGCCCTTGCGCTGTGTCGACGAAGAAGGGGCGGCGCGGGTCGTGGGCGGTTTCCACCAGCAGTTCGCCAAAGCGCAGCTTCAGTACCCGGCTGAGTGTGGAGAATTCCATGTCCACAGCACTTTGCGCCCCCAGCCACAACTGGCTGCCATCGGCCAGGCGGGTTTCACGGATTTCACCGATGCCGGTGGCCATGTCGGCATCCCAGCCCGACAACGGGGCACCGTGCCACCCCCGCCAGCCAAGCAGGGCGCTGGCGCCAAGCACCAGCAGCGACTTGAGCCCGGTGCGCCGGCTGAAGCGCCGGGCGTCGTGCTCACGCAATGCCCGGCCCGCCGCTGCGCCTTCGGCCTGCAGCGGGGCAAAACGCTGGCCGACCCGTTGCACATAGTGCCAGGCCGCCTGATGGTCGCCGTGCTGGTCAAACCAGTGCTGCCACTGTGTGCGCAACTGCGGTGCGGCGTTTTCGTCCTGCAACTGCACGTACCAGTGCGCGGCCTGTTGCAGGCTGGCGTGGCTGAGTTTTTGCGCGGGCGCGGTCATGGCGTCACTCCACCAGCAAGCCGTCGAGTTCGGCTTCGAGAATGGCGCAATGCAGAAACGCCTGGGCCAGGTACTTCTTGATCATGCGTTCACTCACCCCTACGTGTGCGGCAATATCGCGGTAGGCCAGGCCATCGACCTGCGCCAGCAGGAATGCCTGGCGCACCTTGCTCGGCAAACGCAGCAACATGGCGTCCACCTCGTGCAGGGTCTCGACAATGATTGCGCGCTGTTCGGGGGAGGGCTGCAGTGCCTCGGGCTGCAAGGCCAGCTGCTGCAACCAGGCCTGTTCCAGCTTCTGCCGGCGCCAGTGGTCCACGCACAGGCCGCGGGCGATGGTGGCCAGGTACGAGCGCTCGCCGCGTTCGCCATCGAACTGCCTTGGGCGGTTGAGGATGCGCACGAAGGTGTCCTGCACAAGGTCCGCGGCATCGCAGCGGCTGCCCAGGCGGCGGTACAGAAAGCCGAGCAACCAGCGCGAGTGGCTGTGGTACAGGGTATGGAGCGAGGTGTTCAACTCTGGGATCGAAACCACGGCGGCATCCGGCGCGAACGCATACTGGTGCGAATGAGAAATGATCGCGATAGTAGGGGCGCCGGGAAAATACTGCAATCACTGCAAAGCTTGCCGGTATTCCCTGGGACAACCCGTCACGTTGACGCGAGGGCCGGCAATTTGTTTGCGCTGGCATTTCGGATACAATCAGAAAAACGATTCAGCCCTGTCGGTCAATTCGACAAAAGGCCGAATCGTTTTCTGGTTCTCTGGCTGCCGAACAATGATCAACAACAAGCCTGCGCTGAAGAACAAGGAACACCTGGGCCAGCCACAGGCCCTCCCTCCGTTCTCCTGACTGGAATTGATCAATGTTCAAGAAAGCTGGCAAGACCTTGCTGGGTCTGGCTGTCGCTGCAAGCTTCATGCAAGCGCATGCCGCAGAAACCAAAAAAGTAGACGTGCTGCTGGTTGGCGGCGGCATCATGAGCTCCACCCTGGCTGTGTGGCTGCACGAGCTGGAGCCAAGCTGGTCGATGGAAATGGTCGAGCGCCTGGACGGTGTGGCTGAAGAAAGCTCCAACGGCTGGAACAACGCCGGTACCGGCCACTCCGCGCTGGCCGAGCTGAACTACACCCCGGAAGACAAAGACGGCAACGTCAACATCACCAAGGCCATCGAAATCAACGAAGCCTTCCAGATCTCCCGTCAGTTCTGGGCCTGGCAGGTCCGCCAGGGTGTGTTGAAGAACCCGCACTCGTTCATCAACACCACGCCGCACATGAGCTTCGTGTGGGGCGATGACAACATCAAGTTCCTGAAAAAGCGTTACGACGCGCTGCAGACCAGCCCGCTGTTCCGCCCGATGCAGTACTCCGAGGACCACGCGCAGATCGCCAAGTGGGTCCCGCTGATGATGGAAGGCCGCGACCCGAACCAGAAGCTGGCCGTGACCTGGACGCCAATCGGCACCGACGTCAACTTTGGCGAGATCACCCGCCAGATGGTTGGCCACCTGAAGACCCAGGACAAGTTCGACCTGAAGCTGTCCAGCGAAGTGCAGGACATCACCCGCAACAAGGACGGCTCCTGGCACGTCGAGTACAAGAACCTGAAGGACGGTACCGAATCGGCTACCGACGCCAAGTTCCTGTTCATCGGTGCCGGCGGCGGCGCACTGAAGTTGCTGCAGAAGTCGGGCATTCCTGAAGCCAAGGAATACGCAGGCTTCCCGGTGGGCGGCTCGTTCCTGGTGACCGAGAACCCGACCGTGGCCATGCAGCACATGGCCAAGGCCTACGGCATTGCTTCGACCGGCGCGCCACCCATGTCGGTACCGCACCTGGACACCCGCGTGCTGGACGGCAAGCGCGTGATCCTGTTTGGCCCGTTCGCCACCTTCTCGACCAAGTTCCTGAAGAACGGCTCGTACCTGGACCTGCTGAGCAGCACCACCACCCACAACGTGTGGCCGATGACCAAGGTCGGTATCGAGCAGTACCCGCTGGTGGAGTACCTCGCTGGCCAACTGATGCTGTCTGACGATGACCGCTTCGAAGCCCTGCGTACCTACTTCCCGAATGCCAAGAAGGAAGACTGGCGCCTGTGGCAGGCCGGCCAGCGTGTGCAGATCATCAAGCGTGATGCCGAGAAGGGCGGCGTGCTGAAGCTGGGCACCGAAGTGGTCGCGTCCGAAGACCGTACCATTGCCGGCCTGCTGGGTGCATCGCCAGGTGCCTCGACTGCTGCGCCGATCATGCTGACCGTGCTGGAAACCGTGTTCAAGGAAAAGGTCGCTACCCCAGAGTGGCAGGCCAAGATCAAAGAGATCGTGCCGAGCTACGGCACCAAGCTGAACGATTCGGCGGCGGCCACCCAGAAAGAGTGGAACTACACCGCTGAAGTGCTGCAGCTGGAGAAACCGCCGGTGATCGACGCCAGCGTTGACTTCGGTGGCGCGGCGAGCGAGCCGGTTGAAAGCAAGCCTGAGAACGACATGGCGCTGTAATCGGCCATTGTTGTGACCAGAAGCCACGGGGGAAACCTCGTGGCTTTTTTGTTGCCTGCTCGGGCCTCTTCGCAGCACAAGGCTGCTCCTACAGGTTCGTGCTGTATCTGTAGGAGCAGCCTTGTGCTGCGAAGAGGCCGGCAAAGGAAACCACTGATCAGAAACTACAAACCAGGGCAATAAAAACATATTTTGATGCTTAAATTAATATTGTCAGTCGATCCCCTCCAGGAGGGTGCCGTCATGAACATCAAGATTGCCGCCTTACTGCTGCTCGCCCTGTGCGCCCAGCCGGCATGGAGCCAGAGCTACTCCACCTCAAGCCCCGCCGCCCAACCCGCATCAGCCGCCGCATCAACCACCCGCATGGCCCTGCGCGACCTGTGGGTCGAGCACATATTCTGGGTGCGCAACTACGCTGTCGCCAACCAGGCCGGCAACGCCAAACAGGCGGAAGTCGCCGCCAATGAAGTCGTCAGCGACGCCACCCGAATCGCCAACAGCATCGCGCCGTTGTATGGCCAACCCGCCGCCGACCAGTTGCTGAAACTGCTGGCTGGCCACTGGGGTGCCATCAAGCATTACAGCGACGCCACCGTGGGCAAGGACAAGCAGGGCCAACAGGCCGCCGTCGATGAGCTGACCAGCAATGCCAAGGCCCTCGCGGCATTTCTGGCCAAGGCCAACCCGAACCTGCCCGAACCGACCCTGCTGACGCTGCTCAGTGCCCATGGCGGCCACCATGTGGCGCAGATCGACCAGCTGGCGGCGGGGGACTACGCGGGCGAGGCGCGTACCTGGGGGATGATGCGTGAGCATATCCTGACCTTGTCCGACGCCCTGGCCGCAGCGCTGGTCAAACAGTTCCCGGACAAGTTCTGATGCTCGAAGGCCTGGGCCGTACCCAACAGGACCTGCTCCACGCGTTGTTGCATCAGCCAGCCGGTATGAGCATCGACGACCTGGCGCAGGGCCTGGCCATCACCCGCACGGCCGTGCGCCAGCACCTGGCCGCGCTGGCGCGTGATGGCCTGGTCAAACGCGGCGCTACCCGGCCTACCGGGCGGCGCCACATTCCCCCCGCCAGTACCCGCTGCTGGCCAACCTGCTGATCGGTGAAGTGGCGGGCTTGCTGGGCCAAGAGGCATTGCTGGCGCTGATGCGGCAGCTGGGGCGCAAGTTGGCCGCAGACCTGGAGCATGAGGTGGTGGATGAAGCCCGCATCGTCGCGCATATGAACAATGCCGGGTACGAGGCACAGGTGTTCTTCCGTTCGGCCGGGGAGCCGCAGATCGTCGCGCACAATTGCGTGTTCCATCACCTGGCCAAGGCGCACCCGGTGGTGTGCGAGCTGGATTTGGCGCTGATCGGGGCTTTGGGTGGGGCCGAGGTGAGCCATGAGGAATGCATGCTCAGGGGCGGGCAGGTGTGCCGGTTCGCCCTAACCAAGAAAGAAGATTGATGATGCCTGTGCTGGCCTCTTCGCGGGTAAACCCGCTTGTGTCTTGGAGAGGGAATAGAATCTGAAGTGAGAGCGGTGAATGGCAAGCTGATAACCCGAGGTGCCCAGAGCACGTGTGGGAGCAAAAGCTGCCATTCACCGTTCCACTTTGGCGAGAGCCCGAACAGTTGGAT
>NZ_JENB01000032.1 GCF_000708715.2 Pseudomonas putida W15Oct28 | reverse complement strand
GCCCGCCGCCTGGCAGATGCCATCCGCTGTTGCCCAGGATGTCTCGTTCGATCGCTGGTGGCAAAGCTTCGGCAGCCCGCAGCTGAGCCGCCTGGTCGACCAGGCGCGCGACGACAGCCATGACCTCAAGGCCGCCATCGCCCGGGTGCACCAGGCCCGTGAAGACCTGCGCATCGCCGGTGCCGGGTTATGGCCAAGCGTCGATGCCAGCGTCGATGCCTACCGCCAGCGACTGCTGCGCGGCCAGGGCTACAGCGAGCAGGACACCTCCAACAGCAAGCGCACCTATCACTACTTCAATACTGCGCTGACGGTCAGCTACGAAACCGACTTCTGGGGTGGCAAGGCTGCAGCCCGCAACAGCGCCCGGTTCGCCTTCGAAGCCAGCCAGCATGACCGCGACACCCTGGAGCTCAGCCTGCTCGGCAGCGTGGCCGACAGCTACCTGCAAGCCATTGCAGCACGGGAGCAGGTACGCATCGCAGGCCTGAACCTGGACAACGCCGAGCAAGTCCTGGCAGTGGCGCGCACTCGCTTTCAGGCAGGCTCAGCGACCGCCCTGGAACTGGCCCAGCAACAACGGGTGGTGGCCGGCCAGCAGCGGCAGCTGCCGCTCTACCGGCAACAAGCCAATGAAGCGCTGGTGACCCTGGCAACCCTGCTCGGCCAACCGGTGCAGGCGCTGCATCTGGAGGAGCAACCCTTCGACCGGCTGATCGGCCCCAGCATCGCCGCCGGCGTGCCTAGCCAACTGCTTACTCGACGCCCGGACATCGCCAGCGCCGAGGCGCGTCTGGCCGCTGCCCAGGCCGATATCCAGGTGGCCCGTGCGGCGCTGTTCCCGCAACTTAGCCTCACGGCCAGCCTCGCCACCGGCGATGCCCAGGCAGCCAACCTGCTGCGCAACCCAGTGTTCAACCTGGGCGCGGGGCTCACCGCACCGATCTTCAACCACGGTCGGCTCCAGGCCGAACGGGACAAGACCGTGGCGCGCCAACAGGAGCTACTGGAGACCTACCGAGGCGTTATCGTGACCAGCTTCGGCGAAGTGGAAAAGGCCCTCAACAGCATCGACGGCCTCGACCGCCAGGCCGCCTGGCAACGCGATGAGCTGGAGCAGGCCCAACGGGCCTTCGACCTGGCCGAAAACCGCTACCGTGCCGGCGCCGAAGACCTGCTCAGCGTGCTCGAAGCCCAGCGCACCCTGTTCGACGCCCAGAACGAACGCGTGCAACTGCGCCGCGATCGCCTGCAGGCCAGCGTGGCGCTGTACAAGGCATTGGGTGGTGGCTGGCGTACGCTTTAAGCGGCTAGTGGAAGCGAGCTTGCTGACGACAGGGCTGCACAGCAGCCCTCTCCTCAGAGTCCGTCGCGGCTCGGCCCCGCCGCGAGGTGCCGCCCATACCACGGCCGGCGTGGCACCAGGCCGGACAACCGGTCGGCCTCCTGTTCCGGGCTGAAGATAATCTGCAACGCCAGCTTCATCGTCTCGATGTCCAGCTGACCGCCGCCACCGCCGTTACCCACACCCCAGGCCCCGCAGCCCTCACGCGAAGGCCCGAGCCAGGGTTCGGCCACGCGCACCCAGCGACCGGGAGCAAACCAGGGAATGCCATTGACCGTCTTGTGCTGCACCTCGCCCGGGTGGGCCTGCTGATGGGCCAGGAACCAGTCGTTCAGGCGGTCGTCGATCCAGCCATGGAACGCCCAGAACACCGGGTTCACATGGGACGAGAACGGGTCGCCGAGGAAGTCGTTGTCTGCGCCAAACCAGCGTTCGGAAAAGTCGTAGTTGCGCCGGGCATACACCATCGGCAAGCCCGAGTTCGGATCGCGCCCCAACGCCGCCCAACGCATGTGTAACCAGTCGTGGATCCCCAGTTCGATACGCGATCCCAACTCGCCCAGGCACAGCGTGCTGAGGTATTCGGGATCGTGCAGTTGTGCTTCCCAGAGCTGGAAGTTGGCGTACAGACCCTGGTTGCTCTTGAGGTAGTACAGCCACTGGCTGAACGCCTCGTCGCCCTCGCTCTGCCACGTGGGCGGCACGCTGTAACCGGTGCGGTTGTTCAGGTAATCGGCAAACGCAGACACACCCTGGCCAATGAACGGCCGCGGCGCGGGCATGCTCGGCCATGAGCGCAGGTCCTGGACCTCGCGCACGCCGTGCAGCATGTGCCGGTGCATGAACAGAAAGTCTTCGCCGGAGCCGTTACGGTGCCGGTTGTGGCCGCGGGCGTCGCGTTCCTTGCCCAGCGGCCCGGGCTGCCAGCCAAGGGCGCGTACGGCCTGGCGGCGCGACTCGTCGATGCGGTGCCACTTGTCACGCCCGGCGTGCCAGATCTGATGGAAGTAACGCCGCCTGGGCGAGATCAGGTCTTCGTGCAGCGCCGCCACGTAGGGCAGCCGCTCACGGGCCTCGACAAACCGTCGGCGGCTGACCACGAACCGGGCGATGGGCCCGGAATACCCGGCCTGGGTACCGGCCAGGCTTACCTGACCGCTCAGGGTGGCACCACCCCCGCCCTCGCTCCAGACACCCCAGATCTCATCGAGCACGGCGTTGCAGTCGTACATCTGGCCGTCGGCAGCCACCATCCGCCAATGCACGTGGGGGAGCTTGTCGGCTGACAAACGGCCATACACCTGCAAACCATCGGCCAGGTACGGCGCTCGCCCCAGGTAGCCGCGCACAGCGCGCCCCCCCTGGCCCACGTCGAGCAACAACTCCAGCGGCTGGGCCAGGGCCGGCAGGGCTTGCTGGTTGTCCAGCAGTCGCCAGTCCCAGATGCCCACCAGGCGCTCGCCGAGCAAGGCATCGGGCACGTTGTCCACCGGCACCGCCGGCTCGTCGGAGGACAGCTCCGCTTCCTGGTCCTGTTCCCACTTCTGCCGTGCGTAGTACCCGGCGGGCAGCACGACCCCAGCGGCCAAAAGGCCTGCCAGCATCCCTCGACGCGAAAAGTTCATCCACCGTACTCGTGACTTGACTACTGCTACCAGAACGAACACTCGCAGAGGGGATTTACCGCCCGTGTAAATTCCCACCCCCACGACTCGTTCCACTCATCAGGTTCCGACGGCATAGGGCCGTCCAACAGGCGGGTCGAGAACGCAATGACGAAACACCGAACTTCACCGCGCAAATGGCCATGGGCCGTGGCGCTCGCCGTTTTGCTCAGCTTGGTCGCCGGCACCGCCGCGGGCGCCTGGTGGTACTTTGTCTACCTTCCCAACCATCCTTATGACCGCGAAACCGAGCGGCGCGCCGAGGCCCTGCAGGAACGCATCCTGTCCCTGGATGCTCACATGGATGTGCCACTGACCTACGGCAGCGACGGCCAAGAGCCGAACCGCGACGGCCCGACCCAGTTCGACCTGCCCAAGGCAGCCAAAGCGCGCCTGCGCGGTGCTTCCATCGCGATCTGGTCGTGGCCGGAATTCTGGACCGGACCGAACTGGCCGCATCGCCCCACCGACGGGTTCCAGCAGGCCATGGCCAACGAACTGGAAGTGCGCTACCGGGTCATTACCGGCATCGCCAAGGACTTCCCCAACCAGGCCGGCATCGCCTACTCCCCGGCAGATTTCCGCCGCCTGGCCGGCGAAGGCAAGTTTGCCATCGTCCTCAGCATGCTCAACGCCGCGCCGCTGGGCGATGACGTCGACAAGCTCGACCTGTGGGCCGCGCGCGGCGTACGGGTTTTCGGCCCCGGCTACGTAGGCAACAACAGCTGGGTGGACTCGGCGCGTCCGCTGCCCTTCCTGGGTGACTCGGTGGACCCACTGGGCGGCCTTTCGGCATTGGGCCAGCGCGCCGTGGCCAAACTCAACGACCTGGGCGTGGTCATCGACGTCTCGCAGATGTCCAGCCAGGCCTTGCAGCAAGTCGCGCAACAGACCCGCGCGCCGATCCTCGCCTCCCACACCGGCGTGCAGGGCATGATGGACATCCGCCGCAACCTCTCCGATGCGGACCTGGCCGCCATCAAGGGCACCGACGGGCTGGTCAACATCGTTGCCTATTCGCATTACCTCAAGCCCTTCAGCCGCGACACCATCGCGGCCATGAACAAGCTGCGCGCCGAGTACGGCCTGCCCGACCTGCAGAACCAGACCCAGATAGGCACCACCACCGACCCGGTGTTTTCCATCTGGTCGGAAAAGAAGTTTGGCGAATACCTGCCCAAGTTCTACGACGTGCTGCGCCACGAGCCTGCAGCCAACCTGAGCGATTACGTCGACTCCATCGACTACGCGGTGAAGAAGGTCGGCATCGATCATGTCGGCATCAGTTCGGACTTCAACGACGGCGGCGGCGTCGTCGGCTGGGAGGATGCAAGCCAGGCCCGCAACGTCACCGCCGAGCTGATCAAGCACGGCTACTCCGACGAAGACATCGCCAAGCTCTGGGGCGGCAACTTCCTGCGTGTGTGGGACGCCGCCCAGAAGGCCGCCAAGCCGGCCGCTTCTCCTGTCACCCAACACTTGCAAGGACAACCATGAAACGGCTGATCTACCTGTTCGCTTTTGCTTGCCCACTGCTGTCGCTCAACGCCTTTGCAGCCGACCCGACCACGCCTGGCAAGGTCTTCAAGGACTGCAAGGATTGCCCCGAGCTGGTGGTAATCCCGGCGGGGAGCTTCACCATGGGCACGCCGGACGATGAGGCGGGCAGGCAGCCCGACGAGGGCCCGCTGCACAAGGTAACCTTCGAACGCCCGTTCGCGGTCACGCGCTTTCATGTCACTGCACAGGAATGGCAGGTGTACGCCAAGGAATCCGGTGCCGTACTGCCCACCGGCGACGACCGCCCGGGCCGCCTGTGCACCAACGGCAAGCCCAGCTACCCGCAAGGCCCGCGCCAACCAGCCGTGTGCATGAGCTGGGACGATGTCCAGGGCTACGTGGCCTGGATTGCCAAGAAGACCGGCAAGCCCTACCGCATGCTCACCGAGGCCGAACGCGAATACACCGGCCGCGCGGGCTCCACCGGCCCGTTCCCGTTCGACTTCGATGAGCCCGGGCAATACCAGATCACCAAGCACGCCAACACCTACGGCCCACGCGACGGCTACACCTATACCGCACCCGTGGGCAGCTTCCCGCCGAACGCCTTCGGCATGTACGACATGCACGGCAATGTCTACGAATGGCTGCAGGACTGCTTGCACGACAGCTACAACGGTGCACCCACCGACGGTAGTGCCTGGCTCACAGGCGGCGATTGCGAGTTCAAACAAATCCGTGGCAACGACTGGACCGAGCCGCCGATCTTCTCCCGCTCCGGCAACCGCAATGAACGTGGCCACGATGTGTTCGGCGACTGGCTGGGCTTCCGTGTGGCCCGCAACCTCGTTGGCAGCACCAAGGACTGACCTTTCACAACGACAACGGAGACTTACCCGATGACCGACCTCAACCGACGCGCATTCGTGACCGCCGCCACCCTGGCCAGCCTGGTTCCGGCCTTGCCGGTCTGGGCCCAGCAACCGTCGACACTCCGTCCGGTCGACCCGGTCTTCGGGGATAACATCATCCGCCTGGATTACAACGAAAGCCCGTACGGCCCCAGTGAATCGGCCGTCAAGGCCATGCAGCTGGGGGCCCGCCAAAGCGGCCGCTATTACTACGAACAGCAAGTGCGGTTGATCGAGTTGTTCGCCCGGCAAAACGGCGTACCCGCCGATCATGTTGCCGTATTCGGCGGCTCACGCCTGCCGCTGCAGGAGGGACTGGCACACTATGCCGGTCCACGCAGCGTGGTCGTCGCCGCCCCCACCTACGACTCCCTCGCCAGCGGCGCCCGGTCGATAGGTGCAGCCTTGCACGAAGTGCCGCTGGACGCCCACCACGCCCATGACGTGAGGGCCATGCTGGCAGCCGATCCGAATGCTGGGGTGATCTACCTGTGCAACCCCAACAACCCAACCGGCACCCTGACGCCTCGCGCCGACATCGAGCACCTGGTGACGAACAAAGCCAAGGGCTGCCTGGCCGTTATCGACGAAGCCTACATCCACTTCTCCGATGCCAGGCCCTGCCTCGACCTGGCCGTGGCCCACGATGACGTGCTGGTGCTGCGCACCTTCTCCAAGCTCTATGGCATGGCCGGCGCCCGGCTGGGTCTGGCCATTGCCAGGCCAGCGGTGCTCAACCATTTGCAGGCCTACAACGGGCGCAACTTCATATCCCTGAGCGCATCGCTGGGCGGCATCGCCAGCCTGGAACAAAGCGATCTTGTAGCGACTCGAAAACGCACCAACCAACGGATCCTCAACGCCACCACCGAGCGCCTGCAAAAGGCCGGCTACCGCTGCACCGAAGCCCAGGCCAACTGCTTCATGGTGCACCTCAAGCGCCCCGCAACGCCGGTTATCGAAACCATGGCCGCGCAAGGCGTGCGCGTTGGCCGGCTGTTTGCGGCCTGGCCCGAGTGGATGCGCGTCACCGTCGGTACCGAAGACCAGATGAACACCTTTACCGAAACCTTCCTCAGGGTCATGGCCAACGCCTGACTCCGGCTCACCGAGACCTCCACATGACCGTTTCCGCAAACAGCCTGGCCCGCGAGACCTGGCGCATCCTCGAACCGTTCCGGCTGGCCGTCGTGGCCTCCGTCGCCATGGGGATCGTCAGCGGCCTGGGAGTGACCGCGCTGCTGGCCACCGTCAACCGCGCCATGAACCAGGCAGGCGGCCCCACCGCCTGGGTGGCCCTGCAGTTCGCCGGGCTGTGCCTGCTGACCCTGGCCTGCTCCACCGGCTCCCGGCTACTGACCAACCACGTCGGCCAATACGTGGTGCGCAACTTGCGCCGCGAGCTGGCGGGCAAGGTGCTCGGTGCGCCCATCGAGCAACTGGAGCGCTTTCGCAGCCACCGCCTGATCCCGATCTTGCTCAACGACGTGACCACCATCAGCAGCTTCGCCCTTTCGGTGGCGCCGATGGTGATCTCGTTCACCGTAACCCTGGCGTGCCTCGCCTACCTGGCACTGTTGTCGTGGCAGATCCTGGCGCTCACCCTTCTCACCGTGGCCATCGGCGTGGGTGCCCAATATGTCGCCCAGCGCTTTGGCAACCGGCGCATGGCCGAAGGACGTGAAGGCGAGGACGAGCTGCAAGGCTATTACCAGGCAATCACCGACGGTGCCAAAGAGCTGCGCATCCAGCGCCAACGCCGCTGGCGCCTGCGTGATGAGCAGATCGACGGCGTCACCCAGCGCATCGCCCAGGCCAACATCCGTGCCGGCGCCATCTTCATCAGTGCGGAAACGTTCGGCTCGATGCTGTTCTTCGCCGTCATCGGCCTGGCCATCGCCTTCCAGGTGATGTGGCCGGCGGCCGAGCGCACGGTGCTGGGCGGTTTTGTGCTGGTGATGCTGTACATGAAAGGCCCGCTGGAGCAGCTTGTGCTCAACCTGCCGATGATCGGCCGTGCGCGCATCGCCCTGGGCCGGGTGGCCGAGCTGTCCCAACGCTTTTCAACACCGGAGGTGCAAGGCCAGCCCGGTGAGATGAGCACCCAAGCCGCGCCATTCGAGCGACTGGAGTTGCGCCAGGTGCGCTACGACTACCCGGTGATTCCCGGCAGTGATCCGTTCCGCCTGGGGCCGGTGGACCTCACGGTGAACCAAGGCGAGATCCTGTTCATCGTCGGCGAGAACGGCTGTGGCAAGACCTCGCTGATCAAGGTGCTGCTGGGGCTGTACCCGCCTCATTCAGGGCAGATCCAGCTCAACGGCCAGCCCGTCTCTGATGAAGGCCGCGACGACTACCGACAGTTGTTCACCACCATCTTCGCCGACCACCACCTGTTCGATGACCTGAGCCCCGTGGCCGCCGACAAGCCCGAACTGGTGGCCCGCTACCTGGAGCGCCTCGACATCGCCCACAAGGTCAGCCTGGTCGACGGCAGCTACAGCACCACCGCCCTGTCCACCGGCCAGCGCAAGCGCCTGGCGCTGGTAAACGCCTGGCTCGACGAACGCCCGGTGCTGGTGTTCGACGAATGGGCCGCCGACCAGGACCCGTCCTTCCGCCGAGTGTTCTACACCGAGCTACTGCCGGAAATGAAACGCCAGGGTCGCACCATCATCGTCATCTCCCACGACGACCGTTACTTCCACGTCGCCGACCAGTTGATTCGCATGGACCGCGGCCGCGTCGCCACCGAGCGGGTCGAGGCCGAACAACCCGCCTGAACAAGCCAGGTCGCTCCCTGACGCGCAGGAGTGGACCGTGGTCGCGCAAGGGCTGCACAGCAGCCCTTTTCCCCGCCCTGCCCCTTTCGTGAACCCCTTCACAAAACCTTAAAGAAAATCTTTCTCGTTTCGTTCAATGACTGCGGGGCATCATTGGGGGTGCCCGCGCGATAATTAATTTAATGTCGACACAACACGATCAAAGAGAGCATCCATGCCATCCCTCCACGGATTGACCCCCCTCGCCCGGGCCTTGCTGATACGTCACTCGGTGCGCAAACCTCGCCTGCTGGCCGCTGCGGGCCTTGCCATGATGCTGCCCGCCGTGACGGTCCAGGCGCAGGACATCGCTTTCGACATTCCCGCCCAGCCACTGGCTTCGGCGTTGCGCGAATTCGGAAGGCAGGCGAATGTCGAAGTGCTGTACAGCCCGGGCGTGGTGGAGGGCCAAAAAAGCACTCAGGTAAAGGGTAGCCTGAGTGCAGAGCAGGCGATCGCCCAGCTGCTACGAGGCGCCAAAGTGCGCTACAGCCTGCAGGGCAACGTGCTGACACTTTCACCGCCGGCCGAGTACAGTGCAATGGAGCTCGGTGCGACGACGGTAACCAGCTCGGGCCTGGGCGGCACCACCGAAGGCACTGGCTCCTACACCACCGGCACCGCCTCGATGCTTAAGGGTAATACCCGGCTCAAGGACATTCCTCAGTCCGTGTCCGTGATCACGCGTCAGCAGATGCAGGATCAGAACGTCAAGACCGTTGACGAAGCGATGATGGAAACACCGGGGATCAGCAAGTCGGTCACCAACGCTGGCAACCATGTTTTCCTGTCGCGCGGCTTTGAAATTCGCAACTACCAGTACGACGGTATCCCAATGGGTTACTGGGCCAAGGGCGGCTTCGGTAAGCAATCTGACATGGCCATGTACGACCACGTTGAAGTGCTGCGAGGCGCAGCAGGTATGCTGATCGGTGCAGGCGACCCTAGCGGCACCGTCAACCTTGTGCGTAAACGCCCCACTGACGACTTCCGCCTGAACATGGCAGCACAAGCTGGATCCTGGGATGACTACCACACCGAACTTGATGTCAGTGGTCCGCTGAGCGATGACAAGCGCCTGCGCGGCCGTACCGTGCTCTCATACCAGAGCAAGGACTACTTCTACGACGGTACCCACTCGGAAATGCCGTTCTTCTACGGGGTATTGGACTTTGCCCTGACCGATGACACAAGGATTGCCGCAGGCATGCGCTATCAGCGTGCCTGGCAACCGCGAATCTGGGCAGGAAACTTGCCAGGGTCGAACAACGGTACGAACCTGCACCTGTCGCGCTCCACGACCCTGGCACCCGACTGGGCCCGCCAATTGGACGAAACCTATGAATACTTCGTGGATATGAACCACGACTTCAACGAAAACTGGCACGGCAAGGTCGGTGTCAATCATCTCCAGATCAAGAACGACACCGAAACCGTATGGGTTTTGGGTTCGGTAGATCCCTCAACAATGACCGGGGCACGCCTGACCCCCTATTACAGTTGGAACAACATTCGCGCCACCGGCGTGGATGCGAACCTGACTGGAAACTTCGAATCCTTCGGCCTGGAACACCGGTTGGTCATCGGTGCCAACTACCTTAAGTCGAGTGAGAACTCCGCCCAAGGGTATGGTACCGCCTTTCCGATCAATCTGAACGACCTCAACGTCAACGTACCCAAACCTACCAGCATCAACATGTCACCCGCCAACAACGAGACGATCAACAAGGGGGTCTACGGTAACATTAACCTGCAGCTGGCCGAACCACTGCATCTGATCTTGGGCGGCCGTGTAAGCGAATACAGCTACGACAATATTTTCGGCACCACGAAGACCACTGCACAAGAACATGGCCAGGTCACCCCATACGCGGCGCTGTTGTATGACCTGACGCCTGACTGGACCCTCTACACCAGCTATACCGACATCTTCAACCCGCAGTACAACTACAAGAGTGCAACCGGTGGTGCGCTTAAACCCACTACCGGCTACAACTACGAAGCGGGGATCAAGGGCGAGATGTTCGAGGGTCGCCTCAACACCTCGCTTGCAGTCTTCTACACCCGCCAGAAGGATCGAGGTCAGAGGCTCGACTCCAACCTGTGTACAGGCGCGCTGACCATCTGCTACACAGAGGGTGGCGAAGTCGAGAGCAAAGGTATCGAAATGCAAGTAAGCGGCGAGATCCTCGATCGCTGGCAGGCCAATGTTGGCTACACCTACAATCGCCAGGTCTATGTCAAAGACGTCAGTAACGCCGGCGGTAACTTCAGCGATTCGACGCCCAGGCATCTCTTCCGCGCCTACACCAGCTACCAGTTTGCAGGCCCCTTGGAGCGCTTGACCATCGGCGGTGGCATGACGGCTCAAAGCGACACCTACTATCTCAGCGGCGCTTACAGCTACGCACAGAGTGGTTACGCGGTATGGAATACTTTCGCCCGCTACCAGCTTGACGACCACTGGAATGTCCAGCTCAATGCCAACAACATCTTCGATCGTTACTACTACGAAGACCAAGGTGGACGCCTCTACGGTACGCCGCGCAACTACACTGTGACCTTGCGCGGAAGCTTCTGATCCTCCCCGCACTCTCCAGGCCCGGACGAAATTCACGTTTCTCCGGGCTTTTTTTTATCTCTTCCCAGCCGGAGTGAAAAAGGCCGGCGAACCGGCCTCTTCACTTGCCCACCCTCAACGCGAAGTAAGCTCAGCCTCCAGGTCATCCAGGAACTCAGGGCTACGAGCAATCCACTCATGGCTGACCGCAAGCATCTGTGTGCTCATGCTGCCAGCCTGGGTCAACAGTGCATCGAAACGCTGCTGCAGCCCAGGCCCTGGCACAAATGTCAGCGAAGACCACCAGCAGCAAGGCTGTGCGCAAAGCGGCAAGATCCGGGCATTTTCCTGAAGCTCCAGCACTTGACGGAAGACATCGAAACCAATGGCCATCTCCGCAGCGCGCTTCTGCACGTCATACAATTGCTTGAAGCGCTCGGACGGTACACCTTGGGAGCTGGCCAACTGCTCAAGCACATGATCGACACGGTCGACACCAGGCCCAGCCGCTTGAGCCGCCTCCCAGCGTGCCAGCAACTCCTCGTCATCAAGTGTCGGGAAGAAGCCTTTGATCACAGCGGCCAATTCGGCGAACTCGCTGTCGGCCGGGGCCGCAGCCTGGCTGCTATCGCTTTGCTGGTAGAGATCGGCAAACCCGGTCGGCAACGCACTGTCCACCAGGCCCAGCCACTGGACTCGCTCGCCACGTGCCTCGAGCCGGTTGGTGATTGCCATGGCGATCAACCCACCGGATGACCATCCCATCAAGTGATAAGGGCCCTGCGGTTGCTCGGCCAGAATCTCGTCCATGAACCCATCGACCATCTGATCCCAGGACGCATAGCGGAACCCGGCCTCCACGATAGAGCGGTGCAGCAAGCCAATGACTTCGTAACGACCGGACAGCCTGTGAGCCAACGGGTAGTAGGCGAACACCACGCCTCCCGCCGGAGGCAGGCAGAACAGCTTGGGCAAGCCTACGCCAGCACCGCCCATGGGCACACGGGCCGAGGCCAGCCCCGGCCGGCGTTCACGCAACAAGTGCGCTTGCTGGTTGATGGTCGGGTGGGTCATGAACTCATGAACCGACAAGCCCGGCTCGACCTTGGCGCGGATCTGCTCCAACAGGCCTAGCATCAGGATCGAGTGGCCGCCCAAGGCGAAGAAGTCGTCATCGATACCCACTCGGTCAAGCCCCAGGGCTTGCTCCCACAACTGCACCAGCTCGCCTTCCATCACAGTGCGTGGAGCCCGGTAACTCTGGCTTTCGGTCGCTTCCGGCTTGGGCAGCGCCTTGCGCTCCAGCTTGCCGTTCGGGCTCAGTGGCATCGCTTCCAGCAGCACCCACTGCGCCGGCACCATGTAGTCCGGCAGGCCGGCTTTCAGGTGCGCCTTCAGGCCTTCACGCAGGTCGTCGCCAGGCGTGACCGGCACCACGTAACCGATCAGTTGCTTGCCCAACGGGCCGTCCACGTCGATCACCACCGACTCGCGGACACCCGGGTATTCCTGGGTGCGCGCGTCGATCTCGCCCAGCTCGATCCGCAGGCCACGAATCTTCACCTGATGGTCCAGGCGGCCGGCGTACTCGATGGCGCCATCGGCGCGGTAGCGGGCCAGGTCGCCGGTGCGGTACAGGCGTTCGCCATGGCCGAACGGGTCCGGTACGAAGCGTTCGGCGGTCAGCGCCGGGCGCCCCTGATAACCCCGGGCCAGGCCGACGCCGCCCAAGTACAGCTCGCTGTTCACACCCACCGGCACCGGGTTCAGGCCCTGGCCGAGGATGTGCGTCTTGAGGTTGTCGATCGGCAGGCCGATCGGCACGCTGCGGTCACTTGCCGTGCAGGTCCAGTGGGTGACGTCGATCGCCGCCTCGGTCGGGCCGTACAGGTTGTACAGGCCGGCCTGTGGCAGGCGCGCCAGCACGCTCTGCGCCAGCTCATGGGGCAAGGCCTCGCCACTGCACACGATACGGCGCAAGCCGCTGCAGGTGTCCGCCTCGGCGCTGGCCATGAAGGCCTGGAGCATCGACGGCACGAAGTGCAGCGTGGTGACCTTGAACTGCTGGATGGTCTGCACCAGCAGCTGCGGATCGCGGTGGGCGCCCGGTTGCGCGACGGCCAGCCGTGCACCAGTCAGCAGCGGCCAGAAGAATTCCCACACCGACACGTCGAAGCTGAACGGGGTCTTCTGCAGCACCGTATCGCTGGCGTCCAGGCCGTAGGCCTTCTGCATCCAGTGCAGGCGGTTGACCAGGGCGCGGTGGCTGTTGCCGGCGCCTTTCGGGCGGCCGGTGGAGCCGGAGGTGTAGATCACGTAGGCCAGGTTCGAAGGCACGGTCAGGTTGACCGGATTGTCTTGCGGGTAGCCTTGGCCGGCCGATTCGAGCAGCAGGCATTCGACGCTGCCCGGTACCGGCAACTGCTCGCGCAGATGGCCTTGGGTCAGCAGCAGCGAGATGCCCGAGTCTTCGATCATGTAGGCCAGGCGGTCACGCGGGTATTCCGGGTCCAGCGGCACATAGGCGCCGCCGGCCTTGAGGATGCCCAGCAGGCCCACGACCATTTCCACGCTGCGCTCGGCAGCAATGCCGACGACCACGTCCGGGCCGACGCCCAGGGCGCGCAGTTGATGAGCCAGCTGGTTGGCGCGGGCGTTCAAGGCAGCATAGGTCAACGACTGTTCGCCAAAGACCAGGGCCGCGCCATCTGGGGTGCGAGCAACCTGAGCCTCGATCAACGACTGGATGCACTGCTCGGCCGGGAACGGGACTGCGGTATCGTTCCACTGCTCGAGCAACAGCTTCTGCTCAACTGGCTCCAGCATCGGCAGTTCGATCACTCGCTGCCCGGCATCGGCCACCATCGCTACCAGCAGATTGCGCCAGTGACGAGCCATGCGGGCGATGGTTGCCTCATCGAACAGCGCCGTGGCGTAGCTGAAGCCGGCATGAATACCCTGCTCGCCATCGAACGTGTTCAGACTCAGGTCGAACTTGGCCGGCTCGACGCCCCACTCCACGCCTTCCACACGCAGGCCCGGCAATTCGCGGACATCACCACGCACTTCGGTCTGATGGTTGAATAATGCCTGGAACAGCGGTGAAATCCCGAGGTTGCGCGCCGGAGAAAGCGCCTCGACCAATTGCTCGAACGGCAAGTCCTGATGGGCCTGAGCCTCGATGGCGGTACGCTTGACCTGGGTCAGCAGGCCGCTGACGGTGGAGGCCAGCAGCAGCTGCGCCAGGGTCACGCCCTGCTCGCGGGCCAGCGCTTTGAGCGAACGGCTCAGGCCAGCATCCAGCGCAACTGGCCAGGCCGCACCGCGAGTGTCCTGCACACTTGGCCGTGGACGGTGGATGGCAAGCGGCGGGAGTTCGGCCCCCTGGTAGAGCTGCACCAGTTCATCCACCAGCACAGGCATAGACTGGCCGTCGGCAACAATGTGGTGCAGCGTCACCACCAGCACATGATCGTCCTCGGCCAGTTGCAGCAGCCGCACACGCAGCAGCGGCCCCTGCTCCAGGTCGAAAGCGCGACTTGCTTCGTGCTCGATCCATGACCGCACCTCAGCTACAGGCCCTTGCTCAACAAGGATTTCAACCGGAGCCTCGGCACGGATGCGCTGTAGCGTCTGCGCTGCGTTCTGACGGAACGTTGTGCGCAAAGGCTCGTGGCGCGCCACCAGTTTATCGAAACTGGCCTGCAGGGCAGGCAGGTCCAACGCGCCTCTCAAGCGCAGTGCTGCAGGAATGTTGTATGCCGCCGTCTGCGGCTCCAGCTGCCACAGGAACCACTGACGTTGCTGAGCATAGGACAACACCAGCTCACCCTCACGCGTCACCGGCAGCAACGCTGGCGCAGTGTCCGTATGACCTTCAGCCACTTTGTGGGTGAAACCTGCCAGATCACTGGCCTCGAAAAGCGCCCGCAACGGCACCTGCAACCCCAGGTTCTGACGCACCCGGGCAACCACTTGGGTGGCCAGCAGTGAGTGTCCACCCAAGGCAAAGAAGTCGTCTTCCAGGCCAACCTGCTCGACCTTCAGCACCTGCGACCAGATCGCCGCCAATTGCCGCTCCAATTCGGTCACCGGCGCCACATAACCCCGCACCTCAGCCTCCGGCACCGGCAACGCCTTGCGGTCCAGCTTGCCGTTGGGGTTGAGGGGCATGGCCTCGAGCAGCATCCAGCAAGTCGGAATCATGTAATCCGGGAGGCGCCCCTTGAGCGCTTGCTTCAGTTCGGCACGCAGATCGGCGCCCACCTGCTGCGGCACCACGTAGGCCACCAGCACATCGTCCACCGCCAGCACCACGGTTTCCTTGACCCCGGCGCACGCCTTGACCTGGGCCTCGATCTCGCCCAGTTCGATGCGCAGCCCACGGATCTTCACCTGATGGTCACGGCGCCCGGCGTACTCCAGTACGCCCGAAGCGGTGTAGCGCGCCAGGTCGCCGGTGCGGTAGCAACGGCCACCGTCGGCGAATTCATCCGGCACGAAGCGTTCCGCGGTCAGCGCCGGCTGATGCCAGTAGCCCTGACCGACGCAGCCGCCAGCGATGTGGATCTCGCCCAGCGCCCCCGGTGCGACCCATTGGCCCTCGCCGTCCAGCAACTGGATGCTGGCACCCGGGATCGGCAGACCGGTGGCCATGCTCGGGCTCGCCAGCACCTGCTCGGCCTTAAGCACGTGCTCGATCACCACGTCAGTGCATTCGGTGGGGCCGTAGCTGTTGTGCAGCTTCGCCCGGTTACCCGGATGACGCAGCCAGGCTGCCATCTCCTGGCTCTTGACCGGCTCGCCGCCCAGCAGCACGTGGCGCAGAGAATCCAGGCGGCCATCCAGCGGTTCCAGCAGTGGCAGGAAGGCGCTCGGCGCGCAATTGAGCACGGTAATGCCCTGCTCGCCGATCAGGGTGCGGAAGGTTTGCGGGTCGTAGCCCGGGGCTGGCAGGTGCAGTTCGCCGCCCATGCACAGCACGGCGTAGAGGTTCTTTTGGGTCAAGTCAAAGCTGTACGAGCTGACCAGCATCACCTTGTCGGCTTCGGACATCTGGCAGGTCGCAGCAAACCACTGCAGCAGGTTGACGAAGCTGTCGTGGCGCACGGCAGCGCCTTTAGGGCGGCCCGTGGAGCCGGAGGTGTAGATCACGTAGGCGAGGCTAGACGGCATCACCCGGTTGGTAGGCACCTCGACCGGGTAGCCTTCTCCAGCTGACTCCAGCAGCAAGCATTCGACCTGTTTCGGCACCGGCAACTGCTCGCGCAGGTGGGCCTGAGTCAGAAGCAGGGAAATGCGCGAGTCTTCGATCATGTAGGCCAGGCGGTCGCGGGGATACTCCGGGTCCAGCGGCACGTAGGCACCACCGGCCTTGAGAATGCCCAACAGGCCCACGACCATCTCGACGCTGCGTTCGGCAGCAATGCCCACCAGTACATCGGGGCCCACGCCCGAAACTTCCAAGCGATGGGCCAGTTGGTTGGCGCGGCGGTCAAGTTCAGCGTAAGTCAGTACCTGATCGGCGAACACCAGCGCCGTCGCGTTTGGCGTGGCCGCTGCCCGGGTGGCGATCAGTTGGT
This sequence comes from Pseudomonas putida W15Oct28, assembly GCF_000708715.2. GTDB lineage: Bacteria > Pseudomonadota > Gammaproteobacteria > Pseudomonadales > Pseudomonadaceae > Aquipseudomonas > Aquipseudomonas putida_R. Next base: position 48,163 of record NZ_JENB01000032.1, on the reverse strand, counting down.
GCACGCAACGCTCGCGGGGGAACGTTTCGCCTTCGCGCTGCCAGCTCGCGGCCAGGTCCTGCTGCTCCCGGGTATCAAGCATTGCCAGTTGGGCTACGCGCTGCCCGGCATCGGCGACCATCGCCACCAGCAGGTTGCGCCAGTGCCTGGCCATGCGCGCAATGGTCGCCTCATCGAACAGCGCCGTGGCGTAAGTGAACCCGGCATGAATACCTTGTTCTCCATCAAAGGTGCTCAGCGTGAGGTCGAATTTGGCGTTCACACCGTCCCATTCAACAGGTTCCAGCCGCAGGTCTGGCAGTTCACGAACATCACCACGCACTTCCGTCTGGTGGTTGAACATGACCTGGAACAACGGTGAATGACTCAGGCTGCGCTCCGGCTGCAGCGCTTCGACCAGCTGTTCAAAAGGCAGGTCCTGATGCGCCTGGGCCTCAAGGGCGGTGCGCTTGGTTTGCTGCAGCAGGCCAGCGACGGTCAACTCGCCAACGAACTGCGCCTTGAAAACCAAGGTGTTGATGAAGAAACCGATCAGGCTCTCGGTTTCGATCCGGGTACGGTTCGCAATCGGCACACCTACACGGATGTCGCGCTGCCCCGAATAGCGCTGCAGCAACGCCTGGAACGAGGCCAGCAACAGCTGGAAGATTGTCACGCCCTGCTGCTGGGCCAACACCTTGAGCCGCTGACTCAAATCACCGCCCAGGTCGATGGGTACTCCGGCACCTTGAGTGTCCTGCACCGCTGGGCGAGGGTAGTCCAACGGCAGTTCCAGGACAGGCTGTTCGCCAGCCAGCTGCTGCTGCCAGTACGCAAGTTGCCGCTGCTGCTCACCGGCGTCCATCCATTGCCGCTGCCAAACGGCAAAGTCTGCGTACTGGATTGCAAGTGCGGGCAGCTCGACCCCTTGGTAGAGTTTGACCAGTTCTTCTACCAGCACCGGCATCGACTGGCCGTCGGAGACGATATGGTGCAGCGTCAACACCAGTACATGATCGTCCTCTGCCAGGTGCAGCAAACGAACGCGCAGCAGCGGACCCTGCTCCAGGTCGAACGGCAGAGCTGCTTCGGCTTCGACCCACTGGCGCACATCTGCTTCAGTCCCGGTATCGATTACAAGATCCCACGGCACAGGCGGGTGAATCACCTGTACAGCCTGCTCACCGTCCTGACGGAAGGTGGTGCGTAGCGACTCATGCCGCTCAACCAGCCTCGAAAGCGCCATGCCCAAGGCATCCAAATCAAGTGCACCCTTCAGTCGTAAAGCCGAAGGGATGTTATAGGCAGGGCTTGAGGGTTCGAGCTGCCAGAGGAACCACTGGCGTTGCTGAGCATAGGACAGCGCCAACGGCCCGGTCCGTTCGACCTTGACCAGTGCGGGTAGAGCATCCGATTCAGCCAAGCTCACCCGGGCAACAAACCCAGCCAGATCACTGGCTTCGAACAAGGCTTTCAGCGGCACCTCGATGTCGAGCTCCCGCCGTACCCGGGATATCACCTGGACTGCCAGCAGCGAATGGCCCCCCAGTTCGAAGAAATCATCGTTCAGGCCCACGGCCTCGACCCTGAGCACCTGTGCCCAGATAGCCGCCAACTGACACTCCAGCTCGCTGACCGGCGCGACGTGCTCACGGTGTGCACTGCCAGTATCCGGCGCAGGCAGCGCCTTGCGATCGAGCTTGCCATTGGGGCTCATCGGCATCGCGTCCATCAGCATCCAGAAACTGGGCACCATGTAATCCGGCAGGCTCTCCTTGAGTGCGCTGCGCAAGGCAGCACGAGGGTCCTCTCCGGGTACGGCCGGTACGACGTAAGCCACCAGTTGCTTGCCCAGAGGCCCATCCACTGCCAGCACCAAAACCTCACGAACCCCTTTCAGGGCCTGGATCTGGGCTTCGATCTCACCCAGCTCGATACGGAAGCCCCGGACCTTCACCTGATGGTCGATGCGCCCGGCATAGGTCAACTCGCCTGCGCGCCCATGGCGTGCCAGATCGCCTGTGCGGTACAACCGGCCACCATCGCCTGCGAAGGGGTCAGGGATGAACCGTTCGGCAGTCAGGGCGGCTCGCTGGAAGTAGCCCCGCGCAAGCAGATCGCCGCCGATCATCAATTCACCACGAGCGCCGGGAAGGGTCATCTGGCCTTCGTCGTCGAGGATATAAATGGTCCTGCCGGCAAGGGTTTCGCCAATAGGCACCATGGTTGCAGGCACCACAGCGCCTTCGACCAGCGGTTGGCAATTGAATTGTGTGGCGGTGACCGTCGCTTCGGTCGGCCCATAGGTATTGAGCAACCGCACATGACCTAGGCCCGCGCGCCGCCAGGCATCGGCCCCCTCGGGCGGCATGGCCTCGCCACCGATGTGCAGCTGGCGCAGCCTACCGTACGGGCGGGGGCCCACAGCAGCAAAATCGTTGACCAGCATGAACCAGTAGGCCGTAGTCAGGTCGACGAAGCTGATGTCCAGCTCGATGAGCTGGCGGTAGAAGGTTTCACTGTCCCAGATGCTCGGGCCGCGAATGACCACCGACGCACCGACCGTGAGTGCGGGATACAGTTGCTCGACAAAACCGTCGAAGTTCAGCGTGGAGAACTGCAGTACCCGATCGCTTTCGACCAGGCCGGCGAACCCTGCAAAAACCTGGGCATGTGTCGCCAGGGATTGTCGATCGATCGCAACCCCTTTGGGCCGCCCGGTGGATCCCGAGGTGTACATCACGTAAGCCAGACTGGTGCCACAACCAACATCCTCCGGATCATCCTCCGGCTGCCCTGCCCCGGCATCTTCCAGGTACAGGCATTTCAATCCCTCGGGTAAGACCAGACGATGTTCGAGGTGAGCCTGGGCAAGCATTAGCCGGATACCCGAATCCTCAATCATGTAACCCAGCCGGTCTGCCGGATAGTCTGGATCGAGTGGTACGTAAGCACCCCCGGCCTTCAGCACGCCGAGCAACCCTACCACCATCGCCAGGCTGCGCTCGGCCGCCAGCCCCACCAGCACATCGGGGCCCACACCCACGGCTCGAAGCCGATGCGCCAGGCGATTGGCCTGGCGGTTGAGTTCGGCATAAGTCAGCTGCGCACCCTCGCAGATCAGCGCAACTGCATCGGGCTGTCGTGCAGCCTGGCGTTCGATGCGAGCCTGCACAGGCTCATGTTCCAGTGCGATGCGATCACGTTGATCCAGACGGCGGAGAATCTGGCCCTGCTCCTCCTCGCCCATGATCGGCAACTCGGCGACTCTGGCACGGGGCGCCTGCGCCATGGCGGTCAACAGATTGCGCCAATGCCTCAGAAACCGCTCTGCCGTGACGGCATCGAACAAGGCAGTGGCATAACTTAGGCAAGCGGTCAGACGATCGCCCTGCTCGAAGGTATCCAGACTGAGGTCGAACTGAGCAGCCTGCCCCTCGGACTCGACGTTATCCACACGAAGCCCCGGCAGTTCCCGACCTTGCCCCAGCATGGCCGCCTGATGGTTGAACATCACCTGGAACAGTGGCGTGTGGCTCATGCTGCGCTCCGGCTGAAGCGCTTCGACCAATTGCTCGAATGGCAGGTCCTGATGAGCCTGGGCTTCGAGCACGGACTTTTTCACCTCAGCGAGCAAGCCGGCAACACTCGACTCCCCCGTGAATGTGGACTTTAGAACTTGGGTGTTGACAAAAAAACCGATCAATCGCTCGGTTTCGACACGGCTGCGGTTGGCGGTGGGCACCCCAACGCGGATATCGGACTGGCCGCTGTAGCGGTGCAACAACGCCTGGAACGAGGCCAGCAGCAGCATGAACATCGTCACACCGCTCCCTCGAGCCAGCATTCGAAGCTGCCCGGTTACCTCGCTGTCGAGCTCAAGCACCTGGCGTGCCCCGGCAAAGTTCTGGACTGCAGGCCGAGGTCTATCCAGCGGCAGTTCCAGTACTGGCTGTTCACCCCCCAGGGTCTGCTGCCAGTAGGCCAGTTGCCGCTCCTGCTCGCCGGCCTCCATCCAGTTACGCTGCCAGATCGCATAATCGGCGTACTGAATTGCCATGTTCGGCAACGCCGGTATAGCCCCTTGGCTGAAGGCCTCATAGGCCTGGACCAGCTCCTCGACCATGATCGCCATCGACCAGCCATCGGACACGATATGGTGCTGTACCAGCACCAGCACATGATCATCCTCGGCCAGGCGAAGCACATTGGCCTGGAGCAAATCGCCCTTGGCCAGATCGAAGCGATGGCCCAGCTTGCTGCCAATCATGGCCTGAAGTGAAGACGCTTGAATCAACTCCGTGGCCAACCTGAAATCGACCTGGGCTGAAACCTGCTGCTCGACACCTGCCGCGGTCTCCACGAAGCGGGTCCGTAGAATTTCATGCCGCCCGATCACGGTGCGGAAGGCTTGCTCCAATGCGCTCAGGTCCAGCTGCCCAGTCAACCGCAACACGGTCGAGAGATTATAGGCTGTACTCTGCGGCTCCAGTTGCCACAGAAACCACAACCGCTGCTGTGCATACGACAGCGTCGTGGTTTCGTCAGGCTTGCGGGGCAGCACGGGCGTCACCCCGTACAGGTTTATGCCCTTGCGCTTGAGCAAGGCCGCCAAGGCCTGGCGTTCTTTTGGAGAGAGAGTCCGGACCGAGTCGAGCAGCGCTTGCACTTAATATCCCCTATGAAGTCAGTTCGTCGATTTCCTCCTTCGATAGACGTTTCAAGGCCTCCAGAGATTTAGTCAGCTCATCCTGAAGGTCATCACCCTGCCCTGCAGTCACCGCCAGGCGGTCGGCGAAATCACCGAAACGCGAGCATTCGAACAGCTCGCCCATGGCGATTTCCTGACCGAGCTGGCTGCGAACCCGGACAATGACCTGCATCACCAGCAGGGAATGCCCGCCCAGCTCGAAGAAGTCATCGTTCAGGCCCACCCGCTCGACCTTGAGCACCTCGGCCCAGATCGCGGCCAGTTGCTGCTCCAGCTCGGTTTCAGGCGCTACGTAGACATGCTGCCCAGCCTCTGGCTTGGGCAGTCACTGCGCCGGCACCATGTAGTCCGGCAGGCCGGCTTTCAGGTGCGCCTTCAGGCCTTCACGCAGGTCGTCGCCAGGCGTGACCGGCACCACGTAACCAATCAGTTGCTTGCCCAGCGGGCCGTCCACGTCGATCACCACCGACTCGCGCACACCCGGGTATTCCTGGGTGCGCGCATCGATCTCGCCCAGCTCGATGCGCAGCCCGCGAATCTTCACCTGATGGTCCAGGCGGCCGGCGTACTTGATGGCGCCATCGGCGCGGTAGCGGGCCAGGTCGCCGGTGCGGTACAGGCGTTCGCCATGGCCGAACGGGTCCGGTACGAAGCGTTCGGCGGTCAGCGCCGGGCGCCCCTGATAACCCCGGGCCAGGCCGACGCCGCCCAGGTACAGCTCGCTGTTCACCCCCACCGGCACCGGGTTCAGGCCCTGGCCGAGGATGTGCGTCTTGAGGTTGTCGATCGGCAGGCCGATCGGCACGCTGCGGTCGCTTGCCGTGCAGGTCCAGTGGGTGACGTCGATGGCCGCTTCGGTCGGGCCGTACAGGTTGTACAGCCCGGCCTGTGGCAGGCGCGCCAGCACGCTCTGCGCCAGCTCATGGGGCAAGGCCTCACCACTGCACACGATCCGGCGCAGGCCGCTGCAGGTGTCCGCCTCGGCGCTGGCCATGAAGGCCTGGAGCATCGACGGCACGAAGTGCAGCGTGCTGACCTTGAACTGCTGGATGGTCTGCACCAGCAGCTGCGGGTCGCGGTGGGCGCCCGGCTGAGCGACAGCCAGGCGCGCACCGGTCAGCAGCGGCCAGAAGAACTCCCACACCGACACGTCGAAGCTGAACGGGGTCTTCTGCAGCACGCAGGTTGACCGGATTGTCTTGCGGGTAGCCTTGGCCGGCCGATTCGAGCAGCAGGCATTCGACGCTGCCCGGTACCGGCAACTGCTCGCGCAGATGGCTTTGGGTCAGCAGCAGCGAGATGCCCGAGTCTTCGATCATGTAGGCCAGGCGGTCACGCGGGTATTCCGGGTCCAGCGGCACGTAGGCGCCGCCAGCTTTCAAAATGCCCAACAAGCCCACGACCATTTCCACGCTGCGCTCGGCGGCGATGCCGACTACCACGTCCGGGCCGACGCCCAAGGCCCGCAGTTGATGAGCCAGCTGGTTGGCGCGAGCGTTCAAGGCAGCATAGGTCAACGACTGTTCGCCAAAGACCAGGGCCGCGCCGTCCGGCTTGCGAACAACCTGAGCCTCGATCAACGACTGGATGCACTGCTCGGCCGGGAACTGGGCAGCGGTGTCGTTCCACTGCATCAACAGCCGTTGCCGCTCGGCTTCGGACACCAGGGCCAGCTCACCGAGCGGCCGTTGCGCCTGCTCGACCATGCCCTGCAGCACACGCTCCAGGCAGGCCGATAACAGTTGTACCCGGGCACTGTCGAAATACTGCTCATCAAACGCATAGCGAATACCCATGACCTGCCCGACGCCTACCACCAGCGTCAGCGGGTAGTTGGTCTGTTCCTGGTTTTCCAGCGCACCGAAGCGCAGGCCACCCGGTGCACCCTGGGCAAGCGCTTCAGCCAGCGGATAGTTCTCGAACACCAGCAGCGAATCGAACAGCGCCTCGCCGGCATGGCCGGCCCAGCGCTGGATATCGGCCAGCGGGCTGTGCTCGTGCTCGCGCAGGGCCAGGTTCTGGTCCTGCACGGCACGCAACCATTCCCCGACACGGGTCTGCGGCGACGGCGCGGCGACCACCGGTAATGTGTTGATGAACAGGCCCAGTTGCTCTTCGATGCCTGGCAAACCCATCGGCCGGCCAGCAACGGTGGCACCAAAGGCCACGCAGTCTTCACCAGTGAAGGCCTGGAGCAGCAGCAACCAGGCGGACTGCACCAGGGTGTTGAGGGTTACGCGCTCTTGCCGTGCAAAACCCTCGAGCCGCGCCGTAACCTCGGCGTCGAACACCTGATGGTGCTCGCCATGGGTGCTCGCCTGCTTGCCAGCGCTCGCTGCGCCAAGCCGGGTCGGCTCGGCCAATGGCGCCATCTGCGCTTTCCAGAACGCCTCGTCGGCAGCGACATCCTGCTGACCGAGCCACTGGATGTAGTCGCGGTAACGGGCCGTCGGCGCGCCCACGGCAAGACCGGCGTAGCGCTGCAGCACTTCGGCCTGCAGGCGGGTGCTGCTCCAGCCATCCATCAGCAAGTGGTGGCTGGTGTAGACCATGTGCCAGGTGTCATCGGTGATGCGGATCAGGGTCAAACGCATCAGCGGCCCGCAGGCCATGTCGAAGCCGGCTCGGCGATCTTCACGGGCCCATTGGTCAAGTGTGCCGGCCTGGTCCGGCTGGGCACGCCAGTCGAGCTCGAACAGCGGGACTTTCAGCTCACGGCGAATCACCTGCACCGGGTGCGGTTCGGTGGACACGAAGCTTGAGCGCAGCACATCGTGGGCATCGACGGTGGCCTGCCAGGCCGCGCGCAAGCGCTCCACGTCCAGGCCCGACACGTCCACGCGCATCTGGTTCAAGTAGGCCTCGCCGTCCTGGCCCAGTAGCGTATGGAACAACATGCCATGCTGCATCGGCGACAGCGGGTAGACATCCTCGATGGCCGCCGCCGGCACGGTCAGCCGGTCCAGTTGTGCCTGGGACAGGCCCGCCAACGGGACGTCCGACGGCGTGATCGCGCTGCCAACGCCGCTGGCGCAATGCTCGATGATCGCCTCCAGCGCCTGCTGGTAATGCGCCGCCAGGGCCTGCACCGCGCGAGCATCGAACAGCGCCGGGCTGAAGCTCCAGCTCAGGCTCAGTTCGCCGTTGTAGACCTGGCCATCGATGCTCACCACCGGCGCGGCCGGGCTGGCCGGGCAGCGCGCGGCACCGCTGGCCTCTGCGGCCGGGGCGAACAGGCTGCCCTGCTGGCGATCGAAGCTGCCGTCGAACTGGCCCAGGTAGTTGAACACCAGCCGCGGCTGCGGCCGGGTGCGCAGTGCCGCCTGGATGGCCGGATCAGCCAGATAGCGCAGCACGCCGTAGCCCACGCCCCGCTCAGGCGTTGCCCGCAGTTGCTCCTTGACGGCCTTCAGGGTGGCGTCGAGGGTTTCGCCGGCGCTCAGGCGCACAGGGAACAGGCTGGTGAACCAGCCCAGGGTGCGGGTGAGGTCGAGCCCGTCGAACAGGTCCTCGCGACCATGGCCTTCGAGCATCACCGACACTGCACTTTCACCGCTGAAGCGGCGCACGGCTTCGGCCAGGGCGGCCAGCAGCAGGTCGTTGACCTGGGTGCGATAGGCCGCAGGCGCTGCCTTGAGCAGGCGTTGGGTCTGTTGGCTGCTCAGGCGCGTGACCAGAGGTTCGCCGACGGTCACGACATCGCCCTTGGCCAACAACGCCGACAAGCCATCGTCCAGCGCCTGTTCCCAATGCTCACGCTGGGCCAGCAATGCCGGAGCGGCCGCATAGCCTTGCAGGCGCTCGGCCCATTCCTTGATTGCGGTGGTCCGCGGTGCCAGCGGCTGTTGCTGGTACGCGGCCTGCAAATCTTCCAGCAGTACCCGCCAGGACACGCCATCAACCACCAGGTGGTGGACGATCAGCAGCAGCCGTTGGGCGCTGGCCTGGTCTTCGAACAGCACCGCCCGCAGCAATTCACCACGGCTCAGGTCCAGGCTGCGCTGGGCCTCGTCGGCCAAGGCAGGCAGTTCGTCGAAACTGCCGACCTTGCGGCGCCACAGGCGATTGGCGGGCGCAGCGCGGCTGAACTCAGCGCGCCATTGTCCCGCCTGTTCGCTGAACGCCAGGTTCAAGGCATCGTGTTGCTCAACCACCGCGTCCAGGGCGCGGACCAGCGCCGCGTCGTCCAGCACCTGGTACGGCGTGAGCAGGATCGACTGGTTCCAGTGATGGCGGGCCACCACCTCGGTGTCGAAGAAGCGCGCCTGCGCCGGCACCAGGGGCACCTGGCCCTGACGCACACTCACCACCGGGGCTTGCGCCGCAGGCTTGGCCGCGATGGGCTTGGCCAGCTGGGCCAGGCGCACCACGGTCTGGGCTTCGAACAGTTGCTTGGGGGTGATCTTCCAACCCTGGCGCTTGGCCCGGGCGATGATCTGCAGGCTCAGGATGGAGTCGCCGCCAAGCTCGAAGAAGTTGTCTTCGGCACCGACCCGTTCGACCTTGAGCACCTCGCCCCAGATACGCGCCAGGGTTTCCTCGGCCTCGCCGGACGGCGCCACGAAGTCAGCCTGCTGGGCACCTGGCATCGGCAAGGCGCGTTTGTCCAGTTTGCCGTTGCCGGTAACCGGCAGGCGTTCAAGCAGCACGATCTGCGCCGGTACCAGGGCTTCAGGGAGCCGTTTCAGCAGGTCATCCTTGAGCGCCTGGGCGGTGCGGCCCGGCGCCACGCACCAGGCCAGCAGTTGCAGGCGGCCCGGGTCATTGTCCATCGGCAGCGCCTGGACCACAGCGTCCTCCACGCCCTCCAGCGCGCGCAGTGCCTGGGCCAACTCACCCAGCTCGACGCGGTAGCCGCGGATCTTCACCTGGTCGTCGTTGCGCCCCAGAAACACGATGCGCTCGCGATCCAGCCGGGCACGGTCGCCACTGCGGTAGCAGCGTGCGCCGTCGGCTGCCGGCACGAAGCGCTCGGCGGTCAACGCCGCATGGCCCAGATAACCTTGGGCAACGCCCGGGCCGCCGAGGTACAGCTCACCGGCCACCCCCTCGGCAACCGGTTGCAGCCAGGCGTCGAGAATCCGCACCTGCGCGTTGGGCAACGGCGCGCCCAGCGGCACACTGTCGTAGCCGGGCAGGACCTCAGTCAGCGGATGAGCCAGTACGCCAACAGTGGTCTCGGTCGGGCCGTAGTGGTTGAGCAGTCGACAGGCCGGCTTGAGGCTGCGGATACGCTCGGCCAGCGCCCAGTCGCAACGCTCGCCACCCAGCACCAGCAGGCGCGCCGGCAATACGTCGGCCGGATTGGCAGCCTGAAGCAGGCCTTGCAGATGGCTCGGCACCAGCTTGAGCACATCGATGCGGTACTCGCTCATGTAGTCAGCGAAGCGGTCCGGGTCGAAGGCATGGGCCTGGGGCACCAGGTGCAGCAACGCGCCGCTGGCCAGCGCGCCGAACAACTGGGTGTGGCCCAGGTCCGCCGCCGGGGTGGACACCAGCGCCATGCTCACGCCCGGCGCACCTTGCAGGTGCACCTGCACGCCCTGGACATAGTCGGCCAGCGCGCCATGGCTGATCACCACGCCCTTGGGCTGGCCAGTGGAACCGGAGGTGTAGATCACGTAGGCGGGTTGCGCCGGGTGCAGTTGCACACTCGGTGCATCGGCCGCGCAATGGGCCCAGGTGGCGCTGTCATAGGCCAGGGCATTGTCCAGCGACGCATCGCCAATCACCCGCACCGCACGGCTGTCCCGGGCCAGCTGGCGCAGGCGCTGGGCCGGCTGGGCCGGGTCCAGCGGCAGGCAGGCGGCACCGCACTTGAGGATCGCCAGCCAGGTTACCGCCCACTCGATGGAGCGCTCCAGGCACAGACCGACCACGTTGCCCGGCAGCACACCCAGCTCGCCCAGGTAATGCGCCAGGCGGTTGGACTCGGTGTCCAATTGCGCGTAGCCGAGTACCTGCTCGCCTTGCTGCAACGCCGGGCCCACACCGCCCGCCGCCAGGCCCTGGCGCCACAGCGCAAGCATGTCTGCGCAGGGGAAGGCCATCGGCGATTCAGGTGCAGCCGATGCAGGTGTCACGGGCTGCGCCAGCAATGCCTGCTCAGGCGCGCGCACCATGGCCCTCAGCACCTCGCCAAAGGCCTGGTTCAGACGCTCGATGGTGGGGGCTTCGAACAGGTCACGGGCATAGGTGAAGTAACCCTCGATCCCGCTTTCGGTTTCCGTGAAGTCCAACGCCAGATCGAAGCGCGCTTCGTCCGCGAGCGCACCATGGCCAGACACTTCCAGGCCATGCAGGCGTTGGGCCGGCCCTTCGGCCGTGGCATCGGCGCCGACGTTCTGGTTGAGCTTGAACTGGAACAACGGATTGACCGCCAGCGACCGCTCTGGGGCAAGCGCTTCGACCAGTTGCTCGAAGGGCAAGTCCTGATGGGACTGGGCACCGGCCACCGTCTGCTTGACCTGCTCGAGCAGTTGCCTGAACGACTGGCGCTCGTCGATCCCCAAGCGGATCACCTGGGTGTTGATGAAGAAGCCCACCAACCCTTCGACTTCCTTGCGGTTGCGCCCGGCGTTGGGCGTGCCGATGCGGATGTCGTCCTGGCCGCTGAAGCGCGACAGCGTGATCCCGGCCGCCGCCAGCACCAGCATGAACAGGGTATAGCCGCCGTGGCGGGCCAGTTGCTTGAGCCCGCTGGCCAGTTGCGGATCAACCGCCAGATGCACTTGGCCGCCGCGATGGCTTGGCTGGGCCGGACGCGGATGATCGGCCGGCAAGGCCAGCAAAGGCTGCTCATCGCCGAGTTGGGCTTTCCAGTAGGCCAGTTGCCGCTCGCCCTCGCCCGCTTCCAGCCAGGCACGTTGCCAGAGCGCGTAGTCGGCGTACTGGATCGGCAAGGCTGGCAAGTTGGCCGGACGCGCGTCGAGCGCAGCGGCATAGCCCTCGGCGAACTCACGCACCATGACCTCGGCCGACCAGCCGTCAGAGATGATGTGGTGCATGCACAGGGTCAGAACGTGGTCGTCCTCGGCCAGGCGCCACAGGCGAATGCGCAGCAGGGGGCCAGTGAGCAGGTCGAAAGGCTCGTCGAATTCAGCGCGAATACGGCAGTCCAGCTCAGTTGCGTCGACCTCGACGACCGTGAACGGCAATACGGGCTCAGCTTCGATCACTTGATGGAACACGCCTTCATCGCCAGCGAAATGGGTACGCAGCACCTCATGGCGCGCGAGCATTGCGCTGAACGATGCGCGAACCGCAGCCTCATTCAACGCCCCGCGCAGGCGTACCGCACGGGGCACGTTGTACGCCGCGCTCTGCGGCGCCAGTTGCCACAGGAACAGCAGACGCTGCTGGGCGTACGACAGCGGGATGCGTTCCATGCCTTCCGAGGCCGGTACGATCGGCAGCAAGCGGAAGCTCTGGCCGCTGGCGGCGAGCTTGTCGAGGATCTGCCGGCGCTGGTCGACGGGCAAGGTGACGAAGCGCTTGGCGATTCGTTGCGCGGTGGTCATATCCATGGTCATATCTCGGCCCATTCGTTCATCAACTGTTCAATTTCTGCCAGGCCATCGTCGGACAGGCGCGTGGCTTGGGTTTCGATGGCTTGGGCGAATTCGCCCAGGGTCGGGTGCTCGAAGAGCAGGCGCAGGGGGACGTCGGTACCGAGTTCTTCGCGCAGGCTCGACACCAGTCGGGTGGCCAGCAGCGAGTGGCCGCCCAGCTCGAAGAAGCTGTCATCCAGTCCGATTCGGGGCTGGTTGAGCAGTTGCTGCCAGATTCGGGCAATGTCGACTTCCAGTGCCGTTTCAGGCGCCCTGTACGGGCGCAGCTCCGGGACAGGCGCAGGCAGCGCCTTGCGGTCGAGCTTACCGTTGGGGTTCAGCGGCATGGCTTCGAGCAGCATCCAGCAGGTCGGCATCATGTAGTCCGGCAGGCGCCCCTTGAGCGCCTGTTTCAGGTCGGCACGCGGTGCGGTAGCAACGGCCACCGTCGGCGAATTCATCCGGCACGAAGCGTTCCGCGGTCAGCGCCGGCTGATGCCAGTAGCCCTGACCGACGCAGCCGCCGGCAATATGGATCTCGCCCAGTGCCCCCGGTGCGACCCATTGGCCCTCGCCGTCCAGCAACTGGATGCTGGCACCACGGATCGGCCGGCCGGTGGCCATGCTTGGGCTCGCCAGCACCTGTTCGGCCTCGAGCACGTGCTCGATCACCACGTCAGTGCATTCGGTGGGGCCGTAGCTGTTGTGCAGCTTCGCCCGGTTACCCGGATGACGCAGCCAGGCCGCCATCTCTTGGCTCTTGACCGGCTCGCCGCCCAGCAGCACGTGGCGCAGAGAATCCAGGCGGCCATCCAGCGGTTCCAGCAATGGCAGGAAGGCGCTCGGCGCGCAGTTGAGCACGGTAATGCCCTGCTCGCCGATCAGGGTGCGGAAGGTTTGCGGGTCGTAGCCCGGGCCCGGCAGGTGCAGCTCCCCGCCCATGCAGAGCACGGCGTAGAGGTTCTTTTGGGTCAGGTCGAAGCTGTATGAGCTGACCAGCATCACCTTGTCGGTTTCGGACATCTGGCAAGTCGCAGCAAACCACTGCAGCAGATTGATGAAGCTGTCGTGGCGCACGGCAGCGCCTTTAGGGCGGCCCGTAGAACCGGAGGTGTAGATCACGTAGGCGAGGTTGGACGGCATCACCTGACCGTCAGGCACTTCGACCGGGTAGCCTTCTCCAGCTGACTGCAGCAGCAAGCATTCGACCTGTTCCGGCACCGGTAACTGTTCAAGCAGGTGGGCCTGAGTCAGAAGCAGGGAAATGCGCGAGTCCTCGATCATGTAGGCCAGGCGGTCGCGGGGATACTCCGGGTCCAGCGGCACGTAGGCACTCCCGGCCTTGAGGATGCCCAGCAAGCCCACGATCATCTCCACGCTGCGCTCGGCAGCAATGCCCACCAGTACATCGGGACCTGCGCCCGAGGCTTTCAAACGATGTGCTATCTGGTTGGCACGGCGGTCGAGTTCGGCGTAGGTCAGCGCCTGATCGGCGAATACCAGCGCCGTGGCGTTTGGCGTGGCGGCTGCCCGGGTGGCGATCAGTTCATGTACACAGCGCTCGCGAGGGAACGCTTCGCCCTCGCGCTGCCAGCTCGCGGCCAGCGCCTGTTGCTCACAGGTATCAAGCATCGGCAGCTGGGCTACCCGCTGCCCGACATCGGCGACCATCGCCACCAGCAGGTTGAGCCAGTGCTTGGCCATTCGCGCAATGGTCGCTTCATCGAACAGCGCCGTGGCGTAGGTGAACCCGGCATGAATACCGTGATCGCCATCGAAGGTGCTCAGGCTCAGGTCGAACTTGGCCGACCCGCCCCCCCACTCCTCGCCTTCCACACGCAGGCCCGGCAGTTCGCGGACATCGCCACGCACTTCGGTCTGGTGGTTGAACAGTGCCTGGAACAGCGGCGAGATCCCAAGGTTGCGTGCCGGTGCCAGCGCCTCGACGAGTTGCTCGAACGGCAGGTCCTGATGAGCCTGGGCTTCGATAGCCGTGCGCCTGACCTGGGCCAGCAGGCCGCTGACGGTCAGCTCGCCATCGAACTCGGCTTTGAGCACCTGGGTGTTGACGAAGAAGCCAATAAGCCGTTCGGTTTCCAGGCGGGTGCGGTTGGCGATCGGCATGCCGACGCGGATGTCGGCCTGGCCGGAGTAACGCGCCAGCAACAGCTGGAACGAGGCCAGCAGCAATTGCGCCAAGGTCACGCCCTGCTCTCGGGCAAGGGCTTTGAGCGAGAGGCTCAGGTTGGCATCCAGCGCGACTGGCAAGGCCGCACCGCGAGTGTCCTGCACACTTGGCCGTGGGCGGTCCAGCGGCAGCTCCAGCACCGGCTGCTCGCCGCCCAGTTGCCGGGTCCAATACCCCAGTTGGCGCTCCTGCTCACCCGCTTCCATCCATTGACGCTGCCAGGCGGCAAAGTCGGCGTACTGGATGGCAAGCGGTGGGAGTTCAACACCTTGGTAGAACTGCACCAGTTCATCCACCAGCACCGGCATCGACTGGCCATCGGCGACGATATGATGCAGCGTCAGCACCAGCACATGGTCGTCCTCGGCCAGTTGCAGCAGGCGCACACGCAGCATCGGCCCCTGCAACAGATCGAACGGCCGCTTGGCTTCGGCCTCGACCCACAGGCGCGCATCAGTTGCAGTATCGACCTTCACCTCAAACGGCAACGAAGCATGGATCACCTGCACTGCCCGGTCACCCTCCTGGCGGAAGGTGGTGCGCAACGGCTCATGACGGTCGATCAGGCGGGCAAAAGCTCCGCGCAGCCTGGTCAGATCCAAAGCGCCTCTAAGATGGAGTACTGAAGGGATGTTATACGCCGTACCGTCCGGTTCCAGTTGCCAGAGGAACCACAGCCGCTGTTGAGCGTAGGACAGCTCCAGCGAAGTGGCTCGGTCCACCGGGGTCAGCACAGGCACCGTATCGGCATGTCCTTGCTCGACCAGTGCAGCAAATTCAGCCAACCCGCCCGCTTCGAACAGCGCTCGGAGTGGTGCATCGATCTGCAGCTCGCTCCTGACACGAGCCATGACCTGAGTTGCCAGCAACGAGTGGCCGCCCAGGCTGAAGAAGTTGTCGTCGCGCCCAACCTGTTCAACTTTCAGCACATCAGCCCAGATCGCCGCCACCTGCTGCTCTGTCTCGCCGACTGGGGCCACGTATGCCTGCTGTTCCACTTCTGGCGCGGGCAGCGCCTTGCGGTCGAGCTTGCCGTTGGTGGTCAGCGGCAGGCGCTCCAGCAGCACCAGGTGCGCCGGTACCATGTAGTCCGGCAAGACGGTCTTCAGATGCGCCTTGAGCGCCTCGCGCGGGTCCGCGCCAGCGCTCTTGGGCACCAGGTAGCCGACCAGTTGCTTGCCCAACGGGCCTTCGACGTCCACCACTGCCGCCTCGCGCACCAACGGGTGCTGGTGCAGTTGTGCGGCGATCTCGCCCAGTTCGATGCGGAAACCGCGAATCTTCACCTGATGGTCGATACGCCCGATGTACTCCACCGCGCCGTCAACGCCGGCATTGGCCAGGTCGCCGGTGCGGTACAGCCGGCCACCGTCGGCGGCGAACGGGTCGGGAATAAAGCGCTCGGCAGTGAGTGCAGGCCGGCCCAGGTAGCCACGGGCCAGGCCCGCGCGACCGACATGCAGCTCGCCGGTACAGCCCGGTGCCACCGGGTTCAGCGCGCCATCGAGCACGTACCAGGACAAGTCGTCGATGGCCCGGCCGATCGGGCTGACCGCCTGGCTGCCCAGGTCCGCCAGGGTCACCGGGCGGAAGGTCACGTGCACCGTGGTTTCAGTGATGCCGTACATGTTGATCAGCCGTGGCGACTGGTCGCCGAAGCGCTCGAACCACGGCGCCAGGCTTGCGATCTCCAGGGCTTCACCACCGAACACCACATGGCGCAGGGCCAGGCCTTGGTCCGAGGCACAGGCCACCGGCATCAACTGCTTGAAGGCCGACGGGGTCTGGTTGAGCACCGTGACCTGCTCGGCGGCGAGCAAGCCGTGGAAGTCCTCCGGCGAACGGGTCAGCGCACGCGGCACAATCACCAGACGGCCGCCGTACAGCAGCGCGCCGAAGATCTCCCATACCGAAAAATCGAAGGCGTAGGAGTGGAACAGGGTCCACACATCGCTTTCGTCGAAGGCGAAGTCCCGCGCCGTCGCCTCGAACAGGCGCAGCACATTGTGATGGGGCAGCAGTGTTCCCTTGGGCTTGCCGGTGGAGCCGGAGGTGTAGATCACGTAGGCCAGGCTGGCCGGCGTGGTCAGGTTGACCGGGTTGTGCTCCGGGCAGCCCTCGCCTGCCGCTTCCAGCGCCAGGCACTGCACATTCGCCGGAACCGGCAACACCCCGCACAAATGCTGCTGGGCCAGCAGCAACGTGAGGCCGGCGTCGTCGATGATGTAGGCCAGGCGCTCGCCGGGAGAATCCGGGTCCAGTGGCAGGTAGGCACCACCCGCCTTGAGAAGGGCGACCAGGCCCACGACCATCTCCAGGCTGCGCTCCACCGCCAGCCCCACCAGCACGTCCGGGCCGACGCCCAGCTGACGCAGGTGATGGGCGATGCGGTTGGCGCGGCGGTTGAGTTCGGCGTAGCTCAGGTGCTGGCCTTCGAACACCAGGGCGATGGCGTCCGGGTGGCGCGCGGCCTGGGTTTCGATCAACTGGTGCAGGCAGGCCTGGCTGGGGTAGTCGGCCAGCGTCGGGTTCCATTGCGCAATCAAGCCTGATCGTTCTTCGTCGTTGAGCATCGGCAGTTGGGCAACTCGCTGCCCGACATCAGCGACCATCGCCACCAAAAGGTTGCGCCAATGGCCAGCCATGCGCCCGATGGTCGCTGCATCGAACAACGCCGTGGCGTAGCTGAAACCGGCATGAATACCCTGCTCGCCATCGAACGTGTTCAGACTCAGGTCGAACTTGGCCGAGTCGACGCCCCACTCCACGCCTTCCACACGCAGGCCAGGCAGTTCGCGGACATCGCCATGAGGCCAGCAGCAGCTGCGCCAGGGTCACGCCCTGCTCGCGGGCCAGCGCTTTGAGCGAACGGCTCAGGCCAGCATCCAGCGCAACTGGCCAGGCCGCGCCGCGAGTGTCCTGCACACTTGGCCGTGGGCGATGGAACAGCGGTGAAATCCCGAGGTTGCGCGCCGGAGAAAGCGCCTCGACCAATTGCTCGAACGGCAAGTCCTGATGGGCCTGAGCCTCGATGGCGGTGCGCTTGACCTGGGCCAGCAGGCCGCTGACGGTCAGCTCGCCATCGAACTCGGCCTTGAGCACCTGGGTGTTGACGAAGAAGCCAATCAGCCGCTCGGTTTCCAGCCGGGTGCGGTTAGCGATCGGCATGCCGACGCGGATGTCGGCCTGGCCGGAGTAACGCGCCAGCAACAGCTGGAACTCCAGCGGCAACTCCAGCACCGGTTGCTCACCGCCCAGTTGCTGTGTCCAATAGCTCAACTGGCGCGCCTGCTCTCCGGCTTCCATCCACTGCCGCTGCCAGGCGGCAAAGTCAGCGTACTGGATGGCAAGCGGCGGGAGTTCGGCCCCCTGGTAGAGCTGCACCAGTTCATCCACCAGCACAGGCATAGACTGGCCGTCGGCAACAATGTGGTGCAGTGTCACTACCAGCACATGGTCGTCCTCGGCCAGTTGCAGCAGCCGCACACGCAGCAGCGGCCCCTGCTCCAGATCGAACGGCACAGCCGCTTCAGCCTCCACCCATTGGCGCAGGTCGGCCACCGGATCGCTATCGATGGCCATCGACAGCGGCAGCGAAGCGTGAATCACCTGTATCGCTTGCTCTGCGTCCTGGCGGAACGTCGTGCGCAGCGGTTCGTGGCGCTCGATCAGACGGTTGAACGCCTGACGCAGCCGGGCCACATCGAGAGCACCACGCAAACGCAGTGCTGCGGGTATGTTGTAGGCCGCACTCTGAGGCTCAAGCTGCCAAAGGAACCACTGGCGTTGCTGAGCGTAGGACAAGGCCAAGTCACCGTCACGCGCGACCGAAGCCAGCGCGGGCGCGGTGTCGACCCGCTCCTGCGCGACACGCATGGCAAAGCTGGCCAGATCACCCGCTTCGAACAGCGCTTTGAGCGGGGCGTCGATCTGCAGCTCGCGGCGTACGCGAGCCATGACCTGTGTGGCCAACAACGAGTGGCCGCCCAGGCTGAAGAAGTCATCGGTACGACCGACCTGCTTGATCTTCAAAACCTCGGCCCAGATGCCCGCTACCTGCTGCTCCAGCCCCGCATGCGGCGCCTCGAAGTCTTGCTGGAGCGCACCGGCATCCGGGCGTGGCAGGGCTTTGCGATCAAGCTTGCGGTTGGGTGTGAGCGGCAACGACGCCAAGGGCACCCAAAGCGTGGGCACCATGTAGTCGGGTAATGCCCCCTTGAGGTGGGCCTTGAGTGCCTCGAACGGCAGAGGGCCCTCCTGCCGAAGTACCACATAGGCGACCAACTGGGTCCCACCCTGCCCTTCCAGATCGATGACCGCAGCTTCGCGAACCCGTGGATGAGTGGTCAGCCGTGCCTCGATTTCACCCAGTTCGATGCGCAGTCCGCGAATCTTCACCTGATGGTCGACCCGGCTCAGGTATTGGCACACCCCTTGGGCATCCATCCGCACCCGATCACCGGTGCGGTACAGGCGTTTGCCATCTCCGGACGGATCAGGCAGGAAACGCTCTGCAGTCAAGCCGGGCTGGCCGAAGTAGCCCCGGGCCAGTCCATCGCCGCCGATGTACAACTCTGCGGCGCAGCCGGCGACCACGGGTTCCAGATCAGCCCCCAGGGCATACAACCGGTTGTTGTCGACGGGCGCGCCGAGGGTGACCGGTTCGCCGGTTGTCAGGCGTGCCACCGCCGACCAGATGGTCGTTTCGGTGGGCCCATACATGTTCCACAGCGTGCCGGCCTTCTCCAGCAGTGTCTGGGCCAGATCCGTGGGCAGCGCCTCGCCGCCACAGAGCAGCGTCTTGCCGGTCAGGTCCGGCAGTGCATCAGCTGCCGACAGCATGCGC
Source organism: Pseudomonas putida W15Oct28 (assembly GCF_000708715.2). Taxonomy (GTDB): domain Bacteria; phylum Pseudomonadota; class Gammaproteobacteria; order Pseudomonadales; family Pseudomonadaceae; genus Aquipseudomonas; species Aquipseudomonas putida_R. The sequence continues at coordinate 28,889 of NZ_JENB01000032.1, read as the reverse complement.
CAGGTCGACGGCGTGGCCTGGATGAGCTCCACCTCCTGCGCCTGGATGATCTGCGAGAGGATGTGCGGGTCCTTGTTCTCGCCATCCTGAAGCAGCACAACAGTTCCGCCCGTCACCAAGGGCCAGTACAACTCAAGTGCGGCGATGTCGAACGACAGCGAGGTCAATGCCAGTACACGCCTGGGCTGAGCGCCGAGTGCACGGCTCATCCCGCCGAGGAAGTTGGCCAGAGCGCCGTGGCTGACGGCAACCCCCTTGGGGCGCCCGGTGGAGCCGGAAGTGTAGATGACGTACGCCAAGTGCTCTGGGTGGATGGCGGCCAACGGAGGCGCGATGGAAGCCTCGGCCCAGTCCTTGGCATCCTGATCCAGACGAAGCACCTCGACAGATGCGGGAACGTCCAGCCGCTCGGGCACATCGCCATGGCTGAGCAACAGCCGCAAGCCGCTGGCCTGCATCATGTAGCCCAGGCGTTCGGCCGGGAAGTCCGGGTCCAGCGGCACATAGGCACCACCGGCCCTGAGGATCGCCAGCAAACCCACCACCATATCCAGGCCTCGGCCCATGGCCAGCCCGACCGGCACGTCGGCCATAACGCCCCGTGCACGCAGATGATGCGCCAGCTGGTTACTGCGCTCGGCCAACTGGGCATAGCTAAGCTGACCCTGCTCGGCGACCAGGGCGATGGCCGCGGGACGGACCGCCACCTGCGCATCAAAATGTTCGAGCAGCGTCATGCCATCTCGCGCAACCTCTGCAGCCTGGTTGCGGCGCGTGAGCATCAGTTCGCGCTCCAGCGGATTTAGCAGCGGCAGCGCGGCGATGCGCTGCGAGGGGTCGACAACCATCGCGACCAGCAGCGCCTTCCAGTGATCGGCCAAGCGCTCGACCGTGCTGGCATCGAACAAAGCGCGGGCATAGAGCAGCGAAGCCGACAAACCGCCCTCGCTTTCGAAGGTTTCCAAGGTCAGGTCGAAAGGTGCGCTGTGGGCTTCCCAACCAAGGTTTTCCAGCGACAACCCCTGGAGCACTCGTGCCTGCCCCTTGACCTGGGTCTGGTGGTTGAACATGACCTGGAACAGCGGCGTATGGCTGAGGTTGCGCTCAGGCTGCAACGCCTCGACCAGTTGCTCGAACGGCAAGTCCTGATGCGCCTGGGCCTGCAGCGCCACATGCTTGACCTGCGCCAGCAACTCGGCAACGGTGGTGGTAACGTCGAACTCGGCCTTGAGCACCTGGGTGTTGACGAAGAAGCCGATCAGCCGCTCCGCCTCCACCCGGTTGCGGTTGGCCGTGGGTACGCCGACGCGGATGTCCGCGAGATTGGTATAGCGATGCAAAAGTGCCTGAAATGACGCCAGCAACAGCATGAACAAGGTGACACCCTGCTGCTGTGCGAGTGCCTTGAGCCGGGCTGCAAGCTGCTGATCCAGCGTAATGCCCATACGGGCACCGGCCAAGGATTGGACGGGTGGACGCGGGCGATCCAACGGCAGCTCAAGTACCGGCTGTTCACCACCCAGCTGCTGCGTCCAGTACTGGAGCTGACGCTCCTGTTCGCCAGCTTCCATCCAGCGGCGCTGCCAGATCGCATAATCGGCGTACTGGATGGCCAGCGGTGGCAAGGCCAGGGGCTCGCCCAGTCGATTGCCCTGGTATAGCCCCACCAGTTCCTCGACCATCACCGGCATCGACCAGCCATCGGCCACGATGTGATGCAAAGTCATCACCAGCACATGCTCATCCGCCGCCTGCTGCAACAGGCGCACCCGTAACAACGGCCCCTGCTCCAGGTCGAACGGCCGGGCAATCTCTTGGGCAATGGTCGCCTGCAAGGCGCTTTCGTCCACCCGAGGCGACACCTCAAGGGGCAGTGGCAGTGGCTCATGCACCCGCTGGACTGGCGCGTCGCCGTCCAGGACAAAGGTCGTGCGCAGGGTTTCGTGGCGCGCGATCAGCGCCGCGAAGGCCGCTTCCAGCGCGGCCAGGTCCAGCTCGCCGCGCAGGCGCAGCACCGTCGGGATGTGGTACGCCGCGCTGTGCGGCTCCATCTGCCACAGGAACCACTGGCGCTGCTGGGCAAAGGACAACGGCAACCGCTCGAACCCCGAGCGCAGTTCGGGGATCGGCAGGTTGGCCGGGGAAATGCCTTCGGCGAGCATCTGCTGCAAGTACTGTCTGCGCTTCTCAAGCGGGAGCTTGATGAAGCGACGGATGATGCCAACTGCCAACTCATTGTTCATTCGACCGACTCCAGGTCTTCGGCAAGGAAGCTCAAGCGACGAAGCTTCTCTTCAAAACTGTCCTCCTCTCTAACGTTCAAGGCCTCGGCAAATTCAGCCAGTTTGGGGAACTGAAAGATCAATTCCGGTTTTACGGTCAGGCCAAGCTGCAGTTGCAGCCGGGAAATGACCGTGAGCGACAGCAGCGAATGGCCGCCGAGTTCGAAGAAATCGTCGTCGCGGCCGACTTGCTCGACCTTCAACACATCGGCCCAGATCGCTGCCACCTGCTGCTCGGTCTCGCCGACTGGGGCCACGTATGCCTGCTGTTCAACTTCTGGCGCGGGCAGCGCCTTGCGGTCGAGCTTGCCGTTGGTGGTCAGCGGCAGGCGCTCCAGCAGTACCAGGTGCGCCGGCACCATGTAGTCCGGCAGTACGCTCTTCAGGTGCGCCTTGAGCGCCTCGCGCGGGTCCGCGCCAGCGCTCGTGGGCACCAGGTAGCCGACCAGTTGCTTGCCCAACGGGCCTTCGACGTCCACCACTGCCGCCTCGCGCACCAACGGGTGTTGGTGCAGTTGCGCGGCGATCTCGCCCAATTCGATGCGGAAACCGCGAATCTTCACCTGATGGTCGATACGCCCGATGTACTCCACCGCGCCGTCAATGCTGGCATTGGCCAGGTCGCCGGTGCGGTACAGCCGGCCACCGTCGGCGGCGAACGGGTCGGGAATAAAGCGCTCGGCAGTGAGTGCAGGCCGGCCCAGATAACCACGGGCCAGGCCCGCGCGACCGACATGCAGCTCGCCGGTGCAGCCCGGTGCCACCGGGTTCAGCGCGCCATCGAGCACGTACCAGGACAAGTCGTCGATGGCCCGGCCGATCGGGCTGACCGCCTGGCTGCCCAGGTCCGCCAGGGTCACCGGGCGGAAGGTCACGTGCACCGTGGTTTCGGTGATGCCGTACATGTTGATCAGCCGTGGCGCCTGGTCGCCGAAGCGCTCGAACCACGGCGCCAGGCTGGCGATTTCCAGGGCTTCACCACCAAACACCACATGGCGCAGGGCCAGGCCTTTGTCCGAGGCACAGGCCACCGGCATCAACTGCTTGAAGGCCGACGGGGTCTGGTTGAGCACCGTGACCTGATCGGCGGCGAGCAAGCCGTGGAAGTCCTCCGGCGAACGGGTCAGCGCACGCGGCACAATCACCAGACGGCCGCCGTACAGCAGCGCGCCGAAGATCTCCCATACCGAGAAATCGAAGGCGTAGGAGTGGAACAGGGTCCACACATCGCTTTCGTCAAAGGCGAAGTCCCGCGCCGTCGCCTCGAACAGGCGCAGCACATTGTGATGAGGCAGCAGTGTTCCCTTGGGCTTGCCGGTGGAGCCGGAGGTGTAGATCACGTAGGCCAGGCTGGCCGGCGTGGTCAGGTTGACCGGGTTGTGCTCCGGGCAGCCCTCGCCTGCCGTTTCCAGCGCCAGGCACTGCACATTCGCCGGAACCGGCAACACCCCGCGCAAGTGCTGCTGGGCCAGCAGCAACGTGAGGCCGGCATCGTCGATGATGTAGGCCAGGCGGTCGACGGGAGAGTCCGGGTCCAGTGGCAGGTAGGCGCCACCCGCCTTGAGAATGGCCACCAGGCCCACGACCATCTCCAGGCTGCGCTCTACCGCCAGCCCCACCAGCACGTCCGGCCCGACGCCCAGCTGACGCAGGTGATGGGCGATGCGGTTGGCGCGGCGGTTGAGTTCGGCGTAGCTCAGGTGCTGGCCTTCGAACACCAGGGCGATGGCGCCCGGGTGGCGCGCGGCCTGGGCTTCGATCAACTGGTGCAGGCAGGCCTGGCTGGGGTATTCGGCCAGCGTCGGGTTCCAGTCAGCCAGCAACGCGGTGCGCTCATGCGCAGCGAACATCGACAGGTTGCCCACGGCGTTGGCCGCCTCTTGCGCCAAGGCTTCGAGCAACCGCACGAAGTGTTCGGCAATCCGTGCGATCGCCGGCGCATCGAAATGCCCCAACGCATGGCTGAACTGGAAGGACAACTGATCATGCACACCCACCACCAGAGTCAGCGGGTAGTGGGTTTGCTCCTGGCTCGCCACATCGCCGAAGCGCAAGCCGGTGATCGGCCCCTGCTGCAGCGCCTCGGCCACCGGGTAGTTTTCGAACACCAGCACACTGTCGAACAACGCTTCGCCGGCAAAGCCGGCCCAGCGCTGCACGTCGTACAGCGGTGTGTGCTCATGCTCGCGCAGGGCCAGGTTGGTGCCCTGCAACTGGCTCAGCCATTGACCGACCGAAGCAGTCGCGTCGGGGCTGGCGATCACCGGCAGGGTATTGATGAACAGCCCCAGTTGCTGCTCGATGCCCGGCAGCTCGGCCGGGCGCCCGGCGACCGTAGCACCGAAGGCAACGCTGGCCTGGCCGGTATAGCGTTGCAACAGCAGCGCCCAGGCCGCTTGCACCAGGGTGTTGAGGGTGACGCGCTGACGGCGGGCAAAGTCGGCCAGCACGCGAGTGCGTGCCGCATCCAGCACCACGCCGTGCTGACCGTAGCCGGCAACGGCCGCAACGGTGCCCACGCAACGGGCCAGGCGGGTCGGCTCGTTGACCGGCGCCAGTTGACCGCGCCAGAACTGCTCGCTGCGGGCGACGTCCTGGCGTTGCAGCCAGCCGATGTAGTCGCGATACCGCCCCGGCCCACGGTGCACCGGCTGGCCAGCATAGCGTTGCAGGACCTCGGCAAGCATCTGCGACAGGCTCCAGCCATCGAGCACGATGTGATGGCTGGTCATCACCAGGTGATGGCTGTCCTCACCGGTGCGCAGCAGCGCCAGGCGCAACAGCGGGTCGTGCAGCAGGTCGAAGCCTGCCAGCCGGTCTTCGGCGGCCCACTGTGCCAGGGCCTCGGCAGAGCACTGAGCGTTACGCCAGTCCAGCTCGAGGCACGGCACTTCGACCGTACGGCGAGTGACCTGCAACGGCGGCTCGGCATCCGCCAGGAAGTTTGCACGCAGGGTTTCATGCTGCTGCACCACGGCCTGCCAGGCCGCGCGGAAGGCTGCGACGTCAAGGCCCTGTACATCCACACGCATCTGGTTGACGTAGTCGCCATTACCCGCGCCGTACAAGGCGTGGAACAGCATGCCTTGCTGCAAGGGCGCCAACGGGTAGATGTCCTCGACCAGCGAAGGCGCCAGTGGCAACGCGTCCAGCCTCGCCTGGGTCAGATGCGCCAGCGGTACATCCGACGGCGTCAGCGCACCGGCCGGGGCCTGGCAGCAATGCTCGATCATGGCTGCGAGCACGTGTGTGTAGTGTTCGGCCAAGGCTTCGACCGCGGCCGTGTCCAGCACCTGGTCGTCAAAGCTGAAGCCCAGCTCCAGTACCCCGCCATACACCTGGCCGTTGATGCTCAGCGGCGCATCAAGTGCCGCCTCCGGGCTCTGGCTGGCGCCGGCGCTCTCGCGGGCCGGGCGCAGCCAGCCCTGTTCGGCATCGAAGCTCTGGTCGAACTGGCCCAGGTAGTTGAACAGCACTGCCCCTTCGGGCAAGGCCGCCAGGGTGCTGCGTGCCTCGGGCTCGCCCAGATAACGCAGCAGGCCATAGCCCACGCCCTTGTCGGGTACCGCCCGCAGTTGTTCCTTGATCGCCTTGATACTGGCGCCGTGCTCGGCGGCGGGCGTCAGGCGCACCGGGTACAGCGCGGTGAACCAGCCCACGGTGCGGGACAGGTCGACGTCCTCGAACAGCGCCTCACGGCCATGGCCTTCAAGGCGCACCAGTACCTCGTCGCGACCGGTCCAGTCGCACAGCACCCGCGCCAGCGCGCTGAGCAGCAGGTCGTTGATCTGGGTGCGATAGGCCGCAGGCGCCTGCTGCAGCAACTTGCGGGTCAGGGCCTCGCTCAGGCGGCTACGCACGCTGCAGCTGTTGCCCAGGCGGCCGGTGCCCTCGCGCTGGCCGGGCAAGCGGTCATCCGCGGCGCTGAGTTGCTGCTGCCAGAATCCAAGCTCCGGCGTCTTGGCCACTGCCAGGGCTTGCAGGCGCTCAGCCCAGTCCTTGAAGGCATGCGTCTTGGCCGCAAGCACCGGAACCTCGCCGCGCAGCGCGGCGGCGTAGGCCTGTTCGAGGTCTTCGAGCAGCACTCGCCAGGACACGCCATCGACCGCCAGATGATGGATCACCAGCAGCAAGCGCTGGGAACCGTCAGCCCAGTCCGCAAGGACTGCTTGCAGCAACGGCCCGTGAGCCAGATCAAGGCTGCGCTGCACAGCATCGGCGCAGGCGGTAAAGGCGTCGGCGTCCACCGCCTGGAAGGTCTTGAGCAGCGGCTCATCGGCGATCCCGGCGTATTCGGCATGCCACTCGCCCTGCTGCTCGGTAAAGCGCAGGCGCAGTGCATCGTGATGGGCCACGAGTGTGGCCAATGCACGGGCCAGGGGCTCAGGTTGCAGCGCCTCGCGCGGGGTGAGCACCAGGCTCTGGTTCCAGTGATGACGCTGCGCCACGGCCCGCTCGAAGAAGGCCTGCTGGATAGGGGTCAAGGGCGCTGCGCCGGTGACCGGCGCCTGCTCGGCAACCGTGCTGGCCACTTCGCGGGCGACACTGGCCAGCCCTTGGACGGTCTGATGTTCGAACACGTCCTTGGCCGCCAGCGCGATACCTTCGCGGCGGGCACGGCTGACCATCTGCAGCGAAATGATCGAATCGCCGCCCAGCTCGAAGAAGTTATCGTACAGCCCCACCTGGTCCAGCTTGAGCACCTGTTGCCAGATCTGAGCCAGGCGCTGCTCCATGGCTGCGACCGGCGCCACGAAGCTGCGCTGGGTCACGCTCACGTCCGGCGCTGGCAAGGCCTTGCGGTCAAGCTTGCCGTTGGGCGTCAGCGGCATCGCCGCAAGCACCACGAAGTGCGCCGGGATCATGTATTCCGGCAGTTGCTGGCGCAATTGTGCCCGCACACTTTCGACCAGCGCCTGCCCCGCTTCGCCAGCCACCAGATACGCCACAAGACGTTTGCCATTATCGGTGTCCTGGGCCACCACCACCGCTTCGCTGACGGCTTCGAGTTCCAGCAGTCGTGCTTCGATTTCCCCCAGTTCGATCCGGAAGCCGCGCACCTTCACCTGGTGGTCAACCCGACCCTGGTACTCCACCACGCCACCCGCGGTGTAGCGGGTCAGGTCACCGCTGCGGTACAGACGGCCGCCGTCGCCGCCGAACGGGTCGGGCACGAAGCGCTCAGCGGTCAGTGCCGCCCGCTCCAGGTAGCCGCGAGCCACGCCCTGCCCGCCCAGGTACAGCTCGCCCGAGAGCCCAACGGGTTGCAATGCCAAGTGATCGTCGAGCACATAAGCGCTGCGGCTGCCGACCAGATCGCCAATAGGGGCGTAGGCGCCGGGGCACGGTTCGTCGTGGCCGGCTTTCCACAGCAACGGGGTAACCACGGTTTCGGTCGGACCGTAACCGTTGATGAACCAGTCCGGACGCAGGGCGCGGCGCACCAGGTCATAGCTGGCCTGGGACACCGCATCGCCACCGGCGCAATAGATACGCACTGCGGGTGGCTGGCCGTCATGCTCGGCATGCTCGGCCAGTTGCTGGATATACACCGGCGGGAAGATGCCGATGGTGACGCCATGGCGTTTCATCTGTTCGTAGGTGTGTTCCGGCGACCAGATTTCGTCGTCGCGCACCAGCACCCGGGCGCCGTTGATCAGCGGGTGCATCCAGCCTTCATGGGAACCATCGAAGGCGAACGACATGAAGTGCAGCATGCAATCGGCCGGGCTGGTCTGGTAACGGGCACCCGCCGCCTGGATGTGCATCGACAACGCCCCGAACGGCACCGCCACACCCTTGGGCAGGCCGGTGGACCCGGAGGTGTAGATCACGTAGGCCAGGTTCTCTTCATCGATGACCAACTGCGGATTGGTCTCGGCGTACGAAGCAAGCCCGGCATCGTCGAGCGCCAGGGCGCGGCTTTCGTCCAGAGCCAGCTCAGCGACGCGGATGCGATCGGTGACGATCAGCGCTGCGCGGCTGTCCTGGACCATGTACTGCAAGCGGTCCTGCGGGTAGGCCACGTCAAGCGGCACGTAGGCGCCACCGGCCTTGTGAACCGCCAGGAAGCTCACCAGTACCTCGGCACTGCGCGGCAGCAGGATCGCTACCCGCGACTCAGGGCCGATGCCACGGGCAATCAGCGCATGGGCCAGGCGATTGGCACGGCGGTTGACCTCGGCATAACTCAGCACCTGCTCACCGAACAGGATCGCCGGGGCATCAGGTGCTTGCTGCGCCTGGATTTCGAACAGTTGATGCACCAGGCGGGACGAGGGTCGAGCCACGGCGCCCCGGTTCCACTGGGCGACCTGGGCGACAGTCTCGTCAGCAGTCATCAGCGGCAGTTCGCACAGGCGCTGCGTCGGGTCGGCCAGGGCGGCTTCGAGCAGATGCGCCCAATGCTGGCCGAAGCGCTCGATGGTGGCCCGGTCGAACAAGTCCGTGGCGAAGGTGAAGGCAGCATGGATGCCCTCGGCGCCGTCCCAGGTGTCGAGCACCAGGTCGAAGTGGGAAGTGCGCGTGGCGCGCTCCAGACTCTCCACGCTCAGGCCCGGCAGGCCGGCCAGCGCTTGGCCACTACGCCCCCCCGACTGGTGGTTGAACATCACTTGGAACAGCGGGCTGTGACTGAGGCTACGTTCGGGCTGCAAGGCATCCACCAGTTGCTCGAACGGCAGCTCCTGATGGGCCTGGGCCGCCTGGGTACGCGCGCGGGCCTGGTCGAGCACGTCGTTGACGGTCATCTGCCCGTCGAGTTCGGCACGCAATACCTGGGTGTTGACAAAGAAACCGATCAGGCCCTGGGTTTCCAGGCGGGTGCGGTTGGCAATGGGCACACCGACACGGATATCGGCCTGACCACTGTAGCGGTGCAACGTGGCCTGGAACGCGGCCAGCAGGATCACGAACGGGGTACTGGCGGTCGACTTGGCCAAGCCGTGCAGGGCCTGCGCGGTGGCGGCAGGCAAGTGCAGCTCGACCCGTTCGCCGCGGTGGCTTTGCCGGGCCGGCCGCGCCCGGTCAAAAGGCAGCTCCAGCAGCGGCTGCTCGCCACTCAAGGCTTCACGCCAGTAGCCCAGCTGGCGATCACGCTCGCCGGCTTCCATCCAGCTGCGCTGCCACAGGGCGTAATCGGCGTACTGGATCGGCAGCGCGGGCAGTTCACCCTGCCCCGCATACAATTGCACAAGCTCCGCCACCAGCCGCTGCATCGACCAGGCATCGCTGACGATGTGATGCAGGGTCAGTACCAGCACATGGCACTCGGGCCCTTCCTGCAGCAGCGTCAGGCGCACCAGCGGGCCATGGCACAGGTCGAATGGCTGGGCCACTTCAGCTTCGATGGCCGCATCGAGTGCGCCGCGCAGCACCTCGGTCCGAACAGGCACCGACAACGCCGGCAGAACCTGCTGGCGCAGGCCGTCGTCGGTCTCGATGAACACCGTACGCAGGGCTTCGTGACGGACGATCAACGCATCCAGTGCCCGTTGCAGGGCGGCCACGTCGAGGGCACCGCTAAGACGCAATACGGTGGGCATGTGATAAGCCGTGCTCTGCGGCTCAAGTTGCCAGAGGAACCACTGACGCTCCTGGGCGTAGGACACAGGCCAAGGCCCCTCACCGCTGCGCAGCGGGCCGAGGGGAAACTGCGCCAGGCTCATGCCCTTGGCCGCCAGCTTCTCAAGGAACAGACGGCGCTGGGCCAGGGGCAGTTGGACGAAACGCTGGACCATCTCCAGTTGGGTGTTGTGTTGCATGTCAAACCGTCTCCAGGTCCGTCAGGAAGTCACGTAGTTCATCAAGGTCTTGGGTGTCGCCAGGAATGCGGGCGGCAACGCTCTGGGCATAGGCGGCCAGGGTGGGCGCCTGGAACAGCTCGATCAGCGGCAGGTCAATGGCGTATTCGGCCTGGGCCTGGGCGTTGACCTGGGTGGCCAGCAGCGAGTGACCACCCAGTTCGAAGAAGTTGTCGGTGAGGCCCACGCGGGTCACACCCAGCACCTGGGCCCAGAATTCGGCCAGGCGCTGTTCGATGTCGGTCTGGGGTGGCAGGTATTCGGCTTCGGCCTGTACCTGTGGCGCCGGCAAGGCCTTGCGGTCGAGCTTGCCGTTGGGCGTGAGCGGCAAGGCACTGAGCACCACGAAATGCGCCGGCACCATGTAGGCCGGAAGGCTGCCCTTCAGATACGCCCGCAACGCATTACGCAGGGTGGCTTCGGCCACCTCGGCAGTGGGCACCACGTAGGCCACCAATTGCCCATCGACGGCCAGCACGACCGCCTGGGCGATACCGTCGAAAGCTTGCAAACGTGTTTCGATCTCGCCCAGTTCAATCCGGAAGCCCCGTACCTTGACCTGGTGGTCGATGCGGCCTTCGTAGACCAGCTCACCCGCCATGTCCTGGCGAGCCAGGTCACCGGTGCGGTACATCCGTTGGCCTGGAGCAGGCCCGAATGGATCTGGCAGGAATTTCTCGGCAGTCAACGCCGGGCGCCCCAGGTAGCCCCGGGACAGCCCGACACCACCAATACAGATTTCCGCCAGGCTGCCGGCGGCAACCCGCTGACCGGCACCGTCGAGCAGGTGCACCCAACTCCCCGCCAGTGGCCGCCCAATCGTGGCCCGACCGCCTGCGGTGCGCAGTGTGAAGGTTGAGTAGGTGGTGTCTTCGGACGGGCCGTACAGGTCGTACAGCCGCTCCGCCTGCGTACCAGCGTACAGCGCATCGACCAGTTCCTGCTTGAGCGGCTCGCCGGCCAGGTTGATGGTACGGATCGATTCCGGCAGTTGTCGGGCATCGAGCAGCGCCTTGATTGCCGAAGGCACAGTGTTGATCAGGCGCACCTGATCCCGCGCCGGCAACTGGGGCAGTTGCAGAGCGTTTTCGGCCAGGATCACCTGGCCACCCAGCGCCAGGGTGACGAACAGCTCCCATACCGACAGGTCGAAGCAGATCGAGGTCGACGCCAGCACGCCCTGCAATTGCTCACGGTCGTATACCGTGGCCGCCCAGCCGATCAATGCACTGAGGTTGCGCTGTTCAATCATCACGCCTTTGGGTTTGCCGGTGGAGCCGGAGGTGTAGATGCAGTAGGCCAGTGCTGCTGGCGCGACGCTGTCAGCCAGGTTATGCGGGGCGATGCCATCCAGGTTCAGGGTGTCCAGCGCCAGGACCTGCACACTCGCCAGGCGCGGCAATTGCGCTCGGGCCGAGGACGTGGTGACCAGCACCTGCGCGCGGCTGTCCTCGAGCATGTAGGCCACCCGCTCGGCCGGGTAGGCCAGGTCCAGCGGCACATAGGCACCGCCGGCCTTGAACACTGCCAGTAACGTGGCGACCAGATGCTCGTCGCGCGGCAAGGCCACAGCCACCTTCTGGCCAGGACCGATACCGTGTTCGATCAGTACCCGCGCCAGCCGGTTGGCATGGGCGTTGAGCTGGCTATAGGTCAGGCTGCGGGTACCGACGATCAACGCCACGGCATCGGGCGCCTCGGCAACCCGGGCTTCGAACTGACGGTGCGCCGCAACGGCCGGGTACTCGAGTGGAGCCGGGTTGAGCGCCCTGGCATCCTGCTGCAAGGCCTGCTCGCCCTGCAGTTCAAGTTCGCCCACGGCCCCGCTGGGCGAACGCGCAATGCCTTCGAGCACACGCAGCCACTGGCTGGCCAGGGCTTCGATGCGCGACGCCTCGAACAGATCCGTCGCGTAGTTGAAACTTGCCAGCAGCCCGTCGCTGCGCTCCAGGGTATTAAGCGACAGGTCGAACTGCGCGGTGTGCTCGGACAGCTCCAGCTCGGTCACCGACAGCCCCGCCGCACTGCTGCCATCGACCTTGTGGCCGACATCGCGCAGGTGGTTGTACATCACCTGGAACAACGGGTTGTAGCTGGTCGAGCGCTGCGGCTGCAAGGCTTCGACCAGCGCATCGAATGGCAGGTCGTTGTGGGCCTGTGCACCCAGCGCGCTATCGCGCACCTGGGCCAGCAGATCGAGGAAGGAGCAGCTCGGATCGACCGCCGTGCGCACCACCACGGTGTTGACGAAAAAGCCGATCAGGCCCTCGAGCTCCACCCGGTCGCGATTGGTCATCGGCACGCCAAGGTTTATTTTCTCGCGACCACTGCTGCGTGCCAGCAGCAGCGCGAAGGTGGCCAGGAACACATGGAACAGCGTTGCATTGGCGCCCACGGCCAAGGCGCGCAGGCGCTCGGTCAGGTGCTCGGGCAAGCGGATGTCCAGACGCGCGCCGCGATGGCTGGGCACATTCGGGCGCAGGCGGTCAGCGGGAAGTTCCAGCACGCTGAAGTCATCTTCCAGGCGGGCTTTCCAGTAGTCGATCTGAGCCTGCTGGCGCCCGGAGGCCAGGCGCTCACGCTGCCAGCTGGCGTAGTCGGCGTACTGGACAGCCAAGGGTTGGATGGCAATCGGGGTGCCCTCGCGATGGGCGTTGTAGTGGGCCAGGCACTCACGGACCATCACCCCCATCGACCAACCGTCCGAGACGATGTGGTGCAGGGTCAGCAGCAGCACGTGTTCGGCCTCGCCCAGGCGGATCAGCCGGGCGCGGATCAGCGGGCCGTGCCGCAGGTCGAACGGCGCTTCCACGCACTCACGCAGGTAGGCTTCGAGCCCGGCCTGATCACATGCGCGCCAGTCCTCGTCGACGACGGGCAGGCCGCTGGCGGGCAGCACCCGCTGCAAGGCGGTGCCGTCGTGCTCTTCGAACACGCTGCGCAGGGTTTCGTGACGCTCGAGCAGCGCATCCAGCGCCGCTTGCAGCGCGGGCAGGTCCAGCGCGCCGTTCAGGCGAACCGCCAGCGGGGTGTGGTAGGCCGCGCTGGCCGGGTGGATCTTCCAGAACAACCATTGGCGTTGCTGGGCATGGGACAGCGGCAGCGCCTGGGCGCGGTCACGCAGTGTGATCGCTGCCTCAGCCTGTTCACACTGGGCTGCAGCGATGGCGCAGAACGCGCCCAGCTCCGGTGCGTCGAACAAGGCACGCAGGGCCACGTCCAGGCTCAACTGGCGGCGCACCCGGGAGATCAACTGTGTCGCCAGCAACGAATGGCCGCCCAGGGCGAAGAAGTTGTCAGCCAGGCCCACACGCTCCACCTGCAGCACCTCGGCCCAGAGTGCGGCCATGGCGGTTTCCAGCGGCGTGCGCGGGGCTTGCCAGGGGGCGCCCGACACCATTGCGCCTGGACATCGACCTTGCCATTGGCGGTGACCGGCAAGCGATCCAGCAGCATCCAGTGGCTCGGAAGCATGGGCTCGGGCAACTCGCCGGCCAGGCGGCTGCGCAGGCTCGCTTCGTCAGCCTGTGGCGCGACGACATAGGCCACCAGCAACCCATCGCGGTGTACGCGCACCAACGCGGTCGAAACCCCCGGCAGGGCGCACAGGCGGGCCTGGACTTCGGCCAGCTCCACCCGGTGCCCACGGATTTTTACCTGACCGTCCTGGCGCCCTTGGTAGTGCAGGTCACCGACGGCATCACGCAGCACCCAGTCACCCGTGCGGTACAGTCGGCCGCCCTGGGGGTCGAACGGGTCGGGCACAAAGCGCTCGGCAGTCTGCGCCGCCGCCCCCTGGTAACCCCGGGCCACGCTCGGGCCCGCCACGTAGAGCTCGCCCCGGGCGGTGGGCTGAAGACTGACATCGAGCACCCGCACGCGAGTCTGCCCCAGCGGCTGCCCCAGCGCGACGGCTGCACCGGCTGCCAATGAATGGGTCAGCACGCCGACCGTGGTTTCCGTCGGGCCATAGTGGTTGACCACCGCGAGGGCCGGTGCACGCTCGGCAATCTGCGCCAGCAGCGCTTGCGGGCAGGCTTCGCCGCCCAGGACCAGGCAGCGCGCCGGCAGTGCCTGGTTGCCTTCGCTGGCCGACAGCAGTGTCAGCAGGTGCGAGGGAACGATCTTCAGGGCATCGATACGCTCGACGCTCATGTACGCAGCGAAGGCCTGGGCGTCGAGCACTTGGTCCTTGCTCAGCAGGTGCAGCGTACGGCCATTGGCCAAGGCGCCGAACAGCATCGTGTGGCCCAGGTCCGCTGCGGGCGTCGACACCATGGCCAGGCGCTCGACACCTTCGAGCGGCAGCCGTGCGCATACGGCGTCCAGATAATGCGCCAGGGCCCGGTGAGAGACGCCAACGCCCTTGGGCCGCCCCGTAGTGCCGGACGTGAAAATCACGTATGCCAGTTGGTCCGGGTGCACGTCTGGCCCCTCGAACGCATGCTCGGCCAACGCTTGGCCGATCTCGACGCGGGCAATGCCAGGCGGCAACGGCGCTTGCCAGTGCGGGGGCGCCAGCAGCAGGCGCACCTGGGCAACCTCCAGCATGTGCGCCAGGCGGTCTGCCGGTTGCTCAGGTTCCAGCGGCAGGTAGGCCGCGCCTGCCTTGAGAATCGCCAGCAGCCCCACGAGCATGTTCACCGAGCGCTCTGCCACCAACGCCACCGGCGTGTCCGCTGAAGCACCCTGACGTCGCAACTCAAGTGCCAGCGCATCGGCGCGGCGGTTCAACGTGAGGTAATCGACTCGCTCGCCACCGGCGACGACGGCGAGGGTGTGCGGGGCACCGGCAGCCGCACGCTCGAACTGGCGATGCACGGCCAACCCTTCGGCCACGCGCTCGGGCGCGCGTTCGGTGTGTTCGCGCAGGGCCCAATCGCCGATGGCCCTGCCCTGCCCTGCCGTCATCTGGTCCAGGATCGACAACCAGTCCTGCCCCAGGCGCTCGACCGTGGCGGCATCGAACACGTCCTTGGCGTAGGTGAAATGGGCGAACAGCTCACCACCACGCTCATGGGTGTCCAGTGACAGGTCGAACCGCGCACTGATCCGCGCGGCCTCCTGACGCACCAGGCGCAAGCCGCTGGCGGTAGCGACCGCGGCAATGTCGGCTACCTGGCTCTGATGGTTGAACAGCACCTCGAACAAACCCGCCGGCGTACCGCCTGTGTGGCGGGGTGCCAGCGCTTCGACCAGTCGCTCGTAGGGCAGGTCCTGATGGGCCTGGGCGCCCAGCGCGGTTTCCCGGACCCGCGCCAGCAGTGCGGTGCTGTCGATTGTCGTATCGATATCGGTCTGCAATACCTGGGTGTTGATGAAGCATCCGATCAGCGGCTCTACCTCGGCGCGCTGCCGGTTGGCTACCGGAATGCCCACGCGTACATGTCGCTGTCCGCCCTCACGTTGCAGCAGGCACTTGTAGGCCGCCAGCAAAACCATGAACAGCGTGCACTGATGCTCCTGGGCCAGGCGCTGCAGGCGACCGGCCAGGTCCGCCTGCACCACCACTTCCACGCGGGCACCCGTGAAGCTGGGCGTGGCCGGGCGAGGTCGGTCCAGTGGCAGGTTCAACGGCAGCGACTCCTCGCCCAACCGCTCACGCCAGTACGCCAGTTGCGTGTCGGCGCCGCCAGCCTCCAGCCAACTGCGCTGCCACAGGCCGTAGTCGCGGTACTGGATCGGCAGCGGTATCAGGGCCTGGGGCGTGCCGCTGCAGGCGGCGTCATAGCCGCGCACCATTTCTTCGACCAGCACGTTCATCGACCAACCGTCGGCCACGATGTGGTGCAGGGTCAACAGCAGCACATGCTCGTCGGCCGCGAGTTTGACCAGGCTGGCACGCAGCAGCGGTGGCCGAGCGAGGTCGAAAGGCTCGCGCACCTGGGCTTCGGCCAAGGTCTCGAGCGATTGACCTGTGGCTGACAAATCGATCTGTGCGAGGGGGACGTGACACGCCGCCTGCACCACCTGGCGTACGCTGTCGCCGTCTTCGACGAAACCGGTACGCAGGCTTTCATGGCGCTGCACCAGCGCATCCAGCGCTGCCTGCAGCGCCAGCACATCGACCGCACCTTCCAGGCGCACTGCCATGGGCAGGTGGTATGCCGCACTGGCCGGGTCCAGGCGCCACAGGAACCACATCCGCTGCTGGGCGAAGGACAGGCCATCGCGCGCTTCGACCTTTACCTCGGCCGGAATCGGGAACAGGGAAAAATCGACGTTCTCCCGCGCCAGCGCTTCCAGGAACAGCGGGCGCTTGGCGGCAGGCAGCTCGATGAAGCGGCGGGCGAGTCGTTGTGCATCTTGAGGCGTCATTGCTACGTCCTTAACTGGCCGGTTGCCTGGCGCCGGGCCAGGTCGTGTGTTAGTTAAGAACGAGCGGGAGTGGGGGTGATTTAGCGGATTGAAACGCGCCTGGCAGGCCGTGTGAAAATGACGGAGGGAGCGAGCCATGGTCGCTCCCTCCGTCAGGCGGCTGCGAGCGCCAGCCTGCGCAGGTCGACTTCCAGGTGCCTGCGCAGAATGCGCAGCACCTTCGGCTCATGCTCATGGAGGAAGCCATGCCCACCCGCAAGCATGTCCAGAGAGAAACTGACCGACGTGTGCAATTGCCAGGCCAGCAGTGCTTCCTGGGTGGCCTTGTCGTCGACGCCGCCCAGCACATGCAGCGGGCAATCGAGCGGCGCGCCGGGCGCGGACTCGTAGCACCGGGTGGGCGCCGCCGTGCCGGAGGCGATCAGTGCGGCTGGGCACGGTGCACCCGCCTCGCGCAGGGCCACTGCCAGCTCATAGGCCAGCAAGGCACCCAGGCCGTGACCGAACAGCGCGTAAGGCCCGTTGATCCTGGCCGACATTTCGGTGGTAAGTTGCCGGGCCAAGACCTGCATGTCGCAGACCAACGGCTCGCAAAGGCGCGCGCCCGCAGCGGGCAACTCTACGGGCACGACGCTCAACCAGGCCGGCAGCGAGCGCCGCCAGCCGTTGTAGACCGTGGCGCTGGTGCCGGAATACGGCAGGCAAAACAGTTCCAGGTTCGTCATGAACGTGCGCTCAGACCGCGGCCTTGCGGGCCTGCTCTTCCATGTGCTTGCGCAGGCTCAGCGGGCGCATGTCGGTCCAGACCTCCTCGATGTAGGCCAGGCATTCCTTTTTCAGGCCACTTTTGCCGACAGTGCGCCAGCCGCTGGGCACTGCCTTGTAGTCCGGCCAGATGGAGAATTGCTCTTCGTGGTTGACCACCACCTGAAACGTGATGTCTTCGCGGTCGAATACCGAGGTCATTGTGTTGCTCCTTGCCTGAAGGTTCGAAATGGCAAGCGCCGTGTACCTGCAGTACGAACGGCGCGCCGGAAAAACTGCTACGCCCCGCAGCCACTGTGGCCTTGGGCCATGGCCACCACCACTTTGCGCTTGCCGGTGAACGGCGCGCGGGCATGGGCAGCGAGCATGTTGTCGAGCATCAGCACATCGTCCTTGTACCAGGCGAAGCTGATGCTGCATTCATCGAGCACACCGCGTACCTCTTCAAGCAACGAGTCCTCGATAAGCGTGCCATCGCCGTAGTAGACGTTGCGCGGCAAATCCTCGTACTCGACCACTTCCAGCAGGCTCTCACGCACGTCCAGCGGCAGGTTGGACACGTGGAACAAGTGCGCCTGATTGAACCAGACGTTGTCGCCGGTAACCGGATGACGGGCCACCGCCTGGCAGGTCTGGCGAGTCCGCAGTTCGCCATCGTCGGTCCACTCACAATGAATCGCCCGAGGCTTGCAGTAGGCCTCGACCACCGCGCGGTCCTCGGTGTTGAACACCTGCTCCCAGGCAACATCCAGGCCGTTGCCGTAGTTGCGTACGTACATCAGGCCTTTGTCGATGAAACGCTGGCGAATGTGCGCGGGCATCCTGCGGTAAATCTCGCGGCTGTCGGCGATCGGCGTCTCGCCGCCCGTCTCGGCCGGTATCACGCTGTAGAACCAGATCTTCATAGGCCATTCGAGGGTGTAGGCCTGCTCGTTGTGCAACGGGATCGACTGGTGCGCCGGGTACTCGGTGGAGGTGTACACGCCTTTGATCACGTTGCTGCGTGGCGTCGAGCCGAACTCGTAGTTGAGCAGCGGATCACCGAACGCTGCGGCGAACTGCTGGAACGCCTCGGCACCGCCCACGTCGAAGCCGCGGAACAGAATGCCGCCGCTGCTGCGCAGGTGGGTATCGACCAACGGACGTAGCTCATCGAAGGTTTCGAGCAGGTTCATGCCCGGCTCAGGCGCCTCGACCAACAAAGGCAAAGTGCCGCGCGCCGGCAGCAGCGGCTTGATATCGAAGGTCAGTATTTCGCTCATCGCCCCGCCCTCACTGGATCGCCGCAGCGAGGGCACGGGAGAAGCGTTCGATCACTTCGTCGACCTGCGCTGCGGTGATGATCAGCGGTGGCAGGAAGCGCACCACGGCACCGTGGCGGCCGCCCACTTCGAGAATCAGCCCACGCTTGAGGCATTCACGCTGGATTCGCGAAGCCAGGGCGCCGTCGGCGACCGGATGGCCGAGGGCGTCGGTGGCTGCAGCGGGGTCGATGATCTCCACACCCTGCATCAGGCCACGGCCGCGCACATCGCCCAGTTGCGGATAGTCCCGGGCCAGGTGCTTGAGATGAGCGGACAGGCGCTCGCCCATGGCAGTGGCGTGGGCCGGGATGTCGTGGCCCTTGAGGAAGCGCAACACGGCAGAACCCGCCGCCATGGCCATCTGGTTGCCACGGAAAGTGCCGGCATGGGTACCCGGTTTCCAGGTGTCCAGCCAGTCGCGGTAGACCACCACTGCCAAGGGCAGGCTGCCGCCGATGGCTTTGGACAAGGTCACCACATCGGGCACGATGCCGGCATGTTCGAAGGCGAACATGCGCCCGGTGCGGGCGAAGCCGCTCTGAATCTCGTCGATGATCAGCGCGACGCCGGCCTGCTCGGTAATACGGCGCACGCCCTTGAGCCATTCGATATCGGCCGGGATTACCCCACCCTCGCCTTGCACCACTTCCAATATCACCGCCGCCGGCAGCGGTACACCGCTTTCCGGATCGAGCAGCAGGTTTTCAAGGTAATGCAGGTTGGCCTTCACCCCAGCTTCGCCACCAAGGCCGAATGGGCAGCGGTAATCATACGGGTACGGCATGAACTGTACGCCGCTGCTCAGCAATGCACCCAACGGCTGCTTGGGACCAAGGCTACCCATCAGGCTCAAGGCGCCCTGGCTCATGCCATGGTAGGCGCCATGGAACGCCAGCACAGTGCTGCGCCCGGTAGCGCCACGCACCAGTTTGAGCGCCGCCTCCACTGCATCGGTGCCGGTCGGGCCGCAGAACTGCACCTTGGCCTCGCGGCGCAGTGCCTCTGGCAATACGCCGAACAGGTCCTGAACGAAACGGTCCTTGACCGGGGTCGTCAGGTCGAGTGTATGCAGCGGCAGCTCGTCAGCCAGCACCTGCTGGATCGCCTCGATCACCACGGGGTGATTATGGCCCAGGGCCA
The DNA here is from genome assembly GCF_000708715.2 of Pseudomonas putida W15Oct28. Lineage (GTDB taxonomy): Bacteria > Pseudomonadota > Gammaproteobacteria > Pseudomonadales > Pseudomonadaceae > Aquipseudomonas > Aquipseudomonas putida_R. Next base: position 9,278 of record NZ_JENB01000032.1, on the reverse strand, counting down.
GGGTGCCGGCGCCGGCCAGGCAATCGATGAACTGACGGCCTTCGACATCCTCCACGTAGATGCCACGGGCGCGCTTGAGCGCCAGCGGAATGCGCCGCGGGTAGCTGCGGGCGTTGGACTCTTGCTGTTGCTGGCGTTGCAGCAGGGGTGATTCGGTGAATTCGTACAAGGGTTGCGACGCGTTGGCCGGTGCAACCTGGGCAAGGCTGGAAGCGGTGGACATGGGTAAATCCTCGCAAACAAGCGAATGGGCAGTTATCGCTTGGAAAACGCTTGAGTGCCGGGAGGATTTAGCGGTTGTTACTGAATTTTACGTAGCCTGCACGGGCCCTTTCGCGGGCATGCCCGCTCCCACAGGTACTGCATAGGCCTGAGGTGTGATCCCTGTGGGAGCGGGCGTGCCCGCGAAAGGGCCGGTGCAGGCAGGAAAGATCAATGCCCGGAGCGCGCCGGTACTTGCAGGAGCACCCTCAAGCCATCGCTACGGCTGTCGAAGCGCAGGCTACCGGCACAACGTTGCACGATCGCCTGGACAATCGCCAACCCCAAGCCGCAGCCCCCACTCTGCCCATTGCGCCAGAAGCGCTCGGTCAGGTGCTCCAGGTCCGCTTCGGCAATCCCAGGCCCGTGGTCGCGCACCATGAAGCCCACCTGCCCGTCAGCCATCTGCACTTCCAGCTCCACCGCCTCATTGCCGCCATGGCGCAGGGCGTTGTCCAGCAGGTTGCGCAGCGCGGCCACTGCCAGCGGTGCGGGCATGCCCAGGTAGATCTGCGTGGCTGCTTCAGGCAAACGCAGCACGATACGACGGTTATCACCCCCGCCGGCGTCCTGCACTGCCTGGCGGGCCACCTGCTCGGCACTGCACTGCACGCCATCCTCGAACGACAGGCTGCCCTCTACCCGCGCCAGCATCAGCAACTGCTCCAGCGTGCGGTGCATGCGGTCGGTGCCCTGCTCGGCGTGCTCCAGCGCCTGCTCGCGCACCGCGCCATCGGTCATGCGTGCCACCTGCAGGTGGGTCTTGATCGCGGTCAGCGGGCTGCGCAGTTCATGGGCGGCATCGTCGGTCAGGCGCCGCTCGCGCTCGATGGTCTGGGCGATACGCAGGAACAGCTGGTTCTGGGTTTCCAGCAAGGGCTGCAACTCGCTGGGCATGCCTGCCACCTGCAACGGCTCGACACTGTCCGCTCGCCGTCGGCGCAACGCGTCGCGCATGCGGTTGAGGGGTTCCAGGCCCTTGCCCAGGCCGATCCACAAAAGCCCCAGGCTACCGAGCAGAGCCATCAGCACGGGTGCCGAAGCGGCCAGCAGAATCGACTGGTTCAGCGCCTCACGCTCCATGTGCCGGTCGGCAGTGGTGATGCGCACATCCCCGTGGTTGTACGTGAAGGTGCGCCACAGTGCATCGTCGATGGTCTGGTCACGGAAGCCGCTGCGCTCGTCGTCCATGGCGCCATCGTGCTTGTGGTTGCTGGCGAGGATCTCGCCCCGCAGCGAACTGACCTGGCAGGCCATGCCGTCCGGCACACTGAACTGGTCGGCAGAAAAGTGCGCCTCCCCGCCCTTGGCGGTGAGCGGTTGCGGCAACTGGTCGATCAGCCCGGCGACCATGCGCGCCGATGCCACCAGGCGCTGGTCGAGGGAGAACATCATCTGCTGGCGCAGGTCACGCAGCATCCATGCCGCGGCCAGCGCCCAGATGATCACGAAGGCGCTGCCCAGGATCAGGCTCAGGCGTACCCGCAGGCTCATGATGCAGCCTCTTCCGGTGCCTGCGCCGGGCCCAGCCGGTAACCCAGGCCACGCACGGTCTCGACGATGCCGTTGCCAAGCTTGCGCCGCAGGTGGTGGATATGCACGTTCAGGGCGTTGCTTTCGACTTCGTCGCTGAAGCCGTACACGCAGTCTTTCAGTTGTTCGCTGGACAGCACCCGCCCGGGGTTCTGCAGCAGTGCCTGGAGCAAGGCCTGCTCACGGCGGGACAGGTCGACGGACTGCCCGGCAAGGGTCGCCTCGCAGCTGCTGGGGTCATACCGCAGCGGCCCGTGCTCGATCACATTCACCGCTCGCCCGGCCACCCGCCGCAGCAGGGTATGCAGGCGGGCCGCCAGTTCGCGCAGGTCGAACGGCTTGAGCAGGTAGTCGTCGGCACCGGCCTGCAGGCCATCGACGCGGTCGGTGACGGCATCGCGGGCAGTGAGCACCAGCACTGGCAGGTCTACACCCTGCTGGCGCAGGCGGCGCAGCAGCTTGAGGCCGTCTTCGTCGGGCAGGCCGAGGTCGAGGATCATCACGTCGAACTGCGCGGCCTGCAGCATCGCCCGCGCATCGGCGGCGTTGCCCACCCGGTCCACGGTCAGGCCCTGGGCGGTAAGGCCGGCGCAGATGCCGGCGGCGATCAGGTCGTCGTCCTCGCAGAGCAGAACGTGCATGGTGGGGCTCCCGGAGTGGTGTGGCTGGCATTGCACCTTGGGTGGATTAAGGGGGCATTATGGACCTTTGTGGATGGGTCAGGGGGTTCGTCTTGGGTGCAGTGGTGGCCCTGGTGCTCGCCACAACATTTTCAGCGCCTGGCAGATCGAGCGCCGCCCGCGCGGCGCTTCGCGGGGCAAGCCCGCTCCCACATCTGTTTCGGGCCAGTCAATCCTGCACCTTTGGCGCGCGCACCCTTGGTGCATGGCTGTGCATTGATGAAAAAAAGGCGCCACCTTCAATATCGAAGGGAACAAACAAGGCGGGCAGCGGTGAATCCACAGAAGAGACTGGCCCGAAACAGATGTGGGAGCGGGCTTGCCCCGCGAAGCGCCGCGCGGGCGGCGCTCGATCTGACAGGCGCTGAAAATGTTGTGGCGAACCCTTAGACCCTACATCAACCCCTGTGGCGTATCGACATCCTGCAACACCCCGGCATCCTCTAGTTCGATTACCACACAACTACCCCGGTTACCCTGCACCACCGAGCGCGCCCCCTCATCCCCACCCAGCTGCCCCAGTGCAGGCCAGAAGTCGCGCCCGAAAATCACCGGGTGCCCCTGCTGCCCCGCATGCCGCGGCAACACGATGGTGGAAGCCGAGGCTGCCGTGGCCAACTGGCGCAAGGTCGCCGACGCGATCCAGGGCATGTCGCCCAGCAGAATCGCCACCGCCTGGGCCGGGCTGTCACGCAAGGACCGAGCGCCGGCCGCCAGGCTGTGCCCCATCCCCGACGCGGCATCGGGGCTGACGATGACCCGGCAATCGGAAGGCAAGCCAAAATCCTCCCCCCGCTCCCCCTCGCGCAATACCACACGCACGTCCTCGAACACCGCCCGGGCCCGCTCAACGCTGTGCGCCAGCAGGCTGCGTCCATCCGCCAGCGTCGCCCGGCGCTTGTCGGAACCGAAGCGCGTGCCGCTGCCTGCCGCCAGTACCAGCGCCACCACGCTCACAGCGCCACCCGCTCGATGCCGTTACGCACCCGCAGTACATCGGCCAGCACCGCCAGGGCGATCTCTGCCGGCGTCTTGCTGCCCAGGTTGAGGCCGATCGGGGCATGGATGCGGCCCAGTTCGACGTCACCCAACCCACCAATCCGCCGCAGGCGTTCACGGCGCTTGTCGGAGGTGGTCCGGGAGCCCATCACACCGATATAAAATGCCTCGGTGCGCACCGCCTCGAGCATGGCCAGGTCATCGATCTTCGGATCGTGGGTCAGCGCGACCACTGCCGTATCGGCATGGCAACCGCCATTGAAGATGAACTCCGACGGCAGTTCGCGACGCACTTCGATGCCGTCCAGCCGCACCCCGTCGAGCACCTCGTCACGGGGCTCGCAGAGGATCACTTCGAACCCCATGCCCCTGCCGAACTCGGCACAGAAATGCGCCACGCTGGAATACCCCGCCAGCAGCAGGCGCTGGGCGGCGCCAACGCGTAGGCGCACGCGGGCGTTTTCACGCTCCACACGCGGGCCTTGGCTCGTGTCATCGACAAGCAGGCGCGTCCCCTCGGGCAGGCGCACTTCACGCAGCAGCCGACGCTGGCCCAGCAGCGCGCTTTGCAGCTCACGCAGGTGCGCCTGCACCTCGCACTCGGCAGGCAGGTTCTCCACCAGCACTTCGAGCACGCCACCACACGGCAAACGGATGCTCGAACGCGGGTCGCTGTCGTCACCGTAGCGCACGATGGCAACCGGCTCGGGGAACTCACCCAAGGCCACACGCTCGAGGAAGTCGTCTTCGACGCAGCCACCCGAAAGCGACCCCAGCCACTGGCCGCTGGCGTTGACCGCCAGCAGCGAGCCCGGCGCGCGGGGCGCCGAGCCGTAGGTGGCGAGCACCGTGCACAACCACACCCGCTGACCGTTGCACGACCACTGCAAGGCCTGACGGACCACCTGTAGATCGAGATGCTGCACGTTTACTCCGCCTTCAGCTCGGCGAGCTGCTGTACGTTCAGGTCACCGGGCAATCCACCCCAGGCCTGGCGCAGGTAGTTGACCATATCCGTCACTTGCTGGTCATCGAGCTTGTCGGCAAAGCCCGGCATCGGCTGCATGCGCTCGAAGCCGGTGAACTGCTGCTCACGGATGCCTTCGAGGATGACCTTGACCAGGTTGCGCGAGTCACCCTGGCGCAGCACGGTGTTGCCCTGCATGGCCACGGCAATGTGCGGCTTGCCCTCGCCGTCGACACCATGGCAGCCGGCGCAGACGTTCAGGTACTGCTGGTGGCCGCGCTTGGCACTGTCGCTCATCTGTTCCAGGGCAACGGCCTGGATGGCCTTGGCCGGCGGAGGCTGGTCGCCCAGCAGGTAGGTGGCCATGGCCGCCAGGTCGGCGTCTTCGAGGTGTTGGGTGCTGTGGTGCACCACCGGGAACATCTCGTTGAACATGCTGCCCTGGGCGCTGATGCCGTGTTTCAGGAAGGTGGTCAGGTCCGGCTGGGTCCAGCCGCGCTCGGCCAGGTCCTGGGCCAGCAGGCTCGGCGCCAGGTAGCCGCCCAACAGGCCACCGGTCAGGCGCAGGTCCTGCTGCAGCGCGCCGATGGGGTTGCGCGGGGTATGGCATTCGCCGCAATGGCCCATCACCTCGACCATGTACTGGCCACGTTGCCAGGCCGGGCTTTTGCCTTCGGTTGGCTGCAGCTGCACGCTTTTTCCATACAGCATGTTCCAGCCGCTCAAGCCCGTCCGCACATTGAACGGGAAGCGCAACGCAGTCTGCGGCGCCGGGCGGTTGATCGGCGGGATGGTCATCAGATAGGCGAGGATTGCGTCCGAATCTTCACGCTTGATCAGGTGGTACGAGGTGTAAGGCATCGCTGGATACAGGTTGGCGCCATCCTTGCGCTTGCCCTCGGTGACGGCGGCAAAGAACTCGTCGGCGCTGTAGTTGCCGATGCCGTACTGTTTGTCCGGGGTGATGTTGCTGCCATAAATGGTGCCGAACGGTGAATGAATCGGCAGGCCGCCGGCATACGGCGCGCCGCCTTCGGCGGTATGGCAGGCCATGCAGTCGGCCGCGCGTGCCAGGTACTCACCGCGCTTGACCTGGGCCTCGTCGGCCGCCAGGGCAAACGAGCTGACCGCCAGGCCCAGGGCCAATGCCAGTGCGTTACGAACGAAGCCCATGCTCAACCCTCCTTGACCAGGCCGAGGTCGTTGAGCACCTTGCGGGTGGCGTCGTAATAACGCACGTAGCCGGTGCAGCGGCAGATGTGGTGACCGAGGCTGGCCTCGATGCGGTCTTCCACTTCGCTCTTCTTCAATGGCTGGCGCTGGGCCGTTTCCACCAGCACGGTAGCGGCGTTGACGAAGCCCGGCGCGCAGTAGCTGCACTGGAAGGCGAACAGGTCGACGAACTTCTGCTGGATCGGGTTCAGCGTGAGGTTGCCGGCCTCGTCCGGTTTGGCATGGCCCTCGATGGTGCGTACCTTCTTGCCCTCGAAGTAGTGGGCGCCGGTGATGCAGGTGCGCACTTCCTCGCTGGTGCCGTCGGGGTTGTCGACGATCACCACGCAGGCATGGCAGATGCCCTGGCCACAGCCCAGGCGCGAGCCGGTGAGGTTCTGGTGTTCGTGCAGGTAGTCGATCATCGCCAGGTCAGCGGGGACCTCGACCGGGCCGACCGGTTGACCGTTGAGGGTCAGTTGCAGTGGACGGTTAGCCATTGAGGGCCTCCTTGATACGGGCTGGGGTGATGGGAAGATCGCGCACGCGCTTGCCGATGGCATGGGCGACGGCATTGCCGATGGCCCCCACGACCGGGATCATCACCACTTCGGCGATGCCTTTGGACGGGTCGGTTGGTGACAGCGGCGGGAGGATTTCGCTGGTCTGCTTCCACACCGCCACGTCGCGCGCATGCGGCAGGCGGTAGCGATTGAAGTTCCAGTCGCCCTCCCCGGGGCCGCCTTCGTACATCGGCATGTCTTCGGTCAGCGCGTGGCCGATGCCCATGGCGATACCGCCTTCGAGCTGGCCCTTGACCAGCTCCGGCACCAGCACCCGGCCGCACTCCAGCCAGCTGTGGTGATTGAGCACCTGCACTTCGTGGGTGCCCTTGTTGACCTTGACTTCAACAATGGTCGCTACCGGGCTGTAGTAGGTGACCATGGCGTTGTTCAGCTGGGTGTCGGGGTAAGCGGCGTTCTGCCGGTCGAGCAGGTGGTAGCCGTGACTGCTCATCTGCGCCTTCTTGGCATTTACCGCGCCGTCACCGTATTTCACCGCCACGGCATCGAGCGGGAAGCGCTCGCGCACGCCGTCGATGACGAAGTCGGCCTCGGCCCAGCTCCAACGGTTGAAACCGTGCACGCTGGCGCCGGTGATCAGGCCCATGTCGTGGGCCTTCTGTGCCAGCTGGGCGAACGGGATCGGCTGCAGGCCGTTACCGGTCAGCTCACCATTGACCCACACCGCGTTCTCGCGGCGCACCACCAGCGGGTTGGCCTGGCCGCCATGCGGGCCCTGGCTCCAGATGGCCATGGCCGCCGGCCACAGGCCGTGGTTGAACAGCACGCGCGCCGCTTCGCGGGTGGCATGGCTGAAGTAGAAGGCCGAGTTGGTCGCCGACGATGGCGACGCCAGCTTGCCGACCCAGCGCGGGTTGCGCAGCGCAGCGTCCTGCTCGGGCTGGCTGATCAGGTACGGGTTGCCGCTGGTGCTCAGCTGCAGCTCTGGCCATTCGGTGACCGCAGTCCTGACCTCGTCAGCCGAGCGGCCCAGGAAGTCGCTGACCACCAGGGCCTGGGAGGTAGACATGCCGGTGCCCAGCTCGGTGCCGATGTGGCGCAGACTGATGCGCCCGTCGCGGCTGAACTCGATGCTGGCCATCGGTGCTTCGGAGCCGGTGCCGAAGTCCTTCTGGCAAATCGCAAAGCCTACGCCGTACCAGTGGTCCTGGTCCTGCGCGTCCATCTGCTGCTTGCGTGCATCGCGGTTACGCCACCAGTCGTGCACAGCGGCCTTGTCGAGAATCTCGTACAGACGCAGCGCACCCGCCGGGACCGCGCCTTGTGTGTTCTTCATGCCCGACTTCAACGCGTTGGCGCGGCGCAGGTCGATGGCATCGACGCCCAGGCGGCCGGCGATTTCGTCCACCATCATTTCGGTGGCCGCCATGCTCTGCAGGGTACCGTAGCCGCGCATGGAGCCGGCCTCGACACCGCGGGAGTGGTAGGCGGTCACCGACAGGTCGTTCTGCGGCATGTAATAGATCGATTGCGCGGCCGTAGCGCCCACTGCTGCCACCGACGGGCTGTAGTTGATGCGCCCGCCGCCGTCGCAGCTCATGTCGGCGCGGAAGATCTTGAAGCTGTTGTCCTTCTTGTCCACGGCCAACTGGTAGCGGATGTCGAAGGCATGGCGCTTGATGCCGCTCTGGAACTGCTCATAGCGGTCGTTGGCCAGGCGGATTGGCACGCCGGCGCCATACAGCGCGGCCACGGCGGCGTAGAAGACGAAGATGTTGTTGTCTTTCGAGCCGTAGCCCACGGTGTAGCCCGGGTGCATGTTCAGCGTGTTCAAGGCGAAACGCGACGGCTTGATCATGTGCACGCATTCCTGCGCCACTTCGAACGGGCACTGGGTGGCGACCACGAAGTGCAGCGTGCCGGTGGCCGGGTCGTACCAGCCGTTGCCGTTGTCCGGTTCCAGCGCGGCAGGTTCGATGGACGGCGTCTTGTAACGCTCGTCGAACACCAGCCAGTCTTCGGGCGGGTTGTCCAGCTGCTCGGCCATGCGCTTGGCGTAGAACAGCCCCTGCTCGGTCAGGTCGCCATGCTGGTTGGGCGCTTTGGACCACACCGGCTTGCGGTTGAGGATGGTGGGGAACAGCATGGAATTCTTCAGGCTGGAGAATTCATCGTCGTCGAACGGCGTGGCACCGCCCACCCGCACGAAGCGGAAGCTGCCATAGGGGTCGCGCTGGTACAGCGGCGCCTGGGCACCGTAACGGATCGCCTGCTCATTGAACTGCAGCTTGCGCTTGGCCTGGCGGAAGCGCTCGAAGTCGTGCCAGATCAGGATTGCCACCGGGTGGCCGATGAACATCGGCACCTTGCCGGGCGGCAGCAGCGGGTCGGGCGAGTGCGCCTCGGGCCAGGCAATGCCGTCTTTCTCAAGGTCGGCCGCGGTCACGATGCGGTCCGGCTGCAACTCGCTACCGAGCAGGCTCAGGTCGTGCCCGGCATAGATACGGTCGGCCTTGGTGGCCTTGAGCAGCAGCGCATGGCCCTGCTGCGTAGGCCAGCCGGGCATGTCCTTGGCGCGAATATCGCGGGCGAACACCTTGTCGCCGCACACCTTGGACAAGGCATCGTTACGGAAACGCGCCTTGCCATCATGGTTCATCCACTTCTGCGGCGAGGTGGTGACGCGTTCCTCCATCAGCGCGGCGAATGCCTGGCTGCCAAGTGGCGCCATGGTCACACCGACACCAGCGATCAGGCCGCCTTGCAAGAAGGCGCGCCGGGAAATATCACGGTTGGACATGCTTGATCCTCTGGGCAGCTAGGGGGCTGCCCATTTTTTTGATTCTTGTGCGGGGAACTCGGAAGGGTGAGAACCTTGTCACGCGAGTCAGAAAAAACTGACTTCTGCGTCAACTTTACAACAAGAATATGGGCATAAGCAAAGTCAAGCCGACAATATGTCGCGGTGTGTCCGGGCCGATGGGCGGGATTGGGGGTGTGGCTGGCAGGTGGTCGCCTGGGGATTTTCAGCGCCTGGGAGATCGAGCGCCGCCCGCGCGGCGCTTCGCGGGGCAAGCCCGCTCCCACATTTGTTTCGGGCCA
>NZ_JENB01000031.1 GCF_000708715.2 Pseudomonas putida W15Oct28 | reverse complement strand
CCGGCCTCTTCGCGGCGGTTCGACGCCTCGATGAACCCGCTCCCACAGGGTCACCACAGGCCCTGAAGACTGTGCAGTACTTGTGGGAGCGGGTTCATCGAGGCGTCGAACCGCCGCGAAGAGGCCGGCACATCCATACAAGGCAGGCAGGCCACCCACATGCTTCAATACACCGCCAAGCCCTCTATTCCCGGAACCTGAGCCCAATGAACCGCAACGACCTGCGCCGCGTCGACATGAACCTGCTGGTGCTGTTCGAAGCCCTGATGATCGAACGCAACCTGACCCGGGTCGGTGAAAAGCTGTTCATCACCCAGTCCACCGTCAGCGCCGCCCTCGCCCGCTTGCGCGAGCTGTTCGACGACCCGCTGCTGATCCGCAGCGGCCGGGCCATGGAGCCCACGCCAAGGGCCATGCAGATTTTCGCCGAACTGGCGCCCGCGATGGACGTGATTTCCGCCGCCATCAGCCGCGCCCGCGAATTCGACCCGGCCAGCAGCTGCAATGTGTTCCGCCTGGGGCTGTCGGACGATGCCGAGTTCGGCCTGTTCCCGGCCTTGCTGCAAGCCCTGCGCGAAGAGGCCCCGGATATCAGCGTGGTGGTGCGGCGGGCCAACTTCCTGCTGATGCCTGGCCTGCTGGCCAGCGGCGAAATCTCGGTCGGTGTGAGCTACACCACCGACCTGCCGGCCACGGCCAAACGCCGCAAGCTGCGCGACATCGGCGTGCGCGTGCTGCGCGCCGACGACCGCCCCGGCCCGCTGACCCTCGACGAATACTGCGCGCGCCCACATGTGATGGTGTCTTTCTCTGGTGACATGAGCGGCAACATCGACCTGGACCTGGCGCGCATCGGCCGTTGCCGCAAGGTAGTGCTGGCGGTGCCGCAGTTCGGCAGCCTGCGCGCCCTGCTGCGCAACACCGAGCTGATTGCCACCGTGCCGGACTACGCCGCCTGCGCCCTGGCCGACGACGGTAGCCTGCGCGCCGACCCGGCGCCGTTCGACATCACCGAGGCCGAGCTGTCGATGGTCTGGAGCGGCGCCCAGGACAACGACCCGGCCGAGCGCTGGCTACGCGAACGCATCCTGCAGTTCATGGCCCGGTAGGTAATCACTCACTTCTTGCGCTGCATCCACGCAGCGCCCAGCCCACTGAGGCAGATCACCGAAATACCCACCAGGCTCAGGGTATCCGGCACCTGCCGGTAGATGATCACCCCCAGCAACCCGGCAAACACGATCTGGCAATAGCTGAACGGCGCCAGCAACGCCGGGGCTGCATGGCGGAAGGCCTGGGTCAGCAGCAGGTGTGCCGTCATGCCAAAGCCGCCCAGTGCCAGCATCAGCAGCGCATGGTCCCAACGCGGCGTCTCCCAGAAGAACGGCACCAGCGCACTCATCGCCAAGGTGTTGCACAGCCCTGCATAGAAGTTGCTGGTGGTCGGGCTGTCATGGGCTGCGAGAATGCGCGTCAGCAACTGATAAAAGCAGAAGCCCAGCGCCGAGCCGAATGGGTAGAGGATTGCCGGGGTAAACATAGCGCCACCCGGGTGCACCACCACCAGCACGCCGATAAAGCCCAGTACTACCGCCACCCACTGCCCCACCGTCACCCGCTCTTTCAACAGGGGTGCCGACAACGCGGTGACCAGCACCGGGGCAAGAAAGTTGACCGCAGTGGCCTCGGCCAACGGCAAGTACTGCAGGCCGGTGGTAAACAGCAGGCTGGTGCTCAGCAGGCTCAAGGCCCGCAGCGTCTGCAACACCGGGCGGCGCGTGCGCAGCACGTTGAGGCCTGACTTGGGCAGGAAGATGCCGGCCATCAGTAGCGTATGCACCACATACCGTGCCCACACCACCATGACGATCGGGTACAGGCCGCCGAGGAATTTGGACAAGGCATCGTGGCTGGCAAACAGCAACGTCGCCCCCACCACCAAGGCGATGCCGCGCAGGGGTTGGTTGACGCCGGACAGCGGTGTACTGGAACTCATGGCTCTCTCGATGACGGCGCGCCAGCAGGCAGCGCCCAGGGAAGGCCGCGCAGGCATGGCCTGGCGGGTGCAACAGCTCGAATTCTAGAAGAGATGCCGCAGCATAAGGAAGTTCATTTGCCGCTTGTCCACGCCGGCTGCAATTACTGTTCGCTGATCGACCACTTTGTGCCTTGTACGCATGGCCCGGGCCTCGCTGATCACCGACCATCGAGTGCGAACCCTGCACACCCTACAAGGAATTTACATGCAAAGGCTCACCACCCGTACCGGTCTGGACCTGCCAGCAATCGGCCTGGGCACCTGGCCGATGACCGGCACCGAATGCACCCAGGCCGTGCATCAGGCGCTGGACGTGGGTTACCGGCACATCGACACTGCCACCGCCTACGAGAACGAAGCGGCCGTTGGCCAGGCCCTGCGCGACAGCGACGTGCCGCGCGAGCAGATCCACCTCACCACCAAGGTGTGGTGGGACCGCCTGGAGCCCAAGGCCATGCGCCAGTCGCTGGAAGACAGCCTGCGCGCCTTGGGCACCGAGCAGGTCGACCTGTTCCACATTCACTGGCCCGGCAAGGATTGGGACCTGGCACGCAGCATCGACACCCTGGTAGCACTGCGCGACGAGGGCAAGACGCGCCACATCGGCGTGGCCAACTTCCCGCTGGGGCTGCTGCGCCAGGTGGTGGAAACCCTGGGCGCGCCGTTGTCGGCGATTCAGGTGGAATACCACGTGCTGCTCGGCCAGCAACCGCTGCTCGACTACGCCCGCAAGCATGACCTGTTGCTCACTGCCTATACCCCGCTGGCCCGCGGCCAGGCGGCGGCGCAGCCGGTGATCCAGGCGATTGCCCGCAAGCATGGCGTGCTGCCTAGCCAGGTGGCGCTGAAGTGGTTGCTGGACCAGGACGGTGTGGCGGCGATCCCCAAGGCCAGTAGCCGCGAGAACCAGCTGGCCAACCTGGCAGCGTTGAACGTGCAGCTGGACGACGAAGACCGCGCGGCGATTGCCGGGCTGCCGAAAGACCAGCGCGTAGTGAGCCCGGCGTTTGCGCCAGACTGGAATAGCTGAAATTCATCAGGGCGACACGGACCTTGTGGGAGCGGGCGTGCCCGCGAAGAAATCAACGCGGTGGCTGGCACCGGCTGCGCCGGTGTTCGCGGCGGTTCGACGCCTCGACATGCCCGCTCCCACAAGGATTGCACAAGCCTTTAGATTTTGAGTAAGGCCGCGTAAGCCGTCAGGCCGGTGTTATCACCTGTTTCAACCGCTCGCTCGCCGGTGCCGGCCGCCCGTACAGGTAGCCCTGGAAATGCGAGCACCCTTCCGCCGCCAGCCGGCGCATCTGCTCTTCCGACTCCACCCCCTCGGCCGTGGTCTTGATCATCAGGCTGTTGGACAGGTCGGTAATGGCGCGGATGATCGACATTGCCTCGCGGCTGTCGCACATGTCATGCACGAACGACTTGTCGATCTTGATCCGGTCGAACGGGAACGAGCGCAGGTAGCCGAGCGATGAATACCCGGTGCCGAAATCGTCCAGCGAAATGGACACGCCCAGGTCTTTCAGCGCGCGCAAGGTGCGCACGTTCTCCTCGCTGTTGCCCAGCAGCACCGACTCGGTGATTTCCAGCTCCAGGCGCTGCGCCGGCAGGCCCGAGTCGGCCAGGGCCAAGGCCACAACCTGCACCAGGTTGGCATTCTTGAACTGCACCGGCGACAGGTTGACCGACACCGTCTGCTCGCTGTCCCAGCTGGCCGCTTCCTGACAGGCCAGGTTCAAGGCCCGAATGCCCAGTTCATGAATCAACCCGGTTTCCTCGGCGATAGGGATGAAGTCCATGGGCATGACCATGCCGCGGCTCGGATGCTCCCAGCGCAACAACGCCTCGTAGCCGGTGATGTCATGGGTCTGCTGGTCGACCACTGGTTGGTAGTGCAGTTGCAACTGCCCCAGGTGCAGCGCGGTGCGCAGGTCGGTTTCCACCAGGCGGCGCTGGCGGGCTGCAACGTCCAGTTCCACCTCGAAGCACTCGTAGCGGTTGCGCCCGTTGCGCTTGGCCTCGTATAGCGCCATGTCTGCATAGCCGAGCAGCTGTTCGGCCTGGTCGTTGTCATCGGGGGCGATGGCAACGCCGATGCTCACTCCCACCGTGAACTGGTGGCCTTCGATCTGGAAAGGCGGGCAAATGGCATTGATCAGGCGCTGCGCGGTGTTGCACGCGGCATCGCGGCCGTCCAGCCCGGTCAGTACCACGGCAAACTCGTCGCCGCCCAGCCGGGCCAGGGTGTCGTGTTCGCGCAGCTCACGGCGCAGGCGTTTGCCCAGTTCGCGCAGCAGCTTGTCGCCGAAGGCATGGCCCAGGGAGTCGTTGATGTTCTTGAAGTTGTCCAGGTCCAGGCACAGGGCAGCGGTCAGCTTGGCGTTCTCGCTGCCACGCACCAGCGCCTGGCGCAGGCGTTCGTTGAACAGCGTGCGGTTGGGCAGCCCGGTGAGCGCGTCATGGTGCGCCATGTGGTGAATCTGCGCGTGGGCGGCCAGTTCCTCGGTGGCATCCTCGGCAACAAACAGCACGTAATCAGCCTGGCCCTCGCGGTTCTGGCTGAGCAAGCTGCGGCTGCGCAGGGTACGCGGGCCACGAGCGGTGTCGACCCGGGTCTCGGCAGTATGGCCCTTGGTGCTGCGGGCACCACGGGCCAGTTGCTGCTCAAGGTAGTCGGCAGCCGCCGGGCTCAGGCACTGGCCAGGCAGTTGGCCGATCATGCTGCGCTCTGGCCCGCCGAACAGGCGCTCGGCCTGCTGGTTGGCCAGCAGAATGCGCTGGCTTTCAAGGTCTTGGACGATGACGCTGGCAGGGATGTTGGCAATGACCGAATCCAGGAACTGCGACAGCTTGGCCATTTCCTGGCTGTACTGCTCGGCCAGTTCCTTGGCCTGCAGCAGCTCCAGCTCCTGGCGGCGGCGTTCGGAAATGTCGCGGGTAACCTTGGCGAAACCCACCAGCTGCCCGGCATCGTCGTACACCGCATCGATCACCACATGGGCGTGGAAGGCCGAGCCATCCTTGCGCAGGCGTGAACCGATCTCTTCAAAGCGCCCGGTGCTGCGCGCCTGCTCCAGGTTGTGCGCGGGCAACCCGGCGGCGCGCTCGGCATCGGTGTAGAACAACGAGTAATGCTGGCCGACGATTTCCTCGGCGTGGTAACCCTTGGCACGCTGGGCGCCGGGGTTCCAGTTGGCGACGACACCTTCGGGGGTGAGCATGTAGATGGCATAGTCCACCACACTCTGAATCAACAGCCGGTACATGATGTCGGGGCTTGCGACTAACGACATGAACTTTACCTGAACCTTCGAAGCGCATGAAAAGGGACCACGGCATGCACTGGCCGGGTCTTGGAAAGCGTTGATGGCATTATGCCGCTCATGACGATTTTGTGAAGTGGCTCACAAAAAAGTCGCTATCCCTCTTCAAGGACGAACGAAGGCTGGCAACCCCTCAATGGCGGGCGCCGCTCACCAGGAAACTGAGCAGGTCCGGTTCATCCGACAGGGCAATGGCCTGCGCCGGGCGCGACAGGTTCGCCAGTACGGCGTTGCAGAACGCCACGGCGGGCGGGTCTTGTGCGTAGCAACGCAGCAACCAGTCGCCCTCGCCGCCCAGCAGCTGCAACGCCACCGCCTGGCCGATGCCCTGGCGGCGGTACTTTTTCAGGATGAACAGGTCCGCCAGTTCCAGCGCGTCGATGCCCGGCAGTTCGCTGCGTTCCACCAGCACGAAACCGGCGATGAAGCCGTCCGCCAGCACCAGGTAGGCGCCCCAGCCGTCGTCCTGCCAGTAGCGTTGCAGGTGCTCGTCGTGGATATAGAAGCGGCCGTCCACTTCGACGTCCTCCTGCTCCCAGTCCGAGGACTCGTAGGAATAGAACTGGTAGAGGTTGCGGATCAGCGGGGCCTGGTCAGCGGTGGTTGGCAGCAGCGCGATGGGCAGCATGATGGGGCGGGACTCGGCTAAAACCTGAATTCTATGCGATGGCGGTGCCACTGGCTTGCTCAAAACCTGAACACTGGCGCGGCTTCTGTAGGAGCGGCCTTGTGTCGCGATGGGCCGCAAAGCGGCCCCGGATTTCAGCACCCACTGGAGATCGCCGGGGCTGCTTTGCAGCCCATCGCGACACAAGGCCGCTCCTACACGGGCACTGGCAAGCTATTCAGTACCTGATCATCACCGACTTCAGCTCGGTGTAATCCTCGATGAACGCACTGCCGAACTCGCGCCCCACCCCCGATGCCTTGGTCCCGCCAAACGGCACCGCCGGGTCGAGGAAGGTGTGCATGTTGACCCACACCGTGCCCGCCTCGATCTGCGGGATCAGGCGCAGGGCCTTGGACAGGTCGTTGGTCCACAGGCTGGCGGTCAGGCCATAGGGGCTGTCGTTGATCATTTCCAGCAGTTGCGCTTCGTCATCGAAGGGCAGCACGCAGACGATGGGGCCGAAGGTTTCCTCGTGCAGCAGCGGGTCGCTGGCGTCATTAGCCAATACCACCGTGGGTTCGACGAAGTAACCCGGCCGTTCGACGGCCCTGGCCCCACACACTACGGTGTTGCTGGCCCGGGCGCGGTCGAAGAAGCCGAGAATCTTCTGCAGGTGCGTCGCATTGGCCAAGGGCCCGAACTGGGCGTCCGGGTCCAGCGCCGAGCCAATCTTCAATTGCCCCAGCGCGGCCGCCAGTTTACCGGTGAACTCGTCCACCCGGCTGCGGTGCACATACAGGCGCTCCGGCGAGGCGCACACCTGCCCCTGGTGGACAAAGGCGGTTTGCACGATGCCGGCCACTGCACCGTCGACATCCACGTCGGCCAGTAGCGCCGCCGCGTTCTTGCCACCCAGCTCCAGCGTGGCGCGGGTCAGGTTGGCGGCCATGGCGGCCTTGCCCACGGCGATACCCGTCGGCACCGAGCCGGTGAACGCCACCTTGGCCACCTCGGGGTGCTCGATCAGCAGTTGCCCCGCCTGGCCGCGCCCGTTGACCACGTTGAACGCGCCGGCCGGCACCCCGGCCTCTACCGCCAGCTCGGCGATACGCAGCAAGGTCAAGGGCGTGAACTCGCTGGGCTTGACCACGATGGTGCAGCCGGTGACCAGCGCCGAAGCGATCTTCCAGATACCGATCATCACCGAGAAGTTCCACGGCACGATCCCGGCCACCACCCCCACCGGCTCGCGCAGGGTGAAGGCGGTGTAGCGTTCACCGCCAAACGAGGGCAGCGACGGGGTCATGGTCTGGCCGGTGATCTTGCTCGCCCAGCCGGCAAAGTAGCGCAGGAACACCACGCTCTGGGCAATCTCCAGCCCGCGCGACAGGTTGATCGACTTGCCCGAGCACAGCGTTTCCAGCTGGGCCAGCTCTTCGGCGTTGGCCTCGATCAGGTCGGCCAGGCGGTTCAGCACCACACCTTTCTGGTACGGCGACACTTCGGCCCAGCTGCCCTTGAAGGCTTGCCGGGCACTGCGCACGGCTTGCGCCACCTCGGCTGCCGTCGCCTCGGCGACCCGGCTGATGACCGCGCCGCTGGACGGGTCGCGAATGTCCACCGAAGGCCCGGCCTCGCCCGCCTGGTAGCGGCCCTCGATGAAATGGCCATGGGGCCTGGCGAGGAACTCGACCACGGCGGGTAACAGCGGGATATCGCTCATGACATGCACTCCTGGATGGCGGCGCCAACGTGGCGACGGGCCGATCTTCAAGCGCATGCCTGGCCGCCTGCCAGCCCTGTGCAGCGTTTTGTCAGGCAGCCTCAAGAGAATGTCACGCAGGCCAAATCAGCACTGCGGGCCACGCGGCACACTGCGATGACTGGGATTTCTGCACAAACCATAACAACATCGGAGATAGCCAATGCGTCGCGTCGACAGGCTCAGCATCTCGGCAGCCCTGGCCTTGGCCGTGGCGGCAGGCAGCAGCGCGGTGCGGGCCGACCTGCCCGCCGAAGAGATCGGCCACAACACCTTGCCGTTCCCGCCGGACCCTCACCGCGTCTACATCCTTGATGTGGACTTCAAGAACCCCATCGCCGGCAAGGTGGTGGTGGTCGACCCCAAGGCCAGGCGCATGCTCGGCATGACCACCAACGCCTTTGTCGCCCCCACCGCGCTGAGCCCGGACAACCACACGCTGTATTCGGCCAACCTGTTCTATTCGCGCGGCACCTACGGCGAACGCACCGACGTGCTGGTGGCCTGGGACACCCAGACCCTGCAACCCACCTGGGAGGTGGTGCTGCCAGCCAAGCGCGCGTCGACGCTGACCGAAAAGTACGCCATGGGCGTCAGCGCCGACAACAAGCTGGCCTACGTCTTCAACCTTACGCCATCGACTTCGGTCACCGTGGTCGACACCCAGGCGCGCAAGGTCGCCAGCGAAGTGGCCATCAGTGGCTGCGTGCTCAACTACCCGGTGGGCAAGCGCAGCTTCGCCTCGCTGTGCGGCGACGGCCAGTTGCTGCTGGTGACCCTGGATGACGCCGGCAAGGAAGTGTCGCGCACGCAGACGCCGTTCTTCGACCCGAACAAGGTGCGCCTCAACGAACGCGCCATCGCCAACGGCGACACCTACTACTTCACCACCACCCAGGGCGAGGTGTACCCGGTGGCCTTCGAGGGCGGCAAGGCCAAGCCGTTGCCAACCTGGTCGCTGGTCAGCGACGAAGAGCGCAAGCAAGGCTGGGCACCGGGCGGCTGGCAGGCACTGGCCCTGGCACCGGGCCTGAACCGCCTGTATGCGCTGATGCACGACCAGCACACCGACGGCAAATGGGAAGACCCGAGCACCACCATCTGGGCCTTCGACCTCAAGACCGGCAAGAAGCTCGGCACTCTGGACTCGCCGAAACCGGTGTGGAGCCTGCAGGCCAGCCACGACAAGGCACCGATCCTGGTGGCCACCGACCTGGAAGGCGGTGTGCAGTTCTTCGACCTCACCAGCGGCAAGCACAGCGGCGCCATGGACCAGATCGCCGACACCCCCGTGCTCACCCTGGCCCCTTGGTAAGCAGGAGACCGGAACATGCTCGACCCTGTTCTCGTGATTGCCAGCAGCACGGCACTGGCCGCCCTGCTGGCCAGCGCCGCCAGCCACAAGCTGCGTGACCGGCGCGCCTTCAACGGCATCGTGCGCGCCTATCAGGTGCTGCCGGCCACCCTGGCGCCTGTCGCCACCGCCAGCCTGGCCCTGGCCGAACTGGCCCTGGCGCTGGCCCTGCTGCTACCCGCCTGGCGTGCCAGTGCAGCACTGGGGGTAGCGCTGTTGATGGTGCTGTACGCCAGCGCCATCGGCCTGAACCTGTGGCGCGGCCGGCGCGACATCGACTGTGGTTGCTCCGGCCCCGGTGCCGCCCAGCCGCTGCGCCCGGTGTTGCTGCTGCGCAACCTGGTGATCGCCCTGCTTGCCGGCCTTGCGGCGTTGCCCATGGCCGAACGCGCCCTTGGCGTGCTGGACATCTTCGTGGTGATCGCGGCTGCGGCCGTGGCCCTGCTGCTTCATGTGACGGTGGATGGCCTGCTGGCCAACCAGCCGCGCCTTGCCAAATTGACCGGGAGATAACCCCATGCAACTGCTTATCGCATCGAACATCCTGCTCTGGCTGCTGCTGGTAGCGGTGGCCTTCACCGTCATGGCCCTGGTGCGCCAGATTGGCGTACTGCACGGCCGCATCGCCCCGGCCGGCGCGCTGATGGTGGACAAAGGCGTGACCGTCAACGACCCCGCACCGCAAGTGACTGCAGCCGACCGCCATGGCCGCCCGGTCAACATCGGCTACCGCGGCGAGCGTTCGCAGCTGCTGTTCTTCCTCGCCCCGGGCTGCCCGGTGTGCAAGTCGCTCCTGCCGGCGGTGAAATCCATCGCCAAGGACAACAGCGGTTCGCTGGACGTGATCTATGTCAGCGATGGCGACTTCGCCGAGCAACAGGCGCTGATCGAGGCCAACGGCCTGCAGCAGGCCAGCTACGTGGTCGGCCCGGAAGTCGGCATGACCTATCAGATCGGCAAACTGCCCTATGCCGTGCTGATCGACGCGGCTGGCACCCTGCGCGCCAAAGGCCTGGTCAACTCACGCGAGCACCTGGACAGCCTGTTCGAAACCTTGCACCTGGGCAGCGCCAGCCTGCAGCATTACCTGCACGGCGACCAGCCGCACAGCCATGACCATGACCACCCTCACGCCCACCCCCATCAGCACAGCGCGCAGCACTGACCGCGGAGCCGACCATGAGTTTTCTCGACAAACTGTTTGAACGCTCCAGCCGCCATGTCGCCGACACCACCTCGCGGCGCAAGGTGCTGGCACGCCTGGGGTCGCTGATCGTCGCCGGCGCCGCCCTGCCGGTGCTGCTGCCCATCGACCGTACCGCCAAGGCCCTGGCCGCCGAACAACCGAAGATGGGTGACCCGGGTGACCCGACCAGCTGCGACTACTGGCGCAACTGCTCGATCGACGGCTTCCTGTGCTCGTGCTGCGGTGGGTCGATCACCTCCTGCCCGCCCGGCACCGAAGCCTCGCTGGTGACCTGGATCGGCACCTGCCGAAACCCGGCCGATGGCAAGAACTACATCATTTCGTACAACGACTGCTGCGGTAAGCACGCCTGCGGCCAGTGCGCCTGCTCACGCAATGACGATGAACAGCCGCTGTACCGGCCGTTCAACAACAACGACATCAACTGGTGCCTGGGTGCGGCGTCGAAGATCTACAACTGCACCGTCACCATCATCCGTGGCGTGGCGGTGTAGCGCCATGCGCGGCATGACGTTACTGCTGCTTCTGTGCCTGCTGGCCCCCGTGGCCCAGGCCAGAACCCTGCCCAACCCCAACCAGCGGCCCGCCCCCGGCAACGAAGTAGCGCCGGTGCCGATTGCCCAGGCGGGCTACTCGGTACCGGTGAACTACCAGCTGCAGTGTGCCGGCTGCCACCGTGACCATGGTGAAGGCTCGGCGGCCAACGACACACCGCGCATGCAGGGTTTTGTCGGTAATTTCCTGCGGGTGCCAGGTGGCCGTGAGTTCCTGGTACGGGTGCCGGGCATTTCGCAGTCCGCACTGAATGACCAGCAGATCGCCGACCTGCTCAACTGGTTGCTGACGCGCGATGGCATGGCCGGTAACAGCTCGCCAGAGCAGTGGCCGGCCTATACCGGCGCGGAAGTGCACCGGGTACGCCAGCAGAGCATGCTGAACCTGCCCAATGTGCGCGCAGGCTTGATTGAAGATATGCGGGCCAGGGGCATTGCCATCGGCGACGGCCTCGGCCATTGATGAAACACGCAAGCGTTGTGCCTTCAGCCCGCCCGCTCAGCGGGCTTTTTTTCGCCCGTAAACTGCGCACGCCCACGAAACACCCGATGGGTAGTATCTGCACATTTTTGCGCCACCTGAGCGCACAAAAACCTCACAGCCTTCCTCGTAAATTGAAGGAAAATAAAATTAAACACATACATATCATCAGCTTAGGATGTGTCTGTATGTTTCAAACAATCCACAGGGCCCGCTTTTTGCTTGAATATTCAAGTGAATTTTAAACTTTAAACAACACGCCAAGAGTCGCCCAAGCGACCCGTTTCAGCGTTACCCGTGCGAGGCCCCCAATGATCCCTGCAACCCGCGTTCACGACGACCGTTTCCAGGCCTGGCTCAGCCAGGTCAATGAAGCCTGTGGCCACTTCAACGGCCGCAAGCTCGACCCGGGGTTCGTCGGCCAGCTCGAAAAGTGCCAGGCAGGCCAGATCTCCATGAGCATCGTCGACATGACCCAGGTGAACCTGTTCCGCGGCCCCCGGGAAATCCGTGCCAGTGGCGCCGACAACTACTATGCCGTGCTGCAACTGGCCGGCACCTCGCACATCGAGCATCAGGGGGCGCGCATCGAACTGCAGGCCGGCGACCTGACCCTGATCGACGCCAGCAGCCCGCTGGACATGCACTTTCACCAACGCTCTCGGCAACTGTCGCTGATCCTGCCGCGCGCCCAGGTGGAAAGCGGCACACGCGGCACCGTCGTGGCCTGCGCAAAACGTATCGAGGCGCAAACGCCGCTGGCCAGCATGGCGCGGCTGATGATGCTGGAGACGGGGCGTACCCGGCACATGACCGACCACGAAAGCCAGGCCGTACTTGATGCGCTGATCGCCTTGCTGCGCCCGGCCATCAGCCACGACACGGTGCCCGGCAGCCACGAGCGCATGTTCCGCAAGGCGCTGGCGCTGATCGACCAGCGCATCACCTGCGAACAGCTCACGCCCGAAGTGATTGCCCGTGAAGTGGGGATTTCGATGCGTAGCCTGTACCGCATTTTTGCCAAGCATGGTTTGGTGATCGCCCAGTACATCCGCAACCGCCGCCTCGACTTCTGCGCCGAGCACCTGCGCAACCCGGCGATGGACCAGAAAGTGTCGTCGCTGGGGTATGCCTGGGGGTTCTCGGACTCGAGCTATTTCAGTACTGCGTTCAAGGCGCGGTTTGGGGTGACGCCTGGGGAGTATCGGCGCCAGCATGCCAACTGATCGTTTGCCTGTACCGGCCCTTTCGCGGGCACGCCCGCTCCCACAGGTATTGCACTGGACTTGAGCAATGTGATCTCCCTGTGGGAGCGGGTTTACCCGCGAAGAGGCCGGTACAGACAACCCATTTGGCAAGCCCAACAAACAGCCTGGCAGCCAGAGCAAAACTTGCAGTAAGGCCCTGGCGCACAATCCAGCCAAATACCAACAAGAACCCACCCAGGATCCGTGCGTGATGCCCACCCTCGCCCCCCGCAAATTCGCAATCCCGTTTCTGCTCGCCACTCTGGCCAGCCCCCTCGCCCTGGCCGAAGACTGCGCCGTCCCCCAGCGCCAGCACGGCGAACAGGTATTCGCCCGTGACTGCGCAGCCTGCCATTCGGCACAAAAGGACGGCCCGACAATGATGGGCCCCAACCTGCACGACGTGGTCGGCCGTGCCCCCGGCAGCGTGCCGGGCGCCAACTACTCGCAGGCCATGAAAAGCCGCCAGGCCAGCTGGACGGCGCAAGCCATCGGTGCCTTCATCGAACAACCGCAAGCTGCGGTCCCCGGCACCTACATGCCTTACGCCGGGCTGCCAGACGCCGGCGAACGCCATGCGGTAACCTGCTTCCTCGCCGGTCTCAAATAACGCATTCCACCAACGCCCTTCCACCAAGGCCCCGTCACGGGGCTTTGTGCTTTTCATCGCCCTGGCACAACGCCAAAGGCAACTGGCAGCCAGGGCAAAAGCCTGCGCCGGGGCTTCCTGCATGATCGATGGCATGTCTTCAGGACTTCTGCCAACGCCATAACAAAGGAAGCCAGACCATGCACCACCGCCCATTCCGCCTCACCTTGGCCGCGCTGTTGGCCGGGGCTTCGCTGGGTACCTGCGCGCAGGAACTGTACAGCGATGCCGAGCGCCACCTTAACGCCAACGTGGAAGCCGTGTTCGGTGTATTCCACAGCGAAGAGCGCTATGCCATCGCCCGCGACCAACCCGGCGCCACCTCATGGCGTGAGGGCTACATCAAATACGGGCTGAGTGGCGACCAACGCCTGGGCAGTGCCGGTTCGCTGTACGGGGCCTTCGCCCTGCTCAGCTCGGGCACCTGGGGCGACGGTGACGCCGCCGGCTTCAGCGATGGCAGCGAGCGCACCACCAAGATCGAGGACGCCTACCTGGGCTGGAAATCCGGCAACCTGGTGCCGATGCTTGGCGAGGACGGCATCGACCTGTCGTTTGGCAAACAGATGATTGCAGTGGGCGATGGCTTCCTGATCCAGGGCGATTCATTGAACGTTGGCCATGGTCTGGCCGATGGCGAGTTCAACCGTGGCGGCGCCTACTACCTGGCCGCGCGCAAAAGCTTCGACAAGACCGCCGTGCTGCGCCTGGGCGGCAGCAAAGGCTGGCGTGGCGACCTGATGTGGCTGCAATCGGACAACCGCGCGCAGGCCAACACCGAAATGCACGTGGCTACGCTGGAGCATGTGGCGGACGCAGGCACGGTCGGGCTGACCTACATCGGCACTACCCATGTCGACGCGCAGTACGCCTCGCCGCTGCAGCAGGAGCGCGACGGCATGAAGACCTACAGCATTCGTGGCCAAGGCAACGCCGGGGTGGAGAACCTGTTCCTGTCCGGCGAATACGCCAAGCAGGACAAGCCGCACACGGCCACTGAAGACGCCTGGTACCTGGAAGCGGGCTGGACCTTCGCCGACCTGCCCTGGGCACCAAACGTCAGCTACCGCTACAGCCGGTTCTCAGAGCACTACGACACATTGTTCTATGGCCTGGGCCGTGGGTTGGGTACCTGGTTCCAGGGCGAAGTGGCGGGCAACTATGCCGGGCCGTTCAACAGCAATGCGCGGATCCAGAAGGTGGGGCTGACGGTAAGCCCGACTTCGTCGCTGAACGTGGGGCTGATGGGTTTCAAGTTCGACACCCTCGATCGCAGCCTTGGCAATGTAGATGGCCACGAGGTGGACCTGTATGCAGAATGGACCTTCAACGAACACCTGATGGTTGTGCCGCTGGTGGGGCTGTACAGGCCTGAGCGCAGTGCCGGGCAAGGCGGTACACAGTTGGGCAATGACAACAACAACCTGTATAGCCAGATTGTGTTTGTCAGTACCTTCTGAACAACTGGCGCCGCTCCTACAGGGACCGCGTCAAGGCTTAATGGGTGGGTACCGGTAAAGGCGCCTCTGTGTTCCAGGCAGTAACCGGTCGGCTGAACTGGTTCTCGGTCTGGAAATGCGCCATGCGCCACTGCCCTTCTTCCAGCACAAAGCGCACCGTGAGCCGCGCTGCATTCAGGTGCGATGCACCGTCGGCAAAGGTGCTGGTCTGCAGCATCACCCAGCGCCCCACCCCTTGCCCGTCGTCCATTTCGATCACCTCACTGGTCAGGAAGTGCACGTTCAAGGCAAAGTGCGGCGGGGTTTTCATGTAGGTGGCAAACATCGCCCGGATCGCCTCGCGGCCACGGTACCCACCGAAGCTTGCGGCATACCTGGCGCCCTTGCCTTCCCACACGGCATCACGGGTGAACAAGCCGGCCAGCTCATCCAGCGGCGTGTCGGCATCCAGCCGGTCACACAGTTCCATGTAGCGATTGATGCACACGCGAATGGCCTGCTGGCGCTCGAACACCTGCAGGCGGGCTTGCAACTCAAGCATGTCGGCCATCGCTGCCCCCATTGCCGCCATACAGGTTGATCAGCAAGCGTTCGGCCACTGCCAGCAGCTTCTCGTCCGCACCTTTGGCCGCCACCAGTTGCAGGCCCACCGGCAGGCCGGCCTCGCTGCCCAGTGGAATGCTCAATGCCGGGTGCCCGGACAGGTTGAACGGCCGCACCAGCGAGGTCATGCCCAATACTGCGCGGGTGTCGGCGGCCTCTTCCAGGCGCAGCGGAAAGTCCGGCATGGTCGGCAGCGCCAGCACGTCGTAGCGCGCCAAGGCCTGGTCGACCTCCTCGGTAAAGCCCAGGCGTACCGCCTCGGCCTCGGCCAATGCCGCATCCCGGGTCTGCCCCGCCGCCGCCAGGCGCCCGGCGATGTCGCTGCCCACCTTGCCCGTTTCCAGCAAGTGGCCACAGGCCTGGAACGTTTCGCGGTTGATCACCACCATGCCGGCCTCATAGGCCGCGCCAAAGTACTTGAGCTCGACATTGCCCAACGGCAAGCCGCTGGCGCTGAGTGCACCCTGCACCACCTTGTGGATGCCCGCCTCGGCGGTTACCCGCAGTACGCCGATACGCGCCTGGGCGGGCACCTGGGCAGGCACAAAGGTGGGGTCGATCATGCCCATGGCGCGCACCAGCATCGGCAGGCTCGCGGCGAACGGGCCGACGCAGTCAAGGCTGCTGTAGACCGGCATCACGCCCCGGCGGCTGACCCGGCCAAACGTGGGCTTGAGGCCGAACACCCCGCAGCAACAGGCCGGCACGCGCACCGAGCCACCGGTGTCGGTGCCCAGGCTGAAGTCGACCAGGCCAGCGGCCACTGCAGCCGCCGAACCGCTGGACGAGCCACCGGGAATACGCCCTGGGAAACGCGGGTTGGCCGCCGTGCCGGTATGGCGGTTGATGCCGGTGGTGCCAAAGGCCAGCTCGTGCAGGCTGACCTTGGCCGTCAGGCGCGCACCGGCCGCCAGCAGGTGGCTGACCACCTCGGCATGCCGCTCAGCCAACGGCGCATCCTCCAGCGCCTGGCTGGAGGCGCGGGTCGCGGTACCGGCGACATCGATGGTGTCCTTGATCGCGACCCGTGGGCCGCTGCCGCCCAGGTCGAGGGTTTCTACGATTATTGTCATTGTCATGCCACCCTTTGGAAAATGGATGCGTGGCAAATACATGAAATGTCAACTGAACATTCCAGTATTCAGACGCACCTTGGTAATAGCCAAACACGCGGAAACGTCTATGATGTCGCGACTATTTCCGCACAAGTAGTGAAGCGATGAGCACCTCGAAGAACAAAGGCCACAGCCATCACGACCCGGCCAGCGATGAGTTTCGCAAGGAAGACTTCCCCTTCTACTGGCTGGCCCGTGTGCATGGCCGCTACACCCAGAACATGGAACGGCTGCTGAAGAAGATCGACCTCGACGTGCCGCGCTGGCGCGTGTTGTGGATCCTCAACGAGAACGGTGAATCGAGCATTTCCGAAATCTCCACCCATGCCATTGCCAAGCTGTCGACCATCACCAAGATCGTCTACCGCATGAAGGACGACGGCCTGGTCGACACCGCGCCCAGCCCCGAAGACGGCCGTGTGACCCAGGTGCGCATCACCGAAGCCGGCCTGCAGAACATCGCGCGTATGCAGGACGTGACCCGGGACCTGTTCCAGCGCAGCTTCAAAGGGCTGACCGAGGCGCAGGTGCAGCGGTTGAACAAGATGCTCGAGGTGGTTTTCCATAACCTGGATACCTTCTAGCCAGCCATTACCAGGTAACCTGCTCTGGCCTCATCGCCGGCAAGCCAGCTCCCACAGGTATTGCACATGACCTGAGGCCGATGCGGTCGATGTGGGAGCTGGCTTGCCGGCGATTGGGCTGCGCAGCAGCCCACTGCCTCAACACGCCTTGGAGGTTTCGCACACCCGGTGATAAGCGCGGTTGAAATACACCAGCCCATCATCGGCACCGCCCTGGCGGATATCCTGGATCTCGCAGTAGAAAATGCTGTGCGAGCCCACTTCGTGCACCTGGGCAATGCGGCAGTCGAAGTTCACCAGCGCCTCCTGCATCACCGGCGCCCCGCTCTCCAGCACCGTCCACACGGTCGAGGCAAAGCGCTCCTCCATGCTCAGGTGGCGGTTGGCAAACACCCCGGATAATTCCTGATGAGTGCCGGCCAACACGTTCACGCACAACGCGCCGTTGGCCTTGAACTGCTCGTTGGAATACGAAGAACGGTTCATGCACACCAGCAAGGTGGGCGGTGAGTCGGTCACGCTGCACACCGCCGAAGCCGTGAAGCCGAAGCGCCCGGCGGGGCCGTCGGTGGTGATGACCGAGACGGCGCCACCGAGCATGGCCATCGCGTTGCGAAAACGGGTTATCTCTACCATGGTCATGCTCCTCAGATATCCAGCACCAGCTTGTTCGACCTGGCCCGCGAACAGCACACCAGAATCTGGTCGTTCGCGGCCTTCTCTTCATCGGTCAAGTACACATCGCGGTGGTCGGGCTCGCCTTCGAGCACCTCGCACATGCAGGTGCCGCACACACCCTGCTCGCAGGAAATGTCGATGCGGATGCCCACCTGCGCCAAGGCATCGAGGATGGTCTGGCCCTCGGCCACCTGCACGGTCTTGTTGCTGCGCGCGGCGACCACTTCGAAACCCTGGCCCGTGGCGTCAACCTCGACCTGGAAGTACTCCTTGTGGATGTATTCTTCTGCATAGCCCTGCTGCCGTGCGCCTGCTATCACCCAGTCCATGAAGCCCGACGGGCCGCAGGTGTACAGATGCGTGCCGGGTAGGCCAGCACCGAGCACATCCGCCAGGTTCAGGCGCTGGGCTGGGGCTTCATCGTCGAAATGGGTAAACACCTGTGCCGCGAACGGCGCGGTGGCCAGCACTTCGAGAAAGGCACTGCGGCTGCGCGAACGCCCGCAATAGTGCAGCTCGAAATCGGCGCCCTGCTGGTGCAAGGCGTGGGCCATGGCGATCATCGGCGTGATGCCGATGCCGCCGCCCAGCAGGATCGAGCGGGTAGCCCCGGCCGCCAGCGGGAACAGGTTGCGCGGCGCGCTGATCTGCACCTCGCGCCCTTCCACCAGGGCCTCATGCACACCTGCCGAACCACCGCGGGAAGCCGGGTCTTTCAACACGCCCAGGCGATACACCGAGGCATCCGCCGGGTCGCTGCACAGCGAGTACTGGCGCACCAGGCCGGGTGCCACGTGGATATCCACGTGCGCGCCGGCCTCGAACGCCGGCAAGGCAGCGCCGTCGGCTCGCCCAAGGTCGAGCACGACCACGTCGGCCCCTTGAATCTCGCGCTTGCGCACAACTACGTTCAACAGTTCTTCATTCATGCTCGGTGTCCTGTAATAGCCAGGGGCGCGCGGGCGCCCCGTCAATGTCAACGCATGAACAGGCCGCCGTTCACATCCCAGGTCGCCCCGGTGGTGAAATACGCCTCGGGCCGCGCCAGCTGCACGATCAGGTCGCCCAGAAAGTCGGCATCCCCCAGGCGCTGTACCGGAATGTTGGCCAGCAGGCCCGGCAGCCGTTCGGCCGGCACCGCGGCATGCACCGCCGGCGAGTCGATGGGGCCGGGGGCGATGGCATTGACGGTGACACCCCGGGCAGCGAACTCCTTGGCAAAGACTTTGGTCAGGGTGACGATTGCGCCCTTGCTCGCCGCGTAGTGCGCGCCAGTGGCGGTGCCGCCGTTCTGCCCGGCCAGCGAGGCCATGTTGATGATCCGCCCGTAACCGGCCTCGGCCAGGTACGCGCCGAACACCTGGCAGCCAAGAAACACGCTGCGCAGGTTCAGGCCGACCACGGCGTCAAACTCTTCCGGGCTGATCTGCATCAGGGGTGTGGTCTTGGTCACGGCGGCGTTGTTCACCACCACGTGCAAGCCACCGAACTGTTCCAGCACCTGGGCCAGGGCCTGCTCGAAATCCGCCTTGCTGGCGACATCCAGCTTCACCGCCAAGGTGCGCCCACCCAGTGCTTGCAACTGTTCGGCAGCGGCCTGGGCCCGACCCAGGTCACGGTCCGACACCACCACATCAAAGCCTGCAGCAAGCAGCCGGGCGCAGAAACGCTGGCCCAGCCCTTGGCCGGCACCGGTGACCAATGCGACTTGGTTCATGGCCGTCTCCTCAGAGGATGTAGCCGATACCGGCGAGGGTATCGTCACTGTTGATCAGGCTGATCACCTTGCGGTGGATCCTGAACCCGCCCTCGGCACGCACCAGCGTGTAGGTGAGGTCGGCGCTGTAGTGCTTGAGGCTTTCCTTGCGGAACTCGCGCACGTTCTGCGCAGCGCGCACGGTGACGTTTACACCGTCGTCGCCCAGCACACGGATACGCGAGAGGGTGCGCACGGTACGCGGCTGCGGGCTGGTCGAGATCGACTCGCCACCGACCAGCCGCTGCACACGCAGGGCACGCATGTGGTGGTCGTCATAGGCGTAGTTCAGGGTGTTCTCGTAGTCGGTTTCCCGGGGGTCGATCGGGATGATGTAGGTGCCTTTTTCGGTCCACAGGTCAAGCCAGCCGCCGTACTCGCCATGGTCGAGCATGTCGCCTTCCTGCCAGATGAACGCGGTCACTTCATTGAACAGGTTCAGGTTCATCATTTGGCCTCCGCAGTCATCATCTTCTTCCACTGCTGGTACGCCGCGCGCATGCCGGTCTCGGCGCTGACGTCAGAAATCAGGCCATCGGCGCTGGGTTT
Organism: Pseudomonas putida W15Oct28; assembly: GCF_000708715.2. Lineage (GTDB taxonomy): Bacteria > Pseudomonadota > Gammaproteobacteria > Pseudomonadales > Pseudomonadaceae > Aquipseudomonas > Aquipseudomonas putida_R. The sequence continues at coordinate 45,973 of NZ_JENB01000031.1, read as the reverse complement.
TTCACCCGGCAGGCCACGGTTGAGCATGATCCACAGGTCTTCACCGGCGCGGGCGCCCTTCTGCACCCGCTCCCACGCCTCGGAGTCGTCTGGCGTGCCGAAGCCCATCGGCCCCTGGAAGTGCTCGTGCAGGCGCAGGCGGTAGCGGTTGGCCGCCGCCGGGCCGCCGTCCATGGTGATCACCGCGTGGTGGATTTCGGTTTCGTTCACCGAAACCGGCTGCAGCACACGGAAGAACGCCATCGAGCAGGCCACGTTGGGGAACAGGTTGAGGTTGAAGCCCGAGCCACCGACCGCGCGGACAATGCGCCGCACCTGCAACTCGTCGATGCCTTCGTCGCGCAGCTCGGCGGCCAGGCTTTCGAAACGTTCCGGGATGGGTTTGTCGAGGTCGGCCTCAAGGTCGACCAGGTCAGGGATCATCACCATCACGCTGTGGCCATTGCCCAGGTCCTCGACATAGCCGGGGCCTTTGACGAAGTCGAACAGCGCCAGGGTCTGCTCATCGACCGAGGACAGGAAGCTTTTGTGCACCAGCGGGAAGTGGTAGGCGTCGGTGGTGTTTTCCAGCTGGATCTTCCAGTTGCCGGGGAAGCGGAAGCGGTGTTCGCCCGGCACCTTGATGCCGTAGCCGGCACCCTGCTTCATGAACAGGTCCATCCACTTCTTCGCCGCACCGAGGAAGTCCTCCAGCGGCTCGATATCGTCCTTGAAGGTGGCGAAGACCATGCCGGCGTAGCTTTCGGTGCGCAGGCTGACCAAGGGCAGCTCGGCCTTGTCCAGGCAGTCGCCGTAGCTTTCCGGGTGCGGGATGCCGCGCAGCGAACCGTCCAGGGCATAGCCCCAGCCGTGGTACGGGCAGACGAAGCTGTTGGTCTTGCCCTTCTTGTGCTCACACACGGTGGCGCCACGGTGCCGGCAGCGGTTGAGCAGCACGTTGATGGCCTTCTTGCGGTCGCGTACCACAATCACCGGCTGCTTGCCGATGTAGGTGGTCTTGTAGCTGCCGGCCTCGGGGATTTCGCTTTCATGGGCGACCCAGATCCAGGTGCTGTGAAAGATCTTTTCCAGCTCGGCATCGAACAGCGCCGGGTCGGTGTACAGCGAGGTGTGGACGCGGTCGGGCTGCACCAGTTCGGCCGGGTCGATTGCCAGGTTGATGGCGGGTATCAGGTTGCTCACGGGATTAGTCCTCTTCTCAGGCGCGCTGGATGATCAGTTCACGGCCGACACGGGCTTCGACCTTGGCATAGCGCCACAGCTTGTAAGGCCCCTCGCCCACCGCCGTGGTGCGGAACAGGTTGCAGGCGGCGTGCACGGTCTCGATGTCGGGCACATCGGCCAGCAGGTAGGTGGTCCAGGGGAAGCCGTCGGACGGGCCGACCATGCCTTGGTCGTCGTCCATGTTGCCCAGCACGCGCACCGCGGGCAGGTCGTGGATGCCATTCCACATGGCGCTGAAGGCGGCCCACACCTGCAGCTGCTCTTCGCGTGGGGCATCGAAGAAGTTCTGGTTGATGCCCATGCAGAACAGCACGCGCAAGGCTTTGGTGTCGCTCATGACAAATCTCCCGAGGGTTACAGGTAGCCCGGCAGGGGCTGTTTACCGAAGAACATGGCTCCGGCGTTCTGGTAGGTGACATCGCCCATGAAGGCGTGCTGGGTGACCACTTGCGCATCGTTGACACAGCGCGCCAGCGGGCTTTCGTTGTAGATACCGGTCATGCCCGACAGCAGTTGCGCGCTGCGCGCCACTTCGGCGGCGACGCGCGCGGCGTGGGTCGAGGACAGGCGCAGCAGGTTGGTCACCCCGACCGGCACCGGGTCACCGGCCAGCACGTGGCCCCAGGCCTGCTCGATGGCTTCGTAGAAGAACGCCCGCGCCGAACGCAGGGCGGCCTCGGCCTTGGCCACGTCGACCTGGGCCAGTGGCCGGTCGGCCAAGGCCGGAGCACCGGTGACCGAAATGCGCCCGCTGGCCATCCCCGACAGCTCGTCCAGTGCGGCGCGGGCAATCCCCAGGCCGACCACCGAAAGCACCTGGGTGGCGAACGACAACGACGGGTAGCGGAAGAACGGCTCGTCCAGGTTTGGCTTGCCGCCGCGCACGAAGGTCCACTGCTCGCCCACCTGCACATCCTCGACCACCAGGTCGTGGCTACCGGTGCCGAGCAGGCCGACGGTGTCCCAGGTTTCTTCGATGCGCGCCTGGCTGCGCGGCAGCACCGCCAGGCGTGGCAGGTCGAGCTTGTCGCCGTTGCGCGGGGTGATGCCGACACCGACGATGTCGGCGCCCATCGAGCCGCTGGAGTACTTCCAGCGGCCATTTACCTTGAAGCCGCCGGGCACGGTTTCGGCCGGCTGTGGCGGGAAGATGCCACCGGCGAACACGGTGTCGGGGCTGTTGCCGTAGATCTCGGCAATGGTCTCCAGCGGCAGCGCCGCCAGGTACACCGGGCTCATGCCGAAGCTGGCCACCCAGCCGGCGGAGCCGTCGGCGTGGGCGATGCGTTCGATCATTTCGCAGAAGGCCGCTGGCGAGCATTCCAGCCCACCAAAGCGCTTGGGCACCAGGGCGCGGTACACGCCATGGGCCTTGAACGCATCGATCACATCGCGGGAAATGTGGCGCTGGCGATCAAACTCACCGAGGCGGGCACGATCACGAACGCCATCAAGCAAGGCCTCGAAAGCAGGCCCGGAAGCAAGCGCCGACACGGGCGCGTCACGCAGGCAAAGCGAATCCATGGACTATCTCCGTCTCAGGCGCGGTTCGGGTGTTGAGGCTGGGAATGGCGGGCGGCGCTGGCCACTGGCAAGCACCGGCCACGCGGGGAAGCGAAGGCAGGTTGGGGCGGCATGATCTGTCTCTCTTGTTTTGGGTGCCGGTGACAGATATTTGCGATTATTTACGTGAATTGTCAATTGAATTTTCACGCTAAAAACAGAGAAAAATACCTCGTTTATTTGCGTTTTAAGACAGCCAAAACCACGCTAAATATTGATTTATATAGATTTTTTACAAAAAACGGATAGACCTGCACTTAAGCGAAAGCGCAAAAATATTTAGACCACTTTTCACGTAATTCAGCGAGGGATATTTCGAAAGGACCAGAAGGGGAAGCAGGAGGGAAATGCAGATGGATTTTCAGCAGAGAGCAAAAAGCCCAGGCCCTCCCCGCACGGAAAGGCCCAGGCAAAAATGAACAGGGCTACGCAACGCTCAAACTTTACCGGCCCCTGTGGGAGCGGGCGTGCCCGCGAATCAGGCGACGCGGTGAATGGCACCGGCTTTGCCGGTGTTCGCGGGCACGCCCGCTCCCACAGAGTTTGCGCAAGCTTTCAAATTTTGAGCAATACAATTGCTTCCACAGTGGCAGCCAGGCCGGTTTAGCCTTCCTGCAACGCACGCGGCCGGTGGCTGCGTGCCTCGGCCTCCGGCGCCTTGGTCCCCTGCAGGTGGAAGTCGAACGCAAGTTCGGCAAAACGCTCGCCTTGCACGCCGCGATCACGCGCCGCCGCAGCATCCTCGACAAAGCGCAGCTCGCCGATCAGCCCGTCACGGGTGGCGTAGGCAAAGTCGTCCCACAGGTACTTGTCACCTTCGAAGTTGATTTGCGTGGTCAGGTGGCGGTGCCCGGGTGCCGAGATGAAGAAGTGCACGTGCGCCGGGCGCTGGCCATGACGGCCGAGCAGGTCCAGGCATTCCTGGGTCGGGCCCTGCGGGTCGCAGCCATACCCCGATGGCACGATGGACCGCGCACGGTAGCGGCCCTCGGCATCGGTGATGATGCGGCGGCGCAGGTTGTACTCGGACTGGGTCGAGTCGAAGTACGAATAGGTACCTTGAGTGTTGGCGTGCCACAGGTCGACGGTGGCGCCGGCCAGCGGCTTGCCGTCGGCGTCGAACACCTGGCCTTTCAGGAACATCACCACGCCCGGGTCAGTGCCGTCGTCCATGCGCGCTTCGCCCTGCGCCAGCGGTGCCCCGGCTACATACAACGGGCCTTCGATGGTACGCGGGGTGCCGCCACCCAGGCCGGCTTCGGTGTCCTTGGCGTCCTGCAGCAGGTCGAGGAAGTGCTCGATGCCCAGGCCTGCGGCCAGCAGGCCAGCTTCGTTACGGCCACCCAGGCGGTTGAGGTAATCAACGGCGTGCCAGAACTCGTCTTCGGTGATTTCCAGGTCTTCGACCAGGCGTGCGGTGTCTTGCAGCACACGCAGGATGATCTGCTTGAAACGCGGATTGCCTTCGGCGTGGTCCAGGCCAGCCACTTTGTTGAAGAAGGCTTGAATGTCGGCAGTGTGGGAAATTTTCACGGTCATCGTGCGTACCTCATATTGTTCTTGTCAGGTAGACAGGTGCGTATCAGCGGTCGTCGCTGTGAATCGACGAGGGATGCCGGCACAGGCCGTCGACCTCGATGTCCATGTACGGGAACAACGGCAGTTGCATCAGGGTGTCGTGCAACGCCTCGACGCTGGGCACATCGAACACGCTGTAGTTGGCGTAATGCCCGGCAATGCGCCACAGGTGGCGCCAGGTCCCTTCACGTTGCAGGCGCTGGGCCAGTTCCTTTTCATCGGCCTTGAGCTGGGTGGCCTTGGCCGGGTCCATGTCGACCGGCAGTTTCACGGTCATCTTCACGTGGAACAGCATGATTATCTCCTTGTTTGCTGATCAGCGACGGGCGAAGCGCGCCAGGCGCTGTTCGTCCAGGGTCAGGCCCAGGCCTGGGGTACGGGGAATGTGCAGCTGGAAGTCGTGGTATTGCGGTGGCTCGTTGACGATTTCTTCGGTCAGCAGCAGCGGGCCGAACAGCTCGGTGCCCCAGGTCAGTTGGCGCAGGGTAAGGAAGGCATGGGCCGAGGCCAGGGTGCCGATCGAACCTTCGAGCATGGTGCCGCCATACAGGCCGATACCGGCGGCCTCGGCGATTTGCGCGGTGCGCAGCACGGCACGCGGGCCGCCGTTCTTGGCGATTTTCAGGGCAAAGATGCTGGCCGCGCCGTCGGCGGCCAGGCTGAAGGCATCCTCGACGCTTTCGATGGACTCATCGGCCATGATCGGTGCAGGGCTGCGCTGGTTCAGGCGCACCTGGCCACCGCGGTTGATGCGCGAAATCGGTTGCTCGATCAGGTCGATACCGTTGTCGCCAAGCACCTGGCAAGCGCGGATGGCCTGGGATTCGTCCCAGTATTGGTTCACGTCCACCCGCACGCTGGCGCTGTCGCCCAGTTCGCGTTTTATCGTCACCACGTGTTTGAGGTCTTGCTCCACCGGGTTGGCGCCAATCTTCAGCTTGAACACCCGGTGACGGCGGATTTCCAGCATGTGCTGTGCTTCGGCAATATCGCGGGCGGTGTCGCCGCTGGCCAAGGTCCAGGCCACTTCCAGGCTGTCGCGCACACGGCCGCCCAGCAGCTCGCTGACCGGCAGGCCCAAGCGTTTACCTTGGGCATCGAGCAAGGCGCTTTCGATACCCGACTTGGCAAAGGTGTTGCCCTTGGCCAGCTTGTCCAGCTTGAGCATGGCGGCGTTGATGTTGTCCGCCGGCAGGCCGATCAGCGCCGGGGCCAGGTGCGCGTCGATGTTGGCCTTGATGCCCTCGGGGCTTTCGTAGCCATAGGCCAGGCCCCCGATGGTGGTGGCCTCACCAATACCTTCCACGCCATCGCTGCAACGCACACGCAATACCACCAGGGTCTGCTGCTGCATGGTGTGCATTGCCAGCTTGTGCGGGCGAATGGTCGGCAGGTCGACGATAATTGCATCAATACGTTCAATCAGCGCGCTTGTCATTGTTGCCAGGTCCCGTCAGGTCGGGCTGCCAGTTGCAGGCCCGAATGGTGCATTTACTTGATTGTTCAAGGATTGCGCGAGACCCTGATGACCGTCCAATATCAAATGAATCTCCCACCATACCCTGGAGGTCTGATGGAGCTGCGCCACCTGCGTTACTTCAAGGTCTTGGCCGAGACCCTGAACTTCACCCGCGCCGCCGAGCTGCTGCACATTGCCCAACCGCCCTTGAGCCGGCAGATCAGCCAGCTGGAGGACGAGCTCGGGACCCTGCTGGTAGTGCGCGAACGCCCGCTGCGGCTGACCGAAGCCGGCCGTTTTTTTTATGAACAGACCTGCACCGTACTGCAGCAACTGCACAACATCAGCGACAACACCCGCCGCATCGGCCAGGGCCAGCGCCAGTGGCTGGGCATCGGCTTTGCCCCCTCGACCCTGTACAACGTGCTGCCAGAGCTGATCCGCGAGCTGCGCCAGGACAGCGAGCTGGAACTGGGCCTGAGCGAGATGACCACGCTGCAGCAGGTGGAAGCGCTGAAGAGCGGGCGCATCGACATCGCCTTCGGGCGCATCCGTATCGAGGATGCGGCCATTCACCAACAGGTACTGCTTGAAGACCCGCTGGTGGCCGTGCTGCCCAAGGGCCACCCGCTGGCCGGCAGCCCGCTCAGCCTCGCCCAACTGGCTGGCGAGGCGTTCATCCTCTACCCGGCCAACCCCCGGCCCAGTTACGCCGACCACGTGCTGGCGCTGTTCGCCCAGCACGGCATGAGCATCCGCGTCAGCCAGTGGGCCAACGAACTGCAGACGGCCATCGGCCTGGTAGCTGTCGGCGTGGGGGTGACCCTGGTGCCAGCATCGGTACAACAGCAGCACCGCACCGATATCGAGTATGTCGGCTTGCTTGATAGCAGCGCCGTCAGCCCGATCATCCTCAGCCGGCGCAAGGGTGATGTGAGCCCGATCGTGCAGCGGTGCCTGGCATTGATCGCCCAACAGGTCGGGTGAGCAAAACCACAGCCCCTGCCCCATAGCTATGCCTGCCCCGTATACCCATCGGTATATGGATGTTCCCGTTGATCTGTTTCATGCTCCGACACGCGAATCGCGAAACGCCCGGGCAGCAAGAACAGATCAATAAAAACCAACGGGAGTCGAACATGGCGGGACGTCTTAACGGCAAGGTGGCGCTGATCACTGGCGGCGCGGGTGGCTGCGGGTTGGCCGCATCGCAGCTGTTCGCAGCAGAAGGGGCAAAGGTCGGCATTGTCGACCTGCCCGGCAGCAAGGGCGCCGAGGTTGCCCGGCAATTGCGTGATGCTGGTTACGAGGCCATCTTCGCCGCAGCCGATGTATCGGATGCGCAGCAGGTGAAGGCCGCTGTAGCCACCGTGGAAAAGGCCTTCGGCCACATCACCGTGCTGATGAACCACGCCGGCATCCTCGCGGCCGCCCCCTTCCTGGAAACCAGCGAAGAAGAATGGGACCGGGTGATGGCGGTGAACGTGAAAAGCATGTTCCTGGTCACCCGCGCAGTGCTGCCCGGCATGCTGGCCGCCGGTGGTGGCAGCATCGTCTGTACCTCGTCCATTTCTGCGGTGGTGGGCACACCGATGGAGGTGCTGTATTGCACCAGCAAGGGCGCCACGCACATGTTTGCCCGGGCCATCGCGGTGGAGTTTCGCGACCGGGGCATCCGGGCCAATGCCATCTGCCCGGGCTTCATCGCCACCGCCCACGGCCTGCGCGAAATCGACATGCTGCGCCAGCATGGCGTGGACGTCAGTGAACAGGCCATCGCCGCCGCTCAGGGGCGCCTGTGCCAACCCTCGGAAGTCGCAACCGCAGCCCTGTTCCTGGCCAGTGACGACGCCAGTTTCGTCAACGGCGCGCACCTGTTTGCCGACAACGGCTACACGGCCATCTGACTAGAAGAACAACAAGCAGGAGAGCAATGTGAGCACCTCTTCCAACAACATGCATATCAACGAATTTGGCCTGGAGCACGCGCACTGGCGCAACTGGGCCGGCAACCAGTCCTGCATCCGCGCCGCGCGCGGGGCGCCGGCCAGCGAGGACGAACTGTGCTCGATGGTGAACCAGGCCAGCAGCAACGGCATGAACGTGCGCGTGGCAGGCTCCGGCCACTCCTTTACCCCGGTGGCGCTCACCAACGGCCTGCACCTGAGCCTGGCCAACATGAGCGGCGTGCGCCATATCGACCACGAGAAAAAGCGCGTCACCGCTGCCGCCGGCACCACCATCAATGCCTTCGGCAAGGCCTTGCGTGCAGCCGGGTTGTCGATGGTCAACCAGGGCGACATCGACAGCCAGTCGATTGCCGGTGCCCTGACCACCGGCACCCACGGCACCGGCCTGACCCTGGGCAACCTGGCTTCGTCCATTGTCGGCATGAAGCTGGTGCAGCCCAATGGCGAAATCCTCAATGTGGACGAAAGCACCCCCGACCTGTTGCAGGCAGGCCGCGTGTCGCTGGGTGTGCTGGGCATCGTTTCCGAGCTGACCTTACAGGTGACCGACAGCTTCAACCTGCACGAGCGCATCTGGCGTGAAGACTTCGAAAGCGTGATGGAAAAGCACGATGAACTGGCGCGCAAGCACCGCCATTTCAGCTTCTTCTGGTGCCCCTACGAGCAGAGCCGCCATTGCTATTGTCTGCCCGATACCGCCGCCACCTCCACCAGCGGGCGCACCACTGACATGTGTGAAGTGAAGGTCATGGACATCACCGACCGCCCGGCCTGGGAAAGCGAGTTCGAGAAAGTGGCCTACAGCTCGGACGTGTACCCCATCGAGTATCTGCCCAACTTCCACGAACTGGAGTACGCGGTGCCTGTGCGCCACAGCAAGGAAGCACTGCGGGCCGTGCGCAAGCTGATGCTGGAAGACTTCCCCGAGGCCATCTACCCCATCGAATACCGCTTCACTGCCGGTGACGGCGCGTGGATGAGCCCCTTCTTCGAGCAGGACAGTGCCACCATCTCGGTGTCTGGCCAGCCGGGTACCGACTACTGGGACTACCTGCGGGCGGTGGATCAGATCCTGCGTTCGTATGGCGCCAGGCCGCACTGGGGCAAGCTGCACTTCCTGACCGGTGAGGATGTCAGTGCCATCTACCCGCGCGCCGAAGACTTCCGCAAGCTGCGCCGCCAGCTTGACCCACAGGGCATCTACCTCAGCGAGCACCTGAGCCCGCTGTTCAAGTAACCTGAACTTGCTGCATACAGGGGCTGCCTTGCAGCCCAATCGCCGGCAAGCCAGCTCCCACAGGTACAACACAGGCCTCAAGGGCAGCGACATTCCTGTGGGAGCTGGCTTGCCGGCGATTGGGCCGCAAAGCGGCCCCTTGCTGTGTCAGGCCTTGGCCAGGTAATCGATAAACAGGCGGAACAGCTCGGCGTTGGTGGATATCTCCAGCCGCTGGTAAATGTTGTGCTTGTGCACCTTCACCGTCCCATCCGAGATGTTCATCTGCCGCGCAATCGATGCATTGCTGTGCCCCTGCAACAGCAGCTTGGCGATAAAGCGCTGGGTCTCCGTCAGTTGCCCCTGCAGGATCTCGACAAAGGCATCCTCCAGCACCGCCCCCTCGGGTGAAGCGCGCAGGCGGTCGGCATAACGCAACCGACAATGCTGGCCGAATACCGATGCCAGAAACGGCGCCATCCCTGCCAACAGGTCCATTTCCGCGGCACTGAAATCGCCACTGCTGTGGTTGCGCATCAGCGAATGGACAATCGCCACCTGGGGCTGCAAGGGAATGATAAAGCCCACCTCCTCCACCGCCGTGCCGTAGTCGGAAGACACACAGGGGTGGATATCCTTGGAGATGGCAAACCCTGAAGAGAAGAAGCAGTCAGGGGCCAGTTCGCTCATGCGCCACAACCCGGCCGGGTGCTCGTTGACGCAGGCGACGTAAAACGGATCAAGCAGGTAACCGCCGCGCACATAAGCATTCAGGGTGCGCTCGGTCACCGAGTGGTTGTAGCCGTTATGCACCAGCAGCGCCGGCTGGTTGAACTGGAACAGGTAAGCGCAACTCATGTCGAACGCCAGCTTGCTGCGCAGCCACGCATCCAGCGCCGGCCCCAACAAGTCGCTGCCAATGGCGTCGATCACCGCCGCCAGCCCGTTCGCCTCATCATTTGTCATTGTTCACCACGCTCGTGCACGGAAGGCCTGTGCGACCTTACCGCCTTGATCGGCAAAAAGCACAAAATCCGGGGCGCCCTGGACGCTCCGGATCATGTGCATGACGCTTTTTGCTCAGGACGGCTCGGCCGCCACCTTGAAGGCACCTGCGGCGGCGTCCTCACGCCCCATCTCCTGCGCCTTGGGCACCGCCAGCCAGCTGGCCAGCAGCATCGCGATCAGGCCGCCACTCAGCTTGCCGATCATCAGTGGCACGATCAACGACGGCTGGAAGTTGGCAGAGAAGGCCATGTGGTCGCCAAAGGTGAAGGCGGCGCACACCGAGAAGGCAATCACCAGCACCTTGTCCTTGGGCGGCATTTCGCTGACCAGGCGGAACATGGCCAGGATATTGGCCGAGGCCGCCAGCACCCCGGCCGCGCCAACACCCGACATGCCAAAGCGCGAGGCCACCCGCTCGATCGGCCGTGCCAGAAAGCGCTTGAGCAGGTGCACCATGGGGAACGCCCCGCACAGCATGAGGCCGATGTAGCCGGCAATCTCCAGCGCGCGGAACTGGTCGTCGGCATCGGCGATGATCGGCGCGAAGCCCCAGCTGCCGAACAGGTGGCTGAACAGGCCGGTGAAGTACTGCACGATGGACGCCACCAGCACCAGCACCACGGCGATGTACATGAACTGGCCGAGCTTGAGGAACAGGTACACCATCAGCGTCGGGAAATAACGCAACGCCGCGGCCAGGGCAATGCAGAACAGAATCAGCGGCATCAGGTTGCGCAGCAGCATCGCCCAGGTGAAGTGCAGCGCCTGGGTGGCGGCGCCGGTGGTGGCGATGTCGGGACGCACGTTCAGGCCCAGGGCCTGCATGGTCATGGCAATGATCATGATGCTCACCGGGATGGTCAGCAGCCCGGCCATGATCCCCAGGGCCATGTACTTGTGGTCGACCTTGCGCAGCATGGCCAGCCCTACCGGGATGACGAAGATGATCGTGGCGCCGCACTGAAAGCCGGTGATCAGGCCGAGGATCCAGCCTTCCGGGCTTTGCGCCAGGGCCTTGGCCAACTGGTAGCCGCCCATGTCGGACGCGATGAAGATGGGGCCGGCGATGCCAGGGTCGGCGCCGATGGCCTGGAACAGCGGCGCGATCACGTGGCTGATGCCCGCAGAGATGTACGGGATTGCCGCCATGATGCCGGCCACGGGGATGAAGATGGGGCCGATGCTGTGCAAGCCGGCGATGAACTCCTGGCCCAGCTCGCCTTCAGGGTTGTAGATGGATGCCACGGCACCCAGTACCGCGCACACCATGATGACGTAGATGACATAGGTGCCGATGCTTTCCATTTGCCGCCTCATTTTTAGAGTTGTGGGGTTGGCAGGACTGAAATGTCACGGGGCATCGTTGTTGTTATGGCGCGTGCAAGGCGTGCCCCGTCGAGGGCTTAAGCTATTCGGCAGGTGGTGGGCTGTCCATATACCGGGAGGTATATGCGGTTGTCAGCCTGACACAGGCCCTGTGGGAGCGGGCATGCCCGCGAAGCAGGCGACTCGGTACATGGCACCGGCTGCGCCGGTGTTCGCGGGCACGCCCGCTCCCACAGGATAGGTGTTGTGCTCAGGCGTTTGGTTGAGTGCGGCGGCGGTAGGCCAGCAGCAGGAACACGAACCACAACGGCATCACGCACAGCGCCAACCGGGTATCCGGCTGCAGCGCCAGCAGCACCAGCACAAAGCCGAGGAAGCCCAGGGTGGTGACGGCCATCGGCACCCCGCCCGGCAACTTGAACACCGAGGCATCATGCGCAGCCGGGTTGCGTTTGCGATAGGCGAGGTACGCCGCAAGGATCATCGACCAGGTAAAGATCACCAGGATCGCCGACACGGTCGAAATCAGCGTGAACACCGTCATCACCTCCGGGATGATGAACAGCAGGCTCAACCCGATCAGCATGCACACGCCGGAAAACACCAGGCTGTACACCGGCACGCTCAGTGCCGAAAGCCTGGCGAACAGGGCCGGCGCGTTACGCCGCTCGGCCAGCCCGAACAGCATCCGGCAGCCCGAGTAGACACCGCTGTTGGCCGAAGAGGCTGCCGAGGTCAGCACCACGAAGTTGATCATGCCGGCCGCCGCCGGGAACCCGGCCAGCAGGAACAGCTCGACGAAGGGGCTACGGTTGGCCGGCACCTCGGCCCACGACACCACGCTGATGATGCACACCAGCGCCAGGATGTAGAACAGCAGAATGCGCAAGGGGATGGTGTTGATGGCCTTGGGCAGCGAGCGATGCGGGTTCTTCGCCTCGGCGGCGGTGGTGCCGATCAGTTCGGTGCCGGCAAAGGAAAACACGGCAATCTGGAAGCCGGCAAAGAAACCGCTGATGCCATGGGGCAGCACCGCGCCGGGCGCGACCACGTTGGACAGCGAAGCCACCACGCCATTGGGTGAGGTATAGGAGGTGGCGATCATCACCGCCGCCGTGATGATCAGCAGTACGATGGCGACGATCTTGATGATGCCGAACCAGAACTCCACCTCGCCGAATATCCGCACCGCCAGCATGTTCAACCCCAGCAGCACGAACAGGGTGAAGAACGCGGGTAGCCAGGCTGGTGCATCGGGGTACCAGTACTGGAAGAACCCGGCCACCACGACCACGTCGCCGACCACCGCCACGCTCCAGCTCAGCCAGTATGACCAGCTCAGCACAAAGCCGGCGCGCGGCCCCAGGTAATGGGCAACGATGTCGGCGAACGACTTGAAGCGCAGGTCGGACAACAGCAACTCGCCCATGGCGCGCATGACGAAAAACACGAAAAACCCGAGGATGGCGTACACCAGCAGAATCGAGGTGCCGGACAGCGCGATCACCTTGCCCGAGCCCATGAACAGGCCGGTGCCGATGGCGCCGCCTATGGAAATCAGCTGGATGTGGCGGTTTTCCAGCGTGCGTTGCAGGTGCCCTTCACGGTCGGGCGTTACCGGTTTGCTTTGCTCAAGGCTTGCGGGCATGTCTTGCATGGCGACCTCTTGTTATTGTTGGCCTGTCACATGTCGCTGTGCCGTGGCGAGGCCCTTTAGAGGCTTCGTCACGGCTTGTTACGCGGGTTAGCGCGCGCTTTCAAAACCTTGCAGGGTGTTCACGGCGTTGATGCCGATCTCGTCGACCATGTACCCGCCTTCCATCACGAACAGGGTCGGGATACCGGCGCTGGCGATCTCGGCGCCCATGCGCAGAAAGTCTTCGCTGGTGAGCTTGAAGTGGCTGATCGGGTCATCCTCGAAGGTGTCGACACCCAGCGACACCACCAGGAACTGCGGCTTGTGCGCGACAATGCGCTTGAGCGCGTCCTGCAAAGCCAGCTGGTACTGGGCCCAGCGCGTGCCCTTGCCCATCGGGTAGTTGGCGTTGAAACCCTCGCCAGCGCCTGCGCCCTGTTCATGGGCGTAGCCGGAAAAGTACGGGTAGGACACGTGCGGGTCGCCATGCAGGGAGGCGAAGAACACATCAGGGCGATCGTAGAAGATGTTCTGTGTGCCGTTGCCGTGGTGGAAGTCCACGTCCAGCACGGCAACGCGTTTGGCGCCCTGGCTCAGGCAGCGCTCGGCGGCGATGGCGGCGTTGTTCAGGTAGCAGTAGCCGCCCATGTATTCCCGCGCTGCATGGTGCCCCGGTGGGCGGCACAGGGCGAAGGCACTGTCGGCACCGTCGATGATGCGCTGCATGCCGGTCAAGGCAACGTTGGCGCTGCTGCGCACCGCTTCCCAGGTGCCGGCAGTGATCGGCGCACCTGCGTCCATGGCATAGAAGCCCAGCTTGCCGTCGATGAAACCGGGCTCACGGTCGATGGCCAGGTCGCGCACGGGCCACACCAGTGGCAGTGCGTCGTGGGTCTTGCCTGTGGCGGCCCATTCCGACCAGGCGTTTTCCAGGAAGCTTACATAGCGCTCGCTGTGCGCCGCGACGTAGCAGTTACGGTCGAAAGCCTGTTCGGCAATAACGTCGCCAAGGCCGGTGCTGTGCACCCGGGCCAGCACGGTGTCGGCACGCTGGGGGTTTTCGAACGATGGCGTAATGGCGCCGTCCTTCAGTTCCGAGCCATGGTGCAAGCGGTGGTTGTTGCTAAAGACTGTCAGCACGCGAATGTCCTTTTCCAAGGGGTTACCGGATAACCAATTTTCGCGACAGAGCGGTGAAAATGCTTTGCTTTATGCTCAACCAAACCGGATGCTTGAGCAAAATATTCACAGGGTTGGCCACCTATGAGCAAAGCCTTTGCTATCGAACAACTGGACGACACCGACCGCGAGCTGCTGCGCCTTTTGCAGGAGGACGGCACCCTGTCGAGCGCTGCGCTGGGCGAGCGCCTGTCGATGACCGTGACGCCCTGCTGGCGCAGGCGCAAACGGCTGGAGGAGCTGGGCATCATCAAGGATTACCAGGCCAACCTCGACCGCAGGAAGCTGGGGTACGACGTAATGGCGTTTGCCCAGGTGCGCTTTGGCAACCATTCGGCCAACGCACCGGATGAGTTCGAGCAGGTGATTTTGAAGCTGCCGCAGGTGCTGTCCTGCCACAAGGTGACTGGCGAGGCGGACTATGTGCTGACGGTGTTGGCGAATGACCTGGAGAGTTATGGGCGGTTTGTCGAAGAGGTGCTGCGCCGTCAGCCAGGCATCGCCTCGATCCAGTCGAGCCTGGCGCTGCGCGAAGTGAAGGCGGTTTCCCGAATACCCGTGCCCTGAAACCCGCCGCGCTCCGCTTTTGATTTTTGTGGGAGCGGCCTCGTGTCGCGATAGGGCTGCAAAGCAGCCCCGGCAATCTATGCGTCAATGCTGACATCTGGGGCTGCTCCGCAGCCCATCGCGACACAAGGCCGCTCCTACACAAAGCGCGCCAGGGCCTGATCTTACTCCGGCAGGCTGTAGCGCTCGGCAAAGTACTGCCGGAAAAAGTCCACCGCCACCCGCACCTTGGCCGAACTGGCCAGCGGCGAAGTGTACACCGCCCAGATGTCCGCCGGCTGGTGATAGGCCTCTAGCACCTGCACCAGGCGCCCGTCCTGCAAGCTGTCGTGCACGTCCCACCATGAACGCAGCAGTATCCCGCGCCCGTCCAGGCACCACTGGTGCGCCACTTCGCCATGGTTGGTCGACAGGCCGCCGGTCACCCGCACGCTTTCTTCACCCATCGGCCCCGTCAGTTGCCACACGCCGAACGGGTGGTCGCGCTCCTTGATCACCAGGCAGTCGTGGCTGCCCAGTTCGCCCAGCACCTTGGGCGTACCGCGACGCGCCAGGTATGCCGGCGCGGCGCACAGCACCCGGCGGTTGCGGGCCAGCGGCTTGGCGATCAGGTTGGGGGCAATGGCGTTGCCCACGCGGATGTCCAGGTCGACACCTTCGGCAATCAGGTCCACCAGGCGGTCGTGCACATCCAGGCGAATGTCCAGCCGCGGGTAGCGTTCGGCCAGTTCCGACAAAGCCGGCGCCACGAAACGCCGGCCCAGGCCCAGGCTGCTGGCGATGCGCAACTGCCCGGCCGGCTCGCGGTGCTGGGCACTGATGTCATCGCCCATGCGCTGCACCGCATCGAATATCTGCAACGCCCATTGATACACCCGCTCGCCCTCCTCGCTCACCGTCACCCGCCGGGTGGTGCGGTGCAACAAGCGCACTTCCAGGGTTTGCTCAAGCATGCGGATGCGCTTGCTGATGTACGCCGCCGACATGCCCAGCTCGTCGGCCACGGCCGCGAAGCTGGCGCGCCTGGCCACTTGCAGGAAGATGTTTAGGTCGTCGAGGCTGGGCAGATTATTCACGTATCGTGTTCCAAGAATCCATGATTGGCCAGATTATCTCCAGGCAAAGCCCTTATAGCATGGCCAGCACCTGTTCCCTAGACAACGAGTGCACCCCATGAGCAAGACCTTCAGAATCGCGGCAATCCCAGGCGACGGCATCGGCAACGAAGTACTGCCTGAGGGCATTCGTGTGGTCGAGGCCGCTGCGCGCAAGCATGGCCTGGACATCAGCTTCGAGTTCTTCGAGTGGGCCAGCTGCGACTACTACCTGGCCCACGGCAAGATGATGCCGGACGACTGGTTCGAACAGCTCAAGGGTTTCGACGCCCTGTACTTCGGTGCCGTGGGCTGGCCAGACAAGGTGCCGGACCACATCTCGCTGTGGGGTTCGCTGCTCAAGTTCCGCCGCGACTTCGACCAGTACGTGAACATTCGCCCGGTGCGCCTGTTCCCCGGCGTACCCTGCCCGCTGGCTGGCCGTGAACCGGGCGACATCGACTTCGTGGTCATCCGCGAAAACACCGAAGGCGAGTACTCGTCGCTGGGCGGGCGCATGTTCGAAGGCACCGAGAACGAGTTCGTGCTGCAGGAATCGGTGTTCACCCGCCGTGGCGTCGACCGCATTCTCAAGTACGCCTTCGAAGTGGCCCAGACCCGCGAGCGCAAGCACGTCACCTCGGCCACCAAGTCCAACGGCATGGCCGTGAGCATGCCGTACTGGGACGAACGCACTGCCGCAATGGCAGCCAATTATCCGGAAATCAGCTGGGACAAGCAGCACATTGATATCCTCTGCGCCCGCTTCGTTCTGCAACCGGACCGCTTCGATGTGGTCGTGGCTTCGAACCTGTTCGGCGACATCCTGTCCGACCTCGGCCCGGCCTGCGCCGGCACCATCGGCATCGCGCCATCGGCCAACCTGAACCCCGAGCGCAAGTTCCCGTCGCTGTTCGAGCCGGTGCACGGCTCGGCGCCAGACATCTACGGCAAGAACATCGCCAACCCGATCGCGATGATCTGGTCCGGTGCGCTGATGCTCGACTTCCTCGGCAACGAAGGCACCGACCCACGCTACCGCGCTGCCCACGACGACATCCTCAAAGCCATCGAGCAGGTGATCGCCGCCGGTGACGTGACCCGCGACATGGGCGGCCAGCAGTCTACCCAGCAAGTGGGCCAGGCCATCACCGCGCTGATCGAAGCCTGATGCACCCGGGGCCGATTGTCAGAAGTGTCTGACAATCGGCCGTTTGCCTCTTGCGAGCGGCGTGGATTGTATGCAAAATCTGTTAACCATTAGATATTAGTTAACCATAAGTTAACGACCAAGGAAGGAGTGGTACCGCAACACCCCGGATGCCTGCCGGGTATAACAAGTACGCCAACGTCCAGGAGACGATGATGTCGCACAAGAATAAAAAGATTGATGTGTTCCTGATTACCATGAGCCTGATCGCCGTACTGCTCACCGTGATCGGCCTTGCAGCCTTCCCCGCCCAGGCTGAAAGCGCTGCCAACCAGTTGTTCGAGCTGTCCACCCGCACCTTCGGTACCAGCGTGCAGGTGCTGGTGTTTGCCAGTACCCTGGCCGTGCTGTACCTGGCCTTCAGCAAGTACGGCAACATCCGCCTGGGCAGTGGCAAGCCTGAATACGCCACCGCCACCTGGGTGTTCATGTTCATCTGCGCCGGCATGGGTTCGTCGACCCTCTACTGGGGCGTGATGGAATGGGCCTACTACTACCAGACCCCGGGCCTGAACATCGCCGCGGCCACCCCCAAGGCACTCGAGTACAGCGTGGGCTACTCGTTCTTCCACTGGGGTATCAGCGCCTGGTCGATCTACGCCCTGGCCTCGCTGGCCATGGCCTACCACTTCCATGTACGCAAGAAGAGCGGCCTGAACCTGGCTTCGGTGATCGAAGCGGTGACGGGCTTCAAGGCCACCGGGCCGGTAGGCCGTACCGTCGACCTGATCTTCCTGCTGACCATGATGGGCGCACTGACCGTGTCGCTGGCCCTCACCGCCTCTACCCTGACGCGTGGCCTGCATGACCTGACCGGCACCCCGGATACCTTCACCGTGCAATTGATGGTGATCGGCGGCGTGGCGGTGATGTTCTCCCTCAGCTCCTACATCGGTATCGACGGTGGCCTGCAGCGCCTGAGCAAGATGGTGTGCATCGGCGCGCTGGTGTTTGCCGCGGTCGTGCTGCTGGTGGGCCCTACCCAGTTCACCCTCAACAACACCGCCAACTCGATTGGCCTGATGATCCAGAACTACGTGCACATGAGCCTGTTCACCGACCCGGCCGGCGACGGTGCCTTCACCCGCAACTGGACAGTGTTCTACTGGCTGTGGTGGGTGTCGTACGCACCGGGCGTGGCCATGTTCGTCACCCGCGTGTCGCGCGGCCGGCAGATCAAGGAAGTGGTCCTGGCCCTGCTGATGGGGGGCAGCTTTGGTTGCTGGTTCTTCTTCGGCGCGCTGGAAAGCTACAGCATGCACCAGTTCATCACCGGCGCGGTGGATGTGCCGAAAATGCTCGCCGAGCAAGGCGGCGAATCGGCCGTGACGCACCTGCTGCTGGCCTTGCCGTGGGGCCAGGTGTTCCTTGGCGTGTACCTGTTCATCATGGCCATCTTCTGTGCCTCGCACATGGATGCCGCGGCCTACGCGGTGGCTGCCACCAGCACCCGCAACCTGCGTGAAGGTGACGACCCGACACCCACCCACCGCCTGTTCTGGTGCGTGGTGCTGACCCTGGTGCCGCTGGCCATGCTGTTCGCCAAGGCCTCGCTGTCGACCATGAAGACCGCCGTGGTGCTCACCGCAATCCCGTTCATGGTGATTCTGCTGGTGAAAATCTACGGCTTCTTCAAGTGGATGATCGCCGACTACGGCCACGTACCGGCCCACGTCATCGAAGAAGAGGCGGCACGGATGGCCGGTGAACAACCTGCCGAACATGCCCCGCGCAGCGCTGCTGCCGTGCATTGATTCAATCAGAGGGGCCGTACTGCGGCCCCTCTGAGGGGTTGCAAATTTTTTTGCCTGGCCTGTTAACCAACAGATACGCGTTAACCAACAACTATAAACCGAGCTTGTGAGAAACCTGTCATGAACGACTTCAAACGCCTGCCCGCCGATTTCTGCGCGAACGCCGACGAGGCCTTCACCATCCCGGCCAATTTCTACACCAAGGCCGCGGTGTTCGAACACGAGAAAGAAGCCATCTTCGCCCGCAGCTGGATCTGTGTGGGCCACCGCAGCGAGGTGGCAGACAACAATGCCTACATCACCCGCGACGTGATTGGCGAAAGCATCATCGTCGTGCGCGGCCGTGACAGCGTGCTGCGGGCGTTCTACAACGTCTGCCCGCACCGTGGCCACCAGCTGCTCAGCGGCAGCGGCAAGGCCAAGAACGTCATCACCTGCCCGTACCACGCCTGGACCTTCAAGCTCGACGGCGAACTGGCCCACGCCCGCAACTGCGACAACGTGGTCAATTTCGACAAAGAGAACTCCACCCTGGTGCAGCTGCGCGTCGAGGAATACGCCGGTTTCATCTTCATCAACATGGACATGGACGCGGGCTCCGTCGAAGACCAATTGCCAGGCATGCAAGCACGCATGCGCGAAGCCTGCGCGGTGATCGACGACCTGCACCTGGCGGCGCGTTTCGTCAGCGACACCCCGGCCAACTGGAAGTCGATCGTCGACAACTACCTGGAGTGCTACCACTGCGCCCCGGCGCACCCAGGCTTCTCCGACTCGGTGGACGTCGGCCAGTACAGCCACACCATGCACGGTAACTGGACCCTGCAATATGGCCTGGCCAAGCCTTCGGAGCAGTCGTTCAAGTTCGACGAAAACGTGAAAGACCCGTCGTTCGCCGGCTTCTGGGCCTGGCCGTGCACCATGTTCAACGTGCCGCCAGGGGCCAACTTCATGACCGTGATCTACGAGTTCCCGGTCGATGCCGAAACCACCCTGCAGCACTACGACATCTACTTCCTCAACAAGGACATCACCGAGGAACAGCAGAAGCTGATCGACTGGTACCGCGAAGTGTTCCGCCCAGAAGACCTGCGCCTGGTCGAAAGCGTGCAAAAGGGCCTGAAGTCGCGTGGCTACCGTGGCCAGGGCCGGATCATGGCCGACCGCGAGCGCAGTGGCATGAGCGAACACGGCATTGCCCACTTCCACAACCTGATCGCCGTGGCCCACCTCGACGATTGATAGCAACCGCTCCACGTTTATTTGCACGTAAAGGTGCGCGGCAGGGCCTGCCGCGCGCCCAGGCAGTCGAGGTGAACCATGGCCAACACTTATGAAATGTTCAGCGTACGCGTAACCGACGTGGAACACGCCACGCCGCTGATCAAGCGCTTCACCCTGGCCCGCGAAGACGGCGCGGCGATGCCCGCCTTCACCGGCGGCAGCCACGTCATCGTGCAGATGCAAGGCGCTGACGGCAGCCAGTTCAGCAACGCCTATTCGTTGATGAGCGACCCGCGCGACACCCGCAGCTACCAGATTGGCGTGCGCCTGGAGGAGCAGTCCAAGGGCGGCTCGGCGTTCATGCACCAGCAGGTGGAGGTCGGCACCCGCCTGACCATCTCCTCGCCCAACAACCTGTTCGCCCTCGACCCTTCGGCTGGCCGTCACGTACTGATTGCCGGCGGCATCGGCATTACCCCGTTCCTGGCGCAACTGCATGAGCTGGAAGGCGGCAGCACCGACTACGAGCTGCACTATGCCTTCCGCGCGCCAGAGCACGGGGCGTTCCAGGACCAGCTGGCCAACGGCCCGCATGCTGCCAACACGCAGTTCTACATCGACAGCCTCGACCGCAAGCTTGACCTGGCTGCCCTGTGTGCGGGGCTGGACGAGCAAGCGCACCTTTATGTCTGCGGCCCGAAACCACTGATCGACGCGGTCATCGCCTGCGCCGCCAAGGCCGGCATTGCCGAGCAGCGCGTGCATTGGGAGCAGTTTGCCGCCACCCCGGTCACCGGCAGTGCCTTTACCGTGGTGCTGGCGCAATCGGGCGTGGAACTGCAGGTGGAAGAAGGCATGACCATCCTGCAGGCCATCGAGAAATCCAAGGCCGCGAAGGTCGAGTGCCTGTGCCGCGAAGGCGTGTGCGGTACCTGCGAGACGGCCATCCTTGAAGGTGAAGCCGAACATTACGACCAGTACCTGAGCGACGAAGAGAAGGCCGCGCAGCAGAGCATCATGCTGTGCGTCTCCCGCGCCCGCACTGCCCGCCTGGTGCTTGACTTGTAAGTATTGAAGGTTTGTGCGGGCTCCTGTGGGAGCGGGCTTGCCCGCGAACACGGGCGAAGCCCGTGCCAGCCACCGCGGTGTCTGCTTCGCGGGCAAGCCCGCTCCCACAGGTACTGCGTCCCTCGCCCCAACGTCAACCCAAAGTTGACAAGTTGCGTATACTGGCAGGCTCTTGGCCCAGATCAGGACACCCTGCCGATGTTGGAAAACAGCTTCGCCTTCCGCCTCAAGGAACTGCTCGAGCATCACAAGCTGACCCTGCAAGCCGTGGGCACGGCCTTGGGCATTTCGCGCACCGCCGTGCACAAGTGGACCCGAGGCGGCGAGATCGACTACGACAACCTGCGCAAGCTGGCCGACTTTCTCAAGGTTAACTGGATCTGGCTGCGCTATGGCGACGAAGCACTGCAGAACATCCAGCAACCGCAGGTGGTCGAGCTGCCGATGACCGACGTTCGCCGGCGCCTGACCGCCGAGATCATGGAAAGCGAAGCGCGCATGAAGCTGGCCCAGGAAGGCGCGCGCATCGTCACCTGGGAGTGGAACCTGATCAGCGACGAAGTCACCTACTCGCCCAACGTCGAGCAGGTGTATGGCTGGCCGGTCCACCACAACGAAGACTTCTGGAAGCACCTGCCCGACGAAGACGTGCAGCGCATGCAGGTGATGTACGCCGACGCGGTGGCTGACGGCAGTGGCTGTGAATGCGACTTCCGCATCACCCGCCCGGACGGTGAAGTCCGCTGGATTTCTTCCCGCGCCACCGTGGTGCGCGACAGCGCCGGGCGCTCGGTGAAGATGGTTGGCATCAGCATGGACAACACCGAACGCCAGGTGGCCCAGCAGGCGCTGAGCCAGAGCGAGGAACGCTTGCGGGCGATCTTCGAGCTGGCCTGGGGCGCCCTGGCCTACATCGACCCGGACGGCACCTGGCAGCGGGTCAACAACAGCTTGTGCGAGTTGCTGGGCTACAGCGCCGAAGAGCTCTACGGCATGACCTTCCAGCAGATCACCCACGCCGACGACCTGGCGCAGAACCTGCAACTACTGCAACGCATGCTGGCCGGTGAAACCGAGCGCTACGAAGTGGAAAAACGCGTGCGCCACAAGAACGGCGAGTACATCTGGGTACGCGCCCGCACCTCGCTGCAGCGCCGGGACAACGGCGAACCGGAACACCTGATCAGCGTGTTCGAAGACATCAGCGCCGAGCGCCAGGAGCATGAACGGCTACAGGCGCACATCGCCGCCCTGGAAGCCCGCCTGGCGGTTTCGTGACCTACCCGGAATTTCAGAACTGACGCGATCCCTGCGGGAGCGGGCATGCCCGCGAAACAGGCACCGCGGTGGATGGCACGGGCTTCGCCCGTGTTCGCGGCGGTTCGACGCCTCGGCACGCCCGCTCCCACAGGGACCGCGATGACTTCTAGATTTTCAGCTGATCGCCACGCAACCAGTCGATAAACCGCGCAAACAACTCGGACTGCGAGTTGATCTCCAGCTTCAGGTACAGGTTCTTGCGGTGCATGCGCACCGTCTCCGGTGAGATGCCCAGCTCCAGCGCGGTCGACTTCACCGAGTGCCCACGCAGGATCATGTGTGCCACCTCCCGCTCACGGTCGGTCAGCACCTGGCAACCAAAGCTGTCGAACGCCGCCTGCAGGCTGCCGTGTTCGGCCGATGCTGCACCGGGCTCCAGGTTATGCCGGGCATAGCGCCCCAGTAGTTCCCGCACCATGGGCTCCAGCGCCCGCAGCAGGTCAACCTGCCCGGCACTCAGGGGCGTGCCGCTGCAACCCTGGAACAGGCTCAGCGACAACTTGCGGCCAGCGCTGAGGTCGACGATGTAATAGCTGTCTTCGCTGCAACCGGTGCCCAGGTAATAGGCCTTGTAGTAGTCGCTGTCGAAGAAGTTGTCGGGGGCGATTTCCTGCAGGTGGTAAAAACCTTCGGCCAGGCCGCTTTGCACGGCCAGGCAGAACGGGTCGAGCAGGTAGCCGGCACTGAAATAACGCTCCAGCACGGCGGCGCGGTGCAGCTCGGGAATGCCTTGCTGGTACAGCAGCTGCGGCGCCCGCCCTTGGCATTCAAGGCTGATCATCATCGATTCAACCTGCACCAGCTGGCCGATGGCAGCGGCCACATACGCCAGCGCCTCGGGCGTATCGCTATTGGCCAGCGCACGCTGCAGCGCCGCATGCCATTGCTGCAGCGCGCCCATTGTCAGGGTAAGCGGGGTGTCGGGAGTGGCCTGGGTCATGCCCGGCAGTCTAGCCTGCCAGGCACGCCCCCGCACAGCCCCTTGCGCCAGGTTCATCGGCCCTGGTACAGGCCAAGCGCAGTCAGCTCGCGCGCGGTTTCGATAATGCACTGGCGCAAGGTGTCGACGATCTCGTCCACCTGCGCATGGGTGACGATCAGCGGCGGCGACATCACGTTCAGGTGCATGATCGGGCGCACCAGCAACCCGCGGGCCTGGGCCTTGCTGTGGATGCGCTCACCGATGTTCACCTCATCGGGGAACAGCGCCTTGCTGGCCTTGTCGGCCACGAACTCGACGCAGGCCATCAGCTTCATGCAACGCACGTCACCCACCAGCGGCAACTCGCGCAGGCTTTGCAGGCGCTGCTCCAGGTAGCCACCGACGTCCTTGACGTGATCGAGCAGTCGCTCGCGCTCGATGATCTCGATGTTCTTCAGCGCCGCCGTGCAGCACACCGGGTGACCGCTGTAGGTGAAGCCATGGGTGAAGCAGCGGCCCTTGCCCGGCTCGGCAATCACTTCCCAGATACGCTCGGAGAAGATGCACGCGCCCAACGGCAGGTAGGCCGAGGTCAGGCCCTTGGCGGTGGTGATGATGTCGGGGGTGACGCCAAACAGTTCTTCGCTGGCAAAGAAGGTGCCCAGGCGCCCGAACGAGGTCACCACTTCGTCGGCGACGAACAGGATGTCGTAGGTCTGGCACAGCTGCCACATGCGCTGGAAGTAGCCCTCGGGCGGAATGATCACCCCGCCCGAGCCCATGATCGGCTCGGCGATGAACGCCGCCACATTGTCGGCGCCCAGCGACAGGATCTTGTCCTCGAACTCGGCCACCAGGAAGTCGAGGAACTCGGCCTCGTCCATGTCGTGCGGGGCGCGGTACGGGTTGGGGTTGGAGACGTGGTGGATCAGGTCGTGGTGATAGTCGAACTCCGGCACCCGGTCGGCGGCCTTGTTGCCGATCGACATGGTCAGGGTGGTGGAGCCGTGGTAGGCGTTGTAACGGGCGATGATGTGCTTCTTGTGCGGCTTGCCGCGGCAGTTCTGGTAGTACTGGATCAGCCGGTAGGCGGTGTCTACCGCAGTCGAGCCGCCGGTGGTCAGAAACACGTGGTTCAGGTCGCCGGGCGCCAGCTGCGCAAGCTTCTGGCACAGTTCGATGGCCACGTCGTTGGCCATGTCGGAGAACGGGTTGGAGTACGCCAGCTGGCGTACCTGGTCGGCGATGGCCAGGGCCATTTCCTCGCGGCCCAGGCCGATGTTGGTGCACCACATGCCGCCGACGGCATCGAGGAAGCGGTTGCCGTGGGTGTCACGAATGTAGGCACCCTCGCCGGCGACGATGTTCAGCGCGCCTTGCTCGCGGTGCTCGTCGAACACATGGTAGCCGTGCATGTAGTGGGCCTTGTCGGCCTCCACCAGCGGGTCGTGGGCGATGGCGAATGCTTTGCTTGGGGTGGCCATGGGCAGCTCCTTGGCGGGAATCGTTGGGCAGTGTTCAGAAACCGGTCTTGACCGTGCTCCAGACCCGGGTGATGGCGCGCATGTCCTTGGGGCTCTGGGTTTTCTGCGCGAACAGGCGCTCACGGGTTTGTGCGTCGGGGTAGATGGCCGGGTCCTGGCGGATGTCGTCACGCACCAGCGCGGTGGCGGCGGCGTTGCTGTTGGCGTAGTGGATGTAGTCGGTGACTTTGGCCATGGTTTGCGGCTGCAGCAGGAACTCGATGAAGCGGTGGGCGTTGGCCGTGTGCGGCGCATCCTTGGGGATGTACAGGTTGTCGAACCAGATCAGCGAACCTTCCTTGGGGATGAAGAACGACAGCTTGATGTCCTTCTTCGCTTCCATCGCACGGGCCTGGGCGGTGGCGTAGTCACCGGACCAGGTCAGCGCCAGGCAGACATCGCCGTTGGGCAGGCTGGTGAGGTAGTTGACCGAGTCGAACTTGCGAATGTAGGGGCGGATGCCCAGTAGCAGTTGTTCGGCCGCCTTGAGGTCGGCGGGCGACGCGCTGCGCGGGTCCTTGCCCAGGTACTGCAGGGCCAGCGGGATGACCTCGGTGGGCGCGTCCATCAGGGTGACGCCGCAGTCGGCGAAGCGCGAGACGATCTTGGGGTCGAACAGCATGGCCAGCGAACCGATCGGTGCGTCGGGCATGCGCGCGGTGATCTTGTCGACGTTGTAGGTTACCCCCGAGCTTCCCCAGGTGTAGGGCGCCGAGTACTTCAGGCCAGGGTCGTAGCCCTGCAGGTTGTTGACCACCTGCTGATCGAGGTTGTGCCAGCTGGGCAGTTGCTGCTTGTCCAGCGCCTGGAACACGCCAGCGCTGATCAGCGGGGGGACCAGCGAGGCGTTGAGCATGACCAGGTCGTAGCCGGAGCGGCCGGTCAGCAGTTTGGTCTGTACCGTCTCGTAGCCGTCGAAGGTGTCGTAGATGACCTTGATGCCGGTGGCCTTCTCGAAGTCGGCCAGGGTGGTCTCGCCGATGTAGTCGGTCCAGTTGTACAAGCGTAACGTGTTGGCGCTGTCCACCTCTGCCGCCTGGGCCAGGCTGGCACCAGACGCCAGCAGCAGACCACCAATCACCTTCAGTACCTTGCGCATGGCAACTCCATCGTGTGAGTGCTCCGGAACGAGCCGATGGGTTCACTATCGAGGGATTTGCCGAGGGGCGACATACCCCGAATGTGTGGGTGGTCGTTTTTTGGCAGGTGGCGTTGCCAGGTTTGCAGAATGCCGTATACCGAGAAAATGTTGGGGCTGCCTTGCAGCCCTTTCGCGACACAAGGCCGCGCCTGCAGCTGACCGCAACAGCCGGTCAGGTGCGGGCGTGTCGCCCCTCGAACCTCAAACCTTGAACCGCCCCATCAACGCGGTCATCTCCCCCACCAGCCCCGACAGCGCCTTGCTCGCCTCACTGGTCTGCAGCGCTCCCGTCGCCGAATTGTTCGACAGCTCGCGGATGTTCAGCAGGTTGCGGTCCACTTCCCGCGCCACCTGAGCCTGCTCTTCGGCCGCACTGGCAATGACCAGGTTGCGCTCGTTGATTTCGCCGATTGCACTGTAGATACCTTCCAGCACCTGCCCCGAGGCCAGGGTCACGTCCAGTGTCGACTGGGCGCGGTTGGTGCTGGCCTGCATCGAAGCCACCGCCGCTTCGGTGCCCGCCTGCACGCGGCCGATCATCTGCTCGATTTCCTGGGTCGATTGGTGCGTGCGATAGGCCAGCGTGCGCACCTCATCCGCCACCACCGCAAAGCCGCGGCCGGCCTCGCCTGCGCGGGCCGCTTCGATGGCAGCATTAAGCGCCAGCAGGTTGGTTTGCTCGGACACCGAGCGGATCACTTCCAGCACCTTGCCGATTTCCCGCACCTGCCCGACCAGTTGCTCCAGGTGCGCACTGCTGGTCTGGATCTCCCGGGTCATGGCCTCGGTGCCATCGATGTTGTCGCTGACTTGCTGGCGGCTTTGCGCGGCCAGCTGGTTGGACTCGCTGGTGGTCTGCGAAGTGGTGATGGCGTTGCGCGCCACCTCCTCCACGGCCGTGGTCATTTCGGTCACGGCGGTGGCTGCCTGCTCAAGCTCCTGCCCCTGCTGGCGCAGGTTGTTGGCGCTTTCCTCGGTAACCGCGTTCAACGCCGTGGCAGCGGCATCCAGCTGCCGGGCACAGTGGTTGATCTGCCCCAGGGTGTCGCGCTGGCTCTGCTGCATGCGCTGCAACTCATGGAACAGCTGGCCGATCTCGTTGTTGCCCTGCCCTTGTACCGGCACGCTCAGGTCGCCGCCGGCAATACGCTGAAAATGCCGACCGGCTTCGCGCAACGGGTGCAACACACGCTGCGCAATGAAAGCCCAGCACAGCGCCGCCAGCACCAAGGTCACCGCCAGCAGCCCCAGGCTTAGCAGTTGGGCGCGGGCCAGGCGCCGGTCAGACTCAAGCATGATCTGCTGGCCCCGTTCGCTCAGTGCACCCACCAGTTGCTGGCGCAGCGCTTGCAGCCGGCCCATGGCATTGCCGGCATCGCCGTTCACCTTGAAGTACTGCTCCAGCGAGCGCTGGCGGGTTGCCTCACGCTGCCCCGCCACCGCCTTGGCGTATTCGGCAAAGGTAGCCTGCAGCTCGGTTGCCAACGTGCGAAGGGCTGGCTCGCGGACATTTTCAACAAATTCGTCGACCAGTTTCTGGCTCTTGTCGTTCAGCTCGACCGACAGCGCCATGCGCTTGCCGGCGCTCTCGTCGTGGCCACCCAACTGCTCGATGAAGCCCGAGGACACATTGGCGCTGGCGCGAATCGCCATCAGCAACGCATTGTTCAACCGGTCCGACTGGTGTGCGGTCTGGTCCAGTTCGGTGATCTGCTGGCCGCTGCCCACTGCTGCCCGCCAGGCACTGACGGTGGAAAACAGCAGGGTCAGGCTGAACAACGACAGCACCCAGAACATTCCGGTACGTATCTTCAGGTTGGCAAGCATGCAGGCAGTACTCCTTTGTTGGCACCACTTCTGGTCGAGATTCGACGGTGGGTGTGCTGCTATCGGAGGTGCCGGCGCAGGCTTGAGCCGCAGGGAGGCGGTTATGGGCGGTAACCGAACAGATGTTGCTGAAAAGGCAGGGGGCGAAGGTCGCGCTGCTCAGCTGGGAACTTCATCCCTTGCTACCGGTCGATAGCACCCCTCGCCCTCTATCAGCAAGGGGCCTGCCAAAGACCTGTCGAGTTTACTGCCGATGCCCAGCACACCTGTTCTGTCAGCCTTGCTACTGTTGCTCAGCGTAGCCGCATCAGCCTATGCACAGGCCGGCGAGCGCTCGGCGCCTGCGCGCAGCAACAATGCCTCGACCGTGCTGATCGAAACGGCTTCGCAGCAGTATGCCGACGGCCAGTTGGACCAGGCTGCAGCCACCCTGGAGCGAGCACTGCACATACAGCCGAACAACCCGGCAACCTTGCACTACCTGGGCGTTCTTCGCCTGCAGCAAGGGCAGTATGAACAGGCAGAAACCCTCGCGTTGCGCTCCAACCTGCGTGTCGGCGCAAACCGCGCGTTGCGCAATCGCAACCTGCAGCTGATAGAGGCCGCGCACAATGCCCAGCGCTCAGGCATGCTGCCGACCGCTGCGCACTGACGGCCGGCAGGACGTTGCGATCTTCTCGCGCCGAGGCTTGCGTCAGCGGCCGAGGAAGTCGACGACCGCGTCAGCGAACGCCTGTGGTTGGTCCAGCATGACGAAGTGGAAGCTGCCGTCAATGCGCTTGAAGCTGATACCCGGCGTGCCGGCATAGGCGTTAGCGAACGTTGCATCAACGCTGGCAGCGGGTATGCCAAACAAGGGGTCATAGGCATACACGACCTCGACGGGCGCCTGGATACGGGCGAGTTCCGGGCGCAGGTCGGTAGTCATCAATTCGTAGGTGGCATCGGCTACAGCCTTGCGGTCCGAACGCAGCGCTGCCTCGGCCAGCGCAGGTCTGGCCTCAGCCGTCTTGGCCAGCCGGTCGATGGCTGTACGCTGCATCGCTTCGGCCTGGGCTGGCGGGGCCGCCAGCATCGCATCACGCAATGCCGCCGCCTGCGGTGCAGCCGCTTCGGCGGTTGCCATGGGATTGATCAACAACGTGTAGAACGGCAGCGCGTCGACAACCATCAGCCGCCCTACCTGCTCGGGATGGCGTGCGCCAAGCATCAGCGCGACCTCACCGCCCAGCGAATGGCCAATGATGGCTGGCGCCTCAAGGTGCTGGCTGCGGATATAGTCTGCAACCGCCTCGGCCACCGGAGCGGCCACGCGCCCGTCCAACGTGGGCACGGCAGGCGAACCGGCAAAGCCTGCAACCTGCACCAGGTGCAGGCGATGCTGTTGGCGCAGTGTGCTGGCGAGCCCCGCCCAAACCTCACGGGATGAGGCCAGCCCGGGGATCAGGATGACGTCCGGCCCAGTGCCCTCGACCTTTACCGAAATACGTTCGCCAGCCACAGGCACTGGCTGGCTTGGTGCAGCCAATGCCGAGCCCAGCGACAAACTGGTGCCGATTGCTGCAAGCAGGGTGCGTATGCGCATGGTCGCCATTCCTTTGACTTCAACGGAGAAAAGCCCGCCACTATAAGGCGCACGGCAACCCATGGGAAAACTATCGTTTGCAACCCGCCGCGCTGCACCGTTAAAGTCGGGGCCTGGGCGCTGGCTGCGCCTGCGGTCCGCGCGAAGGGGTTGCCCGAGCCATGCGTCTCTACATTCCCATACCAGCTCCCGGCTTGTCGGCGGACCGAGCCCCAAAGGAGTTGGCATGCCCGCCATAAATGCTTCCCGCCACCACGGCTTGCTCGACCTGCCCGCCTTGCGCAAACGCGCCAAGCGATTGCTGACTGAACTGAAAAACCACCAAGCCGACGACGCTCGCGAGCAATTGCGCACGCTTGGCCTGCCCGGCCCCGACTACCGGCTGGCCGACACCCAATGGCTGGTGGCCCGCGACGCCGGCTTTGCCAGCTGGCCCAGGCTCAAGGCGCATGCCGATGCCGTGGCTTTCGCAGCACGCCACCCCGGTTTTTCCGCCGACGACGAGGCAAGCGTGCAGCACTGGCGCTGCGGCAACGACATCGCCCACAGCTTGCGCACCGCCGGGTTTGCCGGTGCCTTCCAGATGTTCGACGACCCCATGGTCATGGGGCCCGTACCGGCACTGCCTGACGAACAGTACTGGCAGGTGCGAAGCGCCTACGTGCAACAGGCGTTCAACCTGAGCACCCACGACCTTGAGCAGCGCCAAACGGCGCAGCGCAAAGCACTGGCCGGGCTGAACCGCGACAGTGAAATTGTGCTGTGGTGCGAGGCCGACGCATACGACCAGCTGTTCCTGGTTCGCGTGCTGGCCAGCCTGCCCTGCCTGCCGCGTCGGCTGGAACTGATCGAAATTGGCCAGGTGCCCGGTATCGAGCGTTTCATCGGCATCGGGCAACTGGCCCCCGACCTGCTGGCCTGGCTGTGGCCGCAACGTCGCACCCTGGGTGAGGATGCACTGGCCCTGGCCCGCGAAGCATGGGCGGCCTACACCGCAGCGGATCCACAGGCTTGGGCAAGCCTGGCTGGCCGCCAGCACTCGGCCTTGCCGTTGCTGGGCCGGGCATTGGCGCGCCAGCTGCAGGAGCTGCCGGGGGCGCAGGATGGATTGAGCCTTACCGAACGCCTGCTGCTGCGGGTACTGGCTTCACGCGGCGAACTGGCGGCCGGCCGCGTGTTTGGCCAGTTGATGATGCAGGATGAACCCCTGCCCTACCTCGGTGACATGATGTTCCATGTGCTTCTGCAACCGTTGATCCATGCGCCACAGCCGCTGCTGCTGGAAGGCCCGGGCGAGGCCTGGGCGCAGCGACCACTGCGACTGACCCCGCTTGCCGAGCAGGTGCTTGCAGGTAAGGCGCACTGGCTTGATCACAACCCTGCACAGCGTTGGGTTGGCGGGGTGCTGGTCGATGCAGCTGACAGGCCTTGGGTAGTGACCGAACAAGGCGAGGTGTGGAGACGTATCTAGGCCAAACGCGCTCCCTTGTAGGAGCGGCCTTGCGTCGCGATAGGGGTGCGAAGCGCCCCCAGGATCTTCGCCTCGCCACAAAATTGCCGGGGCCGCGTTGCGGCCCTTTCGCGACGCAAGGCCGCTCCTACAGGGACCACGTTTTGCCTATCGCGCTCCACGCCTGTGCCAAACGCTGCGTAGCCTGCCGGATCTCATCCACATCCAGCGAAGCAAACCCCAGGCGCAAGGCATTCTCGGCATGCCCAAACGGCGAAAACTGCCGACCGCTGCGCACCACCAGGTCCAGCTCCAGCGCCTTATCTACCAACTGGTCCACATTGATCGCGTCGGCAAACCGCACCCACAGCGCCAACCCGCCTTCGGGTTCCTGTACGGTCACCTGCTCGCCAAACGCATCGTGCAGGCAAGCCAGCAGGGTCTCCCGGCGCCGACGGTACTCGCGGTTGACCCGGCGCAAGTGCTTCTTCAGCTCGCCATCATTGATCAAGTCCGCCAGCATCCGCTGCATCACCGCATCGCCCTGCCCCAGGGTCAGCGTCGCCCTGCGCTCCAGCACTGCGGTCACCTCCACCGGCGCGACGATATAGCTGCAACGGAACGTGCTGCCCAAGGGCTTGGACAGTGTGCCAATGTAAATCACATGGCGCTGCTGGCGGTCGCTTGCCAAAGGCAGATAGGGCCGGCCGGAAAAGTGGTACTCGTAGTCGTAGTCTTCCTCGACCACGCAGAAGTCGTGCTGCCGCGCCAGCTCCAGCAACTGCTGCCGGCGCCCGGCTGGCAAGCTGACCGTGGTCGGAAACTGGTGATGGGGCGTTATGTACATCATCCGCACCTTGTGCTGCCGGCACAGGGCATCGATCTGGTCGACCCGGCAACCCTCATGGTCCAGGTCGACGGTCACCAGCCGGGCACCCAGCTGACGGAAAATCTCCCACGCCGGCGGATAGCTCAGGCGCTCCACCAGCACCGCATCCCCCGGCTTGAGCAACACGCTGGCCAACAGGGACAGCGACATCTGCACGCCCTGGGTCAGGCAGATATGCTCGGCGCCGACGTTCAGGCTGCGGTTGTGCCTGAGCATGTCGGCCAGGGCGGCGCGCAGGTAGAGGCTGCTGCAATCGCTGCCATGGCGCACGCTGTTGCTGGTAAAGCTGTTGCGCAAGGCATTGCGGTAATAGCGATGCAGTACTGCCTGGGGCAGCAGGCGGTGGTCACAGGCGCCGTTGTCGAAGAACAAGGCCCCTGGCCGCCCCTGCTGCGCTGCAGCCCGTTCGTTCGCCTCGAAGTAGGCAACGGCGGGCTCTTCTGGCAACGCCAGGGCGAAGGGGCCCGTGGTAGCAGACTCGGTGGGTGTGCCGGCCGCCAGCTGCTGGCTGACGAAAGTGCCCCGGCGCTGCACGCTCTGCAGCCAGCCTTTGGTCTCGGCTTCCTCGTAGGCAAGGATCACCGTCTTGCGGTTGACGTTCAGCAGTTGCGCCATCTCCCGCGTGCCCGGCAACGGTGTGCCAGGGCGCAGGCGGCCTTCGCTGATCGCGGCCACCAGCCCCTCGACGATCTGCCGGTACGAAGCCTGCGCCCCATCAAGCTTGAGCAGCGGCTGCCATTTGCGAAGCTGGACCATGTGAATTATCCAAAACTGGAGGTTCTGCTGGTCCTGGACTATAGCAACAATCGAGCCTCCATTTGCCCCCGAGGTGTTCATGCAAAGCCGCCACGTTATCGAATTGTCGCCCTCGGGCAAAACCTTCGAAGCCAGCCAGGAGCTGCTGCTCGATGCCATGCTCGCCAGCGGCCTGCCGGTACC
This sequence comes from Pseudomonas putida W15Oct28, assembly GCF_000708715.2. Lineage (GTDB taxonomy): Bacteria > Pseudomonadota > Gammaproteobacteria > Pseudomonadales > Pseudomonadaceae > Aquipseudomonas > Aquipseudomonas putida_R. The sequence goes on along the minus strand of NZ_JENB01000031.1, from coordinate 13,301 downwards.
CTTCTCCTGCCGCCGAGGCGCCTGCGGGTCCTGCAAAGTGAAGGTAGTGTCTGGGCAGTATCAGGACAAGCAGCGGGATGCAGACGCCCCCGCGCCCTCCTACCCCCTGGCCGCCGACGAGATGCTGCTGTGCCAGAGCCACGCCTGCAGCGACATGCGCCTGGAGATCCCTGGCTGGTCCCTGGACACTCCGTCACTCGCGTTCCAGGCGCAGGTTCACAGCCAGCGCGAGCTGAGTGCAGATATCGTCGAACTGGTGCTGCAACCTGCTCAACCGCTGGAAGTGCGGGCAGGCCAATACGTAAGGTTCCAGCTCGACAACGGTGACAGCCGCTGCTTCTCCATCGCCAACCTGCCCGCTCAGGACCAGGGCCAACTGGTGTTTCACATCCGCAAGGTCAGCGACGGCGTGTTCACCGAAGGCCTGCTGCCCACCCTGCAAGCAGGTGCCGTACTGAACCTTGAGGGGCCGGTGGGCGCCTGCACCTGGCAGCATGAAGACCAACGCCCACTGGTGCTGTTCGCCACCGGCACAGGTTACGCCGGCATCAAGCCCTTGTTGCTGACAGCCCTGGCCCGCGCTGCCGAGGTTACGCTGTACTGGGGCGGTTCATCGACGGCGGATTTCTATGACCGTGCGTTTCTCGAGCAGGCCAGCCATGAACACCCACATTTTCGCTGGCACCCGGTTCTCTCGGCTGAGGCACGCGTGCAGCAGGTGGCGCTGGGCCAGGCGCATCAGTGGGCCGACACCCAGGTCTATGCCTGTGGCAATGCCGCAATGATCAGCCAGGCGCGCGAACTGTGCGTTGCCGCCGGCGTACAACCCCATCGTTTTGTCGCGGAGGCCTTTGTCGCCAGCGGTGCACTGGCACCCCAGGCTGCAACCGCCAACACCCTGCACCCAGAACTGGAAAAGGTCGGCCCACGCTACTCGCTGGATGGCATGCTCGCTGCCCGCGAGCAGTCAGTGCGGTCCGTGGCCGCGATCGCCAGCCAACTGCGCGTCGGCATGACCACCGCCCAGGCACTGGAGATGGCTGCGCAAACCTTGCAGGCAATGGGCGCGTCCCACACCTGGCACCCCACCTACATCCGCTTCGGCGACGACACCGTGCGTACACCGCGGCAAGGCATCGACCTGCAACGTGTATTACGTACTACGGATATTGTCGTGGTCGACGTCGGCCCGGTATGGGATGGCTACGAAGGCGACTATGGCGACACCTTCGTGTTTGGCCAGCGCGACCTGCACCACGCGTGCGTCAAGGCACTGCACGAGGTGTTCGACGAAACCCGCCAGGCCTGGGGCCGCGGGCTGACCGGGCGCGAGCTGTATGACTTCGCCGAGCGCAGCGCCCAGGCCAAAGGCTGGCAGCTGGAACGCAACCTGGCCGGGCATCGCATCGCCGACTTCCCGCATGTGCTGTATGGGCAGGAAAAACTGGCCGAGGTGGAAATCGTCCCGAGCGAGGTGGTATGGGTGCTGGAAATACAGCTGTGCCACCCCACCGAGCCGGTCGGGGCGTTTTTCGAAGACATCCTGATTGGCGAAGGCAAGCCGGCCGTGGCAAGGGCAGCTTGACCGTCCCTGTGGACCCGGGCGCTCGTCGATCAATCCGGGTTTACAGGGTAAGGTTGGCAACAGGACGATAACAGACACGGACGCCTGCCATGCAAATACGCAACCTCACCCCTGACGACCTCCCCCAGGCCAGCATCGTGTGCCTGGATGCCTTCATGCAGGCAGTCGCGCCTTCGCTGTCTGCGCAAGGCATCGAGACCTTCACCAAGGTGGCAGCACCCCAGGCGTTTGCCGAGCGCATGCAAGGCGACAACCTGATGCTGGCCTGTGTTGCGCAGGGCGCCATCGCGGGGCTGATCGAGCTCAAGGAAGGCCGCCACGTTGCGATGCTGTTCATTGCACCGGGTTGGCAACGCCAGGGCATCGGCACGCGCCTGATGAATGCGGCGCTGGAACATGCCCGGGTTGACGTCGTGACGGTAAAGGCATCGTTGCCTTCGGTGCCTGCCTACCAACGCTACGGCTTCACCCTGGCAGGCGAAGTGGGCGAATTTGCCGGGCTGGTCTATCAGCCGATGGAAAAGCACCTGCCGACTGTGTAGGTGCGGCCGTGTCGCGAAAAGGCCACAAAGCGGTGCCCGGATTTCAGCCTCGCGGCTGATGTTGCCGGGGCCGCCGCTCTTGCAGAACGGTCTGCTCCACCTGCTGCTCGAACCACTTCAACACGGCCTGGCACGCGGGGTGAGCAACGCCGCTGTCCCGTAACCACAGGGCATATACACCCCCTGTCTTCAGGGCCTCGCCGAACGGCACCACCAGGTCGCCGCGCACCAACGCATCGTGGGCCAGCATTCGGTCGGTCATGGCGATGCCCATACCTCGGGTCGCAGCATCCAGCGCCAGGTCGTCAAGGTTGAACAACAGGTCCTGGTACTTGTGCTCGGCCGGGGCCTGCTGGGCGTTGAGCCACAGGTTCCATTCATAGCGCGAGGTGGAGCCGTGGATCAGTGCATGGTCGACAAGCTCCGCCGCACACTTGGGCGGGGCGCGGCCGTCGCCCAGCACGGGCGCGCAAACCGGGATCAGGTACTCGTCGAACAGCGGCGTCAACCGGCGTTCGTCCAGGCCGCCCGGCAGGTACAGCACATACGCGTCGCAGTCGCCACCGGTGTCTACCAGGTCGCCGCCGACCGTTTCAATCGACAGGGTCAGGCCTGGGTTGAGCGCATAGAACGAGGTCAGCCGCGGCAGCAGCCAGCGTACTGCCAGCGATACGAACATGCGCACGCGGAACGGTCGGTCCAGTGGCGTCGGCGCCAGCTTTTCCTCCAGTGTGCGCAGGGTTTGCAGCATGCCCTTTGCCACCCCGTACACCTCGTGCCCATGGGCGGTCAGCGCGACCTTGCGGCTGGTGCGGTCGAACAACGTGGTCTGGAAATGCTCTTCCAGTTGCTGGATCTGCCGGCTGATGGCGCTTTGGGTAAGGTGCAACTGGCGCGCAGCCTCGGTGAAGTTGCTGGTGTCGGCTACCCGGACCAGGGCCTGCAGCGCCTGGAACGATGGCACACGAAGGTTCTTATCCATGCAAATTCCGAATGGATGAATGAATTATTAGCGTTAGAAATTGCGCTTTGGTCCCCGTAAATTGGAGCCAAGACGCGATTTTGCGGGCAATAGCCAATAACGCCTGTGCATCGATACTGAAGGAGTAGCACGCAATGAACAACCACTGTGGCTGGATTGCGCTGGCCGGTGAATCACCGCAGCGGCCGCGCCTGCAAGGCACCCACAAGGCCGATTGGCTGATCATCGGCGGCGGCATTACCGGCCTGTCCGCAGCCCACGCCCTGGCGCGCCGTTTTCCGTCGCAGCGGATCGTGCTGCTGGAGCGCCAGCGCGTCGCCCAGGGCGCTTCGGCACGCAACTCTGGCTTTGTGGTCAGCCACGAGCTGCCAGGTGCTGGCGAACTGATCGGTACACCAGGTTTTTCCGGCTATCAGGTCGCCTCGCGCATCGGTGTCGCGGCGGGTAATGAAGTGCGCCAGCAAATCCGGGCGCTGGCTATCGACTGCGAGCTCAGCGACCACGGCTACCACTTTGCGGTACACGAGCCTGCCCATTTGCAGCAGGCCGAGCAGGCACTGGAAACCCTGCGTGCCGTGGGTGCCCAGGCAAGCTATTACGAGGGTGAAGCGCTGCACCGGCGCCTCGGTACCGCGTTCTATTCACGCGCGATCCATTGTGCGGGCGGCAACGGTTTGATGCAGCCGGCGCGCTACGTCAAAGGGCTGGCTGACGGCCTGCCAGAGCAGGTGGAAGTGTTCGAGCAAAGCGCCGTGACCGACTTGCGCCGTCGCCCTGGCAAGGGCTGGACTGCCCGCACCGAGGCTGGCGAGGTAGAAGCCCGACAGGTACTGGCCTGTGTCGGTGCGTTCCTGCCCAGGGTCGGGCTCAAGCGCAGCGGCACTTTCCCGCTGGAGCTGAGTGCAAGCATCACCCGCCCGTTGACCGGGGCGCACTGGCAGCAGCTGTTCGACGAGCAGGGCTGGGGCGTGCTGTCTACCTTGCCGGGCGGCTGCACACTGCGCCTGCTGCCGGGGCGCCGCCTGCTGATCCGCAATACCGTGGAATACCGCCAGCACGACATCGACAACTGTGGCCTGGCCGTGCGCCAGGGTGCACACCTGCTGGGGCTACAAAAGCGCTTCCCCGGCATCACCGCACAAGATCTGCAATACACCTGGACCGGCCACCTCAGCGGCACCCGCACGGGCGAGCCGTATTTCGCCCGGGTCGCGGACGGCCTGCATGCCGTTGCCGGCTGCAATGGGTCCGGCGTTGCCCGCGGCACCCTGTGGGGCCGCCTGCTGGTCGAAATTGCACTCGGCATCGACTCACCGTTGCTCGGCGACGTACTGGCCCAGGCCAGCCCTGGCTACCTGCCGCCCCGCCCGTTCTTCGACCTGGGCGCCAAGGTGCGCATGGCCTGGGAAGTACGCCGTGCACGGCTGGAACGCTGATATTTCAATTACCTCGCAAACAAGAACAAGAGCGCTATCCCATGATCAAGCACACTTGCGTGGCCCTGTTGTCCTCAGCATTGCTGGCTGCGGCAGTGCAGGCCGAAGAACGGGTCAACATTGCCAACTGGAGCGGCTACATCGCCGACGACACCCTGGCCGAATTCACCCGGCGCACGGGCATCCAGACCACCTACGACCTGATCGACAGCAACGAGACCACCGAAGCCAAGCTGATGACCGGCAACAGTGGCTACGACCTGGTAAGCCCGTCCAACCACTTCCTGCCGCGACTGATCAAGGCCGGCGCCATCGAAGAGCTGGACCGCAGCAAGCTGCCGGCCTGGCATAACCTCGATCCGAAGCTGATGAAAATCCTGGAGGCAAGCGACCCGGGCAACCGCTATGCGATCCCGTATATGTGGGTAACCACCGGCATCGGCTACAACGCCGACAAGATCAAGGCCATCTTCGGCAGCACCGAGGTGACGCAATCCTGGAGCCTGCTGTTCAAGCCGGAGAACATCCAGAAGCTGAGCCAGTGCGGCGTGGCGTTCCTCGATAACCCGACGCAGATCATCTCGATCACGCTCAGGACCCTGGGCCTGGACCCGCACAGCGAGAAGCCAGAAGACCTGAAGAAAGCCGAGGCGGCCTTGCTGGCAGTGCGGCCCTACATCAGCTATTTCCACCAGTCCAAGTACGTCAGCGACCTGGCCAATGGCAACATCTGCGTAGCCATCGGCTTCAGCGGCGATGTGCTGCAGGCCATGGGTAGCGCGCAGCAGGCGGGCAACGGGGTGAACGTGGGCTACAGCATTCCGCGCGAGGGCTCGACAGTGGCGGTGGACATGGTGGTGATGCCCAAGGGGGCACCGCATCGCGAGAACGGGTATGCGTACCTGAACTACCTGCTGGAGCCAAAAGTCATCGCCAACATCAGCAATACGGTCAAGTACCCCAACGGCAATGCGGCCGCGCTGCAGTACATCACACCTGAACTGCGCGACAACCCGGCGGTCTACCCGCCCGAATCGGTACTCGATACGCTGTTCCCCATCAAGACCCTGTCGCCGGCGGGGATGCGCGCGAGTACCCGGCTGTGGACCCGAGTGACTAGCGGGAAGTAACGAGGCGAGCCAGGGGACGGTTCACTGTGCGCGCGGGCAGGCTCGGACGTGTGCCAGTGTTCTGTTGCGAAAGCCTTACCGTGAAGGTGGTGCCTTCCTGCTGTGTCGACACCACCGACACGTATCCTGCATGGGCCTTCGCTATCTGGTTCACGATAAAGAGCCCGAGGCCTATGCTGGTTGCACCCGCAAGTTGCTGCTCGCCAAATGCGAACGGCTCGAACACGTGCTTTAGCAGGTCCAAGGGAATTGGCTTGCCGCTGTTGTGCACCGTCAGGGTAGCTGTCATGCCGTCAGCGCAGGATGTCACGTAAACCGGTGTGCGAGGATCGCCGTAGGCCACTGCGTTGGCCACCAGATTACCGATCACCTGATACAGGCGGTCTGTATCGAACACGGCACTGCGCCCGCCACTATGCTGATAAATCAGTTGATGGCCGGGGCATGTGAGCCGCAACTCGTCCAGGCATCCCTCCACGGTGTGCGGCAAGTCAGCCACCTTGGGCACGATGGCGATACCGAGCCCGGCCTGGATGAGCGTGAAGTCCAGCAAGTCCGCCACAAGCCGCTGCGCACGTGACACCGAGTGGCTGATCACCGTGAGCAACCTGGGGCTATCGTCTGCGTGTGAGCGGCGCCTCAACAGGTCGGCCGCCATGCTGATCGCCTGCAATGGCGTACGCAGGTCGTGACTGACGATGCCCAACATTTGCTCCGTCACCAGGGACTGCGGGCGCTCAGGGGGCTGCATCACGCACGCGCAGCTACGAGAAAGCAAGGCGCGCTGCGCCTTGAGATTGTTGGCCAGGCAACGTTCGGCCACCAGTCGCGCGCGCAGCAGATCACGTTCGTAGCGGTGCCCTTCAGGGTTGAACACGGTCAGCTCGTGAACAACGCCGTTCGAACCCGCGCAGGCAATGGCATTGGACATCAGCGGCAGCGTGAAGCCCTGACGGTGCACGAAATCGAACTTGACGTTCGCCACCGCCCCCAACTGCCCGATCAATGGCTGCCAGTACAGCTGATGAAGGGTGTTGGCTTCCACCGCCAGCAGCTGCCCAAGGCGCATACCGACCAAGGCTTCGTACGTGTAGCCCAGCAGCCTGCACAGCGCCGGGTTGGCGCTGGCAATCTGCCCATTCTGCGATGTCAACAGCAACCCGTAGTCAGAAGCGTCTTCACGTATGTGCGACGCTACGTCGGCGCCGGTGTACGCCGAGGCTGCGGTTGGGCTCAAAAGCGCGTTCAAGGTGGAACCTCCTGCGAGCGGGCATTGCCGCCTCTGCCGGATGGACAGGGGCGAAAGCACCGCGCGCCATGACAAAACGGTGCAAGGATTACGGGAGTTCAGCATGGGCGCAGGGCTATTACCGGTCTGTTCGCTAACGTACAGACGCTGCCCGGGCAACCGCCGCACACTGAATGCTGGAAGGCCAGATCGGCACCCCGGCACACCATGGACAACCCTTGGCTTCTCGCACGCAGCTACCTTCGACGCCTGTACGCCCATGCAGGGCGCTGGCGTTCGCCCCGACATGCCTTCACCTATGAAAGCCTGCTGCGCTCGGAGCTGTACAACGCAGATCAGATGGCCGAGCACGGCCTGCGGCTGGCCCATCAGCACCGCTTGAGCGAGCGGCCGGCCAACGACGCGCTGCTGGACCGCCTGGCCGACAACGAGCGCATGCTCTCTGCCAGCTGCACCGCCCTCGCCGCCGCCCTGCCCGGCTCCCGCCCGGCGTTACCGGCCGCGCAGTGGTTGCTCGACAACTTTTACCTGGTCGAAACCCACATCCGCATTGCCAAGCACGACCTGCCAGCCAACTACAGCCTGCAGTTGCCGCAGCTGGACAACGGCCCCTCGACCGGCCTGCCGCGTGTCTACGACATTGCCCTGGAGACCATCTCCCACGGTGACGGGCGCATCGACGCCGAGAGCTTCAGCCGTTTTGTCGAGGCTTATCAGCAGGCCTCTACCCTGACCTTGGGCGAGCTCTGGGCCATCCCCATCATGCTGCGCCTGGCCCTGATAGAAAACCTGCGCCGTGTGGCGGCGCGGGTCATGGCCAACTGGGCTGACCGCGACCTGGCCAATGTCTGGGCCGACCAGCTTGGCGAAACCGCCGAGCGCGACGCCAAGAGCGTGGTCCTGGTGGTTGCCGACATGGCCCGCTCGCAACCGCCGATGACCGCCGCCTTCGTCGCCGAGCTGGCCCGGCGGCTGCAGGGCCACAGCGCTTCACTGACCCAGCCGCTGCTGTGGGTGGAGCAGATGCTCAGTGAGTCGGCGCACAGCATCGAGCGCCATGTGCAGCTCGATGCCCAGCAGCAGGCCATCGACCAGGTGTCCATCAGCAACAGCATCGGCAGCCTGCGCCTGCTGTCGACCATCGACTGGAAGTTGTTCGTCGAGCACCTTAGCCTGGTTGAACAGACGCTGCGCCGCGACCCCGCCGCCATTTATCCTGCCATGGACTTCACCAGCCGTGATTATTACCGGCACAGCGTCGAGCGCCTTGCACGCCACAGTAAATTCAGCGAGCCCGCTGTGGCGCGCACGGCCATCGAACTGGCCCAAACGGCAGGCGCCGCGCCGGGTGAACCGGCCGAGCACGTGGGCTTCTACCTGGCGGGGGCCGGCCTGCCGTTGCTGGAGCAGCACCTGGCCGCGCGGGTGCCGCTGGCCGAGCGCTGCCAACGCCTGCTGCACCGGGCGCCGCTGGCGTTTTACCTGGTGCCTGTGACGCTGTTGTCCTGCCTGCTGGCGTGGGGCTTCATCCGCGCCATTGGCCTGGAGGGCTGGCCTTTGGCGGTGCTGGCCGCCATGGCCCTGCCGGTTCTGCTGAGCACCAGCCGCCTGGCCATCGGCCTGGTGAACTGGCTGGTGACCTTGACCGTCAAGCCCTCCTTCCTGCCACGGCTGGACTACACACAGGGCATTCCCGCAGACGCCCGCACGCTGGTGGTAGTACCCACCTTGCTGGCCAACGCCGGCGATGTCGAAGAACTGGTCGAAGGGCTGGAAGTACGCTTTCTGGCCAACCGTGACGAGCATCTGCACTTTGCCCTGCTCAGCGACTTCATGGATGCCCGTGAACAGAGCCTGCCCGAAGATGAAGCACTGCTCGACCTGGCCAGCGAAGGGATCCGGGGCCTCAACCACAAGTACCCAAGCCCGGGCGGTGCGCGCTTTTTTCTGTTTCACCGGCCACGCATCTGGAACGCCGCCGAGGGCTGCTGGATGGGCCGCGAGCGCAAGCGCGGCAAGCTCGCCGAATTGAACGCGGTGTTGCGCGGCCACGGCCACGGGTGCTTCATGCGCATCGTCGGCGACCTGCAAACACTCGGCCACGTGCGCTATGTGATCACTTTGGACACCGACACCCAATTGCCGCGCGGTGCCGCCCAGCAATTCATCGGCGCCATGCAGCACCCACTGAACCGACCACGGTTCGACGCGCACACGGGGCGCATCCACGCAGGCTACGCCATCCTGCAACCGCGGGTGGGCATCAGCCTGCCCAGCGTGTCGCGCTCGCGCTATGCACGCCTGTTTGGCAGCGACGCCGGTGTCGACCCCTATACGCGGGCCGTTTCGGACGTTTATCAGGACCTGTTTCTCAGCGGTTCCTTCATTGGCAAAGGCATCTATGCGGTGGACGCCTTCGAGCAGTCACTGGAGGGCCGTTTTGCCGACAACCGTGTACTCAGCCATGACCTGATCGAAGGCTGCTACGCGCATTCGGGCCTGCTCAGCGATGTGCAATTGTTCGAAACCTACCCGGCCCGCTACAGCGCCGACAGCAAACGCCGACACCGCTGGATACGCGGCGACTGGCAACTGCTGCCGTGGCTGGTGCCCGGGCTGCACACCGGCACCCAAGGCCTGGCGCAGAGCCCGCTCAGCGCCTTGTCGCGCTGGAAGATTTTCGACAACCTGCGCCGCAGCCTGGAGCCGGCGGCGCTGCTGGCGCTGCTGCTGTGGGGCTGGCTGGCCAGTGCCGCGCCGCTCACCTGGACGCTGGCCCTGCTGGCCTTGCTGCTGACACGACCAGTGCTGGACTCGCTGCTCGAAGTGCTGGGCAAGGCCACCGATGTACCGGTGTCAGAGCACCTGCTGGCAGCGTTGCACACCTCGGGTACCTATTTCTTGCGTGCTGGCCTTTCATTGGCCTGGTTACCTTTCGAGACCTGTTACAGCCTGGACGCCATCTTCCGCACCTTGTGGCGGCTGGCCGTCAGTAAACAACGCCTGCTGCAATGGAACCCCTCACGCGAGGACGAACGCAGCAGCGCAGATACCCTGCAGGCGGTGTACCGCGAACAATGGGGGCAACCGGCTTTGGTGGCTCTGCTGACCGGTGCCTTGGCGATGCAGCCGACGGTACTGCTGATTGCCTCGCCGGTCCTTGTGCTGTGGCTGCTCGGCCCTGCGCTGGCCTGGTGGCTCAGCCGCCCGAGTGACCTGACCGCGCTCATGCCCGGTGCCGAAGACCTGGTCTTCCTGCATCGACTCGCCCGCGCCAACTGGGCCTTCTTCGACAATTACGTCGGCCCTGACGATAACTGGCTACCACCCGACAACATCCAGATGCCGCCCTTCGCCAGCATCGCCCACCGCACCTCACCGACCAACATGGGCATGGCCCTGCTCTCGCACCTGGCGGCCCATGACTTCGGCTACCTCAGTGCAGGCCGCCTGTTCGAGCGCCTGGCCTGCATGCTCGACAGCATGGCCCGCCTGGAGCGCTTCAAAGGGCACTTCTACAACTGGTACGACACCCAGACCCTCAAGCCGCTGTCACCGCTGTATATCTCCAGCGTGGACAGCGGCAACCTGGCCGCCCTGCTATTGACGCTCAGGCCCGGCCTGCTGGAAATGGCCGACACGCCCCTGCTTGACCAGCGACTGACCCAGGGGTTGCTCGACACCTTCGACACGCTGCTGGACGCCTATGCCCGCACAAGCGCCGACGCCCAGCCGATCACGGCCCTGCGCGAGCAGGTGTGGCACGCTCATGAGCAGGAGGGCAACGTATCCGCCACGCTGCTGCCGAAGCTGCGTGATCAGTTGCAGGCGCTGATCACGCAGCCCGCTACCTTGGCGCCCGGCGCAGAAGCTGCTGAAGATTGTGCATTCTGGCTGAACGCCCTGCATGCGCAATGCCTGGACCTGAGCGGCGAACTGCAGCAGCTGCAATTACCCCCAGGCAACGATCAGGCCGCCCAAGCGCCGCTGACCTGGCGCCAGCTGGCACAGCTCGACGCAGACCAGTGGCCGCCCGCCGAGCGCCTGGCGGTGGCCAACGTCAGGGCGGTTGCCCGCCAGCGCATCGCACAGGCACACGCCCTGGCCAGCCGTATCGAGGATTTGGCCAGCATGGACTTCACCCTCCTGTATGACAGCCACCGCGACTTGTTCACCATCGGCTACAACGCCGATGAACACCGCCTGGACGCCGCGTTCTACGACCTGCTGGCATCGGAGATGCGCCTGACCAACTTCGTCGTCATCGCCCAGGGCCAGGTGCCCCAGGCCAGCTGGTTTGCCCTCGGCCGGCTGCTCACCAGCAACGCGGGCGTCCCTGTGCTGCTGTCCTGGTCCGGTTCGATGTTCGAGTACCTGATGCCGTTGCTGGTGATGCCTAACTATGAGGGCACCCTGCTCGACCAGACCTGCCACGCCGCGGTCAAACGGCAGATCGAACACGGCAAGCTGTCGGGCCTGCCCTGGGGTGTCTCGGAGTCGGCCTACAACGCGCTGGACGCGCATTTCAACTACCAATACCGGGCGTTCGGCGTACCGGGGCTTGGCCTCAAGCGCGGCCTGGGTGAAGAGCGCGTGGTGGCACCGTATGCCAGTGCACTGGCCTTGATGGTGGCGCCCGCTGCCGCGTGTCACAACCTGCAGCGGCTGGCCACACTGGGCCTGGCTGGCCGCTTCGGGCTCTACGAGGCGGTGGACTACACCGAGGCACGCCTGCCGCCCGGGCAGGACGCCGTAGTGGTCCGCTCGTTCATGGCCCACCATCAGGGCATGAGCTTCCTGGCCCTGACCGCATTGCTGCTGGACAAGCCCATGCAACGGCGCTTCAGCTGCGACCCACAGTTCCAGGCCAGCATGCTGCTGTTGCAGGAACGCGTGCCAAAAACCGCCGCACCCTACCTGCATACCCTCCAGGCCCCGGCCGAGGAGGCCGCCGAGCGCGTCCCCGAAACCCGGCTGCGGGTGTTCAGCGAGCCAAACCGGCGCCACCCGGCCGTGCAACTGCTGTCCAACGGCCGTTATCACGTCATGGTCAACCACGTGGGCAGTGGCTACAGCCAGCGCAACACACTGGCAGTGACCCGCTGGCGTGAAGACGCCAGCCGCGACGACCTGGGCAGCTTCTGCTACCTGCGCGATGTCGCCAGCGGCGCGTACTGGTCCACCACCTACCAGCCGACCCGGCACCGCACGAAAAACCAGGAAGCGATCTTTAGCGACGGCCGCGCAGAGTTTCGCGTGCGCGAGCGCGACTTCGACTGCCATACCGAAATTGCCGTGTCGCCCGAAGACGACATCGAACTGCGTCGCCTGCACCTGACCAACCATGGCGACCAGCCCCGTACCCTGGAGCTGACCAGCTACGCCGAAGTGGTGTTGGCACCGGCCTTGAGCGATGCCCTGCACCCGGCCTTCAGCAAGCTGTTTATCCAGACCGAACTGATCCGCCCGCTGCAGGCCATTCTGTGCACGCGGCGGCCGCGCTCGCAACAGGACGCCGTACCGTGGATGTGCCACGTACTGGCGGTGCACGGGGCCGACATCGAGGCACTGTCCTACGAAACCGATCGGGCCCGCTTCATCGGCCGAGGGCGCACCCTGGCGCGGCCGGCGGCCATGGACCGGGACAGCGAGGCGTTATCCGACAGCGCGGGGGCCGTGCTGGACCCGATCGTGGCCATCCGCTGCCGCATCACCCTGATGCCCGGCCATGCGACCACGGTCGACCTGGTCACAGGCGTCGCCGACAGCCGCGACGCCTGCCTGCTGCAAGTCGCCAAGTACCGCGACCGGCACCTGGCTGACCGGGTGTTCGACCTCGCCTGGCCGCACAGCCAGGTGCTGCTGCACCAGCTCAACGGTTCGCTGGCCGACGCCAGGCTGTTCGAGCAGATGGCCGCCTCGGTGCTCTACCCCAATGCCAGCCTGCGGGCCAGCGCAGCGCTGCTGGCCAGCAACCGGCGCAACCAGTCCGGCCTGTGGGGCCAGGGGTTGTCAGGTGACCTGCCGATCGTGCTGGTACAGATCGGCGACCCGGCCAACATCCATCTGGTCAAGCAGATGGTGCTGGCCCATGCCTACTGGCGCCAGAAAGGGCTGGCACTCGACCTGGTGATCTGGAACGAAGACCAGGCCGGTTATCGCCAGCAACTGCAGGAGCTGATCATGGGGATCGTCGCCTCCGGCAGCGAAGCGGCCCTGCTCGACCGCCCGGGCGGCATCTTTGTAAGGCCTGCGCAGCAACTGTCTGCCGAGGACCGGCTACTGACCCTGTCGGTAGCGCGGCTGGTGCTCAACGACAACCTCGGCACGCTGGCCGAACAACTGCACCTGCGCCGCCAACCCCCGGTCCCCCCGGC
>NZ_JENB01000030.1 GCF_000708715.2 Pseudomonas putida W15Oct28 | reverse complement strand
AAGATGATGTTTGGGATGTGTTCCTGTGTGACCATCTCCTGGGGAGGCTTGAACGGGGTGCAAACCGCGTCCAAGCCTCAAATGTGTAAACCATGTCCCCGGTTTACGATGTAAACGATGTCTCCGGTCGTACACCGCGAAGAGGCCGGTAGCCTTACCGCCGAACCGGCCCGCTCAACTCGGAGGTTGCCCCATCGGCAGTGGTCACGGTCGCGGTAAAGCTGCGCAGCCCGTCGATGTTCTCCAGCACCTGGGCAAACCGCGCCTGCCCCTGCTTGTCGCTGTTCACCAGCACCTCCCCGAGGTACTGCTGCGCCTCGGTGCCATCTGCCTCGGCATTGCCAAAGAACTCTACCCGCAACAGGCTCGACACCGGCCCATGCACTTCACCGCGCAGTACATTGCCTTCCAGCGCAATCAGCCGTGGCGCCTGCTGGTTATGGTTGGGCAGCGGCTGGCAAGGCTTGGGCTCGCCTTTGGCGTCGCAGATGATTGCCTGGTCTTGCTTCGGCAAGTCGGCCCCCACCCCGCGTGACCCCACATACAGCGCATGCGCCTGCGCCGGTACGCCAAACACGATGGCGCCGGTGCGCTGGTCGGGCACGCACGAACCGCCGGCCTCGCAGCGGCGGATATCCTGGCTGTTACCCCAGATGCGGTTGCCGCTCAGGCGGGTGGCGGTAGCATCCGGTTCCGGGCGCAGCGCAACGCCGATGCGGTTGCCGTGGATCAGGTTGCCGTCAAGGATGTTGCCCTCGCCAGTGACGCTGACGCCGATCGAGTTGCCGCTGAAGGTGTTGGCCGCCAGGTAGTTGCGCTTGCCCCAGTTGATCTGCAAACCGTCGGAGTAGTTTTCGAAGCGGTTGCGCACCACGCTGTTGTCGTTGCCCAGCAGAATCTCGATACCCTGCGAGGGTTCAGGGTTGGCTGCAGTAGAGCGGAACAGGTTGTCGGCCACCAGGTTGAATGCCGCGCCGCGGGTCAGCTCCAGGCCGTCGCCATTGTCGATCAGCTGGTTGCGCAGCACCTTGTTGTTGTTCGTGGTGGTGGCGGTGGGGTTACCCGCGCCGTCATCACCGGTCAGCATGATGCCCGCGCCACCTTTGTTGGCGACGATGCGGTTGTCTTCGATCACGTTGCCACTGGCGCGGTTGACCAGGATGCCGATGCAGAAGTTACGCACTTCCAGGCCGCTAAGGTGCACACCTTGAGTGTCGCGCAGCACCAGACCGGGGTTGGTGGTGGTGCGCACGTTGGTGCCGAACTGGCCGGGCAGGGCGCCGGGGCAGGTGCGTACGCCCTGGTCCTTGATGTAGGCCGAACCGTCGATGGCGATGTATTGGCCGTCGCGTGCCCAAGACAGGCCGGTGATGCGCACCGGGCCTTTGATTTCCGGCAGCGCCCGGCTGGGGCGGATAACGTAGGGCGGCTTGCCGACGGCGGCAATGTCGATGCGGTAGTGGCCGGGGTTCTGGTTGCTGGTTTCGATGGCCCAGCGCAGCGAGCCGGGCTGGTCGTCGTCGGCGTAGCGCTCGACACGCAGGGTTTCGGGGTTGGCCGGTGCGGCGGCCAGGGCGGGCAGGGGGAGCAGTGGCAGCAAGGCCACCAGCGCAGGCATCAGACGCATGGGTGCGGGTATCCGGAAAACATTGTTCTTATCGAGTGTCAGCCTGCTGTGGGCGGACGTTTGCGGTGATTCTAGGGCAGCTGTGCCAGCTACGTGGGTGCGCCGGGGTGATTTGGTGCGGTATTCGCCCGCAGTTTTACCGCTCGGCCTGTGGCTGGAAAATCCGTTGAAACTCCCGGCGAGGGTGGTGGGTCCACCTTCTGTCGACACGGTTCACGTGTCTCCATTTGCAGGAGTTTTGCCATGAGCGGTACTAAAGACAAAGCGAAAGGTCTGGCCAACGAAGCAATCGGCAACGTGAAACAGGGTGTTGGCAAGGTGACCGACAACGACAAGCTGCGCGCAGAAGGCAAGGCGCAGGAGCTGAAAGGCGAGGCGCAGCAGATCAAGGGTGATGTGAAGGATGCAGTTAAAAAGCCTTGATCCGAGGCCACCAGTACTGGCCCTTTCGCGGGCTGGCCCGCTCCCACAGGGACTGCACAGCGCTTGAGGTTTGTGCTGTCTCTGTGGGAGCGGGCAAGCCCGCGAAGGGGCTGGCACTCGTGTAAGCAAATTCTTCAAGCATGGTGGGGAGCAGCACAGCAAGCGCATGGTCTATTAGACTTGTCTGTTGAATCGATCGAGCGGCGAAAGGAGACGCTATGATTTTTCCCGCCCTGCAGGGCCTGCCCTTGCACCGCGTGCTGGTGCGCACCATCAAGGAATTTCTTGATGACGAGATGTCTACCTATGCCTCCGCACTGGCTTACCAGGCGCTGTTCTCGCTGTTCCCATTCCTGCTGTTCCTGATTGCCCTGATTGGTTTTCTGCATCTGCCGGATTTCTTTTCCTGGCTGCGCCTGCAGTCGGAACTGGTGTTGCCGCCCCAGGCGCTGGAGCAGGTAAACCCGGTGATCGACCAGTTGCAGCAGTCCAAGGGTGGGCTGTTGTCGGTGGGTATCGTGATTGCCTTGTGGACCGCGTCGGCCGGCGTGCGCTTGATGATGAGTGCGATGAACGCCGCTTACGACGTTCCCGAAGGCCGCCCGGTGTGGAAGCGCATTCCGCTGTCCATTTTCTACACCGTCGGCCTGGCCGGCATGCTGCTGGCAGCCGCAGCACTGATGGTGCTGGGCCCGCAGGTAATGGAATGGATCGCCGCCCAGATCGGCATGCAGGAGTTCATCGTCACACTGTGGACCATCCTGCGCTGGCCGGTGATCATCATGCTGCTGATGGTGGCGGTGGCCCTGATCTACTACGTGATGCCTGACGTGAAACAGAAGTTTCGCTTCATCACCCCCGGCTCGGTGCTGGCGGTGGTGGTATGGATCGTGGCGTCACTGGGCTTTGCCTACTACGTGAAAACCTTTGCCGACTACAACGCCATGTACGGCAGCATTGGTGCAATCATCGTGCTGTTGCTGTATTTCTATATTTCCGCTGCCGTGTTGCTGCTGGGCGCGGAGATGAATGCGGTGATCGAGCACATGTCGAGCGAGGGCAAGAACCCTGGCGAGAAGGATTTCGAAGGGCACAAGGCCCCGGAAACCATCACCGTGCTGGGCCATGAACACCCGCAACCGAGCCAGCACCAACCTTCCGAGCCGAACTCCAGATGATCCGTGACATTCTCAAGATGGGCGACGAACGCCTGCTGCGCATCGCCCCGGCAGTGCCCGAGCACATGCTCGGCACTGCCGAACTGCAGCAACTGATCGACGACATGTTCGAAACCATGCGCCATGTGGGCGGCGTAGGCCTGGCCGCGCCACAGATTGGTATCGACCTGCAGTTGGTGATTTTCGGTTTCGAGCGCAGCGAGCGTTATCCGGATGCCGAAGCGGTGCCGCAGACCATTTTGATCAACCCGGTCATCACGCCCACCTCCACCGAACTGGAGGACGGCTGGGAAGGTTGCCTGTCGGTGCCGGGCCTGCGGGGTGTGGTGCCACGCTTCAAGCATATCTGCTACGAAGGGGTCGACCCCCAGGGTAACCCGATCAACCGCTTTGCCGACGGCTTCCATGCGCGGGTGGTGCAGCACGAGTGCGACCACCTGATTGGCCGGCTGTACCCGTCGCGTATCCAGGACTTTGCCAAGTTCGGCTACACCGAGGTGCTGTTCCCCGGGCTCGAGGTCAGCGACGACTGACCCCGCTGCAGGGCTACCAGGCGTTTGCTGCGCTGGTAGCGCTGCAGGCGGCCGGCCAGGGTTTCGGGCAGTTGCACGGCCATGTGAAAACCCAGGCGCTCATAGAACGCCACCAGGTCCGGGTGGCAGAACAGCCAGGTTGGTCCCTTTGCCTGTTCCAGCGCCGCCTTGATCAATTGCCCGGCCACCCCTTGGCCGCGCTGTTGCGGGTCGACGAACAGCCCCGTCAACCATACGCCTTTACCCACCGCACTCAGGCTCAAGCCTGCAACGATGCCCGGGGCCCTTGCCACCCACAGTTCAGCGTCGCCCGCAGCACGCATGCGCGAACCGTGCTGGCGGTAAAAGTGGTCCAGCAGTCGGTGCTCTGTGGCCGAAAGTGTCGAGCAGTGAAGTTTTTTTAATGAGATGGCGGGTCCTGCCCTGAAAGCTGGCCAAAGGCTCTGGCGTGAGATTTTGCGGCGAATTTGACGCAGATTGTTGCAAATACGGCAAGGGTGAATATCCGACTTCAGGGTTCAACTATTGCCAACCGGGAGTAGAATTTTACTCATCCCCCCTGGCAGTACGAAGCGGGATCGGTACTTCGTGCCATCTTCACCGTAGATGGCAACTTCTCCGCGCCATTGACGGCATTAGAAGTCAATCGATCAGCTTGAATGCTCAAAAGGCAAACCCACATGAAACCATTACTGATTCTTGCATTGGTCGGTATGTCCTCGTTCGCCCTTGCCGACGAGGCCCTACCTGTCTCCAGCGAGCCTGTGGCCCAGCAGTACGACTACACCATGAACCTGGACATCAAACGGGTGATCAACCTCTCGACCATCCCCAATGTCTGCGAAGTGGTGCCTGCGACCATGACCTACGAAGACCACCAGGGCCAGGTGCACACCATCCAGTACCGGGCCATGGGTGAAGGTTGCCAGCAGGGTTGATCGGGCTGGTGTCTGAAGTTGATGGCTCTCTTGCTCACCGTGGCTAGAGGGCCATCAGGGGTGTAGCAGCTCAAGCGATGTAAAATCCTGAATGAATATCGAGGAAAAAGTGCTATCTTAATTTGATAGCATTTTTCGATGAACACTCGATACCGCAAAATTTTCGACGCAATTTTCCGAACGCCGACCACGGCGTCGTTGGCATTTTCCGAGATTGAGGCATTGATACTCCATCTGGGTGGCCAGGTGCAGGAGCGGCAAGGCTCAAGGGTCAAGCTGCTGCTGGGTGAGCACTGTTGGAGGTGTCACCGGCCTCATCCTGGTAAAGAAGCCAAGCGGTATCAGATTGAAGAAGCTCGCGAATTTCTCTTGCGGGCAGGAGTCAGGACATGAGTTGCATGCGCTACAAAGGCTATGCCGCGCGTATCGATTACGACGAGCGTGATGACATCTTCGTTGGCCGTGTGCTCGGTATGCGAGATATCATCAGTTTTCACGCAAGCTCGGTGCCCGAATTGCATGAAGCGTTCCGTGATGCGTTGGAAGATTATCTGGCCGATTGTGCAGAGCGGGGCATTACACCGGAGAAGCCTGCCTCGGGTAAGGTAATGCTGCGAATCCGGCCTGAGGTTCATGCGGCGGCGAGTGTCGCTGCCCGTGCTGCCGGAAAAAGCCTGAACCAGTGGGCAGATGAGGTGTTTGAACAAGCGGCAATGGCTTGAGTCAGGCCGCTTTCAGGCCGCTCCTCGGTAATGCGCTGTCATGACCAAACCAGAATAATCTCCAAGGCCTGTCGATTCCTCCGCTCACCGTTCGACCATAGGTGAAGGCACGCTGCACACCGTGCCCAAACCCTATGTCCTGTCGGAGGAACCCCCGATGAGCACCGCAGCCGAAACCGAGATCCGCCAACTGATCGAGCGCTGGATGCAGGCCGTGCGCGATCGCGATATCCCCAACATCACCGCCCCCTATGCCGATGACATCGTCGCCTTCGATGCCATCCAGGCCCTGCAATTCAAAGGCAAGGCCGCCTATACGGCGCACTGGGAAATGTGCATGGGCATGTGCACGGGCCCCATGGTCTTCGAACTGGCCGAACTCACCGTACATGCCGCTGGCGACCTGGCCCTGGCCCACTGGCTGAACCGCTGCGGCCCGGGCGACGACGAGAGCCAGTGCGGCTTCATGCGGGCGACTGTGGGCTATCGTCGTCAAGGTGACCAGTGGCAGGTGATCCACGAGCACTGGTCGGCGCCTTTCGACATGGAAACACAAAAAGCCCTGTTCGATCTCAAGCCCTGAGCCGTTATCGCCAAACGCACTTTGCCGATGCCCTGGAGGCGACCATGAAATACCTGTGCCTGGTCTATTGTGACGAGGGGCTGCTGCACAGCTTGCCCGACAGCCCGGAAGACGCCGAGTGCATGGCCTATGCCGAAGCCATACAAGGCTCTGGGCGAATGCTGGCGGCCGAGGCGCTCAAGCCCGTGCAGACCGCCACCACGGTGCGCGTGCGTAATGGGCACATGAGCCTGACCGACGGGCCGTTCGCCGAAACCAAGGAGCAACTCGCCGGCTTTTACCTGGTGGAGGCTCGCGACCTGAATGAAGCACTGAACATCGCCAAGGGCATCCCTGCGGCACGGGTCGGCAGTGTCGAGGTGCGACCGGTGCGCGAACTGCAACCCTGACAGCTACGGAGAACCTTCAGCATGAGCCTTGCACACCCCGCGCAAGCGCAACACGAGTTGTCCATCAGCCGCCTGATCGACGCACCACCGGCCAAGGTGTTTCGCGCCTGGACCGAACCCCAGTGGCTGATGCAGTGGTGGGGGCCGCATGGCATGACCACCCCGGAGTGCGAGATGCAGTTGTGGGCCGGGGGGGCATTTCGCACCCTGATGCGGGCGCCGGATGGTAGCGAATACCCGACCCAAGGCGTGTTTCTGGAAATTGCCGCGCCGCGCCGGCTGGTATTTACCGATGCCTTCGGCCCCGGTTGGGTGCCGTCGGACAAGGCCTTCATGACCGCCGTGATCAGTTTTGACGAAGAGCAGGGCAAAACCCGCTACACCGCCCGCGCCTGGCACTGGAATGCCGCAGACTGCAGGGCCCATGAGGAAATGGGCTTCTACCAGGGCTGGGGAGAAAGCCTGGACCGACTGGTGGAGGTGGTGACCCAACGGATGCCCGACTGATGACGGCACTGGCGCAGGTGCGCGCCGAAGTCGAGGCGGTGTACCGGCGGGAGTCGCGACGCATCCTGGCGACGTTGATCCGCCTGCTGGGTGATTTCGACCTGGCCGAGGAGGCCATGCATGATGCCTTCTTCATCGCCGTCGAGCGCTGGCAGCGCGATGGCATCCCCGATAACCCTCGGGCGTGGCTGGTTTCCACCGGGCGCTTCAAGGCTATCGATGCGCTGCGCCGACGCGCCCGTTTCGACCGTTCCCAGGCAGACCTGAGCATGCTGCTCGACGGCCAGGCGCAGGGCCCCAGTGAAGAAGAGTTGTTGGCGGACGACCGCTTGCGGCTGATCTTCACTTGCTGCCACCCGGCACTGTCAGCCGATGCCCAGGTACCGCTGACCCTGCGCGAAGTCTGCGACCTGACCACCGAGCAGATCGCCCGCGCCTTCCTGCAAAGCCCGGCCACCATCGCCCAGCGTATCGTCCGTGCCAAAGCCAAGATCCGCGATGCCGGCATCCCGTACCAGGTGCCGGAACTGAACGAGCTGCCCGAGCGCCTGGAGAGCGTGTTACGGGTGATTTACCTGGTGTTCAACGAAGGCTATTCGGCGTCATCGGGCGAGTCACTGCTGCAGCTGGAGCTCTCCGATGAAGCCATTCGTCTGGCGCGGTTGCTGGTGCAGTTGTTGCCTGATGCGGAGGCCATCGGCCTGCTGGCCTTGATGCTGCTGCAGGCGTCCCGGCAGCAGGCGCGAACCGATGCCCAGGGCAACCTGGTGGTGCTGGAACAGCAGGACCGCAGCCTGTGGGACCGGCAACGCATTGACGAGGGCTGCGAGCTGGTGCGCCAGGCCCTGCAAAGCCGGGCGTTTGGTGCCTACACCGTACAGGCGGCGATTGCTGCGGTGCATGCTGAAGCGGCAACGGCAGAAGAGACTGACTGGGCGGAGATTGTCGGGCTTTATGACGTGTTGCAGCGGCACTGGCCCTCCGCAGTGGTGGAGCTGAACCGGGCGGTGGCGCTGGCGAAGCGGGATGGGCCGAAGGTTGGCCTGCGGGAAGTCGAAGGGATTCTGGCGCGGGGTGAACTGCTGGACTATCACCTGGCGCATGCGGCGCGGGCCGAGCTGCATTATCAGCTGGGGCAGGTGGAGGAAGCGCGTGCGGCCTGGCGGCAGGCGCTGGCCTTGACCCGGCAAGCGCCGGAGCGGCGGCATATCGAACGTCGGTTGCAGGCCACTGAATGATGTTTGCAGTGCTGGCCTCTTCGCGGGCAAGCCCGCTCCCACAGGTACCGCACAGTGCTCAAATCTGTGGTGATCCTGTGGGAGCGGGCTTGCCCGCGAAGAGGCCGGTACTGGTTAAATCAGTCTTCAGCTAGCCACGAAATTCGGCGGCGACACGAGTTCGACAGTCTGCTGCTTGCGCGGCGCCAGGATCTCGGCCTCACCCTGCACCACCAGCTCATCGTTCTGGTTGTACACATTGGTGGCGATGCGCACCTTGAACTTGGGCAGTTTCTCGAGAATTTCCAGGCGCACGGTCAGGGTATCGCCAATTTTTACCGGCTTCTGGAAGCTCATCTGCTGGCCCAGGTAGATGGTGCCTGGGCCAGGCAGGGTGCAGGCCACTGCAGCACTGATCAGCGCGCCGCTGAACATGCCATGGGCAATACGCTCGCGGAACATGCTCTTGGCGGCAAACTCGGCATCCAGGTGAACCGGGTTGTGGTCACCGGACATCGCAGCGAACAGCTGGATGTCGCGTTCTTCAACGGACTTCTTGTACTCGGCCGTCTGGCCAACTTCGAGGGCTTCGTAAGGCGTGTTGGTGACCTGGGACATCGGTGCTTCCTTAAGCGTTGGGCGAGGGCGGCTATCATTCACTGCGCACAGGGCGGCCAAGGGCCAGCGCCTGTTCGAGCCAGCCGAGAATATCGGCGGTGACCTCGTCACGGTTGGTTTCGTTGAGTACTTCATGCCGCGCCTCAGGATAGACGCGCAGCTGTACATGTCGATTGCCGGTCGCGCGCAGGGCGTCGGCCAGATGGGTGAGACGCTTGCCGGCACTGACCGGATCACATTCACCACCGATTACCAGCATGGGCAGGTTCGGATCGATCTGCGCGAGGTTACTCGGCTGGCTGATTTGCGCCAAGCCTTGCAGCAGGTCGAGCCACAGCTGGTTGCTGCAGCGAAAGCCGCACAACGGGTCGTTGACGTACAGGTCGACCTCGGCCGGGTCGCGGCTGAGCCAGTCGAACGCCGTGCGGTTGGGCTTGAAGGCTTTGTTGAACGACCCGAACGACAACCATTCGATCAGCGCACTCTTGCCCTGCGGCCCCTGGCGCCAGCCCTCCAGCCGGGCAATCAGCCGCGCCACGCGGTACAGCGCCGCCGGTTGGTAGTTGGAGCCACTGAGAA
Organism: Pseudomonas putida W15Oct28; assembly: GCF_000708715.2. Classification (GTDB taxonomy): domain Bacteria; phylum Pseudomonadota; class Gammaproteobacteria; order Pseudomonadales; family Pseudomonadaceae; genus Aquipseudomonas; species Aquipseudomonas putida_R. The sequence continues at coordinate 61,126 of NZ_JENB01000030.1, read as the reverse complement.
TCGCCCCGTGCAGGCTGGCGCTGTGGTGCAGCAGGTAGGCCTGGGCGATGTAGCTGCCCATGCTGTGGCCGAACAGGATTAACGGTGTGCCCGGGTAATGCTGGCCGATGTGCTGGGCCAGCAGCCCAAGGTCGTTGACTACGGCATTCCAGCCATGATGGCGGGCGAACAGGCCGAGGCTGCCCAGCTCAGCGGTGCGCCCGTGGCCGCGTTGGTCGGCAGCGAACAGGGCAAAGCCGGCCTGGCTCAGGGCATGCCCCAGGCGCTGGTAGCGCCCGGCATGCTCTGCCATGCCATGGGCCAGCAGCACCACGGCTTTTACCGGTGTGGCCGGCAGCCATTGGTGCACGTGCAGGCTGCAGTGCTCGCTGGCGGGCAGCCAGAAGGCGTCGTGGGGCATGGCGGGTCCTTGTGCGCACAGGTACCCGAACAGTGTATGCACAACCGGCCGGATTGCAGGAAGGGCACAAATAAGATTCACAATGTTAATGGCGGCACTTGGCGTATATGCCGCCTTGGGCTTACCTGCTAACGTCGGATCAACGCCTTTTCGCCAGCAGGCGATCAGGTAAAGGACTACAGGACGCAGTGCAGGTCCAGGCAGAGGAACAATAATAAATGCAAGCCGACTTCTGGAATGACAAGCGCCCGGCGGGCGTGCCTTCCACCATCGACATCAATGCCTACGCCTCGGTCGTCGAGGTGTTCGAGCGCTCCTGCAAGCGCTTTGCCGACCGCCCGGCGTTCAGCAACCTGGGCGTAACCCTGACCTACGCGGAGCTGGAGCGCCATTCGGCAGCCTTCGCCGCCTGGTTGCAGCAGCACACCGACCTCAAGCCGGGTGACCGCATCGCGGTGCAGATGCCCAACGTACTGCAATACCCGATTGCCGTCTTTGGTGCCATGCGCGCCGGCCTGATCGTGGTCAACACCAACCCGCTGTACACCGAGCGCGAAATGCGTCACCAGTTCAAGGACAGTGGCGCACGTGCGCTGGTGTACCTGAACATGTTTGGCAAGCGCGTGCAGGAGGTGTTGCCCGATACCGGCATCGAATACCTGATCGAGGCAAAGATGGGCGACTTGCTGCCCGCCGCCAAGGGCTGGCTGATCAACACGGTGGTCGACAAGCTGAAGAAGATGGTGCCAGCCTACCAGCTGCCCCAGGCGATAGCGTTCAAGCAGGTGCTGCGCCAGGGCCGCGAGCAGTCGCCCAAACCGGTGCCGTTGAGCCTGGACGACATTGCCGTGCTGCAGTACACCGGCGGCACTACCGGCCTGGCCAAGGGTGCCATGCTCACCCACGCCAACCTGGTGGCCAACATGTTGCAGGTGCTGGCCTGCTTCTCGCAGCATGGCCCCGACGGGCAGAAGCTGCTCAAGGACGGCCAGGAGGTGATGATCGCGCCCCTGCCGCTGTACCACATCTATGCCTTTACCGCGAACTGCATGTGCATGATGGTCACCGGCAACCACAACGTCCTGATCACCAACCCCCGGGACATTTCCGGTTTCATCAAGGAACTGGGCAAGTGGCGTTTCTCGGCACTGTTGGGGTTGAACACCCTGTTTGTCGCGCTGATGGACCATCCCGGTTTCCGCCAGCTGGACTTCTCGGCGCTGAAGGTCACCAACTCCGGCGGCACGGCGCTGGTCAAGGCCACCGCCGAGCGCTGGGAAGCCCTTACCGGGTGCCGCATTGTCGAAGGCTACGGCCTGACAGAAACCTCGCCGGTGGCCAGCACCAACCCTTATGGCGAGCTGGCGCGCCTGGGTACGGTGGGCATCCCGGTGGCGGGTACCGCGTTCAAGGTGATCGACGATGACGGTAACGAGATGCCGCTGGGCGAGCGGGGCGAGCTGTGCATCAAGGGCCCGCAGGTAATGAAGGGTTACTGGCAGCAGCCAGAGGCCACGGCTCAGGCCCTGGATGCGGACGGCTGGTTCAAGACCGGCGATATCGCGGTAATCGACCCGGACGGCTTCACCCGCATCGTCGACCGCAAGAAGGACATGATCATCGTCTCGGGCTTCAACGTGTACCCCAACGAGATCGAGGATGTGGTAATGGGCCACCCCAAGGTCGCCAACTGTGCAGCCATCGGCGTGCCGGACGAGCGCTCCGGCGAGGCCGTGAAGCTGTTCGTGGTGCCGCGCGAGGGAGGGGTTAGCGTGGAGGAGCTCAAAGCCTACTGCAAGGCCAACTTCACCGGCTACAAGGTACCCAAGCACATCGTGCTGCGTGATTCGTTGCCGATGACGCCGGTGGGCAAAATTCTGCGGCGGGAGTTGCGTGATATAGCTTGATACCGGGGTGGCCCCTTCGCGGGTGAACCCGCTCCCACAGGTACTGCATAGCATTTGAGCTCTGCGGAGGTCCTGTGGGAGCGGGTTCATCGGGGCGCCGAACCGCCGCGAAGGCTTCCAAGCTGCTCTAACAGGCCAGTTTCAGCCTGATCTGCGACATTTTGGTTAAAAACTCTAAAAATGACCTGCATTGTTCATTGAGTCATTTTTGTGACTATAAGGCCTGTTTTGGCCTCTAGGCGACCCCAGGCAAAGCTGTTACTCTCGGCCCGCTTTCAGACGATCCGGTTTGCAACGAACCGCCGTCTCATATCAATAATAAGCGCATCGACGCGCCAATCGAACTTCGCTGTTGCTGAAGGAGTGGGCTTCCATGATCGAAAATTTTTGGAAGGATAAGTACCCAGCCGGGATTACGGCGGAAATCAATCCTGACGAATTCCCCAATATCCAGGCAGTACTCAAGCAATCCTGCCAACGCTTTGCCGACAAACCGGCCTTTAGCAACCTGGGCAAGACTATCACTTATGGCGAGTTGTATGCGCTGTCGGGGGCGTTTGCCGCCTGGTTGCAGCAGCATACCGACCTCAAGCCCGGTGACCGCATTGCCGTGCAACTGCCCAACGTCATGCAATACCCGGTCGCGGTCTTCGGTGCCATGCGTGCCGGGCTGATCGTGGTCAACACCAACCCGCTGTATACCGCGCGGGAGATGGAACACCAGTTCAACGACTCCGGCGCCAAGGCCCTGGTGTGCCTGGCCAACATGGCCCATCTGGCCGAGAAGGTGGTGCCCAAGACCCAGGTCAAGCACGTCATCGTCACCGAAGTGGCCGACCTGCTGCCGCCGCTCAAGCGCCTGCTGATCAACAGCGTGATCAAGTACGTGAAGAAGATGGTGCCGGCCTACAGCCTGCCGCAGGCCGTGCGCTTCAACGACGCCCTGGCCCTGGGCAAGGGCCAGCCGGTGACCGAGGCCAACCCGCAGGCCAACGACGTGGCCGTGCTGCAGTACACCGGTGGCACAACCGGCGTGGCCAAAGGCGCCATGCTGACCCACCGCAACCTGGTGGCCAACATGCTGCAGTGCCGGGCACTGATGGGCTCGAACCTGCACGAAGGCTGCGAGATCCTCATCACCCCGCTGCCGCTGTACCACATCTACGCCTTTACCTTCCATTGCATGGCGATGATGCTGATCGGCAACCACAACGTGCTGATCAGCAACCCACGTGACCTGCCGGCCATGGTCAAGGAACTGGGCAAGTGGAAGTTCAGCGGCTTTGTCGGCCTCAACACCCTGTTCGTTGCCTTGTGCAACAACGAGGCGTTCCGTGCCCTGGACTTCTCGTCGCTGAAAATCACCCTGTCGGGCGGCATGGCCCTGCAACTGAGCGTGGCCGAGCGCTGGAAGGCCGTTACCGGCTGCGCTATCTGCGAAGGCTACGGCATGACCGAAACCAGCCCGGTGGCGGCGGTGAACCCGGCAGAAGCGAACCAGGTGGGTACCATTGGCATTCCGGTGCCATCGACCCTGTGCAAGATCATCGACGACGCCGGCAACGAGCTACCGCTTGGCGAAGTGGGCGAGTTGTGCGTCAAGGGCCCGCAGGTGATGAAGGGCTACTGGCAGCGTGAAGATGCCACCGCGGAGATCCTCGACAGCGAAGGCTGGTTGAAGACCGGCGATATCGCCCTGATCCAGGCGGACGGTTACATGCGCATTGTCGACCGCAAGAAGGACATGATCCTGGTCTCGGGCTTCAACGTGTACCCCAACGAGCTGGAAGACGTGCTGGCGGGCCTGCCAGGCGTGCTGCAGTGCGCAGCCATTGGTGTGCCGGACGAGAAGTCGGGTGAAGTGATCAAGGTGTTCATCGTGGTCAAGCCGGGCATGACCGTGACCAAGGAGCAGGTGATGGAGCACATGCGTGCCAACGTGACCGGCTACAAGGTGCCGCGCCAGATCGAGTTCCGCGATGCGCTGCCGACCACCAACGTGGGCAAGATCCTGCGCCGCGAGCTACGCGATGAAGAACTCAAGAAGCAAGGCCTGAAGAAGATCGCCTGATCGACCTCACCTGCTTCTTCGCGGGCATGCCCGCTCCCACAGGTCAAGCGCCGAGTCAGAGGGCTGCGCTATACCTGTGGGAGCGGGCATGCCCGCGAATGCTTCAGCGCAGTTTTTCCAGCATCTGGTAGTACCACATCCCCGCCGCCAGCAGCGGATTACCCAGCAAATCCCCCATCGGCACCCGCACATGCTTGCACTGGGCAAAGGTGTCGAACTTCTCCAGTGTCCCGGTCAACGCCTCGGCCATGATCTCGCCCATGATGTGGCTGGTGGCAATGCCGTGCCCCGAATAACCCTGGCAGTACCACACGTTGTCCGACAGCTTGCCCAGCTGCGGGATGCGGTTGACCACGATGCCCATGGCGCAGCTCCACTGGAACTCGATCGGCACCCCCTTCAACGCCGGGAAGGTGCGCTCGATGCACGGGCGCAGTTCGCCTTCGATGTCGCGTGAATCCTTGCCTGAGTAGTTGGCGCCACCCCCGAGCAGCAGGCGTTTGTCGGCGGTCAGGCGGTAATAGTCGAGCACGAATCGGCAGTCGTACACCGCCAGGTCCTGCGGGTTGATCTGCTCGGCCAGCTCACCCAACGGCGCGGTGGTGACGATGCCGCCCATGGCCGGGAAGATCTTGCCCTTGAGCTGGCGCTTTTCCAGTTTGTGGTACACGTCGCCGGCCAGCATCACCTGGCGTGCCTCGACCCGGCCGTGGGCGGTAACCACCGCTGGTCGCGGGCCGTGGACGATGTCCAGCACCTCGGAGTTTTCGAAGATCAGTGCACCCAGGCTGTGGGCAGCGCGGGCCTCACCCAGGCACAGGTTGAGCGGGTGCAGGTGCAGGTTGCGCAGGTTCTTCAACGCACCCAGGTACAGCGGGCTTTGCAGGTGCTCGGCCACCGCCGCGCGGTCGAGCAGTTGCACCTGCTCGCCCATGCCCCGGCGCTGTGCCTCGGCCTCGAATGCGCGCAGCTCGTTCATGTGCGAGGGCTTCATCGCCGCATGCAGGTGGCCGTGCTTGAGGTCGCAGTCGATGCCATAGCGCGCCACGCGCTGTTCGATCACCTGGTGCCCGCGCCAGCGCAGGTGCCAGATGAAATCGTCGACTTCGGTGCCCAGGTGGCTACGCATCTGCGTGCGCATGGCCTCGTCGCCCGACAGGCTGCCGGTGACCTGGCCGCCATTGCGCCCGCTGGCGCCCCAGCCGATGCGGTTGGTTTCGACGATGGCCACCTTCAGGCCACGCTCGGCCAGCTCCACCGCCGTGGCCACGCCGGTGAAGCCGCCACCGATGATGGCCACATCCACCTGCACCGTGCCCTTGAGCTGCGGGTACTCGGTGTGGTCGTTGAGGGTGGCGCTGTAGTAGGACGGCGCACGCTGCGCCGGGCCTTTGTTCAATGCTGCGTTCATGGATGTTCCTTGTTATGTAGGGGCTCAGGCCTGGTGCAGGTACCAGCGCCAGTCCTGCTCGCTGACTTCGGCCATGAACTGGCGGTACTCGGCGCGTTTGACCTTCAGGTACACGCCAAGGAAGTCTTCGCCCAATGCTTCGCGGGCCCAATGGGAATGGTGCAGGGCGTCGAGGGCGGTCAGCCAGTCGGTGGGCAGGTGTTCGGTGGCCTGGGCATAGCCGTTGCCTTCCACCGGTGCGCCCGGGTCCAGCTGTTCGCGAATGCCCCGGTGGCTGGCGGCGAGGATCGCCGCGGCAGCCAGGTAGGGGTTGGCATCGGCGCCGCAGATGCGGTGCTCCACATGCCGGCTGTTGGCCGGACCGCCTGGCACGCGCAGGCTCACGGTGCGGTTGTCCACGCCCCAGGTCGGCGCAAGCGGCGCATAGCTGTTGGCCTGGAAGCGGCGGAACGAGTTGGCGTTGGGGCAGAACAGCAGCAGCGACTCGCGCAGGTGGCGCAGCATGCCGGCCACAGCCTGGCGCAGCAGCGGGGTGCCGGCTTTGTCTTCACTGGCGAACAGGTTGTTGCCAGCGCTGTCGGCCAGGCTCAGGTGCATGTGCATGCCGGTACCGGCCAGGTTGGCAAACGGCTTGGCCATGAAGCAGGCCTGCATGCCGTGGGCATGGGCCACGCCTTTCACCAAACGCTTGTAGCGCACGGCCTGGTCCATCGCCTGCAGCGCATCGCCGTGCTCCAGGGTAATTTCCACCTGGCCGGGGGCGTATTCAGAAATAGCGGTACGCGCCGGAATGCCTTGGGCCTTGCAGGCGGCGTACAGGTCGGCGAGGAACGGTTCGATCTGCTCCAGCTCCCGCAGGCCATAGACCTGGGTGGAGCGCGGGCGGCCACCGTCGTTGTCCAGTGCCGGTTGCGGGCGGCCCTGGGCATCGCGTTGCTGGTCGAGCAGGAAGAACTCCAGCTCGCAGGCCATCACCGGGTGGTAGCCGTCGGCTTTCAGCGCTTCGATGGTGCGCAGCAGCACATGACGCGGGTCGGCGATGCTGGCCGGCAGGCCCTCGCTCGGGTGCATGCTGACCTGCACGGCAGCGGTGGGCACCCGGCGCCAGGGCAAGCGCACCAGGCTGCCTTCAAGCGGGTAGGCGCGGCAGTCGATGTCGCCCACGTCCCACACCAGGCCCGAGTTTTCCACGTCGTCGCCGTTCAGGGTCAGGCCAAGGATGGTGCTGGGCAGCGGCCGGCCGGTCTGGTAAACGGCCAGCAGTTCATCACGGTGCAACAGCTTGCCGCGCGGTACGCCATTGGCGTCGAGGATAAACAGTTCGAACAGCTCGATATCGGGGTTTTCGGCCAGGAAACGGGTAGCCTGCTCTACGGGTGCAAAGTGCATGATTGATTCGCTCACGGGCGCACAGGGCCACCGCACAAGCAGGCGGCCCAGTTGAGTCAAACGGCCAGAAGGAGGCCGGGTTTGGTCACAATGGCGTGAGCGAGGTGTCTGGTGGGCGCGCGTGGCGGCAGTGCCACAGGGCCCAGAAGGCGAGGATGATGTGCACCAGCGGATTTTCCCCGGCACGGCTCCGGGCCTTCGGTAGCGAAGGGCGGGACGACGGTGGGGCGATGGGCTGGACGGGAGTCATGCCTTTGATACTCACATGCGGCGTAAGGTTGATTAAAGCAGTGAATGGCAACCTTTACATATGCCCTTGCTAAACTTTCAGCCTCTACACGATCCCTGTAGGAGCGGCCTTGTGTCGCGATGGGCTGCGATAGCAGACCCGGCAATTTGTGCTGGGGCGCAGATCCTGGGGCTGCTGCCGCAGCCCATCGCGACGCAAGGCCGCTCCTACAGGGACCGTGCCAGCCATGACAGCAAAGTAGGCCCAAATCTGCGACAATCGCGCATCCTTCGAATGCCGATCATGAAAAAGCAGGCTCACCTGCATCACTAAAAAGCCCCATGACTGACCACGCCATCGACAAACTGCTGCAAAACCTCGACCACGCCATGATCGCCGACCGCCATCGTCTGCGCCGGCAACTGCACGAACTGCGCAAGCGCCCCGACGAGGCGAAGCTGGCGCAGTGGGTGGAGAAGGTCCAGGCCTCCTGCGCCCAGGTCACCGCGCGCCAGCAGAGCGTGCCGACCGTGCGCTACGACGACAACCTGCCGATCGCCGCCAAGCGTGATGAAATCAAGAAGGCCCTGGCCGAAAACCAGGTGCTGGTGATCGCTGGCGAAACCGGTTCGGGCAAGACCACCCAGCTGCCGAAAATCTGCCTGGAGCTGGGCCGTGGCAGCCATGGCCTGATCGCCCACACCCAGCCGCGCCGGATCGCCGCGCGTAGCGTGGCAGCGCGGGTTGCCGAGGAACTGGGCACGCCCTTGGGCGGGCTGGTCGGCTACCAGGTGCGTTTCGAAGACCAGAGCGATTCCAATACCCTGGTCAAGTTGATGACCGACGGCATCCTGCTGGCCGAAACCCAGCACGACCGCCTGCTGGAGCGCTACGACACAATCATTGTCGACGAAGCCCACGAACGCAGCCTGAACATCGACTTCCTGCTTGGCTACCTGAAGACCCTGCTGCATCGCCGGCCAGACCTGAAGCTGATCATCACCTCGGCGACCATCGACCTGGAGCGCTTCTCCAAGCACTTCGATAACGCGCCAATCATCGAGGTGTCCGGGCGCACCTTCCCGGTGGACACCTGGTACCGCCCGCTGACCAGCGAGCAGGACGAGGAAGGCAACCAGATCGAGGACGACCTCACCGTCGACCAGGCCATCCTCGCCACCCTGGATGAGCTGGCGCACCATGAGCGCAGTGAGGGCAAGGGCCCGGGCGATGTGCTGATCTTTTTGCCGGGCGAGCGGGAAATCCGCGATGCCGCCGAGATCCTGCGCAAGGCGCAACTGCGCCACACCGAGATTTTGCCGCTGTACGCGCGCCTGTCGCCGGCCGAGCAGCAGCGCATCTTCCAGCCGCACACCGGGCGCCGCGTGGTGCTGGCCACCAACGTTGCCGAAACCTCGCTGACCGTGCCTGGCATCCGCTACGTGATCGACACCGGTACCGCGCGCATCAGCCGCTACAGCTACCGCGCCAAGGTGCAGCGCCTGCCCATCGAGGCCGTGTCGCAAGCCAGTGCCAACCAGCGTAAAGGCCGCTGCGGCCGGGTCGAGCCCGGCATCTGCGTACGCCTGTACAGCGAAGAGGATTTCAATAGCCGGCCGGCGTTCACCGACCCGGAGATCCTGCGCACCAACCTGGCGGCGGTGATCCTGCAGATGCTGCACCTGCGCCTGGGCGCGATCGATGCCTTCCCGTTCATAGAGCCGCCGGATGGCAAGGCCATCAGCGATGGCTTCAACTTGTTGCAAGAGCTGTCGGCGGTCAACCGCGAGAACCAGCTGACCCCGATCGGCCGCCAGCTGGCGCGCCTGCCGGTCGACCCACGGCTGGGCCGCATGCTGCTCGAAGGCGCACGCCTGGGCAGCCTGCAGGAAGTGCTGATCGTCACCAGTGCGCTGTCGGTGCAGGACCCGCGCGAACGCCCGCCGGAGCGCCAGCAGGCTGCCGACCAGGCCCACGCACAGTGGAAAGATGTGGACTCCGACTTCGCCGCGCTGGTCAACCTGTGGCGTGGTTTCGAAGAGCAGCGCCAGGCGCTGACGGCCAACCCGCTGCGCAACTGGTGCCGCAAGAACTTCTTGAATTACCTGCGCCTGCGTGAATGGCGCGATGCCCACCGCCAGCTGGCACTGATCTGCCGTGAGCTGCAGTTGACGGTGAACAAGGAACCTTCTGACTACCAGAAGATGCACAAGGCCATCCTCAGCGGGCTGCTCAGCCAGATCGGCCAGAAGACCGAAGAGGGTGACTATCAGGGTGCCCGCCAACGGCGCTTCTGGGTGCACCCGTCGTCGGGCCTGGGGCGCAAGCGCCCGCAGTGGGTAATGGCCGCCGAACTGGTCGAGACCACCAAGCTGTACGCGCGCATGGTGGCCAAGATCGAGCCGGACTGGATCGAGCCGCTGGCCGGCCACTTGATCAAGAAGAACCACTTCGAACCGCACTGGGAGAAGAAGCGCGGGCAGGTGGTGGCCTATGAGCAGATCACGCTGTACGGCCTGATCCTGGTTGGCCGCCGCCCGGTGCACTACGGCCCGATCGACCCGGTCACCTCGCGCGAGCTGTTTATCCGCGAAGGCCTGGTGGGGGGCGAAATCCAGTCGCGGGCCAGGTGCCTGGCGGCCAACAAGCGCCTGCTTGAAGAACTCGACGAGCTGGAGGCCAAGGCCCGTCGGCGCGACATCCTGGCCGACGAAGAAACGCTGTACGCCTTCTACGAAGCGCGCCTGCCAGCGGAAATCCACCAGACTGCGACCTTCGACAGCTGGTACCGCATGGGCAGCCAGAAAGACGCCAACCTGCTGATCATGCGCGAAGAAGACGTGCTGGCCCGCGAGGCCAGCGAAGTAACCGCAGCGCAATACCCCGACAGCATGCAGGTGGGCGAGCTGCGCTTGCCGCTGAGCTACCACTTCGAGCCCGGCCACCCGCGTGACGGCGTGACCGTGCGGGTGCCGGCACCGCTGTTGCCAAGCCTGCCCGGCGAGCGCCTGGAATGGTTGGTGCCCGGCCTGCTGGAAGCCAAGTGCGTGGCGCTGGTGCGCAACCTGCCCAAGGCCCTGCGCAAGAACTTCGTGCCGGTGCCGGACTTCGTCAAGGCTTCGCTGGCGCGCATGACTTTCGGCCAAGGGGCGCTGCCGCAGGCCCTGGGCCAGGAGCTGTTGCGCATGACCGGTGCGCGGGTGTCCGATGAGGCCTGGGACGAATCGGTCAAGCTGGTCGAAGGCCACCTGCGGATGAACATCGAAGTGGTCGATGGCCAAGGTAAGTTCCTTGGCGAAGGCCGCGACCTGGCCGAACTGACTGCACGCTTTGCCGCTGCCAGCCAGGCAGCGCTGGCGGTGCCGCGTGATGCCAAAAGCGAACAGCCGGTGCAGGCCAAAGCCTTCAGCGAAGTGAAACAGACTGCCCAGCAGAAGATTGCCGGCCTGTCGATGACCGTGTACCCGGCGCTGGTGGAAGACAATGGCACTGTGCGCGAAGGGCGCTTCTCGACCCAGGCCGAAGCCGAGTTCCAGCACCGCCGCGCGTTGCAACGGCTGTTGCTGCAGCAACTGGCCGAGCCGGCCAAGTTCCTGCGCGGCAAGCTGCCGGGGCTGACCGAACTGGGCCTGCTGTACCGTGACATGGGCCGGGTCGAGGCGCTGGTCGAAGACATTCTGCTGGCCAGCCTGGACAGCTGCATCCTCGAAGGCGAACAACCGCTGCCTCGTGATGGCGCGGCCTTGGCCGGGCTGGCTGAACGCAAGCGCGGCAGCTGGGCCGAGCATGCCGAGCGCCTGGCGCGCTTGACGTTGGAGGTGCTGAAACTCTGGCATGGCCTGCAGAAGCGCTTCAAGGGCAAGATCGACCTGAGCCAGGCGGTGGCGCTGAACGACATCAAGCAGCAGCTAAGCAACCTGGTGTACCCGGGTTTTGTGCGCGAAACCCCCGGGGCCTGGTTCAAGGAGCTGCCGCGTTACCTCAAGGCGGTGGAACTGCGCCTGGAGAAGCTGGGTTCGCAAGTGCAGAAGGACCGCGTCTGGTCCGGCGAACTGGCCAACCTGTGGGCGCAGTACAAGGCCCGTGCCGACAAGCATGCCCAGGAGGGCAAGCGTGACGAGCAACTGGCTTTGTACCGCTGGTGGCTGGAGGAATATCGGGTGTCGCTGTTTGCCCAGCAGTTGGGGACCAAAGTGCCGATTTCTGACAAAAGATTGAGCAAGCAGTGGAGCCAGGTGGAGGGCTAAACTGCTTCATTTGTGGCAATATTGATGCAATTCGGGGCCGTGCTGCGGCCCCTGTGGGAGCGGGTTTACCCGCGAACGAGGGCGCAGCCCTCGCCCTTAAATTGGCACTAAAGTGCCATTATCCTGTCATATTCCCAGCCAGCGCCCCGTGGCGATGGCCTTTGACCAGAGGAACGACCGTGCATAACGTCGTGATCAGCGGCACCGGCCTGTACACCCCGGCCCAGAGCATTTCCAACGAAGAACTGGTGGCCTCTTTCAACGCCTGGTCGCAGCAGTTCAACCAGGACAACGCCGCCGCCATCGAGCGCGGTGAGGTCGAAGCGGCGCCGGTGTCTGACGCGGCATTCATCGAAAAGGCCTCGGGCATCAAGAGCCGCTTCGTCATGGACAAGGCCGGCATTCTCGACCCGCAGCGCATGAAGCCATGCCTGCCAGAGCGTTCCAACGACGAACCGTCGGTGCTCTGCGAAATGGCCGTGGCCGCCGCTCGCCAGGCCCTGGAGCGCGCCGGCCGCACGGCTGCCGATGTCGACGGGGTGATCGTCGCCTGCTCCAACTTGCAGCGCCCATACCCGGCCATTGCCATCGAAGTACAACAGGCGCTGGGCATCCAGGGCTTTGCCTTCGACATGAACGTAGCCTGCTCGTCGGCCACCTTCGGCATCCAGACCGCCGCCAACAGCGTGGCCCTGGGCCAGGCGCGCGCGGTGCTGATGGTCAACCCGGAGGTGTGCACCGGCCACCTGAACTTCCGTGACCGTGACAGCCATTTCATTTTCGGTGATGCCGCCACCGCGGTGCTGATCGAGCGTGCCGACCAGGCCACCTCGGCGCACCAGTTCGAGATCGTCAGCAGCAAGTTGTGGACCGAGTTCTCCAACAACATCCGCAACAACTTCGGCTTCCTCAACCGTGCGGCGGAAGAAGGCGAAGGTGCGGCAGACAAATTGTTCATCCAGGAAGGCCGCAAGGTGTTCCGCGAGGTGTGCCCGAAAGTGGCCGAGCTGATCGGTGAGCACCTGCAGGAAAACGGCCTGCAGCCGAGCGATGTGAAGCGCTTCTGGCTGCACCAGGCCAACCTCAGCATGAACCACCTGATCGTCAAGAAGCTGCTGGGGCGTGAAGTGGCCGAGGAAGATGCACCGGTGATTCTCGACCGTTATGGCAACACCAGTTCGGCGGGGTCGGTGATTGCCTTCCACCTGTACCAGGATGACCTGGCCAAGGGCTCGCTGGGTGTGTTGAGCTCGTTTGGTGCGGGGTATTCGATTGGTAGCGTGATTCTGCGCAAGCGCTGATTGCCTGGTCTGATCCGAGATAGCCGGGGCCGCTTTGCGGCCCATTCGCAGCACAAGGCTGCTCCTACAAGGGATCGCGTCCCCCTGTAGGAGCAGCCTTGTGCTGCGAATGGGCTGCAAAGCAGCCCCTTGCAATGTCACAGGCAAAAAAAAGCGGGAAACGCCGGATGGGGTCGGCATTTCCCGCTTCAGAGTGAAGCAGAGGAGGGTGTCGCTTAGAACTTGGCTTCCAGGTCCACCTGCAGGGTGTCTACGTCAGCATCGCTGTTCGGCAGGTTGGAATAATCGGTCTTGGCCATCATGTAGGCCGCGCCCAGGGCGAAGTTCTTGTCGATTTCGTAACCCACCTTGAACTTGTGGCCACGGGAACCGGTGAAGCCGTTACCGAAGTCGGAGTCGGTGAACAGGCTGACTACACCGTTACGCTGCACGTCGCGGTAGTTGTAGTCCAGGCTCCAGGCGCCGATCTTGCTTTTCAGGCCGGCCAGCCAGGCCTTGTCCTTGCCGTCGGTGCTTTCGGTGTTCTTGACGAACTGGCCGTAAGCCGACAGCGGGATGGCGAAGCCAGTAAAGTCGACCTGGCCGAAACCTTCCACCAGCTGGAACTCGTTGGTGGTGTTGCCCAGCGAAGCCAGGGCAGCCGAGGCCTTGTCGTTGTCGTAGCCGTAGATGCTGCCGCCAATGGTGACCTTGACGGTGTCAGCCGCATTGAACTTGGTACCCAACTGGGCCGCATACAGCTGTGCGTCGTGCTTGTACTGCACGCCGTCGCCGTCGACGTTGTCCTTCAGGTTGTAGTGGCCGATGCTGCCGAACACTTCAGCCGGGCCGAGGTTGGTCTTGTAGGTGGCCGCCACACCTTCCGGGTTGATGTCGCTGTCCCAGATGATGTCGCCCATGCTCACCCAGGGCTGCATCATCTTGCCGCCGATCAGGTGCAGGTTTGGCACGGCAGTCGGGTGCCAGTCGAGGTAGGCCAGGTCGACCCACAGCGATTTCTTCTCGAAGTAGTTGTCCAGGCTCTGGTTGGTCGAGCGAGCATCGGCGCTGCTGCCGGTGGCCACACGTACACCGGCGTCGACCTGCGGGTTGATCTCGCTATAGAAACCGACACGGGCACGCACGCGCTCACGGTCCTGGTTGCCACTGCGGGAGATCGGATTGTCGACGTTGACGTCTTCGTAACGCAGGCGCACGTCACCCTTGATCTGGGTCTTGGCGGCCCATGCCACTTTTTGTTCAAAGGAGCTCATACGTTCGGACTGAGCTTTCTGGTCGGCCTTTTCCTTGGTTTCTTTTGCCAGGTCGCCTTGCAGTTCGCTGTACTGCGCCTGGTTGATCGAGCCATTGGCGCGGAGCATTTCGAGCAGCTTGGCGTCGACAGCAGCACTGGCCGGGGCGCTCAGAGCCAGCATCATGCCGGTGAGGCTCACTCCGGTAAGTGTAGAAACAAGACGCATAAGGTTCTCCCTACTGAAAAAAAATGGGGGAGGCTCAAGCGCCTGCCCCTGCGTTGGCATGTCTTCGGAAAGGGCCTGAATAGACAGGTTCTGGGGTTCCGGAAAACAGGCGCAAGTATTGCGGGGGCCAATGACAGATTAATGTCTAATTAGTGGCACTGTTGTTAAGTAATTGAGAATAAAAGGATCAGCACGGCGTTCGTCATTTGAGTGCCGGGCGTTCCTTGGGGATACTGAACGCCTTCAGACAGCGAGCCGAAACCGTGACCAGCCTGTATAGCCTTGCCCATCTGCGTGATCTTCCGGCGGCCACCTGGGATGCCCTGGTGCCGGCGGGCCAACCGTTCCTGCGCCATGCCTTCCTCAGCGCCATGGAAGACAGCGGCAGCGTGCAGCGCAACACCGGCTGGGCCGCCGAGCACCTGGTGCTGGAGCGTGACGGGCAGGTGCGGGCGCTGTTGCCGGCGTACCGCAAGTGGCACTCGTTTGGCGAGTATGTGTTCGATCATGGCTGGGCCGATGCTTGTGAACGGGCTGGTATCGCCTACTACCCCAAGCTGCTCGGCGCTGTGCCGTTCAGCCCGGTCAGCGGCCCACGCCTGCTGGCGGCCGATCCGGCCGACGGTTTGTTGATGCTGCAGGCCCTGCCGGAGTACCTGGGCAAGGGCGGCCTTTCCAGTGCCCACATCAACTTCACCGACCCGGCGCTGGACGCGCAGTTGGCCGGCCTGCCCGGGTGGATGGAGCGCCTGGGTTGCCAGTTTCACTGGCAAAACCGGGGCTATCGCGACTTCCAGGATTTTCTCGACAGCCTGAGCTCGCGCAAGCGCAAACAGATGCGCAAGGAGCGTGAGCAGGTGGCGGGGCAGGGCATCGAATTCCGTTGGTACCGCGGTGATGAACTGGACGAGGCACAGTGGGATTTCGTCTTTCAATGTTATGCCAACACCTATGCGGTGCGCCGACGCGCGCCTTACCTGACCCGCGAGTTTTTCAGCCTGCTGGCCGAGCGTATGCCCGAGGCGCTGCGGGTGGTGATGGCCCGCCAGGGTGGGCGTGATGTGGCGATGGCCTTGAGCCTGGTGGGGGGCGACAGCCTGTTTGGCCGTTACTGGGGGTGCCTGGATGAGTTTGACCGGCTGCATTTCGAAACGTGTTTCTACCAGGGCATGGACTTTGCCATTGCCGAGGGTTACCAGCGTTTCGATGCCGGGGCGCAGGGCGAGCACAAGCTGATACGCGGGTTTGAACCGGTGTTGACGCGGTCCTGGCATTACCTGCTGCACCCAGGGTTGCGGCGGGCGGTGGAGGATTTTCTGCTGCAGGAGCGAGAAGGGGTCAAGGGGTATGCCGAGGAGGCCAGGGGGATGTTGCCCTACCGTCGGGACTGAGCATTTTGTGTTGCCTGTACCGGCCTCTTCGCGGGCTTGCCCGCTCCCACAGGTATTGCACAGATCTGATGGCCTGTGGTGAACCTGTGGGAGCGGGCGAGCCCGCGAAGAGGCCGGTGCAGGCGTCAGTCGACCCCGACAAAGCCCCCGGTCTGGTGATGCCACAACCGGGCATACAGCCCTTGCTGCTCCAGCAACTCGGCATGGCTGCCGCTCTCGACAATCCGGCCCTTGTCCAGCACCACCAGCCGGTCCATCCGCGCGATGGTCGACAGCCGATGGGCAATGGCAATCACGGTCTTGCCCTGCATCAGCGTCTCCAGGCTTTCCTGGATGGCTGCCTCTACCTCCGAGTCCAGCGCTGACGTGGCTTCGTCCATGATCAGGATCGGCGCATTCTTCAACAGCACCCGGGCAATGGCGATGCGCTGGCGTTGGCCGCCCGACAACTTGACCCCGCGCTCGCCCACATGGGCATCGAAACCGGTGCGCCCCTGGGCGTCCGACAACTGCGGGATAAACTCGTCGGCGCGGGCGCGACGAACCGCCTCGTGCAACTCGGCCTCGCTGGCGTCGGGGCGGCCATACAGCAGGTTGTCGCGGATCGAGCGGTGCAGCAACGAGGTGTCCTGGGTGATCATGCCGATCTGTGCGCGCAGGCTGGCCTGGCTGACTTTGGCAATGTCCTGGCCATCGATGAGGATACGCCCGCCCTGCACGTCATACAGGCGCAGCAGCAGGTTGACCAAGGTCGACTTGCCCGCCCCGGACGGGCCGATCAGGCCGATTTTTTCGCCCGGGCGAATGTTCAGGTCGAGCCCTTCGATCACATTGGCAGCCTTGCCATAGTGGAAGTCGACATCATCGAAATGCACCGCGCCGCGGCTGACCTTGAGCGCTGGCGCGTTGGGCTGGTCGGTGACGGTAACCGGTTGGGCGATGGTCTGCAGGCCGTCCTGGACCATGCCGATGTTCTCGAAGATGCCGTTGACCACCCACATGATCCAGCCCGACATGTTGACGATGCGGATCACCAGGCCGGTGGCCAGGGCGATGGCGCCAACGGTGATCATTGACTGGCTCCACAGCCACAGCGCCAGGCCCGTGGTGGCGACCACCAGCAGGCCGTTGAGGGTGGTGATGACCACATCCATGCTGGTGATCACCCGCGAGGCCAGCTGGGTTTTCTCGGTTTGCTCGCGGATCGCTTCACGCGCGTACTGCTGCTCGTAGTCGGTATGGGCGAACAGCTTCAGCGTGGCGATGTTGGTGTAGCCATCGACGATACGCCCCATCAGCTTGGAGCGGGCGTCGGATGAGACCACCGAGCGCTCCTTGACCCGCGGCACGAAGTAGAACAGCGCGGCGATGTAGCCGGCGATCCAGACCAGCAGCGGCAGCATCAGGCGCCAGTCGGCCTCGGCGAACAGCACCAGCGAGGTGATGGCGTAGATCAGCACGTGCCACAGCGCGTCCACCGCCTGCACGGCAGAATCACGCAGCGAGTTGCCGGTCTGCATGATGCGCTGGGCGATGCGCCCGGCGAAGTCGCTCTGGAAGAAGTTCAGGCTCTGCTTGAGCACATAGGTGTGGTTTTGCCAGCGGATCAGGCTGGTCATGCCGGGGTTGATGGTCTGGTGCACCAGCAGGTCGTGCAGGCCGAAGAACAACGGCCGCAGCAGCAGGATCACCACCAGCATCCAGATCAGTTCACCGCTGTGCTCGCTGAAGAAGTTTGCGTTTGGCGTGCCCTGGGCCAGGTCGATGATGCGGCTGAGGTAGCTGAACATCGCCACCTCGATCAGCGAGGCGAACAGGCCGACCACTAGCAGGGCGAGGAAGCTTGGCCACACCTGGCGCAGGTAATACAGGTAGAACGGCCACACCGTGGACGGCGGTGACTCGCTGGGCGCTTCGCGAAAAATATCGATCAGTTGTTCGAAACGGCGGTACAGCATGGGTGACAACACTCCTGTTCAACCCGACCCTCAGGCGGTTTCACGTCCTTGTGAAGCCTGCGGTCAGTCGATGCGTTTGGCCGACTTGATGTAGACCGGGTCGGCCGGTACATCGCGCATGCCTTTTTTGATGGTGGTTGGCGAGTTGACGATCTGGTCGACCACCTCCATGCCCTTGGTCACTTTGCCGAACACGGCGTAGCCACGGTCACGCCCCGGGTTGAGGAAGTCGTTGTCGGCCACGTTGATGAAGAACTGGCTGGTGGCGGAGTTCGGGTCCGAGGTGCGTGCCATCGACAAGGTGCCGCGGGTGTTCAACAGGCCATTGCTGGCCTCGTTCTTGATCGGGTCTTTGGTGTTCTTCTGCGCCATCTGGTCGGTAAAGCCGCCGCCCTGGACCATGAAGCCCGGGATCACGCGGTGGAAGATGGTGTTGTTGTAGAAGCCGCTGTCGACGTACTCGAGGAAGTTCTTGGTACTGATCGGCGCCTTCTCGGCGTTCAGCTCGATTTCGACCTGGCCGAAGCTGGTGTCGAGCAGGACGTGCGGGGTCTTGTCGGAGGCCATGACGCTGGTGGCGAAGGCGACCGAGCAGGCGGTGAGCAGGAGTTTTTTCAGCATGGGCTCAAAGATCCTTGAGAGGTGGAAGCGGTTGCGAGGAACTGCAGCAGGGTCTGATTGAAGACCTCGGGTTGATCGAGGGGCGTAGCGTGCCGGGAATCGTCGACGACGGCCAGCGTGGCGTTGGGCATCAGGGCCACGTAACGCTCTTTTAGTTGTATCGGGGTGTAATCGTGGTCGGCGGCGATCACCAGAGTTGGACAGTGGACCTGCCCGATGCGTTCCTGCACGCCCCAGTCGACGATGGCGTCGAAGCTCTTGAGGTAGGCGCGTTTGTCATTGCGTGCCCAACGCTGGGCCATCTTCTGCCGCAGGTCTGCTTGATGGGGCTTGGGGAACAGGCGCTCGGCCAGGCCCTTGCCGACGGTTTCGACGCTGAGCAGGCGCGCCAGGCCCCAGCGCTTGAGCCACCAGAGCCAGTCACTGCGGGTGCGGCGCTTGACCTCGGGGGCGCTGTTGACGATGCACAGGCTGCGCAACCACTGCGGGTGGTCGACCGCGAACTGAAAACCGACCATGCCACCCATGGACAGGCCGACGAAGTGCACGGGGCCTGTGTGCAGGTGTTCGAGCAGGGCCAGCAGGTCGGCACTGAAGGTGGCGATCTGGTAGCCGTCGCGGGGCTTGTCGGAGCGGCCGTGGCCGCGTATGTCCATGACGATCACCCGGTAATGACGGCTGAGCACCGGCACCTGCAACTCCCAGTCCTGGCAGCTGGAGCCCAGGCCGTGCAGCAACACCAAGGGTTCGCCCTGGCCATATTCCTCGTAATGCAGTGCGCATCCTTCGTGTTCGAAATAGGCCATGGGCGCGGTCCTCTCAGGCTTGCGGGGGGGCTGCGAAGGGCACGTCCAGTGGCGCGGTGTCGAAGTTGCGCAGCAGGTCGATGAGAATCTGCGTGGCCGGGCCCAGGGTCTTCTCTTTGCTCGAATAAAGGTAGAACAGTGGGTGGCGGCTGCCACCCTGATCCAGCAGCAGCGGTTTGAGTACGCCCTCAGTCAGCTCGCGCTCGATCATGTGCCGGGGCAGCCAGGCAAAGCCCAGGCCACTGCTGACAAAGGTGGCGGCGGTGCCCAGGCTGCCGACGGTCCAGCGCTGTTCGGCGCCCAGCCAGCCGACGTCGCGTGGCTGCGCGCGGCCGGAGTCGCGGATGACCACCTGCAACTGGCTTTCCAGGTCCTGGAAGGTGAGTTCCCGGCCCAGGCGGTGCAGGCTGTGTTCAGGGTGGGCGACGGCGACGAACTCCACCGCGCTCAGTTCGGCGCCCAGGTAGCCGCCAATGCTGTAGCTGCTGATGGCCAGGTCGGCGATGCCTTCGTGCATCACTTCTTCTACGCCAGACAGCACTTCTTCACGCAGGCGCACCCGGCAGCCGCGGCTTTGCGGCATGAACGCGGCCAGGGCACGTACCAGGCGGGCACTGGGGTAGGCGGCATCGACCACCAGGCGCACCTCGGCCTCCCAGCCTTGCTCCATGTGGTGGGCAAGGTCTTCGAGCTGGCTGGCCTGCTTGACCAGGTGGCGCGAGCGGCGCAGCAGCACGTTGCCGGCCTCGGTGAGCACCGCCTTGCGGCCGTCGATGCGCAGCAGTGGCACGCCCAGTTGTTCCTGCATGCGGGCCACGGTGTAGCTGACCGAGGACTGCGACCGGTGCAGTGCCTCGGCGGCCTGGGCAAACCCGCCGTGATCGACCACTGCTTGCAGGGTTCGCCACTGGTCAAGGGTTACGCGCGGCGCTTTCATCTTTCGCTCCTGTTGTCCTAAGCTGCGCTCTTTCAAGGAGAGCGGCCCATGAAGAAATGTTGTGCGGCAATACTGATGTGCCTGCCCCTCGGGGCCATGGCTTATCCCATCGATGTGGAGAAGGAGCTGACCGGGGTCAAGCTCGACTACACCGCCTATGACACGGCCTACGACATTGGCGCCATTACCCTCAACAACTATGGGCAAGTACCGGCGGCGTGCAAGGTAACCTTCCGCAACGGCCCGGAAGCACCGCGGGTACGCCGGGTGAACGTTCCGGCCGGTAAAAGCGTCGATGTCACTGCCAAATTCAATCGGCAGATCATCAAATTGCGGATCGCCTTGAACTGCAGTGCGGAATAAAACTGATTAATCGATTGATTGAACCCACTTTTTACGCTTTTTTATCGATAGGTCAAGCCTTAATCTCACCTCCATCGAATCGCACCCTTTTTGCCGATGGAGGCACCCCATGTCCCGCGTACTGATCATCGAAAGCAGCGCCCGCCAGCAGGATTCCGTTTCCCGTCAGCTGACCCGTGATTTCATCCAGCAATGGCAGGCCGCTCACCCGGCCGATCAGATTACTGTGCGCGACCTGGCCGTGAACCCGGTACCGCACCTGGACGCCAACCTGCTGGGTGGCTGGATGAAGCCCGAAGAACAGCGCAGCGCAGCGGAACTGGATGCCCTGGCCCGTTCCAACGAATTAACTGATGAATTGCTGGCTGCCGACGTGCTGGTGATGGCTGCGCCGATGTACAACTTCACCATCCCCAGCACCCTCAAGGCCTGGCTGGACCACGTGCTGCGTGCCGGCATCACCTTCAAGTACACCCCCACTGGCCCGCAGGGCCTGCTGACCGGCAAGCGCGCTGTCGTGCTGACTGCTCGCGGCGGTATCCATGCCGGCGCCACCAGCGACCATCAGGAACCGTACCTGCGCCAGGTGATGGCTTTCATCGGCATTCATGACGTGTACTTCATCCATGCCGAAGGCCTGAACATGAGCGGCGAGTTCCACGAGAAAGGCGTCAACCAGGCCAAGGCCAAACTGGCGGCGGTGGCCTGAGGTTTACTGAATTCCCAACCCTGACACCTGTTTTTGCTCCTTTGGGTGTACCTGCCCGGCCATCAGCGCCGGGCTTTTTTTGCCTCGAATTTGCTGGTTGCCTGTGCGGGCCTCTTCGCGGGTAAACCCGCTCCCACAGGTAAATCACAGGTCTCAGGTGCTCTGATATCCCTGTGGGAGCGGGTTCACCCGCGAAGAGGCCGGCACAGCCCCTACATTCCTCATGGTTGAACTCATTTACCGCAACCCGCTAAGGTCGCGGCCTTGATTCATGAGAGGCAACCATGGGCTACCTGATAATCGTCGCGCTGATCCAGGCGTTTTCCTTCAGCCTGATCGGCGAGTACCTGGCCGGGCACGTCGACAGCTACTTCGCCGTGCTCGCACGGGTGCTGCTGGCGGGCCTGGTGTTCCTGCCGTTGACCCGCTGGCGCCAGGTCGAACCGCGCTTCATGCGTTCGATGCTGTTGATCGGTGCCCTGCAATACGGCATCACCTACGTCTGCCTGTACCTGAGCTTTCGCGTTCTTACCGTGCCAGAGGTGCTGCTGTTCACCATCCTCACGCCGCTGCACGTGACGCTGATCGAAGACGCCATGAACCGGCGTTTCAACCCATGGGCGCTGCTGGCTGCGCTGGTGGCCGTAGGCGGTGCTGCGGTGATCCGCTTCGACAGCATCAGCGGCGAGTTCTTCATCGGCTTCCTGCTGCTGCAACTCGCCAACTTCACCTATGCCGCCGGCCAGGTGCTGTACCGCCACCTGGTCGCACGCCACCCCAGTGACCTGCCGCACTACGCCCGCTTTGGCTACTTCTACCTGGGCGCCTTGCTGGTGGTGCTGCCGGCCTTCCTGCTGTTCGGCAATGCCCAGCACCTGCCGAGTACTGATGTGCAGTGGCTGGTGCTGCTGTTCCTGGGCCTGTGCCCGACGGCGCTGGGCCTGTACTGGTGGAACAAGGGCGCCTGCCTGGTTTCTGGCGGCACGCTGGCGGTCATGAACAACCTGCATGTGCCGGTGGGGTTGCTGTTGAACCTGCTGATCTGGAACCAGCACGAGCCGCTGGGCCGGCTGTTCATCGGCGGCGGGATCATCCTGGCGTCGGTGTGGCTGAGCCGGTTGGGCGCACGCGCGCAGGCACCGCTGGCCAACAAGGCCTGACATGCACACGATCTTCGTCATTGTTGCGCCGATCTTCGCCCTGATCCTGGTCGGCTATCTGTGCCGCAAGACCAACAAGCTGGGCGACAAGGCCGCTGCCGAGATCAACAAGATGGTGGTCTGGCTGTGCCTGCCGGCATTGCTGTTCAAGGTGACCGCCACGGCCACCTGGAGCGAAATCTGGCACCCCGGCTTCATCGTCGCCTTTGGCGCAGGCGCCCTGGCCATGTTCGTGGTCACGCTGCTGTGGCGCCTGTACAGCGGCCATGGCCTGGTGGCGGCGAGCATCGACGGGCTCAGTGCGGGGTATGCCAACACCGGCTACATCGGTATTCCGTTGTGCCTGCTGCTGTTCGGCCAGGCGGGCTTGCAGCCGGCGCTGATCTCGTCGTTGATCGTGGTGTGCCTGGTGTTCGCCATATCGCTGACCTTTATCGAGGTCGGGCTGCAGGAAGAGCGTCAGGTCGGCCGGGCGATGCTGGTGGTGAGCAAGGCGTTGGCGAAGAACCCGCTGGTGATTTCACCGCTGGTGGGGGCAGGCTGGGCCATGAGCGGTTTGGGGTTGGCCGAGCCGGTGCTGCATTTTCTCGACATGCTGGCGTTGGCCACCACGCCGTGTGCCTTGATATCGCTGGGTGCATTCCTGGCCGAAAAGCGCCCGGGCGCGCAGGCCAGCCCATGGCCGCTGGTGGCCATGAAACTGGTGGGGCAGCCAGCGCTGACCTGGGTGCTGGCGTACAAGGTGTACAGCCTGCCGAGCATGTGGGCGGCTTCGGCGGTGCTGTTGGCGGCACTGCCGACCGGCACCGGGCCGTTCATGCTGGCGGAGTACTACAACCGCGAGGCGGGACTGATTTCGCGGACGATCCTGTTGTCGACCGTGGCGTCGCTGGTGACCTTGACCGGGTTGTTGTACCTGTTGGGTTACGCGGGGTGATTCGGGGGCGCTTTGCGCCCCATTCGCAGCACAAGGCTGCTCCTACAGGGAACGCGTATCTCCTGTAGGAGCAGCCTTGTGCTGCGAATGGGCTGCAAGGCAGCCCCGGCAATCTCAAGCCTCGCTCATCTCTTCCAGCCGACGCGACACAGGCTCTTGCGCCACACGCCCACTCAACCCCACCCGCATGTCATTGCCACTCGGCTGCTGATACAGGCTCAACCCGAACTCCGGCAACACCGCCAGCAAATAATCGAAAATATCCCCCTGAATCCGCTCATAGTCCGCCCACACCGTGGTAGTGGTAAAGCAGTAGATCTCCAGCGGCACGCCTTCGGCCGTGGTCTGCATCTGCCGCACCATGCAGGTCATGTTCGGGTGCACGTTGGGGTGGTTCTTCAGATAGGCCAGGGCAAACGCGCGGAAGGTGCCGATGTTGGTGAGCTTGCGGCGGTTGGCTGAAAGCTCTGCCACCGGCCCCAGCGCTTCGTTCCAGTTCTGCAGCTCCTGGCGCTTGCCGGCCAGGTAGTCGCCCAGCAGCTGCACCTGGCTCAGGCGCTGCTCCTCTTCGCGGGTCAGGAAGCGCACCCCGGCCGCATCGATGAACAGGCTGCGCTTGATCCGCCGGCCACCGGACTGCTGCATGCCGCGGTAGTTGCGGAACGACTCGCTCATCAGGCGCCAGGTGGGGATGGAGACAATGGTCTTGTCGAAGTTCTGCACCTTCACCGTGTGCAGGGTGATGTCCACCACGTCGCCATCGGCACCCACCTGGGGCATTTCGATCCAGTCACCCACATGCAGCATGTCGTTGCTGGTCAGCTGCACGCTGGCGACGAACGACAGCAGGGTGTCCTTGTACACCAACAGCAGCACCGCCGACATGGCACCCAGGCCCGACAGCAGCAACAACGGCGAGCGGTCGATCAGGGTGGCGACGATGACGATGGAAGCGAAGATCCACAGCATCATCTTGGCCAGCTGCACATAGCCCTTGATGGAGCGGGTGCGGGCGTGTTCGGTGCGGGCGTAGATGTCGAGCAGGGCATCCAGCAGGCACGACAGCGCCATGGTCATGAACAGCAGGGTAAAGGCCAGGGCGACATTGCCGAGGAAGTGCTGGGCAGTGTCGGACAACTCCGGCACCAGCTTCAGGCCGAACTGCAGCACCAGTGAGGGTGTGGTTTGCGCCAGGCGGTGGAACACCTTGTTGTGGCGCAGGTCGTCCAGCCACTTCAGTGCCGGTTGGCGGGCCAGCAGGCGCGCGCCGTGCAGCATCAGGAAGCGCGCCAGGCGGCCGAGTACCAGGGAAATCAGCAGCAGCACCGCCAGGCCAATGGCGGCGTGCAGCATCGGGTGTTGGTCGAGGGTGCCCCACAGGTCGAGGGAGTCACGCCAGATTCGTTGTATATCCATGGGCTTGGGTACAGTCTTGTTGCGAAACGAGGTGCCATTAGAGCGCGGATGGCGACAAAGTTGCCAAAAGAAATTCGGCTAAGGCGGCAGAAAACGTTACCCTATGCAACTGAATTTCCCGCACTTGCCTGAGGTTACCTCCGTGTTCTCCCAATTCGCCCTGCATGAACGCCTGCTTAAAGCCGTGGCCGAGCTTAAATTTGTCGAGCCGACCCCGGTGCAGGCCGCGGCCATCCCCCTGGCCCTGCAAGGGCGCGACCTGCGTGTAACCGCGCAGACCGGCAGTGGCAAAACGGCGGCCTTCGTGCTGCCGCTGCTCAACCGCCTGGTTGACCTGAAAGGCGGGCGCGTCGAGATCCGTGCGCTGATCCTGCTGCCGACCCGCGAGCTGGCCCAGCAAACCTTGAAGCAGGTGGAGCTGTTCTCGCAGTTCACCTATATCAAGGCCGGCCTGGTGACCGGCGGCGAAGACTTCAAGGAACAGGCAGCCATGCTGCGCAAGGTACCGGACGTGCTGATCGGCACCCCGGGCCGCCTGCTTGAGCAGCTCAACGCCGGCAACCTTGACCTGTCCCACGTGCAGGTGATGATCCTCGACGAAGCCGACCGCATGCTCGACATGGGCTTTGCCGAAGACATGGAGCGCCTGTGCAAGGAGTGCGAGAACCGCGAGCAGACCCTGCTGTTCTCCGCCACCACCGGTGGCGCTGCCCTGCGCGACATCATCGGCAAGGTGCTGAAAGACCCTGAGCACCTGATGCTCAACAGCGTCTCGCAGCTGGCCGAAGGCACCCGCCAGCAGATCATCACCGCCGACCACGACCAGCACAAAGAGCACATCGCGCAGTGGCTGCTGGCCAACGAAACCTTCGACAAGGCGATCATCTTCACCAACACCCGCGCCATGGCCGACCGCATCTACGGTCACCTGGTGGCCAAGGACGTGAAGGCTTTCGTGCTGCACGGCGAGAAGGACCAGAAGGACCGCAAGCTGGCCATCGAGCGCTTCAAGCAAGGCAGCTCCAAGGTGCTGGTGGCTACCGACGTGGCGGCTCGCGGCCTGGACATCGACGGCCTGGACCTGGTGATCAACTTCGACATGCCTCGCAGCGGTGATGAGTACGTGCACCGCGTGGGCCGTACCGGCCGTGCCGGTGGCGAAGGCCTGGCGATCTCGCTGATCACCCACAACGACTGGAACCTGATGTCGAGCATCGAACGCTACCTCAAGCAGCAGTTCGAGCGCCGTGTCATCAAGGAAGTGAAAGGCACCTACAGCGGGCCGAAGAAGGTCAAGGCCTCGGGCAAGGCTGTTGGGGCCAAGAAGAAGAAAGTTGATAAAAAAACCGGCGACAAGAAAGCTGCCGCCAAGCGCAAGCCGACTGCCAAACCGCGTGCCAACGCACCGCTGGCCAGCGCTGACGGCCTGGCGCCGCTGAAAAAGCGCAAGCCTGCTGCTGAATAAGTAGCTATCAAGGCCCTATCGCCGGCAAGCCAGCTCCCACAGGGTTTCCATAGACGCTGAATTCAGCGGGATACCTGTGGGAGCTGGCTTGCCGGCGATAGGGCCATTGCTGATAACCCATCACTCAGCCTTCTTCTCCGCCGTTTTCAGTTCCTTGATTCGCTGGTCTATCAGCTGACACTTGTCGGGCAAGTCCTTGCTCGCCGTCTCCAGGTCCATCCCCTGAAGCTCCTCATTGATCTCCTTGGCCTTCTGCGGGTTCTGCTCGGTCAACTGGGTAACCAAACCGGCCAGCTCTTCACGTTTCTGCGTGGCTTCTTCCGGTGTGCAGGCCCAGGCGGGCAGGGCGCAGGACAGGGCAATGGCGCAAGTAATGGGCAGCAGCGGTTTCATCCTTTCTACCTCCAGCGGTGGCTATGCGCAGTGGAGGGTTGCAGCAGCGAGCAAGTTCACCATCGACGACCGATGGCGCAGAACGTTATCAGCCGGCTAGGTGAGGCCGCGCTGTCATGTCTATTCCCAAGGCCTTCATCACGGTGAGAAACGACTTGAGCGTAGGGTTACCATGTTCGCTGAATGACCTGTAAAGCTGCTCTCGGGACAGCCCGGTCTCTTTCGCCAGTTCGCTCATGCCCTTTGCACGCGCTACCACGCCAACAGCTTTGGCGACATAGCTGGCATCGCCGGTCTCAAGTGCATCGGTCATGAACTGCGCGATTGCTTCCGGCGTAGTGAGGTACTCGGCGGGGTCGAATTCAGAGAAGGTTTCAGTCATTTTGCATCCTCCACGAACGCAGAATCTGGTGGGCTGCCTTGATGTCTCGCTGTTGGCTGCTCTTGTCGCCGCCACAAAGCAGAATGACGAATGTGCTGCCCGTCTGATGGAAGTACACCCGGTAGCCAGGCCCATAGTGAATCCTGAGCTCACTGACACCATGGCCAACCGGAGATACGTCGCCAGGCAGACCCTCCATCAACCGGTTGATCCGAGAAATGATTCGGGCTTTGGCGCTGATGTCCCGGAGTCCGGTCACCCAATTTCTGAAACTGCTGGATTCGATTTTCTTCATCGAGTGGATGTAGTTTATAAACTACACGGGACGATGCAGCAAATGGTTTCTGTCTATTGCCGCATCAGCGGCTTCAGACCATGGCATTCCACCCAGCCTTCATCTTTGTGAACACCTCCCCCTGCGACATGTCCCAACCTGTGTACCCCTTCCGTCCACAGCTGGAGCCCATCACCATGAGCATTGCCTACGACTGGGACCTGATCGAACGTTTGCTGCACGAGGTGCAGAACGGCGCCGGTCACAGCTTTACGCCACGCCCCTATGCCGAACAGCACGCCGCGGCCCAGGCCGCAAAGGGTGAGCCGGTGGGCGACCTGGACCACCTGAAAACCCATGCCTGCGAATACGAAAAGCTGCTGTTCGAGCGGGGCTTCATCGAAAGCCGGCCTGAAGAAGAGGGCGGTAATGGCGAAAACTTTGTGCTGACCGAGCGCGGGTTACGCCTGATGAGCCTGATCGACAGCAGCATCCCGGGCTTTGAGCACCCGCGCCAGGTGCTGGACGAGCAGGCGGATGCGCTGGATGAAGCCACCTTCGAACAGGTGTCTTCGAAGGCGCAGATCGCTTGAGGTCGTTTTGAGGCTGGCAAGAGCGGGTAAGGAAACCCGATAATCGGTAGCTTCTGAATACTGCCGAGCCTATGCCCATGCCTTCGATCACCCTACAGGCCCGCTTATGAGTGCGGTCCGCAAGAACCCTGACGCCTTTGCCTTTCAGGTGATGCTGGGGCTGTGCCTGATCTGGGGTTGCCAGCAGGTGCTGATCAAGACCGCCGCCGTCGACATCGCGCCAGTGATGCAGGCAGCGCTGCGCAATGGCATCGCCGCCGTGCTGGTGGCCCTGATGCTGTGCTGGCGCGGTGGCTGGGAACAGGTTGGCAGCACCTGGCGTGCCGGGTTGCTCGCGGGCGGGCTGTTTGGCGTGGAATTCCTGTTCATCGCCGAGGGCCTAAAGTTGACGTCGGCGGCGCACATGTCGGTGTTCCTCTATACCGCACCGGTGTTCACTGCGTTGGGTCTGCATTTCCGGTTGCCCAGCGAGCGCCTGCGGTTGTTGCAGTGGTTGGGGATTCTGTTGGCATTCGGTGGCATTGCCATGGCCTTTGCTGGCGGCATGTCGTTCGAGGAGATGGATGGCAGCATGCTGCTGGGCGATGCCTTTGGCGTGATCGCCGGGCTGGCCTGGGGCGCGACCACAGTCGTGGTGCGCTGCTCGCGGCTGTCGGAAGCACCGGCTACCTTGACCTTGTTCTACCAGCTGGCGGTGGGTTTTGCCGGCCTGTTGCTGATTGCCTTGCTTAGCGGGCAGATCGGCGCTGTATCGCTGACGCCCTTGGCGATGGGCAGCGTGCTGTTCCAGGGGATTGTGGTGTCGTTCATCAGTTACCTGACCTGGTTCTGGTTGCTGCGCAAGTACCTGGCGTCCAACCTGGCGGTGTTTTCGTTCATTACCCCGCTGTTTGGGGTGACCTTCGGGGTACTGCTGCTGGACGAGCCGCTAAGCGTCAATTTCGTCATCGGCGCGTTGTTGGTGTTGCTGGGCGTGGTTCTGGTGAGTGCCGAGCCTTGGGTGAAGCAGCAATTGCGCAAGTTTGTGGGTTGAAGGTTGCCTGCACTGGCCCTATCGCCGGCAAGCCAGCTCCCACAGGAGTACCGCAGGCCTTGAAGCGGTAAGGATATCGGTGGGAGCTGGCTTGCCGGCGATAGGGCAGGTACAGGCAAAATCAATTGATCAGGCTGCCCGGGTTGCTGCCTGGCAACCTTGAATACTCCGCCCGCTGGTCATCACCAGCACGCCCGCCAACCCCAGACCCACCGCGGCCAGCATCAACGCCGGCTGCAGCCCGCCGCTGTAATGGCTGCTGACCGCAGCCAGCAACGGCCCGCTCAACTGCCCCAGGGCAAAGCACGCGGTCAGCAGCCCGGCATTGCGCTGCGTAGCATGCGGTGCCAGCTCCCGCGAGCGCTGCATTACCAGTTGCATGCAGGCCAGGAACGGCCCGCCACACAGCACCACACCCAGCGCCAACCCGACCCCTCCGCCCATCAGGCAGGCCAGCACGCCAAGCCCTTGCAACCACAAGGTGGCGGTGAGCCAGGTCGAGGTGCGGCCACCACGGCGCAGGCTCACCAGCATCACCCCCAGCGCTGCCGAAAGGCCAAACGCCGGCCAGAACAGGTCGGCCATCCACTGCCCACGAAACTGCTGGTTGGCCATCTGCGAGAGGAAGGTGGCCGGCAGGATGTAACCCACGCCGTACAGCGCGTACACCAGCCCCAGGCGGCCAATGCCGACGTTGCGAGTCGGGCCCGGCTGCGCTGGCGACGAGGTGGGTGCAGCTTGCAGCGCGCGTGGCAGCCAAGGCCGCACGGCCAGCAGCATCACCAGCGCGGCCACGGCATAGATCAGCCACAGTGCTGCGGAGCCCAGCCCCAGCATATGCGCCACCAGTGCCAACAGGCCGGTCAGGGCAATGCCCAGGCCGGGCCCTGCAAACACCAAGGCACCCAGCCGTTGGCGGTTGTGCGCGTTGGCCACCTGCTGGCTGAGGCTGGTGATCATCACCAGCACCCAGGCACTGGCCACGCCGGTGCCAAAGCGCAGCAACAGGTGGCCCCAGAAACCGTCGGCGGCCCATGAGGCCAGGGTCAGCAGCACGCACAGCCATAGCCCGCCATGCAGGCGCAGGCGCACCTGGCCGGGTGTACGGGCGAACATGGCGTCCACCGCGCCAATGAAGTAGCCCAGGTAGTTGGCGGCCGCCACCAGCCCGGCGACCGTCAGGTCGAACTGGCCTTCGGCGATCAGTTGCGGCAGTTGTGGGGTGAGGGCGAAACGGCCGATGCCCATGGCCATCATCAGCGCCACGGCGCTGGCCAGCAGTTGGATGAGTGGCGACATGACAGGTCTCCTGCACGGATGTAAGCGATGACTGGCAGGTTAGGGCGGTTTCATTTTCAATAAAATTGAATAATGATGATCAAGTTGTTCTGTTTTGGAGAATGTCGTGGAATTCAGCCAGCTGCGTATCTTCCAGGCCGTGGCCGAAGAAGGCTCGGTCACCCGTGCCGCCGAACGCTTGCACCGTGTGCCATCGAACCTGTCGACGCGCCTGCGCCAGCTTGAGGAGCAACTGGGTGTCGAGCTGTTTCTGCGCGAGCGCCAGCGCCTGCAGCTGTCGCCGGCGGGCAAGGTGCTGCTGGAATATGCCAACCGCCTTTCGGCCTTGCGCGACGAGGCGCTGGCCGCCGTGCGCGGCGGCCAGCCAGCCGGGGATTTCGTACTGGGGACCATGTACAGCACGGCGGCGACTCATTTGCCGGCGTTGCTTGCGCGTTATCACCAGGCCTACCCGGCGGTGAACCTGCAGGTGCGCGCAGCGCCCAGCGGCGAGCTGCTCGAAGGCCTGCTTGGCCACACGTTGGATGCTGCCTTGGTGGATGGCCCGCCGAGCCTGGCCGGGCTGGATGGCGTGCCGTTGTGCGAGGAGCAACTGGTGCTGATCACCAGCCCCGAGCACCCGGCGGTGCACACCGCCAAGGATGTGGCGGGCAAGGCGGTGTTCACCTTCCGCCAGGGCTGCTCGTACCGCATGCGCCTGGAGGCTTGGTATGCCCATGC
Organism: Pseudomonas putida W15Oct28; assembly: GCF_000708715.2. GTDB lineage: Bacteria > Pseudomonadota > Gammaproteobacteria > Pseudomonadales > Pseudomonadaceae > Aquipseudomonas > Aquipseudomonas putida_R. The sequence continues at coordinate 30,254 of NZ_JENB01000030.1, read as the reverse complement.
CCACACACCCATGGGCCGGGTCATGGAGATCGAGTCGTACCAGAGCATGCTGGCCTGCGTGATCGCCGGCGCCGGCGTGGCGATGATGGCCCAGTCGATGCTCGACAGCCTGCCTGGGCGCAACCAGGTAAGGGTGCACCGGCTGCAGGCGCCGTTCGATCAGGCGGTCACCTGGCTGATGTGGCGTCAGGGTATGCGTGGGGCGAATTTGCAGGCGTGGATCGACCTGCAACAAAGCGAAACGATTAACCAGTCGTCGGAATGCGCCGCTACGGCTTGATCCGCGTCAAAATGGCCCTTATCTGTAAGAGCATAGGCATGCGTAATACAGGACATCAGGCTATGATCTGTATGAAACATCCCAGGATTGATTCGCCGTGAGGCTGACCCGTCAAGGGGGCATTATGAATAAACCACTGTCCAACTGGCTCCATGACCTGGCGGTCGCCTTGGGGCTGATTCCACCACCCCTGCAGCCGGTGCCGATCCCGACTGATGAAGAGCAGCGCAAGCGCCAGCCGCGTCGTCGCTGATCCTAATGAAGAGCAAGACAAAGGCCGCAGCACCTTGGTGGGTGCTGCGGCCTTTTTGTTGTCTGCCAGTACAGGCAGCCTGGTTTAATCAGGCCAGATTCACCGCACCAACTGGTCTGCGGGACATCAAGCTAACCACTACAAAGCTCACCAAGCCGATCGCCAGGCTGTAGTAGATCGGCGTGTTGGCTTCCAGCCCGTCCTTGAACATGAACAGCAGCGCGGTGGCAAAGCCCAGCGACATGCTGGCAATCGCGCCGGCGGTGGTGGCACGCTTCCAGAAGATCGCCCCGATCAGCGGGATCAGCATGCCGCCGACCAGCAGGTTGTAGGCCAGGGTCAGGGCGTTGATCACATCGTTCACCACCAACGCGATGCCCAGCACCACCAGGCCGGTGAGCAGGGTAAACAGGCGGCTCATGCCCAGGGTCGACTGCTTGCCGCCACGCAGCTTGGGCAGCAGGTCTTCGGTCACGGTCGTCGAGGCAGCCAGCAGGCCGGCACTGGCGGTGGACATCATGGCTGCCAGGGCGGCGGCCATCAGCAGGCCACGGATGCCATCGGGCAGGGTGCTCTTGATCATCTCGGCAAAGGCGTTATTCGGGTTGGCCAGGTCGGGCATCAGCACATGGGCGGCCATGCCGATGGCAGCGCAGGCCAGGCCGTACACCACGCAGTACACACCGGCGACGGTACCGGCACGCTGGCAGACCTTTTCATCACGGGCGGTGAACACCCGCTGCCAGATATCCTGGCCGATGAGGATGCCGAAGAAGTAGATCAGGAAGTAGGTGATGATGGTGTCCCAGCCAATGGTCGTCAGCTGGAAGCTGGCGGCTGGCAATTTGGCCACCAGGGTGTCCCAGCCACCGGCCTTGTACAGGCATACCGGCAGCAGGATGAACATCAGGCCGACGGTCTTGATCACGAACTGGACGATGTCGGTCAGGGTCAGCGACCACATGCCGCCAATGGTTGAGTACAGCACCACTACACCGCCGCCGAGCATCAGCGAAGCCCAGAACGGCAGGTCCAGCAGCACCTGCAATACGGTGGCCATGGCCAGTGTCGAGGTGACGCCGATCATCAGCGCGTAAGCCAGCATGATCACGGCGCTGGCCTGGCGTGCGGTCGGGTTGTAGCGTTGCTCAAGCACCTGGGTCACGGTGAAGATGCGCAGGCGCAGCAACGGTTTGGCCAGGAACAGGTTGATGGCGATGATGCCCAGGCCCAGGGCTGCGCACAGCCAGAAGCCGGAGATGCCGTGGACGTAGCCCAGGCGCACGGTGCCGACGGTGGAAGCGCCACCGAGCACGGTGGTGGCCATGGTGCCCATGTACAGCACCGGGCCGAGGTTGCGCCCGGCTACCAGGTAGTCTTCATGGGTTTTTGCGCGCCGCATGCCATACCAGCCAAGCCCGAGCATGCCGGCGGTATAGATCATTACAACAATGATGTCCAAGGCCATTGGGGGTCTCCCGATTATCTTTATTATGGCGAGATCGACCACGCGGGCGGCTTACGGCGCCCGGCGGTCTTGTCGTGTTGTTGGCGGGCCTCTGTGGCCCTCCCTCATGGCTCCTGCCGGGGTATTGCAAGTACTGCCAGCTCTTTTGCAGGAGCGGCCGTCGGTCAGCGGCGCACGACGCCTGGTAGCACGCAGAGCATCTCGAACAGCAGGTTGGCGCCGAGCAGCGAGGTGTTGCCGGTGGTGTCGTAAGGCGGGGAGACTTCGACGAGGTCACAGCCGATCAGGTCCAGGCCGTGGCAGCCGCGAATGATCTCCATCGCCTGGATGGTGGTCAAGCCGCCAATTTCCGGGGTGCCGGTACCGGGTGCCCAGGCCGGGTCGATGCCGTCGATGTCGAACGACAGGTAAACCGGGCCGCCGCCAACCTTTTCCCGTACTTCGGCCATCAGTGGCTCCAGCGACTTGTGCCAGCATTCTTCTGCCTGGACCACGCGGAAACCCTGGCGGCGGCTCCAGTTGAAGTCATCGGCGGTGTAGCCCTGGGCGCGCAGGCCGATCTGTACCACGCGGTCGCAATCAAGCAGGCCTTCTTCCACGGCGCGGCGGAAGGTGGTGCCGTGGGCGATCTTCTCGCCGAACATGTGGTCGTTGACGTCGGCGTGGGCATCGATGTGCACCAGGCCGATCTTGCCGTGCTTCTTGTGCAGCGCACGCAGGATCGGCAGGGTGATGGTGTGGTCGCCGCCCAGGGTCATCGGGATGACGTTGTGCTCGACGATCTCGTCATACGCTTCTTCGATGATGCGCACGGCGTCCAGCAGGTTGAAGGTGTTGATCGCCACGTCACCGATGTCGGCCACCGACAGCGAGTCGAACGGGGCGGCACCGGTGGCCATGTTGTACGGGCGGATCATCACTGATTCGGCGCGGATCTGCCGTGGGCCGAAGCGGGTGCCGGAGCGCAGCGAGGTACCGATGTCCAGGGGCACGCCGATGAAGGCGGCATCCAGGCCTTGGGCACTTTGCAGGTGGGGAAGACGGAGCATGGTGGCGATGCCGCCGAAACGCGGCATTTCGTTGCCGCCCAGTGGTTGGTGGAGAGTCTTGTCCACGGTGGGCCTCATCAGTCGGTCGATTGTTGTGTTTGTTCGAACCTGTGCCGCCGCGCGCCTTTCAAGTGTGGTTTTGCCGGCGGGCAGGGACATTTCGGCCAAGTCTGCTCAAGGTAGTGCCGCGAAAGAATCGCTACCGACAAATACTTAGTTCAGGAATTTCTGAACTAAAGGCCGGCAGAGCGGTTAGACTGCGCGCAAATACCCTTGCGGAACCGTTGCACCATGGCCTCGACATTGCCCGACCTGAAACTGCTGCGCATCTTTGTCAGCGTGGCGCGCCACCAGGGCTTCGCCAACGCGCAGCGCGAGCTGAACCTGTCGACCTCGGCCATCAGCACCTACATGAGCCAGTTGGAGGGCGCCCTGGGAATCGTGCTGTGCCACCGCGGCCGTGGCGGTTTCAGCCTGACCAGCAAGGGCGAGCTGTTCCACCAGGAAACCCTGCGGCTGCTGGCCGAACTGGATGGCTTCGAGCAGTATGCCGCTGCCCTCAAGGGCGAGTTGCGTGGCACCCTCAACCTCGGGGTGATCGACTCCACGGTCGGTGACCAGGCCTTGCCGCTGGCCGAAGCCATCGGCGCCTACAGCCAGGAACACCCGGCGGTGCACCTGCACCTGTCGGTGTCCAGCCCGTACGAACTGCAACTGGGCGTGCAGGACAACCGCCTGGACCTGGCCATTGGTGCGTTCTCCTCGCGCATGAGCGGCCTGCTCTACCAGCCGTTGTACCGTGAACAGCACTGGCTGTACTGCAGCAGCCGCCACCCGCTGTTTACCGAGCGGCGCATCCCCGAACAGGTGGTGACCCAGCAGCGCATGGTCGGGCGTGGCTACTGGAGCCAGGCCGAGCTGGCCCGGCATGGCTTCAAGCACAGCGCGGCGACGGTGGAGAGTATGGAAGCGCAGTTGATCCTGATCCTTTCCGGGGCATACATCGGCTACCTGCCGGAGCACTACGCCCAGGCCTGGGTCGACAAAGGCGACTTGCGCGTGCTGTCGCCGTCAACCTTCGGCTACCAGGCACCGTTCTCGCTGATCATTCGCCGTGGGCGTAGCCGTGAACCCTTGATCCAGACCTTCCGCGACCTGCTCAAAAGCCAGCTGAACGTGGGCTGAGAAGCGACACGTTCATGCATTCCGTCGGGCGGCGTTAAATTCCGGCAAAAGCTGACCGCTAACCTGATAGCGCTCTGCTACACATCAACTTGCGCTGATGATTTTTCCCTTATTTCATCCTGCAAGGATCGCCCAGATGCGCATGAATTTGCCCGTCACTGAGCACGAAAGAACCTTCTCCAGCGATCAACGCCTGATTTCCACGACTGACCTCAACAGCCGCATCACTTACTGCAACGAAGCCTTCGTGGCGATCAGCGGGTTTACCTACGACGAGCTGGTCGGCCAACCCCACAACCTGGTGCGCCACCCGGATATGCCGCCATCGGTGTTCGGGCATATGTGGGAGACGATCAAGCAGGGCAAACCGTGGATGGGTGTGGTGAAGAACCGGGCGAAGAACGGCGACTACTACTGGGTCAGCGCCTATGTCACCCCGATTTACGAGCAGGGCCGCATCAATGGCTATGAGTCGGTGCGCTCGGTACCTACGCGCGAGCAGATCCGCCGCGCCGAGGCGCTGTATGCGCGCCTGCGGGCCGACCGTGCTGCTGTGCCGTGGGCGGCGCGGCTGGGGCATGGGCTGGGCCATGGCTGGCCCCTGATCAGCGCGGGCCTGCTGTCGGCGGCCGGTTACCTGTGGCTGCCGCCCTACGCAGCGCTTGGGGTGCTGATGGCCAGCCTGCTGTTGGCCTGGTACCTGGTCGAGCGCCGGCAGAACCAGGCTATCCGCCGCACGTTGGCCGAACACCCCAAGGCCTTCACCAGCCCGTTGGTGGCGCTGACCTACAGCGACAACACGGGCCTGCTGGGCCAGCTTGACCTGGCCATCATCAGCGAGGAAGCGCGCCTGCAAACGGCCCTGACCCGCCTGGTGGACGCCGGGGTCGGGGTGAAGTCGCGGGCTGCGCAGTCTTCCGGTTTGTCCGACGCCCAGGCGCAGATGCTCGACCGCCAGCGCAGCGAGACCGACCAGTCGGCCACGGCCATTGCGCAGATGGCGGCGACCATCCAGGAGGTCACCCACAACGTGCAGAGCACGGCGCATGCGGCCGGCGATGCCGACCAGCTGGCGCAGCAGGGCAGCGAGCTGGCGTTGCAGAGCCTCAAGGCCATGGGCAGCATGAGTGATGCCGTCAACGACATCGGGCAGGCGGTCAATGCGCTGGCCGAGCAGACCCAGTCAATCGGCAGCGTGGTCGATGTGATTACCTCGATTGCCGAGCAGACCAACCTGCTGGCGCTCAACGCTGCCATTGAGGCGGCACGCGCAGGTGAGCAGGGGCGGGGGTTTGCCGTGGTGGCCGATGAAGTGCGTTCGCTGGCCCAGCGTACCCGTGCATCCACCGATGAGATTCACCACATCATCGCCTCGTTGCGCGCAGGGGCAGAGCGGGCGGTGAGCACTGCCAACCGGGGTGAACAGATCTCGCGGGACAGCGTGCACAGCGTCGAGGCAGTGCAGGCGGCCCTGAGCGGGATTGCCCAGGCGGTCAGCCGCATCACCGGCATGAGCCAGCAGATGGCAACGGCGTCGGAGCAGCAGAGCCATGTGGCCGAGGACATCAACCAGCAGATCGTGAGGATTGCCCAGCTGTGTGACCAGAGTGCCGGGCAGGCCAGGCAGGGGGCAGAAATCAGCCAGGACCTGGAGCGCATGGCGGAGTACCTTCACAGCCTGGCGGAACGTTTTAACCGCTGAGATCGCCGGGGCCGCCTTGCGGCCCATTCGCAGGCAAGCCAGCTCCCACAGGATCATCACAGGCCTGAGCCTTGTGCAGTACCTGTGGGAGCTGGCTTGCCTGCGAATGGCCCGCAAGGCGGGCCCCGGTTCTGTGGCAAACTGTTCCCGCCAAGGAGAACCCCATGCCCAGACCCCGCTGCGAGCGCTGCCAGCGCCCGCTCGACCATTGCCTCTGCCCACTGATTCCCGCGCTCGACAGCCGCACCCGCGTCATCCTGCTGCAGCACCCCAGTGAAACCGCCCATGCCCTGAACACCGCGCGCCTTGCTGCCCTTGGCCTGAACAACGCCGAACTGCGGGTAGGCGAGGTATTCGATGACCTGGCTGAATGGCTGGCAACGCCTGGTTACCGGCCGGCTCTGCTTTTCCCGGGCGATGACGCTCAGGTGCTGACGGCCTATGGCAAGGTCGATGACACGCCGTTGTTGCTGATCGTGCCCGACGGCACCTGGCGCAAGGCGCGCAAGCTGCTGTACATGAACCCGCTACTGGAAGGGTTGCCGCGGGTGACGCTGGGGGCTGTGGCACCTTCGCGGTATCGGCTGCGCAAGGCACCGGAAGCGGGGGCGCTGTCGACGATCGAGGCGGTGGTGGGGGCGTTGAATGCGCTTGAGCAGCCCGTCTGCTTCGACGCGTTGCTAGCGCCATTCGAGGCGTTGATCGAGGGGCAAATCAAGGCGATGGGAGTGGAGACTTTTCAGCGTAACCATGGCACTGAGTGAGGGCATGGGGCTGCTTTGCAGCCCATTCGCAGCACAAGGCTGCTCCTACAGGGGATCGCGTACTCGTGTAGGAGCGGCCTTGTGTCGCGATGGGCCGCAAAGCGGCCCCGGCTTTCTCAAGCCGATCAACGCATCTCAGGCAAACGCGCCTCGGTACGCACTTCAGTGGTAGCCAGCGCCTCTGGCGGCAGCGAAATACGCTGTTTGCCCAGCAGCTCACCCATGGTCGCCAGCACGCGGTAGCGCGAGAACTCCTCGGTATAACGCACTTCGGTGTAGCGACGGTCGGCGTTGTACAGCTCGTTCTCACTGTCGAGCACGTCCAGCAGGGTACGCTGCCCCAGACCGAACTGGTCCTGATAGGCGGCACGCACGCGCTTGGTGGTCTCGGCGTATTCACGCGCAGTCGGCAGCTGCTTGCTGGCGTTGTTCATGGCGTTCCACGCCAGGCTCAGGTTTTCGGTCAGCTCACGCAGGGCGTTGTTGCGGATGTCCAGGGCCTGGTTGATCTTGTGCGCGTCAGACTGCAGGCGGGCCTTGTCGCTGCCGCCACGGAACAGGTTGTAGTTCATCTCTACACCGGCCTGCCAGTCGTTGTTGTTGTGGCCTTTTTCGCCGCCGGTGTTGTTGTTGGCACCGGTTGCCAGAATGGCGTCGAAGCGCGGGTAGAAGGTCGACTTGCCCACTTCGTATTGCTGCTCGGCGGCGTTGACGTCAGCCTGGGCAGATTTGATGTAAGGGTTGTTCTGACGCATGCTGTCGCGCGCGCCGTCGAGGGTCTCAGGCACCTCGCCCTTGATGGTCGCCGGGCTTTCCAGCTCGTCCGGGGCACGGCCGACCACGCTGAAGAAGTTGGCCTCGGCATCGGCCAGGTCGACTTCGGCGGTATCCAGGTTGTTTTCCGCCAGGGCGCGACGTGCGCGGGACTGGTCAAGGTCGGCGGTGCTGCCGACGCCGCGCTCGTTACGCAGGCCGATCTGGTCGTTGACGCGCAGGTGGGCTTGCAGGTTGTTCTTGGCCAGGGTTACCAGCTCACGGCGCTTGAGCACTTCCAGGTACACCTCGGTCGCCCGTAGGGCGACATCCTGGGCAACTGCCTGGGTGTAGTAGGCGCGGGAGGTGGAAACCGCTTCGGTGCGGCCCACTTCGTTCGAGGTGTTGAAACCGTCAAAAATCATCTGCCGCAGGCGCAGCTCGGACTGGGTGTAGTTGAGGGTTTCCTTGTTGTGGTTACCCTCGGCACGGGTGGTGGCGTTGTCCGAACGCTGGCGACCATAGCCAGCGACCAAATCCACGGAAGGGTAGTAGCCACCACGCGCAAACTTGACGTCTTCATCGGCCGACAGCTTGCTGTTGCGGTTGGAGCTGACCTGCGGGTGGTAGTCCACGGCGCTCTGGACGGCCTCGGTGATCGACATCGCCTGTACGTTGGCACTCGCCAGGGCCAACAGTAATGCACTGGTGATGGGGTTCAAAACGCGCATGGTACATCTCCCTGATCCTGGAATTGATCCTGCTGCTCGCCAAAAAAATGACGATAAATTTATCGCGTATAGTGTTGCAGGTTTTTAACAACACAGCTAAGTACATTCAACGCGATAGATAAGAAGATTTATTCATATCAAAATGCCATATAAGACATATATTGTCTAACGCGGATGGCTGAAAATGCCGCTGGCAAGTAGGCGATAAGCCACGAAAGCCAGTAAATACAAGGCTTTTGTGCAGTTCCAGAACTATTACCGATAAAGAAAACAGCAGTTAGGCGAAAGTGATATTTGGCGACAAAAAAATGTCACTTCGGCTTATGAAGGGTTTTCTGTCTGACGATGTACAGGCTTACCAGCACGGCGCTGGTCAACATGAATGCGCGCGCCCAGAACAGGGGCACCAGATAGCACGAGAGGCCGATGCTGGCCCACATGAGGCCGATGGCGTAGACCTTGCCCTTGAGGGGGATGCCTTCACCACTGAGGTAGTCGCGGATCCATGGCCCGAGCTTCGGGTGATGGACCAGCCAGTGGTGAAAGCGCGGCGAGCTGCGGGCAAAGCAGGCTGCCGCCAATAGCAGGAACGGGGTGGTGGGCAATACCGGAAGGAAAATCCCCAACACCCCCAGCGCAACGCTGAGCCAGCCGATGGCCAGCAGCAGGTAGCGCACAGGCGACTTAGTGGTGGCGTGGCTTGAGCAGCGCCGGTTTTTCGTCAGGGGCGTGCAGCAGCAGGAACAGTGCGCTCAGCGCCTCGGGGATCTGTACGATCATGTCGTCCTGCAGGTTGGCGTTGCTGGCAATGTCGGCGAACTCTGGCTGTTCGTCGAACAGGCCCGAGCCAACCATGATCGGCAGCAGCATCTCGCTGACTTCTTCTTCGGCGTTCTCGAACCAGGCCTCTTCACGCAGGAACACGCCTTCCATGAAGCCGATGCACCAGCCGCGCAGGTCGGAATCGTCCGGCTCGTCGGTCAGGTCGAGGTCGCATGGCAGGTCGAATTCTTCATCGCTTGCCAGCTGACGGGCGATGTGCGCTTTCAACGCCACCAGGGTGGCCTCGATCTCGGTGCGCTGGGCCTCGCTGGCGTAGTGCGGCTCTTCGGCGAACAAGGCATCGATCCATTCGCGCTCGGGCACATCTTCGGCGTTGATCGACAGGGCGGTGAGGTAGCCGTGGGCGGCGACGTAGTCCAGCGCCTCTTCATGCAGCTCGTCGGCGTCGAGGAAGGCTTGCAGGCGGGTCAGTTGCTCGGCGAAGGACATTACAGGGCTACCTTGGGGAATAAACGATACCGAATTCTAGCATCAAGCAAGGGTGGCGGGGTAAAGGGAACGTCTATCGCCGTGGTGCCCTGTGCAGTGCAGTGCTGCGGTATACTCCGCGATTTTTCATCCAGGGGCAGATTTTATCGGCGCCTGGCAAAAACCGCTTACGCATTTGGCGTGTGCGGAGCGGGTTTTTCGTCCAGCCTGTATCCAGGATGGTACGGCGATTTGTGGAGTTGCACATGCTCGAACAGGCTCAGCGCGTTCTCAAGGACATCTTCGGCTACGACAGTTTCCGTGGGCGCCAGGCAGCAATCATCGAATGCGTGGCCAATGGCGGCGATGCCTTGGTGCTGATGCCCACCGGTGGCGGCAAGTCGCTGTGTTTCCAGGTGCCGGGGCTGCTGCGCCCGGGCCTGACGGTGGTGGTCTCGCCGCTGATTGCGCTGATGGACGACCAGGTCGCCACGCTGGACGAACTGGGCGTATCGGCCGCCGCGCTGAACTCTACCCTGACGGCGGAGCAGCAGCGTGAACTGGCCGGGCGCCTGCGCCGTGGCGAAGTGAAGATGCTGTACCTGGCGCCGGAGCGCCTGGTGCAGCCGCGCATGCTCGATTTCCTGCGCGAGCTGGACATCTCGCTGTTTGCCATCGACGAGGCGCACTGCGTGTCGCAATGGGGCCACGATTTCCGCCCCGAATACCTGCAACTGGGGCAGTTGGCCGAGCTGTTCCCGCATGTGCCGCGCATTGCGCTGACCGCCACCGCCGACATGCGAACCCGCGAAGAGATCGTCCAGCGCCTGCACCTGCAAGGCGCCGAGCGCTTCCTGTCGAGCTTCGACCGGCCGAACATCTTCTACCGCATCGTACCCAAGGAAGCGCCGCGCAAGCAGCTGATGGCCTTCCTTGGTGAGCGTCGCGGCAACGCCGGCATTGTCTACTGCCTGTCGCGCAAGAAGGTCGACGAAACCGCTGCCTTCCTCTGTGAGCAGGGCTTCCCGGCGCTGCCGTATCACGCCGGCCTGGCCGCCGAGACCCGTTCGGCCAACCAGCACCGCTTCCTCAACGAGGAAGGGCTGATCATGGTTGCCACCATTGCCTTCGGCATGGGCATCGACAAGCCCAACGTGCGCTTCGTTGCCCACCTCGACCTGCCCAAGTCGCTTGAGGCCTATTACCAGGAAACCGGCCGTGCCGGCCGTGACGGCCTGCCATCCGATGCCTGGATGGCCTACGGCCTGCAAGACATGGTAATGCTCAAGCAGATGCTGCAGAACTCCGAAGGTGACGAGCGCCACAAGCGCATCGAGCAGCACAAGCTCGACGCCATGCTGGCGCTGTGCGAAGAAACGCGCTGCCGTCGCCAGTCGCTGCTGGCCTATTTCGACGAAACCCTCGAACAGCCGTGCGGGCACTGCGACAACTGTGTCGACAACATCCAGACCTGGGACGCCACAGAGCCGGCCCGTCAGGCGCTTTCGGCGGTGTTCCGTACAGGCCAGCGCTATGGCGTCGGCCACCTGGTCGATGTGCTGTTGGGCAAGGACAACGAGAAGGTGCGCAATTTCGGCCACGAGAAGCTGTCGGTGTTCGGCGTCGGCAAGGGCCTGGCCGAGGTCGAGTGGCGTTCGCTGTTCCGCCAGCTGGTGGCGCGCGGCCTGGTCGATATCGACCTGGAAGGCTACGGCGGGCTGCGCCTGTCCGACAGCTGCCGGCCGCTGCTGCGCGGCGAGGTGACCTTGCAACTGCGTCGCGACCTCAAGCCGCAGACCACGGCCAAGTCCTCGTCGTCCGGTGGCGGCAGCCCGGCCAGCCAGTTGGTGCGTGCCGAAGAGCGCGAGCTGTGGGAAGCGCTGCGTACCCTGCGGCGCAAGCTGGCGGAGGAGCACAGTGTGCCGCCCTATGTCATCTTCCCCGACTCGACGCTGCTTGAAATGCTACGCAGCCAGCCGGTCAGCCTCAGCGACATGGCCCAGGTCAGCGGTGTGGGCGCGCGCAAGCTGGAGCGCTATGGCCAGGCGTTCCTCGAAGTGCTGAACAACAGCGGTGGCACCGAAGAGGCGCCGAAAGTGGTGCTCGACCTGCGCCACGAACTGGTCAGCCTGGCCCGCGCCGGCATGACCCCGGCGCAGATTGCCGGGCAGCTCAACTGCAGTGAGAAGAACGTTTATAGCCTGCTGGCCGAGGCGCTGGGCCGCCAGGAGCTTAGCCTTGACCAGGCGCTCGACCTGCCGGAAGACCTGCTGATGGAAGTGCAGGATGCCTTCCTGGATGGCGAGGGCGAGCTGCCGCCGGTGTCGGCCATTGCGCCGCAGTTTGCGGGCCGGGTGCCGGAGGGTGTGCTGTATTGCGTGCGTGCGGCGCTGGCGGCCGAGTTCGAGATGTGACGGGCAGCCGGATCGAGGGCAGAACCGCCATCTGCTGACCCTTGTCATGCTTTTTGACGATTATCGAACAATGAAGGGCGCGCGAGCCTTGCCTCGTGGGGCGGGGCATGGTTAGCTGCCTAATAATTAGATCTGTTCAATGAGTTGCTTATGCCCCTGACCGACAACCAACACCGCTTCGGCATGCAGCTGGCCCAGATGTCCCGGGGCTGGCGTGCCGAACTGGACCGCCGCCTGGCCGGGCTCAACCTGTCCCAGGCGCGCTGGCTGGTGTTGCTGCACCTGGCGCGTTTCGAGGAAGCCCCCACCCAGCGTGAGCTGGCCCAGAGCGTGGGCGTTGAAGGCCCGACCCTGGCGCGCCTGCTCGACAGCCTGGAAGCACAAGGGCTGGTGCGCCGGCAGGCCGTGGTAGAAGACCGGCGGGCGAAGAAGATCTTGCTGTGCCCGCCGGCCAAGCCGCTGATCGACCAGATCGAAACCATCGCCAATCAACTGCGCGTAGAGCTGTTTACCGGGGTGGACGAGGCAGAGTTGCAAGTGTGCATGCGCGTGCATGCCACGATCCTGGCCAACCTCGAAAAATCCTGAAGGCCGTTGGGGCTGCTTTGCAGCCCTTCGCGGGCATGCCCGCGAAGGGCCGCAAAGCGGCCCCAATGTTCAGAAGGTATGCCCCAGGTTCAGGTACACCGCCTGCTCATGCGCACTGTTGGTGCCATAGCTGAAGTTAAGCGGCCCCAGCGGCGTCTCCAGCCCCAGGAAGATGCTCGCCGCATTGATGTAGCCGCTGTCGAACTCGTTGTCGTTGTTCCACGCGCGGCCGCGTTCCAGCGACCCGCCAATGTACAGCGGGAAGTCCAGCGGTACGTAGGCCCGCGGCGTCAGCCGGCGGTAGTAGACCATGCGCAGCAGGCTCACGTTCTGCCCTGATACCGAGTCCTGGCGGAAGCCTGACAGTTCCCGCGCCCCGCCCATCACGAAGCTGGATGTCACCACTTCGGTGTCATCCAGCGTGCGCCCGTAGCGCCCGCCCAGCACGAACGTGTTCGGCCCGCTGCTGATGGCCTTGTCCAGGTTGAACAGCCACTGTCGGTAATCCTGGTCGGAGTCCAGCGACTTGTCGTACTTGCGCAAGGTCAGGCTGATGTCCTCGCCACTGTGCGGGAAGTACACGTTATCGAGGGTGTCGAACGAGTACTTCAGCTCATAGAAGCCTTCGTTGAAGCTGACCTTGGGCAGGTCCTGGTCGCCGATTCGCACTTCGGCCTCGCCCCAGGCCTTGCCCACGCCCAGGCGTACTTCACCGTTGGTGCCAATCTGCCGCCCGACGTTCAGGCCAAGGCCGTAGCGCTCCAGGCGGTACTCGGCGACGGGGTCGTTGTCCAGGGTGGCTTCGATATTCTGTGAGCTGAAGTCCAGATACGGCGCGATGAAGTAGCGCGAGCCCACGTCCAGCGGTTGGTAGAACTCGCTGTACAGTTCTTGCTGGTCACCGATCTGGCCACGGGTCAGCCACTCGGCACCCAGGCTGTTGATGCCGTTGACCCGGTAGCTGGCGCCCAGGTTGAAGGCACTGTCACCGCGCAGGTCGTCCGACAGGTTCAGGCCCAGGCGCAGGTAGTCGGTGCCGCCGCGTCGGCCGCGAGCGTTGATCACCAGGGTGTTGTCGTTGCCCTTGTGCACCACGCGGTACTGCACCCGGTCGAAGTAGTCCAGGCCGTACAGCGTGCCCATGTCGGTCTGCAGCCGGTCCAGCTCCAGCGGAGCATCGATTGGCTGGCGAATGTACGAGCGGATGACGTCGTCGCTGACCTTGGAGTCGTTCTCGATTTTGATCGCGGTGATTACTGGCGTGCGCTGGCGCGGCGAGCGGGCCACGGCCAGGCTGCTGTCGCCCTCGGGCTGGCGCAGGGCGGCAAGGCGCGGGTCGAGCAGCCGGGTGGCGCGGTAACCGGCGTCGATCATGTCCCGGGCACGGCCGAAGTCGGTCACGCCAAACGCGGTCAGCGACGGCTGGATGAGGATATCGTCGCGGTGCAGGCTGGCCAGTTGTTCTTCCGAATTGCGCCGGGTCATCAGGGTGATCGACTGGTTGAGCACATCGACCACCGTGGCCAGTTGCTTGCGGTCACGCAGCGGGGTACCGATGTCGACTACGATGGCCAGGTCCACACCCATTTCCCGGGCCACGTCGACCGGGATGTTGTCGACCATGCCGCCGTCCACCAGCAAGCGGCCGTCCAGTTCGACCGGCGCGAAAACGGCAGGGATCGACATGCTGGCGCGGATGACCTGGGGCAGGTGGCCACGGCGGAACACCACCTTTTCGCCACTGGCGATATCGGTGGCGACTGCGCGGAAGGGGATGGGCAGCTTGTCGAAGTCGCGGGTATCGGCGGTGTGCGCCAGTTTGCTTTCCAGCAGCAGTGCCAGGTTCTGGCCCTGGATTACCCCCAACGGCAGGCCCAGGCTGCCGTCGTCGCGAAAGCTGAGCTTCTGCTTGACCAGAAAGTCGCGGTCATCCTGCTTGCGCCGGAACGGCACGTCCTTGCGCGGCGGGGCATCGGACAGCGCCTGTTGCCAGTCGAGGGTGGTGGCGAGCTTTTCCAGCTCCTCGACACTGTAGCCCGAGGCGTAAAGGCCGCCGACCACTGCGCCCATGCTGGTGCCGGCGATGGCGTCGATACGCACGCCCTGTTCTTCCAGGGCCTTGAGCACACCGATGTGGGCCAGGCCACGGGCTGCACCGCCCGACAGCACCAGGCCGACCTTTGGCCTGGCAGGTTCGGCGGCCATGGCCGTAAGCGAGGTGAGAACGAGCAGAAAACAGAACAGCAAACGGCGCATCGTGAGTCTCAAACCGTGGGCTAAAGACCGCTAGTATAAGCGGCCCCTCACCTGGAGATGCCTCAGCATGGCCGACAACAAGCCCGAAATCGTCATTACTTATTGCACCCAGTGCCAATGGCTGCTGCGTGCCGCCTGGCTGGCCCAGGAGCTGCTCAGCACCTTCGCCGACGACCTTGGCCGGGTGGCGCTGGAACCTGGCACCGGAGGTATCTTCCGCATCACCTGCAATGGCGTGCAGATCTGGGAGCGCAAGGCCGACGGCGGCTTCCCCGAAGCCAAGGTGCTGAAGCAGCGGGTGCGCGACCAGATCGACCCGCAGCGTGACCTTGGCCACAACGATCGCTGATCAGGCGCTCTCGGCCAAAGGCCGTTGCTTGGGCGGTTGCTCGGTGGCCATGCGGCTGGACAGCACGATGGCGAAGATGATCAGCGCGCCGCCCAGCAGCATGCGCAGGGTCGGGGTTTCGGCAAACACCGCCCAGGCCACGGCAATGCCGTAGACCGGCTCCATGCCGAACACCACGGCGGCGGTGCGCGCCTTGATCACTGCCAGGCTGGCGACGAACAGGCTGTGCGCCACGCCGGTGCAGAAGATGCCGAGCAGCGCAATCCACAGCCAGTCCATGGTCGCCACGCCTGCCAGGCCGGGTGCTGCGAACGGCAGCAGGCACAAGCCCACGACCAGGTTCTGCCACAGCGCTGCCTGTACCGCAGGCAAGCGCCCGGAGCCGGCGCGGTTGGTGAGGGAAAGCAGCGAGAACAGCAGCCCCGACAGCAGTGCCCAGAGCAGGCCGCCAGTGGCCTCGCTGGCCAGGTCGAAGGCCGGCGTGACCAGTATCAGGCCGATGCTGACCAGCAGTACCAGCACGGCCTCGTTGCGGCGGATGCGCTCGCGGAACAGCAGGCCTTCAAGGATGACGGTGAAGGCCGGGAAACTGGCGAACCCGAGGGTGGCGATGGCCACGCCGCCGACTTTGACGGCGATGAAGAAACTGACCCAGTGGCCGGCCAGCAGCACGCCACCGAGCAGCAGGCGGCGGATGTCCTGGCCGTTCAGGCGTTGCCAGCCCGGGCCGGTCAGGCTGGCGAACAAGGCCAGGGCGACTACGGCGAAAGCGGCGCGGCCGAAGACGATGATCGCCGGGCTGGCGCTGGCGGCCAGCTTGCCGAAGACGCCGGTGAGGCCAAAGAACAGCGCGCCAATGTGCAGGGCGCCGAGGGCGGTGCGGTGGTTCATGATGGGTCCTTGCTCAAGATCTCTACTGACTGTACCGGCCTCTTCGCGGGCACGCCCGCTCCCACAGGTTTCGCACCGTTTTCGAAACCTGTGCAGTACCTGTGGGAGCGGGCGTGCCCGCGAAAGGGCCGGTACTGGCAAAGTGTATAGGTTCAGGCAAACCCGTTCTGTCGCAAGACTGCTGTCAGTTGTCGCCAGACTCTCGCCGCAAGGCCAATGGCGTACACCCGAACGCCCGCAACATCGCCGCCGAAAACGCACTCTGCGAGCCATACCCTACCTGCGCCGCAATTTCCCCCATCGGCAACAAGGTCTGCACCACCAGCCGCCGCGCCTTCAGCAAGCGCCGCTGGCGAATGTAGTCCATCGGCGTCATCCCGCATTCCGCGATAAAGCGCGCATGCAACCGGGCACTGGACAGCCCGGCCAGCCGCGCCAGGTCGGCCACTTGCAGCGGGTAGGCGGCATGTTGCTCGATATGCGTATCGAACGCGGCATAAGGTAAGCGCTGGCTGGCGCGCACGCTGGCCGCTGCCGTTGGGTTCAGGCTGGCCAGCAACAGCGCTGCGCCTTGCCGGGCAATCAGCGGGTCCTCCATGGGGCTGGCCGCCAGCCAGTCGACCAACTGCTGCTGACGGTTGTCCAGGCCCAGCGCGGCGGGGCGGTCGAGCAGGCGGCGGCTGGCATCGGCATGTTCGCCCAACTGCTCGTGCAACCACTGCTCCCCCGGCACATCAAGCACCAGGCAGTGGCTGCCGGCATCGCTGGCGCAGGTGTGATGCGCGCCCGCCGGTACCACCACCAGCCCTTGCCGGTCGATCCCGGCGCCTTGCCCCTGCACCTCGAACTCCAGGCGGCCGCGCAGGCCAAACACCAGTTGCGGGTGTTCGTGGCTGTGGGCGATCAGGCTGTCGCGATAGTGGCGCAGCGAGAGGATCGGGCCGGCGGTCATGGGGGCGTCCTCGCAGGGCAGATGCGCATTGTGCCTCATTCCCTGCAGGCCATCACTCGTAACCGTTTTGCCACGGCGCTGTCATGCGCGCCTGCCAGTCTCCAGCAAACTGCGCCGGAGCCTGTCCATGAGCCATGCCGAACTGTCCCGTCCCTTGCGCAAGCAACGCGTGCGTACCTTGTGGATTTCCGATGTGCACCTGGGGACCCGCGACTGCCAGGCCGAACACCTGTCGCAGTTCCTCAAGGGCTACCAGGCCGACCGCGTGTACCTGGTAGGCGACATCATCGATGGCTGGAAACTGCGTGGCGGCATCTACTGGCCGCAAGCCCACACCAACGTGATCCGCCGCTTGCTGACCATGAGCAAGCGCGGTACCGAGGTGATCTACGTCACCGGCAACCATGACGAATTCCTGCGCCGTTACTCCAAGCTGATCCTGGGCAACATCCAGCTGGTGGATGAAGCCGAGCACCTGACCGCCGATGGCCGCCGACTGCTGGTGATCCATGGCGACCAGTTCGATGTGATTACCCGTTACCACCGCTGGCTGGCGTTTCTCGGGGACCGTGCCTACGAGTTCACCCTGGTGCTCAACCGCTGGCTCAACCACTGGCGAGCGCGGTATGGCTATGGTTACTGGTCGCTGTCGGCGTACCTCAAGCACAAGGTCAAGGGCGCGGTGAACTTCATCAGCGACTTCGAGGATGCCATTGCCCACGAGTGCACCCGGCGTGGTTTTCATGGGGTGGTGTGCGGGCATATCCACCATGCCGAGATCCGCAAGGTGGGGGAGGTGGAGTACCTCAATTGCGGGGACTGGGTGGAGTCGTGCACGGCGCTGATCGAGCACTGGGATGGCAGCATCGAGCTGTACCGGCTGGCCGATGCCCAGGCGCGGGAGGCGCAGGCGGTAGCGACGTTGCGCGAGCCGGCGTAGGGCTTGAGGGCCATGGGGCTGCTTTGCAGCCCATCGCGACACAAGGCCGCTCCCACAGGGACCGCGAAAGGCCAGGTTTTACGCGGATTTTTACAGGCTGATCTTGCCCAGCAGGATATCCCTGAACATCACGAAATCCCCGGCCAGGCTGTACAGCGGGTAGGTGAAGGTCGCCGGCCGGTTCTTTTCAAAAAAGAAATGCCCGACCCAGGCAAAGCCGTAGCCGAACAGGGGCACGGCCAGCAGCAGCAACCATTTGCCACTGCCGATGGTATAGGCCAGCAGCGCTATCACCAGGCTGGTGCCGACAAAGTGCAGCCGGCGGCAGGTGGGATTGCTGTGCTCCCCCAGGTAGTAGGGGTAGAACTCGGCAAAACTGCGGTACTGCGCTGTGCGGTTCATGGCAGTGCTCCGGGATTAATACTTCTGGACAAGATGCACGGCGTGGAGCCTGATTCGAGTCTAGAGTGACTGACGGGGCCTACCAGTGACAATAGGCGCCAAATGAGTATCCTTGGGGTTCACCGCAGGAGCGGTCGGTAAAAAGAAGCCTGTCATGAGCGAAAGAACCACGTCAGCCAGCTGGGCATCAGGGATTGTGAAGGCGCTCGAACTGGAAGGGCTGGACTGCCCGTCCATGTTCAAGCAGCTGGGGCTGGACTTCGCCGCCCTCGACGACCCCGATGCGCGTTTCCCGCAAGATTCCATGACCCGGCTCTGGCAGCTGGCGGTGGAGCTGTCGGGCAACGAAGCCATCGGCCTGAACATGGCACGAGTGGTACGCCCTGCGTCGTTCCATGTGGTGGGCTATGCATTGATGTCCAGCCGCACCCTGGCCGAGGGTTTCCAGCGGCTGGTGCGTTATCAGCGCATCATCGCCGAAAGCTCTGACCTTAGTTTCGTCCTTGGCGCCGAAGGCTACTCGCTGATCCTGACGGTGCATGGCGACCACTTGCCGCCGACCCGGCACAGTGCCGAAGCATCGCTGGCCTGTGCGCTGGCGCTGTGCAAATGGCTCAGCGGTCGGCCGGTGCAGCCGCGCCGGGTACTGGTGCAGGGGCCGCAGCCAAAGAATGTCGAGCCGTACAAGGTGGCGTTCCATTCGCCCCTGGTGTTCGGTGCGCCGCACGATGCGCTGGTGTTCGAGCGGGCCGACATGGAGGCGCCGCTGCCGACTGCCAACGAGGCCATGGCGGTGCTGCACGACCGTTTTGCCGGGGAGTACCTGGCACGCTTTTCCGAAAGCCGGGTTACCCACCGCGTGCGCCAGGTGTTGTGCCGCATTTTGCCGCAGGGTGAACCCAAGCGCGAAACCCTGGCCCAGGCCCTGCACCTGTCGCAGCGCACCTTGCAGCGGCGGCTGCAGGAGGAGGGCACGAGTTTCCAGACGTTGCTCGATGACACCCGTCGCGAACTGGCCGAGCAGTACCTGGCCCAGCCGGGCATGACACTGCTGGAAACCGCCTACCTGCTGGGCTTTGCCGACCCCAGCAACTTCTACCGGGCGTTCCGTCGCTGGTTCGATGTCACCCCAAGCGAGTATCGCAACCGCCTCGGCGCGGACGCCGAAGTGGTCAGTGACGCCAGAACGCCGGCATACACAGCACCAGCACCGTAATGATTTCCAGGCGGCCAAGCAGCATGCCGGCTGCCAGGATCCACTTGGCCGCGTCCGGCAGCGTGGCATAGTTGCCCGACGGGCCAATCACTTCACCCAGGCCCGGGCCCACACCCGAAACCGTGCCGGCGGCACCGGTCAATGCGGTCATCCAGTCCACGCCCAGCAACGACAGCAGCAGGGCCATGACGCAGATGGTGATGGCGAAGAAGAACGAGAACGTCAGAATCGAACGCACGATGTCTTCGTCGAGGCGGTGGCCGTTGTATTTCTGCTTGATCACCGCACGCGGGTGAATCAGTTGGTTGAGGCTGGCCTTGAGCAGGATGTAGGCCACCTGGAAGCGGAAAATCTTGATACCGCCTGCCGTCGAGCCGGAGCAGCCGCCGACGAAGCCCAGGTAGAAGAACAGCATCAGCGAGAAGTTGCCCCACAGGCTGTAGTCGCCCAGCGCGAAGCCGGTGGTGGTGACCACTGAGGTCACGTTCAACGCCACGTGGCGCAAAGCGTCGAGCCAATGCAGGTTGGTGCTGTACCAATACCAGGTGCCCAGTACCAGCCAGGTAACGACCAGCATGCCCAGCAAGCCCTGCACCTGCTGGTCACGGATCAGTGCCTTGCGGTTGCCGCGCAGGGTCGCTACGTAAAGGGTGAACGGCAGGCTGCCCATGATCATGACCACCACCGCAACCCAGTGCACGGCCGGGATATCCCATTTTGCCAGCGACTGGTCGGAGGTGGAGAAGCCGCCGGTGGAGATGGCCGACATGGCGTGGTTGATCGCATCGAACGGGCTCATGCCCGCCCACCAGAAGGCCAGCGAGCCGAGGATCGAGAAGCCGACGTACACCCCGACGATCGACTTGGCGACCATGTGCGAGCGCGGCATGACCTTTTCCGAGCGGTCGGACGATTCGGTCTGGAACAGGCGCATGCCACCGATGCGCAGCAATGGCAGGATCGCTACCGCCATGGCGATGAAGCCGATGCCGCCGAGCCAGTGCAGCATCGAGCGCCACATGAGGATACCCGGTGACATGGTATCCAGCCCGCTGAGTACGGTAGCGCCGGTAGCAGTAATGCCCGACATGCTCTCGAAGAAGGCGTCGGTGTAGCTGATGTGCTGGGTCAGCAGGAACGGCAGGGCGGCAAACACGCACACCACCAGCCAGCTGCTGACCGTCAGCAGGTACATGTCACGCGGGCGCAGGTGCACATGCTCGGGGCGGCCCGGCACCACCAGGGCCAGGCCGGCGATGAAGGTGATCAGGCTCGACCAGAGGAAGGACGGCATGTCACCGGTGCGCTCGAAGATCACCAGGGTCGCCATGGGCACGGCCATGCCGACGGCGAGGGTAATCAGGAAGATGCCGATGATGAAACCAATGATCCTTAAGGTCGGCAACGCCATGTGATCTGCTCTGACTCGAAACGGAAGGGCGCCATTCTACCTATGGGTCTGGTGATGTAAACGCTAGAATGGCCGCACATTCAACTGCCAGGAGGGTAGCCGATGGAGGCTCTCGACGCATTGCTCAACCGTGTTTCCGTGCCACGCCTGACCGACCCGGCACCCAATGCCGCCCAGCGAGAGGCGCTGTTCCAGGCGGCCTTGCGCGCCCCCGACCATGGCCAACTGCGGCCATGGCGTTTCCTGACCGTCGAAGGCCAAGGCCGTGAAAAGCTGGGCGAGCTGTTCGCTGAAGCCGTGCAGAACAAGGGCGATGCCAGCCAGGCAGCGCTGGACAAGGCCCGTGCCATGCCACTGCGGGCACCGTTGCTGATCGTGGTCATCGCCAAGCTGCAGGACCACTTCAAGGTGCCCAAGTCGGAACAGCGCCTGGCCGCGGGCTGTGCGGCGCATGGCATTCTGATTGCCGCGCATGCGCAAGGCGTCGGGGCGGTATGGCGCACCGGGGACATGGCGTTTGATGCCCATGTGAACAAGGGGCTGGGGTTGGCCGAGAATGAAGAGCTGATCGGTTACCTGTATGTCGGCACGCCGTTGACCGAGCCGCGTACTGCGCCGGTGCTGGAAACGGCCGAGTTCGTCAGCGCCTGGGGCGAGTAACGCAGCCTTGGGCTGATTGTTGTTTCAAGGCCACTGGCCTCTTCGCGGGCACGCCCGCTCCCACAGGTGCGGTGCAAGTCTCAGGCATCGCACAGTACCTGTGGGAGCGGGCGTGCCCGCGAAGAGGCCGGATGCCTTTACATCACATCAACTGCCAGCCGCCTCAGCCAAGGGTAACTCCAGCCTGGCCACAAAGCCCCCCTGTGGATGGTTGCCCAGCACAAGACTCCCGCCATGGCGCTCCGCCGCCTTGCGCGCAATCGCCAGCCCCAGCCCATGCCCCGGCGCGTCCTGCCCCGGCGCGCGGAAGAACGGTTCCCCCAGCTGAGCCAGGTGTTCCGCTGCCGCCCCTGGCCCATGGTCGCGCACGCTGATCACGATACGGTCCTGCTCACGCACGGCACTCGCTTCGACCGGCTGCCCGACCGGATTGAAGCGCAAGGCGTTGCGCAGCAGGTTGTCCACTGCACGCTCGATCAGCGTTGGCCAACCCTGCAAGGTCAACCCAGGCTGCGCTTCAAGGCGCACATCCTGATCGGGCGCGCTGAGCAGGGCGTCCTTGCGTACGCTGCCGAGCAGGGCATTGAGGTCGACCGGCTCGGCATGAGCCTGCTCGGCATCGACCCGGGCCAAGGCAAGGATTTCGCTGATCAGGTCTTCCAGGCGGTCGCACTCGCGGGTCAGGCGCGGCCACAAGGTTTCGCGCTGCTCGGGCCCGGCGCGCTCGGCCAAGGCCAGGGCGATGCGCAGCCTGGCCAGTGGCGAGCGCAGCTCATGGGACACATCGCGCAGCAACTGGCGCTGGCTGCCGATGGTGCTTTGCAGGCGCGCGCCCATCTTGTTGAAGTCCTTGGCCAGCACGCCAAACTCGTCACGTCGTGCCGCCAGTTGCGCCAGGCTGTTCTGCTGGTAGGTGGTCTGGCCCAGGTCATGCACCGCGCTGCGCAGGCGGCTTAGCGGGCGGGTGATGGACAGGGTGACCAGCAGGCTGAACAGGGTCAGTACCACCAACGCAATCCCCAGGGCACTGAGCGGCCACATCAGGCTTTCGCGGTGCCAGGCATCCAGCGCCGGGTGGGGGATGCGATAGATCAGCAGGTAGGTTTCGCCGGTCTCGGGGCTGGTGTATTCCTCGGTCAGCCGACGCCATGGCAGGCGCCGCTCGTCGTTGTGCTGGCGTGCCTCGAAGGCTGCCGCACGGCGCGGGAAGGTGCCGGGGACCACGGCCTCGCCACTGTCGTCGAGCACCTGTACGTCGATCTTGTAGCGATCTTTGCGCCGTTCCAGAAAGTGCTGCGCCGAATCCAGGCCTTCCTGCTCGTAATGCTTGGCCCACTTGCTGGCCAGGGTATTCAGGCCCGGGTGGCGGCTAAGGATCCAGGCGTCCTGGTTGAGCATGTGGCCCAGCAGGATCGACAGGCCTGCGACCAGGGTGATGGCCAGCCAGAAACTGGCCAGGATGCGCCAGAACAGTGAACGCAAGTGCACCTCCTGTAAACGGTAAAAGCCCGGCCCGCGGGGAGGCGGGCCGGGCATCGGGCGTACAGCTTACTGAGCCTTGGTGCCTTTTTCAGCTTTCCAGGCCTGGAACTCCTGCCACTCGGCTTTCTTTGCGGCGCGTTCCTTTTGCAGTTCGTCGAACTTCTTCTGCTGTTCAGGTTTGAGCAGGTTGCGCACTGCGGTGTCGGTCTTGGCACGGCTGGCTTGCAGCTCGTCCTTCATGGCTTTCTGGTCGGCGGCTGGCAGCTTGGCCAGGTAGCGCTCGTTGATGTCGCGGCGCTGCTGCATCTGCTCGCCCATCAGCTTGCCGATCTGCTGGCGTTGGTCGCGGCTCAGGTCCAGTTGATGGAAAGGCGCATCACCGCGATGATGCGGGCCGTCGTGACGCGGGCCGCCTTCAGGCATGGCCATGGCCACGGTCGGCAGGGCGGCGGCGAACATCAGGGCGATAAGGGTCTTGCGCATGGTGTCTCTCCTTTCATAGGCCGGTGGTTACCGGATGAGCACAGTCTAGGGAGATCACCGTCAAGCGCAGTCAGGGGATGGTAAAGGCTCGGTAAAGATGAACCGGGGCGAGCTGCGGCCCCGGCGATTTCACAGGCAGTAGTAATAGCCACGGCTACGCAGCGCCACGATGCGTGGACGGCCATCGGCATGCGGGCCGATCTTCTTGCGCAGGTTGCTGACATGCATGTCCAGGCTGCGGTCGTACAGGGTCAGTTTGCGGCCCAGGCCGATCTGCGCCAGTTCCTGCTTGTCCAGCGGTTCGCCGGGCTGGCGTAGCAGGGCTTCAAGAATGCGGCTTTCGGACAGGGTGAGGGTCATTTCACGGCCATCGATGCTGGCCACGCCACGTGCGGGGCTGTACACCAGATCGCCCAGTTCCACCTGGCTGGTGGTGGCGGTGGGGTGGCTGCGGCGCAGTACTGCACGCAGACGGGCTGTGAGCTCGCGCGGATCGCAAGGTTTGGCCAGGTAGTCGTCGGCGCCCAGTTCCAGGCCGAGAATGCGGTCCAGCGGCTCGCCGCGTGCAGAGAGCATCAGCACCGGCAGCTCGGTATGCTCGCTGCGCAATTGCTTGAGCAGTTCCAGGCCGCTGCCATCGGGCAGCATCACGTCCAGTACCACGGCCGCCGGCGCGTACTCGGCCAGGGCCTGGCGTGCGCTCTGGCCATCGTGGCAGGCACGCACCGTGAACCCTTCCTGGGTCAGCCAGCTACCGAGCAGCTCGCACAGCTCCTGGTCATCATCAATCAGTAACAGCTCGCTCATGACTCACTCAATTCAACCATTGACGGCGGCTATTCGGCCCGCCAGTGGCAAAGATACCGCAGACTGATGGCAACCGTATAACTGCGGGTGCCGCGTGGCCCCCTTCGCGGGCTTGCCCGCTCCCACAGATACTCCACAGATCCTGAGGCTTGTGGGTTACCTGTGGGAGCGGGCAAGCCCGCGAAGAAGCCGACTCGGTCTCAGATCAAGGCAGTACTTGCTTGAACGGCTTGACGATGACTTTGTCGTACACGCCGGCAGCAATGTACGGGTCGGCATCGGCCCAGGCCTGCGCCGCAGCCAGCGACTCGAATTCGGCAACGATCAGGCTACCGCTGAAACCGGCTTCGCCCGGGTCGTTGCTGTCGATGGCCGGGTGTGGGCCGGCCAGCACCACGCGGCCTTCGGCCTTGAGCTGCTGCAGGCGTTCGATGTGCGCCGGGCGGGCAGCCAGGCGCTTTTCCAGGGAGTTTGCGACGTCGCTGGCGATGATGGCGTAGAGCATGTCAATCCTTGGGTTTGGTAGTAGAAGGGTCGTCGTGCAGGTGGCGCGACAGGTACACGCCTTGCGCCACCAGGAAGAGCACGGTCATGCCCAGGCTGCCGAACACCTTGAAGTCGACCCAGAAGTCCTGGAAGGTGAAGGCGACGAACAGGTTGGCCGCGCCGCAGAACAGGAAGAAGGCGATCCAGGCAACGTTCAGGCGGGACCAGACGGCATCGGGCAGGGTCAGGGCGTGGCCCATGATGCGCTTGATCAGCACCCGGTCACCGATGAAATGGCTGCCGGCAAAGCCCAGGGCGAACAGCCAGTTCACCACCGGCGCTTTCCACTTGAGGAAGGTTTCGCTGTGGAACGTCAGGGTCAGGCCGCCGAACACCAGGCAGGCCACCAAGGTCAGCCACTGGCCCTTTTCCAGCCTGCGCTGGCGCAGGAACAGCGCGCCGTACACCACCAGCGAGCTGATGATCAGCATGGCCGTGGCACTGTAGATGCCGCCGAATTCGAAGCTATGGCCGGCGACTTCCATGGGGCGCGGGTCGAGCTTGTAGACGATGAAGAACAGCAGCAGCGGGATGAAATCGATGAATTGTTTCACAATGGCAGCCAGAATCGGGATGTGACGGCATAATAACAAACATCGAATCCAGCGAAAGCGCTCCTCCATGAATGTTGATCTGCACTGTCACAGTACGGCCTCCGACGGCGCCCTGTCGCCCTCGGTACTGGTTGCCCGGGCCCATGAGCACGGGGTGCAAACGCTGGCACTGACTGACCATGACACCCTCGAAGGCCTGGCCGAAGCACGCCAGGCCTGCACTGAACGGGGCATGCGTTGGGTCAGCGGGGTGGAATTGTCGTGCACCTGGGGTGGCGCGACCATCCATGTGCTGGGTTATGACTTCCCGCTGGACGCGCCGCCCTTGCTGGCGGCGATTGAATCACTGCACCGGGGTCGCTGGCTGCGCGCCGAGGAAATCGACAAACGGCTGGCAGCCAAAGGCATGCCGGGTACGCTCGAAGGCGCCCGCGCCGTGCAGCACGAGCTGGGCGACAGCGGCAACGCCCCGGCGCGCCCGCATTTTGCCGAGTACCTGGTACGTGCCGGGCACGTCAAGGACCGTGGCGAGGCGTTTCGCAAATGGCTGGGTGCCGGCAAGCTGGGCGACGTCAAGCAGCACTGGCCGACCCTCGACGAAACTGTCGCCACCCTGCGCCAGTCCAAAGCCTGGGTGAGCCTGGCCCACCCCATGCACTACGACCTGACCCGCAGCAAGCGCAGAAGGCTGATTGCCGACTATATTCAGGCAGGCGGGCAGGCACTTGAGGTGGTCAACGGGATGATGCCGGCCGAGCAAGTGGGCACGATGTCCATCCTTACGCGTGAATTCGGCCTGCTGGCAAGCGCTGGCAGTGACTTCCACGGCCCCGGCACCTGGGGCGAGATCGGTGCCTACCGGCCTTTGCCCGAGGATTTGCCACCTCTGTGGCGTCGATTCAGCCATGAACAGCCTTTGGCGCTATGAACAGGACGACTACGTGAGCCAATTTTTCCAGATTCATTCGGAGAACCCACAGGCGCGCCTGGTAAAACAGGCCGTCGAGATCATCCGCAAGGGTGGCGTGGTGGTGTATCCGACCGACTCAGCCTATGCGCTGGGCTGCCAGATTGGCGATAAAAGCGCCATCGAGCGGGTTCGGCGCTTGCGCCAGTTGGACAAGCAGCACAACTTCACCTTGCTGTGCTGCGACCTCTCGCAAATGGGGTTGTTCGCCAAGATCGATACGTCTACGTTCCGCCTGCTCAAAGCGCATGTTCCCGGGCCGTATACGTTCATCCTCAATGCCACCCGTGAAGTGCCACGGCTGTTGATGCACGAAAAGCGCCGTACAATCGGGCTGCGCGTACCGTCCAACCCCATTGTTCTGGCACTGCTGGAAGAACTGGGTGAGCCGTTGATGAGCGTGAGCCTGATCTTGCCCGGTGACGAAGAGCCGATGACCGACCCCTACGAGATCCGTCAACGCCTGGAGCACCATGTCGACCTGATCATCGATGGCGGTTTCGGCGACCTCAAGGCGTCGACCATCATTGATCTCACGGGCGATGAGCCTGCACTGATCCGCGAAGGCTGCGGCGACCCCACGCCGTTTCTGGTCAGCGCGTGAGCCAGGTGGAAACGCCCGAGGCGCCGGCTGAACAGGCCGACTCGCCTCGGCAGCTGCAACTGGCCCTGGTCTACGGCGAAGCCCTGACCGAAATGCCGCTGGACCTGTACATCCCCCCGGATGCCCTGGAAGTCATCCTCGAAGCGTTTGAAGGGCCGCTGGACCTGTTGCTGTACCTTATCCGCAAGCAGAACATCGACATCCTCGACATCCCTGTGGCGGAAATCACCCGCCAGTACATGGGCTACGTTGAGCTGATGAAGAGCGTGCGCCTGGAGCTGGCCGCCGAGTACCTGGTGATGGCCGCCATGCTCGCCGAGATCAAATCGCGCATGCTGCTGCCGCGTTCGGCCGATATCGAGGAGGAGGAGGGTGACCCACGCGCCGAGCTGATCCGCCGCCTGCAGGAGTACGAGCGTTTCAAGGCTGCGGCCGAGGGCATCGACGAACTGCCACGGGTGGGCCGCGATGTCGTGGTGCCACGCCTGGAAGCACCGCAGGCCAAGGTGCGCAAGCTGTTGCCGCAGGTCAGCCTGGAAGAGCTGCTGATGTCCATGGCCGAAGTGATGCGCCGCAACGACCTGTTCGAAAGCCACCAGATCAGCCGTGAGACCTTGTCTACCCGCGAGCGCATGAGCCAGGTGCTGGAGCGCCTCAAGGGCGGTAATTTCGTACCGTTCGGCGAGCTGTTTGCCGCCGAAGAGGGCAAGCTGGGTGTGGTGGTGACCTTCATGGCGGTTCTCGAGTTGGTGAAGGAATCGCTGATCGAACTGGTGCAGAATGAACCCTTCGCCGCCATCCACGTGCGGCTTCGCCCAGCGCTTGTTGAAGAACCTGATGAACCTGAATGACCCCCGCGACCTGGCGTCACTGATCGAAGCTTTTTTGCTGGCTTCGGGCAAGCCGCAATCCCTGGAGCGCCTGTACGAGCTGCTCGAAGAGGCCGAGCGCCCCGAGCCCCACGTGTTCAAGCAGGCCCTTGAGGTGCTGGGCAAGTCGTGCAGCGGCCGTGC
This sequence comes from Pseudomonas putida W15Oct28, assembly GCF_000708715.2. Lineage (GTDB taxonomy): Bacteria > Pseudomonadota > Gammaproteobacteria > Pseudomonadales > Pseudomonadaceae > Aquipseudomonas > Aquipseudomonas putida_R. Next base: position 2,283 of record NZ_JENB01000030.1, on the reverse strand, counting down.
CTTCGAACTCAAGGAAGTGGCCAGCGGCTACCGCCTGCAAATCCGCGAGGACTATGCGCCCTGGGTCGGGCGCCTGTGGGAAGAGCGCCCGCAGCGTTATTCGCGCGCGCTGCTCGAAACCCTGGCCCTGATCGCCTACCGCCAGCCCATTACCCGTGGCGAAATTGAAGACGTGCGGGGCGTTGCGGTGAACAGCAACATCATCAGGACCATGGTGGAGCGCGAGTGGATCCGGGTGGTCGGCTACCGCGAAGTGCCCGGTCGGCCCGCGATGTTTGCCACCACCAAGGCGTTTCTCGACCATTTCAACCTCAAGAGCCTGGAAGAGCTGCCGGCCCTGGCCGAGTTGCGCGAAATGGAGCCGGAGCCGCTGCTCGACCCGGATGATGCGCCCGTGCCGGCGCACCTGCAGGCGTTGGCAGATGCCAGCCTGGGGGACGAAGAGGTTGCAGAGCCCAAGGACGAAACCAGCTTCCGTAGCTTGCTGGTGGAGCTGGATGCCATGGAAGAGGGGCTGAAGATCGATTTTGATGACTTGCGCGAGGATGAGCCTGAGGCTTCCGTGGAAGAAGAGAGCAAGTTACAGCCCTGATTTTGTTGCTGTCTGTACTGGCCCTTTCGCGGGCTCGCCCGCTCCCACAGGGATACCACATGCCCTGAGGGTTGCGCGGTACCTGTGGGAGCGGGCGAGCCCGCGAAAGGGCCGGCACTGCCATTACACCACCATTAGGCAGAAACCCCTGCCAAAGCCCACAAAACCCTCTAACCTCCAGTGCGTTCCATTGCCGAACCGCGTATGATGCGCGGCCTTTTGGCGCGTTCGTCGCCAAGAACCTGTTTTCATTCCTACACCGGGAGGTGCCCAGATGAGTGAGCAAGACCTGCAAGATACCGAGATCACCCCACCCGCTGGCGAAAAGCTGCAGAAAGTGCTGGCGCGCATTGGCGTGGGTTCGCGCCGTGACGTCGAGGCCTGGATCAGCCAGGGCCGCATCAAGGTCAATGGCGTTGCTGCCACCCTTGGCCAGCGTGTCGACCTGCACGACGCCATTGCCGTAGACGGCAAGCTGATCAAGCGCGAAGAGGCCGCCGAGGCCACCCGCCGGGTGATCATGTACAACAAGCCCGATGGCGAAATCTGCACCCGTGACGACCCTGAAGGCCGTCCGACCGTGTTCGACCGCCTGCCACGGCCAAAAGAAGGCCGCTGGATCAACATCGGCCGCCTCGACATCAACACCACCGGCCTGCTGCTGTTCACCACCGACGGTGAACTGGCCAACCGCCTGATGCACCCGTCCTACGAGATGGACCGTGAGTACGCGGTACGTGTGCGTGGTGAAGTCGACGACGAGATGATCGAGCGCCTGAAAGCTGGCGTGATGCTGGAAGACGGCCCGGCGAAGTTCACCGATATCCAGAAGGCACCGGGTGGCGAAGGCTTCAACCACTGGTACCACTGCGTGGTGATGGAAGGCCGTAACCGTGAAGTGCGTCGCCTGTGGGAATCCCAGGGCATGGTGGTCAGCCGCCTGAAGCGCGTGCGTTTCGGCCCGGTGTTCCTCAACTCCGACCTGCCGATGGGCCGCTGGCGTGAAATGACCCAGGGCGAAATCGACATCCTGGCCGCCGAAGTGGGCCTGCAGCCAGTAGCGCTGCCTGCCATGAAGCTCAAGGCCAAGGACAAGATGGAGCGCCTGCAGCGCAAGTCGACCCGCCCGCTGGGCCGTGGCGAGCGCGTGCGCAACCTGCGCCCGGCTCAGGAAGGTGCCGCCACTGGTGAGCGCCCGGCGCGTCAGCCGCGTGAAGAGGCTCCGCGTAAACCTAACCGTGGCAGCACGGTGGCCGAGCGCCCAAGCGACATGCGCAAGCGCACGGGCAAGCCTGAGGGTGACAAGCCGGCAGGCCGTGGTCGCGGCAAGCCGCGTGGCTGATACGGCAGTGTGGTAATCAAGAAACCAGTCTTCGGACTGGTTTTTTTATGCCTGTGAGAATTTGGGGCTGCTTTGCAGCCCATCGCGACACAAGGCCGCTCCTACAGCTACCGCGTCAATTTGAGGTCTTGCGCGGTCCTTGTAGGAGCGGCCTTGTGTCGCGAAAGGGCCGCAACGCGGCCCCAAGATATTGAACAAAAAGAATTTTTCTGACGACTGGCAAGTTCCTGAACCGCCTTGTAAAGAAATTTATACGGATGTGGCTGTTTTCACCCCGCATTTCAGATCAAGCCCAATGTTGTAAAAAAAAATTGCCGCCGCCGATGGGCAAAAGCAGCCGTCCCCACCC
>NZ_JENB01000029.1 GCF_000708715.2 Pseudomonas putida W15Oct28 | reverse complement strand
ATTACATTGAGATGTTCTATAACCCTAAACGCCGACACAGCAGTGCTATGCAGCTGTCGCCAGTAGAGTATGAGAAACGCTATTTTCTGAGCTTGGAGAGTGTCTAGCAAACCAGGGGCGATTCATTGCTTTCGAATTCGAATTCGCGGATGAGGCGCGGGTCGATTTTTATGAATGAGAGTTCGGGCTTTTTTGTCTCGAGTAGTCGCTCGAATGCGCGGAATTCGGCGAGGCGGGACATTCACTTTCTCCGTCGGTATGGGTTGATTAGACTAGTCTTGGAGGGTGCGAGGTGTTAGTGAAAGCGGTGAAATAATTTAATCAAAATTTTCTGCTTTGCAGTGATCGTTTTGTCGTCGGAGAGTTTGTTTGGCTTTCATTGATTTTTGTAAGTCATGTCCTACGCGAAAGCTGTATTGAATTAAACGCCGAGTGTGTTCGTGCATTTTTTATCGGCTTGATCGGTGTTGTGATGGGCGGGAGTGCACCTTGATTTGAAAGAGTATGTAGGGCTTTTCCTAGTTCTCGATCAGGGGTTGCGAAAGATAGCGATGTGCGCCATCGTTGATGAACACGCACGGGGAAGGGCTCTCAGCTGAATGCAGGTGTGCAGCCAGTTCCAACCTACGGCAATGTGGGTTTACGTTACGGGGGCGAGTTCTGCTCGGCACTCTTGTTTCAGGAGGGGTTATGGCTTCAAACAGTTTTCAGAATGAGGTGCCTAAGGCAAGGGTCAATATTAAGCTTGACCTGCATACAGGCGGTGCTCAGCGCAAGGTGGAGCTTCCGCTAAAACTCATGTTGATGGGGGACTACAGCAACGGGAAGGAACAGCGTCCGCTGTCAGAACGGCCTAAGGTAAATATCAACAAGAATAATTTTGATAGTGTGTTGGCTGATCTCTCTCCGTGTCTCAAGCTTATTGTTGAAGATACGCTGTCGGGCGAGGGCGGGGAGGCGCCTGTCGAGCTGAATTTTCAGCGCATGACGGATTTCGAACCAGAGCAGGTTGCGCGGCAGATACCGCAACTGCGTGCATTGCTGGCGATGCGAAATTTACTGCGTGAATTGAAGGCCAATCTATTGGACAACGCAACGTTCCGTACCGAATTGGAGCGGATACTTAAAGATGAAGCTCTGAGTGATGACCTGCGTAAGGAACTGGCGGCCCTCGCACCTCAAGACGAGCGCTAGAAAACCATCATCTCGATTGACGGGAAACTAATAATGTCCGAAGAGCAATCTTCTGCGCAAACGCGTGGCGCCACTGTGCAGGTGGAAGAAAGTCAAAGCGTCTATCACGCGTTATTCGAAAGAATAAACCTTGAGCCACTTGATCAAATGGGAGGCATTGAAGCATTCCAAAGTGTGGAGGCGCTATCGGAGGCGACGGCTAATGAGCGCGTTACTGCATCGGTAAGTGTTTTCCTGGACCGGCTCAAGCAAGTCTCTCCGAAGGTGGAGCGTCTGGACAGGGCGTTGCTGGATGAACACATTGCCTCGATTGATGCCCAGATCAGCAGCCAGCTGGACGCGGTTATGCATCACCCGGATTTTCAGCGGGTCGAATCAATCTGGCGCGGTGCGAAGTCGTTGATTGACCAAACGGATTTCCGTCAAAACGTCCGAATCGAGCTGCTTGATATCAGTCAGGAGCATCTGGCGCAGGACTTTGAAGATGCACCGGAGATCTCACAAAGCGGCATGTACCTGCATACGTATACCCAAGAGTATGACACGCCTGGCGGTGAGCCCATCGCGGCAGCTGTTTCGAATTACGAGTTTGGTCGAGGGGCACAAGACATCGCGCTGTTGCGGAATATTTCGAAGGTGGCAGCCGCAGCCCATATGCCGTTTTTGTACTCGGTTGGGCCGGCGTTCTTCGGGAAGCGCACCATGGAAGAGGTTGCTGCGATCAAGGATGTCGGCAATTACATGGATCGTGCCGAGTATATTAAGTGGCACGCATTTCGGCAAAGTGATGATGCCCGCTATATGGGCGGGACCACACCCCGTACATTGGGTCGCCTGCCTTACGGGCCTGACACCAATCCGGTACGACTCTTTAACTATGTGGAACGGGTCAAGGGGCCGGACCACAGCAAGTATCTGTGGGTAAGTTCGACTTTTGCGTTCGCGGCCAACATGGTCAGGAGTTTTATTGCCAACGGCTGGTGCGTGCAGATTCGAGGGCCGCAGTCGGGTGGGGCGGTTGCCGACCTGCCGATTCATTTGTATGACATGGGAACAGGTAGCCAAGTCAAGATCCCATCGGAAGTAATGATTCCGGAGACCCGAGAGTTTGAATTTGCCAATTTAGGTTTGATTCCGCTCTCCTACTACAAAAATCGTGACTATGCGTGTTTCTTTTCGGCCAACTCAGCGCATAAGCCGGCTATCTACGACACGCCGGAGGCCACCGCGAATAGTCGTATCAATTCGCGGTTGCCCTACGTGTTCCTGCTTTCCCGCATCGCGCACTATTTGAAGCTGATCCAGCGGGAAAATATTGGTACAACCAAAGACCGTCGCTTGTTGGAGCTGGAACTCAATAGGTGGATAAGCGGCTTGGTCACCGAGATGACCGATCCAGGCGATGACTTACAGGCTTCTCACCCGCTGAGAGAGGCAAAAGTGGTTGTCGAGGATATTGATGACAATCCGGGCTTCTTCAGAGTCAAGTTGTTTGCTGTGCCGCATTTCCAAGTTGAAGGTATGGACATCAACTTGTCATTGGTTTCGCAGATGCCAAAAGCAAAATCTTAAGTGCGGTCGTAGGAGTTCACAGCGTGAGAATTGATCGGCCTTTATGGGCGTCGGGAGTGGTGTTGTCTGCGCAGCAGTTTCAGCAGCAGGCCCGCTTCGAGTCGTGGAGTAATCATAGTATCGCCTCATTGGCCTTGGTCCATCCCTGGGGCATTCAGAATGTCACATTTGATTCGGATGCACTGCAGTTGGGAAAACTCATGGCCACGCGGCTTCAATTGTGCCTGCCAGACGGTACTTTGATTGACACCGATCGGTTGGATCGACTTCCTGGTGCTCTTGAGCTCTCTCGAATATTGCCCGGTGATGTTCAGACCGCCACGGTAGTGCTCGCTTTGCCGCTGGAGCAGGCCAATGGTAACAACTGCCTGTTTGAAGGCGGCAGAGCTGAGCGCCCCGTCAGGTACTACCAAGTATGGCGGAATACCCAAGATCTCTATTCAGACGAAATGCAGTCCATCAGCGTACTTGAACATGCGTTGAGCCTGCGTCTGGATGATGACGATAATTCAGACTACCTCACGTGCCCGGTGGCTCGCTTGGTGCGCGCCAGCGGAGATGGGTGGGGGGTTGATGAAAGCTACATTCCTCCCCTGCTGAGGTTTAATGCTCATGCTGGGTTGTTGCTTCAGCTCGACAACCTGCTGACCCAGCTGTCGGCGAAGCGTGAGCGATTGATGGGCATGCGCCGGGAGAGCAACCAGCGCATGGCGGATTTTGCTGTAGCTGATGTCACGCTGTTCTGGTTGCTCCATGCGTTGAATACCTATCAGCCGGTGTTGGCTGACCTTAAAACCCATCCTGCGCGGCACCCGGAGCAGGTGTATCAGCAGTTGGTGAAGCTCGCAGGTGGTCTACTCACCTTCTCGCTGGACCAGGGCATCGAGGATATCCCTGCCTACCAGCATGAAGACCTTGAGGCCGTCTTCCCGCCGTTGATGCGCACCCTTTCTACATTGCTGGAGGCGAGTCTGCCGTCCCGTGTGCTGGCGTTGACTCTGGAGGCGCGCAGCGCCAACCGTTGGCAGGTTTCCCTCAGTGATCCACGTTTGCTCGAACCTGAAGGGGCTGATTTCTACCTTTCGGTCCGCTGCCGGCTTTCCGCTATCCAAATCCAGAGCCAGTTCCCACGTTTGTGCAAGATTGGCTCGCCCGATGATGTGGACCATCTTGTCAATGCGGCACTCGATGGCGTTCCTCTGAAGCCTTTGAGTCACGTTCCAGCAGCGATACCGCTGCGCCTGGAGAACCAATACTTTGCCCTCGACCTCAATCATGAGAAGGGCCGTGCCATGTTGGCTGACGGTGTCTGTGCGCTCTATGTCCCGAGCGTGTTCCAGGACGTCAGGCTCGAACTGTTTGCGGTGCTTCGCTCATGAATCGTGCGGCACAGAAAGCCACCCCAGCAAAGGTGGATATCGATGCGTTGATGCAGGACACCTATCTGCTAGTCGTCGAGCTGCGACACGGTACCGAGGCGCAAAGTAGTCCGGAACTTTGGTCGCGCTGCGTTGCTGATGTCGAGCATGTGCGAGCCACGCTTCAGCAAGATGGCCTTGATCGCCTTAGCATCGACCTGATCAGTCATGCGCAATGCGCGTTGCTGGATGAAACGGTTCTCGCTTGCGCCGAAGGTAGGGCCCATGAGGACTGGGCGATGGAAACGCTGCAGGCAAAGTTCTTCAGCAGCCATCAAGCAGGCGAGTCGCTCTACGAAGATATGCGCACTGTGCTGCGTGAAGCTTCTGTGCACCCGTACGTACTCACTGTCTTCCAGCGGGTGCTGATGCTTGGCTTCCTGGGGCGTTACCGGGAGGTCAATCACCCGGAGCGGCAGCAGTTGTTGACTGCAATCTCCGCACAGGTGGCGCCTCTCGATACAAGTCAGTCGCTGGTCATCCAGGTAGGCACTGGTACACGGATACCGATGTGGGGTTGGTTGCAGTCTCCTCTGCTTCACATCGTGATGGCGGCGGTGCTGTTGATAGGTGCCTGGTGGTGGCTGGATAACGCGTTAGGTGAGGCAGTGGCCTCACTCTTGCCGGTGTCGGAATGAGCGTAATGCCGCAGATACAGAAGCAAGGGCTTTGGCTATGGGCGGGTGCGTTGTCCTTGCTGTTGATCGCCACGTTGCCGCTCGCTATCGAGGGGCAGGCAATGGCTGTTCTGGTGGTTAGTGCCGTGATGGTGATGCGTTGGCGCCGGAGTCAGCGTGCTGGCGAACAAGGTACAGAGATGCAGTGGGGTAGTCGTGTCAGCCTCCCTGACGCGTCCTATCGCCATCCCGTTGTGCTGGTGGTCGGCGATTGTCTGGCCGAACTGTTTGATGCCTCGGCTACTGAGACGTTGGTGCTACGGGTGACAGCGCAGGGGTGCTATGTGCCGGTGCAGGACGTTTTGAAGTTGCCCGCAATGGTAGCTGACCTCTTGCTGGAGCGACCGGAATGGGAGGGGCAGCTCAGTGTGATGTGGGTTGTGAACCCGAGTGCCCAGACTGATGACGCAGTGCTTGCGAACCAGCTACACAGCGTATGCAACCAGATTGCGATGTTGAGAAAGCGAGGCACACCGCTGTCGCTGCTGATCGTGGGCTATTTCCAGAGCGCAACCAGAGCTTCGCCCTGGTTCAGCTGGGAGCCTGATGAGTTGGGTGTGCAAGTGCGGGACGCGGGGGAGTGCCTGCATCTGTCCGAATGGCAGCGAAGGAACACCGATCGGGATAACGAGGCTGCGCGGTTGCGAGCGACGGTGCAGTTGAATGCTGCTGTGGGTTGGCTGAATGAAGTGTGCTTGCCGGAGATGAGCGGACGCTTTCACCGGCAGAGGAGGGTAACGGCTGTCGCCGTTGCGGTTGCGCTCATAGCCGAATCAGGGCGATCTCAAGAAGGCAACCTGTGGCGCCGTTGGCTGCAGGAGCGTACCGGGCTCTCCTTCATTTGTAGTGGGGCTGATCGTGCAAACGGGTCGTTACCGTTTCCGGACCCGTTGCTCCATTTGCTGCCCGGTAGGGCTCTGAACAGTCGGCGAAGCAGAGCAGTGCTGATTGGGGTCTGGTTGTTTGCGATGACGGCCTCCATTGCCCTGATCAGCTCGGCCAGGCAGAACACACTGCTTATACGTCAGGTCACTGATGACTTGCGACGCTACAGCGCTGCCTCGTTGAGTACCGAGACGGACAAAATATTGCAGCGCGAGGAGGCACTGGTTGTGCTTCGCCAGGATGCGCAGCGCCTGGACCACTACTATCGCCAAGGGGAACCGTGGTCCCTGGGTATCGGGTTGTATCAGGGCGAAAGACTACGGCTGCCACTGTTGGCTGCGATCAATGGCCACAGCATCCCAACGACGCCCCAGGGTATGCCCGACAGCCCTCGCACGGTTCGCCTGGACAGCCTGTCGCTCTTCAACAGTGGTAGCGCGCTGTTGAAGCCAGAGTCGACCAAGTTCTTGGTGAACGCGTTTGCGGGCATCAATGCCCAGCCAGGCTGGTTGATCGTGATCACGGGCCACACGGACGCGACAGGTAGCGACGAACAAAACCTGCGCTTGTCGCGAGCACGTGCCGCTGCGGTTCACGACTGGATTCAACACATGGGCGATATACCCAGCAGCTGCTTCGCAGTGCAAGGCTTGGGTGCGAGTGAGCCCGTTGCAAGCAATGACACGGAACAAGGACGGTCGGCTAATCGCCGAGTTGAAATTCGCCTGGTACCGGAGGCGGGGGCTTGTCAGCCCTCGACTACGGCATCAGGACTGCAACCCCAGTCGCACTCTGCGACTCCCAACGCCTGAAATGAGGAGTTTCTAAATGGCTATTCCTGTTTATCTGTGGCTGAAAGACGATGGCGGCGCCGATATCAAAGGTTCGGTGGATGTGAAGGACCGCGAGGGCAGTATTGAAGTGGTCGGTCAAGATCATGATCTGTATATCCCCACTGATAACAACACTGGCAAGTTAACCGGTACACGTATCCATACGCCCTTTGTTTTCACCAAGGAGATCGATGCATCCTCCCCTTACCTCTACAAGGCAGTAACGACTGGGCAGACGCTTAAAGAGGCCGAATTCAAATGGTACAAGATCAATGATGCCGGCCAGGAAGTTGAATATTTCAATACCAAGCTGGAGAACGTCAAGGTCGTAAAAGTTGCACCCAAGATGCACGATATCAAGGACCCTGCGAAAGAAAAGCATAACCATCTGGAATTGGTCGAGCTCCGCTACGAAAAGATCATCTGGACATATAAGGATGGAAACATCATTCATTCAGATGCTTGGAATGAACGCGCTAGTGCCTAGTGTTGCTTGGCCGGCAGCCAGCAAGGGTTGACGGTTTCCAGTGTATTGGGTTGAACGTCCGTGCGCGGGCGTTCAGCCAAATACACTTCTGATTTTCAAACGCGCTCGCACTCGTAGCGACATGTTGATCTTTGACAACAAGGATGCCCTGTATGGCACACGATCCTACCCGCTTGCTCCGCCGCCTCAACTTATATTGCACTCAGGCCCTTACCGCGGCGGCATCTCTTTGCCAAGCACGTGGGCACAGTCATATCACGATTGAGCATTGGCTGTTGAAGTTGTTCGAGCAAGGCGAGGGCGATCTTGTGGTCATCGCTCGCCGATACGGGTGGGATATGGATGCCATCTGGCAAGGTTTTCTTGAACACTTCGATACGTTGCCGCGCAGCGTTCTCAGCAAACCTCAGTTAAGCGTTGAGGTGCAGCAGATGATCACCAATGCCTGGTTGCTAGCGTCGATGGATCGTGACTGTGAGCAATTGCGATCCGTTCACTTGCTAAGGGCGTTATTTGAAGCGCCAAACGTGCTCAAGTGTTCAGCCGCTTGGCCTCTATCGAGCATCGGTCCAACGCAATTAAAGCAAATGGAAGCGCTGCTTGAGTTCGATTCGGAAGAACGTCAACCGGAGCAGGCGTCACTGTTCAAGCCGGAAGTGCCAGAAGAGGCTAAGGCCGCAGTCGCCTTGAAGGGTGACGAAGCATTAGTCGCTGTCCTGGACCAGTTTAGCCACGACGTTACTGCCAAGGCAGCAGCGGGGCAGATTGACCCGGTATTCGGCCGCGACGATGAAATCCGTCAGGTGATCGATGTACTGAGCCGCCGGCGCAAGAACAACCCCATTCTGGTGGGCGATCCAGGTGTCGGAAAGACCGCATTGGTCGAGGGGCTTGCATTACGCATAGCCAGCGGGGATGTCCCTGATAGTTTGAAACCCGTGACTATCCGTACGCTGGATCTGGGCCTGCTCCAAGCGGGCGCAGGGGTGAAAGGCGAGTTCGAGCGACGGCTGAAGAACGTGATCGACGCCGTCCAGCGGTCAGAGACGCCGGTGCTGCTGTTCATCGATGAAGCCCACACGTTGATAGGGGCTGGCAACCAGGCAGGGGGCGCTGATGCTGCGAATCTGTTGAAGCCTGCCTTGGCCCGTGGGGAGCTTCGCACCATCGCTGCTACCACCTGGAGCGAGTACAAGCAGTACTTCGAGCGAGATGCAGCGCTGGAACGTCGCTTCCAGATGATCAAGGTCGATGAACCGGATGAAGCCAATGCGTGTGTGATGCTACGGGGGCTCAAAGCGCGTTATGCCAGCTACCACGGCGTGCATGTTCAAGACGCCGCAGTGCAAGCGGCCGTCAGCTTGTCTCGCCGCTTTTTGACGGGGCGCCGCTTACCGGATAAAGCTGTGGATCTGATTGATACCGCCTGTGCGCGTGTTCGCATGAGTTTGGACTGCGAGCCCCAAGCGTTAGTCCACCTGAAGTCGCAGAAAGCTGCCTTCACGGCAGAGCGAATGGCGCTGCAAGAGGATGCGCAGCTAACCGGGAGTGTGGCTGAGCCGCGCCTGGCGAAGATCAATGCACAACTGGCCCAACTTGACAGTCAGCAAGGCGCATTGGAGTTGCAATACCGGCAAGAGCTCGATCTCACCCAACAGCTGCTCAATGCTCGCCAGGCCGAGCAGGTTGATGCAGCTGTCTGCGCTCAGCTTCAGGAACACCTCAGCTACGTGCAGGGGAGTCGGCCGCTCCTGTCACTCGATGTGTGCGCACGCAGTGTGGCTGAAGTGATCGCAGACTGGACGGGCGTGCCTCTCGGCAGCCTGCTGAAGGACGAACACGCCAGCTTGTTGAATCTGGAAGATCAGTTGGCCGAGCGTGTGGTTGGTCAAGACCCCGTGCTGCTTGCACTTGCCCAACGGTTGCGCGCCGCCCGAACGGGCCTCACTGACGACAATGCACCGATGGGCGTTTTTCTGCTGGTAGGAACCAGTGGCATTGGAAAGACGGAGACCGCGCACGCCCTGGCCCACAGTCTGTTTGGTGGTGAGAAGTCTCTGATCACGCTCAACATGTCGGAGTACCAGGAGGCGCACACTGTCAGCCAGCTCAAAGGCTCGCCCCCTGGCTATGTAGGTTACGGCCAGGGTGGTGTACTCACTGAAGCCGTGCGCCAGCGGCCCTATAGCGTCGTGTTGCTGGATGAAGTCGAGAAGGCCCACCGTGATGTGCTCAACCTGTTCTATCAGGTGTTCGACCGCGGCTTCATGCGTGATGGAGAAGGCAGAGAAATCGATTTTCGCAACACCGTCATTTTGATGACTTCCAACCTGGGCAGTGACCTGCTGCAAGGCTGTATCGAGCAGCAGCCAGACACTGAAGAAGCGGCATTGCATGAACTACTGCGCCCGGTGTTACGCGCGCACTTCCAACCTGCGCTGTTGGCGCGTTTCCAGACATTGATCTTCCGGCCACTGGGGGCCGATGCGCTCAAGCGCATTGTTGCGATCAAGCTCGATCAAGTCGCCAGACGCTTGTCACGTCATTATGGCCTGCAATGTGAGATCGACGACTCGCTTTACGGAGCGCTGGTCACCGCCTGCCTTCTGCCTGACACCGGCGCCCGTAACATCGATAGTTTGTTGAACCAGCAGATCCTCCCGGTGCTCAGCCAGCAGTTGCTGCAGCGTCAGGCCCTCGGCAAGCAGACCCAAGCCGTGACGCTGGGGTATTGCGAAGACGCTGGGATCAGCTTGAGCTTTTCGGATGAACACGATCCAGCGTTGCTGGCTGTCGAGAGGGCCTGATCATGGCAACTCCGATAGTTAGCCCCAGCCATAATCACTACCAGCTTGAAGTCGACGGGCTGGCCGTTGAGCTCGATGTGCTTTCGTTCAAAGGCGAGGAGTGGCTGAGCAAGCCGTTCAAGTACACCGTTGCGTTCACCTCCCCGGAGCAAGATATCGACGCTGTACAGGTCCTAGGGAAGGATGCCAGCTTCCATCTGGGTTCTTCATGGCTGACTGCGCAGCTTCCGACCCCGAACGGGGGGGCACGCACAGTGCATGGCGTAATTACGGGATTCAACCGCGTGTCAAGCTCCCGGGATGAAGCCCGCTACGAGGTAACGCTTGAGGCGCGGCTGGCATTGCTCGGGCGTGGCAAGCAGTACCGGATCTACCAGCATCAGTCGGTGCCGGAAATCGTCGAAGGCATTCTGCGCAGTCGCCACCTGTTCGAAGGGCAGCACTTCTTGTTTGACCTGGTACGTGACTACCCCAAACGCGAACAGGTCATGCAGTACGGTGAGAGCGATCTGACCTTCATCAGCCGTCTGCTGGCGGAGGTCGGCATCTGGTATCGCTTCACCCATGACGATCGCCTATCGATCGATGTGGTCGAGTTCCATGACCATCAACGCCACTACCAGTTCGGAATCAAGCTGCCGCATCGCCCCCTGTCGGGTTTGACCAGCAACGGGCAGGACGGCGTATGGGCGCTGCAGGTTCAGCACCAGGTGGTGGAACAACGCATCAACGTGCGTGCCTATCACCACCGGGATGCAGCCGCCTTTCTGGATGGCGAGGTTGATCACAGCCGGGGGGGCACCACCACTTACGGCGAAGGCTATCACTACGCCGAACCCTATACCGCGCTGGGTGACGCAATTGACCAGGACGAAGACCTGCTCAGCGAAAGCGGCTACTTCTATGCGCGCCTGAACCATGAGCGCTTCCTCAATGATCAGACACGTTGCAACGGCATCAGCAGCAGCGTGACGCTTGCTCCAGGCCAGGTGTTGACGGTCTCCGATGGGGCGCCTCAAGTCTTCGAGCCTGGAGTCGTCATCACGCAGCTGACCGTCGAGGCGGCACGCGACCGTAGTTTGGAAGTCGCGTTCGACGCGATGCCTTACTCGGAGTCGATATGCTTTCGACCGGCCTTGTTGGACAAGCCGCAGATCGCCGGCACGGTGCCGGCGCGGGTGACGAGTACTCAGCAGAATGACCCTTACGGCCATATCGACATAGAGGGACGCTACCGCGTCAACTTCCTGTTCGACCGGGACAACTGGCGAGCGGGCGAGGAAAGCGTCTGGCTACGACTGGCACGCCCCTATGCAGGTGACACCCATGGCCTGCATCTGCCGCTGATCTGCGGTACTGAAGTGGCCGTGGCTTTCGAGCAGGGCGACCCGGACCGCCCCTACATCGCCCATGCCCTCCACGACAGTGAACATCCCGACCACGTGACGCTGCGCAACTACAAACGCAACGTGTTGCGCACGCCGGCCAACAACAAGTTGCGCATGGACGATACGCGTGGGCAGGAGCATATCAAGCTCAGTACCGAGCACAGTGGCAAGAGCCAGCTCAACCTGGGGCATTTGGTGGATGCCGACAATCAAAAGCGTGGCGAAGGCTTTGAGCTGCGCACCGATGGTTGGGGTGCTATTCGTGGTGGCAAGGGAGTGTTCATCAGTGCTGATGTGCAAGCCAATGCTGGTGGTGAAGCGCTCACCATGAACCCCGCCAGCGCACAGTTAGAGAGCGCGAAGCGACAATTGGCCCAGTGGCACCAGATTGCGCAGACCCATCGCAGCCGCCAGCCTGATGTTGAGGGGTTGAGCCGGTTCGAGGCTCAGGCAAAAAACCTCAAAGGTTCCGCAATCCTGCTTAGCGCACCTGATGGTGTTGGCGCAGTGACGCCGGCAAGCCTGCTCCTGAAAAGTGGTGAAGCCCTCTATGTTCAAACTGATGATGAACTCAACTTGGCGGCAGGCAGCCGGCTATTTGCCCACGCCGGCCAAGGCATCTCGTTATTAGCTCAGCAGCAAGGCATGCGCCTGGTCTCCGGCAAGGGTCCCTTGGAAATCGAGTCGCATGGTGACTTGCTCAATCTGATCGCTCAGCAAGACATCACCGTCCAGTCTGTGGAAGGCCATATGCAATTGACGGCCAAGAAAGGCATTACGCTCGGCTGTGGTGGTGGTTACATCCGTATTACAGATCAAGGCGAAATTCAGATTCATAGCCCGGGGTTGCTCAGTCTCAAAGGCAAACACAGATTTAACCCCCCAGCGGGTGAAACCTTCGAACTGCCCGAGTTGCCGGGAACAGTGTGCGTCGAATGCTTGAAGAAAGCGCAAGCCGCTGCTCAGGGCTTCGTACTCAGAGAGGCACAGGCATGAGCACGCAATCGTGGCTCAATCTTCTGCTGCGCGCGTGCGAGCAGGCACAGACCAGCCATCTGCACGTGATCATCGACCAAGCCGGTTGCGAGCAGGCAATACGCCCCAGTGTACTTAGCGTCGACCCACCGCTGGATTGTTACTCCCTGTTCACCGGGCTGCCTGAGGAAGGTGCCGAAGACCTGGCCCCCCTGTTGGTGCGGGTTGACCTGACGCAGCCGCTGCAGCGGCAATGGCTTCTGGGTTTGCTGAATGCAACCAATGGCCTGCCAGTAGTTTTGACCCTGGCGTCTACTTGGCCCTTTTCGGTACTCGCAGAGCACCTTGGCCGCTGCATTGAAGCACTCAACGGCGGTTGCCTGGGCTTGTTGCGCTATTACGATCCGCGGCTGTTTCCCTTGCTGTTCAGTCACGTACTGACGCCAGAGCAGCAGCAGTCATGGTTACAGCCCGCTTTGTTCTGGAGCTGGCTTGACCGCGATGGCTTACCACAGCATTTGCTGGGTGCAGCCCAAGGTCCAGTGATCGAAGACCCGTTCATTCCACTTGAACTCAGTGACAGCCAGGTCGATGTCCTTTGCTGCGCCAGTGACGCCACCGCAGCAATGGCAAGTCTTGCTGCCGAGTTCCCCCGTGAGTGGGGAGCGGAACAGCGTTTTCGCGCTTGCTACAGGGGGATGTTGGCCGCCAGCACGGCCGGCCTGCTGGCACATGCTCAGCGTGAGGCTTATACCCTCGAACACCTGCGCCAGATGGCCGATTCCGCACCTTCTATCAGGGCCCCATTGCATGGCCAGGAGGCACATTCATGTCCCAGATAAAGCAGCCCGTCAGCTATCCGCCGCAGTTCCCACTTCAGGGGCGGCTGCCTCAGCGTATGGAGCAGGTGCAGGCGAACATCCTGCGCCAGTGTGAGCAGGAGCGTGGCTATCATGACGTCCTGTGCCTGGCTTCCGGTTTCCGTCAGTCGCCTCCCTGCTGCAAGACTCTACACATCAGCCTGTTTTTCGACGGTACGGGCAACAACCTCAATAACGACGTATACGAGTCCAAGGTCCCTCACCCCACCAATATCGCACGGCTGTTTCGCGCAAGCATCGGCGCCGGTCACGCGGGCGGTACCAGCCATCACGGCCGTGCGCAGGGTTTGACTGATGCTGAGGGTACCGGCAACGGTCAGTATTTCAAGTACTACATGCCGGGTGTGGGCACACCGTTTCCGGAAGTGAATGACCTGGATTACAGCAGTGACGGCCTCGCTTTTGCGCGCCGAGGTGAAGAGCGTATCAATTGGGGCCTACTGATGCTGATTGATGCCCTTCGGCTTACCTTGGCGTTACCACGGCTGGATAACGCCGCCTTGCAAAAATCGGTGGAGGCCATGGGTACCTGGATTGGAACGGGGGGGATGATGGGGCCCGCCAACCGGGCCCGAGAGTTTCGTCGGCAACTCAAGGCCATTGAGCAACCTTTGCGTATTGCCTTGGGCCAACCTCAGCCGGGGCAGTCGAAGTTGCTGGGGATCAAGCTGTATGTCTATGGGTTCTCTCGGGGAGCAGCGGGGGCACGGGCCTTTGTCAACTGGCTGAACCTGCTGCTGTCGCGTCGCGAGGCCGAGCCGGCACTCACGCTGTACGACCTCAAGCTACCGATCAGTGTGGAATACCTTGGGCTGCTGGACACCGTGGTATCGGTGGGGCTTGCCGATATCTCGCCTGGGGTGACCGGGCATATGGGCTGGGGCGATGACAGCCAGGTATTGCCGAGAGGAAACCTGCTCAAGCGATGCCTGCATATCGTTGCGAGCCACGAACAGCGGTTGAGCTTCCCGTTGGAGTCGATCCGTCGGGAGGATGGTAGCTACCCGGCAAACAGCGTGGAGGTGATCTATCCCGGCGTGCATTCGGATCAGGGAGGAGGGTATCCGCCGGGTGATCAGGGGAAGGCAGTGAGTCTACAAGATGATCTGTTGCTTTCGCAGATCGCGCTAAACGATTTGTATGCTGACGCTTTTACTCATGGAGCTCCATTAAAAGTTCCACCGCACGCGCTGCCAGTGGGCCTGCTGAATGAAATTTGGCGGGCTTTGGATCCTGATGTCGTAATGCTGTTCGGTGCTGAACCGTCATTAGTCAATCGCTTTAACGCTTGGCGTCATGTGACTCTCAACTTGACTACTTATGATCATCCACTCTCGCCCGAGCAAATCGAACGCTACCAGGTCTCGCCGGCTCCGGTAACGCTGGAAGAAGCAATACGCATCCAACTTGCCTGGATCACTGCATGGCGTATTGATCGCTACGCCTTCGCCAGCCTTAAGAGTACGCAGTTCTACCGTAATGCTAGTGATACGCACGGTACAGAGGACGCCCTCAAACGCGCCGAGGCAGAGCGGGGGCAACAGCAGGCTCAGGTCCAGGCCCGTCGCTTGAAGCAAAAAGCCCACGAGCGTAATGGCGCTCCTGTCAGGCCTCTGGAACCTGGCATCCCCGATTTCGATCCGGACAGGGCTCAGACGCAATTGCGCGAAGCCGCCGAGGAGTTCGGCAAGGTCTATCGCAATCTTGATAGCGACCCTTACCTGACGTTCTTGCGCATCGCCAAACAAGTGAACCCCATCGCGCTACTGACGTACCACAACAGTGCCGAAACCCGGGTCGAGCGAGAACGCCTCAAGGCTGCCGGGCGTGCAAAGGTCAGCCAGCTCTTCCCACCTCCGCCAGGTGAGCGCAACCACCTTGAAGAGGGCGCTCGCGGCAATGTCGATGAGCACCGTAACAGCCAGAAACCCGAAGGGCTTTTGCGGGCCTTGTTCGATGACCAGGTACATGACTCGCGTGCCTGGTTTCTGCATGCCCTGCTCAACAATCGCTACCTGGGCATGAGTCTGACGGTAGGACGTGAACCCTGGGGCAGTTACTTCAACGAACGCATGGTGTTTTTCGGTGAAGCGGACCGAAGGGACCTTGCATTGAGGGTCGAGCCGGATGTGGAGTCGGCGCCTGCAGCCCTCATCGCCGAGACCTCAGGGCATACCCGGACGATTCAAGCGGATGATGCTGAGCAACGGGCCCAGCTCCAGCAACGTATCACTGCAGTCTGGGACGCTCATTACGCGAAGGTGAAGGAGGTGAACAATGGGCTGGGCTGACAGCAACGTGCAGAAGGTCAAAGAAAACCGTACAGGCACGCTCATACGGCGCCATGTACTGAGCGTCGTCCTCGGCAGTGTGGCAATGTTCGTGGGCGTTCCGGTAGCCAGTGCGAGCAGCATTTATGGCATCAACCATACCCATTGGGCGGTCAACCGGTTCAGTGTCGATGGCCGCTCAGCCGTTGACATCATCGGCCCCTATCAAGGAGGTGGTGGAGGGTGTTGCTACATGGCTCCAGAGCAATGGCATCCGGGCCTGATGGTGCGGATTGACTGGGAAACAGGTGCCGGTAGCGCAAGAGACTTTCCAGGCTTTGGCGATCGGCCCAAATATTTGGCTTGGAGAGAAAAGATCCTGGCGCAAAAGCGCAGCCATAGCAAAGTCGTCGCTGTCCCGGATTACACCGGCCAAAAAGTCTGCGGCATCACCGTGCATTTCCTGCCCTGTGATGAGCTTCAGGTCACCACCTCTTGTTACGGCTACGGCACCCCCGCATACCCGATCAAAACTCCGCTGGAATTGCCGGAACCACAGTCATGCTCCCGTTGAATCGCGTTGTCCTTGCCGCCTATGCCAGCCTGTCTCTGCTGTTGCTCGCCCGGCCCGTTGATGCCAGCACGATCTATGGCATCAACCACACCCATTGGGCGATCAACCGGTTCAGCGTCGATGGCCGCTCAGCCGTTGACAGCATTGGTCCATATCAGGGCGGCGGTGGAGGGTGCTGCTACGGCGCACCAGAGCGCTGGTATCCGGGGCTGACTGTGCGGGTTGACTGGGAAACGGGGGCAGGAAGCGCAAGAGATTTTCCTGGCTTCGGAGATTGGCCCAGATATGTCGTTTGGAGAGAAAAAATCCTGGCGCAAAAGCGGAGCCATAGCAAAGTCGTGGCCGTCCCGGATTACACCGACCAGAAAGTCTGCGGCATCACCGTGCATTTCCTGCCCTGTGATGAGCTTCAGGTCACCACCTCCTGTTACGGCTACGGCACCCCCGAATACCCGATCAAAACTCCGCTGGAATTGCCGGAGCCACAGTCATGCATCCGTTGAATCGCGTTGTCCTGGGCGGCTATGCCAGCCTGTCTCTGCTCTTGCTCGCCCGGCCTGTTGATGCCGGCACGATCTATGGCATCAACCACACCCATTGGGCGATCAACCGGTTCAGTGTCGATGGCCGTTCGGCTATCGACATTATCGGTCCGTATCAAGGCGGTGGTGGAGGGTGTTGCTACGGGGCACCAGCACGCTGGTATCCGGGGCTGACGGTGCGAGTCGAATGGGAAACTGGGGTAGGAGGTACAAAAGGATTTCCTGGATTTGCCGATGAGGCGAAGTACGACGCCTGGCTGCAACAAATCGAGGCACAAAAGCGCACGCACCAGAAAGTCGTTCCAGTCCCGGACTACACCGGCCAAAAAGTTTGCGGCATCACCGTGCATTTCCTGCCCTGTGATGAGCTTCAGGTCACCACCTCCTGTTACGGCTACGGCACCCCCGAATACCCGATCAAAACCCCGCTGGAATTGCCGGAGCCGCAGTCATGCCTTCGTTGAATCGCATTGTCCTTGCCATCTATGCCGGCCTGTCTCTGCTCATGCTCGCCCGACCTGTTGATGCCAGCGCGATCTATGGCGTCAACCATACCCATTGGGCGATCAACCGATTCAGTGTCGATAGCCGTTCAGCCGTTGACATTATTGGTCCATATCAAGGCGGAGGTGGTGGGTGCTGTTACGTCGCACCAGCTCGCTGGTATCCGGGGCTGACGTTGCGGGTTGACTGGGAAACGGGTGCCGGTAGCGCAATAGATTTTCCCGGGACAGAAGATTGGACCAAAGTTATGGCTTGGAGAGAAAAAATCCTGGCGCAGAAGCGCAGGCACAGCAAAGTTGTTGCTGTCCCGGACTATACCGACCAAGAAGTTTGCGGCATTACCGTGCATTTCCTGCCCTGTGATGACATTCAGGTCACTACCTCCTGTTACGCCTACGGCAGCCCTGAGTACCCGATCAAAATCCCGCTGGAATTGCCGGAGCCGCAGTCATGTCCTGCCAAAAGCTCTGATCAACAGGAGCAACAGTAATGCGCGCGTTCATTAGAAAGGGTGACAGCTTACGGGAGGCAGGCGGCGAGGTGCTCGAAGGGCACTATCTGTGTGATGGCGAGCCGATTGCCTGCAAGGGCGACGCTGTGCGGTGCAACCTGCATGGGCTGACGGTGGTTACCGAAGGCAGCGACCTCATCGAGATCGATGGTTGCCCGGTGGCACTGAACGCTCACCGCTGCGCTTGCGGCTGTAGTCTGGTCAGTTCTATGCCCGACACTTTGGCTGCTTCATGAAGAGGATTCCGGACTTTGCACCCTATCCATCGGCGCGTGAGCCTCGTTATTCGCGCTGGTTTGCAGGGGCAGTCGGGTTGTTGGCATTGCTCGGCATTGCAAGTTTCCTGCCTCCTTCCCTTGTTGCACCGCACCTTGTCGCCTTTACGGTGGGAGGCATGTTGCTCAGCGGGTTACTGGCATTCTTGATTCATGTGCTCTATTTCCGCTTCAACCGCCACAACGCCCAGTGCTATGGCAAAGCGGTGGAGCGGGAGCAGCAGGCATGGTGGGTACAGCATCGCCAGAAAGCTGCGCTGGTCGAGTCGGTTCTGCTGAGTGCTTCGTGC
Organism: Pseudomonas putida W15Oct28; assembly: GCF_000708715.2. Taxonomy (GTDB): domain Bacteria; phylum Pseudomonadota; class Gammaproteobacteria; order Pseudomonadales; family Pseudomonadaceae; genus Aquipseudomonas; species Aquipseudomonas putida_R. The sequence continues at coordinate 57,182 of NZ_JENB01000029.1, read as the reverse complement.
GGTAGCCCGGAGGATCTGGACGGCTTGCTGGACCGTGCGAAACAGCCACCCGTGGCACGGGAGACGGGCGAAGGCTTGGCGCTTCGTTTGCTCCAGGTATTTGGACGCGACGCGAAGCAGCGCGAGCAAGAGCTGGCAACGCTGCTCGCCCTGAAGTGGGGAGCACAGCGTAGCACCGATCAGAGCTTGACCCCATCAAGCTGTTATTGGCATGGCTCGCAGGCAGCCTGGCGTGCATTCGTCGAGCAGATGGCGCACTGCTGTCCTGACGTGCACCTGCCTGAACATCCTCAGACATGGGATGGGATTCTTAGCCTTGACGCGATCATCGATCAGTTGCAAGGGGCTCCTGATGATGCGCGTGTGCTCTGTGCCGGTTGTCAGAGTTCCCCACCTGATCGTGCAAGTTCTTTGCCGGCAGGTGAGGCCGCAGTGCTATGGCTACTTGGCGCTGAAGGAGACGTGGCCTTTTTTCGTGGCGAGTGGTTCTCGCAGGCAGACGAGGATCTGACGACCGTTGCCGAGCGGGCTGTCGAGCAAAGCCTGCTAGAGGCACCGGCGCAGATCTGTATAGCGTTTTCTCAGCCTCATGTGCCTGATCTAGCCGCAATCGGCTGGGATGCCAAAACCAACGTTCAGGACGCCAACATTGGCGCGTTGGAACAACTGGAAGCTATGGTCGTGCAGACCCTCGCCGCTTGGTACGTCCAGCAGCAAGGCGTGCCCTGCGCATGGCTGGCTTCAGACCCTCATTTCACCTTGACCCTTGGAATTGTGCGGCCCCATGAATCAGGTAGCTGAATCACAAAAAGTATCTGCTTGGCGAACGGTTATTTTACTCGCTGTAACGATGGCTGTAATAGTCATCGCCTGCGGGGCGGCCTGGTGGTTCTGGGCTGGGCATCCAAGCAGTCGGGCTTCACTCATGGACCTTATTTTCAAAGGTTTGATCTTTTGGGGACTGCTTTTCGGGACCGCGGTGCTCGTATGGCAGGCAGTGCTGCACGGTATCCGAGGCCTTGTGCATCGTCCCCGGGCGCAACCGTCTGATCTGGAGGTCGAAACTGGGCCCCCAGATGTGAGTGCGCAAATCCAGCAGCACTTGCGTGAGCATCATGGTCATTTCTGGCGGCGTCGGGTCAGGTTGTATGTAGTCGTAGGTGAGCTGGCAGAAGTCGAAGCGGTCGCGCCCGGTCTTACGCATCAGCTGTGGCTGATGGGAAAAGATACGGTTCTACTCTGGGGTGGCAGTGTACAGACCGCTCTTGATCAAACGTTGATAGAACAATGGTGCACGCTAGGCCACAGAGGAGGGCTGCATGGCACTCTCTGGGTGGTGAACAAAGCTCAATGTAGCGATAGCGAGTCTTCGCGCATTGCTTTCAATCGGTTGCAGGGACTTGCCCGTCTCTCAGGTTGGAAGGTAGCCGTCCATGTATGGCAGATCTGCCAGAGCGAATGGTCACAGCCAGCCCGCGACGTGCGGGCGGTAGGTTGCCTATTACCATCGCGACTTTCTCTAGACCAATTGGCTGAGCGTCTGCGTAACTTGCAACAGCCGCTGCGCGAACAGGGTTTGGCGCAGATGCAGGCCCAGATAGCGCACGACTTTCTTCTGCGGCTTGTGCGTGACCTGCAGGTTGACGGTGCCGCACGATGGTATCGCCTGATTGAGTCCCTCTCAGGAAGGGCCACACGTGGCATCCAGGTCCGTGGAGTGTGGTTCAGCTTGCCCGTTCAGAGGCCAAATTCGGCGACGATAATTGAACACCACTGGCCTGAAGACCCTGCGTGGTCTGGGATCCTCAGCGATCGATCCGCCCGAACCCGACGACTGGGTTGGCACCCAGGCAGAATCGCCTACATTTCGGCACTGGGTCTAGCTGCCATCTGGGGCATCGGCTTGTTGTTGTCCTTTGCCAGCAACCGTGCCGAGGTCGGTCAGATAGCTGCGGCTTACAGGACGTTGCAGCAGCCTGTAGCAGGCACCGACACTAAACAGTTATTGGGCGAGCTTGTACGTGAACTCTCCCGGCTGGACTACCGGTCAGAACACGGGGCACCGTGGTACCAGCGCTTTGGTCTGAACCGGTCCAATGACCTGCGTGAGGCGGTGTGGCCGCTCTATACAAGGGCCAATAACCAACTGCTCCGTGACCCCGCCGTCACTGAACTGGAAACACGGCTCCACGCGTTGGTCAACTTAGCGCCGGCGAGCCCTCAGCGCGCCAAGCGGGCACAGCAGGCTTACGACTACCTCAAAGCCTATTTGATGCTGGCGCGTCCCGAAAAAGCCGATGCCGCTTTCTTGGCCGAGACCTTGGGCGCTACCGAACCGGCACTGTGGACGTTCTACGGCCAGCATCTGCCCGATCATCCTGATTGGGCGATCAAGCCCGACCTCAGGTTGATCGCCCAAGCACGCCAACTGCTGCTGCGGGAACTGGGGCAACGTAACGCGGAAAGCAGCTTGTATCAGCAGGTGCTCGACACCGCGGCGAACCACTACCCGGCGCTGGGCTTGCAGCAAATGGTCGGCGACACTGATGCAAGCACCTTGTTCGCCAGTGCTGAACAGGTCCCCGGTGTGTTCACCCGCCAAGCGTGGGAAGGGCAGGTTCGGGCAGCCATTGAAGAAGCCACGAAGGCGCGGCGTGAAGAGATCGACTGGGTGCTCAGTGACAACCTCAACGACATCGGCAGTGAGCTGGGCCCCGACGAGCTCAAAGAGCGGTTGACCACACGCTATTTCCAGGACTACAGCAGTGCATGGCTGCGGTTCCTCAACAGCCTGCGCTGGCGGCAAGGCCATGGCCTGAACGATGTGATTGCGCAGTTGGCGCTGATGAGTGATGCCCGCCAGTCACCTTTGATCGCCTTGATGAACACGGTGAGTTACCAAGGGCAGGCAGGCGTCCGTGGGCAGGCCCTGGCTGACTCCTTGATCGAGTCAGCGCAAAAGTTGGTAGGCCAAAAGGCACCGCACTTGGTCGATCAAATCCCCCAAGATTCCGGCGGCCCTCTCGACCGTACGTTTGGCCCGTTGATGTCCTTGCTTGGCAACAGTACTGAGGGCCGGTTCAGCGATGCCCATCTGAGCCTGCAAACCTTCCTCACCCGAGTCACCAGTGTGCGTTTGAAGCTGCAGCAGGTGGTCAATGCGCCAGATCCTGAGGCAATGACCCAGGCGTTGGCGCAGGCGGTATTCCAAGGCAAGGGGGCTGATCTGACGGATACCCAGGCCTACGGCAACCTGATTGCCGCCAGCCTGGGGGCAGACTGGAGTGCAGCTGCCAACACACTGTTCGTGCAGCCCCTGGACCAGGCATGGCAACAGATTCTGCAGCCGTCGTCTGCAGGTCTGAACCGAGCGTGGCAGCGAGCGATTGTAGATGAATGGCAAGCCGCGTTCAGTGGCCGCTATCCCTTCGCCGCCACCCGCAGTGACGCCTCTTTGCCAATGTTGGGGCAGATGATCCGGGCCGACTCCGGACGGATCGAACGGTTCCTTGGGCAGCAGCTTGCAGGGCTTTTGCGCAAGGAGGGCAGTCGCTGGGTGGCAGACTCGCGACAAGGGCAGGGGCTACGTTTCAACCCGGATTTCCTGACGGCGATCAATCAGCTCAGTCACCTGGCTGATGTGCTGTACACCGATGGCGGCATGGGTTTGAGCTTCGACCTGCAAGGCAAGCCTGTGCAGGATGTGGTGCAGACCACCTTTGTGCTCAACGGTGAGAAGCATCACTACTTCAACCAACGAGAGAGCTGGCAACGGTTTCGATGGCCAGGGCAGGGCGACTATCCGGGTATCAGCCTGACCTGGAGCAGTGCCTATACCGGAGAGCGCCTGTTTGCGGACTATCAGGGAACCTGGGGGCTGATTCGACTGCTTGAGCAGGCAAAGGTCACCGCTTTGGACGATGGCGATAGCCGCTTTCGGGTAGTGCTGAGCGCACCCGATGGCCTAGGCCTGACATGGCACTTACGCACGGAGTTAGGTGAAGGCCCGCTTGCACTGCTCAAGTTGCGAGGTTTCAGCTTGCCTCGGGAGATCTTTCTAGTGGATGACCGTGAGTCGCAGCGCTACACCCAGAATGGGGGCTTCGAATGAGCCTGAAAAGCCTGCTCGAAAGCTGTTTGCCCGGTATCGAACCACTGGCCTTGGCGCGCAAGCACGGTGATGGTTGGAACTCCTGGTTAATACCCATCCGCGATGACGCGCCAGTAGGCGAGGACCCGGGCTATGACGATGATTTCCAGCGCATGCGCGAAGAGGTCAACAAGCTCTCCGGGGCGGATGTGGACCTGGTGGCGCAACTGGCGCAGAAGCTGCTTCAACAGGCCTGCAAAGACCTTCGTGTTGCCACCTACTACCTCTGGGCACGTTTGCACAGGGACGGGGAGCCAGGCTTGGCAGATGGTTTGAACTTGCTGGCTGCGCTGATGGAACGTTATGCCTGCGACATCCTGCCGGTGCGTACCCATAGCCGCAAAATGGCTTTGGAGTGGCTTGCCGGCAGCAGAGTGTTGGCAAGCTTGTCGCTTTACCCTCAGGTGGTCAAGGCTGAAACCGAGCGGACGGTAGCTGCGCTGGTATGGCTGGAGCACGGTTTCAGCAACTGGCCTGAAGACCAGCGCCCGCGACTGGACGCCTTGTACGGTGCCCTCATCGCTCGCCTCGCTGCGTCGGGAGGTGTTGATGCAATTGTTCCGCAGTTCAGTACTGATGCACCCCTGAGCGGTAAGGCCACAGGCCCGGGCTCATCACCCATCAAGTCCGGACGAGATTTGCTGGACAGTGGCCGGGCGCTGGCAAACTACCTGCGTGAACAACCAGAGGGGTGGCTGGCTGCGCATCGACTGATGAAGAGTTTGCGTTGGGACACCGTGCATCAGCCACCACCGCAAGATGCACAAGGAATTACCCGTCTGGCACCACCTCGCGGCGAGTATCGCGCGCTACTCAAGCGCCTGCACCTGCAGCAAAGCTGGAACGAGCTGATTGATCAGGTCGAGGTGATGTACGCCGAAGGCGTAAACCACTTCTGGCTGGATCTGCAATGGTATCTCCATCAGGCCTTGAGCAAGTCAGCAGAGCCCCAGAGCAGATGGGCGGCTGTCGTCAAACAGGATTTGGGCATGCTTCTTCAGCGCCTGCCGGGGTTGGAAATGCTCCGTTGGAATGACGGCTCGGCGTTTGCAGAAGAAGCCACGCGCGAATGGATCAACCAGCAGGTCAGTGGTAATCGTCCAGAACAGTGGCTGCCCGCAGCTTTACCTGCAACATCGGCGGGTGCATGCGAAATACTCGCCTTGGAACCCGAAGCACTGGCACAAGCGGATGCTGCCGGTGTGGAGCAGGCGCTCGCCTGGTTGGCGAGCCGGCCTGATGCACAGACCGGGCGGCAGCGTTGGCTCCTGCGTTTGCTGATGGCGCGAGTGGCCGAGCAGTTCGGCAAGGCTGAGCTGGCCATCCATCTGTTCACGGAGCTGGATACTGCCGCGCAACGCCACACGTTGGCCGACTGGGAGCCGGATCTGCTCTTCGAAGTTAAGGCGCGTTTACTCAAACTATTGCGTTTGAAAGCCCAGCGCAACGCCGCCGACAGGCCCGCCTTGGCGCAGCAAATGGAACACCAGCTCGCCGCGCTGGTTTCGATCGATCCAGTACGTGCTGCGGTGCTGTGCAACTGACCCACATTGATCAGGAATCTGTTTTGAGTACGGACAACCCAACCCTGCGTTACTTCGACGCTGAAATGCGCTATTTGCGAGAAGCGGGCAAAGAGTTTGCCCAGGCTTTTCCAGACCGTGCGGCGCAACTCAATTTGGACAAACCCGGCGCTGAAGACCCTTATGTGGAGCGCTTGTTCGAGGGCTTCGCATTCTTGATGGGGCGTTTGCGCGAAAAGCTGGACGACGATTTGCCTGAGCTGACAGAGGGGTTGGTAAGCCTGTTGTGGCCGCATTACTTGCGTACCATACCCTCGCTGGCCATCGTTGAGCTGATGCCTGATGTCAGCCAGATGAAAGGCAGTGAAATAGTCGCAAGTGGCTTTCAGGTGCTTTCACAGCCAGTGGGGCAGCATCGCACCCGTTGCCGCTACGCCACCACGCAGGACATGATCCTTCGGCCACTCCAGCTCGATACCGTGCGGCTTGATCATGAGCCTGACGGGCGTGCAGTGCTACGCCTACGATTTGCGTGTGGGGCGTTGGTCGATGGGAATCAGCTCGACCTTACCCAAATACCGTTGTATCTGAACGCTGATGCAGCGCTTGCCAGTGTGTTGCACCAGGCACTGACATTGAACGTGCAGTCGCTCTATATACGCGTCCCGGGCAGCGCGGACCGCCAACGATTTGCGGGGCATTTCAAGCCAAAGGGCTTTGCTGACGATGATCGGCTTTGGCCTAAGGGCGAGAGTGCGTTCAGTGGTTATCAATTGCTGCTTGAGTACTTCACATTCCGCGAAAAATTCATGTTCGTGACATTCTGCGGCCTGGAATCGGTAACGTTGCCTGCAGGCGCGCAGTGGTTCGAAGTTGAGGTGGTGCTTGGCGAGGCCTGGTCACATGCTGCTACGCCCACAGCAGAGCACATTCGTTTGCATGCGGTCCCGGTGATCAACCTGTTTGCACTGGAGGCTGATCCTCTCACCTTGGATCCCCTGCAGAATGAGTACTTGCTCAGGCCAATGCGGCTACAGGACGGTCATACCGAGATCTATTCGGTAGACAGAGTTTCAGGGGCGAAAGATAGCGTGCGTCAGGACTACGTGCCTTTCAGCAGCTTTCGCCACAAAGGGGGAATGCTTCGCGACGAGGCCCCCGAGCGCTACTTTCATACACGCCTCAGGCGCGGAGCCAACGGTCTTCATGACACTTGGCTGATTCTTGGCGGGGAGGGCTTTGACAAAGATGTATTGCTCAAGCGCAAAAGCCTGTCGCTGCGCCTGACCGGTACCAATGGTCAGCTGCCGCGCAAAGCATTGCGCAGTACATTGCTCGATTCAGCGGCGCAGTCCACACAGGCAGGCTTGCGAGTACGTAATCTGACTGCGCCGACCCTGCCGTGTTACCCGCCGAACCGTGATCGTTTCCACTGGCGTGTGCTCAGCCACCTGGGATCGAATTTTCTGCCGATGCTCAACAGTGCCGAAGTACTGCGCGGCACGCTGGCTTTGTACGAGTGGACAGGTAGCGAAACGAATCGGCGGCGCTTGGAGGCCATTGTTGATGTTAAGCATCACCTGATTCAGCGATTCGAAAAGGGCTTTTTGCTACGAGGCGTGGATATCGAGGTGACAGTCGATAGCAATGGTTTTTCAGGGGAGGGGGACATCTGCCTGTTCGGTGAAATGCTCAGCCGGTTCTTCGCCCTGTATGCGGATATTCACTTGTGCACGCAACTGACCATGATTCTGCAACCGACGGGGAGGTGCCTGCGATGGAACGAACATCACAGTCAGCGTATTCCCGGTTGAAGGCGGAGGGCATTCTCCACGTGCTGGCGGAGCTGGCCTCAACGGCGAACGTCTATCGCTTTTGCCAAGTGCTGGAACAGGTGCTGGTAGAACAGCCACCGTTGGGCAGCACTGCACACCCCGGTGATGACCGGGTTCGGTTCCGGCCGGACCCTGGAATGGGATTTCCGGCGGGTGAATTGAAGGGCCTTGAAATTGATGAGGCGTCTCCTGACCGACCATTGACGGTGCGTACCCGGCTGTTGGGTTTGTATGGGGTCGACTCGCCTTTGCCAACGGCTTATCTGGACGATATCACCCAGCGGCGTGAAGGCCATGAGGCGTTAGAGCACTTCCTCGATATCTTCAACCATCGGATATTCACCCAGTTCTACCGAATCTGGCGCAAGTACTCCTACCCGGCAACGTTCGAACCGGGCGGGCGCGATGTTACGTCACAGTGCTTGTTGGGTTTGATCGGGCTGGGAATTCCCGGCACGTCCGAGCGCATCGCCACGCCCATGTCACGTTTTCTGGCCCTGCTCAGTGTGATGCGTCTACCCACGCGCAACGCGGAGGGGATTGGAGCACTGGTGAAATTGCTGGCGCCGCAGACAGAAGCGAAGGTGACTGGGCATTGGCCGCAGAGAGTAGTGCTTGCGCAGCCCGCCAGCCTTGCACCAGAGCGTCCGGTGACGCTGGGCCAAGGTGTGCCGTTTGGCGCTGTCGGGCACGATGCGAACAGCCAGCTGCGCCTGCGGCTGTGTACCGAGGACCAGGACGAGGCGCGTGAGTGGCTTCCCGGTGGTCGGCTGATCGCCGATCTGCGCGTGTTGCTGGAAGTGTACCTGGGGTGGCGATGTACAGCGCTGCTGCAGCTCACCATTGCGCGCGAAATGGTGCCGGCTCCTGTATTGGGGCATACCCAGTCGATGCTGGGAATGACCGCTGTATTAAAGCGGGCAACGGGCGCTCACGCATCGGCGCAAGAAGACACGGTCACCATCAATCTGGGCCGATACCAAGGCCTGCAACTGAACCCTTGCCTGAGAGAGATACAGCATGTGGCATACCGGTTTTAAGGCATTCACAGCATCCACCCTGATCGGTGTATTGGGTGGGTGTGGCCTTGCACAGAAGGTGGCGGATGGCACGGCATCTACTGCTCATGCGATTTTCTACAAGCAAGTCAGAACACTGCATCTGGATTTGAATGGCCGGTCAGCGATGAACACCCATGCCGAAGAGATGAGCGGATTGTCGGTGCCAGTGCTGGTGCGGGTTTACCAGTTGAGGGGCAGTCAGGCAATGCAGAGCGCCACCTATGACGATCTCGTGAGCCAAGGTGAGCGAGTGCTTCGCGATGATGTGCTTGATGAGCACGTCGTGGTGATCAAGCCCGGTGAAGCGGCGCAGTTGAGTACACCACTGCAAGGCGAAGCACAGCATGTCGGGGTGGTTGCTTTGTTTAGAAGCCCAGACGTTGTTCAAGATACGTGGCGCCTTGTCCTGGACCGTGACGACCTCGACCCAGATCAGGCTCGCGTGATTGAGTTGGGCGATAACCGATTGACGCTTCGACCACGTGCGGAGGGCTGAAAGCATGTTTCCGACCAGTGCTTCTCTCTACGAGATCCTGTTGCAGAACTTCGGCGGTGAGTTGGAGCTGGACCAGGTAAGTGAGGATGACCAGTTGACTCTCTCGGTGCTGGACAATGTTCAGCGCATTCTCAACAGCCGTGCTGGTTCGCTCTCGCATCTGCCGGATTATGGCTTGCCGGACATGGGCACGGTACTGCAAGGGTTACCTGCCTCCGCCCATGGCTTGATGAATGACATCGTACGAACATTGCGTCGTTATGAACCACGCTTGGCCGAGGTGAGCATCACGCTGCTACCTCAGTCTCGCCCTGGGCACCTTGAATACGCCCTTGAGGTACTCATCAAGGGCGGCGGCCGGATGACCTTTGGAACCACACTTGGGGCTGATGGCCGGGCTGTGGTGCGTCACCTTAAGCAGGAAGGCTACCTGCCCATGTATTAGACAGACAACTGAGGGGGTCGGATGACGGCGCTTTTTGAAATGCGTGTTCGCCTGGGTGGGGATCCGGGCAATCTTGATGAGTTCAAGCTGTTACACGGTGAGTTGGCGAAGCTCAATCACCCTGCCTGCCCAGACGTGGATTGGGCAAAAGTTGAGGCGTTGACCTTGCGGCTTTTCGAGCTGAACGGGGTTGAGCTGCAAACGGCAGTGGCATTCGTGCTGGCGCGTAGCTACCGCACGGGGCTGGCGGGCTTGACGGAAGGGCTAGCACTGCTCTCTACGCTGACTGATGAATGGTCGCGCTTGTGGCCGGTCCAGGCGTCAGCTCGCATTGATCTCATAGCATGGCTGTTTACTCAGTTGCATCCCTTGGTTCGCATGGTGGAATGGGGCAGGGCAAGTTCGGCGGCGTTGAGCGAGCTGATTGTTGAATTGAATCGGCTGGAGCGCCGCTTGGAGCGTCTTGGTCATGTGCCATTGGTTTCGCTACAGGTTTTCCGAAACCAGATACTCAGCCTCCTGCAGCGCGTATCTGGAAGCATGGTGGCGCCGATGCTGCCTCTGTCACAACCATGGGTATCGTTCGCTGAACCATCGGTCAGACCACAGATCGCCTCTGTTGTGCCTGCGCCCTCGACCTACGCATTTGTAGTCGAGCATCCGGCGCAGAAGCGCGCTGTACTGCCGTGGCTGCTGACTTTGACGGTCACGTGCGCATTTGTGGGTTGGCTAGGCTGGCAGGAATGGGTGTCCAGACAAATCCGAGAGTCCTCCGCGCCCAAGCCAATCCAGCTCGACAGCTTGACCCTGTTCGACCCTGGCAGTGCCGAGCTCAATGCCGGCTCAACCAAACTATTGATCACTGCACTGGTTGGTATCAAAGCCCAACCTGGGTGGTTGATCGTTATTTCCGGTCATGCGGATGCGCAGGGTGAGGCGACCAAAAACCTTGATCTCTCTCGTGCCCGCGCCTCTGCTGTCCGGGACTGGATGCAGCGTATGGGAGATATCCCGGACAGTTGTTTTGCAGTTCAGGGGGTCGCGGCCGGTCAGCCGATTAGCAGCAACCATACTCAGTCTGGTCGAGCAGCAAATCGGCGGGTGGACATCCGTTTAGTGCCGGAGCCTAGTGCATGTGGGGAACTGGAGGCTGCAGGGCGTTTGGTTGGGAGCGGCGAGAGCGTGTAAGGAACAAGGGGGCCGTTCACTAACAGGCGAAGATCAACTATTCTCGGTAACAACATACCTGCACTTCCCTAAAAGCCGCTCAACATCCTTCCGGCCAGATATCCAAAGGTCATCCCTGGCCCAAGGGTAATGCCTCCGCTCGGGTAGTGCCCGCCCATCACGCTGTGCATGTCGTTACCCACCGCAAACAGCCCGGGTATCGGCTGCCCAGCGTGGTCCAGCACACGGGCCGAGGCGTCTGTGCCCAGGCCGGCGAAAGTACCAAGGCTGCCAGGCAGCAGTTTCACCGCATAAAACGGCCCTTTCAACAATGGCCGAAGCGACGGGTTGGGGGCCTGTTGCGGTTCGCCCTGGGCCCGGTTGTAGGCCGACGCGCCACGCTGGAAGGTCGGGTCTTCACCATCTGCCGCAGGGCGGTTGAAGCTTTCTACCGTGCGCTGCAACTGCTCGGCATCGATCCCGCATTGTTGCGCCAGCTGTACCAGCGTAGTGCCGCAGTGCAGGTAGCCACAGCGTTGGTAAAAGCGGGTGGGGAAGGGAAACGGCTTGGCCCAACCGATGCCGTAGCGGCGTTGCGCAGCGTGGTCACAGATCAGCCAGGCTTCATGGGGTTCGCCTTGCGGCGTGGCAGCGAACAGGGCGTTCATGAAGTCATGGTAGCAATCGGCTTCGTTGACGAAGCGTAGGCCATTGCGGCGCACGGCGATGAAGCCGGGTTTGGCGCGGTCGATCAGGTGGGGGAAATGGCCGAAGGTGCCATCACTGCGGGGTACCTGTGAGACAGGTGCCCAGGCGCCGGATTGGGCCAGCGCGGTGCTTACCAGGCCACCGGCCTGTTCACCCAGGCGCAGGCCGTCGCCGCTGTTTTCTTTGGGCGCGGCAGAGTAATGCCGCGTGCCATCCGGCGCATGCGCCATCAATTGAGCAATGCGCTGGGGATCGTGCGGGAAGCCGCCACAGGCCAGCACCACACCACGGCGTGCGTGGATCGCCTGGCCATCGGCAAACTGCGCGCCGCCGACCCGCCCTTCACCCAACAGGCCACTGGCCGGCTTGTCTGTCAGCAACGTCACACCCAAGTCGAGGGCGCTGCGCAGCAGCCGTGCGACCAGTGCGTTGCCATTGACCAGTTGCTGGCCGCGTCGGTACAGCAATAAGTCACGCCCGTGACGCAGCAGGCGCTTACCCACATGCAGCGCTGCCTTGGGCGAGCGGGTGGCATTGAAAAAGGCGGCTATGTCGGCGCCGCCGGCAATGCCCATGCCGGCCAGGCTGACGATGTCCAGCGGTGGGCGCAGCCTGTGCAGCCAAGGCCCGAGCAGGCGGCCGTCGTAGGGCAGGGCGCACAGCGAACGGCCGCCGTTTGCGCTGCCGTCACCTTCGCGCATGTCGGGCATGCGGCTACCGGATTGAAACTGTACAGCGGTGTGCTGTTGGAAAAACGCCACCATCTCCGGGCCGTGGCGCAGGAATGCACGCTGGCGTGGGTCCAGCTCGTTGGTGTGGGTTTGCGCACGCAGGTAGCGTTCTGGGGCATCGTCGGTTTCGACGGTCCCTTCGGCAATGGCCAGCGGGTTGCGCGGTACCCACAGCCAGCCCCCCGACCAGGCGCTGGTACCGCCCAGCTGGCTGGCTTTTTCCGCAACGATCACGTGCAGGCCGTGATGCGCGGCGGTAACGGCGGCCGCCAGGCCAGAGGCACCGGAACCGATGACGAGTACGTCGCATTCGAGGGGTTGCATGCAAGGGGTCCGCTCAGGCGTTGATAGAAAGTGGCTTACGGTTTACTGCAGCGGCGAAAAGCCGGTGGGCCGCATCAGCCGCGATTGCAGGCGTACGACTGCCGCCAGTTCGCGGTTGCGCCGCGAGAATTCCGCCCAGCGTGGGTCGGCTGCCATTGCGGCGCGGCGGGCGATGCGCTCATCGAGGCTGGCATAGCCCCAGATGTGCACCACCTGGTTGACGTCGCCGAACTCGCTGGTGAAAAAGCCCACCAGGTTACCCAGGTGTTCGCTTTGCACTTCCAGCGCATGGCTTTGGTACAGCGCCAGCCAGTCGGCCATTTTCAGTGGATCGAGGGTGTAGGTTCTCAGTTCGTAGTACATGTCGGGGTCTCCGTTTGGGTGGCCGGCGCCTGCAGGCGCGCGGTGATGTGGTTGGCAGCGAGCCAGCCGAAGGTGAGGGCAGGGCCCAGGGTGATGCCGGGGCCGGGGTAGGTGCCCTTCATCAGTGAGTTCATGTCGTTGCCGACTGCATACAGGCCGGCAATTGGCTGGCCGTCGCGGTTCAGCACGTTGGCCTGGGCGTCGGTCACCAGGCCGCAGGCCGAACCGAGGTCGCCGGTGTGGATACGGATGGCGTAGTACGGCCCGCAGGCAAGCGGCGCCAGGCACGGGTTGGGCGTGTGTTGCGGGTCGCCCATGTAGCGGTTGTAGCTGTTGCCGCCTTTGCCGAACGCGCGGTCGATGCCGTTGCAGGCGTCGGCGTTGAATTGCTCGAGGGTGTGTACGAATACCTGCGGGTCGACCCCGATGGCCTGGGCCAGGGCGTGCGGTGTTGCAGCCTGATACAGGTAACCGGCGTCGATCAGCGCCTGGTTGTTCACCGGCTTTGGCCGCGCCAGGCCCAGGCCATAGCGGTTCATGGCCTCGGCATCGCAGACCAGCCAGCAGTTGGCAATGCCGTTGGCGAACATGGTTTGCACAAAGTGGTGGTAGGAGTCGGATTCGTTGACGAAGCGCCGCCCGGCCGGGTTCACCGCGATCACACCGGGTTTGGCGCGGTCGGTGACCAGGTGCGGGAAGCGCTCACGCTCGCCACTGGCATGGCGCAGTTCGGAAACCGGCGCCCAGAAGAAGTTGGCCGCCAGGCCCTCGCCCTGGGCTGCCGACACGGCCTGGCCAAGGCGCAGGGCAGCACCGTCGTTGGCCGCGGGTGACATGGTCAGGTGCGGTGCCTGCTGAGCTGGCCGGTAGCCGGCGGCGAGCGCGCCTGCCGCGAACCCGCCCATGGCGCACACCACACCGCCACGGGCCAGTACCCGCTCGCGGCGCCCCTCGTGCTGTACCACCACGCCCGTGACCACGCCCTGTTCAACGATCAGTTCCAGGGCCTCGCTGCGCAACCACAGCTGCGCGCCATGGGCAAAGGCGCTGGTGGCCAGGCGGGCGATCAGTGCATTGCCGGTCGTCAGCCGGGTGCCACGCGGGTGCTGCAGGCGGTCCCGTGCAAAACGTGCCATCAATTTCAGGCAATGCCACAGCGACCTGGGCGAGCGGCGAATGCTGAGGAAATGCTGGATATCCACGCGGTTGACCATCATGCCACCGAACAACAGCATGCCGGGCGGTGGCATTTGCAGGTCCTTGAAACGTGGGCCGAGGTGCTTGCCGTCGTACTCGACCATTTCCAGCGCCCGACCAAACTGGGTGGCGCCGGGGGCATCGGGGTAGTAGTCCGGTGAGTGCGGCCGCAGGGCGTAGCGCAGCTCGGTGTGCTGTTCCAGCCAGCGCAGCGCCTGGTGGCCATGCTCGATGAAGGCGTCCGCCAGGGCAGGGTCGTAGCCGTCGCCGATCACATGCTTGAGGTAGGTGCGCATGGCCTCGGGGGAATCCTTGGCCCCCGCGCCGCGGGCCTGATCGGTGCCGTACAGCCACACCGCACCGCCGGATATCGCAGAGGTACCGCCAAAGCGTTCGGCCTTTTCCACCACCAGCACCTTCAGCCCGCGGCGAGCCGCCGTGGCGGCAGCGGCAAAACCACCGGCGCCGCTGCCCAATACCACCAGGTCAAAGCTGTGTTGAATGTGTTCAAGAGTCGCCATGGCCTCAGATCTCCAGCGGCGTCACGCCCATGAAGGCGCCAAGGTGGCCGAGTTGGGCGAAGGCCATTTCCGGGCCGGTCTGGGTCGCGCAGCCTACTTGCCGCGCGCGGTTCAGCAGCGGGGTGATTTCGGGCGAAGTGACCACGTCGGCGACCAGGGTGTCGGGCTGCAGGGTTGCCAGCAGCGCGGCAGACAGTGGTAGCTCTGGGTTTTCCCCCATACCGACAGGAGAGGCATTGGCCACCAGGTCGAAGTCCTCCAGTCCATTGAACTGCGTACAGATGCTGAGCCCGGGGAAGGCATTGCCAAGCAGTTCGCATACTGCGCCCAAGCGTTCAGAACTGGGGTCCTGGAGGGTGATGCTGGCAATCCCGGCTTCGCCCAGCGCATAGCTGATGGCACTGCCAACACCGCCGCAACCGATCACCAGCGCCCGTTTGCTCGCAGGGTTAAAGCCATGCTTGCGCGCAGCACCGAGGAAGCCGGCGCCGTCCACGTTGTCACCCAGCAGGCGCCCGTCGCGTTCGCGGCGTATCACATTGACCGAACCCAGGGCTGCTGCGCGTTCGCTCAGGCCGTCCAGGCGTTTGGCCAAGGCCTGCTTGTACGGCACGGTGACCACGCACCCGCGCAGGTTCTGCCAGCCGCGCAGGCTGTCGGCAAAGCTGCTCAGCGCGGCTTCGTGCAGGTCGATGGGCAGCATGGCGACGTTGCAGTTGTTGTTGGCGAACCAGGTGTTGAAGTTTTCGGGGGACTTCACCTGGGCAATGGGCGAACCGACGATGGCAACCAGTTCAGTGAAACCACGAATCATACTGACCTCCTTATTGATGTTGTTGTGGAGGCAAGCGTGATGCAGGGGCGGGAGAGCAACAATGCGTTGATCGGGCTTTTAATGCGATAATCGCAATCATGATCCGGTTATCGCAGTAATCGGCTGTTTTTCTCCTCTTGCGAGTCGTAAAGATGAACACGCCCGCCATCCACCCCCGCGACCTGATTGCCGGTTTGCAGAAAGGCCTGGCCCTGATGCAATTGTTCAGCGCCGAGCAACCGCGCATGAGTGTGCCGCAGGCGGCCAGGTTGTCGGGCCTTACGCCAAGCGCCGCACGGCGTTTTTTGCTGACATTGGTGCACGAGGGTTTTGCCGAAACCGACAGCCGCGAGTACTGGCTGACGCCAAAGGCTTTGCGTATCGGCCAGGCGTACGTGGATTCGGCGCAACTGCCGCGCATGCTGCGGCCGGTCGTCGAGCAGGTCGCGCGCCAGACCCAGGAGCATGTGTCGGTGGGTACCCGCGATGGTGACGAGATCATCCACCTGGTGCGCAGCCGCTACAGCCATGTGGCTTCGTTATCGATCAGGCCCGGCTCGCGGGTGCCGATGTATTGCACGGCCAGCGGGCGGATCTGGCTGGCCTGGCTGGGTGAGGGGGAGCGGGATGAGTACTTTGCACGCAACCCGCTACGGGCGTTGACGCCTTATACGCAGATAGACCGGGCACAACTGGAGGCGGAATTGCAACAGGTGAAGGGGCAGGGCTTTTGTATCGTTGAGCAGGAGTATGAAATCGGTATGCGGGTACTGGGTGTGCC
Source organism: Pseudomonas putida W15Oct28 (assembly GCF_000708715.2). Lineage (GTDB taxonomy): Bacteria > Pseudomonadota > Gammaproteobacteria > Pseudomonadales > Pseudomonadaceae > Aquipseudomonas > Aquipseudomonas putida_R. Next base: position 41,066 of record NZ_JENB01000029.1, on the reverse strand, counting down.
GTTGCTGGACCGTGCCGGTCAGCTGAAAGCGACGCTGACCATCACGACCCATGCTTCGCGGTTGAGTGTTGATGAAATCCGCATGCGCTATCTGCCGCCACTGTATGAGGCGCAGGCGCTGTTACGGCCGGTGCTGGACTGAAACTTTAATGCAGCTGGCACCGCGTTGCCTGCTTTGCGGTGCCATGCCGCGAGCTTTGGGGGGGCGGCAGCGGGCCAGGGCGCCTCGGCCTATCGCTCGACCTGGCGATTCCAGCGGGCGTTCCATTCCGGGCGCTGAGTGTTGACCTGGTCCCAGTCGATGGTCACGGCAGTTTGCAGGTAGGTCTGCATGGCTTCGACCTGGCCACGGGTCTTGTCGCTGGTCGGGGTGTTGGGGTTGGACGGGATCTGGTCACCCAGCTCCAGTGCCGGCGCCTGCGCCTCAGGGCTGAGCAGGAACTCGGCAAGCTTTTGCGCCAGCTCCGGCTGGTCGTTGTTGGCGGTGACGCATTCGGCTTGGTTGAGCACCACAGCGCCTTCCTTGGGCGCGGCGTATTCCACCGGGATGCCCTTGAGCTTCAGCGCCGTCACCTGGGTAGGGGTGAGCGGGAACAACGCGGCTTCGTCGGTTTGTACCATTTCCGAAAGCTTGGCCGAGTTGGGGATGTACTCCAGCACGTTCGGGCCAACGTTCTTCTGCCAGGCAGTGAAGCCCGGGTTGACGTCGGTATCGCTGCCGCCGTGCAGGCGGTTGTACATCAGGAAACCGTGCAGGCCGAAGGTGGACGATGCCATCGACTGGAACACCACCTTGTCCTTGAAGCGCGGGTCGGCCAGGTCGTTCCACGAGGTGGGTGCTGCCCAGCCTTTTTCCTTGAACAGGCGGCTGTTGTAGGCAAGCCCGGTCACCCCCAGGCTGACGGCGGCGGCCTTGTCCTTGATCAGGGCCTTTTCCGGCAGCTGGGCCAGCGTCGGGTTGGGCTTGAGCGTGCTGCACAGGCCCATGCCGATGGCGCGGTACATGATGCCGTCATCCAGCACCATCACGTGGATCGACGGCTTTTTCGGCGTGGCCTGGACTTTGGCCAGGATGTCGGCCGAAGTGCCGGGGACGATCACCACTTTCACCCCGTTGGCCTTCTCGAACGGGGGCAGGATGTTGTCGCTGAACAGCCGCTCCATGGTGCCGCCGTTCATGCCCAGGTACAGCGTGGGTTGCGCCATGGCGGGCAGGCAGGCGAACAGGCCAGGTACGGTGCAGAACAGGGCGAGCAAACGTTGCTTGTGCGTCATGACAGGTTTTCCTTGTAGTGGTGGTTGGGCTGAAAACGGTTGATGGAAAAGGCCGCCAGGCTGATGGCCGGCGCGCCATGAAGGACGAACTGCGCCAGGGCTTCACCGGCTGCCGGGCCAATCTGAAAGCCAGCGCCGGCAAAGCCGAAGCCATGCAGCAGGCCGGGCTGGCGCAGGCTGGGGCCAATCACGGGTTCGTCATCGGGCAGGTAGCCTTCGGTGCCGCTCCAGGTGCGAATCGCCTGGGCGCCGGCCAATGCCGGGTACAGCTCAGTGGCGTTGCGCAGGATGTCGAGCACGGCGGCTTGCCCCGGGCGTGCGGTGGTCGGGGTCAGGGCAAAGCCACGCCCGCCGCCCAGTACGCAGTTGCCACGCGCCACCTGGCGGGCGTAGATACCGCCGCCTTCGACCCCTGTGCTGGCGGTCATGAACAGCGGCAATGGCTCGGTGACCAGCATGGCCGGGTGGGCCGCCGTCAGCGGCACCGGTTCGCCGAAGTGCTCGGCCAGTTGCGCTGACCAGGCACCGGCGCAGTTCAGCAGCCAGGGCGCCTTGAAGCATTGGCCTGTGCTGGTGCGCACGGTGAAGCGCTGGCCGTCGTGGTCTACCTCCAGCACTTTGCATTGCTCGTGCAACTGGGCGCCGCTGTGCCGGGCCGCCTGGGCGAAGGCGGGTGACACCAGGCGCGGGTTGGCATGGCCGTCCTCGGGGCAATACGACGCGCCGACGGCGATATCGCCCACCCAAGGGAAGCGCTGGCGCAGTTCGCGGTGCTCCAGCAGTTGCAGGCGCAGGTCAAAGGCCTGGGTCCGACGGGCATAAGCCTTCAAGGCGTCGAAGTCGGTTTCGCTGCGTGCCAGCTTCAGGTGGCCGGTGCGGGCGTACTCGCCGTCGATGCCGATCCACTCGCGCAACTGCCCCCAGATGGCATGGGCACGCATCGACAACGGCAGCTGTGCCAGCGAGCGGCCCTGGCGACGGACCCCGCCATAGTTCACCCCGCTGGAGTGCGAGCCACAGAAGTCGCGTTCAAGCAGCGCCACCTGTTTGGCACCGCGGGCCAGGGTTAATGCAGCGCTGCTGCCGACGATGCCGCCGCCGACAACAATGGCGTCCACCTCGATCAGTTTCATGGTTTGATCTCCAGGCCGAAGGGCAGGGGCTTGACCGGTGCCTGGCCACGCAGGCGCCCGACCTGGTCAATGGGCCGACCGCTTTCGCAGGCAATCAGTTCGGCGGCAGCGGCGCCGCACACGCGGCCCTGGCAACGGCCCATGCCGACCCGGCACATGGCTTTGACCCGGTTGATTTCGCAGTGCCCGGCGCGCACGGTGGCGCGAATTTCGCCCGCGCTGACCTGCTCGCAGCGGCACACGGTCAACGGGTCCGGGGCTTGCCGGGCCCACTGCTCGGGGAACGGAAAGGCTTGTTCCAGGCCGTGGCGAAAACGCTGCAGGGTGGCCAGTTTTTTTTCCAGCTGCTGCTGGCGTTGCGGGTTGCCAGGCTTGCCGAGGTCGGCCAGCAGCGTCAGGGCGGCCAGCTCACCGGTCATTTCGGCGCCGTCGGCACCGAGGATGCCGGCGCCGTCGCCGGCCAGGTACACACCCGGGCTGCTGGCGCGGCCTTGGGCGTCACGTAGCGGTAGCCAGGCGCGGTTGAGGGCGCTCCAGGCAAACTCGCAGCCCAGCAGGTCTGCCAGCTGGGTTTCGCTGCGCAGGGCGTGGGCGAAGGCCACGGCGTCGCACGGCAAGGTGTGTTGCTGGCCATTGTGCGACCAGCGTACGGCGCTGGCGCGTTGCTCACCTTCGATGCCCAGCAGCGTCACCCCCTGGTGCACCGGTACGCCCTTGCGGGTGAGCCAGGCGCGGTAGTACAGGCCTTTGGCAAAGGTGCCTGGTTGTAGCAACAGGCGTGGCAGGGCGCGTACCTGGGCGCTGAACGGCGAGGTGTCGAGCACTGCGCTGACCGTGGTGCCAGCCTTGGCGTACTGATAGGCCACCAGGTACAACAGCGGCCCGCTGCCAGCCAGCACCACCCGCTCGCCGATGGCGCAGCCCTGGAACTTCAGGGCGATCTGTGCCGCGCCCAAGGTATACACCCCGGGCAAGGTCCAGCCGGGGATCGGCAACACGCGGTCGGTGGCGCCCGTGGCGACGATCACCCGGTCGAATGCCAGGCGACCGGCCAGCTGGCCCTGCTGCAAGGTGTCCAGCACTTGCTGTTCGGCGTTCCACACCAAGGTTTCCGGGCGGTAGTCGATCTGCTCACGCAGTTGCTCAAGGGTGTTGTGCAGGGCCTGCGCCTTGCCCGCCTCGAAGCCGTACAACGCTTTGGCCGGGCGGCGAAAGTTGGCCGGTTGCTGGCGGTAGATCTGCCCGCCGCCACGGCTGGCTTCGTCCAGCAGCACCGGGCGCACGCCATGGGCCACCAGGGTTTGTGCAGCGCGGATGCCGGCGGGGCCTGCACCGATGATGACGGTTGCACTCATGGCTGGCGCCCCGGTTCGCGGGTGACACATTGGCCCGGTTCCAGAAAGGTCGAGCAGGCGCGCACCCGGCGGCCGTCCTGCAGGCGTACCCAGCAGTCCTGGCAGGCGCCCATCAGGCAGAAACCGGCGCGCGGTTCGGCGCTGAAGTCGCTGCCTCGCAGGTGGGTGGCGTTGGTCAGGATGGCGGTCAGCAGGGTGTCGCCGTTCATGCCCTGAGCCGGTTGGCCGTCGAGCAGGAAGGGCAGCGGTTCGCGGTCGTGTTCGGCCACGCGCTTGAACAGCGGCATAGGGGCATTCCTTGTCATTGCTTGCCCACCAGTACACGGTCCAGGCCATACACACGGTCCAGGGCGATCATGGTCAGGGCAGTGACGGCAATCACCAGCGCCGAGACGGCGGCCATCATCGGGTCGATGGACTCGGTGGCGTACACGTACATGCGCACCGGCAGGGTCTGGGTGGCAGGCGAGGTGACGAAGATCGACAGGGTCACTTCGTCGAAGCTGTTGATGAACGCCAGCAGCCAGCCACCGGCCACGCCGGGCAGAATCATTGGCAGGGTGACCTTGCAGAACAGCGTGATGCGCCCGGCGCCCAGGCTTTGCGCGGCCTGTTCGGCGCTGCGGTCGATGCCGATGGCGGCAGCCAGTACCAGGCGCAGTACGTACGGAGTAATGACCACCACGTGGGCGAACACCAGCCAGGTGAAGCTGCCATTGACCCCAAGCAGGGCAAACAACCTCAGCAGGGCCACACCCAGCACCAGGTGCGGGATGATGATCGGCGACAGCAGCAGGCCGTTGACAAAGCCCTGGCCAGGGAAGCTGTAGCGCGTCAGCGCCAGGCCCGCCGGTACGGCGATCAGGGTGGCCAGCGAGGCCGCCAGGGCAGCGAGTTTCAGGCTGTTGTAAAACGCGTCCAGGAAGTCGGCACGCTCGAACACAGCGCTGAACCAGCGCAGTGAGAAGCCGGCAGTGGGCAGGCTCAGGGTGTTTTCCGGAGTGAATGCCACCAGGCAAACCACCACCAGTGGGGCGAGCATGAACAGCATCACCAGGGCATGAAAGGACAGGGCCAGCGGGCCGTTACGGGTCATCGGTTCACACTCCCAGTGCGCGTTTGTAGCGGCGTTCGACCAGCCGGTTCCAGCTGAGCATCACCAGCAGGTTGATCAGCAACAGGGCGACGGCGACGGTGGCGCCCATCGGCCAGTTCAGTTCGGCCAGGTACTGGTCGTAGATCATGGTGGCGACCATCTTCAGCCGCCGCCCGCCCAGCAGGCCCGGGATGGCGAACGAACTGGCGGCCAGGCCGAACACGATCAGCGTGCCCGACAGCACACCGGGCATGATCTGTGGCAGCACGATGCGGCGGAACACCGTCCACTGGCTGGCACCCAACGACAGCGCGGCCTGCTCGGCGGCCGGGTCGAGCTTTTGCAGCGAGGTCCACACGGGGATGATCATGAACGGCAGCATCACGTGAACCAGGCCGATAATCACCGCAAACGGGGTGTACAGCAGCTTCACCGGCTGCCCGCCGAGGGCGCTGATGCCTTGGTTGATGAGGCCGTCGGAACCCAGCAGCAGGCTCCAGCCGAAGGCGCGTACCACCACCGAAATCAGCAGCGGGGTCAGCACCAGGATCAGGAAGATCGAGCGCCATGGTGCGCTCATGCGGCTGAGGACCATGGCTTCGGGGATGCCGATCAGCACACACAACAAGGTGACCAGCGCACTGATCCAGAAGGTGCGGAAGAAGATCTCGTAGTAATACGTGTCGGTCACCAGGCTCAGGTAATGGCTGAAGGTGTACTGGCCGGCCTGGATACCACTGGTGTAGTCGAATGCGTTGAACGACAGCAATACGGTCAGCCCCAGCGGCATCACCAGCAAGGCCAGGAACAACAGCAGGGCCGGGCTGCTAAGGCCGTAGCCCCAGGTGTTGCTGCGCAGTCTTGCCGTACTCATGCCGCCACCTCGGCTGTGTTCAGCACCCGTAGCAGGGCATCGTTCCAGTCCAGGCCGACCTGGGCGCCTTCGTCCAGCGGCGCGCTGCCATCGTTGGCGCGGACCACCGCCAGGTTGCCCAAGGCAGTATCAACGCGGTACAGCCACTGGCTGCCAAGGAAGTAGCGGCAGCTGACGCGGCCTGCCAGCTTGCCGCTGCCGGCTGCCCCAAGGCTGATTTTTTCCGGGCGCAGGCTTAGGGTCAGCGGGCCTTGGGCGGCTGCCTGCGGTAACCCGCCGGGGCCGGTGACGCCATGCAGGCGGTTGGCCTTGCCGACAAAGTCGGAAATGAACGGCGTGCCCGGGTGTTCGTAGAGGCGGTAAGGGTCATCGATCTGTGTGATGCGCCCGGCTTCCATCACCACCACCCGGTCGCTGATCGACAGGGCTTCGGCCTGGTCGTGGGTGACCATCAGGGTGGTGATGCCGACTTCGTTCTGGATACGGCAGATCTCGAACTGCATCTCTTCGCGCAGGTGTGCGTCCAGGTTGGACAGCGGCTCGTCCAGCAGCAGCACCGGTGGTTCGATCACCAGTGCGCGGGCCAAGGCTACACGCTGGCGTTGGCCGCCGGACAGTTCACGCGGGTAGCGTTCGGCGTGCTTGTCCAGGCGTACCAACGCCAACGCCTGGTCGACGCGCCGAGCGATCTCGGCACTCGCCACTTTGCGCATGCGCAGGCCGAAGGCAACGTTGTCGCGCACGGTCATGTGCGGGAACAGCGCGTAGCTCTGGAACACCACGCCCAGGCCCCGGCTGGCCGGCTTGGCGTGGGTGATGTCGCGGCCGTCGAGGACGATGCGGCCACTGGTGACCTCGACGAAGCCGGCAATCATCTGCAGGGTGGTGGTCTTGCCACAGCCAGAAGGGCCGAGCAGGGAGACAAACTCGCCTTTTTCGATGGCCAGTGACGAACTGGCCACTGCCTCCGTAGCGCCATAGCGCTTGCAAAGCTTGTCGATCAACAGAAAGGTCATGGCTGTGCTCCATCGCAAACGGAACCGGGGTAACCCGGCAGTTTCAGGGTGGGCAGAGCGCCAGCGGCGAAAAGCAATGCTTTTACGGACGTTGGCGCTCGCTTCTATGGCGGCGGCCGATGTTGTGATATCGCCCTATGGACCGGAGAGTAGGGCAATGATTAGGATGGCGACAAAGAGTAATTTCACTGAGTGATAGCTATTTTGAAATTATTCCACTCAATGAAATTTCTATGGGTTTAACGAAAAATGGATTCCGATAAACGAAATGAACAAGCCAAGGAAGTTGGCGTAAGCGCAGTTTCGCGGCTGTTCGCCGTGCTGCGCGCGCTGGGTGATTGCGGGGGCGAGGGCGAGAAGGTCAGCCAGCTGGCGCTGCGGGTTGGCTTGGCGCAGCCCACCACCCATCGGCTGTTGCGTAGCCTGATCGAGGAGGGCATGGTCGACCAGTGCGCCACCACCAAGCGTTATCGCCTGAGCCTGGATTTCTTTGCCCTGGCGGCCAAGGCCGGGCAGGCTGGCAACCTGCGCGATGTGGTGCGCCCCAGCCTGCTGCGGTTGTCGGCTTCGCTGGGCGATTCGCTGTTTTTGCTGGCGCGCTCGGGGTTTGATGCCGTGTGCCTGGACCGCAGCGAAGGGCCGTACCCGATCCGTACCTTTACCGGCGACATCGGCGGCCGCGTGGCGTTGGGCGTGGGGCAGGGCAGCCTGGCGATCCTGGCCTTTTTGCCCGAGGAGGAGCGTGACGAGGTGATCCGCTACAACCTGCCGCGGTTGAAGGACTTTCACCATTATGACGAAGTGTTGCTGCGCGCCGAAATCGACAACGTGCGCAGCCTCGGCTACGCCGGGCGCAACACCGGAGTGCTCGACGGCATGGCCGGCCTGGCAGTGCCGATTCTCGACCGCAACGGCCATGCGGTGGCAGCGTTGAGCGTGGCGACCATCAGCGACCGCCTGGGCCCCAACCGCATGCCGACCGTGGTGGCATTGCTCAAGCGCGAGGCGGCGGCGATCGGCGAACGGGTCAACCCGTTCGACCCGGTGCTGCGCCGGCCTTCGCACGTGTTTGGTTGAAGTATCAGGTTCAGGTGTGCGCGATTTTCTGTGGGTGCTGGCGCGACCACTGTGGGAGCGGGCGTGTCGAGGCGTCGAACCGCCGCGAACACCGGCGAAGCCGGTGCCATCCACCACGCTGGGTTCTTCGCGGGCATGCCCGCTCCCACAGGGACCGCGCAGGCTTCAGGCTTATGCAGTACCTGTGGGACCAACTGTCTTTGCTCACACTTTGAAAGTTCACGCGATCACTGTGGGAGCGGGCGTGTCGAGGCGTCGAACCGCCGCGAACACGGGCGAAGCCGGTGCCATCCACCGCGTCGCCTGCTTGCACAATGTCCGCGTCAGCTTCAGGTGAGCTTATTCAACCGCCTCGGCCACGCCCTGGTCTTCACCCAGAAACCCACCACTCTGGTGCTGCCACAGCCGGGCATAGGTACCGTTCTTCGCCAGCAGCTCGGCGTGGGTACCTTGCTCGATGATGCGCCCTTCATCCATCACGATCAGCCGGTCCATGGCGGCAATCGTCGACAGCCGGTGGGCGATGGCGATGACGGTCTTGCCCTGCATCATTTCGTCCAGGCTTTCCTGTATCGCCACTTCCACTTCCGAGTCCAGCGCACTGGTGGCTTCGTCCAGCAGCAGGATCGGTGCGTTCTTCAGCATTACCCGGGCAATGGCGATGCGCTGGCGCTGGCCACCGGACAGCTTGATACCGCGCTCGCCCACCAAAGTGTCGTAACCGTTGTGGCCCTGGCGGTCGCTGAGCTGGCTGATGAAACCATCGGCCTGGGCATTGGCAGCAGCGGCGCGGATTTGTGCGTCGGTTGCGTCTGGGCGCCCATAGGCGATGTTGTCACGAATCGAGCGGTGCAACAGCGAGGTATCCTGGGTGACCATGCCGATGGCGCTGCGCAGGCTGTCTTGCGTGACCTTGGCGACGTTCTGCCCATCGATGCGGATTTCGCCGCTGTCCACGTCGTAGAAGCGCAGTAGCAGGTTAATCAAGGTGGACTTGCCGGCGCCGGAACGACCAACCAGCCCGACCTTTTCGCCTGGGCGAATATGCAGGCTCAGGTCGTTGAGCACCTGGCGCTCGCCGTTGTAGTTGAAGCTGACCTTGTCGAAGCTTACCGCGCCGCCACGGGTTACCAGCTCAGTGGCACCCGGCGCATCCTGTACCTTGGGGCCGCGGGTGAGGGTGGCCATGCCGTCCTGCACGGTGCCGATGTTCTCGAACAGCGAAGTCATTTGCCACATGATCCAGTGCGACATACCGTTGATGCGCAGGGCCATGGCGGTAATGGCCGCGACCGCCCCGGTGCCGACCTGGCCCTGGTGCCACAGCCAAAGCGCGTAGCCGCCGGCGCCAAAGATCAAACCCACCACCAGCGCCTGGTTGACGATCTCGAACTGGCTGACCAGGCGCATCTGGCGAAAGCCGGTCTGCTTGAAATCCTCCATGGCCGCACGGGCGAAATGCGCTTCGCGTTTTGAGTGCGAGAACAGCTTCACCGTGGTGATGTTGGTGTAGGCGTCGGAAATCCGCCCGGTCATCGACGAGCGTGCGTTGGCCTGTTCTTGCCCGACCTTGCCCAGGCGCGGCACGAAATACAGCATGGCCAGCCCGAACAGCACGAGCCACGCAATGAACGGCAGCATCAGTTTCAGGGCAAAGCCACCGGCCAGGGCGATGATTGCAATGAAGTACACGCCGATGCCAGGCAGGATTTCGATGAGCGTGAACAAGACCTCGCGCACTGCCAGCGCTGTCTGCATGACCTTGGTCGTAACCCGGCCAGAGAACTCGTCGGAGAAGAACGACAGGCTCTGGCGCAGCATCAGGCGATGGAAGTCCCAGCGCAGACGCAGCGGCAAGTTGATGGCCAGCACCTGGTGCTGCACCAGGGTGCGCAGCGCCACCAGCCCGATGCTGGTAACCAGGACGATGCCTATCCCCCACAGTACGTGGCTTTCCTGTGTGCTGGCAGCGGCGCCACCGGCCTGCCAGGCCGAGAGCAGGTCGACCACCTGGCCGAGGAAGGCAAACAGCCAGGCTTCGTAAATCGACACCCCGGCACTGAGCAGTGCCAGGGCAAGAATGTAGCCGCGAGCACCCCGGGTGCAGGCCCACATGAAGCGCAGCAGGCCAACCGGTGGCGGCGGTACTTCGTCAGGGGGGAAGGGGTCTAACCAGCGTTCAAAAATGCGAAGCATGCGTGTCTCCGGAAAATCAGCATCGGCCTGACAGGTAACCTTACCGCACATCGAGACATTCGCCTGTAAGAACGCACCCTTTGGGCAGCGGCGCTTACGCCGCTCGAACCCTACAGCGAGTGGCGTTGATAGCAATCGCCGTGGTTACACGCCCCCTGCGCTACAGAAGGTTGACACTGGGCACGCCGCCGCACCATTATCCAGCCATACCTACGCAACGGGCTTTTTCATGATGTCCACATCCAACCACGCCATTACCGCTTCGGGCTTCATTGCCCAGGCAGGCGCGTGCGTTGCCGTTGCCAAGAAATCCAAGAAACAGCCGCTCATCTGACCGAGGCGCGCTGTCTCGTCAGATGGGCTGACGAGACAGAAGGCGCCAGGTATCCCTGCCAGACCACTTCGACTCTTCACCCGCTGACGCTGACTTTCGGTCAACATCAGGAGTTTTTGCATGTCGAATTTCCGTGGTATCTGGATCGCCCTCGTCACACCCATGCGCGCCAATGAAGTCGACTTCGCCGCCCTGGAAAAGCTGGTGAAGAAGCTGCTCGAAGACGGCGTGGCCGGTTTTGTGGTGTGCGGTACCACGGGTGAGGCGGCAGCACTGTCCAAGGCCGAGCAACTGGCCGTGCTGGATGCCGTGCTGGCCTGGGTGGCGCCAGGCCAGGTGGTGATGGGCCTGTCGGGTTACAACCTGCGCGAACTGTTGGCGTTCCAGGCTGAAATCCAGAAGCGGGACATTGGTGGGCTTCTGGTGCCGGCGCCTTGCTACATCCGCCCATCGCAGGCCGGCATCGAAGCCTTTTTCAACACCGTAGCCGATGCCGCCAGCGTGCCAGTGATCGTGTACGACATCCCATACCGCACCGGCGTGCGCATCGAGCGCGAAACCTTGCGCCGGATTGTGCGCCACCCGCGCATCGCGGCAGTCAAGGACTGCGGTGGCGACAGCGAAACCACCATGGCCCTGATCCAGGACGGCCACGCCCAGGTGCTGGCCGGTGAAGACCTGCAGATATTCAACAACCTGTGCCTGGGCGGTGCAGGGGCCATTTCGGCTTCGGCGCATGTGCATGCCGAGCGTTACGTGCGCATGCTGCGGCAGGTCGATAGCGGCGACTGGGCGGCTGCGCGTACCACGTTCTACCAGTTGCTGCCGTGGATCAAAATGGCCTTCGCCGAGCCCAACCCGGCCGTGGTCAAGGCCGCATTGCAGTTGCAGGGGTTGATGAGCGACGAGCTGCGCGAGCCGATGCAGGCTTGCACTCAACCCACCAGAGACAAACTGCTGGCGGTGCTGGCGCTACCCGGTGCCCTGTAGGAGATCATCCAGCACGATGGGGCTGCGATGTCCCGCAGAGAGCAAGGTTTCGGCAAGCGTCGCGTTACCCTGTGGGAGCGGGCGTGCCCGCGAAGAATACGACGCGCTGCATGGCACCGGCTGCGCCGGTGTTCGCGGGCGCGCCCGCTCCCACAGGGGCGCTGCTTGGTCAGATAGCTATGTGTTGTTCTATAGAGCAACCTCCGAGTCGCCCCCCCGGCCCGACAGCACGAAAAAGCCAGGCATCAGCCTGGCTTTTTCGTGGGTGGTTTTTACTATTAGAAGTCCTTGCTTACCGCCGTTTGTGCGTGGCCCTCTTGCTGCTGTTGTTTAGCTTGCACCTGGGCGATCTGCTGTTTCTGCTCGGCTGCGTCATTGCCCCACAGGCGCGCCTGCTCGGCCAGGAAGTTCTGCTTGAACTGTTCAGCCCGCTGGGAGCCGTCTTCCGCATGCACGGCGCCGGCCAGGCCAAACAGCACACTGCCAATCGCGATGGTTTTTATCAGTTTCATGATGCACCTCGGTTTCCTTGCAGGCGTGCCTGCGTAGGTTTATCGCCCGCTTGCCTGGGCAACGGTCTGGCCACTTGGGCGCAGTGGGCCATGCCAGTTCGGTTTCAGCGGCAGCGCGCAGCACACCAGGTTGCGCGAATGCCGGCTTCGATGGCGGGTTTGCCAGCAGGTGCTTTACTTTCAGCGTTGGTGTTCATGATGCCTGCTCCCGTTGTTTCGAAGTTGAAGTGTTTCGATGGGTTCAGCTTCTCACCGAAGCAATGTTCGGAAAATACAACGGCGGTAGTGCAACTTGGGTGGTGCAACAGTTGTGGTGCAACAGCTGTAGTATCAACAGCGTGAGTGGCCAACATGACCAGATGGCAGGAAATCAAAGAGGCCGCCGTTGAACTTTTCGGCCTGCCGCAACCCTTCGCCAATGCGCAGGACGAACAGGGTTTTCTCGAAACCCAGGCTGCAGAAAACCTTCGCAGGCGACGCTTGTTCATGTTTGTGGCCATCGCCGTATGGGCCGGTTTTGGCTATTGGGATTATTATCACTACATGCGTCATGAACAGGCGCTTTCGCGCCTGGACTTCTACTGGATCCTGGTGTGGCGGCTGGCGGGCACCCTGGCAGTAGCCGCAGCCGCCTGGGTGTCATTCACCTCGCGCTTTGACAACGAACGTTGGGTGAACAGAACCGTGATGATTGCGGTGTGCTTCGCCCAGACCTGCCTGGTGGCAATGATGCAGATTGTCCCGGCGCCGTTGAATTACAATTACTATTTTGTCGGCATTGTTCTGGTTATCTTCTTTCAGCACGGCACCTTGGCGCTGCTGGCGCGCTATTCGTTGTTCAGTACCGGCTATTGCGTGCTGCTGCTCTGTGTGCAGGAAATAACGACGGGTGTTTTGGATACTAACTTTTTTCCCGCCATGTTTTATTTGCTGGCATTTGCCCTGGTGGGCTGGACCATCAGCGTGCGCGCCGAGAAAGTTGCGCGGGAGGGCTACCTTAAATCCCTTGCGTTGAACAGAAAGAACGAAAGCCTGGAGCAGGCCAACTTCCGCGTCCGCCGCGAGAAACTGAAAGCGGACGATGCGCTGAAGGCGTTGTTTGACCAAGAGGCGAAAAAAGCCGTGGAAATCCGCGAAAAGGCCGAAGCCAGCACACGCTTCGTCCGCGCGGCTTACCACGACACCATGCAACCCTTGGCCTCGATTGCCTCCCTGGCGTACGTTGGCGAGCGCATGGTTGAGCAGGGCCAGCATGAACGCCTGCAGGAGGTCTTCCACGATATCGAAGTATCCGGGCGGGAAATCAGCGCCCTGTTCACCGGCCTGCGCGAAGTGTTTACCAGTGGCGAGTCGCAACCGGCCATCGAGCCGTTCTCCCTGAACGCGCTGATGACCGAGCTCGAATCGCTGCACCAGCCGTTGGCGCAAGCCAAAGGCCTGCGCCTGAAGTTACTGCAGCGCCGGCAGGATGCCGTGCTCAATTCAGACCGGGCGATTTTCAAGCGTGTGCTGGGCAACCTGATCTCGAATGCCGTCAAGTACACCGAGCGGGGCGGCGTCGTGGTCGGCAGCGTGGCGGGCAGGACCACCGTGCGCATCGATGTGGTCGATACCGGCATCGGCATACCAGACGCGTTCAAGGGCAAGGTCTTTGAGGAGTTCTTCCAGGTCGACAACCCCAGCCATGACACCCGGCGCGGCTTGGGGTTGGGGCTGTCGATCGTGAAGAACTTCATCGATCGCTTGCCGGGCCATCGGCTGAGCTTCAGCAGCCGCCCTGGGTACGGCAGCCGCTTTTCGGTCGACTGCCCTTTGTTCCAAGGGGAAGCACTGACTACGGGCGCCAGTGTGCCGGCGCCGCAGGTCAATGACACATGCCTGGACATCGCCGGCGCCTATGTCCTGCTGGTCGATGACGACAAGCGCATCCTCGACAGTTTGTCGAAGTCGCTGAGCCTGCAGGGCGCCATCGTCGCCACGGCCGAGGACCGGGATACCTTGCAGGAAGCGTTGGCGCGGGCGCCGGATCGCTACCCGGACCTGCTCATCTGCGACTACAAACTGGGTGACGGCCTGGTCGGCGTGGCGCTGATCGAGCAGGTGCGGGCGTTCTACGACTGGGCCCACGTGCCAGCGATCCTCTACACCGCCGAGCTGTTGCGCCAACCGCTGCATGACGACAGCCTGTCACGGGCCGTCGGTAAAGGTGAAAGCGCGGCCACCTTGATGGCTGCCATTCAGCAGCTCTTGTCCCGCGGTCGGCTGGCCAACGCTGGCGAGGCCGGTGAAGACAGCACCCCCAGCACCTGACCGGTCTTGGCGAACAGGCCTTGCAGGCCGTACAGGTCGATGACCCCGAACTTGCCGTAGAGCTTGCTCAGGTACTGGCGCACGTTGACCGGGTTGATCTCCAGAATCGCCGCGATCTTCCACGGCGCATTGCCTTGCAGCGCCAGGCGCAGAATGTCGAACTCGCGCGGTGTCACGCCCAGGTCCTTGGGGCCGAGCGGTGTCGCGGGTTGCTCGTGGAAGGAAGAGGAGGGTGCTTGGCCACCTTTGCCAATCGCCTCGCTGGGCAGGTAGACCCCGCCGCTGAGCGCTCGCTTGATGGCCTCAAGCATCACTTCGTGGGCACTGGCCTTGGGCACGAAGGAAGAAGCACCGCGGCGCATCACCTCGTCGACGAAGCGACGCTCCGACTCCGCCGACATCACGATCACAGGCGCCGTCACGCATTTGGCAGGGTCGGGGTCGGCCGGCGCCTCGCGGCCGGACTTGAACAGCGACAGCAGGCTCAGGCCGTTGTCGGGCGTAAGGTCGTTGCTGGTGGCCGAGGTGGGGATGCACAGGTCCAGGAAGATCACGTCGAAGGCCTGGCTACGCACCAGTTCCAGGGCCTCTGCGGTACAGGAAGCTTCCAGCACCTGGGCGTCGTGATGCACGGCCTGGATAAGGCTCTTGACCCCGGCCCTGAGGATGCCATGGTCGTCTATCAGCAGAATACGCATCAGCCGGCTCCTGGCGGGGGGATGTGCTTGCAGTATTGCCGAGAAAGGGGCGGGTGTACCTACTACGGCTGTAGTGGGTACAGTGTGTCGGGGTATTAGCGGCTGGAGGGCTGCGGCGTAGAGGCTCTACGCTACCTGCAAACAGTCCCGATCAATCTTCTCATTTGCCAAGGCACAGGAGAGGGTCCATACCAATGACATCTCTGCCAAAGGAATCACCGCATGTCAAAGCTATATCCAAGTATTGATCCTGAGGGGCTGGTCGAGTACTCGGTGGTCTACACCGACCGCTCGCTCAATCACATGTCGAAGACGTTTCAAGGGGTGATGAAGAACATTTCCAGCACCCTGAAACAGGTCTATAACGCCCAGGCGGTTGCAGTCGTGCCGGGCAGCGGCACATTCGGCATGGAATCGGTAGCGCGGCAGTTCGCCACCGGCCAGCAGTGCCTGGTGATCCGCAACGGTTGGTTCAGTTATCGCTGGAGCCAGATCCTTGAGATGGGCAACATCCCCGCGGCTACCACGGTGCTGAAAGCCCGGCCGGTCGACACGGGGCGCCAGGCAGCCTACGCGCCCCCGCCTCTGGACGAAGTGCTGGCGGCCATTGAGGCGCACAAGCCGCAGATTGTCTTCGCCCCCCACGTTGAAACCTCATCCGGGATCATCCTGCCCGACGCTTACTTGCGGGCCATTGGCGACGCCGTGCATGCAGTGGGGGGCCTGTTCGTGCTGGACTGCATCGCCTCCGGCACGCTGTGGGTTGATATGCACAAGTGCGCAGTCGACCTGCTGATCAGCGCACCGCAAAAAGGTTGGAGCGCCTCCCCGTGCTGCGCACTGGTGATGCTCAGTGCCTTGGCCCTCGAGCGCATCGAGCAGACGCAGAGCAGCAGCTTTGCCTGCGACCTGAAAAAGTGGCTGCAGATCATGCAGGCATACGAACAGGGCGGGCATGCCTACCATGCGACCATGCCCAGCGATTCGCTCGCGCGGTTCAACGACGTGATGAATGAGATGCAAGCCTACGGTTTCGACAAGGTCCGCGGTGAACAGCAGGCGCTAGGCGATCGGGTACGCGCCCTGTTGACCGGCAAAGGCATCAAAAGCGTGGCCGCAGCCGGCTTTCAGGCCCCGGGCGTAGTGGTGAGCTATACCGATGATGCCGACATCAAGAACGGTAAGAAATTTGCAGCACACGGCCTGCAGATAGCGGCCGGAGTGCCGTTGCAATGTGACGAACCGGCCGACTTCCAGACCTTCCGTATCGGCCTGTTCGGGCTTGAGAAACTGCACAATATCGAGCGCACGGTCAGCACCCTTGAACAGGCACTGGACGAAGTGATGGTGAGCTGAGCCCTGCTTTTTTGCAGCACGGCTATGGCTGTCTGCTATGGGGCGTTGATGGCCGATCGTGAGCGGCTGCTAATGACCCAGCCAGGCAATCATATAGGTAGGAGATTACCCGGTCCCTTGGGCCGCGCTGTCACGCAGTGAACAATGGTCATTGTGGGAGCGGGCTTGCCCGCGAAGCTGGCGACGCGTTGGATGGCACGGGCTTCGCCCGTGTTCGCGGGCAAGCCCGCTCCCACAGTGATCGCGCAAACTTTTAGATTTTGATCAAGACAGTTGCTCCCACAGTGATCTGAGCTGCGCTCGATGAAATGCGGCCCGTACCTAGTTCGCGGGCAAGAGGATCACGAAGTTCTTTCTCATGTCCTCCAGCACGGTCCATTTGCCCTTGGCGCCCGGTTCGATAATGAACGTGTCGCCAGCGGCCAGTGTGACGGGGGCGCTGCCCTCAAGTTCGATTACGCAGCGTCCACTCAGGACATGGCAGAACTCCCACACTTTGTAGTCGATGCGCCACGCTCCGGTGCTGGCTTCCCATTCTCCGGAAATGCGGCCTTGCTGTTCATCGTGATAGTACTTGGACGTCAGCGTATGAGGGGTGCCTTCCAGGACCTCTTCAAAAAAGGGAAGGTCGCGCACCGGTTGGATATCCAGCTCGCGGAACACGGTCAGTTTGTTGTTCATGGTTTTTTCTCGAGCACGTTGTGGGTAGGGCGATACATCAAATAGGCTTCACCGGTTACGCCCAGCATCGGGTGCGCAACGATCTGGCAGGTTTTAACAATGTGAAAACCGTGACGTTCGTAGAAGCGGCGTGCACCGTGGTTTTCTGCATAATCGATCAGGCATAGCCCAGCCAGGCCAGCGTCCTCGGCGCGCTGCTGGGCGTGGCGAAGAAACTGCACGCCCAGCCCCTGGCTGCGCCAGGCCTCATCCAGGGCCAGGCTGGATATGTACAAGGTGTCAGGTACTTCCATGTCCGAATAAGGCGCGAGCACCGGGTCTGTCTCGACAGGCCTGTCAGGGGCTTCGCGCAAGGCATAGCTATGCATCATGCCGATGACGCGCCCTTCGAAAGTGGCCATCAGGCAGTTCTTGTAGGAAAAGTCGCCCTGTTCCCTGGCATAGCGAGACGCACCGACACTCAGCAACGCTTCTCCAGGTGCGGCAAGCTTGCTCCATATGTAATCGGCCATGCCCTCCGATGTCAGTTGAAAGAAGCGCGCAATATCGTGCGCGTCCGAGGCTTGGGCGGGCCTGAAGTCGATAGGCATGAACAGTGCTCACATGGGATAGGGTGGTTGTTTTTCCAGGATTACGCGCTTCACAGGGTGGCAGGGTAGGCGGGTTGAACGGTTCCCATCATGCTCTGGGCGAACACCATCAGCACGGTGTGCGACGCTGGCCCATGCTCAAAGGCACGTGGCCGTCCAATGGCACAGGCCTGGGGAATCGAGCGTGCAGTTGCCGGAGGTGGTGAGGCGAGAAGCGGGGCGACCTGCTGTCACGCCAACGCCAACTCACTGTCCTTTATGTTCGCAATCGGCCCCAGAATCGCGGAGTCAAACTCGGTAAGGGCTGTGTGAGTTGCCAGGCGACGGGGAAGATCCGGGTTGGCAAGCGCTGCTTTGCCCAACGCGATCATATCGGCGCCGTCGCGTAAGACTTGCTCCGCGTGGTGCGGTACATCCAGCCCTCCATTGGCGATGATCGGAATCTGGGGCGCATATCGGCGCGCCAGCTCAACCAGACTTGCATTGCCTTCGATGAATGCTGGTTTCCATGCCTCAAACTCCGTCACATGGATAAAATCCACACCCGCATCCGTCAGCGAGCCGAAGATGACCTCGGCGGCAGCTTCGCCTTCTGCCCACTTATGTTCATAGTCGTTCACCTTGCTTTGCGAGGTGCGCACGCCCACAGGCGCGAGCGTGCCCACAGCAGCCTTGACTGCCTTGATGACTTCCAATGTCAGCCCGAGCCGTGCCTTTACATTGCCGCCCCAGCGATCATCTCGTTGATTGGTGTAGTCAGTTAGAAACTGGTCTAGCAGATAGCCGTTTGCTCCGTGGATTTCAATACCGTCGAATCCAGCGGTATGCGTGGCCAGCACGGCGGCTTGTGCAAATCCCGCAATGGCATCAGCGATGTCCTCGTCACTCATCGCCTGGGGGAGCGGGTACTGCCCCTCACCGTAATAAAACTTCATCTGCGTTCCTTTCGGCCGTACAACCGAGGGTGCAGCGGTAGCAGTTTCAAAACGGTTGCCCTGATTCAGTGCCCCAGCATGCATGAGCTGAGCGAATACTGAGCCATTCTGGGCACGAATCAGATCTGTCACGCCGCGCCACGCCTTGGCCTGTTCGACATCACTGAGCCCTGGCTGGAAGGGGTAGCCCTGAGCATACTTCTGATCGGTGTACAGCCCTTCTGTAATGATCAGACCAAATCCCCCTTTGGCAAACCGCTCGTAGTAACGCGCAATCTCAGCGGTCGCCAGACCCGCCTCGGTAGCACTGACACGCGTCATGGGCGCGACGGCAAGACGGTTCCTCAAACTGCGATTACCAATATCATAAGGCGTTAAAATCTGTTGGTTGTAGTCAATCATGGGGTCAGTCCTCACTTTTCCGAAAGGCTTCAATAATCGGTGTGGAGGACAGTAAACTTGGCCAGAAGTGTTTAGAAGCCTGCAAAAACGATAAGCCGCTTTATCAGAAATGGATGCAATGATGCAGATCCCGGACGTGGAAGTATTTAGCGCCATCGTTGAGAGTGGCAGCCTGTCAGCCGCCGCCCGACGTCTCGGTCTGGCACCCATGACCGTGTCGCGCAGACTGGCAGCCCTCGAAGGAGAGCTAGGGGTTCGGCTGTTTCATCGCACAACCCGCGCAGTGTCGTTGACAGCCGAAGGCGAAACATTTCTCCCCTTTGCAACGACGCTGCTGGAAGCCAGCGAGGGAGCGAGGGTCAGCTTGAAATCCTATGCGGGTACTGCCAGCGGTGTTTTGAAAGTCACTGCGCCCACCGTATTCGGACAGTCCGTGATCATGCCGCTGATTCCCGCGCTCCTGGGAGAACACCCGGCGCTGCGCGTTGATCTGACGCTGTCGGACAGCATCGTAGATATTGTCGGGCTCGGAATCGATGTCGCGATTCGCATTGCAACCCTTCCAGACTCCGCCTTGATTGCACGCACTCTCGCACCGAATCCCAGGGTGCTGTGTGCCAGCCCGATGTATCTGGAGCGTCATGGGGTGCCAACTACGATGGAGTCACTCTTGAGCCACCGCCGCATCGCTTTGCATGGGATGCCTCACTGGCCGTTCATTCGTGATGGTGAAGCGGTTGTCTTGCGGGCGGAGGGCGTTTTTTCTGCAAACAGTGTCGACGCGGTGCGCACGGCATGTAGGCAGGGTTTGGGGGTGGCGATGCTTACGTACTGGGACGTCCTTGATGATTTGGCGGCTGGAACCCTTCGTCTGGTCGAATTGGAGGATGTGAGCCCGGAGCAACTCTTCATCACCGCGATATTGCCTACTCGCCAGCATGTACCACACAGAGTGAGCGTTTTCCTCCTGCAGCTGGAGGCAGTGCTGAATGCCTGAGAGCGGACATCAATGGCAAGGTTTACGTATTGGTTACGCGCCAACCGGGCATGTCCAATTCACTAAGGCATAACCATATACCCTTTAATTCTTTGTCACCTCAGACTCTGTGTTTTCAACTAGCGCCTTTTTGAGCGAGCGCTGTCCGTGGAGCACTGTGAAGTAGTCGTCATCGGTCTGGGCGCCATGGGCGCCGCCACCACGTATCAGTTGGCCAAGGCGGGGGTCGATGTGGTGGGCATCGACCGCTTCCAGCCCCCGCATACCTTTGGCTCAAGCCACGGCGATACGCGCATTACCCGGCTGTCCGTGGGGGAGGGTGCGCAGTACGTGCCTATCGTGAAGCGGGCCCAGCAGATCTGGCGCGATCTGGAAGCGCAGTCTGGCGAGTCGTTGTTCGAACAGTCCGGCTTGCTCGCACTCACTTCCAGCCCCGACTTCGACCCCGACGATAAAACCGACTTCACCCTGCGCACCATAGGGTTGGCCCAGACCTACGGGATCGAACACGAAGTGCTCGGCGCCGAGCAGATCCGCCAGCGCTTCCCGCAATTTGCCAACGTACGCGACGACGCGATCGGTTACTTCGAACCGGGCGGTGGTTTCGTGCGCCCTGAACGCTGCATCGAGGTGCAGTTGCGTTTGGCGGTGCAGCACGGCGCGACCTTGCACACAGGCGAAACGGTTACCCAGATCAGCTCGGATGAACAGGGCGTAACGGTCACGACCGACCTGCGCACGGTGAAGGCCCGCAAGTTGGTGTTCAGCGCCGGCAACTGGGCCGGCGGGTTGTTGGGTGAGCCCTTCGACCGGTTGCTGAGTGTCTACCGGCAAAGGCTGTTCTGGTTTGAGCTCGAAAACGGCGCGGGCCTTGAGGGCGCGTCGCCCACGTTCATCCTCACCCATGGGCGGGGGGACGACAAAATCAATTACGGCTTCCCCGCGCAGCCCGGCGAGGGCAGCCTGAAAATCGCCACGGCCCAGTACCACACGGCCTCGCACCCCGACCTGCTGGACCGCACGGTTTCTGCCGTGGAAGAACTCGAGATGTACCAGCAGCAGGTGCAGGGCCGTATTGCCGGCGTCACACACAAGGTCCTCAAGTCGGCCGTTTGCGCCTACACCGTCACCCCGGACCGGCATTTCATCATCGACCAACACCCCACGCTCAAGCACACCCTGGTGGTGTCCGCCTGCTCTGGCCACGGTTTCAAACACTCGGCGGCCTTGGGCGAGGCCTTCGCGCAGTGGTGCACACGCGGCACTACCGACCTTGATCTGTCCTCTTTCACCCTTGAACGATTCGAAGGAAAAACCCTGTGAAGCGTATTGCACTTTCCCTTGCCCTGCTGGCTGCCTCCCTCGGTGCTGCACAGGCCGAAACGCTCAAGATTGCCGTGGTGCCTGTGCCTCACGCCGAGATTCTGGAGTTTCTCAAACCGGAGTTGGCCAAGCAAGGCGTTGAGCTGGAGGTGAAGGTATTCACCGACTACATCCAGCCGGATCGCCAGGTGGACGAGGGGCGGCTGGATGCCAACTACTTCCAGAGCAAGCCGTATTACGAGGCCTACAAGAAAGACCGCCCGAGCAGCGACCAGGTACCGGTTGTAGCCGTTCACATCGAGCCGTTCGGTGCTTACTCGAGCAAGGTCAAATCGGTCGCCGAGCTGAAAGATGGCGCCACCGTTGCCATTCCCAACGACCCCACCAACTCCGGGCGCGCACTGCTGCTGATCGCCAAGCAGGGCCTGATCACGCTGAAAGACCCCGGCAACATCATGGCAACCGCCGCCGACATCACCAGCAACCCGAAGCACCTGAAGTTCAAGGAGCTTGAAGCGGCCATGCTGCCGCGCGTGCTGGGCCAGGTGGACATGGCGCTGATCAATGCCAACTACGCGCTGGAAGCCAAGCTGGTGCCGCACAAGGATGCGCTGTTCATCGAAAGCTCGGAATCGCCGTACGCCAACTACCTGTACGTGCGCAGGGACAAAGCCAGCGACCCGGCGGTGCAGAAGCTTGGGGCATTGTTGAACTCGCCTCAGGTCAAGCAGTTCATCCTTGAGCGTTATCACGGCGATGTGGTGCCGGCGTTCTGATTGCTTGGTCGACCAACTCGAAAGTGGCAATTTCGCGATCAGAGAAGAAGATGATGGTGGGCGAAGCCTGAACACGAAGGTGCCTGAGACATTTCATTTCCTCGACGCGATCCCCATCCTGTTTGCGTCACAGCTTGACGGATGAGTTTACTTGGCAAGTGAAGAGGGGAAGGACTGGGCGAGTTTCAATCCTGGGTAGCCATTCTCAGGGCTACCCGCCGTTTAGCTTTGCAGTGCACTTTGGGGCGAAAGCGATGGTCCACGACTGGCCGCTATCGACCCATAGCTGACGTCCGCCCAAGCGATGAATATCTGCGCATGTGGACATCTGAGCTTTTCAGGCAGTTACACCCATGAAGGACTCCACCCGGTTTCGCCCCATTTCTTTTGCCCGGTAAAGGCATTCGTCCGCCTGTTTCAGAACTGCTTCGCATTCGATGGCCTCACCAGCACAACTTGCTACGCCGATCGAAACAGTAATATGGCCCACGACAGGAATCTCGCTGTTCGCGACAGCCTGACGAACCCTCTCCGCAATCACGGTTGCGGCATCTTGGCCTGTGTCGGGCAATATCAGCAGAAATTCCTCGCCCCCGGCCCTGCAGGCCAGGTCTGCAGTTCGGGACTGCTCCATCAGCGTCTGCGCCACCTGCTTGATCGCTAAATCGCCTTTGTCATGACCAAAGGTGTCATTTACCCGCTTGAAGTAATCGATGTCCACCGACAAAACCGAGTAGGCCCGTCCAGCGTGCTGTAGCCCCCGCAATTCTTCATCCATTGCCCTGCGGTTGGCTAATCCGGTTAGCGGGTCGGTAAGTGCCTGGCGGTTCAGTCGGCCCATCTTCGCCTGCAGCAACTGTACGCCCGTGAGCATCGCCTGGCGAATGGCTGCTGCCTCGCGATACCAGGCGTTGAGCCGTTGCAGGTTATCGGTGGTTTGCGGCGCAGCGAGTTGCCCTGCAATCCTAGAAAGCTCACGTAACGGGCGAGAGATCATCAGCGCTCCACCGCCGATCAATATGATGCCTATGATCGCAGCCGGCACCATGCCCAGAATCATGTTCCGCATCAACGTGCTCAGTGGCGCCAAGCTGGCCTCTTGCGGCTGCTGGGCAACGACTGCCCACCCGGAGCCTGGCACTTGCGCATAACCCGCCAACATCGGGATGCCCTTGTAGTTGCGTACTGCCATGGCGCCGCTTTGGCCCAGCAATGCGGCGTCGACAGTCTTGCTCCATCCGAGTTTTTCGCCAATGCGCGTCTTCTCCGGGTGATAAAGCAGCTGTCGATCGCGGTCGGCGACGAATGCGAAAGTGCCTTCATGATAAAAGTGCTGACTGATCAGGGTATGCAGCGCACCTTCCTGCTTCAGATAAATGGAGCCGCCAATAATGCCGACGTAACGATGGCTGGCATCGAATATCGGTACGGATACGAATACCACCAAGTTGCCCGCAGCCGATACATACGCCGAACTGACGTAGGGTTGGCGCGCTGCCAGTGCCTGGTTGACCGCTTCGGAGTGCAAGGTGGAGCCGTTGATCTGTAGGGCGTCCGGGTATGCATCCAACACTTTTAAGGTGGTATCGACGATGGCGATGGAGTTGAAATCAGCATCCTGCTGCTGAAGGCGTCGGACCTCGGCATGGAAAACTTCACTGTTGCCCCAGTGGCGGCCCAGTTGCTCGGCACTGAATTGCAGATGGCTATGTGCCGCGCGGATGAACTCATCGATGCTTGACGCAAGCTTGGCGGCGTAGGCACTGTTCGATTGCAAGGCATGCTCAATCAGAGCTTCCCGCTGCACCCGATAGGCGGTGGCCAAGGCATTGGCCAAGGTGGCCAGTACAGCCAGCAGAACCAAGCCCAGAATCAGCAGACGCAAGTCGAGCACCTTCAAGCGAGGGCTGACAACCTGCTCTTCGGTCTGTGATTGCTGTTCGCCAGCCGGGTCCATCATGGCTGGCAACCCTTGGATTTCAGCCACCACCCTGATACTGCAATTGCCAGGCTCATGCCCTCTCCCTTGATTGCCAAACAGAAGCCTCGCTGGCCTGCGCTAACCATAGCCAATCTGGAGCGATCCGCCATCATGCACAGCTAGCTGATACCGTGCCAGAGAAGGGCCTTCGGCGTCCGTGCCGAAAACCGGCTGTCAAGTAAGTTAAACGTCAGACGCTCTGGGGCATCTCGCCTCGTTCCAGTCGCACCTCGATATCGGCGATCACTCCTGGCAACTCGGCGATGGTGTCAATCAGGTAGTGCGGTCGTGCACCTTCGAACATTTGGCCAGTGCGTTTACGCGCCTGCTCCAGCTCTTCCTCCGGCAGTGCTTTGTACTGTTCGTAGGTCAGGCCAAGCGCATTGCCTGAGCAAGTCAATGCAACCGTCCACATGCCAGCACTGCGCCCCTCGAGGATACCGGGCCAGGTGTCATCGACCTTGACACATGCGGCTACGTCACTAATCCCCAGGGCAATGACGTTGGCCAAGGATTGCGCAGGATACGGGCGCCCGTTAGGCACTTCATCGGTAGCGACGACATGATCTGCGACGTAGCCCTTGGACTTGGCCAGCGCTACCACTTTTTCCATTACCACTGCCGGATAACCGGAACATGAGCCGATTTTGAGGTGTTTGCGGCGTAATTGCTCGATGACCTCGAGAGCCCCTGGGATCAACGCCGAGTGCTCGGCAATTTTCTCGATCTGCAACGGCATGAAGCGTTCATAGATGGCGGTCACGTCGTTGTCAGTAGGCGTGCGGCCGAACGCCAGTCGATACCGCTCGGCGATCTCCGGCAGGTCGCACAGCGTGCGGATATGGTCCCACTTACCCATGCCCATTGGCCCGCGGGCTTCTGCCAGGCTAACTTGCACGCCGAACTCGGCAAAGGCTTCGACGAAGATCTGGGTGGGTGCGAACGACCCAAAATCCACGACGGTGCCGGCCCAATCGAGAATTACTGCCTGCAGTTGCTTGGGTTGCTGATAGTTCATGAGATTGCTCCATTGAGTAAAAAACAGGTGAGCGAGGCCCGCTCGGCGCAATCGCGAGCTGGCGATGAGCGCTTGAATCAGTTGCTGGTCAACGAATCGAACAGTTCGGCGATGATTGGCCGCTTACGACGGATAGCCAGGCAGCACAGGAAGTAGCTGATATGGAACGGATCCTCGGCGAAGGCGATCGAACGCGTTCCGGGGCGGTCTGCATGCTCCACTGCCGAGACGAACCCCACCCCAATGCCATGCACCACGGCATGGACAATGGCTTCGCGGCTGTTCAATTGCATGGCGCAGTCCAGCGACACGCCGTACTGGCGACAGCCTTCCTCCACCAGTTGCCGCGTACGCGAAGCCGGTTCTCGCAGCACCACCGGCTGATTGGCAATTTCCTTGACACTCACACTGGCCTGTTGAGCCCAGGGGTGGTCGTCGCGCACCACCGCCAGAATCGGACAGGTGCGATAGAGCCGCGTGCTGAGTCGATGGTCGAACTCCGACAAGGCAAGTATCGCCAGATCGATGTCGAAGCTGTACAGCCGCTCCAATGTCCCAGCTTCGCTGCTGAACGAGGTTTCCAGCTCGATCTGCGGGTAATGCTGCATCAGCTCGTAGGTCAGGCTCATGGCAATGGGTGGCGACACCGCACCGATGCGAAGCAGGCCTTGCTTGCGCTGCTGAAAGCTCTGTAGCAGTTGCAATGCCTCGTCCTCCTGGCCGAACAGACCCTGAGTGATGTCGTACAGCTGGCGACCGGCCTTGCTCAGCTCGATGAAGCGCCCGCGGCGATGGAACAATTCCACGGAAAAACGCTTCTCCAGTGCGCTCACCTGCTCGCTGATTGTCGGTTGGCCGATGCTCAGCAACTGTGCCGCTTGAGTAAAGCTGCCGGTGCTGGCAACGGCATGAAAGGACCGCAACCATTTGTGGTACTGGTACATGGCATCTCTCGATCTGGGTACAGCAGCAAGCTGTCATCATGGCAGCGGTCCTCAACGGCGTATAAACAGCGCGACCAAAGCGCTGCAAGTACATGCCGTGGTGACCACTATGAAGATCAGCGACGTGTTGCCGGTAGTATCGAGCATACGTCCGATCAGCGGCTCGGCCAGTCCGGCGAACAGATACGATGAGAAATTCATGATGCCAGTGGCCGTCCCGGCGCGACGCGAGCCGACAAGATCGGGACACAGCGCCCAGAAGCTCGATGCCGGGCCATAGACGAAGAAACCGCACAAGAACAACGCAATCAGGCCTACTGCGCTGTGCGCCGGCAGGCTCCACATCCACATGCTAGTGGCTGCGCCCAGGACCATGTACAGCATGATCGCCAGGTAGCGCTTGCTGCCGAATAGCTTGTCAGAGACCCAGCCATTGCTCAGTGCCCCAACCGCCATACCCACCGGCAGTGCAATGGTGATCCACTTGGGATCGATGAAGCTGTCACCCTTCTGCCAATTGGCACCGAGGAAGTGCACCGGCACCCAGACAATCAGGCCGTAGCGGGCGGCGTTCTGGAATCCGAGGGACAGAGCCGCCACCAACAGGCGTGGGTTCTTGAGCACGGCAAAGTAGCGTTGCCGCGAGGTTTCGACTTCGCCCTGTGCCGCTTCACTGTCACGGTCCTGGGCACTGGCAACGCCAGTATCTTCCAATGCTGGGTAGCCCATGTCTTGCGGCCGTTCCCGAGCTACCAGGTAGAAGACAATGCCACCGGCCAACATCAGCAGCACCGGCAGGCGGAAGATCCATCGCCACTCCAGGTGAAGTACGTCGATCACCACTACCGATGTAACGTACGACAGCACCGAAGCACAACCGGCGGCGAACACATAGAAGCCGTAGACCTTGCCGCGTTCGGCTGCGCCCCACCAGTTCGACAGCAGACGGCTGCCCGGTGCCCAACCCAAGGACTGGAAATAGCCGTTGATGCCCCACGGCAACACCAGGCTCACCATTCCCCCAGCGAAGCTAGTGACCCAGTTGGCACCGCAGGACAACACCGCACCTAGGCTCATGATGCGTCGGCCGCCGAATTTGTCGGCTAAGTTGCCGTTGATGGCCTGCCCGATAGCGTACATCCACAACATGGCGCTGGAGGCCCAGCCCAGCGTTTCCTTGCTGAAACCAAACTCGGCCTGGATGCCAGGGATGGCAAAGCCGAAGGTTTGGCGGCCGGTGTAGAAGAACAAGTAGCAGAACATGGCAGCCAATAGCATGCGCCACTGGGCCAGGCGAAACGGCATTGCAGTCGGGATTGAGCCAGACAGGGATTCAGCACGGTTCATGACGGTTTCCTTTTTGTTCGCTGCCGTCGGCCACGAGGCGCGACGAATCGGCACTCTTGTTCGGTGCGGGAGGAAAAGCGTGGTGCGTCAGGCGGCCTGCGAGCCGATGAAATTGCGTCCGCGCGCGCCCTGCATGGCTTCATCGATCATGGCTTCGGCTTCAGCGGCTGTCACGCCGTAGTCTTCAAACTCAGTGCGAACGCCCAAGCGATGCAAGAAGCCCCGAAGGCGCTGCTGGGCGGCATCAAGATCAGGGCCAAAGACTTTCTGCAAGGTCCGGTCCCGGTCGCTGTCACGGCCCCAGGCCAAGCCAAGGACCATCGGCAAGGTGAACGAGCAGGCGATGCCGTGGGGCAGCCCATGGCGCAGGGTCATTTCGTAGGAGATGGAATGGGCCAGTGCCGTCTTGGTGTTAGAGAACGCCATGCCGGCCTTGAGAGCAGCCAAGGCCATGCGCGCGCGCAGCTCGGGGTTGCCCAGGTCTTGTTGTAACTGGGGGAGGCAGTCGAGGATGTCCTCGATGGCCGAGACTGCAAACGTGTCCGAGATGGGATTGGCGTTGTGATTCCAGATCGCTTCCAAGGCGTGTGACAACGCATCCAGCCCGGTGGATACCGTGACCCCACCTGGCACGCTGAGCATCAGCTCTGGGTCGATCAGCGCCACCTGCGGCCAAGTGCATGCCAGGTGCAGGGAGTACTTCTTCTGCCGGGCGGTGTCCCACAGCGTGGCCCAGGGCGTTACCTCGCTGCCGGTACCTGCCGTGGTCGGCGCGGCAATCAGCGGCTTGTGCCGCGCCGGAGTGAATGGTTTGCCACTAGCCAGAAGCTCCAGAAGTTCATTGAAACTGCCGGATTCTGTACCGACGATAAGCGCTTTGGCGGTGTCGATGGCACTGCCACCACCGAGGGCGAAAACGCTGTCACAGTCACCGTTTTCGGCCCAAAACCGCTCGTGTACATCGCGCAGCCACGCCACATCTGGGTTTGGTTGCACATTGTCTATGACGCACACCAGGCGCTCACCAAGCAGGCCGCGTACACGCTCCACCAGCCCTAGCTGGGCGGCTTCCGGAAACGTCACCAAGGCGACTTTGCCTGGGCACAGCTCGGCGATGCGCGCCAAACTGCCAGCGCCGAAGACGGTCGAGACAGGATTATGAAAACAGGCAGGCATGGGCAGTTCCTTATTGTTGTTAGAGGGTGCGGCCATGCTCAACGGCTGGCAGCTTTCGTTCCAATCGTTTGATCGCAGGTAGGCATCGGCCGAGCCGATAACAGGGGCACTTGGCATTTTGTGTATTCCGGGCAAAGCCTCACCCCCTGCGCAGGTGAAGGGCGCAGTGAGCGAAGCCGGGAACAGGAAGGGTCAGTGACGGGCCGAGCCCTGGATGGCTTGGCGCAGGCGGCTGGAAAGCAGGTCGGCGAGCACCACCATCAAAGTAATCAGCAGAATACAAGTGGCGGTTTCCTGGTACTTGAAGAGCTTCAGGCTGCTTACCAGCTCAAAGCCGAGGCCGCCCGCACCGACCATTCCCAGCACCGTCGCTGAGCGTAAGTTGACCTCGAAGCGGTACAGCACCACCGCAATCCAGGCGGTAATCACCTGCGGTAGTACACCGAAGACAATCACCTGCAGCGGTCGAGCGCCCGTTGCCTGCAAAGCCTCGATCGGGCCCTGGTCGATTTCCTCGATACTTTCCGCGAAGAATTTACCGAGCATGCCCACGCCGTGCAGGGCTAGGGCCAGCACGCCAGGGAACGGGCCTAGGCCTACTGCGGAAACGAATACAAGCGCCAGGATCAGTTCGTTAATGCTACGAATCACGTTGAGCAGTTGCCGGGTGCCCTGATACAGCCAACGCTTGTCGTGAAGGTTGCGCGCGGCAAGCAAGCCCAGCGGGATGGCACCCATAATCCCCAGCAGGGTGCCCCAGAGCGCGATCTGCAGGGTTTCCAGTGCTGGACGCCAAAGGTTTGGAAGGATATTCAGGTCCGGCGGCAGCGAGCGGCCGAGAAAGTCGCCAATCTGCGGCAGGCCGCTGACCAGCTCGCCCCAGCTCAATTGCGCACCCTTGGCGCTCCAATGCAGCACGCAAAGGACCACTGCCAGCAATACAGCGCCGCCCAGCCACCCACGTGACGTCGTCGGCGTGCGCACCAGCCATTGGTAAGTTCGTGGATTCATTTTCAGGCCCTCGTGCCAGCCGCGATGACAGGATGTTCAGCCACTGGAGAATCGCCCGCCTGGCGAGGCGCGCCGCTGTGGTAGATGCGCTGCAGTGCGGCGTCATCCAAAGTCTGCGCCGGACCGTCGAATACCAGGCGGCCACTGGCCAGGCCGACGATGCGGTCGCCGAATGCCCGTGCCAGGTCCACTTGGTGCAAATTGCACACTACCGTGATGCCAAGTGTGCGGGTTGCCTCGCGCAGATAACGCATGACCAGGTGTGCCGTGTTTGGATCTAGGCTGGCCACCGGTTCGTCAGCCAGGATCACCTCCGGACGCTGGGCCAGCGCCCGGGCGATACCGACACGCTGCAGTTGCCCGCCTGATAGCGAATCTGCGCGCGCACCGGCCTTGTCGCTCAGCCCGACGCGGCCCAGGCAATCACGGGCCAGGTCTATGTCCTCTCGACGAAACAGCTGCAGCAGCGAGGCCAGGGTGCTGCAGTGGGCCAGGCGCCCGGTAAGCACGTTCTTCAACACTGAAAGGCGCGGCACCACGTTGTGGTGCTGGAAGATCATCGCTACGCGCCGGCGCAGTTCGCGCTGCTGTGATGGTTGCATGGCGTCCACCCCGCCGACTTCCAGCACGCCACTGTCAGCGTGAGCCAGGCGGTTGATGCAGCGCAACAAGGTGGACTTGCCGGCACCGGATTGACCGAGGATCACCACGAACTCGCCTGCCGCGACCTGCAGGTCGATACCGCGCAATACCGGATTTTCGGCATAGCCCTTGACCAATTGCTGGATGCGGATCATTTCAGCCTCCGCAAGTCGAGGTCGAGCACCTTGGCGGTATCGCGAACCACGTCATAGGCCACGTCGCTGGTTGGCTGAAATCCATCGAGCATGCCCTGGTCGCCCCATGGGACATCCTTGATCGCGGCGAATGCATTGCGCAACTTGGCCTGCAACTCAGGGTCGAGGCCTTTGCGCCAGACCATCGGCGACTCGGGAATGTCCGGCGAGGTCCACACCACGTGGAAGTCTTGCTGCTTGACCTGTCCGTTGTGCACCGCGCTCGCGAGGATGCGATCGGCCACCGCTGCGGCGTCCACTTTGCGGTTTTCCACCGCGAGGATGCTCGCGTCGTGGGATCCAGAGAAGATCACGCGTGAGAAAAGCGTTTTAGGGTCATGGCCAGCCTGCTCCAAGCCCGCCTCGGGAAATAGATGCCCCGAAGCCGAGCTGGGGTCGACGAAGGCGAATGTCTTGCCCTGCAGGTCTTGCAGGCTGCGGATGCCACTGTCGTTACGGGCGATGATCAGGCTGTGATAGGCGCTGCTGCCGGTTTTACGGGTCACGGCCACGGCAAACGCCTCGGCATCGGCCATCTGCTTAGCCAGCACATAAGAGAACGGCCCCAGGTAGGCAACATCCAATTTGCCTGCACGCAGGGCTTCGATCACGCCGTTGTAGTCTGTGGCAACGAAGGGTTTAACTGGCATGCCCAAGCGCTGCTCAAGCTGGTCAAGCACCAACTGGCTGCTTTTGATCATCGCTTGAGAGTCTTCGGAAGGTATCAGGCCGACGGTAAGGATCTCCTGGGCCTGTACGGCCGAAGTGAACAACAGAGGCAGCAGGATAAAGCGGGCAGAACGGCACAGGCTGGCAAACGAGATCATGAACTCACCGCAGGATTGTTTTTGGTGAGGCCAAAGCTAGGGCTGTCATGTGACAGTCAACGCATCAGTTCAATATGGTTTTCGAGCGCTTTCCATTCAAAGGATCTATAGATGTCATCTGCCCGACTGCGTACGTTTCTTGCCGTTGCCCGCCATGCCAGCTTTAGTGCCGGAGCCAGAGCCATCGGCCTAAGCCAGCCGACAGCCACCAATCAGGTTCAGGCCCTGGAACGCGAATTCAACGTCGAGCTGTTCCATCGGCGCGGACGCCGTATCGAACTGACCACAGTGGGCCGTGCATTGCTGCCCATCGCCGGCCAACTGGCGCTGCTCGAAGCCGAAGCTGCCAACCTGCTGCGCGATGCTGGCAAGCTCAACCGCGGGCAATTGCGCATCGGCGCGGTCGGCCCGTTCCATGTGATCGAAATGGTTGACCGTTACCAGCCCCAGTATCCGCAGATCGATGTCTCTATTCGTGTCGGCAACTCAGCCTCAGTACTGGCCGATCTGGAAAACTACGTGAGCGACATCGGTGTGCTGGCGGGGCTGCAGGACGATCCTGCATTCGTTGCCCAGCGCTACGCGCGTCATCCGGTCATCCTCTTCGCCCATGTCGACCACCCATTTGCCCGGCATGACGAGGTGCCGCTGCAAGCCCTGCAGGGGCAGCCTCTTCTACGTCGCGAGCAGGGATCGACCACCCGACTGGCACTGGAACAGGCTCTGACCGAGGCTAATGTCAGCCCACGAATTGCTATGGAAATCGGCAGCCGCGAGGCACTACGCGAAGCGGTCATTCGTAAACTCGGCATCGGCGCAGTGTCGGAAGCGGAATACATTGCCGACCCGAGCCTGAAAGTCATTCGCATCGCTGGCGACGCAGTATTCACTGAAACCTATTTGTACTACCTGGCCGAGCGTCGCAGCAGTCGAGTCATCGACTCCTTCCTGTCGATTGCGCTGCGGTGAAAGTGGAAAGTTGGCGCTCCATCGACTTCAGTACCACAGTGCCATTAGCATGACGTCTTAATGCCCAAGGCGAGTGCCAGACGTTCCGGGCATCGAACCCAATCGGTTTTCCAAGGCAGGTGACATGAAGCGGTCCACTATCATGCGGCGGGGGCTTGTTCTTAGCTTCCTGGCGGTCGCGGTTCCTGTGGTATTCACCGCTGTCCTGGGTTGGATGTTGACCATTCAATCCACAAAGGCCCGTCTCACAACCCTTGCCCAGATTGCGTCCGATCGCGCCGGGAGCACCTTTGAACAGGCCTCACAGGCGCTCAAGAGCATCGCGCTCACCGACCTTCCTCCCTGCTCGCCCGAAGGCATTGATCAGATGCGCATCGTGGCCATGAATACCTTCTCGGTCGAATCAGTGGGCTACGAGGAAGACGTCTTTGCCTGTACCTCCTGGGGCCCAACGGAGCCCCGGCGCGACACCTGGCCAGAAGACTTCGTGACCGACGACGGGGTAAAAGTTTCGATCGGTGTGCAGTCCGACAGTGAGCGGCTAAAGCCGATGCTTGCCTTGCAGTATGCAGCTTTCAACGTGCTGATTGATCCTGAGCAGTTCCGCGAAGTGGCGCTGGACGAAGGTATCAGGGTGGCGGTAGGCACCCGGCAAGGCCGGGCATTGGGCCCGACCACACCCAATACCGCTCATTTTCTGGCACTAGTGCATGCTGGGCCCACCCATGGGTTGAAAGACGGCTTTCTCTATACGCTTGTCCCACAGCGAAATTTCACTGTCGTCGCTGCTATCCCTCGCCAGCAACTATTGAGCAGTCTGTGGCAGCACCAACTCTATCTGCTACCGGTGACCCTCATCATTGCTGCATGGCTGCTCAGTGCAGTATTGCGCTCATGGCGCCGCAAGCTATCTCCGCTTGCTGCGCTGGAACGGGCAGTACGCAGGCAGGAGTTCCAGGTGCATTACCAGCCCCTCATCGAGATCGAGAGCAAGCGCTGCGTCGGTGCCGAAGCGCTCGTCAGATGGCGTAAACCCAATGGCGAGATGGTGCCTCCGGACCATTTCATTCCGCTTGCGGAGGAAAGCGGGCTGATCATGCCCATTACAGATCAGGTGATCGCAACCAGCCTGCATGACCTAGGAGAAATGCTGGTGGCCGACCGATCACTGCATATCGCCATAAATCTTGCCGCGGCAGATGTTTGCTCGGGTCGTTTCTTGCCGATTCTGCAGCGCGAGATTGCGAAAGCCGATGTCCAGCCGCAGCAGATCTGGCTAGAAGTCACGGAACGCAGTTTCATCAACGCCGAGGCGGCCCGCAAGACCATCGAGCAGGCACGCCAGGCTGGCTTCATCGTGGCGCTGGATGATTTCGGCACCGGCTACTCCAGCTTGCAGTATTTGCAGCAGCTTTCACTCGATGTGTTGAAGATCGACCGCTCATTCATCGATAACATCGGCAAGCCAGACGGTAGGGACAGCCTGGTTTCTCATGTTATTGAGATGGGCCTGGCATTGCGCTTGGCGCTGGTGGCTGAAGGCGTGGAAACCAACGCGCAGCTGGCTTTCCTAAGCGAAAACCAGGTCCGCTACGCACAGGGCTGGTTGTTCGCCAAAGCGATGGACTGTCATCAGTTTGTCCAGTTCTATCGTCAGCAGGGTGCAATGCTGAGCACTGATACACAAGTCCCGACCTAATCGAAGAAAATTCGGCCGGTGTGAGTGACCGCTATCGACCCATAGCAGCCGGCTGGCAAGGACGGCCTTTCAGGCATGCTTGATTTCGGTTTTCGCGTCAGCCATGCAGATGGTGTGGCAAACTCTCTCTTTTTGAGGAAGCCTTGCGAGGAACACATGGTAATTCGACGATTCCGAATCGGGGAAGAGATTGCGCTGTTCGGGGTCTTTTACTCTGCCATTCATGACATCGCGTCACACGATTACACTCGAGATCAAGTCGATGCCTGGGCTCCTGCCGATCTTGATCAAACGCTATGGGCGGAGCACCTTCGAAACCTCCGCCCGTTCGTTGCTGAGGTAGACGGGAAAATTGTGGGCTATGCCGACATTCAACCGAACGGTTACATCGACCATTTCTTTGTGTCGGGTACTCATCCTCGGCAAGGAATAGGCACTTTACTCATGAATCGTATCCATGAAGAAGCCAGGTTACTTGGCATCGATGAACTTACTTCAGACGTCAGCACGACGGCAGAAACGTTCTTTGAACTGCACGGCTTTCATGTCGTGCGGCGCGGATTTCCGATCCGCCGGGGCGTAACGCTTCAGAATGCGTTTATGCAGAAAAACCTGAAATGCAGCGCATGAATGCCCCAGATCAAACGCGAGCAACTGCATTCGCCCGCTCAGACCTTTGCGACAGGAAACAACCGGCAAGAATTATTATTCCAGAAGCTTAGCGAAGCTCGGATCAATGCATAATTATTACTGGCAATGTACTTCTGACGGATGATCCTTAGGGACTTATCCTGCGCTTATAGAGTTTGAATGAAAAATAATTATGGACAGTGTTAAATTTGAAGAACCTATGTTTGATCAGTATCTGAAACGATGGGGACTGACAATCGACGGTGATGCTTTCGTCTCGCTGAACGGCAATCTACTACCCGTTCGCCAAGGCAATGTACCCGCCATGCTTAAAGTCTCACAAGAGCCGGAGGAACAAGCAGGCAGCCAGCTCATGGCTTGGTGGGACGGCGACGGTGCGGCGCCCGTGCTGGCCCACCAGGGTGAAGCTTTACTGATGAAGCGCGCGCAAGGCCCGGCCACGCTCATTCAGATGGTCAATAGTGGCCGGGATGACGAAGCCATTCGCATCCTCTGTGCGGTAGTAGCCCGTCTTCACACACCGCGCTCCAAGCCCATCCCTGAATTGGTTCCGCTAGGGCAATGGTTCGAATCGCTATTGAGTGCGGCAGCTACTCACTACGGTATTCTTGAACACTGTGCGGGAGCGGCACGCGAGCTTTTGGCTGCTCCACTCGATGTCGCAGTACTTCACGGCGATATCCATCACGGTAATGTGCTCGATTTCGGCCAAGCTGGATGGCTTGCCATTGATCCCAAGGGATTATACGGCGAGCGCGGCTTTGATTATGCCAATATCCTCTGCAATCCTGACGAAGCAAGCGCGCTCGCACCGGAATACTTCGCACGACGTATTGCACTCATCGCAGATGCTTCCGGTATTGATCGCCGAAGGTTGTTGCAATGGGTGCTCGCATGGACAGGATTGTCGGCAACCTGGATGCTCGAAGACGGTGCCGATCCAAGAAGCAGGCTTGAGTTGGCAAAGTTAGCAGCTTCGGCACTCAATATCAGCTTTTAGGTTGCAGAAATGAGTTATCGGCCAACAACTGTAGATCTTGCCTCATTAACCCCGGCACAGGAGGGCGAGAGATGAGTACATAGATATAGGTTGCGGCTATTAGGCGTTCATTGTCGCCCCAAAACAGAAGTATACATAAGTGCTCTCGGGCGACTTATTGGAATTGGTGAGATGGCACAGGAGAGAATGGATTGATAGAAGTTCGCAGAGCAACTGTAGACGATGCTGAGGCGTTGGGTGTGATTGGTCCTGCTGCTTATGCGGCAGCATACCATTACCTCTGGAGCGACTGCGTAGCTCTAGCCAAGCAGCTCGATACCTTTAGCTCCTCAGCATTTTTGATATTGCTACAGCGAGCGGACTCAAGGCTTTGGGTTGCGGAAGTCGATGGGGTCGTGGTTGGATTTCTAACGATGATAGTAGACTCCAGCAACCCGGTTACACACGAAGACGGCGGAGCGGAAATATCAAGGATTTACCTACTTCCTGGCAGCCAAAAAAGTGGGCTAGGCTTGCGACTTCTCAATGCAGCAATGGCGCATGCGAATGAACTAGGACTGACACATGTGTGGTTGGATGTAATGGCCTCTGCAACAAATGCAAGGAGCGCCTATCTCAAGTGGGGATTTACAGAAATAGGAATAAAGAATTTTTCTCGGAAAGTCAAAGTTGAGCATTCACAAATGGTTGTCCTGAGAAATGGGCTCTGAAGTCGCACCTCTTAAGGGCGCGCACTCTACATCTTGCGGCGGCGGAATTCTCCCTAAGAGCTGTCCAAAACGTCCACTTTTGGCCGATTTCTGCCCGTCGCGAAGGGCAGCTGTGGGTCGATAGCGGCCCTCCTCGACCTCTAAATGTCGAGCGACTGTGCAGCATGTCCCCTGAATAGTGGACAAATTGCGGTCAAAATACACCACTCTGGAAAGCTCACACCCGACCCATACGAAGCCTCCATGACGCGCTATGGCCCAACGTATCGCGGCGCTCGTAGTCGGTAACTACGCGCTGGCAGCCAAGCGGGTGCCGCACTCTCCAGGTTGGCCTGGCCGGCCTGGCAGCAAAATACCTGTACATGATGCTATTTTTGTAC
Organism: Pseudomonas putida W15Oct28; assembly: GCF_000708715.2. Lineage (GTDB taxonomy): Bacteria > Pseudomonadota > Gammaproteobacteria > Pseudomonadales > Pseudomonadaceae > Aquipseudomonas > Aquipseudomonas putida_R. Next base: position 4,591 of record NZ_JENB01000029.1, on the reverse strand, counting down.
AGTACCTACGCGTGTTCGAGGTCACTATGCCGCACAGTGCCCGCTGGATTTGCCTTTGCCTTCTACTGACTGCGTTGTCGGCGGCGGGGGATTGGCGGGCGGCGCTACCTGCGGCGCAACGGTTGGGCAGCGGTGAGTTCACTTGGTTTGGCATGCGGCTCTACAAGGCCCAGTTATTCACAGCAGGTACAGAGCATGACTGGAACCAGCCATTCGCACTCGAGCTTCTGTATCACCGGTCGCTTTCCAGAGAAACATTGGCAGAGGCCAGCCTCGCGGAAATGGTGCGCCTCAACGCTGCCAGCATAACGGCGCAGCAACGCGCGGCGTGGGCCAATGTGCTTGAACAGGCCTTCGTGGACGTGCACCCCGGTATGCGCATAACCGGCTTGTACCTGCCAGGGCAGGGCTGCCGTTTCTACGTTGACGGCAAACTCAGCCGAGAAATCGCCGACCCGGTCTTTGCCCGGGCGTTCTTCGCCATCTGGCTCGACCCCCGCGCCAGGGATACAGAACTGCGTCAGCGCCTGCTGGGGCTGGTCGGCAAGGACGGAGGAACATGATTATGTACAAAGCAGTGTTGCTGGCTTGCTGCCTGCTTTTGGGCAGCTGTGGCAATGTCGGTGTCGAGCACTATGACCAGGAGCAACCGAAACTGGACCTGGCTGCGTTCTTCTCGCGGCCGGTGCAGGCCTGGGGAATTTTCCAGAAGCGTTCCGGGGAAGTGGTCAAGCGCTTCCACGTGCGCATCAATAGCCGCCGCGAAGGTGACCGCCTGATCCTCGACGAGCATTTTCTCTATAGCGACGGCACACGCCAGCAGCGCACCTGGACTCTGGTACCCGACGGCCCTGGCCGCTGGCGCGGAACTGCGGGGGACGTGATCGGTGAGGCGCGAGGCGAAGTGGCGGGTAATGCGCTGCGATGGCGGTACAAGCTAGACCTGCCGATTGAAGGGCGGCACTGGCAGGTAGACTTGGATGACTGGATGTACCTCATGGATGACGACACCCTGATCAACCGCTCGAGCATGAGCAAGCTGGGCGTTGAGATTGGCCAGATCACCTTGTTCTTCAGCCGCCTGCCAGAGGACACACCATGAACTTGGTCACGCTCACACAGCGGGTTTCGACAGGCGAGGTAAAGGAACTTGAACTGCGGCGATTACCACCACTGCGCGCTTGGCCGGCGTACGGTCGATCAGGGTCCCGTCGGGTGTCTGCGCCAGCAGCGCCGCGATGCCTGCCAGGCTCATCACCAGGCCGATGCTCGCTGGCTGCCAGTGGTGCACCGCAAGCAGGTAGATGGCCAGATACGGCCCCAGGCCGTCGCGCACGTCGGCCAGGAAGAAATTCAGCCAGTCGAGGGCCCGGTGGTGTGCCGGCAGGGCTTCAACCATGGGGTGCCGGCATGTAGGGCAGCAGTCGCTCGGTTTCTTTCTTCACGACGGCGTAGCATTCGCAGCTCAGCAGTTCCAGGCGTGCCCTGTCCAGCACCCTGATCTGCCCGCGGTTGTACTCGATCACCCCCAGGCGCTGCAACTTGCCGGCGGCGTCGGTCACACCCTCGCGGCGTACGCCCAGCATGTTGGCGATCAGTTCCTGGGTCATGCACAGGCGGTCGCCCGGCAGGCGGTCGAGCGACAACAGCAGCCAGCGGCACAATTGCTGGTCGATGGAGTGATGGCGATTGCACACCGCTGTTTGTGCCATCTGGGTGATCAGTGCCTGGGTGTAGCGCAGCATCAAGGTCATCAACTCGCCATGGCGGTTGAACTCGTCCTTGATCCTTTGCACGGGCAAGCGGTAGGCATGCCCGGCGCTCTGCACGATGGCCCGGCTGGGTGTGCTTTCACCGCCCATGAACACGGCGATGCCCACCAGCCCTTCGTTACCCACCACCGAAATTTCGGCCGAGGCGCCGTTTTCCATCACATACAGCAGCGAAACGATGGCATCGACCGGGAAGTGGACGTGGCGCAGGGTGTCGCCGGACTCGTACAGCGCCTTGCCCAGGGGCAGGTTTACGTGCTCCAGGTCCGGTTCCAAGCGGCTGAACGCCTCTGGCGACAATGCAGCCAGCAAGTGGTTATTTTGGGGCTTTAACGTGTGTTGCATGGGGGGGACCATCGACGGAAGCGGCTGTCGTAACAAGATTAGCCTAGCAGGGCTTGGGCTTCCGTCAGCGCAGCCCTGACGCGCCCAACGGTTCAGCGGGTCGGCAGGGAGCATCCCCGCACTGGGCGATGACGTAGTGCTCGCGCCCGTCATCCTTCAGCTGAAGCTTGGCTTCGGCAAGCCGTTCGCCGTCCAGGCTCAGGGTCAGCTCGTTGCGGTCGCTGTTGTGGACCTCGATGCGGTAACGGGCGCTACCAAAGCGGTAATGCAGGACATAACCCGGCCAGCCTGCCGGCAACAGCGGCTGCAGGCGCAGGGTATCGCCATTGCGTTGCAGGCCCAGCAGGCTTTCGACGATCAAGCGGTACATCCAGCCGGCAGAGCCGGTGTACCAGCTCCAGCCACCCCGCCCGGCGTGGGGCGCAACTGCATAGACATCGGCAGCCATCACATAGGGTTCGACCTTGTAGGTATCGATCAGCGCGTCGCAGCCCTGGCGCACCGGGTTGATCAGGCGCAGCAGCTCCCAGGCCTTGTCGGCGTCGCCCAGGTGCGCGTAGGCCATGCTCGCCCAGATGGCCGCATGGGTGTACTGCCCGCCGTTTTCACGCACGCCCGGCAGGTAGCCCTTGATGTAGCCGGGGTCCAGCTGGCCCTGGTCGAAGGGTGGGTCGAGCAGTTTGACGATGCCGATGTCACGGCGTACCAGGTGGCTGTCCAGCGCCGCCATGGCCACGCGGGCGCGTTCGGGCGAAGCAACACCCGACAGCACCGCCCAGCTTTGCGCCAGCGAGTCGATCCGGCATTCCTGGTTGCTGGCCGACCCCAGTACCTGGCCATCGTCGAACCAGGCGCGGCGATACCAGCCGCCGTCCCAGGCGTGCGCTTCCAGTTTTTCGGCGAGTGCGGCGGCCTGGGTGGTGCAACGCAGCGCAAAGGCGCTGTCGCCCTGGCGCAAGGCGACGCAGCTGAATGCCCGCAGCACCTCGTGGCCAAAGAAGCCAAGCCACACGCTTTCGCCTTGCCCTTGTTCGCCAACCCTGTTCATGCCGTCGTTCCAGTCGCCGCTGCCCATCAACGGCAGGCCATGGGCGCCGCACTGCAGGGCGTGGCCGAGGGCACGCTGACAATGCTGGTACAGGCTCTCGGTCAGGGGCGATTGAGCGGGCAAATCGTAGTAGGACTCTTCACCGGCATTGAGTGCACGGCCTTCCAGATAGCCGGCCGGCTCGTCAAGCACGGCGTAGTCCCCGGTAACCTCTACGTAGCGGCTGGCGGCCAGCGGCAGCCACAACAGGTCGTCCGAGCAGCGGGTACGCACCCCGCGTTGCAGCGGTGGGTGCCACCAGTGCTGCACGTCACCTTCGGCATACTGATGCGCAGCACAGGCCAGCAGGTGTTGGCGCGCCGCACCGGGGGCAGCATGGAGCATGGCCATGCTGTCCTGCAGCTGGTCGCGAAAACCGATGGCACCGCCGGACTGGTAGAAACCACTGCGCGCCCAGAACCGGCAGGCGATCACCTGGTACATCAACCAGCCGTTGGCCAGCACGTCCAGTGCAGGTTCTGGCGTTTCGATCTGCACGGTGTCGAGCGTGCGGCGCCAGTAGCTGTTGACCTTGTCGAGCTCGTCCATGGCGGCCTGCAGGCCCCGGTATTGCAGGACGCAGCGGGTGGCGGCGGTGGCGTCCTGGGCGGCGCCCAGGCGAAACACCACTTCGCGGCTTTCACCGGGCTCCAGTTGCAGCGCCACTTGCAGCGCCGCGCACGGGTCCAGGCCTGCGCCGGTGCGCCCCGACAGCCGTGCCTGGCGCATGCCCAGGGGCGCCTGGCAATCGCCGTTGCGCCCGAGGAATTCGCCGCGATCGCAGGTCTGGCCCTGCAACGGCAGGTCGCAATCGAGAAACGCCACTTGCGTGGAAAATTCCACGGCGTAGCTGTTGCGGGCAAACAGCGCGCCGCTCACCGGGTCGCTGTCACTGACCACATGCATGGCGGTTTTGCTGGGCAGGTCGCCCAGCACCCACTCGACGAAGCAGGTCACCGACAACCGGCGTACCCGTGCCGAGGTGTTGTGCAGTATGAGGCGGCTGAACTTGACCGGGGCATCCAGCGCCACATGCACCCACAGCTCGCTGCGCAGGTCGTCATCGGCATATTCGAACACGCTGTAGCCAAAACCGTGGCGGGTGCGGTAACGGCCAGGGCCTGGGGAGGGCTGCGGGGTCGGTGACCAGTACTCGCCGCTGTCCTCGTCGCGCAGGTAGAAGGCTTCGCCGCTGGGGTCGCAGACCGGGTCGTTGTGCCAGGGCGTCAAGCGGTACTCGTGGGCGTTCTCGTACCAGGTGTAAGCGCTGCCGGCCTCGGAAACCACGCAGCCGAAACGTGGGTTGGCCAGGATGTTGACCCACGGCGCCGGTGGCGGTGTGCCGGGTATCAGCGAAATGACATATTCGCGGCCATCGGCGCTGAAC
>NZ_JENB01000028.1 GCF_000708715.2 Pseudomonas putida W15Oct28 | reverse complement strand
GCGCCCGTCCCGGTGGCCCCGCCGAATGGCGGGTATGACGTGGTGGCTTACCCGATGAACGGGCAGGGGCAACAGCAGCAGGAGCAGGACCGCTACCAGTGCCATCGCTGGGCGGTGAGCCAGTCGGGGTTCGACCCGGCGACGGCGCCGTACGCGCCGCCGGCCAATGTGCTCGACACCTATCGCCGGGCGCTGGGTGCCTGCTTCAGTGGCCGGGGTTACAGCATCAACTGAGCCAGATGCTGCGCGGTCTTTGTGGGAGCGGGCGTGCCCGCGAACACCGGCGAAGCCGGTGCCATCCAGCGCGCAGGATTCTTCGCGGGTGAACCCGCTCCCACAGTGACCGAGCAGGCTGCAGGATTATGCTGTACCTGTGGGAGCGGCTTTAGCCGCGAACACCGGCGAAGCCGGTGCCATCCACCGCGCTGCGGGCATGCCCGCTCAAAAGCCCCAATCACCTTTTGCATTCACACCGGGTCGGCGTGCACCATCACATCCGCCTGTGGATAACGCTGGCGGATCACCCGCGAGGCCTCTACGCACAACCCGTGCGCGTCGTGCAGCGGCAACTGCCCCGGCAGCTCCAGGTGCAGCTGCACGAACCACTGGTTGCCCGAGACCCGCGTACGCAGGTCATGTACACCTTTCACGCCGGGTATGGCCAGCACCAGCGTGGCCATGTCCTCGCCAACATCCCCGGGCAGCTCCTTGTCCATCAGGATCGCCGTACTTTCGCGGGCAATCTGCAACGCGCTCCAGAGGATGTAGAAGGCGATGGCCAGGCCGAACAGCGCATCCAGCTGCGGCCAGCCAAAGCGTGCCAGTAGCAGGGCCAGCAAGATGCTGCCGTTGAGCAGCAGGTCGGAGCGGTAGTGCAGGGAGTCGGCCCGCACCGCGGTAGAGCCGGTCAGGCGGATGACTTTGTGCTGCAGGCTCAGCAAGGCGACGGTCAGCCCAAGCGACAGCAGCATCACCGCGATGCCGATGCCGGTATCACCCAAGGGTTGCGGGTTTTGCAGCCGTTCAACCGCCTGCACGCCGATCAGCACCGCACTGACACCGATGAACAGCGCTTGCGCCATGCCGGCCAAGGCTTCGGCCTTGCCATGGCCGAACCGGTGATCATCGTCGGCCGGACGCAGGGCGTAGTGCACGGCCAGCAGGTTGAGAAACGAGGCGACAGCATCCAGTGCCGAGTCGGTCAACCCGGCCAGCAGGCTGACCGAACCGCTCAGCCACCAGGCCAGCGCCTTGCTCAGCACCAGGATGCTGGCCACCGCCAGTGAGGCGCGGGTGGCCAGGCGTAGCAGGCGCTGGTGTTCGGCTGGGGTGATCATCCGTGGTCAACGTCCGTGTGCGGGGTTCAGGCTGCCGGTACCAAGCCCAGGCTGGCCAGCTGTTCGACACTGCCGCGGTGCTGGATCAGCCGCGGGTCGTTAAGGGGCAGGCGCTGGCCCAGTTCGCTTTCGATGATTGCCTGCAACTTCAGGTTGTCGACCTTACCGTCGGGGCTGACGGCATCGCGCAGCTTGGCCGGGTCGACCTGGGCGGTGTGCCCGCCTGGGTAGTAGATGGCGCCCGTGGCGAAGTCGATACCGAAGGCGATCAGCCCCGGGATGACGTAGAACAGAATGCCGATGGCGTCCATGGCAGCGACCACGGGGTCGATCTTGCCGCCGATCTGGCCGCGACGGTCCGGATAGAAGAGCGTGCCGCAGGCCGTCAGCTGGGTCAGCAAGGTGACGATGATGGCGCCGCCGATGACGCGGGATGGGATGCGCATGTAAATCTCCGAGAAGGAATTCAGCAGGGCAAGCGAAGCGCTTGCGCCTGAAGCTTAAGACCATGATAGAGCAGGCTGGGTTCGCCGTTATACTCGCCAGATTGTTCGAGGACCACCATGATTTCATTACCGATCGATGCCGTCTTGCCCGCCTTGCGCCAAGCCCTGGAAAAACGTGACGAAGCCGTGCTTGAGGCGCCACCCGGTGCCGGCAAGACCACCCGCGTGCCGCTGGCGCTGCTGAATGAGCCGTGGCTGGCCGGGCAGACCATCGTCATGCTCGAACCGCGGCGCCTGGCGGCGCGGGCGGCGGCCGAGCGGCTGGCCAGTGAACTGGGCGAGCAGGTCGGTGAAACGGTGGGTTACCGCATTCGCCTGGACAGCAAGGTGGGGCCTAAAACCCGCATCGAAGTGGTGACCGAGGGCATCCTTACCCGGCGGCTGCAAGCCGACCCGGCGCTGGAAGGCGTGGGCCTGCTGATCTTCGACGAATTCCACGAACGCAGCCTGGATGCCGACCTGGCCCTGGCGCTGAGCCTCAACGGCCGCGAGTTGCTGCGTGACGACCCGCCGTTGAAGATCATGCTGATGTCGGCAACCCTGGAAGGCGAGCGCCTGTCGCGGCTGCTGGACGACGCCCCGGTGGTCAGCAGTGAGGGCCGCATGCACCCGGTGGACATCCGCTGGGGGCGGCCCTTCCAGCCGGGTGAGTTCATCGAGCCACGCGTAGTCGACAGCGTACTGCAGGCGCTGGCCGACCAGACAGGCAGTGTGCTGGTGTTCTTGCCGGGCCAGGCCGAAATCCGCCGGGTGCACCAAAGCCTGCAGGAGGCACTGGGCGAGCGGCCGGAGATTCTGCTGTGCCCGCTGCATGGCGAACTCGACCTCAATGCCCAGGGCGCGGCCATCGACCCGGCGCCCAAGGGCCAGCGCAAGGTGGTGCTGGCCACCAACATTGCCGAGACCAGCCTGACCATCGACGGCGTGCGCGTGGTGATCGACGCAGGCCTGGCCCGGGTGCCGCGTTTTGACCCTGGCAGCGGCATGACCCGGCTGGACACCCAGCGTATCTCCCGCGCCAGCGCCACCCAGCGCGCCGGCCGTGCCGGGCGCCTGGAGCCGGGCGTGTGCTACCGGCTGTGGTCCGAAGCCCAGCATGACCAGCTGGCGGCCCATGGCAGCGCCGAAATCCTCCAGGCTGACCTGGCCGGCCTGGCCCTGCAACTGGCGCGCTGGGGCGTCGCACCCCATCAGTTGAGCTGGCTCGACCAACCGCCCAGCGCAGCGTTTGCCCAGGCTCAGGACCTGCTGGCACGGCTGGGTGCATTCAAACCGGGCAGCCGCGACAACCTCAGCGATCACGGCCAGGCCATGGCCGAGCTACCGGCCCACCCACGCATCGCCCATTTGTTGCTGCGTGGTCAGGGCCTGGGTTTGGCGGCCATGGCCTGTGATGTGGCGGCGTTGCTCGGTGAGCGGGATATCCAGCGTGGCGGCGGTGCCGACCTGCACAGCCGGCTGGCCCTGGTCAGCGGCGAGAGCAAGGCCAGCCGTGGCGGCCAGGGTGGCGTGCAGCGTGCCCGGCAGCTTGCGCGCCAGTACCGTGGGCTGTTGCGCGGCAAGGCTGGGGTCGCTGTTGCCGACCCCGACCATCCGCGTTGGCTTGGCGCCTTGCTGGCGCTGGCCTATCCCGACCGGGTCGCGCAGCAGCGGCGTGAAGGGGGCGCCGAGTACCGCATGGCCAACGGCCGTGCAGCCTTGTTCGGCGAGGTGGATGCATTGATGAAACACCCGTGGTTGGTGATCGCTGACTTGGGCAGCCGCCAAGGCCAGCGCGAAGAACGCATCTACCTTGCGGCAGAATTCGACCCGGCGCTGCTCGATGATGTGCTGGCCGAGCAGGTCGAGTGTGTCGATCTGCTCGACTGGGACGAGCGCGAGCAGGTACTGCGTGCCGAACGCCAAACCAAAGTCGGTGAGCTGATACTAAGCCGCGAACCGCTGACTGGTCTGAGTGACGAAGCGCGCGCCAAAGCGCTGCTCGGCCTGGTACGACGCAAAGGCCTGAACCTGCTGACATGGACACCGGAACTGCGCCAGTGGCAGGCACGGGTGGCGCTGTTGCGCCAGCTGGACCTGGACAAGGACGGGCAAAGCGAATGGCCCGATCTGGGTGACGAGGCGCTGCTCGCCAGCCTGGAAGACTGGTTGCAGCCCTACCTTGGCAAAGTGTCCCGGCTCAGTCATTTCAGCGCGCTGGACCTGCCGTCGCTACTGCGCAACCTGCTGCCCTGGCCGCTGCCACAACGCCTGGAAGAACAGGCCCCCGCGCATCTGGCCGTGCCGTCCGGCTCGAACATCCGCCTGGACTACAGCGAAACCCCGCCGATTCTCGCCGTGCGCCTGCAAGAACTGTTCGGCCTTGCCGACACCCCGCGCATCGCCAATGGCCGGCAGCAGGTCAAGCTGCACCTGCTGTCACCGGCCCGCCGACCGGTGCAGGTAACCCAGGACCTGGCCAACTTCTGGCGCACAACCTATGCCGAAGTGAAGAAAGACCTGAAAGGGCGGTACCCCAAGCATTACTGGCCGGACGACCCTCTGGTGGCCGAGGCTACGGCGCGGGCCAAGCCCAGGGGTACCTGATCGTCGCCGGGACGGCGGTCAGTCGAGCGGTGCAAGCAGGAAGGTGAACACTTCACCTTCCTCGACATTGAGCAAGGCCACCCAGTCGCCGCTCTTGTGTGGCGTATCCTTGATGATGCCGACCCTGAAGCCCCGCTGGTCGCGCAGATGACAGACAAGGCCTTCATCGGTCAGCTGCAGCGGCTCGATCTTCCAGTAGTCGGTAACGTCGGCATGCCAGTAGAAACCCAGATATCCATTGCGGCTGATGCCAAGTGTTTTGGCTTGCGGGCGCCCAGGAATACTGATGTGGTAGTGCAGGCGATCGTCGGTCTGCGAGTGGTAATGAAAGTCCATCACCGGCGAGTCCTGCCTTCCCCCGGCCTGCAACCAGTCATCCTCGGGGGTAATGCCCCAGCTGAACTTGTCGCTGCCGCGGCTCAGGCGCAGCGGGATGTACCGGTCGACGGCGCGCAGGTACAGCCTGGCGCGGAACGACATGGCAAATGCCGCCTGAATGTCTTCGTGCATGGTGTTTCCTCGGTTGGCATTGAAGGTTCTGCACCCTAATGCCGAGGAGCGACGCCCAGGCAGATCGAAGACTTTCCCTTGTTGCCTCAGGCCCCGGTTTCGCCTTCCAGCAGCATGAACAGGCGGTACAGCACCACGGTGCTGAACAACTGCAGAAAGCCGCTGAGGCTGTCCATGGCCAGCTCCATGCCGGGCGATGGCTCGGGGAAGGCCATCAGCAGCAGCCCGTCGATCAGCCAGATCGGTGCCAGCACAGCCACCACGCAGATCATGATGCGCATGAAGTGCCCGGTGGTCATGCGTGCGCTTTCGCGCATGGCCTGCACCACCGGCAGGCCGCGTAGCACCAGCAGGTACTCGGCGAACACCAGGTTGATCATGATCCACACGCCCGGGAAGATGAACAGCGCCAGGCCGGCCATGATCAGCAGCGAGCTGATCAGGATCAGCAGGGCCAGTTGCGGCCATAGCTGCAGGGCGCGGGCGAACAGGTCGCGCTTGCCGATTTCCTGGCCGTTACTGCGCGTGTGCAGGTAAAGAATCAATGCCGCGCTGTACAGCGGGTAGAGCAGCAGGCTGACCAGCATGCCGTAGGCCGGCGATGCCTGGTCGCCCATCTGCCGGTACAGCAGCTGGGTGAGCAGGGCCTCCAGTACCACCAGCGGCAGGCACAGCTGGAGAATGCTCGGCAGGTGGCGGCGGAAGAAGTACAGGGAGTCGCGCAGAACGCTCAGCGGATTCATCAGTCAACATCGCATGGCAGTAAAATCAGGGGCATAACTTTAGCCCAAAGCGGGCGTGGGGCTGTCACTTGCTGAAAAAAGTTTCACCGCGCCAGTGATTGAATCCCGTGCCGCTACACCCCATCTTTGACGCTGTCCGTTGTCCCGCTACCCCACGAGGTCGCCCCATGAACACTGAAGAACAAACCCTGATCGACGGCCTGTTCGGCCGCATCAAGCAAGCCGAAGACCCGAGCCAGCCGCGTGACGCGCAGGCCCAGGCGTGCATCGAGCAACACCTGCGCCAGCAGCCGGCGGCGCCTTACTACATGGCCCAGGCAATCCTGGTACAGGAGGCGGCAATAAAGCGCCTCGACGAGCAGAACAAGCAGTTGGAGGCCGACCTGAAGCAGGCCCGCGCCCAGGCCGAGGCTGCACAAACCGGTAGCAGCGCGCCAGGCAACGGCGGTGGTGGCTTCTTGTCCAGCATCTTTGGCTCGGGCGGGCGCAATGCGGCCCCGGCTGTGCAGCCTCAGCGCCCTTCGGCGCCGCCTGCAGCATCTGGCGGTGGCTGGCGCGAACCATCTGCGCCGGGCTTCTCCCAGCCTCAGCCGCAGCAGCCAGGCTTTGGCGCTGCGCCGGCGCGTGGCGGTGCCAGCAGCTTCCTCGGAGGGGCCATGCAGACCGCAGCCGGTGTGGCCGGTGGTGTGTTGCTGGCGCAGGGCATCAGCAGCCTGTTCAACCACAACTCGCAGCCCGAAGAGGTGGCTGAGGTGATCAAGGAAGAGCCAACACCGGCCAGTGACAGCGGCGGCTGGAACGACCAGGGCGCGCAGCAGCAAGTGGCTGACAACGGTGGCTGGGGCAGTGACCAGGGCGGTTATGCCGACACCGATTACGGCAGCGACGATGGCGGGTTCTTCTCGGACGACGATTCGTACGTCTGACAGGTCTGGCATACTGCTGGCATTTATGGGGGCGCTTTGCGCCCCTTCGCGGGCACGCCCGCTCCCACAGGGACACGCGCAACACCTGTGGGAGCGGGCGTGCCCGCGAAGGGCTGCGGAGCAGCCCCCAGTATTCCAGGCCAGACATGAGGTTCCCAGGTGAAAAAGATCGCGCTGTTCGCCGATGTGCAGAACCTCTACTACACCGTGCGCCAGGCCCACGGCTGCCATTTCAACTACACCGCGTTGTGGGCAGACGTCAGCCGTGAAGGCGAAATTGTCGAAGCGGTGGCCTATGCCATCGACCGTGGCGACAGCAAGCAACAGCAGTTCCAGCAGATTTTGCGCAACCTTGGTTTCGATGTGCGCCTCAAACCCTTCATCCAGCGCAGCGATGGCTCGGCCAAAGGGGACTGGGACGTAGGCATTACCCTGGATGTGATCGATGCAGCCAGCCGCGTCGACCAGGTAGTGCTGGCCTCTGGCGATGGCGACTTCGACCTGCTGCTGGAACGGGTGATCCAGCGCCACGGTACAGAGGCCGTGGTGTATGGCGTGCCCGGGCTTACCGCATTGTCGCTGATCCGTGCGGCCACCCGTTATGTGCCCATCGAGGGTAAGCTGTTGCTCAAACATTGAGGCCCTTTCATGGAACGTATTGCTGTCATCGACTTTGAAACTACCGGCATCAGCCCTGGCGCCGGCTGCCGCGCCACCGAAGTGGCGGTGGTGATGCTCGAAGGCGGGCGCATCGTCGAGCGCTACCAGAGCCTGATGAACGCCGGTGTGCCGGTACCGGCCTTCGTCGCCGGGCTGACCGGCATTACCACCGCCATGCTGCGCAGCGCGCCGCCGGTGGACAAGGTGATGAACGAAGTGGCCGAGTTTGTCGGCGACACCCCGCTGCTGGCACACAACGCGTCTTTCGACCAGAAGTTCTGGGACTACGAACTGAATCGCATCGGCCGTAGCCGCAGCCAGTCGTTCGCCTGCTCCCTGTTGCTGTCGCGGCGCCTGCTGCCGATGGCACCGAACCACAAGCTGGGCACCCTGACCCGCTGGGCCGGCCTGCCGGATACCGGCACCGCGCACCGGGCCATGGCCGATGCCGAGATGGCCGCCAACCTGCTGCAACACCTGGTAGGCGAACTGCGCCAGGCCCACGGTATCCAGCAACTGTCCCACGGCCTGCTTTGCCGCTTGCAGAAAGTGCCTGCCGCGAAGGTGCGTGAAACGCTGGCCAAGTTCCGCTGAGACCACAGCCCAAGCCGGGCGCACCAAAAGTGTGCCGCTCATTTGAGCCCGTTCTGTAACGTAACTTCACCCAGGCAGGCCGTTAAACTGAATTACCCGTAAACGGATTTCGAGTTTTCCATGCCTGCCTCCCGCCGCTTCCCGTTGTTGCTCATCGGTGCTTTCCTGGCCTTGTACCTGGTCTGGGGCTCCACCTATCTGTTCATTCGCATTGGTGTGGAGAGTTGGCCGCCGATGCTCATGGCCGGGGTGCGCTTTCTGATTGCCGGTGGCCTGCTGTACGGCTTTCTGCGCTGGCGTGGTGCGCCGGCGCCGACCTGGGCGCAGTGGCGGGCGGCAGGGGCTATCGGCTTTCTGCTGCTCAGCTGTGGCAACGGCGGCGTGACCGTGGCCGAACATGCCGGGGTGGCATCGGGCGTGGCGGCGCTGGCGGTGGCGACAGTGCCCTTGTTCACCTTGCTGTTCGGCCTGTTGTTCGGGCACCGCAACTCGAGGCTGGAGTGGGCGGGGATCGCCCTGGGGCTGGTGGGTATCGGCATGCTGAACCTGGGCTCCAACCTGCAGGCAAGCCCGATGGGTGCGGCGCTGATCATTTTCGCGGCGGCGTCGTGGGCGTTCGGCTCGGTGTGGAGCAAGACCTTGCCGTTGCCCCAGGGGCCGATGGCCAGCGCTGCGGAAATGCTGGTGGGTGGCGCGGCGCTGTTGCTGGGCAGCGTGCTGTCTGGCGAGCGTATGACGCAGATGCCGACCGCGGCCGGCTGGGGTGCGTTGGCCTACCTTGTGTTCTTCGGCTCGATCCTGGCGTTCAGTGCCTACATGTACCTGCTCAAGAACGTACGCCCGGCAGCTGCTACCAGCTATGCCTACGTCAACCCGGCGGTCGCCGTGTTGCTGGGTATCGTCTTTGCTGGCGAACAGATTGGCGCCGAAGAGTGCGTGGCCATGGCAGTGATCATCGGTGCGGTGGTGCTGATCGGCCTGCCGCAGTGGCGCAAGGCACCCGCGCCTGCGCAGCCGTTGAAAGGCGAAATCTGCAAGTAGGCGGGGGTGATGCGGTAAACTTGCCGCCTTCGCTGAACCCCCTGACGGTATTGCCATGAATTTCGCCAAACTCGGCCTGATCGAACCGCTGCTGCGCACGCTGCAGCAGCTGGACTACACCACCCCGACCCCGGTGCAGGCCAAGGCCATCCCCGCCGTGCTGGCCGGCCGCGACCTGATGGCCGCAGCCCAGACCGGCACCGGCAAGACCGCAGGTTTTGCCCTGCCCGTGCTGCAGCGCCTGGCGCTGGAGGGCGAGAAGGTGGCCAGCAACTCGATCCGCGCACTGGTGCTGGTGCCAACGCGCGAGCTGGCCGAGCAGGTACACAACAACGTGCGCGAGTACGCCGAGAACCTGCCGCTGAGCACTTACGCGGTGTACGGCGGCGTCAGCATCAACCCGCAGATGATGCGCCTGCGCCGTGGCGTTGACGTGTTGGTGGCCACCCCGGGCCGCTTGCTCGACCTGTTCCGGCAGAAGGCGGTGAAGTTCAACCAGGTGCAGACCCTGGTGCTGGACGAAGCCGACCGCATGCTCGACCTGGGCTTTGCCGAAGAACTGCAATCGGTGTACGCCGCGCTGCCTCGCAAGCGCCAGACGCTGCTGTTTTCCGCCACGTTCTCCGACCAGATCCGCGTGCTGGCGGGGCTGGCTTTGAATGACCCGCTCAGCATCGAGGTGAGCCCGCGCAACGCCGCCGCTGCCAGCGTCAAGCAGTGGCTGGTGCCTGTGGACAAGAAGCGCAAGGAAGACCTGTTCTGCCACCTGCTGCGCAAGCAGCGTTGGACGCAGGTGCTGGTGTTTGCCAAGACCCGTAACGGTGTCGACCAGCTGGTGGAGCGCTTGCTGGCCGAAGGCGTGAACGCCGACGGCATCCACGGTGACCGCCCGCAGGCCACCCGCCAGCGTGCCCTGGACAGCTTCAAGGCCCGCGAGATTCAGGTGCTGGTGGCAACCGACGTGGCGGCCCGTGGCCTGGATATCGACGACCTGCCGCTGGTGGTCAACCTCGACCTGCCGATCGTCGCCGAGGATTACGTGCACCGCATCGGCCGTACGGGGCGTGCGGGTAACAAGGGCGAGGCGATTTCACTGGTTTGCGCGGATGAAGTGCAGATGCTGGCGGCGATCGAGGTGCTGACCCGCCAGACCCTGCCGCGCCATGAAGAACCGGATTTCATCCCGGATCACCGGGTGCCGATGACCGACGCCAGTGGCCAGGTGATCAAGAAGCCGAAGAAGCCCAAGAAGCCGAAAGAGAACAGCGCCAAGCGCGGGCTGGGGCGCTGGATGGACAGCACTGAAGCGGGTAAAGCGGAGCCGGCGGTGAAGGCGGTGCGCAAGGTGCCTAGCTTCAATGGTGGGCCGCGTAAGCGTAAGCCGTGAATATGCAGCCATCACGCGATCCCTGTGGGAGCGGGCATGCCCGCGAACACCGGCGCAGCCGGTGCCATCCATCGCGTCGCTTGCTTCGCGGGCTTGCCCGCTCCCACAGGGATCGCGGCAGCCTGTAGGCTCTACGTAAGGCAGTTGGGGGCGGTATCAGCTTTAGGCTTTTAGCCAATCCGCCGCCGCCCGCCCGGCGCGCAACCCACTGGCGAAACACGCCGTCAGCAAATACCCCCCGGTCGGCGCCTCCCAGTCGAGCATCTCGCCGGCACAGAACACCCCCGGCACGCCCTTGAGCATCAACCCTTCATCCAGCCCCTCGAAGCGTACTCCACCGGCGCTACTGATCGCTTCATCCAGCGGCCGCGTGCGCACCAGCGTGATTGGCAATGCCTTGATCGCCTGGGCCAGCGCCTGCGGGTCGGCAAAGGTCGCCTGATCGGTCAGCTCGCGCAGCAGCGCTGCCTTGACCCCATCAATCCCCAGCTGGCTGTGCAGGTGCTTGGCCATGGAGCGTGACCCACGCGGCTTGGCCAGTGCCAGGGCAATCTTGTCCACAGGCTTGTCCGGCAGCAGGTCGAGCAGCAGCACCCCTCGGCCTTCGCGGTTGATGGCCTCGCGCACCGGCGCCGACCAGGCATACACCAGGCTGCCTTCCACACCTTGAGCGGTGAGGATGAACTCGCCCTTGCGCGGGGCGCTGCCCGGTACGCTGAGGGCAATGTTCTTCAGCGGCGCGCCAGCGAACTTGTCTTTGAGCAACGCGCTCCAGCCTTCCACCTCAAAGCCGCAATTGCTGGGCTGCAAAGGCGAGATATCCACAGCCCGTTCGGCCAGCAATGGCTGCCAGGCGCCATCCGAACCCAGTCGCGCCCAGCTGCCGCCACCCAGCGCCAGTACCACGACTGCAGCCTTCACCGCGCGCTCACCCTGTGGATAAGCGATCCGCAAGGCACCGTCGGCATTCCAGCCCAACCAGCGGTGGCGGGTGTGGATAACTACACCAGCCTCGCGCAGGCGCTTGAGCCAGGCGCGCAGCAACGGCGCGGCTTTCATGTCGGTGGGGAACACCCGCCCCGAGGTGCCGACAAAAGTCTCCACGCCCAGGCCGTGAATCCACAGGCGCAAGGCGTCGGCGTCGAAGTCGCGCAGCAGCGCATCGACTTCGCCCTGGCGCTCGGCATAGCGTGAAACGAACGCCGGGTACGGCTCGGAGTGGGTGATGTTCATGCCGCCAACACCCGCCAGCAGGAACTTGCGCCCCACCGAAGGCATGGCATCGAATACCTCGACCGCCAGGCCTGCCTGGGCCAGTGCTTCGGCGGCCATCAGGCCGGCGGGGCCGCCGCCGATAACGACGGCGAGGGGAGGGGAGGCGGGGTTCAGATCGGGCATGGTGGGCAGCAGGCTGTGGAAAAGAGGCGCATTCTAGCGCAGCGCCGCCTGTGGAAGCACTGATCAAAAAGTGATCAGAGTGCTGCAGGCCTTGTGTACAAAGGGCTACAGCAGCTTTCACGCAGGTTATCCACAGGCGGTTCCACAGTCATTGTGAACAACCGATGACGCGTGCCGCACTGTGGTGAAGGATGCCATGGCGCCTGGCCAACGCTTCGCGGTCTTTGCTGTAGCCGCCGCCGATCACGCCAACCACCGGGATGTCACGGCCCAGGCAGTGGCGCAACACCGCTTCGTCACGGGCGGCCAGGCCGGCGTCGGTCAGTTGCAGGTAGCCCAGGGCGTCGTCCTTGTGCACATCGACGCCGGCGTCATACAGCACCAGATCGGGTTGATAGAGCGGCAGCAGGTAGTTGAGGGTGTCGTCCACCACCTTCAGGTAGGCCGCATCGCCCATGCCGCGAGGCAGTGGAATGTCCCAGTCGCTCTGTGCCTTGCGGGCCGGGAAGTTCTGTTCGCAATGCAACGACACCGTGATGGCCTCGGGGGTGTCGTGCAGGATGCGCGCGGTGCCGTCACCCTGGTGTACATCGCAGTCGAAGATCAGTACCCGGTGTACCCGGCCTGCCTCCAGCAGGTAGCGGCTGATCACGGCCAGGTCGTTGAAGATGCAGAAGCCGGCGGGGTGGTCGTAATGGGCATGGTGGGTGCCACCGGCGAGGTGGCAGGCGATGCCATGTTGCAGCGCCATCTCGGCGGTCAGCAGCGAGCCACCCACTGCCCGCACCGTGCGCCGGGCCAGGGCTTCGCTCCAAGGCAGGCCAAGGCGACGCTGGTCCTCGCGGGACAGGTCGCCGTTCATGTAACGCTCGATGTAGCCACGGTCGTGGGCCAGGGCGAGGATGTCGTTGGGGCAGATGTCCGGGCGCAGCAGCGCCTGGCTGGTGGTCAGCCCGCTGTCGACCAGGTGGTCATGCAGCAGGCGGAACTTGTCCATCGGGAAGCGGTGTTCGGCGGGGAACTCCGGGCTGTAGTCTTCGTGGTAGATCAGCGGCAACGGCATGGATGGGGTCGCAATCAGGGCCAGTGCTGATCTTGCCATGGGCGGGGCAGCTTTGCTGCCCAATCGCCGGCAAGCCAGCTCCCACAGGTAATGCACAAGCCTCGAAGGCCATGGGGAACCTGTGGGAGCTGGCTTGCCGGCGATGAGGCCAGAGCAGGGGGATGCTATTTCCCGGTGCTGGCCAATACGCGTTGCCAGTCGGGTTCGTTCAGGCGCCCGAGGATGCGTGCCTTGCCGTTGCCATCCACCGACACGAACAGGGCACTGGCGTAGCCACTCTGGCGCTCGCCACCGGTAACGTTCTGCTGGCGGGCGAAGTGGTCGATGCAGCCGTTGTGGGTCACCAGCACCAGGTTGTGGCCGGGGCGCTTGCGTGACAGTGCTTCACTGGCGAACTGGTTGTCACAACTTTCCAGCCAGCCCTCGCTGGCCACCGCCTGGCCGAGGATGAAGTGCGCGGTTTGCCGGGTGCGCAGCTTCGGGCTGCTGAGCATGTCGGCGTTGTTCAGGCCCAGTTGGTGCAGCCCCTGGCCAACGCGGCCGGCGGCCTGGCTGCCGGCCACGGTGATGCCGGTGGGGTCGCCCAGGCAGGGGCCGGGGGCGCTGTCGCAGCGCTCGGCATGGCGGATCATCACGATCACTGCGCCGTCGGCCCAGTCCTGCAGCAGGCCGCTGTCACTCAGTTGTTGCTCGTTACCAAGGTCCACGATATGCGTCCTCGCCGCCAGCCAGGTGGTCAACGCCGCCACGACCATGCACAGGCCAAGGGCGGCACCGAGGGCCTTGAGTGACAGGCGCCGCTTGCGCCGGGCATGGATGGCAGGGTGCCCCAGGGTGTTGCTCGATAGCATGCGTTGCTCCGTTGGCAGTGCCGCGGCTGGCGCGGAGGTGGATGGCGGCATCCTGCCAAGCGGCCTGTCGGGGGCCGGTGAAGGGCGTGTGAAAATTGCATTCGGTTGCTGCCGGTTGGGTGAAACCCGCGCCCGCGCCTACGCTGTAAACTGCAAGGCGGTAAACCGGAGCAGGCCCCATGACCCCCATCCTCGAACTGGAAAGCGCACGATTGGTGCTGCGCCAATGGCATGACGATGACTTGCGCGAGTTCGCCGCGCTGTGTGCCGACCCACAGGTGATGCGCTACTTTCCGGCGCCGCTGACGCGCGTTGAGGCGGCTGCGTTGATCGGCCGCGTGCGCGGGCATTTCAATGAGTACGGCTTTGGCCTGTGGGCGCTGGAGCGCAAGGACAGCGGGGCGTTCATCGGCATGACCGGGTTGCTCAATGTCAACTTCGATGCACCCTTTGCCCCGGCGGTGGAGATCGGCTGGCGCCTGGCACGTCGTCACTGGGGCCTGGGCTTTGCCAGCGAGGCGGCGTGGACCTGCCTGCGTTGTGCTTTCGCCCAATTGCGCCTGGAAGAGGTGGTGTCGTTCACTAGCGAGAGCAACCTGCCGTCGCAGAAAGTGATGCAGGCCATTGGCATGCAGCAGGACCTGAACGGCAGCTTCGAACACCCCCGCCTGGCCGTGGGCCACCCGCTGCGCCCGCATGTGCTGTACCGCATCGACCGCGCGCACTGGGAGCGCACCCTGCGCGCCTGAATGCACGGCCATGACCGGCGCGAATGACAAACCCTGTATCATTTGCCTTCATAACGAGCGCTGTAGAGACGTGTTGCCTTGCGAGGAGAACCCCCAATGAGTCATGTGTTGGACGACCTGGTCGACCTGTTGAGCCTCGAATCCATCGAGGAGAACCTGTTCCGTGGACGTAGCCAGGACCTGGGCTTCCGTCAGCTGTACGGTGGGCAAGTGCTGGGCCAGTCCTTGTCGGCGGCCAGCCAGACGGTCGAGGACGCTCGCCATGTGCATTCGCTGCACGGCTACTTCCTGCGCCCGGGCGATGCCAGCCTGCCGGTGGTGTACTCGGTGGACCGCGTGCGCGATGGCGGCAGCTTCAGCACCCGGCGGGTAACGGCGATCCAGAAGGGCCAGACCATCTTCACCTGCAGCGCGTCGTTCCAGTACGACGAGGAAGGCTTCGAGCACCAGGCGCAAATGCCAGACGTGGTCGGCCCGGAAAACCTGCCCAGCGAGGTGGAGCTGGCCCGTGCCATGGCCGACCAGTTACCCGAGCGTATTCGCGACAAGGTGCTGTGCGCCAAGCCGATCGAGATCCGCCCGGTCACCGAGCGCGACCCGTTCAACCCCAAGCCCGGCGACCCGGTGAAGTACGCCTGGTTCCGCGCCGACGGCAACCTGCCCGACGTACCCGCCCTGCACAAATATCTGCTGGCCTATGCCTCGGACTTCGGCCTGCTGACTACGGCGTTGCTGCCCCATGGCAAGTCGGTGTGGCAGCGCGACATGCAGATCGCCAGCCTCGACCATTCGCTGTGGTTCCATGGCAACCTGCGTGCCGACGAGTGGCTGCTGTACGCAACCGACAGCCCCTGGGCCGGGAATTCCCGTGGTTTCTGCCGCGGCAGTATCTTCAACCAGGCTGGGCAACTGGTGGCGTCGTCGAGCCAGGAAGGCCTGATTCGCCATCGCAAGGACTGGGCATGAGCCTGGGCGAGGTGCGCAACTGGGTGTTCGACATGGACGGCACCCTGACCGTGGCCGTGCATGATTTCGACGCCATTCGCGTGGCGTTGGACATCCCGGCGGAGCACGACATCCTCACCCACCTGGCGGCCTTGCCGGCAGAGGTAGCGGCGGCCAAGCATGCCTGGCTGCTGGAGCACGAGCGCGACCTGGCGGTTGCCTCCACGGCGGCCACCGGGGCGGTGGAGCTGGTGCGCGAGTTGGCCGGGCGTGGTTGCCGGCTGGGCATTCTGACCCGCAATGCCCGCGAGCTGGCGCATGTGACGCTGGAGGCCATCGGCCTGGCGGACTGCTTCCCGGTTGAGCACATTCTGGGGCGTGACGAAGCGGCGCCCAAGCCGAGCCCGGACGGGCTGCTGAAGATTGCCAGTGCCTGGGGCGTGGCGCCCAGCGAGCTGGTGATGGTGGGGGATTACCGGTTTGACCTGGACTGTGGGCGTGCTGCGGGCGCGCGGACGGTGCTGGTAAACCTGCCGGAGAACCCATGGCCAGAGCTGGTGGATTGGCATGCGGCCGATTGCCGGGCACTGAAGGTGATGCTGGGCTGATTCTTGTGTTGGCAATGCGGGCCTCTTCGCGGGCATGCCCGCTCCCACAGGTATTGCGCACGTCTCAGGTCCTGTAGTGCCCCTGTGGGAGCGGGCGTGCCCGCGAAAGGGCCGGACCTGTCTATGCTGAACCCCATTCTTTCTTCTGATACGGAGACCCACCCATGACCAGCAAGGCCATCTACGTACAACCCGGCGGCGGCTACGACAAGGTCGAGGTCGGCACCAGCGAGGCCCAGGCCCCCAAGGCCGGTGAAATCACCGTGCGCCTGCACGCCAGCTCCCTCAACTACCATGACTTCGCCGTGGTCAGCGGCATGTGGGGCCCGAGCGAGCGGCGTATCCCCATGGCCGATGGCGCTGGCGAAGTGGTTGCGGTGGGCGAAGGTGTCAGCGAGTTCCAGGTCGGTGACGATGTAGTCAGCACCTTCTTCCCCGACTGGCTCGACGGCCAAGCCAATGTCGAGGGCTTCGCCCGGGTGCCCGGCGATGGCCTCGATGGGTATGCCCGTGAACAGGTGACCGCCCGCGCCACCGCGTTCACCTTGGCGCCCAAAGGCTTCAGCCATGCCGAAGCCGCTACCCTGACCACGGCCGGCCTCACCGCCTGGCGTGCGCTGATGAGCGACGATCACCTCAAACCTGGCGACACGGTACTGGTGCAGGGCACCGGTGGTGTGTCGATTTTCGCCCTGCAGTTTGCCAAGCTGGCTGGTGCCACGGTGATCGCCACGTCGTCCAGCGACGCCAAGCTGGAGCGCCTCAAAGCCTTGGGCGCCGACCACCTGATCAACTACAAGAGCACCCCGGCCTGGGGTGAGAAAGTGCGCGCGCTCACCGGCAACCGCGGCGTCGAGCACGTGATCGAAGTGGGCGGCCCGGCGACGCTGGAGCAGTCGATGATTGCCGCGCGCATCGGTGGGCATGTGTCGCTGATCGGTATCCTCACCGGTGTGGCCGGGCAGTTGCCGCTGGTGCAGGCGCTGGTGCGGCAGATTCGCCTGCAAGGTGTGCTGGTGGGCAGCCGCGCCCAGCAACAGGCGATGGTGCGCGCGATCGATGCCAACGGCCTGCGGCCGGTAGTGGACAAGCACTTCGAACTGGAGCAGATCGTCGAGGCGTTCCGCTACCAGGAAAGCAACCGGCATTTCGGCAAGATCTGCCTGACTTGGTGAGGCCGCTCTTGCAGGGTGGTGCGCCAGCCAGTTGAATATCAATCGGGTAACAACCGGTCGCGGCTGTTGGACAGGTGCAGGCAGATCGCCGCGCGCGCTGCGTCCGGGTCTTGCCGGCGGATGGCATTGAGCACCGCTTCGTGCTCCAGGTTGGCCAGGTACGCCTGCCGCGCCAGCTTCGCCCCGCCGCGTTCGGCCAGGGCCATGCGGTTGCGTGGGATCAGGCTGTTGCCCAGATGCAGCAGCATCTCGGTGAAGTACAGGTTGCCCGTGGCCTCGGCAATAAGCAGGTGGAAACGTCGGTCGGGCTCGATACAGCTGTCGCCGGCGGCCGCCAGGTCCTGATAATCATCCAGCGCCTGGCGCATGCGTGCCAGGTGCCCCTCGTCACGGCGCAGCGCAGCCAGGGCGGCAGCCTGGCCTTCCAGGCCAATGCGCAATTCCAGCAGGTCGCGCACATTTGCCGCGCTTTCCGCCGCGATGCGTAGCCCGGCCTGGGCCTGGCGCTCCATCACGAAGGTACCGATACCGTGGCGCGGCTCCACCAGCCCGGAGGCCTGCAATTTGGACAAGGCTTCACGCACCACCGTGCGGCTGACCCCATGCTCGCGCACCAGCGTGTTCTCTGAAGGCAGCTTGTCACCCGGCTTGAAGGTGCCGAGCAAAATCTGCTGGGTCAGGCTGGAGACCAGGTCATGGGCGCGGCTGTGGCCACGTTTACGGGCGTGTTCGGGTGCCATGGTGTGATCCGTTTCGCGCTGTGCTTGTACGACAAGTTAAACCATCAAATTATTTTTTGCCGTTTTTTTCTGTCTCCAAGCTGGCATTTAACTTATCTCTTTTTGAACGATCGCAGCATATTTGCATTGTGATAGCTTGTATTTTGCCTTTTCGCCGACATTGTTGATCTTGTCGTACAACCTCGCCGCGCATATGCTCATCCCCACTGCCATGTCAGACAACCCAGACCCGCACAAAAACAATTAGTGGGAGATTCGCACGTGAACGACACCCTCGCTCCGTCTGCCCGGAATGACGGCGACGCCCTGGCCAGTGCTGTAGCCAAGGTCAAACGTCATGTTTTGCCGCTGTTCGTCATCATGTTCATCGTCAACTACCTCGACCGCGTCAATATCGGTTTCATCCGCCCGCACCTGGAAAGCGATCTGGGCATTAGCGCCGCGGCCTACGGCTTTGGTGCCGGCTTGTTCTTCATTGGCTACGCGTTGTTCGAAGTGCCTTCGAACATGTTGCTGCAGAAGGTGGGCGCGCGGCTCTGGCTGACCCGCATCATGTTCACCTGGGGGCTGGTGGCCACGGCCATGGCCTTTGTGCAGAACGAAACCCAGTTCTACGTGCTGCGCTTTCTGCTGGGGGTTGCCGAGGCGGGCTTCTTCCCTGGCGTGATTTATTACTTCACCCGCTGGCTGCCAGGCGCCGAGCGCGGCAAGGCGATTGCCATCTTCCTCAGCGGTTCGGCGCTGGCTTCGCTGATTTCCGGGCCGCTGGCCGGGGCGTTGATGCAGATCCAGGGCCTGGGCATGCATGGCTGGCAGTGGATGCTGTTCATCGAAGGCATGGCCTCGGTCGCCTTGTGCTTCTTCGTGTTTTTCTGGCTGGACTCCAAGCCGCAGGATGCCAAGTGGTTGAGCCCGGCCGAGCAGGACGCGCTGGTGACCACCATCGACCGCGAGCAGCGTGAGCGCGAAGCCGTGGGGGCGGTCAAGGCATCGTCCTGGAGCCTGCTGAAGGATCGCCAGATCGTGCTGTTCTGCGTGATCTACTTCTGCATCCAGTTGACCATCTACGCTGCCACCTTCTGGCTGCCCAGCATCATCAAGCGCATGGGTGACCTCAGCGACCTGCAGGTCGGCTTCTTCAACTCGATCCCGTGGCTGATCTCGATCCTGGCCATGTACGCCTTTGCCGCCGGTTCTGCGCGCTGGAAGTTCCAGCAGGCCTGGGTAGCCGGTGCCCTGGTAGTCGCGGCCATCGGCATGTTCATGTCCACCACGGGTGGGCCGGTGTTCGCCTTTGTCGCCGTGTGCTTCGCGGCCATCGGTTTCAAGTCGGCATCGTCGCTGTTCTGGCCGATCCCGCAGGGTTACCTGGATGCCCGCATCGCGGCAGCAGTGATCGCCCTGATCAACTCGGTCGGCAACCTTGGCGGCTTTGTTGCCCCCACCACCTTCGGCCTGCTGGAGCAGCAGACCGGTTCGATCCAGGGCGGGCTGTATGGCCTGGCTGTGACCTCGGTGCTGGCGGCCATTGCCATCTTCTTCGTGCGCACTCGCCCAAAGGGCGCCCCTTCCGATGACCTCAAGGCCCCCTCGGCCCTGGGCCAGACCCACTGATGACTGCGAGACAACAATCATGAATATGCAGACCAATCCCGCCGTTCATACCCGCACCCCGGTGGTCACCGACCTGCGCGTTATCCCCGTGGCCGGCCATGACAGCATGCTGTTGAACCTCAGTGGCGCCCATGGCCCGTACTTCACCCGTAACGTGGTGGTGCTGCGTGACAGCGCTGGCAACACCGGGCTGGGCGAGGTGCCTGGCGGTGAAAAGATTCGCCAGACCCTGGAAGATGCCCGCAGCCTGGTGGTCGGCCAGCCGATCGGCCACTACCAGCGCGTGCTCAATGCCATGCGCCAGACCTTTGCCAGCCGTGACGCGGCGGGTCGTGGCCTGCAAACCTTCGACCTGCGGATTACCGTGCATGCGGTAACGGCCATCGAGTCGGCGCTGCTCGACCTGCTTGGCCAGCACCTCAACGTGCCCATGGCGGCCTTGCTGGGCGAGGGGCAGCAGCGCGATGCGGTGAAGATGCTGGGTTACCTGTTCTACATCGGCGACCGCCAGCAGACCGACCTGGCCTACCGCAACGAGGCCGATGCCGATGATGACTGGTTCCGTGTGCGCCACGAAAAGGCCCTGACCCCGGAAGCGGTGGTGCGCCTGGCCGAAGCGGCCGAGCAGCGCTATGGCTTCAGCGACTTCAAGCTCAAGGGCGGCGTGCTGCGTGGCGAGGAGGAGATGGAAGCCGTGACGGCGCTGGCCGAGCGCTTCCCTGAAGCGCGTATCACGCTTGACCCCAACGGCGCCTGGTCACTGAAAGAGGCCATCGCCCTGTGCCGCGACAAGCATCATGTGCTGGCCTATGCCGAAGACCCCTGCGGCGCCGAGAACGGTTACTCGGGCCGTGAGGTGATGGCCGAGTTCCGCCGTGCCACCGGCCTGCGCACCGCCACCAACATGATTGCCACCGACTGGCGGCAGATGGGCCATGCGATCCAGTCGCAGTCGGTTGACATTCCGCTGGCCGACCCGCACTTCTGGACCTTGCAGGGCTCGGTGCGGGTCGCGCAGATGTGCAATGACTGGGGGCTGACCTGGGGCTCTCACTCCAACAATCACTTCGACATTTCGCTGGCGATGTTCACCCAGGTGGCAGCTGCGGCGCCGGGCGAGATCACCGCAATCGACACCCACTGGATCTGGCAGGACGGCCAGTGCCTGACCCGTGAGCCGCTGCGCATTGTCGACGGGCACGTGCGGGTACCGGCCCGGCCGGGGCTGGGGGTGGAGCTGGATGAAGACCAGTTGGCCAAGGCGCATGAGTGCTACCGCAACATGGGTTTGGGGGCGCGGGATGACAGCGTGGCGATGCAGTTTCTGATTTCCGGGTGGCGCTTCGATAACAAGCGGCCTTGCCTGGTGCGTTGAGGCGGTTACAGGCCCCGCTGTGCGAAGAGAGCCCCGGGTGACCGGGGCTTTTTTGTGGGTGGCTGAAAATGCCTGGGCCTGTGCTGGCCTCTTCGCAGCACAAGGCTGCTCCTACAGGGACCCCACTGCCTGCCTGTAGGAGCAGCCTTGTGCTGCGAAGAGGCCGGCACTGGCAACACACATCCAAATGAAAAACAAAACCTTCAGACGGCCCGGTGACGCGATCGGGCATGCCATTCGCGACATCTGGCGGTAATGGGACTGCGCTGTCGTGATCGAACAGTTCCGGGGCGTTCTCGTGTAATTTCCCACAGCCCTGCAAGGCTTAAATGAAGCCCGAACCGCACGGACACATTGCTCTGTGATGCGCGCCAAAGATCAACAACAGCGCGCGAGCAACCTGTCGACTTACTGATTTGAAAGGAGATATTTTCGCCTACGCCTGCCCGTCCATCCTTGTGTCAGCAAAAAGAGAACAACATCAATGAGCACCGTGGGATCTGATGGCAACCTTGCACAAGGTTTCAAGCCTCGTCATGTAACGATGCTGTCCATCGCCGGCATCATCGGCGCCGGACTTTTCGTAGGCTCTGGCCACGCCATCGCGGCGGCCGGGCCAGCAACCATAGTTTCTTATTTCGTGGCCGGAACCCTGGTGGTACTGGTCATGCGCATGCTCGGCGAAATGGCCGTGGCACACCCTGACACCGGATCGTTTTCCACCTACGCCGACCAGGCCATCGGCCGCTGGGCCGGCTACACCATCGGCTGGTTGTACTGGTGGTTCTGGGTACTGGTGATCCCTATCGAAGCACTGGCTGCCGGGCATGTACTGAACGCCTGGTTCCCCCAGGTAGACAGCTGGATCTTCGCCCTGGCCTCGGTACTGCTGCTGGCCTGCACCAACCTGTTCAGCGTGGCCAAGTACGGTGAGTTCGAGTTCTGGTTCGCCATCCTCAAGGTGACGGCGATTCTGGGCTTCATCGGCCTGGGCTTTGCCGCGCTGATGGGCTGGCTACCCAACCGCGAGGTCAGTGGCCTGAACGGGTTGATTGCCGAGTACGGCGGCTTTGCACCGAAGGGCTGGTCGGCGGTGGTCGGTGCGTTCATCACCGTCATGTTCAGCTTCATCGGTACCGAGGCGGTGACCATTGCCGCGTCCGAATCCAGCGACCCGTCGCGCAACATCGCCAAAGCCACCCGCTCGGTGATCTGGCGGATCAGCACCTTCTACATCCTGTCGATTTTCGTGATCATTTCGGTGGTGCCGTGGAACGACCCGCAGTTGGCGGTGGTGGGCTCGTACCAGCGTGCGCTGGAAATCATGAACATCCCCAACGCGGCGTTCATGGTCGACCTGGTGGTGCTGGTGGCAGTGACCAGCTGCATGAACTCGTCGATCTACATTGCTTCGCGGATGATGTATTCGCTGGCCAAGCGCGGTGATGCCCCGGCCTTCCTCAACAAGACTTCCAAGGTTGGCGTACCGCGCGCCGCAGTGTTTGGCAGCACCCTGATCGGCGCAGCCATCGCCGTGCTCAACTACTTCGCGCCGAAGGGCGTGTTCGAGTTCCTGCTGGCCAGCTCCGGGGCCATCGCCCTGCTGGTGTACATGGTCATCGCCATCTCGCAGCTGCGCATGCGCCGTCGCCTGGAGCGGGAGAACACCGAGCTGAAGTTCCGCATGTGGCTGTTCCCGTACCTGACCTGGGCGGTGATCATCTTCATTGCCGGGGCGCTGGCGGTGATGATGTACACGCCCGAGCACCGGGTGGAGGTAAGTTCGACATTAGGCCTGGCGATCGTGATTTCCTTCCTGGGGATCGTGACCTCGCGTGGCCATGCGCAACCTGTGGGGGCGCGGTCGGTGGGGTGACTCAGTTCACCTGGCGGTAGGGCAAAGGGCACCCGTGGATGGGTGCCCTTTGTTTTTTTGAAACACTTGTCTGGTGACGCGGGCGACCGGGCGCTGGCTTGTCGGGGGTAGACTTCCTGTCGAATTCACAAAGGGAGTCGATGCATGAGCGCTGAACAAAAAACACAAGCGCCGGCGGCCCTTCCTTCGGTCAAGGATGACCGGTTCGAGGAAGTGCTCGGGTTGATTAAAAATGCCAGGCAACGTGCGGTGCAGGCGGTCAATACACAATTGATCGATTTGTACTGGCAGGTGGGGGCCTACATCAGCCGCAAGCTGGAGCGAGCTGAGTGGGGGGAATCTGTGGTAAGCCAGCTGGCGGCCCATCTGGCTCAGACCCAGCCTGGGCTGCGTGGCTTTACAAAGCGCAATCTCTTCCGCATGCGGCAGTTCTATGAGGCGTATCGGAATGACGAGAAAGTGTCAGCACTGCTGACACAATTGCCTTGGACCCATAACCTTACCATCCTGACCTTGAGCAAATTGCCTGACGAGCGTGAGTTCTATCTGCGTTTGGCCATCCAGGAGAAATGGTCCAGTCGTGAGCTGGAGCGGCAGTTCAGAACTTCTCTTTTCGAACGTAGTGTGGCGAACCCTGCTAAAGCCTCAGCAAATCTGAAACAGCATTACCCTGCTGCAATGGATGTGTTTCGAGATGCCTACGTGGTCGAGTTCCTGGGCCTACCGGGTGGCCATGTCGAAGCGGATCTGCAGGGTGCGCTGATAGATAGGCTCAAACAGTTCCTGATCGAGCTGGGCCGGGATTTCTGCTTCGTTGGCTCCCAATACCCGCTTCAGGTCGGCGGCCGTGACTTCGCACTCGACCTGCTGTTCTTCCACCGTGGCCTCAACTGCCTGGTCGCGGTCGAACTGAAAGTCGGCCGCTTCGAGCCTGAGTACCTGGGCAAGCTCGATTTCTATCTTGAAGCACTGGACCGCAATGAGCGTAAGCCTCATGAAAACCCTGCCATCGGCGTGTTGTTATGCGCCAGCAGAGATGACGAGGTGGTCGAGTACGCACTTAATCGAAGCTTGTCTCCAGCGCTGATTGCCGAGTATCAAACGCGTTTGCCAGACAAGGCACTGCTGCAAGCCAAGCTGCATGAGTTTTATGCCCTGGGTGCTGCTGAAGATCAGGGTGCTTGAGCAGCCATCAAGTACCGCCCATAACGCTTTGCAGATATCGCATCACAGCCGGCGCTTTCTCGAAGCGCCGGTGAACCAGGCTTAGCCACGAGCTAGCCTGGCAATCGACGACCCGCCGGTAATTCACCTGCGGCAGGTTGATGCGCTGCACCACCGATTCCGGGACTACTGCAATGCCTTGCCCAAGTGATACCAAGGTAATCACGGCCACCAGGCTGCCGGGTTGTGGGCCAAGCATCGGCACGAACCCACCTTGCGCCGCCACTTCCAGCGTGCCGGAAATCTGCTCGGGCAGGATGAAGGTTTCATTGGCCAGGCGCGAGGCCGGGATCTGCGGCACTTCGTTGATCCGCGAGCTGGCGGGCAAGGCGAGGACGAAACCTTCCTGGTGCAGTGCAATGGCTTCCAGTTCGTCAGGCAGCTCCATCGGTGAGCGCACATAGGCAAGGTCGAGTAAGCCGTCGCGGACCCTGCCGGGCAGTTCGGCCATGGGCAGTTCGCGGATATTCAGGCGCACGGCGGGGCAGGTTTCGCTGTAGCGGCTGACGTGCTGCTGAAGCATGCCCGAGTAGGCGGCCGAGGCCACGTAGCCCAGTTCGATACGCCCGCTTTCGCCACGGGCGGCCCTTTGTGCGCCCAGTTGCGCCGCGTCGAACTGGCGCACGGCGTGCTCGGCCTCGATCAACAGCGCCTGGCCGGCGGCGGTCAGGTTGACCTCGCGCTGGCTGCGCTCGAACAGGCGCAAGCCCAGTTCGCGCTCCATGTCCTGGATCTGCCGGCTGAGGGTAGGCGGGGCGATGCCCAGTTGCTCGGCGGCACGGGTGAAATGGCCGTGGCGTGCGACGCAGAGGAAATAGCGGAAATGGCGGATTTCCATAGGTGTTACCTACAGGGTAATGATGCGGGCCGCCGGGGCTAACAACCCTTGATGCGGGCGGCGTTATGTTGAGGGCAACACTACAAGGCTGGCGCGGCTGCGACCAGCCTGCTTCTGGAGCCTGTCATGCCTGCCCCCTCTGCACGCTTTACGTTGTTGACCGCCTCCCTGGTCTGCGCCTTGATCATCCTCGACACCAACATCGTTGCGGTCAGCCTGCCCAGCATCGCCCGCGACCTGTCCGGCTCGTTCGCCGATATCGAGTGGGTGGTCAGCGCCTACCTGCTGGCCTTCGCTGCCTGCTTGTTGCCCGCCGGCAGCCTGGCCGACCGTTTCGGTCGGCGGCGCATGCTGCTGCTCGGCCTGGTGCTGTTCGGTATGGCCTCGCTGGCGTGTGGTGCCGCGCCCAACCTGCTGTTCCTTGACCTGGCCAGGGCCGCCAAGGGTGTGGGGGCTGCGTTGTTGCTGACCTCGGCACTGGCTGCCATCGGCAACCGCTTTCACCAGCCGCAGGAGCGCATGCGCGCCTGGGCCTTCTGGGGGGCCTGCATGGGCGCCACCATCACCTTCGCGCCGCTGTTGGGCGGGATAATCGCCAGTACCTTGGGCTGGCGCTGGATCTTCTACATCAACCTGCCGTTGGTGGCAGTGCTCGCGGTCATGGTGCTGTGCAGCGTCGATGAGTCACGCGACAGCGCGGCGGCCCGGCTCGACCCATGGGGCAGCCTGACTTTTGCCGGCAGCCTGGGTTACCTGATCTGGGCGATGATCGATGCCAGCCAGGTGGGCTGGGGCAGTGCGCAAACGCTAGGTCGACTGGTGATCAGCGCATTCCTGTTCGGCTTGTTCGTCATGGTCGAGCGCAGCCAGCAGCGGCCAATGATCGACCTGCGGCTGTTGCGCAGTGCGCGCTTCGTCGGTGCCTTGCTGGGCATGTTCGCCTACGCCGCTTGCGCCCAGGTGATGATGACCCTGCTGCCGTTGTACCTGCAGAACGGCCTGCAGCTGTCGGCCCTGGCCGCCGGTGCGGGCATGTTGCCATTTGCCGTGGCCATGTTGCTGATGCCGCGTGTGGGCATGCGCCTGGCAGCGTACTGCAGCGCTGCGCAGGTGTTTGCACTTGGGCTGGTGCTGGTAGGGGTAGGCAACCTGCTGTGCGCCTGGGCTACAAGCCATGGCGGCTACAGCGCGTTTGCAGTGGCCAGCCTGGTGCTAGGTGCTGGCGCCGGGCTGCTCAACGGCGATACACAGAAGAACATAATGGCCTGTGTGCCCCGCGAGCGTACTGGCATGGCA
This sequence comes from Pseudomonas putida W15Oct28, assembly GCF_000708715.2. Classification (GTDB taxonomy): domain Bacteria; phylum Pseudomonadota; class Gammaproteobacteria; order Pseudomonadales; family Pseudomonadaceae; genus Aquipseudomonas; species Aquipseudomonas putida_R. Next base: position 50,192 of record NZ_JENB01000028.1, on the reverse strand, counting down.
TCGGGGCTGAGCACCACCACGCGGTTCGGCGCGATCGTGCTGGCAATTGGAGTGCTGGGCGCAGTGCTGGCCGCCCGCAGCGGGCAGCTGCTGCAGGAGGCGATGGCAGGGGTGGCGCCAGCGCGCCTGGGCGAGGTTGCCACGATGGCCGCGCGAGTGGCTGCCGGTGACTTGGCCGCGGCATTGGCCATGCTTGATCCCGGCTTGCGCGCCGAGGTTGCTCCCCTTGCCCGGCAGGCGTTCATCGGTGGTTTTGAACGCGTGCTGCACGTCGCAGGGGTAGCCGCCCTGGTGTTTTCCATTGTCGTCGGTGTCTTGCTGAGCCGCCCGCCCGTTCAGCTGGATGCGCCGGCCGAACACGGTGCATGAGGCCTCATGCGGCGTCACGGTGTGGCGTTTTGAAATTATTTATTTTTGGTGCCTCAACTATTTCGAACGGCAAATGTCATTGATTACGGGCCTGTTGGGTGATGCCAAAGTGCAATGAAAGCCATCTGATGGCCTGATGGCAAAAAGCCGCTATCGCACAAAACTGTGTAGATGGTGGAAAATCACGTTTTTGCCATACCAAGGCATAACCTTGGGTGGGAAAAATCGTCCTTCAACATTGGGCAGCTCTGCCAGCGTTTTGCCACAGCCGACTCCTCGGCGGCTGGCTTAAAAATGGCTTTGTCCATTGTTTTACAAGGGTTCTAGTAAAAATTGCGCTCAGTGTCTGGGCACTCAAGGAGGAGGACTGAGCCAGGATTCAGGCTTGTCATGGACGATGTGCTGCAAACCCCGCCATCAACTCTGCCGATCATCCTGATCAGGCGCTGAAGGCCATGATTTACGTGGCATTCAAGGCTTTTCGCACATTTTTCAGTCCGCTTACTTCAGCCATTTTAAATGTCCGAATGGTCAGGTTTTGTCCATCGAAAATATAGGTTAACGGTCAATTTTTAAAGTTGGCCAGGCGCCGCCATTGTGTACGCCGCCAAGGTGAAGCATCACCCCTTAATTCGTTAATTTCCCCAGTAATATCAGGGCAATAGCCTCAATTTTGGCATGGGCTTATCGGCCGATGGCCTGCCTCGATTTTGGTTGGTCGGCGTCAAAAGCTTTTGCATTGGTGTGTAAAAATACGTCGCGGATTGCAGATAGTAATTCAATCTGTCAAAATTTCGCTGTTGCACATTTCTAAGTCTTGGATGAAAATGCTGCTTCATGGAGCGAGATATGGACGAACTGGGACAAACCACAACGTCATGGGGCAGCGGTGCAGGCGAGGACGTGGATGTTCGCGCGCTACGACGCTACAACCGGTTGCTGGGTGTTTTGCTGGATATCGGGGAGTGGGCCTGCATCGGCTTGCTGCCTTGTGTGGCAGTGGCCGCCATCTGGCTGGTGACGCAAACGAATTTTGAAAACGTCGTGTTCTATGACGGAACCGACTCGATTTGCATTTACGACGGAACGACAGGGGAAATCCGCAATGTCGAGTAAGGAAACCCAACACGGAACCCCTGGTGGTGATGCGCCGGAGGCCCGGCGGGGCACCGATGAAGAAAAGCTGCTGGAGCTGGCGCTGGACGAAACGCCCGGTGAGGCCGCAGCCACCGTCAGGGAGGTCAAGCGCCTGCAGCTGGAGTGCCTCGATCTCAAGCGCCGTAACAAGCGCGTCTGGGGGCAACTGCTGGCACTGACTTGCGTGTTCGGTGTGACCATCGCGGCGGTGGTGTTCTGGTACCCGAAGTACCGCTGGATTCCGACGACTGACAACCATGCCATCTGTGAAGTCTCCACCGAAAGCAACCCGCGCGTCACCCCTGCGACGCTGGCCGAGTACGCCAAGGATGCGGTGGTCAACTCGTACTCCTACGACTATGTGAACTACCGCTCCAACCTCAATGCCGCGGGTGCGCGGTGGTACACCGATGAAGGGCGCAAGGCCTTCCTGAAGACGCTTGACGATTCCGGCAACCTGGAGCGCGTGCTCAAGGGGCGGATGATCCTGCGTGCCATGGCCACGCAGGTAGCCCAGGTCGAAGAAAGCGGTGTGCTGGCAAGCGGGCAGAGCTACTGGTTGGTACAGGTGCCGATTGCCATCGAGTTCTATGTCGGCGGTGATCAGCAAGCACGCTCGCGCCAGGATTTCCTCGCAGCCGTAACCATCGTCCAGATCCCCGCTTCGGCCACCAACACCAAAGGCATCGCCGTCGATTCTGTTCAGCTGTCGCCGTACACCTCAAGGAAGTGACCATGAAGAAGCATCTGATCGCATCGTTGCTTGCGAGCGCTATCGCCATCCCGGCATTTGCCAACGAGGCGCCGGAAGCGCCTGCCGCCGAGGGCGGCATGGGGCAGATTGGCGCAACGCAAGCTGGCGAAGCACCGCCCCAGCCACCGACGAATGGCCTGGGCCGGCAAGTATCCAGTGTTGCTCAAGTGGTCTACCCGCGCCCGGAAGATGTCATCAGCGACACGGTACAGGACGTTCAGGATTCGCAGCTGACGTCGTCGCAGGTAGAGCTGATCAAGCAGCTATGGCTGGAGCGTGAAAAGCAGAAAGCCACGGCCTACATAAGCCCGGCCAAACCCGTGACCCGCACGCTTGCACTGAACCTGGACCCGGGTGTGTCCCCACCTATCGTTCGCCTGAGCAAGGGGCAGCAGTCGTCGATCGTGTTCTCCGACTATGCCGGGCAGCCTTGGATGATCCAGAACGTGTCGATCAACCGCGAGCTGTTCAGCGACGGGCGCGAGCGAGGCGGTCAGAACGGTCAGAACGGCACTGCTGCACCGACCAACATCCTCACCCTGGACCCTGCCACGGCGGCGGCCTACGGCAACGTCACTGTCACCCTGCGCGGCCTGGCCACGCCGATCATCCTGATCCTGGCCGCCGGCCAGGAAGAAGTGGACATGCGTGTCGATGCCAAGGTGCCGGGGCGCAACCCGGATGCGACAGCGAGTGTGGCAATGCTGCGGATGCCGTCGATCGACGAGGCGCTGACCTACTTCCTGGACGGTGTGCCGCCGAAAGAGGCCAACCGCCTGAAGGTGACCGGACTGGAGGGCGTCGAAGCCTGGAGCTATGGCCCGAACATGTACGTGAAAGCCAAGGCTGATGCGCAATACCCGGCCTACACCAACGCTGCGCGAAGCACCACCGGCGTGGCGGTGTATCGCTACGCGGGCCTGCAGAACAGCGTCACGTTCACGACTGGCGGGCAAGCCGTAACCGTCTTCATCGAGCAAGGGAATCTGCAATGAGTGATAACAACATGCCGCCGAACGACTCGGGCTTCGATGAAGAAGACGAGCACCTGGTAGCCGACCGCGACGGGCCGGCTGGCTCGCACGTGAAAAAGGCGCGCAAGTCCGATGAGATGCAGCGCAACCTGCGGGCGGTGTTCGGTTCCGGTGTCGGCAAGGTCTCGCTGATTGCTGCCGGGTTGGTCGTGCTGGCGCTGGGCGCCCTGGCCTACAACGGCATGTCTTCGAAGAGCGCGCCTGCGGGCAAGGCGTCCACGGTGGACGTGCCGAATGCGCCGCAGCCTGAAGTGTCGATCGACCCTATTTCCACCGCCGAAGCAGAGCGCCGTGCGCAGCGAAGCTCGCTGGAGGCCGAACAGGCTGCCGAGCGCGGGATGTCATATCAGCCTGGCTTCGATCCGAACATCGTGCAGTCCACCGGAAGGGATCTGGCCCGTGGCCAGGGCGCCCAGTTCAATGTACCCGGGCAGCCGTACAATGACGGCAACCAGAGGCCGCCCGAGATTTACGTCGGGGCTGGCCAGCCGCCTCGTGAATCCGTTCAGGTTTCGCAGCAGCCTGGTGCGGCCAACGCCCAGTACCAGGAGCAGGAACGCAGGCGCCTGGAGGAGGAGCTGAAAAAGGCCGAGGAGCAGCGCGACCAATACGTCAGCGAGCTGAAAAGCGAAACGCTGAAGTCGATCAAGCAGCTGATGGGCGAGTCTGAAAGTGCCAAGGGGTTCGCCGAGAAAAGCAGCTTCAGCACCGTCAGCTACTACCCGACCGAGCGCGCTGGCAGCGGTGCGACTGGGCCCGCAGTGCGGACTGCCAAGGACGACAAGGACCCCAATGGCATCGAAGCCGTGGGTGACACCGACCGGGCGCTGCTGATCAAGACCGGTACCATCATGTACGCCACGCTGGATGCCGAGGTCAACACCGATGATGGCGGTGACGTGCTGGCGACCATTCGAGGCGGCAAGTGGAACGGCGCCAAGCTGATCGGCAAGATCGAGCAGGCGCCCGACAACATTCGCGTGAAGTTCACCATCCTTGCGCCACCGGTCAACGACCCTCGCCCGACCATGCGTATCAGCGCCGTGGCACTGCGCGAGGATGATGCCAAGCAAGGCATTGCCGAGACCAAGGACCATCACACCATGGAGCGCTATTTCGCCCTGGGTGCTGCCTCGCTGTTGTCCGGCTACGGGCGGGCTTACCAGCAGACAGCGGGTACCACGATCATCAGCCCGAGCGGTGTCGTGGCACAGACCACTACCGAGCCTTCGACCAAGCAGGTGATCGGTTCGTCCGTCGGTGAAATGGGCACCGCGATCGCCGGGGAAGTGCGACGCGGCTTCAACCGCCCGGCTACCTACGCAACACCTGCGAACAAGGGCTTTGGCCTGTTCTTCCTGCAAGACGTTCACGATCAATCTCGATAAGGAGTTCGACATGAAGAACTGGTCATTCGGAAAACTCATCGGCGTTTTTGCCGGCAGCTTCCTCGCGCTCATCGTGCTCGCCGTGGTCGTGATCAAGGCCACCTCGTCGCCATCGGCCAAGGCCAGACGCATCACGCAGGCCCAGGCCCAATCGGTGCAACAACCCCGCATGGATGTGCTGAGCATCGAGCTGGCCAAGTCACGGGAGCAGGCCCAGGCGGCGCTGCAGGCCCAGGAAAACAGCGAAAAACAGCTGAAGATCGTTCGCGAGGAGTCCCAGCGCAATACGCAGTTGCTGCTGAGCCAGATCAAAGCCCTGGATAACAACCTGTCCGGCCTGCAGCAGCGCATGAAGTTCTACGAAGACAGCCGTCAGCGCGTGGAGGTGATCAAGCCACCGCGCAGGGAGCCGGCGCCTGCTGTTGCGCAAGGGTACGCCAAGCGTGCTCACCCGATCCCGCAATCCACTGGCTACAAGGTGCAAGCGGTGGTCGGGCACCGGGCCTGGGTGAAAAATGGCGATAGCGAAGACAGCGTCAAGGCCGGCGACCCGTTGCCGCCGGTGCAGCGCGAATTGAAAGTGCTTGCCGTCGATCGCGACAGCGGCATCGTAGTTACTTCACCCGCTCTTTAAAACAGGGACGTTGTCATGGCGGCCGGATTTGCCGATCTAGTAGATGTAATGGTCAATATCGGGAAGGTCATTCCGACAGCGATCATGATGTGCCAAGGGATTGCCGCGCTTATCGGCCTTTACCTGACCGGCGCTGCGTTGATCGAGATATGGGGTGTCACCCATGACAACGCGTTGAAATATGTGGCCGGGCGGCAGCGATTTTCTGTCGGCTCTGCCTGTGTGCAATTGGTGATCGGCTCTATCTTGCTGGCGATCGGTACGCTGGAGTGGATGGGCATCATGTCGCGAACTTTGACCGGGGATTATGCCAACTCGCGCATGCTGTCCTATTCCTCGACCGGTACGACGTTGCAAGAACAGGCACAACTCGCAACGTTGGCCCTGCTGGGCATCATGCAGGTTGTCGGTCTGATCGCCATGGTGAAAGGTTGGTTGACGGTAAACGGTTATTACAACAATCAAACTCAAGCCGGCCTCGGTACCGCCAGCGGATGGATCATCGGCGGTGTCCTGGCGTGGAACTTCAAATGGTTCAGCGATGTACTCAACAACACAATCGGATTCAATCTGGTTGGCCTTTTCACGCCGTGGTCGTAACGGCTTTTCGAAACATGAAAATCAAGGAGCGTCACTAATGAAAGCACTCAAAACCCTGAAAGCTGCATACGATTCGGCCAAGGTTCGTGCAACTACCGCTGCCATTGCTGCGCTGACTGCGCCGTCGGCATTCGCCATCACCAAGACTGACCTCACCCAGGATACGTCCGGCGGCAAGACGGCCAGCGATGTCATGACCAACATCGATGACACCGCTCAGGGCGGTGCCACGCTGCTGATCTCGCTGGTTTCAATTGGTGGTTTCGTGGTCGTCGCCATCTCGCTGTACACCCTGTGGAAAGCCTCCAAGGATGAACGTGAGAAGCCGATGTCGGCGATTGTCGGCCTGTTCATCGGCGGCCTGATGGCCGGCGTCGGTACCGTGATGTGGATCATGCGCAACACCATGATCGACTAAGGCTGTGCGCCGCTGAACCTATGGCGGGGCGCAATGCCCCGCACCACAAGAACAGTTTCGGGAATATTCGGACGTGAGCGAAACAAACGCTTCTGAACGCGGGGCAATCACTGTGCCCACGCTGTCGAGTGGCTATCTCAGTCGAACGGCCAACCAGCCGGTATTTGGCGTGCGTCGGCCACTGTGGCGCTCTGACGATGACCAACGCAAACTGTTCAGCGATGAAAACAGCAAACTTCGCACTTCGGTGTGGCAGCGCGACAATTACACCTGCCGCTTCTGCGGGTTCAAGTCTGCCAAGTTTCAGGAACTTCATGCACTGGACGGCAATGCCGACAACTGCACCAAGGACAACCTGATCACCGCGTGCAACCTGTGTCGTCAGGTTCATCATCTTGGCGCCTGCGCCATGAATGACACCGGCTTTTTCGTCGCCGTGCAAGAACTGACGCAAACCGAGATCAATAATATTGCCCGCTGTATCTACGTCAATGAGTTACTCGATGACGTGGCGGTCAATGAAAAGCTGGCCAGCTTGCTGGCGGCTTTTAAGTTTCGTGGCACTGACACGCTGAAAGCAATATTCGGTGGCGACGTCATCACCGTGCTTGGCGTGGCGGAAACCCTCGCCAGCCAGCAACTTGTCAGCGATGAAGAATTTAACAAGCGCGCTGAATGGCTGGCGCCGTTACGGCTGTTTCCAACCAAAAGCGCGTTCAAAGATGGACAACTTGAATATTACGCGGCCAATAACCGCGCGCTGTTCCTGCCCGATAACTGGTTGGCATTGACCGGCCAGTTAATGAAGAATTTTGCTTGATGCAGCCGCTCGTACAGCTGCTCAGTCTCGCCGTTGAGAGCGTTGGCAAGGGAGAACAAGGAAATGTTTAACAAACTCGAAGCGGTGATCCTGACGGTGCTGAGCCAGCTCAAGGCAGACGTACAGGACTATTGCGACCTGGAAACGGTCGATGGCGGGCAGTCCATCGTCGCCAACGACGGTTCACTGGCGTCCATCGTGCGCTTCAACGGCACCAAGAGCGTGCTGGGGCGCGAACAGTTCGAACGCCTGGTGAGCCTGCTGGAAGCGTCGCTCTCGGTGTACTTCAAGGTACGCGGCCACCACCTGCAGATTGTCTTCAGCCGCGACCTGGATGCCACCGCACCGCTGGAGCAGAACGCCCAGCAGCAGGCGGCCACCGCCGAGCGGCTGAACCTGAACGTGCGCCACCTGATCAATGAGGGGGTCAGCAAATACGCTCAGTATGTGTACGACGAAGAGTGCTACCTGGTGTTCTGGTCGCGGCCCGCGCTGCTTGACCAGACCGAAAGGTCGATGGCGCGCGAGGCGCTGAACGAGTTCAGGAAGGAATCGGACTGGCCGGCCACCGCCGAAGCGCAGAACCTGTTGCGGCCCATTTCCTACCTCAAGGACCGCCACCTTTCCTTTGTCACCAAGATTTCCGAAGACCTGACGTCCCCCGAGTTCGGTTGCTCGGTGGATGTGCTCGACGTCAGTGAAGCAATCCGCGCCATCCGCGCGAAGGTGAACCCCGACATCACGCCACGTACCTGGAAGCCCTACATTCCGGGCAGCGCCATTCCCATGCGCTGGAAGACCAGCAAGCGCAGTGGCGATATGTCGGAGTTCATGTACCCCACGCTGCCCAGCCAGATCATGGTCACTTCGGCTGAAATCGGCAGTGGCGAGCGCACCAGCCTGCTGCCGGACCCTACCAGCGTTCGGGTTGGCGCGCGGGTTTATGCGCCCTTGCTGATGTCGATTCCACCGGCAGAGCCGCAATACTTCAACACCCTGTTCAACAGCCTGAACCGCGCGGAAACCCAGGAAAACGGTGTGTCACGCGCCTTGCCGTATTCGGTGTCGATCATGCTGTCCTCCGATGGCATGAGCGTGCTTGCCTGGAAAAGCCTGTTCGCCCAGCTGCTCTCGGTAACCTCCGAGCAGAACCGCAACATCAACCTGGCCACCAAGGAGCTGCGCGAGCGGGTGCGTGACGGTGAGTGCATGGTCAAGCTGCAGGTTGCCGCCATGACCTGGGCCAGCCCTGACGAGAAGGGCGTGAAGGAGCTTGCGCTACGTAAGTCGAAGCTCTGGCGTACGCTGGAGGCCTGGGGGCAGCCGGTGTTCATCGAGCGCACGGGCAACCCGATGCAGGCGTTCCAGTCCAACTGCCTGGCCCTGACCACCAAGCACATGGGCGACCCTGCCGCCGCCCCGCTGGGCGATGCAGTGGCCATGCTGCCGTTGACCCGGCCGGCTTCGCCGTTCCAGGAAGGTTCGACCATCTACCGCAGCCTGGACGGCAAGATCCTCAAGTACCAGCGTTTCTCGTCGCAGCAGACCACCTGGATCACCCTGATTGCAGGGAAGCCGGGTTCTGGCAAGTCGGTACTGATGAACAACAACCACTTCGAGTCCTGCCTGATGCCTGGCCTGACCGGCCTGCCCTATATCGGCATTACCGACATCGGCATTTCCTCGTCCGGCTTCTGTGATCTGGTGCGCGACAACCTGCCACCCCGGCTTCATCACCTGGTGGTGTACAAACGTTTGCAGAACGCCAGGAAAGACTGCATCAACCCGCTGGATACGCCGTTGGGCCAGCGTTACCCGCTGCCAAAGGATCGTGAGTTCAACAAGAACTTCCTGACCATTCTGGTTACGCCGCCCGAGCGCGAAAAGCCCTATGAAGGGATGAGCAACTTCGTCGGCCGTATGGTCGACCTGGCCTACCGTCGCAAGGACGACAAGATCGAGCGGGCCAGCCCGGAAACCTACAAGCCGGGGCATAACGATGTGGTGGACACTGCCGTGGCGCAGCTGAGCTTTCGCATTCTTCCGGCGACCACCTACTGGGAGCTGGTCGATGCGATGTTCGACGCCGGCATGGTGTACGAGGCCGAGGTGACACAGCGCTTCGCGGTGCCAACCCTCAATGACCTGGTGGCGGTGGCGTCGACTGAGGAGGTGCGGGCCGAATACGAGGGGTCCGGCGAGGTCGGGCGTAGCCTGGTCGATGCCTTCATCCTGGGTATTCGGGAGGCGGTTGGCGACTTCCCGGTGTTTTCCGATCACACCCGCTTCGACGTGGGTAGTGCCCGCATCGTGGCCCTCGACCTGCAGGACGTGGCGCTGCAAGGCTCTGCGTCGGCAAAGAAGCAGACCGCCTTGATGTACATGATCGCCCGGCAGTGCTTCATGAAGAAGGTGGCCTTCTCGAAGGAGGATTTCCCGTTCTTCACCGAGAAGTACCTGCCGTTCTACGAGCGCCTGGTGGCGGACCTTGTGGATGAATACAAGGTCATGTGCATGGACGAGTTCCACAAGACCGGTGGCCACGTTGGCTTGCAGGAGCAGATGCAGACCGATGGCCGTGAGGCCCGTAAGTGGAACATGGAGATCATTCTGGCTTCGCAGTTGATGGAAGACTTCGGCCAGCTGACCAAGATCGCCACGGCCACCTTCATCCTCGACTCGGGCACCAAGGAAACCCGCGACTGGCTGCGCAAGAACATCGGCCTGTCCGACACCGAAGAGCATGCGCTGGTCAACTTCGTGCACGGGGCCAACAAGCATGGCTGTACCTTCCTGGCGCGCTTCGAAACCAAGAACGCCACCTACAGCCAGCTGTTCACCATGTCTGCCGGGCCGATGCGCCTGTGGGCACTGACCACCACGGCCGAGGACCGCAAGCTGCGCACCATGCTCTACGAGCACATGCCGCGCCCGGACGCGCTCGCTTTGCTGGCTCGCCGCTTCCCGTCGGGCGGCTGCAAGGACATGGTGGAGCGCCTCAAGCGCGAGACATTCAAGGATGTCGAGTTCGTCGATGACGACATGGAGCAGTCCGTGATTGCGCGCATCGCCAAGGATCTGGTCGCTGACTACATCAGCGCCAGTGCATACGAAGACGTAGTGTGAGGGAGTGACAGATGGCTCAGTACAAGGGCGCATCCCGTCAGCATGAAGTCAGCACCAGCCGGCGGCGCAAAGACACGCGCCTGGCCGGGCAGCGCTTCAGTGATTTTTTCCAGTCTGCTGACGGCGCAGTATTCGGCACGTTCGCGCTGCCGGTCCTGGCGCTGATTTCGATCAAGGTGCCCTTTTCCGGTGAGCTGCTGTTGCTGCTGGCCTGGGCGTTCAAGCGCAAGTTCGTCGATGTAGAAAACCGTGCCTTCGATTTCCCTTACCGGGTACCCAAGTTGGCAGACGTCAATGACGGCTCGTACAAGGGCAAGAAGAAAGGCGAGGGCGTGACGCTGTTCGGCAATGACCTGGAGAGCAAAGAGCAGATCTACGCCGGCGACAGTGACCTGCGCACCCACCAGCTGGTGCTGGGCACCACGGGCTCCGGTAAGCCGCAGCCCAAGCATGCCAAGGTGCTGACGCCGGGCGGCTGGGTGGAAATGGGCCGCATCCGGGTCGGCGACAGCGTGTGCACGCCCGATGGCAAGCAGGCTGCAGTGCTGCGGGTGATCGAGCAGGGTATCCAGCCGATCTGGACCTTGGCCACGCGTGACGGGCGCCGGGCGCAAGCCACGGGTGACCACCTGTGGCGGGTGCTTACCCGCGGGCAGGATGGCAGCGAAGAGGCCCACACCGTGACCACCGATGCCATCCGCGAGCTGATGGCGCGCGGCATGGTGGTGATGCTGCCCAAGGTGCGCAAGAAGCGCGGCTCGGCCAAGTTCAATGGCTGGGCCGAGGTGTGGAAAGTGACTGCTGCCGGCCAGGCGCCTTGCCAGTGCATCGAGATCGATCACCCGCACCACCTGTACATCACCGACGACAGCCTGGTTACCCACAACACCGAGCTGTTGCTCGGCATCGTGTTCAACGCCCTGGTGCAAAATACCGGCTTCATCTACGTAGACGGCAAGGGCGACCCCAAGCTGCAGAAGGAGATCTTCCGCCTGTCTCGCTACCTGGGGCGCGAAGATGACCTGCTGATCATCAACTTCATCACGTCCGGCCGCGACTTCGTGGAGAAGCAGGTCGACAAGGTGACCAACAACATGAACATGATGGGGAACACCTCGTCGGGCATGTTGATCGAGCTGATCGTGTCGCTGATGGATGATTCGGGCGGTGGCGGCGACATGTGGAAGGGGCGGGCGATCATGTTCGTGGCCGCGCTGACGCGGCCGCTGACCTACCTGCGTGACAAGGGCCACATCAACTTGTCGCCCGAGAAGTACCTGGAGTACTTCGAGCTGAACGTGATCGAAGACCTGGTGTGGGAGCACGGCGGCAAATACGGCGAGATGTTCGACGTGATCGTGGCCCCGCTGCGCTCGTACCTGCTGACGCTGCCGGGCTACCAGAAGGCCAAGTTCAAGCAGCAGGAAACCAAGACTCTGGAACAACACGGCTACATCGTCATGCAGCTGGGGCGGATCTTCAACGACCTGACCTTCAACTACGGGCACATCTTCAAGACCCGCGTCGGTGACGTGGACTTCTACGATGTGGTGATCAACCGCCGCTTGCTGGTGGTGCTGCTGCCGGCGCTGGAGCGTGCACCGGACAGCATGCGCATGCTTGGCAAGATGATCGTCGGCAGCATCAAGCAGATGATGGCCGGTTGCCTGGGTAACCGCGTGGAGGGGGTGGTGCGCGAAATCATCGACAGCCGCCCGACCGGCTCGAAGTTCCCGTTCTATACCATCCTGGACGAATACGGCTACTACGCGGTGGTTGGCTTTGCAGTGGCGCCTGCTCAGGCGCGTAGCTTGGGGTTCAGCGTCACCTTTGCCGCGCAGGACTTTTCCTCGCTGAAGAAATCCAGCGCCGAAGAGGCGGATGCTACTTGGGAAAACACCAATATCCGCGCCGTCGGCCGCCTGACCTCGGGCACCGAATCGGAAACCTGGCGGCGTGTGCAGGGTGCGGCTTCTGAGTCTTCGCAGGCCATGCTGGGCAACTTCGAACGTACCGCGGGTAACGAAAAGCTGCGGCAGTCGGACAACATCGCCATCGAGCAGCGCAGCCGGCTGAACTACGACGACGTCGCCATGCAGGAAAACGGCGAGTTCACCTTCCTGGTCGGCAAGAAATCGCAGAATGGCAAAACCGGTGGGGTGGCCCTTATCCGGGGCATGGGCTTCTACACGGCCGGCCCGGCACCGAAAGAAATGCGCATCAATGATTTCATTCCGGTCGAGCCGCCCGAGCCGTCGGACCTGCCGCAAAACAGGCAGTCGCGCCAGGCATTTATCGACAGCCTGAAAGATGGCTCGTTCACCAGGCGGGTGCGGGCGGTGGTGAAGGGTGATCCGACCTTTGCCCGCATGCACAGTGCGTTTGAACACAATTATGCAGACCCGGACCGGCCTCTGCTGGGCCGGTTGGACACCTCGTTCGGGGTGCTCGGGGCGTATTTGTCCGGCGACCTGAAGAAGCCGGCTCCAGTCGCACCACGGGTAGAAAAACCGGTGCCGCAGGCCCCTACCGAGGTGCCAGTTGCGCCAGTTGTTCCCACGGCTCCTGTGCCCGCGCCGCACGTTGACCCCATGAGCCCGGAGGCAATCCAGGCAAGCATCCTGGCCGTTGCGGACCTTTTGCCAGTGACGCCCGTGCCCCCCGCCATTGCACCGGTAGACGAGCAGGTGGTGGACGATGAATGGGCGCGTGAGCTGGCCATGGCCTTGCCGCAGCAGATGCTCGACATGCAGGTGATGGCCAGCGGCGAAGGCTTTGCATCGCTGTCGGACAAGTGGGCCGCACAAGAGCGGATCGAGCAAACCTGCGCAGAGATTGCCCGGCAAACGGACTACAGCGTAACCCCTGAACCCGATGCTCAGGATGTGGCCGGCATGCGAGAGCGGTTAAGTAACCTGCAGGCCCAGTGCCGCTTGATGATGAAGGAACAGCCGAGCGAGTAGGCAGCGGGCGCGAGGGCCGTCTGTCGGCGGGCGATTCTATTTGATGTCATAAATTGACGACGATAGATATCTGACAGATAATCAGAAACCAGAATTTTTGCATGCTAGGATGAGGCCATGGGGTTGTTCAGTTCAGGGAAGAAAGCTGCGAAATTCGCGTTCATCACCATGCCGATGGCGGCCTTGGGCGTGAATCAGCTGCGCATGGGCAACCAGCACATCAAGGCACTCTGGCGTTCCAACTTCAGCCCCGCTTGCCCCGACTGCGAGCGGGGTGTGCTGCTCAAGGCAGAAGGTGACCACCAGGAGTTCGAGCAGGGGCCCAAAGGCAAGATGCGTGTGCTGCACAGCTGGGGTTGCAACAACTGCGACTTCGCCTTGCTTGAAGAAGATGACGCCAAGAAGGTCAAGGAGCATGCCGCGCGTTACCGCAACGAGCGGGTCAAGGCGCAGCTGACCACCATCGAACGTGACGAGATCGACCGGATTGCCCGTAACCACCGCTTGCACTCCAGGGCGTTCTTCATTGCCAGCGCTGTTGCGATTGCGGGGTTCGTCTACATGCTGGCGACCGGCGCGGGCGTCCTGGTTGCCCTCAACTGGTTGTCGATCGGCTTCGCGCTCTGGGTATTCGGCATGAAGAAGTCCTATCGCAGCTGGCAGGTGTCGACCGGGCAGCTGTTTGTCGAGGGCGCATTCTGGTTCTGGTTCCAGCATCAGAAATGGATCATTTGAGCATGACGCGCAAACGGCCTCAGTGGCTGTTCATCGCCCTGATGTGCTGCGCCATGCAGGCATTGGCCGATGACTTCTATGCCGTGCGGCCGGCTGATATCGACTGCGTGGTGCAGGCCGCGCAGCGCCAGGGTGTGCCGGCCAATGTGCTGTTGGCCATTTCCAGCAAGGAAAGCGGCAAGAACGGCCAAAGCGTGTCGAACCGCAATGGCACCTTCGACCTTGGCCACTTCCAGATCAATACCACCCATTGGGGGCCGAAAGGCGTGTTCGCCTCGTACCCGGCCATTACCAAATCCGATGTCGCCTGGCGTGGATGCTACAACGCCGAGCTGGCGGCCTGGCTGCTGCGTCAGAAGCTTGCCGAGAACAATGGTCAGGACTTCTGGACCCGTGCTGCCAACTACCACTCCCGCACCCGCAAATTCAACGACATCTACAAGAAAGACCTGATCCCGCTCGCGGTGAAATGGGGCAAATACCTTGAACGGCAGCGCCATGACCGGCTGGTGGTCAGCTACCAGTAACAGGCCGCCGTAGGCTGCCCCTGCGCAGGGTCGATCAGAATGACAACTTCAGGAGTTTTTACATGAAAGGAATGCTCATGGGTGCACGCTGCTGCAAGGCTGGGGGCGTGCTGCTGGCACTGGTTGCGCTGGGCGGGTGTGCCAGCTCGGCCAAGCCGACTACCGACGACACCGAGGCGTTTGCCAGCCGGATCATCGCCGACAAGGTGTCGGTGGCGGTCAACTCTCAGCACAACTACGTATCGCGGTTGAGCGCTGACCGTGTGAAAGCCGCTTCCCGCCAGGCTGCGGTCGATACCGACCAGGTGGATATCGATTTCATCGGCAAGCCCCAGGAGCTGCTGCAGACCTTTGCCAGCCGCTACGGCTATGCCTATGTCGAAAGCGGCAAGCGTGTGGACCTCAAACCCATCAACGTGTGGGTGCGCAAGGCCACTCCGATCGACGTCCTCAAGGATGTGGGCGCGCAGATCGACACCGGGGCCGATGTGGTGCTCGACAAGAGCACCAACACCCTGCGCCTGATCTACAAGCCGGTACCATTGGCGTTGGGGAGGGGCTGAACATGGCAATGGACATGCCTCCGATGACCCTAGAGGACGCCGAGCGCCTCTATGACAAGCCTGCCTACGTTCAGCAGCAGGGCGACACCGGTGACGCCAAGTCTGCTGTCGAGGCCATGCGCGATGAGAAAAACCAGGCATCGGCAGCCCGTGGCGAAGCCATTCTCGATGCCGCGCTGCAGGTCGGTGTAAAGGCTGGCCTGGCCTGGCAGCTCACCAACATAAACAAGGCACTGAAGGTGCGCGAGCGCGAGTTCGATACGGTCTATGACTTCAGCAGCCTGATGATTCAGGACCGCGTGGTGCCGCCGGTGATCACCGAAGCGCGCCACCTGTACAACCAGGAGGGTGACTACACGCTGCGCCTTTCCGGGGCCGCCTACAAGATCGAATCGCAGGCACGGTTTTCGTCCGTGCCGCCCAGCTGGCGCGAATACCTGAGTTTCCCGCTGCCCACCTTCGATCGCACCTCGCTGGTTTCGGCACTGGTGCCGCGTTCCGACGAGGAAGAGCGGGTGTGGAAACTGGCCGTGCGTGAGGGCTGGCAACAAGGTGTCGAGCAGGCCAACCTGATGCTGACCTACGGCTTCGACCGGATGAACCGCGATATCGATGGTATGCGCCGTTTCAGTGAGTTTGCCCGCCACGGCCAGGTCACCATGCCGATCATTTCTGGTGCGGCTATCCCTGTTACCCGGGAAGGGCGGTCGATGGCGGTGGACGAAACCCTGCTGCGCATCACTGCCTTGCCCGAGTTCAACGACAACATGAACGTCTGGCGCAGTTCGATCGCCACCTCGACCATTGCCAACCCGCCACACCGTGCGCCGGTAACCCGCGCTGGCAGCCCGGCGCCATTGCCGGCGGCAGCCGGACAGCCGGCGGGCGCTGAAGGCGGGCGGGAATGAAGCAGGACTTCCACGACGACGTGATGATGCTGGAGCCGGGTGCGATGATCGAGCGCCTGGAGCGCCTGACCAGTTACGAAGACCCGTTTCGCTTCGACCGCGCCGAGCAGTTCAAGGCAATGATGCTGGAAACCCTGACCCATGGCGTCAGCGATATCTTCATCCAGCCCGCATTGCCGGTGGTGGTGAAGAAGTACGGGCGGTTGTATGCGGTCACCCGCCGTACGCTCGATGTCGGGGAAGTCAACGAACTGTTGAAGATGGCGGCCAACCGGGACACCGCCACCACTGATATCGTCTCCGGCACGGCGGTCAACGAGCGCTACGAGTTGTTCGACCCGCAGCGCAAGGATGCCCGCGGTGCGCGCCTGCGTTATGCCTACCGGGTAAACGCTTCGCCCATCGCCTGCCATGGCGATACGTCCTGTCAGATTGTCATCCGGGCCATTCCCGATGATCCGCCACGTATCCAGGACGTCGGCCTGAGCGAGGACATCGTCAGAATGGCCACGCCGCGTGATGGCATCGTCTATGTGGCCGGGGCTACGGGCCATGGCAAGACCACCACGTTTGCCGCCATCAACCGTTTCATCCTGGAAAACGACACGCCGATCAAGGGTAACCTGATCAGCCATGAAGAACCGATCGAGTTCACCTACGACAAGGTCCAGAGCAAGCATTCGATCTTTGTGCAGTCGCAGATTCCCACGCACTTCAAAGACTTCTACCGGGCAAACCGCGAGGCCATGCGGCGTGCGCCTGGCTTGTGCGTGATCGGTGAGTTGCGCGACCAGGAGACCATTCGCGCGGCGGTGGAACTGTCGCTGACCGGGCACCCGGTGTTCGGCACGGTGCACGCCAAGGATGTGGCGGCGATCATGCGCCGGATGATTTCCCGCTTTCCCGAGCAGGAGCGTGCCACCGCCATCTACGACCTCGTCGATACCAGCCGTTTCATGATGGCGCAGAAGCTGGTGCCTACGGTGGATGGCAAGCGTACCGCTGCGCGATCGTGGCTGAGGTTTACCGAGCAGGTGCGCGACACCTTGATGGACCTGACCGATATGGGCCGGGTAACCCAGCGGGTTGCCGAGTTTGTGCGTGAAGAAGGGCATACCTTTGCTGCCGAGGCAGATCGCCTGCTGGCCGCGGGCCTGATCAGCGAGGCGACTGCCCGCGATCTGCGCCACGGCTGAGGCGCAGGCTGCCCGCCAATGCTGACTGCAACGAATTTACGGAGAAGTTATGGCAACAGGACGGTATCACTGGAGCAGATGCGCTCCACCCGCACGTTTTTTTGTGATCAACGCAAGCGCCGCCTTGCCATGGTTGATGTTGCTGCTGGTGCCGGCGCTGTGGAAGTTTCTGCTGCCGCTGGCCCTGTGCATGACGTTGGCCCTGGTCTACATCGAGGTGGTGAAGAAAATGACCGTGCGGGCGGTTTGCCGCCGAGCCGCAGTGTTCATGGTGGGGCGAGTGCGTACCACGCACAATTTGCTCAAGGAACTGGCCAGGTAGTGGGCTTTCCCTGGGATGACCCCGCCATTTTGCTCGGGATCATGGCGGTGCTTTACCTCGGGGGGTGGGGTGCCTGGTACTTCGCTCATGACAAGATTGCCAAGGCGTACACCTACATTCGCTACGTGGAGTTGTGGTTGCCGAGTGTGCTGGGTGACTTCGCCGCGCTGCCTGGAATCGCCTCGATCAACCAGTGGGTCGGGCGCATGTGTGCGCCGGATGGCATTATTGGTGCCTGTCAGCGAGATTTTTCGAGCGTGGCGTGGGGTGAAATCACTTCGTCGTCGCTGTTCATGAACGGTTTTTTCCTGCTGCTGATTGTGATCCTGTCGGTGCGCATGTTCCTGCGTATCAACAAGACCCACCCCAAGCTCAGGTTTACCAAAACGCACAATATCAAAAGCTTTGTGCAAGAGAACAAGGCGCAGTACCCGCACCTGCGCATGTTCGCCGAACTCGACCTGATCGCCCAGCCGCTGGACCACCCGTTGTTCGGCATGTCGCAGACCTCTCGCCAGTTTGCCTACCGGCACTTGCTGATCAGTGGTTGGCAGGAGCAATCGGATCGCAGCTGGGCGCCAACCCTGGACCGCGAGAAAACCACCGAGGTGATGCGTCGCCAGCTGGGCCAGCACTGGACCCGGGTTGCCAACCTGACGCCGGCAGAAACCCTGCTGGTAGCGATAGCTTTGCCTCGGGTGGTCGCCACCGATACGGCGCTGGATGACAATGCTTTCAAGGCCGCAATGGCCGACAGCGACTACATGGTTGCCTGGTGTTGGGACCAGTTCAAGGCACCTGACGACAAGGCCGAGCAGCGGGGCGAAGCTTTTGCCTGGCTGAAGCCCGAAGTGCCGCTGGAAGTGCCTCGGGCAATCATCCAGAAGTACATCAAGCATCCTAATGCCAGTGCGATCCTGCACGCGCACGCATTCGTGCGCACCATCATCTTTGCCATGTACTTCCAGGCGCGCCGCCTGGGTGTACTGCCACCCGCAGAAATGCGCTGGCTGCGTTTCTTCGATCGTGAAATGTGGTATGCCCTGCAGACGATCGGGCGCCAGGCCGGGTTCCCGGAAGCGCCGGGCATCCTGTCGCATTTCCTGTACGAGTGCAAAGCGGGTGTATCGCTGGCGGAGCCGCAGCTGGACAAGGCGGTCAACGGTCTTGAGCTGGCGATGTCGGCTTACAAGTATTCCGAGGCGGACAAGAAACGCTATGAGGCCATGCAGCAGGACAGGTATGCCGAGGCACAAGGCGCAGCGCTCGATGAGGGTGCTGCCTGAAGCGCCAGCCTTGAGGGTTTAAGTAGAAGCAAAGGGCCATCTATTAAGATGGCCTTTTTTTGTTTTTTTGGTGCCTTTTTTTGCTTTTTTGTTAGAATACGGTCGTATTGGATTATTAATAAGGACATCGAGCCATGAAAGGTGTGATTGCAAGACCTGTCGCCATGCTGGCGGCGCTTGCGGCGGGGGTTTCAGTCGCCCATGCCGCCCCGGCACAATCGGCGGACCTCTCTGCCTTCATCACCGCTCAAGGCACTGCACAGGTAAACCCTGGCCAGCAGGAGCTCGATGACCTGACCGCGCAGCGGGTATCGCGCTATGGGCGTATTGTCAGCGCCCGGCCGGTCGGCCTCGGTGGGCTGACCGCCTGGACTGTGGAAAAGAACGGCCACCAGGTGGTGCTTTTCAGTACCCCGGATTCTGCGGTGCTGTTCACCGGCGTGGCCTGGAATGCCGAAACGGGCAGCAATATCTCCGATGCCTTCCTGCCTGGCGTCGCCCAGGCCGTCGTCGCGCCGCCTGCTGCTGCCCCGGTCGCGGCCGTGCCAGCTGCGCCGCAGATGTCGGCCGTTGGACTGCCGAATGTGCGCGAAGCCGCAGCCATGGACGGCAGCTTCAAGGGCGCGATCCCGGAGTCGATGAAAACCGTCGACTCCCTGGCAGGCATCAAGGAAGGCAAGGGCGGTATCGGCGATACCGTTTACATCATCATCGACCCGCGTTGCCCGTACTGCCGCGAAGCCTACAACCTGACAAGGGCATACGCAGCGAAGGGTCACTCGATCAAGTGGATCCCGTCCGCGGCGCTGGGCAATCCGGCAGATGGCGTACCACTGGCCGCTACCATCCTGCAGGCCAAGGACCAGAAGATGCTGGCGCGGGTGCTGGGCAAGCATGAACAGGTCCGTTCCGAGCCATCGCCGGAAACCGTCGAGCAGCTAAGCACCAACCTGGCGTTTCTGTTTGCCGCATTCGAACACAACGGCAAGGAACAGGTGGGTGTGCCGGCTGCATTTTTCATCGATCACCGTACAGGGAAGCCAAGGATGATGACCGGCCTTTCACAGGCGGTCGTGCTTGAAGACATCTTTGGAAAACTTTAAGGAGCAAAGTACATGAAAGCCAAAGCGCCGAACTTCGAGTTCGACCCCAGTATCCGCATCTTCGGATCGGGGGAGCACCTGTTGGTGGTGTTCGACAGCCAAAGCCCCAATGATGCACAGCGCGCGGCCCGTACCGTGCGTATTGCCAGGGCCTTCCAGCAGATGTCGCTGGTAGTGGCCGGTTTCGACGTGGCTGAAGACGATGGCCATCGGCGGGTCCTCAGCGGCAGCGTCAGCCTGGCGATCGAGGACGATGCCGGGGTGCAGGCCAGTCACCAGCTGGCGGCCCTGCAGCTGGTGTTCCATGCTGAGGCAGACCGCAAGGGTGCGCTTACTCATATCGAGCCTGCGCTGGTTGCCTACAAGGTGCGCCAGGCCCTTTCGGAATGCCTGAACGAGGCGCTGAACGACTACTTCCAGCGTGAAGAGGCTGAAAGGGCGGCTGTGCCTGCAGAGGTTGTGCGCCCGGGTCCGTTGACTGCTCCGCAGTACCAGGGCGCAGCGCCACAGCCTTCGCGCAAGGCCCTGCGCGAGCAGGCCGCAAGCAATGCCGAGCGCCAGGCCAGGTCACGCCGGCGCAAGACCGCAATGGCCTGGCTGGTTCCGCCTTTAGTGGTAATTGCGGTGATGGCGACCCTGTCTCATCTTGCTTCCTCCCAGTCGCCGATTGAAAATGCAGTCGCGCAGCAGATGGCGAACGACCCAGAGTCGATCAAGGCGCAGGTGGAACTGACCAAGCAGACCCTGCAGTCCATGGGGCTTGATCCAGGTCAGGGCGGTGACATTGGGTGCCTGGCGCCGCAATGATTGCCATTGCTTCCTGCTTCACGGATGGGGTATGCCTTTCGCTGGTTTGCGGGCGCGTAGAATGGCGGGGAACCCTCTCGCGTCGCCCGAATGCTGCCTTGCGGTGCCGAAGGAGGATCTTTTCCAGGATTGGAGAATGAGAGCGGGCCGGCCCCCGAAGCCTGGCGCTGCTGTTCTGCTTGAGCGGAGTGTTTATGCCTGCGCAGGCACTTTAAGACTATTTTGGATTGGAAATCTTAGGTACGTATATGCGACCAGCGAATGAAGTTAAAGACGGGGCCAAGTTGTTGTCCCTTGCCCAGGGCCTGAGGTCGCTGCTGGTCCCCTCGCCAGATGTACTGGCCGACACCGTCAAAGAGTTGCATCCGTTGGTCAACCTGTCCGACAAGGTGCTGCCTTTGAAGTCGTATTTCAATATGGTCCAGGACATCCAGCGGGCCAAGCATACCCAGGCCGCCATGCGCGCTGCCGACGAGCCGCTTAGTCGCGAGGCTATTCACCAGGGTGTGTCGCGCAAGCTGTGTACCGAAGACATCTTCATGGTTGCCTGTTCATTCCTGGAAGTGGAAATCGCCAAGCAAGGCTCGGTGTACTACCTGAGCGGCGAATCACCAGATTTCAAGGAAACCAAAAAGAACCGAAACCCGCTCGACTTGTCCGATGAGGTCGTATTGAAGAACCTCTCCAGTGGCCTGGCGCGTCCGGACACCGATCGTGGGGCTGTGGAGCGGGGGCAGATCGACAGCGGGTTCAACCACCTGGTGCGGCTGAACCAGTTGCATAACCTGATGGTGGAGTCGGTGCGGTTGATGAAGGCGGACGAGCGCCTGACCAAGGTTGATATCCGCAAGAAATTCAACATTTCGCACACGGATTACGAGCGCATGATGTCGATGGCGCGGCGTTCCGGGCTGATTTCGTTCCGCAACCGCAAGAAGGACCCGTCCAACTCCTACACCTTGCGCAATGACAACCATGAGCGGGTGTCGGAGCACGCCAAGAATTTTGGCCATACGCCGCAGAAGATGCTGAACAAGATTCTGGATGACTTCTTCGGAATGCTGGAAAAACGCAAAAAGCACGAGGACTGATTTACATGGGGATCCAGGGCCATAAGGACGTCGGGCCGGCAATAAGTGCAGAGGAGCGGGCCCGTGTAGCGCGGGCGGCCAGGCAGGTGGTGGCGTATGCCAATTTTCTGCGCTGGACGGCGAACTTCAAGCGGGACGAAGTGCTGCGCCATCCTGAACACGACCGTGTGATACTGCTCTCGCCCATGCAAAGTGGGCGTTTCAGCTTTGCCCTGGAGGGCGACACCTTGTATGTGGGTGTCCAGCCATTCGAGGCTGCCTGGGCTTCGTGCATGCCTTTCGAGGCTGCCTACGTCTCTGACCGGCTGTATCTGTCGGTCGAGGGCGTGAACTTCATGGATACGCGCATGCCACCGCTGGCGCTGGGCATTTTCGTCGACGAGGGTGAAAAACGTGTGCTGATGGCCGCTGCCCGTTTCGTCCAGCTCGTGCAGGTGTCGGTCCGTGACGGCTACGTGGTCGAGGTGGGCCAGCCGTGTGGCGAACCTGTCGAGATGCGCCCGGGTGACGTGGTGCGCCAGCTGCGCGAGACCCGCCAGGCGAAGGTGCAGCAGCAAGACATGGGGCGGTTCTTCTGATGCGCTCAAGCAGACTTTTCAAGTAAGGATACGTGCATGACCAAGTGTAAACTCATCCTGCCCGTGCTGGCCGCCGTGGCCATGGCGGGCTGTGTCACTACCGAGCAGATGCCGGACGGGACGACCAAGATACGGTTCTCGGACGAAGCGGTCAGCTCGCTGACTTCGATGATGCCCAATGGCCTTGTAACCGGTGTTGCTGGTGGGGCAGGTAGCCGCGGGCTGGACCTGGTACCGACCAAGAGCCCTCTTGGCAATGGGCAGTACCTTTATTTCAACGGGCAGTATGACTACACCTGCGCGTCCGCGTTGCTGTACAGCGCCAAATCTGGCAAAGAGCTGGATCACAATCTCAACGAAGCGTGCCGTGACCGTTACTTCCAGCGGCAAGTGGCGCTGAAGCTTGCGGGTAAGCCGTACGACAGGGCGGCACCTGCCTATGATGTAGACAATCCGCCCGATGCGTACTGGGCCGGGTTGAAAGGGCAGACGCTTGCTCAGTTGGCGGCCACGCAGCAGTTCGCCACGCGTTTTGGTGGTCTCCCGCGCGTCGATCGCAACGGTAACATCACTATCAGCGTAGGCTTCATGGGGGTGGGGGGTGGGCAGCATGTGGCTTTGACTACCACACCTCAGCGCATCCCGGTTGTCATGGAAGATGCTGGGTTTGCTGCGCAGATGCGCGCGCAGTCGGCCAAGCTGGACACCGAGGTTGGCGACTGGACAACGTGTGATGCCGTACTTGCCTACAGTTCGGTCGTCGACCGAGGCGCGCGCCCGGCCAATATCGCGCCTGGTGACTATATGCAGTATGTGGTGCGTTTCACCGTATCGTCGCTCTCGTGCAGGGATGCCTTGCACGGGTACAAGAGCGCTTCGCGCTAAGCAGTGCGGCGGTGCCCGGCCCTTCCTCCGGGCCGGCTGCTTTTTATCGCCAGGGTTCAGGTCAGCTGAAGGCCGGCGATACGGGTCGGGGGTATTACGGCGCCGAATTCCAGATGTCGTCAGCCGCTGCCGCCGACTCGTCGATACCGGTCGCATGCGCGTCGGCGGCGTTTAGCCAGTTCTGGCTAAGGTGCGCCTGCTGAGGCGCATGTTCATGGGCGAACTCGCGTTGCAGGATGGACTCTTCGATGCTGTTGAGCAGCGTTGGCGAGGCAGCACCATATTCTGCGAGCAGTGCTCGTGAAGCCTCCGGCGCAAGCTGATTGACTGCTCCGCGCAACTCCTGGCCGTACTCGGCCAGCACCGGCTGCTTGGCAATGACGATTTCCGCCGCTTGTGACGGGAATACGGAGGCTGTGAAGCTCTGGAAGTCCTGGGCAGTCGGCATGGTCTCGTCCTTACATGCTGTAGTCGTTGAGGTCCTCGCTGCGCGACAGCGATGGCTTGGCGTAGCGGGCGAATGTCTTGTCCAGCTCGGCAGTCAGATAGGCCTGTTCGCTCTGGCGCAGCGCTTGTTTCATGAAGTTGCCGTCAGATGCCACTGACACCACCTGGTCTCGCAGGCTGCCCAGCAGCCCTTCACGATCCGCTCGGGAACCCGGGGTGTTGTCGATCGCATCGATAGCACGGGTGAGTGACTGGCGCAGGCCGGACTCTGCATGGGTCTTGTCGGTTGGGGTGGCAACCTCAAAGGCAATGGCACTGACCACGGCGCAATGAATGGCCGTGAAAGCGTTTGCTTCGGCTGCCCTGCTTTGCATGATCCGGTCGGAACGCAGGGTGTGGGGTGGCGTGCTGCGCAGCCAGGCCGACTCATGTTCGGCAAGGGTGTCGATCGTCTGCCGGACTTTCTGGCCGTCAGGGCCCTCGCGCAGCGCCGCTTGCGCTACGTTCTCAAAGCTGATTGCCGGGTTGCCCGAGGCCTCTATGGCTCTCTCCCGCATTAACCCGGCACCGATCACGAATTGGCTGGCATCACGTATTGATAACTGCATCTATGTCCATCATTTATTCACAGGGCCTGAATGCGCCCAACCAGTCGGCATTCAGCATCGTCTGCTTCCCTGCGCGGCTCGCCGTACATACGTCGCGTAGGCTGATGCGGATATCCACTGATTCTCCGCTGACGTGCTGGATAAACCCTTGCGAACCCTAGGGGTTCATCTACTCGATTGACCTTAGCATTTTTGCTTTCGCATTTCTTGGGCGTGCACCGAAATCATCGTTTTTTTGGTTACTTTAGGTATCCCCGCCGAGCCGGTCGAAGTGGGTGCCAGTCCAAGACCGCAATCCCCGCGTTGCCGTCACTCCCAGGATGGCTCAACCGCCCGTAAAACAGCCATTTGGTCTGTTTTTGGCGATGTGTCGACCCGGCTTCTGTACTCGTCGCGCAAAAACGCCATTCAGTTCGTTAATTGGCAAAAAGCGCGCGATGTCGTCCTTTTGGCGCCTGAAAACCGACTGCAAAACCTATGAAAGCAGTATCTGAAGAATGATCCACTGCGTAGCAGGGGTTTTCCGCAGATTGCGAAGGTTATCACGCTATTTCGGTAGTTTATCCATCGTTTGATGGCTAAATGCCAATATTTACACGACTTTACATTTTTGGCCTGTCTGGCACCGCCATCCGTATTTTCAGGTAGCTAGCATCCTGTCGTCAGTGCTTGTTAGTTTTCTTTCATAACATTATTTTGATAATTAGACGATTTCTGGTTTAAGATTACCGCGCTTTCGCTATCCTGACAGCCATGCTGCAGGGGTAGCGCCATGGCTTGGGCTCGCAGGCATGCCTGGGCCCTGTGGCTTGCCGGGTTGGATGGCAGCCCACTTCAAGGACGACGGAGCATTCCAAGGGAATTCGTCGCGAACGATTCAGATCAACCGTCCGCAACTCGATTCAGGTAGGTATTCACAATGGCTCAAATGCCGTTTTCACCGTGCAGCGACCCAAGCAACTGCTCCGATCAGTCGGTTCAGATGCTGGGCAGAATTTTCGGGCCAGTGATCGATAGCCTGGTCGCTGGTACTGACCCTAACGCTGTGGAAGCCGGTGCGAACATCCTTGCCACCATGTTCAGCTTCTTCAACAGCGGCATCCTGATCATCGGGTCGCTGATCGTCTCGTACGTGGCAGTGATGGGGGTAACCAACACGGCCAACGACGGGGAGGCAATGGGCAAGAGCTGGTCGTCCTTGTGGACGCCGGTGCGGATCGTGGCAGGCGGTGCCGTATTGCTGCCGACTACCAGCGGCTACTCTTTCATCCAGTTGATCGTCCTGATGTTCGCCCTCTGGGGCATCGGCTTTGCCAACGGCACCTACAAAGCCGGCATGGCGATTGGCGTGCTGTCATCGGACGGGATCGTTCAAGGTGTCAACCAGGCAGGCAACTTCTATGGCTTGCGTGACTTTGCGCGGCAATACGTAGCTGTTTCGTACTGCGCCAGGGCGGCAAACGCCATCTACGCCAACAGTGGGTCTGGTATCCAGCCCGCTGTCCAGTCCAAGAGCACAAGCCTGGGTAACGGTGAGGTCGAGCAGGTCTACGACAAGCAGACGTTGGTCGATGGGCGTACCGAATACACGTTTTTCCTCAAGGATCGCAATGCGGTAACCAACCTGGGCGGTGGTGAGCCGTTCTGCGGTACCGTGAAGCTGTCTACCTACGCGGCGCAGGCCAAGGACGACCCCATTCCCCAGGCGCTGGAGAAGGTGCATGAACAAACTCAACTTGCGAAAGTGAAAGCGGCCGGCAAGTTGATGGGCGAGCTGGACAAGTGGGTCAACTCATGGCCAGCGACCATCAACGATCCCGGTTGGGACAAGGTCGATTCAAACCGCTTCAATACCATTGTCAAGACGCAGGAAGACCAGATTGCGACGAACCTCGTCAAGGAGGTCACTGACGGCCAGAGCGACGTTGATGGTGGCTTGAAGGATTTCCTGGATACGCTCACGAAAGATGGCTGGGCTGCGGCTGGAGGCTGGTTCCAGCGAGTCGGCATGGTGCGAGGGCAGATAGCCAACGTGCTTGCCGAACCGGTGGGCTCGGTGGGTGCGCCATCCCTTGCGGGGCTGCCCTCGGATGCGCGTTTCTCGCTGCTCAGCAACAGCCTCACCACTGTGACTGAGGCAATCGACAAGAAGGCTGAAGAGAAAGACGATTACACCGGTGCAAAGGCCGCCAAGGCTGATGACCTGGCGAGCCTCATCCCCAAGGACCCACACAGCAATATCAACGTAGGGTCATTGAGGGCGGACATGGATAGCAAGATGTCCTCGTTCGTCAACGGCATGATGCAGAACGTGGTCGAGCTTGCCACGGGGGCGGGCAGTAACGGGCAGACGCCACTGTGTGGCACGGCAGGGCAGATGGGGGGCTCGCTCAACCGCATGAAGTGCGTGGGCGATTATCTCAGCGTTGCCCGCGGCGGCATACTGCTCGCCGATGTTGCCATCAAGAGTGCTGCGACGACGGTACGGGTGCTGGCCGGTACTCTTTCATCGGTCAAGGCGCTGGGTAACGGTCTGGATCTCGACAAGATTGTCATCCCGCTGTGGGACTGGGTCATGGAAGTGCCAGTCAAGCAGCTCGCGCTGCTGGCGAGCTACATTGAGCCTCTGGCCTTCTACTTTGGCGTATTCCTTCCCAGCTTGCCCTATACGCTGTTCATGATCGTGTTCGTCGGTTGGGTGCTCGCCGTGTTGCAATCCATCATTGCTGCCCCGCTATGGGCCGTGATGCACATGACGCCGGATCGGACGTTCGTGGGTTCGCAGACGCAGGGCTACCTGTTGCTGCTGTCGTTGTTCGCTCGCCCGGCACTGGCCGTTCTGGGGCTGTTTGCCGCGATCTTGGTATCCGACCCTGTGATCGACTACATAGCGCAGGGCTTCTTCGCCATGCGGGGGGCGGTGGTTTCTTCGAGCGGTGGCGTTGGGGTCATTGCCGAGTTCCTGACCTTTGCCTGGTGGTTCATGGTGTTCGGCCTGACACTTCTGCCTGTGCTGTACATGATTTTCGGTCTGCCTCAGACCTTGCCTGACGAGGTGCTGAGGTGGATCGGCGGCGGCCTCGGCAGCATGGGTGAAACCAGCGCAACATCGGAAATGCGCGGTGGCGTAGCCTCTGTGGGGTCGAGGGTGCAAGGTAGTGGCTCGGGCATGCGCCTGGGCGGGGGCCAGAAGAAACTGACGTCTGGGGATGGCAACTCTCCTGATGGTGGCCCCGAGGGCGGTGGGCCGAAAGGGGGTGGGCCGCGCGGTGGTCCCGGAGGCAAGACGCCGCTGCTCAGTGCGAACGGTCAAGGCGCGGGCGGTGCAAGCCAAGGCAGCGATGCCAAGGGTGAGACTGCGTCGACTGACAATCGTACGCTCGGCGAGAAACGCAGCGACGCGGCGGGCGTCGCCCTCGGGCGGGCGATCGCCGGGGGGGCCGCTTCAACAGGCAGGGCCATGCGGGGCGCGGGCAGTGCAGCATTGTCTGCGGGGCGGTCGGGCGTGGAGTCTTGGCGCAACTCTGGGTCCGCGTCCCTGGGTGGCCGGGTGCGTGGCGCTGTATCGGCTGGCGCGCTGACTGCAGGTGCGGGCTTGGCGTCTACTGCAAGCGCCGCCGGCGCCGAGTACAAGCAAGCCTTTTCGACAGCGATGTCGGAAGGCAAGGCGGCCTACCATGAAGGTGCAGACGCCCGAATCGACGCGTTCAAGGCCTCGCTGAAGGGGGGGGCGCCACCTGCCGGTGGCGACCAGGCCCAGGAGCAGCCTGCCTCGTCTGATGCGGGTGCAGAAAATTCAGCGAGCCAGAATCACCCGTTCAACGACGCTGCGCTGCCAGCCGGAAGCGACTCGGCAAGCGGCAAAGACGGCGATGACGAAGTTCGATGAACAACAGCGCGGTCATGCCGCACATGGCTTGGCACTGAGCGGGTGCAACAATGGTCTGGCAATTTGCCAGTGTTGGCGGAATTTTACCCGCCCCAGGTTGTCTTGGACGGTGACGCGCAATCGTGTGCGTATCTTGATAACTGACTCGGATCGCTTGGCGGAGGCTTGGCATGGATGACAATCAACTGGAAGAGCAGCTTCGACGGCTTCTGACCGGCCTGGCTGACCAGGCCATCGTGCGTGGTGAGCAGTTTATCTACGATGGTGGTGAACTCTACGCTGACGACGTGGCGGAGATCGGGCTGGTGGCGGTGCTGTGCATTGCCCAGACGCTGTCCGAGCGCGCCGGGTTGGGCGGGTTTGGTTATCAGTTCCAGTTGGCTGCACCGGCCAACCCGATCTTTCCGATCCATGCCAGCCCTCCGGAGGTGCTGCCGGACTTTTTCAAGGTGGCGCCTTTTGTATCTGCGGTTTTTCACAGTGAAGTGCTGAATGCCAGGCGGGATCTGACCCTGCTCTACCATGCTGCTGTGCTGCGATTGCAGTAGGTATCCGGAGCATGGTGTTCGGTGTCTGGCCAGGTATTGGCCAATACCAGCGGGTAGCCAGCGCTTTTCCACATTTCGCGCAAGGAGTTTTTATGCACGACGAAGACAGTTCAAATGAAGGGAATGGCCCAGCCGTGGAGTTGCCGCCTGGTGTGTTTCCACCGATGGCGGGCTACACCATCGGAGATCTTCTGGCGGTAGCCAATGCCCCTTTCGAGGCATTGCTGGAAAATCAAGATATCGACCCTGGGCTGATTCGTGAAACGGTTATTGCGCTGGCCCAGCACTTGTACGCGGCATTCGAAAGAGAGGACGCCCAGTACCAGATTGCCACGTGGTATCAAAAGCCCTATGACCAGCCTGGGAAGCGCCAGCGCAGTATCGAGATCATCGCAGAGCAATTCGGCGTCATCACGCTGAAGGCGACGGCTGAATCATTGAAGGGATCGCCGTTGCTCGGCCTGGGCAAGGCGTTCTATCTGAGCCTTGTCGAGGCAGCCGGGCAGGCCATAAAGACGCATATTCTGAAGTTGAATCAGGGCTGATGGCGGCAGTTTGTTCATAGGGATATGAAGTGAATAATACAGTTTATTTTAGTGTCTACATGGATGGCACCGATAACAACAAGGACAGGGACACGCCGCTCGGTGGCCATACCAATGTGGCCAGGCTTTATGAATACGACACCGCACACGGCACCAACCTTTCCCTCAACTCCAGCGCTGTGCCCGGCAAGTATGGCCCTGGCGGCATTACCGGCCAGTCGGAGAAAATTTATCTTGATGGGGTGGGGAGCCAGAAGGGTAATACGCCAATCGCCTTGATCGAGCGAGGTACTGGGCGGGGCAGCCAGAACCGGATCGAGCAGGCTTATGATGCCTTCGTCACGTTCTGCAACAAGAACCCTGATCTGAATATTGAATTGAATGTGATCGGCTTCAGTCGAGGGGCGGCGCAGGCCCGTGCATTTACCAACGAGGTGATCGACCGTGGCGTGCCCAGGCTCGACAGCCAGTGGAAGGCCACGGACGATTACTTGATCCCGCCTGGTCAGGCTGAAATCAACAAGCTTGCCATTTTTGACACGGTTGCCTCGTACGGTATTCCCACTACAGAAAGCCACGTCCGGAAAAACCTGGAGATCAGTAGGAACGTCAGGTCCACCACGCACTTGGTGGCAATGCATGAATACCGTGCGACATTCCCTTTGACCAGCGCGCTGCGCAATGACGACAACTCGCGTATCGAAGAGGTCAGGTTTGCAGGGGCTCATTCGCAGGTTGGGGGTGGCTATCGGAATGACTTGCTGGCCGCTGGCCCGCTGGCATTCATGTATGACCGCTTGAAGTCAGCAGGCGTGGAGTTGGGGGCTTTTCCGGCCAAAGAGCTTGAACGCATCGAGCAATATAATGCGTTGATCAAAGACCCCGAGCGGTTGCAGGATGCTTTGATTGACTCTCGCTTGCTCAAGGGTAATGAAGCGTTCAAGAGGGAAGAGGACGGGTCTTACACCCGTATCAATAACCGACCGTTTCCTGCCGAGAGCGGCACATGGAATTTTATCGGGTGGGAAGGCGCGCCCGGTTTTCTGGCATGGCAACAAAAACCATTCGACCATCCCGTGGGTGGTCGTAAAGTCATCTTCGAAAATGATCGCTCGCTCGCTGCTCCGCTCATCCAGCAAATAGGCAAGCATGTGGGGCAGACGCTGGCTGGGTGGGACGGCAAGGTCAGCGCCCCATCGTCCGAGCCGGATAACACTTCAGAAAGCATGGGTAGCACCATGGCGCTGATCGATGACGACTTCGATGCCATTGCTGCCGAGTCGCGCAAGCAAGTGGCAGAGCTCTCGTCATTGCTCGCGGCCTCAAAGCCTGAGGTCGAACATATCCAGCGCCTGGCCCTGAAGGAAGTTCCTCTACCCGGCGCGAGCGTGTCGGCAAAGTATGCAGTGCTTCGGGTCGACCCCGAAGGCTCTTCTGCCTTTGCTGACCTGGGCTTTGGCTACGAGGCCGCTCGCATTGTTGCCGATGCCGGTGATTTCACCGGCAATCGAGGATCGCTGAGTATCGATGAACCGATCGCGCTCCACGATACCAATGGCAACGTGGTGGGGAGCCTGGAGGCCGTGCGTGAGGCGCCGACATTCGCGGGTGAGCGCGGATTCCTGGTTGCGATAGACATGCAGGGCGTGGCGCCGGGTGCGCAGGCGGGGTTCATTCGCGATGGTCTCACTCAGGTTGCGCAATGGATTGTCGAACGGCCGGAGGGTAGCTTGAAGGACGAATTCGAAATTGCCCGGGCAGATGGCAGGCCACTGGTTCGTGCCATGGTTGACTGCCCTGTTGTGCCCGAGCAGCAGCGAACCGTTACCTGGGAGGCTCCAGAGCCCTGAGTGAGCCAAGGCTGTTACGCAATACGGGCGATGGCAAACACTGCAGTAACGCTTTTTGCAACCTGCTTGCTTAGAATGCACCTGTTGCCGGCGAGGGTCGGCCAGTCAATCGGTAAGGGTTAGAAGATGAAAATCCACAAATACCAGCCAGGCGGCTTCATCGAGGTTGATGACATGGCGGGTGGTCGCCGTGTGGGTATGGTCTGCAAGGACGGCGTGACATTTTGGGATTTGCTCGATTCCGAGCGCTGCACGCCGCTGACGATTCATCCTTCAATGAATCCGCAGGCACTGGGTACCTTGGTCCAGTTCAGTCAAGACAAGGGTTTGGCCAGCGCGACCCAGGCGCTGGTCGGTTACCTGCAGGCAGCCGGGGATCCGCGGCTGAATGCTGACCCGCTGTTCGTAATGCGTGCGCTGTGGTTTGTGGCACAGAAGGCTGCCGGGGTTGGCGGTGCTCCTGATGAGGCAACCTTGCTGTGGGCTTGCGAGCAGGCCAGTGCCCAGGAGCAATCCGCTGCCCGTATTCATCAACTGGCTGGGCAGTATTGCGCTAACTGAGAAGGCGACGCTTGCCCCGCAGTCAGTCGGGGCTTGGTGCGTCAGGCGTAGAAAGGTTGGCGAGTTGGCGCTCATGAAGCGCCGCGTAGCCATCGACTGTGGCGCGCAGTGTTTGCAGTGAATGCCTGGAAACGGCGCCGGGGCTATGTTGGGCGAGTGCTTCGTACACACTTTGGGCGTCGAGCTGGTGCACGCCGAAGGCTTCATCCAGGGTGGCCTGCTCCACGGTTTGCCAGTCCACTTGTGTCGCCAGCTCAACGCGCAGGGCGGCTGCCGCGTGTTTGCCGAAAAGGTGTGCCACGCCGGCTTTTGCTTCCAGCCCTGGCAGGGCTTCAATACGCGCGCGCAAATCTTCCTGGCGCGCCCGGCGCTGCACGGCCGCCCCCGGCGACGCCAGTTCGACGAGCACTTCACCTACATCGGTAAAGCCTTCGCTGGCGAAGATTTGCGCGACCTTGTGTGAGCGTGCTTCCTCTCTGGGCAGAAAGATCGCCATGCCGTTGTCGTACGGCGGCGGCAGGTAGCCCCAATAATGAGTGGCCTTGAAGTCGCGCAAGGCATCGAGTGCTTCAGTGAAGAACGCGTCCTTGTTCACGGCATAGATAGCGTACTCCTCGTTCAGCCGGGAGGCGGCCTCGGCATCAAGGCCGTTGCGGACCAGGCGGCCGTGCAGCGTAACCGGTTGCTGCAACTGCGTGGCGATATGCCGGGCGGCGACAAAGTGGTGCGAGCCGCCGCTGTTGGCCAGGTACAGGCCATCATCCCAGTCGTAGCGCACCATGAAGTCGCTGCCACCATGCACGATGCCCATCTCCGGCCAGCGCAGGTTCTGCGCAAGCCCCTCCTGGCTCATGTCGCGAGTGAACGCCTGGCAGGCCTGCTCTGCCATCTGCTGCAGGGAGAAAAACCTGTACAGCTCGGATTTGGAGGCGGACAGGCCGGTTACATCACTGATGTCACAGGCAAATTCATGCAGGGTTTCGGTCTTGCCCAGCCCCGCCAGTGCGGTGATCTGCCGATGCTCGCTCTGGTAGTGGCCGTTGCTTGCGCGCCAGCCCCTGACCTCACCGTTCTGTTCGCTGCCCTGGCCAAAACCGATACGCTGCGACCACTCATGCCAGCGCACCACGCTCGATGAGGCGATGACGGCGGCGGTGTCATCCACCCGCATGCGTAGCCTGGGGGTGTCGGCGATGACCCGGCGTAAACGGGCAGGGATGCCCAGGTCGTCCTTGACCGTTTCCAGAAACTTTGCAGCAAGTGTCCTGAAGCTCATGGCGTGACTCCCTTCAGCCCCTACAGGTTCGCATGGCGTTACTGGGTGGCGCGCTGCACTGCGTCCGCTGCCTTGCGGGCTGTGCTCTTGATGGTCTTCACCACTGTACGCATGTCGTACGAGCAGCTGATGTAGGTGTCGTTGCCATCCTCATACAGCCACAGGTCGTGGTTACCGACTTCTTTCTTGTACTGGCCGAATTCGTCTTTGGGGATGTCGGCCAGCTTGGCCACCGCCTGGATACTCTCGCCCGTGAACGCCCCGGAGTACGTATCGAAGTCACCTTCGCCATTGGACCCTGGGTGCATTGCAAGCTTGGTCACGGCGCGGCCGAAAACGTCAAGCGGGTTCGGCACGGTGTACTCGCCGTCGGACAGGTCCGACGCCTGCACGATGGCCTTGCCGTTGGCGGCCTTGACCAGCGCCTCGAATTGTTCGGGGGAAACGTTGCGCTTGCAGGTCAGGGCCTGAGTGATGCGTGCATTGGCTTCGGCCTGATCGATTTGCACGGCGTATGCCGACGTGCAGGCGAGCGAAACCAGCAGAGGCAGGGCGAGTTGCAGGGCTTTCATGCGTCAGATCCTTCTGGATGACAGAGTTCTATCAATTCAGGTTGTTAGAAAAACGTTTTTTAGATGCTAGGAGTGTGCGCTACGCCGTGCGCGTGGTCAAGTGAGTCCGCGTCCGCTGCGAAGACTCAAACCTTGACGGCATAAGCCTTCAAATTCATACTCACCATCAATATCAACATTTTTCTAACAAGTTATTTTGACAAACGACAGGGTGTCGGACGTTGGCTAGTACGCAGCGAGGGTTGTCCTGAACCTGGCCGCGCAGTCGACCCTTACAAGGAGTTTTCAGGCATGTCCTACGCATTACCTCCCCTTGCCGTGGAGCCGGGCTTCAGGGCCGTGGGCGATCGTCGCGCAGCCCTGTGGCTGCTGTCGGTGCCCCTGCTGGTGGCGCTGGTCGCTTTTGCCATTGCGGTGGTTGCCACCCTGATGGGTGAAATGGCCCAAGGCTCACCGCGCTTCTACGCTGCCGCACTGTCCTATTCAGCACTGTTGCTGAGCGTCATGTTGCTGCCTGCCTACCTGCTCAGCCTGAGCTGGTACGCATGGTGGACGCGTGAGGGCGACCATCGCCGACTGCGCCTTGGCCTGTGGCTGGCACCGCTGGTGGGGCTGCTGTTCGCCTGGTTCCCGGCCACGCTGGTTCCCGGGCTTCAGCCGCTGGGCCAGGATGCAATGGATCCACTGCGTACCTATTTCCTGGCAGGCATCCTTGTATTGCTGCTGGGGTATGCCTGGTCGGCCATCGTTTTCGTGATCCTGCGATATTGGAGAGATGTATGAGCACCCCCGTTTCCACCCCTCGCCGGTTGTTGCCGCTGGTAGTGGCCGCGCTCTCGGTGGCACTTGCACCGAAGGCTTTCGCAGGGTTCGAGCTGGTGGAAAGCCCCGCCGCGCCGGTGCCCTACGTAGCACCCTCGGCGCAAGGGCAAAACACCGCACAAATGCAGCAGACCATCAACGCTCTGAACAGCGAGGTCCAGAGCTTGCGGGTTCGGCTGGCTGCGGCCGAAGCCGACGCCAATGGCAGCCGTCAGGAGCTTTTGGCAATCCGGGCGCGGCAGGACCAGATCCAGTCTTCGATCAACCACATGACGCTCAATTTTGCCTTCGGCCACTCACGCTTCAGCCCCAGCGCCGAGGATGGCGACGTTCTGGTGCGCTCGGCGCAGGACGCGCTGCAGGTGAAGATCGTCGGCTTTACCGACAGCGTGGGCACGGTGCAAGCGAATCGCCGGGTCGCCTTGCTAAGGGCGCAGGCGGCGAAGATGTACCTGGTTCGGCGGGGGGTAGCAGCGGCGAAAATCAGCGCCGAGGGCCAGGAGGGCGACTTCATCGCTGCGAATGACACCCCCGGTGGCCGTGCAGCCAATCGCCGGGTTGAATTCGAGTTTTTCGGCCAGTACCAGGCTAACACGGCCCTCGCTCGCTAAGCGGCAAGGGCCGCGCCATCCGGTCAGGCCTGCAGGCGAATGTTGTCGAGGAACAAGCGCGCCTCGGCAGCGGCAGCGATGGTGGCGTCGGCAGGCGCCTCCCAGGCTACCCCGTTGTAACGCAGGCTGTAGCTCTCGCGGCAGGGGTGAAAGCCGATATGTGCCCAGTCGATGTCTTCACTGCCCACCCACTCGCCGAGAATCTCCGACCTGGCGACGCTGGCGGCCCGCCGCTTTTCGATCTGCCCGACCACGTTGGCAAACAGGCAGAGGTTTTCCAGGTCGATGCTGACCGAGGCGGGGCCGATGTTCAGCACGCCACCGTCATTGCCCGGCGCGGGATGAAATGCACAGTGAAACTGATGGGTCATTGGTACATCCTTGAGTTTTGGGCTGCAAACATACAAAACACGAACGACTGAGGTTTTGGACCTGGCAGCAGGTTGAAGTTCAGTCTAGTCGAGCCGTTGCGCGGGAGTGGGACCATGTATTCGTTGTATGAACTCGAGGCTTTCGTGGCGCAGGCCATCAGTGGCGATGTTCTCGCCCAGGCGGGGGGCGGCTTCGTCAGCGTGATGGCCAAGAGTGCCCCGGCCATCCAGAAGGACATTCCGGCAGCTTTCGAGATGTACACACTGCTGGAGCATTTCCTCAAGTCGCTGCCCATTCGTCAGGAAGCGATAGGCTTCGGCTCGCGAACGCTCGATCTTGAACCAGGCATTGTCGTTGATCCTGACGGGCACAAGGTCGTTGCCCTGTTGCCGATCCAGGCCGGGCAGCTTGGCGAGGTGGCCTTCTGGCTGGCCGACGCGCTGCCCAGCCGGGAGGTCAAAACCATGCCTGGTATCCTTGCGTTGGTGTTCAGCGTGGAAACCCACGAAGATATAAAACACTTGCTGCCCGAATGGATGGCTGCTTTTTATGTCCAAGGCGAGGCAAGGCACTGTGTACCGATCCTGGCGCTGAAGTCGGTGCTGGAGGACAAGCGTTTCGGTGGCGATTGGGTAGCGGTTGCGCTGCATCGGCTGGCCAATTTTGCCTTGCCTCAGGCCGAAGCCCAGCAAGCAGCTGGGAGCGAGGTAAAGACCACGCGTTGAACCCGCTCGACAGTATCGGGTTTGGCATTGACCAGAATCTAGCGGCGCATGCTCCGGCGGCGCGCCGATCCAGGGAGATGGCGAGATGGACCATAACTGGGCTGCACGCAAGGGCAACATGAGCCTGGATGGCGGTTACAACGGCTCTGTTCAGCAGGCCATTGCCAACCTCCATGTAGGCCGCGATCAAGGGCGGCAGGAAGGGCGGCAGCAGGGTTATCAGGAGGGCTACCAGGAAGGCCGGGGGCATGGCCGCCAGGAGGGCTTCAGAACGGGTCGCTCCCAAGGCTATTCGGAAGGCTGGAATGCCGGCGTGGCGCGTGCAAACGAGAAGCTGGAGCCACTGCGTGGGTATGTTCGGCAGTATTTTGAAGAAGCCGTACAGCTCAGGGGCGAAGCAGAGCGCCTGCGCGAACTGATCCAGCTGATGCACGGGCAGATGTCGCAGATGGCGCAAGCGGTCCGCGCACCGGGTGCCCAGGGCGACCGCGAGTCAAGCCTCGCCGAGGAGGTTGTCGCGCTCAGGGAGGCCAACCGGTTGCTGCACTCCACAATTGAAGCGATGGAGACGCAGTTCCAGTCCACCTTTGCCCAGTCCGGCCTGAAAACCCAGCAATACAACCGAACCCTGGTTTTCGCGCATGCGGCACAGGGGGTGCTGGAAGAGCTGGTTGGCGAGGACACCCCTGATGCGCAATCGATACGTGAGCGTTTCGTCGCGCGCTATCAGCAGGAAGTCGAGCTGGGGTTGCGCGAGGGAGACATCCAGCTAGCCCCGGAACTGGATGAGGCGTTCGGCAAGCAGTTGCCGGAAATGCAGCGGTTCATCATGGGCATGCTGCAGCCGGCAGCACCGCGCCCGGATGCTGACGATCTTGCCCCGACGCCATGAATGACATGCGTCAACCGAGGTCGGCTGCATCGCGTTCAAGGCCGCGCCTGCAGGGATTGCACCGGTGGCTAAGGGTTCGGCTGTTCCGCTGGCGGGGCTGAGGGTGGCGGGTAGGGTGATTCGTGGCCTGGGTTGGCTGGGCTACCGTCTGGCATGCCGGGGTTTCCAGCCGCCGGGTCCTCGACAGGAACGCATACCAAGGCCGTGCGCACCTGAGCGGGGTATTGCTGCATCTCGTAGCCATAGGCGGGCGGCTGTCGCATTTCCGGTGCCTGGCATGTCCCTTCGACCACTCCTTGGCGAGGGGTGGAGAAATCACAACGCTCACCTTCGTAGCGGTTCGAGCACGACCGGTAAGCCGAAACCGGCGTGACCTGCTTGGGTACCGGCACGTAGATGGTGGTATTGCGCGGTAGCTCGCGCCATTGCTCCTCGGCCGCTGCGGGGGCTTGCTGGGCATGGGCCGCACTCACCAGGGCCCACGCGCTGAATGTCAGCATGAGTGACAGGGTCGCTTTCACAGGCACCTCCAGGCATCACATGCCAGGCTCGTAGTCCGAGCCGCTGCGGTTCTTTGGCACAGGGTCGCTGTGGTCCAGGCCGGCATTCACTTCCACGCCGCGCTCTTTCATCTCGCCGATCATGTACTCATAGCCGACCATGAAGTGAGCCAGGTCGTAGCCTGGATCGGCCTCCTTGATCTTCGAAGTCAACTCGACGATTTCCAGCTTCACCGGGTCAGGCGTCTCGTCGGTATCCCAGTTGGTCGAGCTGGCTTCCAGTTTGTTCAGGTGGAAGGACTGGCTGAAGGCCTTGCCTTCCACCGTGATGTCCTTGGACAGCTTTTCATACAGGTTCCGGCCACCCAGGCCTTCTTCCAGCTTGCCGTCGATCACTCGCAGGAAATCCAGGTGGGCTTCCGGCGTGGCGGTGATTTCTTTCCAGCTGCTGTACTCGGTCATTCCGTTCTCCTTGCTTGGATGATTACGTGCGCCTTCATGGCTCCATCTGGGCACCGGCTGAGTTGCGGCCAAGTGTTCTGGCCGGCTGCCTCAAGGGGTGAAGTCGTTGCCCTGTGAAGGGCCCGAAGACTTGCCGCGAACCAGGCTGACGATGCTTTGCACCATTTCCTTCAGGCGTTCGCCAATACGCTGCATCACATCTTTGAGGCGTTCCAGGTGCGATTGCGTTTCGCCCTCGAAAGCCGGCATGTTGCCCGCATTGCGGTGCATGCTCTCGCTGGAGCTTTCCAGCCGGTTCTTCAGCTTGTCGTAGTGCGGGTTGTCTTCGGTTTCCGGGTTCAGCAATTCTTCCTGTGCGCGCCCGTACTGCCGGGCCCAGCCGGTGAGGGCCTTGTCCATGGCTTTTTTGCTGTTCTGGGCGTCGGGCGACTCGCCTACGGCTTCGACGAATTTTTCGTGCAGGTCGGTGTATTCGCCGTCGGGTTTCATCTTCTCGATCACTTCGGGAACGCTCAGGCCGGTTTGCTCGGCGCGGGTTTCGATCTGCTCGCGTACCTGAGGCATGTTCCCCGCGTTCCAGAAGGCCGTGTGGGCTTTCTCGTAGTTGTTCGCGGCCTTTTCAACCTGATCTACCCGGTACTCGGAAAGGCGCGGCAACACCTGCACGCGTCCGGTCATTTCGTCCGCTGAGCCGGGCTCTACCGCCGCGCCGTGTTTTTCTGCAGTGGCCGATTGCGCCGAGGGCACCTGTGCATCCTGAGCTTGCCCGTCCCCACGCAGGGCAGTGGCCAGGGCACTCGCGCCCTTGCCGATACCCTGCATGGCGGCGCCGGTGAGCGAGGCTACACCCCCTACGAGCTGGGCGCCGCCCCTGAGCAGTGATTCGGCACCGTTGGCTTCGCGCGGGTGCTGTGGCTGCTGTTTCGCGGGTTCTGCGGGTTTCGGCTCCTCTGCAGCCTTGCTCGCGTTGGTGTCGAGAAGGGCTGCGTTGATGCGCCGTACTTCATCAGGGTCGAGGGAGGACCCTTTGGGTTTCACCTCTCCGGCAACCTTCATGATGGCGTCAAATGCGCTTGGGTCGATATCTGGCACAGCGCGTGGCGACGGCCTGGCGTTTGTTTTCTGGCCGTCATTGTGGGCCTGCAGGGCCGCCGCATCGATCGAATGCACGCTCCAGCTACCTTGTGGCGACTGTTCGCTGCCTGCGTCGGGGCCCCCCTGGTAATCCAGTTGCACGGGTTTGCCGACGGCAGGCGCGGTTTCGCGCATGGCCTGTTCGAGGCCTGCCCCCCAAAGGGTCTGTTCACCGGCAGGTGTTTGCAGGGTTACGTAGTAGCTAGCCTGGTTGGCAAGGTCATTTTGATAGGGTGCTGCGCCATGATGGACCAGGATGCCTGCATAACTCCGCCCTGGCTGGGCTGTTTGCCCGGCAGCAGAATCAGCGACGGCTTGTTCAGGCTTATCGAGTTCTTTGGGTTCCATCTGTGTTTACCTTTCGTGGGCGCCGCGTTATTCAATGGATCTGGAAACAGCTCCTGTCTGGGCACGCTGCTGGGCCCCGTCGGTCTGCATCCGTTGACCTGCCAATTTCTGCGACGCGTAAACGGCAAGCAATGCTTCAACTTTTTCCTTCTTGCGATAAATCGCTTCCGACAAATAATTACCGACACCGACCGCCCGGTTGTAGTCGACCCACAGAGCTCGGCTGGAAACATGGGTGATACTGTTGTTCCACTCGGCATCGCTGAAGCGTCGGGTGGCTTCGGTCGCCAGCATTTCTGAAACCGACATGGTGTCGTAACCACCGATAGGGGCGGTCGGCAAGGCACCATAGCCATCAGCGTCGGACAAGTACATCGCGGGCGTCTTGCCATCCGCTTCGGCCAGCGCTGCGTCGGCGTTGGCTGCTGCCACCTGGACAGGCTCAGCCGTGGAGTCTGGCGCAACCCCGCCCGAAGGTACATTACCGAAAAGGATCTGGTGCTGCGCCTTGGTGTCCTTGCCGAGGATTGGATAATGCTCGGGATGACCATCCTGGATGGCGTAAGTTTGGCAGAAATAGGGGGCCGGGTCAGTCTTCCAGCCAATGCCAGCCTGCGGGGTGACCACGGCGGAAGGCAACTGCGCCGGGTTGAATGGCCCTCGGTGAGCATTTTCCCTGAACGCCTTGGCCCTGGCGTCGTCTTTTTTCGTGGTGCCGTAGGTGAAGTGCAAGTGTTTCGCCATGGTCGTGCTGGGGGTGTTGCCTGACAGGCCCAGCTGCTGGCCCGGCTTGACCGTGACGCCCTGCTTGATGCCGTTGGCGAAGCCGCTGAGGTGGTAGTAGGCGACGATATCGCCATTGGCCCGCTGGATCAGTATCGCGTTACCCGCAGACCTCCGAGAGCCAGCGAAGGTGATCTTGCCCTCGGTGGTGGCGTACACCGGTTGCGATGTACCGCTGGTGGAAAAGTCCAGGCCATCGTGCATGTGCGCTTTCTGGTTGGCCGAGCCATGGTTGGCCGCGCCGCCACCCCGGAACTTGCCGAAACGACCGGAAACAATTTCCTTGTCGGTGGGGGACACCATGCAGGTGTCCGCAATGGCGCCGTGGGCACACACCAGCAGGCTCAGGCTGGCGAGGCTGCGCACGATCATTCTGTTCATCCCTTGCGCTCCGTCACTGCACGCTCTGCTGCACGTTCTGCTTGGCGGCATTTGCCGCTGCCTGGCTGGTCTGGGTTTGTGCACCCGCGGCAGTTACAGACATGGACACCAGCGAAGCGAGTTGGGCTTCCATGCTTTCGTACTGGCGATATTGTTTTTCCTGGATGGCCAGGTCCAGCGCCTTGATCTTCAGTATCTCGATGAGCGCGCCTCGCTCGTTCTGTGCGGACATGACCCGGGCCCAGCTGTCATATTGAGGCGTGTTTCCCGAATAGCGCTTGACCTCGGTGCGAAAGTGCACGGCCAGTGGCAGGTCAGTACCTGTTTCCTTGCCTTCCACGCCGGAATAGTCGAGCTGGATCGCCTTGAGGCTGGCAAGTGCCGGCGACACCAGCGCATCCTTGCGGGCCTTGGAAAGCGCGTAGTCTTCGGTGGCGGCGGATTTGCCCGCCGATGCCGGCACCGGGCCGTCCGGCAGGCCGGCCACGTTATTGACGAACCCGACTTTCGCCTGGTACAGCGGCTCGTTTTCCATGACGGGTTCGAACAAGGTGGCCACGGTCAGGTCGGCGCCCGGCAGCGAGCCAACCGATTCGCACATGCCCGAATCTGCCTGGTCCTGGGTGCAGAACTGCTTGCGTGCCTTGACCAGTGCGGTCTGGGCGCTGATGGGTTCGGCGTAGGTGCCTGGTGCGGCCACGATCTCGGACTTGACCCGCTGGCGCACTTCGGTGCCCATGTCGGCATCGCGGGCACTGATCAGCGTACGCGTCGCGTAGACCGAGCAAGGCGAATAACCTTGGCCGAATTCGCCACCGTAGTCGAAGCGTGACTGCTTGACCCGCTGGGTCTGGGCCAGCACCTTGAGCCCCGTCGCCGTTTGCTGGGCGGCATTGTGCCCTGCTTCTGCGATCTGGTTTGCTGCCAGGGCTTTCTGCTTGGTCAGGATCGCGATGGCCGAGGTCAGGCGCTGGCTCTCGGTTTCAAGCAGGGCCGACAGCGAAGCATCCACCCCGGACACCAGGCCGTTGAGTGTCTGGGTGGCGGCAGTGAATGCCGGCGCTACGGTAGTTTCCTGATACTGGGGCGGGCAATAGGCCCAGGCCAGCGTAGAGGTCAGCACAAGCGAAACACCCAGCGAAACCTTCCATTTGCGCGCTTCACGCGCTTCGTCGAAATCCTTTTTCATGGGCACCTCACTGTACCGACTGCGCTGCTGTTTCAGACAACACTTTCTGGTAGCGCGCTTCCAGTGGGGCCTCCAGGCCGTCAGCGGAGGCGATTACCAGCGTTGCCAGGTTGGCGAGCAGCCGTTGGTTCTGCTCGTACTGCTGCTGATGAATCCAGACTTCGAGGCCGCCCATCTTGGCCGCCTCCACCAGCAGCCCGCGTTGGGTCTGGCGTGCCAGGTTGCCCGACCATTCCTGCGCTTCCTTGCCACCGAAGTACTGGTTCACCCGCAGCTTGAGCACTTCATTGGGTGACTTGCCGCCGAACGCGTTGCTGCGGGTGTTGGCTGCGTTGATCATCGACAGGCTGTAGGCTGGCACAGACAGCATCGAGTCCTTGCGGTTTTTCTGCACCATGTAGGTTTCGCCGGCGGGCGTAGCGCCGGCTGCCTTGGCCAGGGCTTCGTCCGGCGCGCCCATCACGTGCTGGATGTAGGCGGTACGCGCTTCGGTAGCCAGCGAATCAGCATCCGCGGCTTCGAACAGCAGGGCGGCGTTGGTGTCACCACCGGGCAGCGTACTGAGCGTGCACAGCCCGGCGTCTGCCTCTGCGGCGGTACAGAACTTGGCGCGGTGCTCTTGCAGGCGTTGCTGCATCGCCTGGCCCGTGGAAGCCACCAGGCGACCTGGGGAGGCATCCAGCTCACCGACAGCTGCCTTGGCCTTGGCTGCCATGCTGGTGAATGCGATGTCCATCGATTTGTTCTTGATCACGGTGCCGCAAGGGTCGAAACCTTGGCCGGTTGCTGCGTTGAAGTCGAGGTAGGCCTTGGTCGCGGCCGCGTTCTGTTGCTGCGCGCGGCTGGCATTGATCAGTTGCTCGGCGGTTTGCCTGCTGTTGTCCGCGACCACACTCGCTGACAGGGCCTCCTGCTTGGTGGCTACGGCCACGGCCGAGATGATCTGCTCGAACTTTATGGTCATCTGGTTACCGAAGGTCGTCCCGAACGTGGTGATGTTGCCGCCCACGGATCCTGACAGCGCTGTGATCTGCCCCGTGGTCCAAAGCTCGGCAGGGCCGAAACCGTAAAGCGCACCGTAGGAAACACCTGAGAGCATTGTCGAACCCACGACAATGCTGGCTAGCTTGAGCCGAAAATTCATATCACTGCCCTGTGAGCATTGGCACGCGACGGTCCGTCACCTGCCCTACGAGAGAGTTGGCAGCCATCGCGGTCATGGCCGAGGCGGCGAGTTGCTGCGACTGGGCAACATTGCAGGCGACGGTGGTGCAGTCGATGTTTGCTTCCGCGCGTTGATCCGTGATCATTGCGGTGTACGCATACGCTGCGGTCTCGCCTTCCGGGGCCAGGGTCATTTCGCTGAACGGCCCGGCGTAGTCGACATCCCAGCCCTGCATGCCGTTGGCGTTGAGCGTGCACATACCCTGCCTGGCTTCGGACACGCTGCAGTAGTTGTCGCGGTGCATGGCCAGGGTTTCCTGATCGGCCGCTGCCCTGGAGCCCACCCGCTGGGAGGAATAGGTCGCCATCAGGCGCGCTGCGTCCTTGTCACGCTGTGACACCGCTTCGACCATCAGCTTGCCTTGCTGTTGGGCAATGCACTTGCTGGTAACCGGTTGCCCCACCGCAGAGTCGAACGAGGTCACGGCCGCCATCGCCCGGTCGGACATGTCGATGGCGCCAACGGCGTTGGAAAGCTGCTTTTTCGAATCGTTGTCCATTTGCGAGATTACGTTGGCGGACAACGCGGTCTGCTTGACGGTCACCGACCAGGCACTCATCTCGCTCTGCATGGTACTGATGAATGTCAGCACCGAAGCCCAGGTCAGTGCCTGGGCCGGAAGCGTCGTAGCGCCCAAGGCAAGGCCAACGGCCAGAACTGCCGCGACTTTCTTCATCGTCAGCCCCCTTTAGTTGAACAGGCCTGCAGCCGACCCGGACGACCCGCTGCCTGATCCGGACGAGGAACTGCTGGTGCTGCTCGAAGTGCTTGAAGAAGGAGTGCTCGCTGCGGGCGCCACAATGCTGGTGGCGGCTGCACTGCCGGTGGTGGTGCCAGTGCCAGTGCCAGTGCCAGTGCCAGTGCTGGTGCCGCCGCCGAAGTCCGTCTGCACGTAGTTGAACGGGTTGACGTCGACCGTGTAGGTGGCCTCGTAGCCGGCAGGGGTACTGTGGTAACTGCTACCCAGTTCCGGGTCGAGTGTGCTCATGCCCTTGCTGACCAGGCCATTGGTCAGCCCGTTCAGGTCCCCCAGGGAAGTGCCGCTGCTGACCTTGCCGATTGCCTGGTTGATAGGGGTGGTAACCATCGAAGAAACCTGCTGTACCGCGGTACAGACCTTCTTCTGCGCATATTTCAACACCGCTTCCTGGGCAGCCGCGAAAATGGCGCCCAGGCTCGGGATGGAGCCGGAGAGGTCGAACAGGCTGCCCAGGCCCCCAAAGCAATCTGCCGTGGCGCTGAACAGCGACT
The DNA here is from genome assembly GCF_000708715.2 of Pseudomonas putida W15Oct28. GTDB lineage: Bacteria > Pseudomonadota > Gammaproteobacteria > Pseudomonadales > Pseudomonadaceae > Aquipseudomonas > Aquipseudomonas putida_R. Next base: position 5,957 of record NZ_JENB01000028.1, on the reverse strand, counting down.
CGACATTGGGTGTTGCCGCAGCCAGTTCGGTATGGATTCTCAATGCGTCGTTGATGGAGGCGCCGATCGTCCCCTCCTTGGTGCCGTCGGCGCAGTCCTGGGCATCGGCCTTGATGGCCTCGGCCACTACGGAGCTCTGCTCCGAGAGCAGCGTGCTCGACGTGGAACCCAGGCTGCTGGTGGCGGCGAATGCCGGCCCGGCCAGCAATAGGCAGGCACCCAGGACACCACCCATCACCGCGCGCTTGCCCACAGATTTGCCTACCGCCAACGCGACAGGGTTCAGTCGTCCGTCATACATCTGCGTAACTCTCCATGATCTGTGATATCTCGCGCAGCCGCTCCCCGGAGAAGATCTCGCTGAGCAGGTGAGCCTTGCTGAAGGCATCCAGCCGGCGGCGAAATGCCGTGAGCTCTGCGGGCTGCGACAAGTCGCCAGCCAGCAGGGGTGCCAGCGCGCCGGTAAATGCGTCGTTGCGCTGTGCCACATACCGCATAAGGTACATGCAGCGCGAAGAGGTGAGGTGGGCCAACAGCTCGGTGAAGGCTTGCGGAACCTGGTGCAGGACGAGTGCGTAGGCCTCGACGAAGGCCTGGATCTCTTGCATCAGCAGCTGGGTTTCGAACTGGTGCGCAGCGGCATCCTCATCGAAATCCACAGCCCAGCGGTCAAGCCGATCCATGCTCATCAGGAAACGCACCAGCTGGGCGTTGCGCGACGACTTGGCAAAATGCCCTAGAACGCCGTGCGCCGTGAGGTCAAGCTGGTCGATAGGCGGTGTGCCCGCTTCGGAGATTGTGTGTTCGTCCATTCCCTGCACTCGATTAAAGCATACTGAAATACGCTAAAAAACATCCTGTTTCTTATTCTGTATCAAAAATTATGGCGTATCAACTTTTTGACATGAGCAAGGCCAGGAAAAGGCTGGGGCAATTGGCCATTATTTCCGGCTGTTTACTCGGGGATGGGTGGCGCCAGCACATTGGCTGGCGCTGTCTAGGCATCTATTCGGTCGGCGGACGGGATGCGAGCGCGGCCCGCGCAGGGCTACCAGTAGCAGCTGCTCACACGTTTACGGGAATGGTGATACCGGTCAGAGAGTTTGCATGGTTCGGCATTTGGGAAATGCCGAGCAGCCCCAGAATTGCTGCCCCGCTTTTGCGCCTGATTTGAAGGTCCTGGCAATGAGGGCATTGCCACATTTAGGGCATTGCCGTTCTGCGTTTGGGTCGCTACGACGTTTGAGGTTCTGCACATGCTCGCGATGAGTCGCAAGGGTGGGCGCTCGACGTCCGGTTTGCAGGGCTTGCAGCATGGCATCCACTTCGGCTTCGGTGAAGACCGGTTGCTGGAACGACTTCATGTAGCGAATGAATTTGCTGCCATGGGTAACGTTGGGGGGCATTTCGGTCTTGAAGGTGCTGTCGCCAACAAAGGTGATCACCGAGTGCAGGTGTTCGGCGCTGACGCCTAGTGTCGCCTCCAGTGCTTTGAGGTGCTTGTAGTTTTGTCGCAATGGGTTTTGGAACTTGAAGGTGCGTTTATAAAGCTTCTGCGTCCACTGTGCCTGCTTCTCGCTGCCAAAAATCCAGCCCCCCATGTTTTTCGTTTCCAGCACAAAGATGCCGTAGACCGAGACGAAGACATGGTCGATCTGAGTGGTGCCATCCGGTGTGTCCAGGGTGATGTTGTGCAGTCGGCGGTAGGTGTGCTCGTCCAGTTTCAGCCATGCGAAATACCGCACCAGCAACTCGCCGAGATAGCCCTTGGTTTCGGGCCTTTTGAGGATGAGTAACAGAATGACGAGTGGGATGAACCAGCTCAGGGTTGCCCAGTTTTGGCTAATGATTACCGCGAAGTCCATTTCTTGACGCTCCATAGATCCTTGAGCCTGCGGACTGTACCGAATCAGGCAGGGTGACACGATGAGATTTGCCCGCAATTTGGCTTTGCGAGGCGACACAGGCGCCCAGTTGAAAATAAATGAGGTGTTTTCTCATTCTCGTTCGGCTTGTAGAGAAGGCCGGAATACAGGCCAGCCCGCCGACCCCTCTACGGAGCGAGAAAATGAGTTCGACCCCGGTTTCACAGCGCCATCCATTGAGCCGTGCTGTGCACGCTGCTTTCCTGGGCCTGGTTGTCAGCAGCTCTGCGCTGCCTGCGCTTGCGCAAGCTGCAAGCGCCGAGCACAACAACCAGGTCCAGCAATGGAACATTCCTGGTGGCCCACTGGCGCCGGCGCTTGACCATTTTGCGCGCCAGGCCGGTATCAGCCTGTCGTTCGATGCGCAGAGCGTAGCCAACCGCAATACGGCGGGTGTGCAGGGTGCGCTGGGTACGTCGGCGGCACTCTCGTCGTTGTTGCAGGGGACCGAGCTTCAAGCTGAGCAGCAAGGCCCGAGTGCTTACCTGGTGGTGCCGCAGCCAAAGCCGGCCGGCCCGCTGGAACTGGGCGCGACCGAGGACTACCGCCTGGCGCCGGTCATCATCAACGCCAAGGTCAAGGCCAGTGCCGACGATGACACCAACTCGGTGGTGGCCAAGGAGCTGTGGGTCGGTGGCAAGGTGGCGACCAGCATCCTCAACACGCCAGCTTCCGTGTCTGTGGTGACCAACAAGGAAATGCAGCAGCGCAGCGTCAGCACTACGGAGGAGGCGCTGCAGTACACCCCAGGTGTGGTCAGCGACTTCTACGGCTCGGACGACCGCAACGACTACTTCCAGATTCGCGGCTTCCAGGCCACCACTTACCGTGACGGCCTGACCTTGAGCTCGATGCGTGGTGTGCGGGAAGACCCGTTCGCCTATGAGCGCATCGAAATTCTGCGAGGCGCCAACTCCACCCTGTTCGGCCCGGCAGACCCAGGCGGCTCGGTCAACTTTGTGACCAAGCAGCCGCGCTTCGAGAAATTTGGCCAGGGCTACGTTACCTACGGCTCCTATGACCATGCCGAGACAGGTATCGATGTAGGCGACGCCCTGAACGACGAACAAACGCTGGCGGGCCGCTTCACTGCCAAGATGCAGAACAGCGACCGTGAGTACGATCACTCGCAGGACGATAACCGGTTCGTGATGGGCGGCCTGACCTGGGCGCCTACCGACTTCACTTCGGCCACGGTGATCCTCGACTACCTGAAGACCAACAGCTCGCCAAACAGCGGTGGCTACCCACTGGACAAGGAATACGACCGCAGCGATTTCTACGGCGAGCCCGGCTACAACTTCCACGATGTCGAGCGCACCAGCCTCAGCGGCAATATCACCCACGACTTCGATAACGGCTTCACGCTGCGCGGCAACCTGCGCTACAGCGAGTTGAGCGATGACTTTGGCTATGTCTATCTGAGCGACAGCGCTTCGCGGGTGGGTACCACCATCCCGCGCTATGTATTCGGCACTGACAGCGATGCCGATCAGCTCAACGGCAACCTGATGCTGCAATACGATGCCCAGTTCGAGCACATCGACAGCAGCACCCTGGTGGGTGTGGAATACCTCGACTCGACCACCAAACAGAGCTCCGTCTACAGCCTGGCGCCCTCCATCGATATCGCCAACCCAGTGTTCACCGGTGTACCGGGCGGCGTAACGCCCTATACCCGCAAGAAGAACGACGCCACCACCAAGGCCGTGTTCCTGCAGCAGAACCTGTCCTTCTATGACCGCTTGATCGCTACAGCGGGTGTGCGTAATGACTCCATGGACCTGTCCAGCACGGAGTACGTCGGCGGGGTGAGCAGGCAAAGCGACAACTTCTCTGAAACGTCCTACCGTGGCGCGCTGACTTACATCGTGAACGATGAAGTCTCCACTTATGTGAGCATGGTGGAATCGGTTTCGCCTCCGCAGGTTGGCGTAACGCCGCAGACTGGCAGGCAGTACGAAGTGGGCGTGAAGTACTCGCCACTGGGCATGGATGCGTTGTTCTCTGCTGCCGTTTATGACCTGACCCAGGAAAACGTCACCATCGCCGTCGTGCTGCCGAGCGGCATCATCGAGCAACAGACGGTGGGCGAGTCACGTGCACGTGGCCTGGACCTGGAAGCCAAGGCGCAAGTCACGCAAAGCCTCAGCCTGATCGGTGCCTATTCCTACATGGAAACTGAGGTGCTGCGCGGTGCGCTGTATGACGGCAGTTCGCTCAAGGGCAAGGAATTCACAGTGGCGCCGAAGCATACGGCTTCGCTGTGGAGCTACTACGACATTGCCAACACGGATGTGAGCGTTGGTCTGGGTGCCAGGTACGTGGGTGGCTATTACATGGATGCTGCCAACACCAAGAAAAGCGACGGCACCACGCTGTTTGACGCGGCGCTGAACTACAAGATTGCCAAGGGGACAGACCTTGCCCTGAATGTCAGCAACCTGTTTGATGAGCAGCATGTGGTGGGGTCGGGGACGGCGAATTACTACAACCCGGGGCGCGAGGTTACGGCCAAGGTGAGTTATAGCTGGTAAGGCCGTGCGGGATGGCACGGGCTGCGCCCGTGTTCGCGGGTAAACCCGCTCCCACAGGTACTGTGCACGCTTCAGGCTTATGCAGTACCTGTGGGGGCAACTGTCTTGTTCAACTCCAAGCGTTTGCTTGATCACTGTGGGAGCGGGCGAGCCCGCGAACACCGGCGCAGCCGGTGCCATCTACCGCGCTGGATTCTTCGCGGGCACGCCCGCTCCCACAAATACTGTGCAGGCTTCAGGCTTATGCAGTACCTGTGGGTCAACTGTCTTGTTCAACTCCAAGCGTTTGCTTGATCACTGTGGAAGCGGGCGAGCCCGCGAACACCGGCGCAGCCGGTGCCATCTACCGCGCTGGATTCTTCGCGGGCACGCCCGCTCCCACAGGTACCGCGCAGGCTTCAGGCTTATGCAATACCTGTAGGAGCGGCTTTAGCCGCGAATACCGGCAAAGCCGGTGCCTTCCGTAGAGACCGCATTTAGCGTGTGCAACGCAAACCAGGCGCTGGGAGTATCTTTGGGAAACGCCCTACAAGAAAGGGGCTAAATCTGATTTCTCTGGCTAGCAGATCCCAAAATTCAGACACAAAAAAAGACGCCCGAGGGCGTCTTCTTCTTTGGATTTGGTGGAGCCGGGGGGATTTGAACCCCCGTCCGCCAGTACTCCGCTGTCGGTACTACATGCGTAGCCGTGTCTATTGATTTAATCCGCAGCCGCCCGACGGGCAGGGTGCTTTGGATGAGTTGTGTAAGTTTTAGTCACTTCGCCCACAACGTGCTACGCGACGATCCTGTTCTGTATGACAATCAGTTCGGGTTTACAGGCATCCCCTAGTGATTGCTGGAGCCGAAGCTACCAGAAGCAACGGGTCAAGAGGGCCGCTTACGCAGCCAGCTTGAACTCCGCGCCGTAGTTTTCGTCATTGGCAACTATAAAAGTTGCAACAGTGGATTTACGAGTTCTGTTACCAACTCGGCATGCACCTAGAGTTTCGCTACCGGCGTCGAATCCTAATCGGCCCCACACTAGCGTTACGCTAACGCACCTTACGGCACGTGGGGTGGAGTATACGCCATTGCGCGGGCGACGTCGACAGCCGGTCCTGTCGCCCGCTTTCAGGCTCACGCGCCGCCGCCACTACCGCTGCCGCTGCCTTTCTCGGTTTTCTCCAGGCGCTCCAGCACTTTGCTGGTGATGGCGATGCATTCCTTGGTGTCGCCCGAGGCCTGGGCGGCCTTGGCTTTGTCGACGTGCTCGGTGAGGGCCTTGTCCAGGCCTTCGGAGGTGGCGCCGGCGGTGGCCATGCTGTCGTCGATCTTTTGCAGGTTGGTGGTGCAGAGGTCATCGGCGGCGAACACCGGCGAAGCCAGCAGGGTGGCGGCCGCGAACAGGGCCGAAAGCGCGGTACCTTTCATGGGTGTCTCCTCTGAGGCCTCTGGAAGGTGGGCCTGTAGGGTGGACTGTGGGGGATTGGCGGGGGTTCAATCGGGATGGTGG
>NZ_JENB01000027.1 GCF_000708715.2 Pseudomonas putida W15Oct28 | reverse complement strand
CCTGAAAGAAGTAGAAGATGATGTTTGGGATGTGTTCCTGTGTGACCATCTCCTGGGGAGGCTTGAACGGGGTGCAAACCGCGTCCAAGCCTCAAATGTGTAAACCATGTCCCCGGTTTACGATGTAAACGATGTCTCCGGTCGTACACCAAGAAGAGGCCGCGACAGGTAAACACTGTTCGATAAACGAACATTAGCTGCGCCTGACCTGTCCGCTATCCGCCCATCCAATCCCGCCGCCGCATTGCCCAAACCCTGCCTTTTTGCTGTAGTGTGCCTATCCACCGGTTGTCGCCTGCCCCCGCGACCCGCAACCGGCCCGATAGAATGACCGTGACGACTGCAACCACAGCCCACAAGGCCGTAGGACGCGGCGACCAGAACAATAACGATACCGAGTGCCTTGCCTATGGAAAGCCGCCTGCTGAGCGAGCGCAGTAGCGTGTTTCACCACGCCGACCCTTATGCTGTGTCCGATTATGTGAACCAGCATGTAGGCCAGCATTGCATCGGTCTGTCCCGGACCACCCATCCCCAGGCCAGCCTCAGCCACCGCAAGTTCGCCGAACTCGACCTGTGCCGCATCAGCTACGGGGGCAGCGTGCGCGTTACCTCGCCAGCGCTGGAAACCATCTACCACCTGCAAGTGCTGCTGAACGGCAACTGCCTGTGGCGCGGGCACAAGCGCGAGCAGCACCTGGTACCCGGCGAACTGCTGCTGATCAACCCGGATGATCCGGTTGACCTGACCTATTCGGAAGACTGCGAGAAGTTCATCCTCAAAGTGCCCACCCGGCTGCTGGACTCGATCTGCGACGAGCAGCGCTGGCACCGGCCCGACGGGGGCGTGCGGTTTTTGCGCAATCATTATCGGCTGGATGAACTGGATGGGTTCGTCAACCTGCTGGCCATGGTTTGTCATGAAGCGGAAGTGAGCGATTCGCTGCCCAGGGTGCAGGGCCACTACAGCCAGATTGTCGCGAGCAAGTTGCTCACCCTGATGAGCACCAATATCCGCCGCGAAAGCCTGAGCGCACCGCAGGCCGGCCTTGAGCGCATTCTTGATTACATCGAACGCAACCTGAAGCTGGAGCTGTCCGCAGAAGTGCTGGCAGAGCAGGCCTGCATGAGTTTGCGTTCGCTCTATGCGTTGTTTGAACAGCACCTTAGCACCACGCCCAAGCATTACGTGCGGCAGCGAAAGCTTGAGCGGGTGCATGCCTGTCTCAACGATCCGAGTTGTGGCGTGCGCAGCGTGACAGAGCTTGCGCTGGATTACGGTTTCTTGCACCTAGGGCGCTTTTCCGAGGTGTATCGCCAGCAGTTTGGCGAACTGCCTTCGCAGACGTTCAAGCGGCGGGGATGAGGCACGATAGCCTGGCCACCTGATAATTCTGCCAGTTGTTTGTATTTCATGCGCAAGCCACCCTTAACTTTATCTCGGGTAAAAGGTGGCAATCATGTCGACTTCATTGCAGTACACCCTTTATGGGCATGACGGATGCGATCAATACGCATCAGTCCTGCGCTTCAACGGGCAGAGAACAGAATCCGCCACAGGGTACTACCTGCTGGGGAACGGATACCGTGCGTTCAATCCCGTTTTGATGAGATTCCACAGCCCTGACAGTTTGAGCCCAATGGGTGCTGGAGGATTAAATTGTTATGCCTACTGTGGTGGGGATCCGGTTAATTATAGTGATCCCAGTGGGCATATAAAGTTTCCCAAGATTTCAAAAGCCCCTACGCTCCGGACTATCTGGGAAACGCCTGAAACTCCGAGGCCACGTCAACACCCTACCAACCTGTCGAGTGTCCGATCCTATGCGGGAGCCGCTGACCATATTGTAAGCAAGCAAGTTGTAGGCACTATCAACAGTCTTGGACGTGGTTACGGTGATCAAATACAACCCATCATGAATTCACCGAACTGGTCAGATGCTCAAAAATTATTGGTGCAAGGCACTGCAGTGAAGCTATCCAGCAACATCGGAGAAAATTTGAAGAGAGCCGCTGGCTATCCTGTCAATCCGGCTGCGACTCCCATCTCGTCCAACAGTCAATTAATGGATGCGCTCGCGGTAGTCGCACCACTCAATGCAAAAATGCAAGCGGCAGGTAGCATGAACACGCTTGTGAACGATGTTGTTGCAAGCTGGCTCCATGACCCCAAACGACGGGTTCCCAAGGTGCGAGATCCCGGCACAGCTGGATAGCACTCTGCACAATCCGGATAGTCCCCCGCCAGTCGTCTCCCTAACCTGACCAGGTCTAAACAATAACAATGGAGACCCTGGCCATGTCCCTGGGATTCGACTACCTCAATGCCATGCTCGAGGACGACCGTGAAAAGGGCATCTACCGCTGCAAGCGCGAGATGTTCACCGACCCACGCCTGTTCGACCTGGAGATGAAACACATCTTCGAGGGCAACTGGATCTACCTGGCCCACGAAAGCCAGATCCCCGAGAAAAACGACTTCCTCACCCTGACCATGGGGCGCCAGCCGATCTTCATCGCGCGCAACAAGGACGGTGAGCTGAATGCCTTCCTCAACGCCTGCAGCCACCGCGGCGCCATGCTGTGCCGGCACAAGCGCGGCAACCGTTCCAGCTATACCTGCCCGTTCCACGGCTGGACGTTCAACAACAGCGGCAAACTGCTGAAGGTGAAAGACCCGAGCAACGCCGGCTACCCCGACAGCTTCAACTGCGACGGCTCGCACGACCTGACCAAGGTGGCGCGATTCGAATCGTACCGGGGCTTTTTGTTTGGCAGCCTGAATGCCGATGTGAAGCCGTTGGTGGAGCACCTGGGCGAGTCGGCCAAGATCATCGACATGATCGTCGACCAGTCGCCGGAAGGCCTGGAAGTGCTGCGCGGTGCCAGCTCGTACATTTACGAAGGCAACTGGAAGCTCACCGCCGAGAACGGCGCTGACGGGTACCACGTCAGCTCCGTGCACTGGAACTACGCCGCTACTCAGAACCAGCGCAAGCAGCGCGAGGCGGGCGACGAGATCAAGACCATGAGCGCCGGCTCCTGGGCCAAGCAGGGCGGCGGCTTCTACTCCTTCGATCACGGCCACCTGCTGTTGTGGACCCGCTGGGCCAACCCGGAGGACCGCCCGGCCTATGAGCGCCGCGACCAGCTGGCCGCCGACTTCGGCCAGGCACGTGCCGACTGGATGATCGAGAACTCGCGCAACCTGTGCCTGTACCCGAACGTGTACCTGATGGACCAGTTCAGTTCGCAGATCCGCGTTGCCCGGCCCATTTCGGTGAACAAGACCGAAATCACCATCTATTGCATCGCGCCCAAAGGCGAAAGCGCCGATGCCCGTGCCAAGCGCATCCGCCAGTACGAAGACTTCTTCAACGTCAGCGGCATGGCCACCCCGGACGACCTGGAAGAGTTCCGCTCGTGCCAGACCGGCTACGGCGGCGGCACCGGCTGGAACGACATGTCCCGCGGTGCGAAACACTGGGTTGAAGGCGCCGATGAGGCGGCCAGGGAGATTGAGCTCGCACCGCTGCTGTCCGGCGTGCGTACCGAGGACGAAGGCCTGTTCGTGCTGCAGCACAAGTACTGGCAGGACACCATGATCCAGGCCTTGAAGGACGACCAGCAACTGATCCCCGTGGAGGCCGTGCAATGAGCCTGTATGAGACCGTGCGCGACTTCCTCTACCGCGAAGCGCGCTACCTGGACGACGCCCAGTGGGACCAGTGGCTGGAACTGTACGCCAGCGATGCCAGCTTCTGGATGCCAAGCTGGGACGATGACGACACCCTCACCGAAGACCCACAAAGCGAAATCTCGCTGATCTGGTACGGCAACCGTGGCGGCCTGGAAGACCGCGTGTTCCGCATCAAGACCGAGCGTTCCAGTGCAACGGTGCCCGACACCCGCACCTCGCACAACATCAGCAACATCGAGATCGTCGAGCAGGGCGAGGGCGGCTGCCAGGTGCGTTTCAACTGGCACACCCTGAGCTTCCGCTACAAGACCACCGACAGTTACTTCGGTACCAGCTTCTACACCCTCGACCTGCGCGGCGAACAGCCGCTGATCAAGAGCAAGAAGGTGGTGCTGAAGAACGACTACGTACGCCAGGTCATCGACATCTACCACATCTGATACAGGGTTTTGCGAGCACTGCCCGGTGCGTCTTGCGACGTGCCGTGGGCCGGCTCGCCCGCGAGGTGCAACATGAGCTACCAGATCGCACTGAATTTCGAAGACGGGGTTACCCGCTTCATCGAAGCTGCCGGCCATGAAACCGTGGCTGACGCTGCCTACCGCCAGGGCATCAACATCCCGCTGGACTGCCGCGACGGCGCCTGCGGTACCTGCAAGTGCAAGGCCGAATCCGGCCGCTACGACCTGGGCGACAACTTCATTGAAGATGCCCTGAACGAAGACGAAATTGCCCAAGGCTACGTACTGACCTGCCAGATGCGCGCCGAAAGCGACTGCGTCATCCGCATCCCGGCTTCGTCGCAGCTGTGCAAGACCGAACAGGCCAGCTTCGAGGCCGCCATCAGCGACGTGCGCCAACTGTCAGCCAGCACAATCGCCCTGTCGATCAAGGGTGAAGCGCTAAGCCGCCTGGCCTTCCTGCCGGGCCAGTACGTCAACCTCAAGGTGCCGGGCAGCGAGCAGACCCGCGCCTATTCGTTCAGTTCGTTGCAGAAGGGCGGCGAAGTCAGCTTCCTGATCCGCAACGTACCAGGCGGGTTGATGAGCAGCTTCCTGACCAACCTGGCCAAAGCCGGCGACAGCATGAGCCTGGCCGGGCCGCTGGGCAGCTTCTACCTGCGGCCGATCCAGCGCCCGCTGTTGCTGTTGGCTGGCGGTACCGGCCTGGCGCCGTTCACCGCGATGCTGGAGAAGATCGCCGAGCAGGGCAGTGAGCACCCGCTGCACCTGATCTATGGCGTGACCAACGACTTCGACCTGGTCGAGCTGGACCGCCTGCAAGCGCTGGCGGCGCGCATACCCAACTTTACCTACAGCGCCTGCGTGGCCAACCCGGACAGCCAGTACCCGCAAAAGGGCTACGTGACCCAGCACATCGAGCCACGCCACCTCAACGACGGGGATGTGGACCTGTACCTGTGCGGGCCACCGCCGATGGTCGAGGCGGTCAGCCAGTACGTGCGCGAGAAGGGCATCACACCGGCCAACTTCTACTACGAGAAGTTTGCGGCGGCGGCCTGACAGATCGCCGGGGCCGCTTTGCGGCCCTTTCGCGACACAAGGCCGCTCCTACAGGGAAACGCGATCCATGTAGGAGCGGCCTTGCGTCGCGATGGAGGGCGCAGCCCTCCCAATTGCCATTAACCGGTTCATGCAGGAGAAACACATGAACAACAGATTCCAAGGCAAGGTCGCCCTGGTCACCGGTGCCGCCCAGGGCATCGGCCGGGGCGTGTGCTGGCGGCTCAAGGCCGAAGGCGCGCAAGTGGTGGCGGTAGACCGTTCCGAACTGGTCCACGAGCTGGCCGGCGAAGGCATGCTCACCCTCACCGCCGACCTGGAGCAACACACCGATTGCACCCGGGTCATGGCCAGTGCGGTGGAAACCTTCGGCCGCCTCGACATCCTGGTGAACAACGTCGGCGGCACCATCTGGGCCAAGCCTTTCGAACACTACGAAGTCGAGCAGATCGAGGCCGAAGTGCGCCGTTCGCTGTTCCCAACCCTGTGGTGCTGCCATGCCGCGCTGCCGTACATGCTTGAGCGCGGCAGCGGCGCCATCGTCAACGTCTCGTCCATCGCCACCCGTGGCGTAAACCGCGTGCCCTATGGCGCGGCCAAAGGCGGTGTCAACGCGCTTACCGCATGCCTGGCCTTCGAAACCGCCGGCCGGGGTATCCGCGTCAACGCCACTGCGCCCGGCGGCACCGAAGCACCACCCCGGCGCGTGCCACGCAACAGCGCCTCGCAAAGCGAACAGGAAAAACACTGGTACCAGCAGATTGTCGACCAGACCCTCGACAGCAGCCTGATGCACCGCTACGGCAGCATCGACGAGCAGGTGGGGGCGATTCTGTTCCTCGCTTCCGACGAGGCTTCATACATCACCGGCGTAACCCTGCCGGTCGGGGGCGGCGACCTCGGCTGAGCAACACCCCAAGGCAACAGCTTTCCATCACAACAAAAACAAGAGCGACAGATGCCATGCGAACCCTTGACGTACACCCGATCATCGATAACGCGCGCTTTACCCCGTTTCACTGGATGGTCATGGCCTGGTGCGGCCTGTTGTTGATCTTCGACGGCTATGACCTGTTCATCTACGGCGTGGTACTGCCGGTCATCATGAAAGAGTGGGGCCTGACCCCTTTGCAGGCCGGTGCGCTGGGCAGCTACGCGCTGTTCGGCATGATGTTCGGCGCCCTGGCGTTCGGCAGCCTGGCCGACCGCATCGGGCGCAAGAAGGGCATTGCCATCTGTTTCGCCTTGTTCTCGGTGGCGACCATCTTCAACGGTTTTGCCAGCAGCCCGAGCGAGTTTGGCATCTACCGCTTTATCGCTGGCCTGGGCTGTGGCGGCCTGATGCCCAACGCCGTGGCATTGATGAACGAGTACGCGCCCAAGCGCTTGCGCAGCACACTGGTCGCGATCATGTTCAGCGGCTATTCGTTGGGCGGCATGCTGTCGGCGGGCGTCGGCATTTTCATGCTGCCGCGTTTCGGCTGGGAGTCGATGTTCTTCGCAGCTGCAGTGCCTTTGCTGCTGTTGCCGGTGATCCTGTATTACCTGCCAGAGTCCATCGGTTTTCTGGTGCGCAAGGGGCGTACCGAGGAAGCGCGTGCCTTGCTCAAACGGCTGGACCCGCAATGCGACGTGCAGGCCGATGACGTGCTGCAGGCGGCTGACCGCAAAGCCGGTGGCGGGGCGTCGGTGCTGGAGCTGTTCCGCAACGGCCTGGCCATTCGCACCCTGGCGCTGTGGCTGGCGTTCTTCTGCTGCCTGCTGATGGTTTATGCACTCAGCTCCTGGTTGCCGAAACTGATGGCCAACGCTGGCTACAGCCTGGGCTCCAGCCTGTCGTTCCTGCTGGCGTTGAACTTCGGCGGCATGGCCGGGGCCATCCTCGGTGGCTGGCTGGGCGACCGCTACAACCTGGTCAAGGTCAAGGTGGCGTTCTTCATTGCCGCCGCGCTGTCGATCAGCTTACTGGGCGTCAACAGCCCGATGCCGGTGTTGTACCTGCTGATCTTCATTGCCGGCGCCACCACCATTGGTACGCAGATCCTGCTGTATGCCGGCGCTGCGCAAATGTATGGGCTGTCGATGCGTTCCACGGGGCTTGGCTGGGCCTCGGGTGTCGGCCGCAACGGCGCCATCGTCGGCCCCTTGCTGGGCGGCGCACTGATGGGGATCAACCTGCCCCTGCAACTCAACTTCATCGCCTTCGCCATCCCAGGCGCGATTGCCGCCCTGGCCATGGCCGTGCACCTGGCCAGCGGCCGTCGGCAGGCCCAGGCCGTGGCAGCGCAGGCATAAACCGAAAAGAACAAGGTGAGGTACCGCACATGACCGTGACAATTTCCCACACTGCCGAGGTACAGCGGTTTTTCGAGGAGGCCGCAGGCTTTGGCAACGATGAAGGCAACCCACGCCTGAAGCGTATTGTGCAACGCGTGCTGCAAGACACCGCGCGGCTGATCGAAGACCTGGACGTCAGCGAGGACGAGTTCTGGCATGCCGTCGACTACCTCAACCGCCTGGGTGGGCGCGGCGAAGCCGGGCTGCTGGTGGCGGGCCTGGGCATCGAGCACTTCCTCGACCTGTTGCAGGACGCCAAGGACCAGCAGGCAGGGCTTGCCGGGGGTACACCACGCACCATCGAAGGCCCACTGTATGTGGCGGGCGCGCCCATCGCCCACGGTGAAGTGCGCATGGACGATGGCAGTGAAGACGGCGTGGGCACGCTGATGCATCTGCAAGGCCAGGTGTTCGACCCGCAAGGGCAACCGCTGGCAGGGGCCACAGTTGACCTGTGGCATGCCAATACCCGTGGCACCTATTCGTTCTTCGACCAGAGCCAGTCCGACTACAACCTGCGCCGTCGCATCGTCACCGATGCCGAAGGGCGTTATCGCGCGCGCTCCATCGTGCCGTCGGGCTACGGATGCGACCCGCGGGGGCCAACCCAGGAGTGCCTGGACCTGCTGGGCCGCCATGGCCAGCGCCCGGCGCACGTGCACTTCTTCATCTCTGCACCGGGGCATCGGCACCTGACCACGCAAATCAACCTGTCCGGGGACAAGTACCTGTGGGATGACTTTGCCTACGCAACGCGGGATGGGCTGGTGGGGGAGGTGGTGTTTGTCGAGGGTGAAGCGGGGCGGCATGCCGAGCTGAAGTTCGACTTCCAGTTGCAACAGGCCCAGGCCAGCGCGGATGAGCAGCGCAGCAGCAGGCCGAGGGCTTTGCAGGAGGCCTGATACACCGAGTTGGCTTCTTCGCGGGCTGCGCGAACCCGGGGCACTGCACTGGACCTGTGGGAGCGGGCAAGCCCGCGAAGAAGCCAACACCAGAACAAGAGCCAGCCACAAAGGCCGGCCGATGCCTTGCGAGATGCCCCATGAAAACCCTGATCAAGGACAGTTCGCTGTCCGCCATCGTCGCTGGTTGCATTGCCACGATGATCTCCTACGCCGGCCCGCTGGTGATCATTTTCCACGCTGCCGAAGCGGCCGGGCTGTCTCACCAGCAGTTGTCATCCTGGGTCTGGGCAGTGTCCATGGGCAGTGCCGTGCTCGGTGCGCTGCTCAGCCTGCGCTACCGCGTGCCGGTGGTGATCGCCTGGTCGATCCCCGGCTCGGCGCTGCTGGTCACCGCCTTGCCGCAACTTGGCCTGGAGCAGGCCGTGGGTGCCTACCTGGTGGCCAACCTGGTGCTGCTGCTGATCGGCATCAGCGGGGCCTTCGACCGCATCATCGCTCGCCTGCCCGGGTCCATCGCCGCCGGCATGCAGGCTGGCATCCTGTTCAGTTTCGGTATCGAAGTGTTCCGCGCCTTGCCCGTGCAGCCGTTGCTGGTACTGGCGATGTTCGTCACCTACGTGCTGATGCGCCGGGTTCAGCCCCGTTATGCAGTGGCTGCGGTGCTGTGCGTGGGCACCCTGGTAACCGTGGCCAGCGGTGCATTCCGTAGCGAGGCACTGGTGCTGGAACTGGCGTCACCGCAGTGGATCACCCCGCAGTTCAGCCTGTCGGCGGTGGTCAGCCTGGCGCTACCGATGGTACTGGTGGCGTTGACCGGGCAATTCATGCCGGGCATGGCGGTGTTGCGCAATGCAGGTTACGCCACACCGGCCAGCCCGTTGATCAGCGCCAGTGCCCTGGCCGGTGCCGCGCTGGCGCCGTTCGGCTGCCACGGGCTGAACCTGGCAGCGGTTACCGCCAGCCTGTGCACGGGCCATGAGGCCCACGAAAACCCACGGCGGCGCTATGTGGCGGCGGTGGCTGGCAGCACGCTTTACCTGCTGCTGGGCATTGCCGGTGCCACATTGATGTCGCTGTTCGCAGCCTTTCCCGCCGCGCTGATCGCGGCCCTGGCCGGGCTGGCTTTGTATGGGGCCATCAGCGAAGCCCTGGCCCGCAGCCTGGCAGAACCGGCCGAGCGTGATGCCGGGCTGTTCACTTTCCTGGTCACCGCGTCGGGGGTGGCTTTCCTTGGCCTGTCGGCGGCGTTCTGGGGGTTGTTGTTCGGCCTGCTGGCCCATGCACTGCTCAGGCTGCGCCAGCCACGTGCCCGGGAGGTGCTGCGCCGCACCCCATGAACTGCCGTTTTCCAACGCTTTATCCATAAAAACAAGATCAAGAGAGCTTCGGAATGAACCACACCCCATGCGTTGCCCTGGGCCTGACTTTGCTCAGCCAACCATTGCTGGCCGCCGAAGGCGGTTTCTTCGAGGATTCGAAGGCCACGCTGAGTGCCCGCAACTATTACTTCAGCCGCGATTTCTCCGACATTGTCGGGGCCAACAAGCAGTCCAAGGCCGAGGAGTGGGCACAGGGCTTTATCCTCGACTTCAAATCCGGTTACACCCCCGGTACGGTGGGCTTTGGCGTGGACGCCCTGGGCCTGCTGGGCATCAAGCTCGACAGCAGCCCCGACCGCACCAATACCGGCCTGCTGCCGGTGCATGGCGACGGCCGTGCTGCCGACGAGTACAGCCGCCTGGCGCCCACCTTCAAGGCCCGCCTGTCGAAGACCGAACTGCGTGTCGGTGAGCTGCAACCGAACCTGCCGGTACTGACCTTCAGCGACATCCGCCTGCTGCCACCGACCTACCAGGGCGCGAGCGTGAGCTCGTCGGAAATTGACGGGCTGACCGTGCAGGCCGGGCATTTGAAAAGCACCCACCTGCGCAACGAAGGCGGCGACGGCAAGATGAACGCGATGCTCGGCCATGTGCCGATGCGTCAGGCCGAGAGCGATGCCTTCAACTACGTCGGCGGGGACTATGCGTTCAATGCCAACCATAGCAGCGTCAGCCTGTGGTACGGGCAACTGGAGGATATCTACGCACAGGGCTTTGTCGGCCTGAAGCACAGCAAACCCGTGGGGGACTGGGTACTCGGCGCCAACCTGGGCTACTTCACCGCGCGTGAGGACGGCGACGCGTTGCTCGGAAACATCGACAACCAGGCGTTCTTCTCGATGTTCACCGCCCGGCATGGCGGGCACAGCTTCCATGTGGGTTACCAGGGTATCTATGGCGACAGCCCGTTCCCACGGGTATTCGCCAACATCTCGCCGCTGGGTAACGAGGTGCCCACCTATGAATTCGCCTACACCGACGAGCGTTCGTACCAGGTGCGTTACGACTATAACTTCGCAGCCATGGGGGTGCCGGGGTTAACGGCGACCGTGCGCTACATCACCGGTAACAATGTCGATACCGGGCTGGGTTACGAAGGGCGTGACCGGGAACGTGACCTGGATATCGGCTATGCGGTGCAAAGTGGAGTGCTGAAGGGGCTAGGGATCAGGGTGCGCAATGCCATGGCGCGGTCCAACTACCGCAGCGACATCGACGAAAATCGTTTGACGCTGGTGTACACATGGCAGCTGTTCTGAGCCACCCAGGGGAATTGCGCACCAGGGGCGTATGAAGGTAGTTTCCGGAAACGACTCTTTCAGGAATGCCACCCTTGGACTCCATTACCCAAGCCGTACTCGGCGCGGCCCTGCAAGGGACCGTGCTCGGGCGCATCCAGGGCCGCCGCTCGCTGCTGTATGGCGCAGCACTGGGCACGCTGCCGGACCTGGATGTGATCATCCGCTACGCCGACCCGGTGTCGCAGATGACCTACCACCGCGGCTTCTCCCACTCGCTGTTCGTGCTCACCGGGCTGGCTTTGCTGCTGGCCTGGCTGGTGAACAGATGCTGGCCCGGCAAGGGCTATACCTTGCCCAGGCTGTTTGTGGCGTTCTGGCTGGTATTGGTCACCCACCCGGTGCTCGACGCCTTTACGGTCTACGGCACGCAGTTGTTCTGGCCCTTACAGGTAACCCCACAAAGCTGGGCGGCGGTGTTCATCATCGACCCGGTCTACACCTTGCCGCTGCTGGCTGCGGTGATCTACGCCATCATCAAGGGCGTGACCAGCAGGGCTAGCCGCCTGCTGACCATTGCCCTGGTGTTCAGCACCAGCTACCTGGGTTTCGGCCTGGCCGGGCGCATGGCGGCCGAGCAGCGCTTCCAGGCGGCGCTCGACCAGCAAGGCATCGTCGCCAGCGAGGTACGCGCCGTGCCGATCGCGTTCAACAGCCTGGTCTGGCGGGTGCTGGCAAAGACCCCGGACGGCGATTACTACGAAGGCATCAGCAGCGCGTTCGACCGGCAAGCACCAGAAATGCAGCGCCTGCCCCGTAACCTGGAGCTGGCCAAAGCCCTGGCAGGTGACCCTTTGCACCAGCGCTTGCGCTGGTTCACCGATGACTGGCTGCGCTATGACCAGGTGGGCAACGCGCTGGTGGTCACCGACCTGCGCATGGGCATCCCCGGCAATTACACGTTCCGCTTCAACATCGCCCACCGCGACAGCCAGGGGCACTGGATTGCCGATGTGCCTTCGAAGTGGCAAGGCAGTGGGCCTGGCTCGATGTTCAATGGTGATGACCTGCTGCTGATCTGGCGGCGCATCATCGAACAGCAGCCACCACTGCCGTTGGCCGCCTGGACCGACCGCTACCTGAGGGCAGAATGAGGGTTGGAATGGAGCTGCACCTTGTATTACCTGGATCCGCACCCATCTAAGCCGGTCTGACTTCTGCCAGGAAACACCATGGAACCCAACCGCTTCGGCGACATCGCCGCTTTCGTCAGCGCCGCCAAGGCCGGCAGTTTCACCGCTGCCGCCGCCAGCCTGGGCCTGACGCGCTCGGCGGTGGGCAAGAGTATCGCCCGGCTGGAAGCGCGCATGGCTGTGCGCCTGTTCAACCGCACCACACGCAAGCTGAGCCTTACCGACGAGGGCCTGGTGGCCTATGAGCGCTGGCGGCAGATTCTGGATGACCTGGACGAGGTGGAAAGCACCATGGCCCAGCGCCGCGGCAAGCCCACCGGCACCTTGCGCCTGACTGCGCCGCTGTCGCTCGGCCAGCGCCATGTGCTGCCGATCCTGGACCAGTACCTCAAGCAGTGGCCTGAGCTGCGCGCAGACATCCGCTTCACCGACCGCTTCGTCGACCTGGTCGAGGAGGGCGTGGACGTTGCGGTACGTATTGGCGCACCCAAGGAAGACTCGCAGCTGTTGACCCGCACGGTGGCCTGGCAGCAGTTTGTCACCTGCGCTTCGCCCGCGTATCTCGATGTGCGAGGTATTCCCCTGGTGCCTGCCGACCTTTATGGTCACGACAAGATCGCCTTCCTCGCTGGCGAAAAATCCATGCCCTGGCGCTTCAATACTGAAGCGGGGCTGCACCTGTGCGAAGACCCTGGGCGATTGAACATTGACAGCTCGGAGGCGATGCTCGACGGTGCCCGCGCCGGTTTCGGGCTGATTCACCTGCCCACCTACATCACCGGTAACGACCTGCGTGCCGGCACCTTGGTGGAAGTGCTGCACGCCTACCGGCCACCGGCGGACCCGATTCGCATCGTGTACCCGAGCAAGCGCCACCTGTCCCCCCGGGTACGCGGTTTCATCGACTTGTTGGTGGCCAGCTGGGAAACGGGCGTGCCTTGGGAATACTGACTGGGGAATATCAGGCCCCAATCCCGGGCCTGAACCTGGGTTTATCGCTGGCGGCGCAGCAGGGAGACTGTCAGCCACTGATAATCCCTCTGGAGACCCCATGACTGCACTGTCCGTACTGGATCTGGTCATGATCGGCGACGGCAAGACCTTCGCCGACGCGATCGAAGAATCCCGCCAGCTGGCGCGCCATGTCGAGCAACAGCGCTACAGCCGCTACTGGATCGCCGAGCACCACGACATGCCGGGCATCGGCTCGGCTGCCACTTCACTGATGATCAACGAAATTGCCAATGCCACCCGGCACATCCGCGTCGGCGCCGGTGGCATCATGTTGCCCAACCATGCGCCGCTGGTCATAGCCGAGCAGTTCGGCACCCTCGATACCTTGCACCCGGGCCGTATCGACCTGGGCCTGGGCCGCGCGCCTGGCACCTCCGGGCCGACCGTGCGCGCCTTGCGCGGCGCAGCGCCAGAGCGTGATTTCAGCCAGGACATCGCCGAACTGCGCGATTACCTGGCCGACAACGGCCAACGCCGGGTGCGTGGCGTGCCTGGCAGCCACGATGTGCCGGTGTGGATCCTCGGCTCCAGCCTGTTTGGCGCCGACCTGGCAGCGAAGCTGGGCCTGCCCTATGCCTTCGCCTCGCACTTTGCCCCGCGTTACCTGCTGCAGGCAATTGCCCATTACCGCGCCAACTTCCAACCCTCAGCGCAATTGGCCAAGCCTTATGTGATGGTGGGCATGAACCTGTTCGCTGCCGCCAGTGATGCCGAGGCAGACTACCTGGCCAGCTCCCACCGCAAGTGGATGCTGGACCTGCACGTGGGGCGCCTGGGGTTGTTGCCAAAACCGCAAGAGGGCTATGTCGAGCGCCTGCCGGAGCACGAGCGGGCGGTGCTTGAACAGGTGATGGCCTGCACCGTGGCGGGCGGGCCGCAGCGGGTACGAGAAGGGCTGCGCTCGCTGATCGAGCAGACCGGGGCAGATGAACTGATGATCGACTGCCGCATGCACGATCCGCTGGCGCGGCAGCGTTCATACGCTTTTGCGGCTCAGGCCATGGCGGATCTTGTGTAGTGGCGCATGAGTTTTCAGCGATTTTTTTGCGTACTGATAAAAGTGTCAGTGGCTAGTTCGCCTCAGATCGCCCAAGATGCACTGTGAAGAGGCTAGTCGATCGACTGGCGGCTTTAACTGTCCACGCAAACGCACCAATCGGCATTCGAGGGTTTACAGCATGTCCAACAGACAATCAGGTACGGTCAAATGGTTCAACGATGAGAAGGGGTTCGGTTTTATCACCCCGGACGGCGGTGGCGACGACCTTTTCGTTCACTTCAAAGCCATTGAATCGGACGGCTTCAAGTCGCTGAAAGAAGGCCAGAAAGTGTCTTTCGTTGCTGAGAAAGGGCAGAAAGGCATGCAGGCTGCGCAAGTGCGCGCCGAATAATTTGCCTGAGTGACTGGCACGCCAGGCGTGCCCGGCCACTGGAGAACGGAGCCCCTGGAGGGCTCCGTTTTTTTTAAACTTACAAGCCGTTTGCCTGACAAAAATGCCAGTAGAAGGCGTTGAGTTGCCCATGCATGATTACGCTTGGAACGCTGCAAGCACGCAGCTGACAGGAGGCGCAATCCATGACTAGAAAAGCCCAGCGTCCTATTTCTGCAATCTCACTGACATCCGCTGAACTTGCTGCGGCGGGAGACGCAGAGGTGGTTTTTTTGCGCGGCGCTGTCGGCGATGGCACGCCGGTGATTCGTGAAGGCCAGAACGTCAGTTACGAAGTGGTCCGGGGGCAGGATGGTCGTTTGTATGCGGTGAATATCATCATTATCGATGAGCCCAACCTTCACTAGCGCCCAGGGCCTGGTGCAGAAACGGATAGTCTGTGTAGCCTTCAGGCCCATTGGCGTAATCAAATTGCGTCCGATGTTCGTTCAGAGGTGCCTGCACCCGTAGCCGCTGTACAAGGTCAGGGTTGGCGATGTAGCTGCGCCCGAACGCCACGGCATCGATCAAACCACGCCCGATCAAGTCTTCGCCTTTCTCGGCGGTGTAGGCACCCGCAGCAATGATCACCCCCGGATAGGCAGCGCGGATCGCCTGGCGGAACTCGTCACGCAGCGGCTTGCCACCGGCCCAGTCCGGCTCGGACAGGTGCAGGTAGGCGAGGTTGCGCCTGGCCAGCTCGCGGATCAGGTAAAGGCCTGCGGCCTCCTGATCTTCGCCATTGTCCACGCCATTGAACCCACCCAGCGGGAACACGCGGATACCCACGCGCTCGGCACTCCAGTTGGCAATCGCCGCGTCCACCGCTTCAAGCACGATGCGCGCCCTGTTTTCGACGCTGCCGCCGTAGCGGTCCTCGCGCTGGTTGGCGCTGGGGGTAAGGAACTGGTGTAGCAAATAGCCGTGGGCAGCGTGCAGTTCGATGAAGTCGAAGCCGGCTTCGCGGGCGTTGACCGCTGCCTGGCCGAAGTCTGCGACGATGCCTGCGATTTCGTTCTCGCTCAGGGCACGCGGTGCGGAGGTTTCTACACGTACCAGGTTGCCTTGTTCGTCACGCAGGGTGGTACGGGCGCCGGCCGGCAGCGCCGAGGGCGCCACAGGCGCTTCGCCGCCGGGTTGCAACGAGGTGTGCGACACCCGGCCGGTGTGCCACACCTGCACGGCGCTGTGGCCACCTTCGGCGTGAATGCCTTCGTTGATGTGCTTCCAGGCGGCAATCTGCTCGGCGCTATGAATGCCGGGCGAGCCGGAATAGCCCTTGGCCTGGAAGGAGATCTGGGTGGCTTCGGTGATGATCAGCCCGGCGCTGGCACGCTGGCGGTAATACTCGGCCATCATGGCGGTTGGCACATCGCCCGGTTCGAGGCTGCGCAGGCGGGTGAGGGGGGCCATGAACACACGGTTGGCCAAGGTAAGCGGGCCGACTTGCAGAGGTTGGAAGAGTTTCATTGCAGCTCCAAAGGTAAAAAACCAATGGTGCGCACGATACCGAGGTGATTGGGGAATGGGGGGACCGGGAGCCCGGCGCAGGGCTCCCCAATGGCTTTGTCCGCACCGGCCTCTTCGCGGGTAAACCCGCTCCCACAGGTATTGCATAGCCCTCAAGCTGTGTTTCACCATCACTCAGGCTGCCGACTCTCCTTGTAGGAGCAGCCTTGTGCTGCGAAGACGCCGGTAAGGCTAAAGATTATCTTCGGCTGCAATGGCCTCTTCGCAGCACAAGGCTGCTCCTACAGGGCTTGTGGTTACCTTGAAACCATCGCAGATCCTGTGGGAGCGGGTTTACCCGCGAAGAGGCCGGTACGGGAAATAATCAGCTACGGGCCAACCGACCGCTCACATAGTGGGCCACATCATTGAACCCCGGCGTAGAGGCATGCCCCGGCGCCACCAGCGAGTCGATGAACGCTTCATCCTCCGCCGTGATCTTCACCGCCAATGCACCACCATAGGTATCCCACTGTTCCTTGGTACGCGGCCCGACAATCGCCGAACTTACGCACTGGTTGTTCAGCACCCAGGCAATGGCAAACTCGACAATGCCCACACCCTTGGCCTCTACATAAGCCTGGATTTGCCGGGCGATGGCCAGCGACTCCTGGCGCCACTCCACCTCCATGATGCGCTTGTCCTGGCGCCCGGCGCGGCTGCCGGCATCGGGCACGGCACCCGGCGCATACTTGCCACTGAGTACGCCCCTGGCCAATGGGCTGAATGGCACCACGCCCAGCCCGTGTGCGGCGGCTGCGCTGAGCTGCTCCGGCTCGGCCTGGCGGTTGACGATGTTGTACAACGGCTGGCTCACCACCGGTTTGGGCACGCCCAGCCGTTCGGCAATGTGGCAGACCTCGGCAATGCGCCAGCCACGGAAGTTGGACACGCCCCAGTAGCGGATCTTGCCCTGGCGCAGCAGGTCGCCAATGGCCTGTACGGTTTCTTCCAGCGGCACCTTGTGGTCTTCGCGGTGCAGGTAGTAGATATCCAGGTAATCCATGCCCATGCGCGTGAGTGTGGCTTCCAGCGCATTGAAGATGTGCTTGCGCGACAACCCGCTGCGGTTTGGCAGGCCGTCGGCCGGGCCGAAACCGACCTTGCTGGCGACGATCCAGTCCTGGCGATGGCGCGCCACTGCTTCACCGACGATTTCTTCCGAACGCCCGGCGTTGTACACGTCGGCGGTGTCGATGAAGTTGATGCCCTGGTCCCAGGCCTTGTCGATGATGCGCAGGGCGTCCTCGGTGCTGGTCTGCTCGCCGAACATCATGCTGCCCAAGGTAAGGGCGGAAACCTGCAGGCCACTGTGGCCGAGGGGGCGGTAGATCATGCGCGTGGGTCCTTTTACAGTCAGCTGATCCACCTGTTTTACACACAACCGGGGCGCTTTGAAAGGCACCCCTCAGCCAATCAGCGCCATCGCCTCTTGCAGGGTCAATGGGCGCTTCAGGCGCTGTGACAGTATTGCCATGGCATCGGAATACCCCTTGGCGATAACGGCCTCGACCCGTTCATCCAGACACTGAAGGGCAATGAAATCGCCTTTTTCCGGCTCGCCGACGAACTCGATCCGGTTCCACTCCCGCGCATGGCCCAGTACCTCATAGGTGCTGCCGTGCTGGTAGGTCCAGAAAAAGGGCACATCGGCGTAGCGGCGCTGCTCGCCGAGCATGTTGGCGGCGGCGATCACCCCGTGTTGCTGAGCCAGGCGCCAGTGCTCGATGCGCACTGGGCGCCCCAAAAGCGGGAAGGTAACGATGTCACCTGCGGCCCACAAACCGTCAGCGGCGCGCATTTCTGCATCGACCCGCAGCGACTTGTCCTCGGTCAGCTGTACGCCCTGGAGGAAGGCGGTGGCCGGTTTCACGCCGATGCCAAGCAGAACCAGTGGCGTCGGCAGGCGTTCACCGTTTGCCAGCAGCACCGCTTCGACATTGTCCCCGCCTTCGATCCTCTGGACTTCCGTAGGGCCATGGAAGGTGACCCCTTTGCGCTCATGCAGTTCGCGAATGCTGCGCCCGATACGGTCCCCCAGTTGCTTGGCAAGCGGGATTTCATGGCGAGTCACCACGTGCACCTGAACACCGTACTCGCACAGGGCAGAGGCCGCCTCCAGGCCGATGAAACCGTCACCCACGATCACCACCGGCTGGCCGGGCTCGGCTGCGTCGAGCAACTGCGCAGCGTCCTCCCGCGAGCGCAAGGTGAACACGCCGGGCAAATCGACGCCGGGGATGTCAGGGCGCAGTGCTTTGGCACCCGTGGCCAGCAGGCAGGCGTCGTATTCGATCTGCTGGCCATCGACGAGCGTAAGTTGGCGTTTCTGACTGTTCAAGGTGCGCACCTTGCCGTGCTTGCGCTCCAGGTGGCCCTTGCGCAGGGCGTCGGCCTCGAGCAACGCGGGCACTTCATCGGGCGCCATCTGCCCGGCAATCACGAATTTGCTCAGCGCGGTGCGGTCGTAGGCCGGCTGGCGTTCCTGGTCGATCCACACCAGCCGCCCAGCGAAGCCATGGGCGAGCAGGGTGGCAACTGCAGCGCTGCCGGCTGCACCGGCGCCGACGACTACGAAACAACGGGCATCGCTGTGCCTGGGTGGGTCGATTACTGGCAAAGGCTGGTCGTCGACCCAGACTTCATCGCCCTTCACCCAAGCCTTATAGCGGCGCAGGTCAGCCAGTGCAGGGGGTTCGCAGACCACCCCGTCATCAACGGCGAAGGCGGCCTTGTGCCAGGGGCAGACCAGCAGGCCGCCGCAGACCACGCCTTCGTCCAGTGGGGCACCTGCGTGGGGGCAGTTCCCCTGGTAGGCATGGACCTGATCGCCCTGGCGAATGAGGATGAGCTCTTCATTGCCGGCCTGGACGCGCAAGGGGCGGTGTTCGTCGAGTTGGGCCAGGCGGGCCACGGCGTGCTGGGTCATGGGGCTTCTCCAAAGGGGCCTTTGGAACCATTTGACGCCTGGGGTGCAGAGGGGATGCGTTGAGCTGACGATCGGTGGAGGAGGGAGGTTTTGTGTCGCCTGGGCGGGCCTCTTCGCGGGTGAACCCGCTCCCACAGGATCACCACAGGGTCACCACAAACGCGAAGGCTGTGGTATCCCTGTGGGAGCGGGTTCACCCGCGAACAGGCTCAATTGGCCCGTGCAGAACTCAGCGCACCCGCTCGTGTGACGCGCAGGGCCACCAGGCTACCCAGCACGATCAGCGCCGCCAGCGAATACAAGGCGGCATCGGTCGAACCTGTCTGGTCCTTGATGAACCCCACTAGATACGGGCTGAGGAAACCGGCCATCTGGCCCACGGAGTTGATGATCGCCAGGCCCGCAACTGCGGTGCCGGCACTGAGCAGCGCGGTTGGCATCGGCCAGAACATCGGCAGCCCGGTAAGCGCGCCCATGGTGGCGATCGACAGACCCAGAATGGCAATGGCCGGGTTGCCGGCGAAGTTCACCGCAATCAGCAGGCCGATAGCGCCCATCAGCATCGGCACCACAAGGTGCCAGCGGCGCTCGTTGCGCAGGTCTGCCGAGCGCCCGCAAAGGATCATGAACACACCGGCCAGCAGGTACGGGATGGCGCTCAGCCAGCCGATCAGCAGTGGGTTGTCGAAGCCCATGTTCTTGATGATCGACGGTAGCCAGAAGTTGATCGCGTACACGCCACTCTGGATGCAGAAGTAGATGAAGCCAAAGGTCCAGATCAGCGGGTTGGTCAACACGGCGAGCACGCCATCGCCCGTGGTTTTCGGCTTACCTGCAGCGTCGGCTTCGAGGTCGTTGGCGATCAGCTGGCGTTCGGCCTGGCTCAACCAAGCGGCTTTCTGGTAGCCGTCGCTGAGCAGGAACACCGCCAGCACACCCAGGGCAACGGTGGGCAGGCCCTGGATCAGGAACATCCATTGCCAGCCGGCCAGGCCGTGCTGGCCGGCAGCAAAGTGCTGGAGGATCCAGCCGGAGAACGGCCCGCCGAGCAGGCCCGACACCGGGATCGCCGACATGAACAGGGCCATGATGCGGCCGCGACGGGCGGCCGGGAACCAGCGCGAAAGGTACAGCACCACGCCCGGGAAGAAGCCGGCTTCGGCAGCGCCGGTGAGCAGGCGCAGGGCATAGAATTCGGTGGGGGTGGTTACGAACAGCAGGCAGGTCGACAGGCTGCCCCAGGCAATCATCATCAGCGCGATCCAGCGCCGCGGGCCGAAGCGGTTGAGTGCCAGGTTGCTCGGCAGGCCGCAGAGCACGTAACCGATGAAGAAGATGCCGGCACCCAGGCCGTACACCGTTTCGCTGAATTTCAGGGCGTCGAGCATCTGCAGCTTGGCAAAGCCGACGTTGACGCGGTCCAGGTAGTTGAACAGGTAGCAGATGAAAATGAACGGAATCAGCCGCAGGGTGATGCGCCGGTACAGCGCGTTGCGGGTGGTGTCCGAGCCTTGGTCAGGGGCGGGGCTGTGTGCCATGATCGGGTTCTCTGTTGTTATGGTTTTTGCCGCGTCGCCTGTTCCGGCGCTCGCCCTGACGAGTCTCGGGGACTGCGGCTAGCCTGTCTTTGTGCTTTTGCACAGCGCTCGGCCCAGGCTGCTGTGCCCGAGCCCAAAAGCCTAACACCTAAAGGACCACGCAATGTTCGAACTCGACCATGACCTGGCACAGGATATCGTTGACCGGGCAATGGCCATTCTGCCGTGCAACGTCAATGTCATGGACAGCCAGGGCTTGATCCTGGGCAGCGGCGAGCCGGAGCGCATCAACACCCGTCACGAGGGGGCGCAGCTGGTTCTGGCCAACGGCCGCATCGTCGAACTGGATACTGACGCGGCCAAGTGCCTGAAGGGCGTGCAGCCCGGGGTGAACCTGCCACTGATGCTGGATGGCCGGCTGATGGGCGTGCTGGGCCTGACCGGTGACCCGCAGCAGGTGCGCACCTATGGCGAGCTGGTACGCATGACCGCCGAGATGCTGTTGGCCCAGCGCCATCTACAGGCCGACCAGCAATGGCGACGGCAGCGCTGTGATGATTTGCTGGCGCTGTTGCTGGGTGGCAGCGGTGATTCACCGCGGCTGCTCGACGAAGCCCGGCAATTGGGCCTGAAGCCTCAGCTGCCACGGGTACCCTGCCTGTTCGAACTGGCCTCGGGGCCACCCGCCGAGGCCTTGTCGGCGTGGTTGATGAGCCGGTACCCGGACAGCTGGTGCGTTAGCCCGGCGCGCCAGTCATTGCTGTGGTGCCGGCCGGCCAGCGTGGCACTGGATGAACCGCGCCTGCTGGAGCGCCTGCAACGCCACGGCTGGGAGGTGGAGCGCCTGGCCCTGGGCAGTGCCGTGCAGAGCCTTGAGCAGTTGCGCCGGGGTTACCGCCGGGTACGTGACTTGCTGGCCTATGGCCGCGAGGTATTGCCGACCGAACGCTTGCTCAGCCTGCAGCGTTACCGGCTGCCGGCGCTGCTGTGGCGCCACCGCAACGATGACGCGCTGGATGAGCTGCTGGAGCCGCTGCAGCGCATTAGCGCCAGGGACAACAGCGGCCAGTTGCTCACCACCCTGCGTACCTGGTGTGCCCATGACGGCCAGAGCCAGGCCTGTGCCGATGCCCTGGGCATCCACCGCAACAGCCTGCGCTACCGCCTGGAGCGGATTGCCGAACTGGGCGAGGTCGACCCGCTACGCATGGAAGGGATGCTCAGTTTGTATCTGGGGTTGCAGCTGTTGCCAGCAGCTTGAGCTCGAGCTGTGTGCGGTCTTTGTGGGCGCGGCCCCCCCCGGGATTTGCGACAACGCTGAAATTCGAGGGGCTGCTGCGCAGCCCTTTCGCGACGCAAGGCCGCTCCCACAAGGGCAAGATCGCAACCACGAAGGCATCCGCCCAAACAACCCGCCCGGCGTTTTGTGCATTTGACCGAGGCCCCCTTGGCGAACAGCTGTCAGCATGCCGCTCATCAGGACAGGAGAATCCCCATGAAGATCGTCATTGCCCCCGACTCGTTCAAGGACAGCCTCGACGCTGCCGGTGTCGCTCGCGCTATCGCCGCGGGCCTGGGCGAGGCGTGGCCGGAAGCGGAGCTGGTGGAGTGCCCGATGGCCGACGGCGGCGAAGGCACCATGGAGGCGATCCTTGCCGCCAGCCACGGCGAACTGCGCCGCCAGACCGTGCGTGGGCCGCTGGGGCAAAGCGTGGAGGCCGGCTGGGGCTGGTTGCCACAAAGCCGTACGGCAATCATCGAAATGGCCCAGGCCAGTGGCCTGCAACTGGTGCCCACCGGTCAGCGCGACGCCTGCCGCAGCAGCACCTGGGGCACCGGCGAGCTGATTGCCGCCGCCCTGGCCGCCGGCGCGCAGCGCGTGGTGCTGGCCATCGGCGGAAGCGCCACCAACGACGCCGGCAGCGGCATGTTGCGAGCGCTCGGCCTGCGCCTGCTGGACGCTGATGGGCAAGCGCTGGAGGAGGGTGGCCTGGCCTTGGCCAAGCTGGCCCGCATCGACGCCAGCGACCTGGACCCACGGCTCGCTGAAGTGCAATTTGAAGTGGCGGCCGACGTCGACAACCCGCTGTGTGGCGCCAATGGTGCTTCGGCGATCTTCGGCCCGCAGAAGGGGGCCAACCCGCAGCAGGTGCAGGCGCTGGACCAGGCGCTAGGGCATTTTGCCGATCGCTGTGCAAAGTTGCTGGGTGAGGATGTGCGCGACTACCCGGGTTGCGGTGCTGCCGGTGGCATGGGCTTCGCTGCCCGGGCCTTCATGGGCGCACAGTTCCGCCCAGGGGTGGAGGTAGTGGCCGAGCTGGCCGGCCTCGATGCACTGGTGCAGGGGGCAGATCTGGTGATAACTGGCGAAGGCCGTTTCGATGCCCAGACACTGCGCGGCAAGACACCGATGGGGGTGGCCCGGGTAGCCAAACGTTACGGCGTGCCAGTGGTGGTGCTGGCCGGGACTTTGGGTGAGGGTTATCAGCAGTTGTATGCCCATGGGGTCGATGCTGCATTTGCGTTGGCCAGCGGACCGATGAGCCTGGAACAGGCCTGTGCCAATGCTGCGCAGCTGCTGCAGGCGCGGGCTTGTGACATTGGTCGGCTGTGGCGCTGTGCCAAACAGTTTTGAACAAAGTCGCTGGACCGTGTGGGAGCGGGTTCACCCGCGAAGAATGCGACGCGGTGTATGGCACCGGCTACGCCGGTGTTCGCGGGTGAACCCGCTCCCACAGGGTTATTCGAAGCATTTGATGGACAGTGTTCCTAGCCGCCTGTGATCCCTTGGTTTTCAAACATGGCAATGAAGTTGGCCAGTGCTGGCGAAGCGTTCTGGGCGTTCCATTTCATGTACAGGCCGATCCCGGGTGCGGGTTGCTCATCAATAGAGCGAATCGGGCAAAACTGCACGCGTTCGCGCGGGGTTGAGCCAACGAACGAGGCCGGTACAAGGGCCACGCCAAAACCGCAGGCCACCAGGCCCAGCAGGGTATGGATCTGCGCTGCCTCCTGCACCACCTTGGGGTAGAAACCCGCCGCCTCGCACAGCGCCACCAGCTGCGCGTGATAGCCGCCGCCCAATGCTTGGGGGGTGAACACGAAGACCTCATCGGCAAACTCGCGCAGGTCGACTTCCCCGTGCTGCGCCTTCGGGTGGCTGGCGGGCAGGGCCATGACGATCTGCTCGTCCAGCAACAACCGTGCTTCAAGCGTGCCCGCCGGCAACGGTAGCCTGCGCATGAAGCCGATGTCCGCTTCGCCGGCCAGCAAAGCCTTGGCCTGCGAGGCGGATGGCATCTCGCGGATGGTCAACTGCACGCTCGGGTAAGTCTCGCGAAAACGGCGCAAGCTGCTGAGCAGCGAGTCGTAATAGGCGATGGAAATCGCCGTGATGGTCAGCTTGCCACTGACCCCTGCAGACACATTGCGGGCGTACTCGATCCCCTGTTCCAGCTCAGCCAGGGTGCGGTAGGCCGTGTCGAGAAACGCCGCACCCGCTGCGGTCAGGCGCACCCCGCGCTTGTTACGCAGCAGCAGGCTGAAGCCCAGCTTTTCTTCAAGGCGGTTGATGGCCTGGCTCAGCGGCGGTTGCGCCATGTGCAGGCGCTCGGCGGCCTTGTGAAAGTGCAATTCCTCGGCCACAGCGATGAACTGCCTGAGCAAACGTGTTTCGATCATCCACTATTCCTGCAGCGTGGCTACTTGTCGGTGATATCCATGAGATATCAAATGTGCATGCTTTTAATATTAAGTCATGGATTTGTTTGTTGATATCGTAAAAAGGAGAATTGAAGGTAGCCAGAAATGCCCGTCACAGACCCTTTTCACAATAAAGTTGCGGTCATCACCGGTGCCGCACAAGGCCTTGGCCTGGCCTATGCCATGGCGTTGGCCGAACGCGGCGCGCGGGTCGTCATCAGCGACCTGGGCACCGACCGATCGGGGCAAGGGCAGGACGCTTCGGCGCTTGAACACGCACTGACGGCCATGCGTGCGAAAGGCTTTGCTGTGGTTGGGCACGCCGGCCAACTGGAGGACGAGGGCGCCTGCAAGCAGCTGGTCGAGCTGGCCATCGAGCATTTCGGTGCGCTGGATATCCTCATCCACAATGCCGGCTGGGTCGATTACCAGCGTATCGAGGATCATGAAGCCGCCTTTCTGCAACGCGCGCTGGGCATCAACGTGCAGGCGCCCGTGTGGCTGGCCAAGCATGCCTGGCCCCACCTCAAGCGCTCCACTGCGCCACGGGTAGTGCTGACCACCTCGGACCGTGCCATGTACCAGCGCTATGCGCAGCCCGGGCTGGTGGCCTATGCCGCCGGCAAGATGGCCCAGGTCGGCATCATGAACGCCCTGAGCATGGAGGGCCAGGAGCACGGCATCCTGGTCAATGCCATATCGCCGGTGGCCAAGACCCGCATGTGGGGCATCAGCCAACCGCCAGAAGAATTGAAACCCGAGTGGGTCACGCCCGGCGTGCTGTACCTGGCCAGTGCGCTGTGCCATGACACCGGCTACATCTTGCGCGCCAGCAACGGGCAGTTCACCGCCACACGCTTCAACGAAAACAGCGGCGTCAGCTACCCTCGGGACCTGGGCCGTGTGCAGGCCGCCGACCTGGCGGAGGTGGCCGAGCGCTGGAACCGCATCAAGGAATGCAACTACGTGCCAGTCAAAGTCGCCAACACGCGCGCGGACCTTGGTGAAAGCCTGGTCTGGGATGAGTGCAGTGGCGCATTGTACTTTGTCGATATTTCTGGCGGACGCATCAACTGCCTGGCACCCGATGGTGAGGTCCGCAACCTTTACGAGTCAGCCGCGCGCATTGGCGCCCTGGCGCTGACCGACCGGGGCAACCTGATTTTCACCGAAGATGACAGTGTGGCCATCTTCGATGTGCCGGCGCGCAAGGTGCGCCAGCATTCGGCATCGGTCCATCCGCGCTCGACCTACCGCTTCAACGACGGCGCTTGTGACCCGCAAGGCCGCTTCGTAACCGGGCTGATGGACGAAGCCTTGAGTGGCAATACCGGGGCGCTGTTCCGCTTCGACGGGCAGTTGAGCGACCAGGTGATCCATGACGACCTGGCCTTGCCCACCGGCCTTGCCTGGTCGCAGGACGGCCGTACGGTGTACTTCGTCGATTCGGCGGCGCGCGCCATCTACCGCGCCGAGTACCTCGCCGAAGGCCGGCTGGGCGCGGTGACGCTGTTTGCCGAAACCCCTGCTGAGCTGGGGCGGCCGGATGGCCTGGCGCTGGACCGCGATGGCGGGTTGTGGGTGTGCCAGTACCATGGCAGCTGCCTGCTGCGCTACGACCGCCACGGCCACCTGACCGACCAGGTGTTGATGCCGGTACCGTGCCCTACCAGTTGCTGCTTTGGCGGGCCGGGCTTGAACACCTTGTACATCAGCACCGCGCGCTTCGACATGAGCCCTGAAGAGCTGCACCATTACCCCGATGCTGGCGACCTGTATGCCATCCGCCCGGAAACGGGCGGCGTCGCCCGGCACAGCTTCAAGGAATAAGCCGTTGCGTCTGGCTGGCCGGTAAAACGGCCAATTCGCCAAAGCGCTGCGCCGAGTCGATATAGCGCAAGGCCGACTTGGCGTCTTTCCAGCCCACATAGCTCATCAGCGACTTCAGTTCCCAGCCATTGGCGGTTGCCCAGGTGGCGAAGCCACGCCGCAGTGAGTGGCCGGTATACAACGCCGCCGGTACCCCGGCACGCTCCAGCATGCGCCGCAGCAGGCCGACCAGGCTGTTGCTGTTGAGTGCGCTGTCACCGAGGTTGCCCCAGCGGTCGAGCTTGCGGAATACCGGCCCATGGGCAATGCCGGCGACCTCCAGCCATTGCAGGTAGGCCGTGACCGGGCACAAGGCCTTGAGGGCAGGGGTGCGGTGTTGCACGCCCAAGGCTTCACGGTCGCCCTTGCTGCGCGGCAGGAACAACGTGATACCGACACCGGCTTCGGCCTGGATATGTTCGATGCGCAGGCGCGCCAGTTCATCACCACGAAAACCACGCCAGAAACCCAGCAACAGCAGCGCACTGTCGCGCCGGGCCCGGCGCAGGGCGGCCAGGTCGTGATGTTCACGTGCCTGGCGGGCTTCCTCTTCAAAACAGGTCACCGCAGTTTGCAGGTGCTGCAGCAACAGCGGGGCTGCCTGTTTGGGCGGCGTCGGGTGCAGGGTGCGGATACCGCGCAGCACCTGGCGCACCAGCGGCGCCTTGGTCGGGTCGGGGAAGCCTTGGGCGACGTGCCACTGGCTGAGTGCAGCCAGGCGCTGGCGCAGGGTGCTGACGGCATGCTGGTCGGCGTGGTCGGCCAGATAGCGGGCAATACTCTCGGCGGTGGCCGGGAGAAAACCGCCCCAGTGGGTTTCAAAGTGCTCGATGGCAGCCTGGTAGCTGCGCCGGGTGTTGTCACGGGTGGCGGCGCGAAGGTAGCGCTCGATATCGGTCATGGTGCGGGTGTCGGCGGGTGATGGGTACACGATAAACCGAAATGGGTTGTCTGTCGTGTACCTCACCCACTGTAGGTGATGGCACACCCACTGGTTTCCCTGTGGGAGCGGGCGTGCCCGCGAAGAATTCAACGCGGTGGATGGCACCGGCTGCGCCGGTGTTCGCGGGCACGCCCGCTCCCACAAAAATCGCGCCAGCCCGGAAGATATCTGCTGCTACTGGAGGGGCAACGCCGCATTCATCATCTGCTGCAGCGGTTCATAGTCGGCCTGGCTGACCGGCACCAGCCCGCTGGCATCCTGTGAGGCAACGAATGCCGCCAGTGCCTGCGGGTCATCGAGCATGGCTTTGCGAATACGGCTTTTCAGCGCCGGGCACAGGCTGGCACTGAACACATACGGGTCGTAGTAGATCGGTTGCGAGCGCCACTGCGCCTTGAGCCGCGTTGGGGCGATGGCATGCTGGGCCACATAGGCATCGGTGCGCTCGCTGGCGACGAACGCGGCATCGACCCGGCCCTCCAGCAACGCCTCCAGCGCCTTGTCGTGGTTGCCGGCATACACCAGCGCACCAAAGAACTGCGACAGCGGCATGCCCACCCGGGCGGCAAATTCGACACTGGGCACCAGGCTGCCCGAGGTGCTGGCCGGGTCGGTCAGGGCCACGCGCCTGCCGCGCAAAGCTTCGATATTGTCAGGGCTTTCGCCGCGGGTCAGCAGCAGCGCCTGGTAATGATTGCCTGCCGGGGTGTAAGGGCCGGCACTCAAGGTAAAGGTGGCAAACGGCTCGATACGCGGATCGCGACGATGGGCCAGTACATACGAGGCAGGGCCAAGGCGGGCGATGTCCGCACCACCAGAAACAATCGCGTCCACCACGCTTTCGTAAGAGGTCGCAATCACCAGCTCCACCGGTACCCCGGCCGCCTGGCTCAGGCGTTGCAGCAGCGGTTGGTGCTCACGGGCCATGTCGATGGCACTTTTGATCGGGATCACCGCAAGGCGCAAGCTGTGTGGCGTGCAATCGGCCAGTGCCACGTTGATGGACACGCTGACCGCCATCAACCCTGCCAGCGCTCTCATTACACGCATGCCTTTTCCTCGACACCATTGAACGGCGGGTACTCGCGCAACTGCGCCGGCGACAGTGGCCGACTGAAGTGGTAGCCCTGGGCGATATCACAACCGGCGAGCTTCAGGCACACCACCTGTTCGCGGGTTTCCACGCCTTCGGCGACCACTTCAAGGCCCAGGCGCTTGGCCAGGATGATGGTGGAGGACACGATCGGGCTGTCATCAGGGCTGTTGGACAGCGGGGCGATCAGCGAACGGTCGATCTTCAGTTTGCTCAATGGCAGCGAATGCAGATGGGCGAAGCCGGCGTAGCCGCGGCCGAAATCATCCAGGCTGATGCCCAGGCCGGCGCCGCGCAGGGTATGCAGGTGCTCCACGGCCGTACCTTCGGGGTCGAGGATGGTGGTTTCGGTAATTTCCAGCTCCAGCCGCTGCGGGGCAATGGCATACCGTTGCAGTTCGCTCAGCAGCCGCATGGCGAAGTCGCCCTGGCGCAGTTGCAGGGCCGATACATTGACGGCCAGCCGTGTTCCCCGGCCGTGGGCGTCCCAGTCTGCCAGGGCCTCGCAGGCCAGGCGCAACACCTCCCAGCCCAGGTCGACAATAAAGCCGCTGCGCTCTGCCAGGTCGATGAAGCGGTCCGGGTACAGCAGGCCGAATTCGGGGTGGTCCCAACGCACCAGCGCTTCGTAGCCCAGTACCTGCTGGGTGTCGAGGCGGATCTGCGGCTGGTAGTGCAGCACGAACTGGCGCTCGGCCAAGGCGCTGCCGAACGCCTGCTCAAGGGTAAAGGCCTGGATGTCGGCCAGGTTCAGCGAGGGGTCGAAGAAGCGGTACTGGGCCCGCCCGGCCTGCTTGGCCGAATACATTGCGGCATCGGCACTGCGGATCAGGCTGTCGATGTCCTGGCCGTCGCGTGGGCAGATGCTGACGCCCACGCTCGGGCTGGTGTTGACCTCCTGGCCGTCAAGGGCATAGGTGGCTGACAAGCGCTGGACCAATTCACGGACCCAGGCATTGATCTGGTCTTCGCTGCGCTCGCCCGCCAGCAACACCACGAATTCGTCGCCGCCAAAGCGCGAAGCCTCGTCACCGGGCTCCAGCAAGCGCTGGATGCGTCCGGCCACGGCCTGCAACAGCAGGTCGCCGATCTTGTGCCCGAGCGAATCGTTGATCGACTTGAAGCGGTCCATGTCGATGAACAGGATTGCCATCAACCGGCGCTTGCCACGCTGGCGGGTCAGCGCCTGGCCGGCCACCTCGACAAACTGGCGGCGGTTGTGCAGCCCGCTGAGGTGGTCGGTGGCGGCGGCATGGCTGCTGCGCCGGTGTTCGTCCTCAAGGCGGCCGATAAGCTGCTGGTTGACTTGCTGGGCATGTTCCAGTGCACAGAAGGCCTCTTGCCGCTTGCGCAACAGGCGCAAGGTCCACAGCAGGCTGGCAATGATCATCAGCGTCATGCTCAGGTTCAACCAGAATTGTCGGGAATAGGCCAGGGTCGAAGGCGCGAGGATTTCGTCCTGGCGCTGGCTGACCACGACGCTGAACCCGCGCTCTGGCACATGCCGGTACAGGCTCTGGTACGCGTCGCCGGCCGCGTATTGGGTCAGCATGCCCGCGTCGCTGCCGGTATCCGGCAGTTCTGGCTGCAACCCATCGCCGGCCACCACCACGCCGCTGGTGTCTATGCGCAGCCGCTCCAGGCCGTCATCCTGCAGCAGGCGCACCAGCCCGCTGCTGCCCAGGTCGATATGCTGAAACAGCACCGCCAGGTAGCCGATGTCCAGTTGTACCACCAGGATGTTTTCGATTTCGCGCCCTGGCAGGTCGGTCAATGGCAGCAGAAAGGGGAGGCGCCAGTTGGGCAGGGTGGCCTGCTGGTCAGGCGCCTGCACGCTGGGCAGAAAGGGTTTGAAGCCATAGCGGGCGACGTGCCGTTGCAGCTGGCGTAACCAGTCCTCGGGCAGTGCGGTGGCCTCGTCGGTATGGCTGGCTGACAACAGCCGGCCTTGCCGGTCGTACAGGCTCATGCGCTTGAACACCGGGTCTTCGGCCAGTATCCGCGCCAGGCTGAAGTTGCCCTGGCGCAGCACCTTCATGTCGTCCTGGGTGACCCGGCCCACGGCCTGGGCGCGGTCCACCAGTTGGCGCAGGCTTTCGCCGACGATGCTGGCCAGGTTCAGGTGCTCGGCGGCCTTGGCCGACAGCGCGTCCTGGCGGGCGGCGGCTTTCTGCGTGATGTGCAGCCCCCAGAGAAAGGCCAGGGTGGCTGCACACAGCATCAGGATCAGCAGCCGCAGGAGGCTGGCGGAGGAAAGCGAACGGCGTATCACTGCTGATAGTTCCCGACCCTGGGTGATGCTCAAAAAATACGACAAGGAGATGACAGGCTGATGACTAATGGCCAATCGCCTCTAAGGGTTTTCCCGATTCGCGACGGGTGTTTGCAGGCGTGTGGTTTCTTCCTCGATATAGCTCATCAATGCGCTGACTTCGGCATCGCCCAGGCGCATGTTGGGCATGGCCAGGCGGTTGTATTGCTCATACAGCAGCATGGCCAGTGGGTCTTTCTCGGCCAGCATCTGGTCGGGCTCCTTCAGCCAGCGGGTCAGCCAGTTGGCGTCACGCTGACGGGTTACGCCCAGCAGGTCCGGGCCGATAGCTGGCTGGCCTGGCTCGGTATTGCCCAAGGTGTGGCAGGACGAGCAACGCGTGCGGAAAATCTGCTCGCCACTGCTGGGCGAACGTATCTCGGGGGCTTGGGCATAGTCGTTGCTCATGGCGCTGGCCTGCTTCCAGTTGTGCAGGCTGTTGCCCAGCCGGTCGGCGAGGATGTACGGGCTTTCGAAGGGCGAGGCCTTCATCCAGCGGCCGGTGGCCTGGTTGCCGATGATAAGGCTCAGGTTGTGGTCTTTGGAGCGGCCGTTTTCCAGGCCTTCAATCCACAGCCCCAGGCTACGGCGCAGTTGCTCGATGTCGTCGGGCTCGCCGGTGAGCAGCGTCCAGCCAGGGCCGATGCCGAACTTTTCGGCATAGCGCTTGAGGGTGGCGGGGGTGTCGTTGTAGGGGTCGATGCTGATGGAATAGAGGAATATGTCCTTGCCGACCCGGTCCCCCAGAATCTTCTGCACCTGGCGCAAGCGCGCGGTTTCCACGGGGCAGGAGTCGGAGCAGCCGGTGAAGATGAAGTTGATGGCGACCACTTTGTCTTTGATCAGGTCGTCGAAGAAATGCACCTTTTCGCCGTCCTGGGTGAGCAGGGGGATGTTGGGGAAGTAGTTGGCGCCCCAAGGGCTTGCGGTTTCCTCGGCCACCGGTTGCTTCGGCTGCAGTGGCCAGTAGGGGATGCTGGCGGCAAATACCGCAAGTACCAGCAGGAAACGCCATGAGCCGGGCATGATGCGATCCTCGTTGTTGGGTGAAAGGGGCCGCACGGCGGCCCCCGCATTGCACTTACTGATATCTGACTGGCGCTGTCACCGTCTGCCCCAGCGTCGATTTCACGGTGACCGTTGCTGGCGTGGCCGGGCCGAAGCCGGTAGTGGTCACAGACACCCGCCAGCGGGCTCCCGTTGTAGCGGCAGTCAGCGTGGCATTCCCCAGGCTTACCGGGCCTCCGGTGGTTGCCGCAGTCACGCTGATGCTGTTGCCCGTGGCCACCGTGGTGGTCCCTTGCACATCCCAGGTGAAGCGGTTGCCGCTGCGCACCTGCACCGTGGCACTGGTGACCTGGATCTGGTCGACCGCTGCCGCCGCGCTTACGGCGATGCTGACCGTGGCCGGGTTCACCGACTCGGCACCCTTGGCATCCCGCGCCGTGTAGTTGAAGCTGGCAGTGAACGGCGTGGCGACCGTCGCGGGTGGGGTGTAGGTCACTGTGGTGCCGTTGGTGCTGACACTACCCTGGCCGGAGTCTGGCTGGCTGAGGCCGGTCACTGTCAGCGGTACGTTGCCGTCCGGGTCGGTGTCGTTGGCCAGCACATTCAGGGTGATCGGCTTGCCAGCGGTAGTGGCTGCACTGTCATTGGCCGCGACGGGTGGTTTGTTGGCCGGGTCGTCGTCGTCATGGCCTTTGGTACGGAAGGTCGGCAGGCCCACCGAAGCCACGTATTGCACGCCATCCCACCCTGGCAGCGGGGTCGGCATCACCTGGAACTGCCCCGGGTGCTCAATGTCCCAGCGCAGCAGCATCGACGAGTCCTCATGCTGGGTGTTGTGGCAGTGCTCCATGTAGGTACCGGCGAACTCGCGGAAGCGGATGGCCATTTCCACTTCTTCCGAAGAATCTACCTCCGGCCCGATGCGATACACGTCCTTGCGTGCCCATTTTTCCCACTCTGGCGGGGCCTTGCCGTCGCGGCTAAGAATCACGCCCTCCTCGAAGTGCACGTGCACCGGGTGGCTCCAGCCATTACCGCCGTTGACGATCTTCCACACTTCCAGGGTGCCGTCGCCGCTGAAACCACCGTCGGTGGACTGGTTGGCCAGTTGTGGCGCTGCACTGATGCGTCGTGGGTCCATGCTGTAGCCAAAGCCGCCATCGGTCTTGATGGTCCAGGGGGCGGTGTCGGTACCGTCGGAGCGGCCAAAGATGAACTCGCGGTGGCGGGCGTTCTTTATCTTGGCCTGGTCGGTGGCCGAGTCGCGGTCAATTGGCAGCGGCAGCATTTTCAGGCCTGCGGCCTTTCCTGGCTTGGCGGGCTCATAGGCCACCGGGTCCATGCTCAGGTCCTGGCCGGTGTATGGCTGCACCAGCAGTTGCAGGAACTTGCCGACCGCCGGGTCGCCGTTATCCCACTGCGGGCCCTTGCTGGTCTGTTTGATCACCGCCTTGTATTTACCGGACAGCACATCAGCCAGCGAAATGGCAACTTCCGGGCCCTTGCCGGTGCGGTGCTCCTCGAGGTTGACGAAGTACAGCTTGTCGCCCGCCTTGATGCCGTTTTTGGCGAAATTGATGATGATGTCGTAGCGCTCGGCGATACCCTGCAGCGGCAGGATGCCGTTGTTGTCCTGCAGGTTGCCGTCACCGTTGAGGTCCAGGGTGCCGTCGAATGGCACGGCGTGCTCCATGATGTTGCCGTCGTTGGCAATCATGTGGAAAGGCACGCGGGCATAGGACAGGTTGGAGCCGGCCGGGCCTTTGAACTCGCCGCTGGTACCGGCAATTTCCCGCACCACGGCAAACTTGAAGTAGCGCGACACCGAACCATTGAGGATGCGGAAACGGTAGCTACGCGCACGCACCTTGAGCCTGGGCTGGTACTGCCAGTTGACCAGGATCTGGTCACCGAGGAAGCCATCGGTGTTGAACGGGTTGAACCACAGCTGGCCGTTGGCATCCCAGGCCTTGTCGGCAATCATCAGGTTGACGTCATAGTCACGGTTACCCCATGGCATGCCCGAGCCGCTGGGGAAACGCAGGTTGACGCCGTCCTGCAGGGCTTCGTTACCGCGGTCCAGGGCGCTGTAGTAGTTCATCATCACGGCGTTGCCCTTGTAGACGTTCTGCGCCGTGAAATCCATCATGTGGTCGTGGAACCAGTGGGTACTCATGGTTTCACGCCAGTCACCGCGGATCTTGATGCTGCCGTTCTGGCAAGTTTTAAGGCCTGGCGTGCCGTCGTTGACGAACAGGGTTTCACCCGGTGCGCAGGGGAAGGCCGCACGCGGGTCCTGGGCGCGCGTGTTGATGGTGTCGTAGCCGGCCAGTTGCACCGGCCAACGGTAGTCATAGTACTGGCCCGGGAAGAAGTAGGCGTTGGCAAAGCCATCGCTCTCGGCCGGGGAGTGGCCGTTGTGCTCGTGGGTGGAAATGGTGTGCAGGCCAAAGCCGCCGTTGGCCGAGGGGTCGATCGGCAGGGCATTGTAATGGCGCATCACGATCGGCTGGCCGTAGCGCACCATCAACACCTTGGCCGGGAAGGTGCCGTCGAATGTCCACAGCGACTTGTGGTTCTGCAAGGGCATGTTCGGGTGGAAGCGGGTGTCGATGCCCTTGGTGGTGCCCAGCGTGGTCGGAATGTCGGAGGTCTGGTAATACAGGCCGCCGGGTGCGAACTCGCCAACCGCATAGTTGTGCAGCTGTTTGCGGTCACGCAGGCCGAGGTTGATGCGCGCACCGGCTTGCGCAGTCTTGAATGCCGCCTGCGGGTAGAACTCGTTCCAGCGCTGGTGCGACCAGCCTTTTCCTGGTGGCCGGCCTTCAGCAGGCGAACCGACCGGCTGGCGGTTGAGGAACATCTCGATCTGCGCCTTCCATGGGTTGCGGTCCAGCACATTGGCGTACTGGGTCGGGAACGGGTACAGCCCGGGTTGCTTGAGGAACGCTTCCAGTGCCGTGCCACTTGGCCCGCTGCGTGCAACCACGTTGGGGTCTTGCGCGGGGGCCGCGCCCAGGGTGGGCACTGGGAAGGTCAGGTCGGGCCGCGGCACTGTCGGGTCCAGTTTTTCTGGCCCGAACTCTTCGAACAACAACAGTTGCTGAGTGAAGGGTTGCGCACCGAACAACGGGCTGGGTTTGCCGTTTGTGGGGTATCGGTCCGAGGTTTGCAGGGCGGGCGGCAGCACGTTGTCGATGCGCACCGTATTGCGGTCGCCGTACACACCATTGATCAGCTCCAGCGAGCCTTGGTTGGCGTCTGGCAAGGTGTTCAGGTTGAGCAAGGCCGGGGTCGGGTCGGCCGGCTGGTCGGTATAGGCCGAGGGGTCGGTCGGCGACGGCTGGCTGTTGTCGTCCAGGGGGGAGGCCATGGCCGTGATCAGTCCGAGGCTGACCATCAGCGCGGTGACCGAAGATAGCTGGAATGCGTGCCTGGTAGGGTGGATCACGGCAGGTGTTTTCATTGCCTTGTGCCTCGCTCGCGGCTGTATGGCTTCTAGCCATCAATGGCGTTTTGCCCGTTAAAAGGCCTTCAGCAACGGATGTGCCAACTGATATTTCAGTAATGCTTTGTTAAACAAATCGTTGTGGCGCCTGATGTGCACCCAGCGGCGGGGCGTCAAAAATGGGTACAAGTCCCCACAAGCGGGTGACCCAATGCCCACTGATTGGGTGCATTGGGGCGTGACACCCCCGGCGCGCTGGGGTATACCTGTTCGCCACCAAGGGGAGCCCGGCAAAGGGCTGAGAAACCGCTGCAAGCAGCAGCGCGGTGACCCTTCGAACCTGATCCGGATCATGCCGGCGAAGGGATGGGGCTTGTAACCTGCCTTTTTGCCGGCCTCACTGCGAGGCCCGTCCATGTCAACTGCCAAGGTCTCGCTGTCACCTTCATCAAGGACAGCAACATGACCGAACGTTTCAGCCAGTCCCTGCGCCGCCAAAGCGAGCCGACCTGGTCGGCGGCCGTTGGCCACCGTTTCGTGACCCAATTGTGCGACGGCAGCCTGCCGGACCCGATCATGGTCGACTACCTGGTGCAGGACCATCGCTTTCTCGACAGTTTCCTGACCTTGCTGGGTGCGGCCATCGCCACCGCCGATACGTTCGAGGCGCGTCTGCGCTTCGGCCGCTTTGCCGGGATGATTTCCAGCGATGAGAACACCTACTTCCTGCGTGCCTTCGAGGCACTGGATGTAAGCCCGGCTCAACGCAGTGAACCGACCGATACCGTGCCAACCGCAGGCTTCAAGGCGATCATGCGCGAAGCGGCAGCGACCCGCTCGTATGCAGCGGCGCTGGCAGTGCTCAACGTTGCCGAAGGCCTGTACCTGGACTGGGCGCTGAAGGCGCCAAAACCGATGCCGGGCAACTTCGTCCATGCCGAGTGGATCACCCTGCACGACAACCCGGCATTCCAGGCCTTTGTTGCTTTCCTGCAGTCTGAACTGGACCGCGTCGGCCCGCAGGAAGCTGCACTGGCAAGTGACTTCTACCAGCGCACCGTTGCGCTGGAGCTGGCCTTCTTCGATGCCGTCTACCCGGAGGGCAAATGAGCATGGATATCTTCGAGCGCCTCAAGGCCGCAGCCACCCAACAGTGGCACAGCTATGTAGACCATGACTTTGTGCGGCAGATGGGCGAGGGCACGCTGAGCGAGGAAGCGTTCCGGACTTACCTGGTACAGGATTACCTGTTCCTCATCCAGTTCGCCCGCGCCTGGGCACTGGCGGCCTACAAGAGCCGTCGCCCGGCAGATATCCGCGCGGCGCAGGCCGGCCTGGCGGCGATTTTGGATGAAACCGATCTGCACGTGCGCCTGTGCGCGCGTTGGGGGCTGACCCAGGCAGATATCGAGGCCGCGCCAGAGCACCAGGCCACGGTGGCATACACCCGGTACGTGCTGGACTGCGGCGCCGCCGGTGACCTGTTGGAACTGCACGTGGCACTGGCGCCTTGTGTGATCGGCTATGCCGAAATCGGCCGGGCTCTGGCCGAGCGCATCGGCGACTTGAGCAACCACCCGTATCGCGAGTGGATTGGTGAGTATGCCGGGGAGGGCTACCAAAGTGTGGCGGCGGCAGCGCGCAAACACCTGGATGAACTGGCAGCGCGGAGCATGACCGAGCAGCGCTTTGCCGAGCTGGTGGGGATTTTCGGCCAGGCGTCCAGCCTGGAGGCGGACTTCTGGCAGATGGGCCTGGACGGGGCGGCATAGGCCACCGGGGCCACTGTGGGAGCGGGCTAGCCCGCGAAGAATCCAGCGCGGTGGATGGCACCGGCTTCGCCGGTGTTCGCGGGCGCGCCCGCTCCCACAGTAATCGTGCGGAATTTTAGAATGGGCAGCAATACAGTTGCCCCCACACTGACCGCGCAAGCTTGGCTGGGTGAATCCTACCCAGCCCAAGCCCGCTTTGGTGCATGAATGCCTCAAAATAAGTCGTTCAGCACACCTTCATAACGCTGAAATGCGACTTTAATGTTCACAGTGCACATCCCCTTCTGGGCTGCCTGCCCGATTTGATTCCGGGTTTCGGCCCTCGAAAAAGCGGCCCGCATATTGCTCTTCCAGCTCCCAACTACCACCCGGAGCCCCGTGCAATGAGCTCACCCAGCGAATTCCCCCTCAGCGAAGCCCCGCAGTCCGCCCGCAAGGGCCTGCTGCCGATTGCCATGGTCTTGTTCAGCTTTACCTTTTTCACCGGCACGATGTTCGCCGGCGGCAAGCTGGGCATGGCTTTCAACTTTGTCGACATGTTGTGGGTGGCCACCGTCGGCAACAGCCTGCTGGCGATGTATGCCGCAGCGTTGGCATTCATCGCTTCGCGCAGCGGGCTGAATACCGTGTTGATGGGGCGCTTCTGTTTCGGTGAGGCAGGTAGCCGGCTCTCGGATTTCCTGCTGGGTTTCGCTGAACTGGGCTGGTACGCCTGGGGTACGGCCACGGTGGCCATCGTGCTGGTCAAGCTACTGGGCTTGGCGGAAGGTTTCGGCGTACCGTTGATGGTGCTGTTCGGGCTGGGTTTCAGCATTACTGCCATCATCGGCTTCAAGGGGCTGGACGTGCTGTC
The DNA here is from genome assembly GCF_000708715.2 of Pseudomonas putida W15Oct28. GTDB lineage: Bacteria > Pseudomonadota > Gammaproteobacteria > Pseudomonadales > Pseudomonadaceae > Aquipseudomonas > Aquipseudomonas putida_R. Next base: position 45,396 of record NZ_JENB01000027.1, on the reverse strand, counting down.
GCGCGTGTCGGTGCCATTGATGTTCGTGCTGCTGCTGGTGTCGATGTACATCGCCACCCGCGATGCCGGTGGCTTTGCCGGCCTGGCTGCAGTAGTGCCGCACGAGACCATGACCTTTTCGGCAGCAGTGACCATGGTGTTCGGCACCTTCGCCAGTGGTGCCACCCAAGCCACCAACTGGACACGGCTGTCGCGTAGCGGCCGGGTGGCGGTGATCGCCAGCGTGGTGGCATTCCTGCTTGGCAACGGCCTGATGGTAGTGGCCGGTGCCTGGTGCGCGATGGTTTACCAGCAGGCCGATATTGTCGAAGTAATGATGCTGCAGGGCCTGTCGTTCGCGGCTGTGGTGATGCTGTGCCTGAACCTGTGGACCATCCAGGGGCCGACCATCTACAACGTGTCGGCGGCCGCCTGCCATTTGTTGCGCAGTGAGCGCCGGCGCACGGCAACGCTGGTGGCGGCCGGGGTTGGCATTGTGCTGGCGATTGGTGGCATGTACGAAATGCTGATCCCGTTCCTGGTGCTGCTGGGCTCGATCATTCCACCGGTGGGCGGGGTGATCATGGCTGACTTCTGGTATCGCCACCGCGGCCAGTACCCGGCACTGGGCACGGCAAGCCTGCCACGCTACAACCTCACCGGGCTGTTTGCCTATGCCGTGGGCGCGGTCCTGGCGTACGCCTCGCCGTGGGTCGCTCCGCTGGTGGGTATCGGCGCCTCGGCCCTGTGTTACATCGTCATGCTCGAACTGGGCGCACGCCGCCGGGCGCCGGGCCAGGCGGGTGTCGAACCGTGAGCCTGGCGCTGGACGAGATCCTGCATTTGCCTGGCCTGCACGAGATGCGTGTGCTGGCCGGGGCACGCAACCTTCAGCGGCGGGTGCGCTGGCCGTATGTGGCGGAAAACGAAGGCATCGCCGAATGGGTGATGGGCGGTGAGTTGGTGTTTGTCACTGGCATCAACCACCCGCGCGGCGAGGCCAACCTGCTGAGCCTGGTGGAAGACGGCGACGCCGTGGGCATCGCCGGCATGGTGATCCTCACCGGCGGCAGCTTTATCCAGAGCGTCCCTGCATCTGTCATCGCGCGAGCCGAGCAACTTGGCCTGCCGCTGATCGAGCAGCCGTATGCATTGAAAATGGTGGTGGTCACCCACCTGATTGGCACGGCGCTGGTGCAGATGAGCCAGGTACGCCGCTCGCGCCACGACATCCTTGGCCAGTTGCTCACCGGCGACTACCCGAGCCTGGCGATTGCCCGACAGCGGGCAACGCACCTGCAACTGGCACTGGACGCGCCGCGGCGCTTGCTGGCTTTGCGCCTGGCGGGTGTGGATGGCTTGTTCGAGCACCATGGGCTGGCCCACGGCGAGCGTACCTGGCAAGCTACCCGGCAGGCCCTGGAAGACCAGCTCGAAGCCTGGTGCCGCCAACGGCCAGGCAGCGTTACGGCGCAGCTGCCGGGCGATCTGTTCGTGGTGCTGCTGGCCGATACACACGACCTGCCCGAAACGTTGGCTGCGCTTTACCGGCAGTTGCAGGCCGCGACGGGTGAGCTGAGTTTACACATGGGTTTGTCGAGCCTCGCCGACGATTGTGCGCATTATCGCCAGGCCCTCAACGAGGCACGTCAGGCTTTGGACGTAGCGCAGCACCTGCGACCGGCCAACGGCTATTGCAACTTCAGCGAACTGGGCGTGCTGCGCCTGCTGCAAGGCATCGTCGACCGCTCGCTGATCGACGACTTTGTCAGCCGTACGCTCGGCCCGTTGATCGCCCCTGGGCGCAAGCAGGCCAATGCCCTGGTGCACACCCTCGACGCCTTGCTCATGGAAAACGGCAACGGGCTCAAGGCCGCACAGCGGCTAGGGCTGCACCGCAACACCATCAATCAGCGCATCCAGCGCATCGAACAACTGAGCGGGCAGTCCATCGATGACCCGCTTTTTCGCATGAATGCTTCGGTCGCCATGCTGGTATGGCGCATGAGCGAAGCCCACGGCAAGGAGTAACAGCATGAACATCCTCAACGCACGCCTGCGCGGCAAGCCTGGCCTGTTCCGCATCGAACTGAACGGCGAGCGCATTGCCGCCATCGTGCCGCAGACCGAGGGGGTGGCGCCCGCTGCTGCCCATGACCTGGACGCAGGGCAAAACCTGGTGGTGGCGCCCTTTGTCGAACCGCATATCCACCTCGACGCCACACTGACTGCCGGCGAACCCCGGTGGAACATGAGCGGCACCCTGTTCGAAGGCATCGAATGCTGGGCCGAGCGCAAGGAAATCACCACCCATGAAGACATCAAGTCGCGCGCAAAAAAGACCATCGGCATGCTGGTGGACCACGGCATCCAGCATGTGCGCACCCACGTCGATGTGACCGACCCGAAACTCACCGCACTCAAGGCCATGGTCGAGGTACGTGATGAAGTACGCGAGCTGGTCGACTTGCAGATTGTCGCCTTCCCGCAGGAGGGTATCGAGTCGTACGCCAACGGCCGGGCGCTGATGACCGAAGCGGTGGCGATTGGCGCCGATGTGGTCGGCGGTATTCCGCATTTCGAGAACACCCGCGACCAGGGCGTGTCGTCGGTGAAGTTCCTGATGGACCTGGCCGAGCGTACCGGTTGCCTGGTGGACGTGCACTGCGACGAGACCGACGACCCGCAATCACGCTTCCTGGAAGTGCTGGCCGAGGAGGCCCGGGTGCGCGGCATGGGTGCCCGGGTGACGGCCAGCCACACCGTGGCCATGGGCTCGTATGACAATGCCTACTGCTACAAGCTGTTCCGCCTGCTCAAGCTGTCGGGCATCAACTTCGTGTCGTGCCCGACCGAGAGCATTCACCTGCAAGGGCGCTTCGACAACTACCCCAAGCGCCGTGGCGTGACCCGTGTGGCAGAGATCGACCGTGCGGGGATGAACGTGTGCTTTGGCCAGGATTCCATCGTCGACCCGTGGTACCCGCTGGGCAATGGCAACATCCTGCGCATTCTTGAAGCCGGCCTGCACATCTGCCACATGCTCGGCTACGAAGACCTGCAGCGTTGCCTTGACCTGATCACCGATAACAGCGCCCGCACCCTGAACCTGGGCGAGCGCTACGGCATCGAGGTGGGGCGGCCGGCGAACCTGTTGCTGTTGTCGGCGCCTGACGATTACGAAATGGTCCGTACCCAGGGGCATGCGCTAGTGTCGGTACGCAATGGCAAGGTGCTGATGCAGCGTACGCCGGCGCAGGTGCAGCGTTTGCTCTGACTTCGCTATGGCCTCAGGCGCTCAGTGCAGCCAGGGCGTAGCTTGCGACTTGCGCATCCTGCACTGCCACGCCGGTCAGGTCTGCCACGGTGATCTGGCCGTCGTGCTCGCGCCCTTTGGCGCGGCCGGCCAGCAACGCGCCCAACTCGATCAGCTGGTTGGCGTGTAGCTGACCGCTCTTGAGCGCGTGGGCCACTTCGCCGTACTGGCTGCACTGGGCGACCGAGTCGACGATGATGCGGTCTGCCCTGGCCACCAGTGCCGGGTCCAGCTCCTGCTTGCCGGGCGCATCGGCGCCGACGGCAGTGATATGCGTGCCCGGCTGGACCCACTCGCTGTGTAGCAGCGCCTGGCGGGAAGGGGTGGTGCAGACAATCAGGTTTGCAGCGCCCGCGACCTCTGCGGCATCCCGCGTGCTGCGAACCTCGAAGCCCAGTTCACGGGCAAATGTTGCATAGGCCGCAAGCCCGCTTTCATGCCGGCCCCAGACAATGACCTGGCGGCAATCGGTAACGGCGCGCAGCTGTTCAAGCTGCATCTGCGCCTGCATGCCGGTGCCGAGAATACCAATGGCCTTGACCTCGGCCGGTGCCAGCAGTCGGGCAGCGATACGCCCGGCCAGCGCGGTGCGCATGGCGGTCAGCCAGCCTTGGTCTTGCAGCAGCGCCAGGGGCTGCCCGGTGAGCGCAGACAGCACCAGCATCAGGCCATCGTTGCTCGGCAGGCCCTTGGAAGGGTTGTCATAAAAACCGGTTGAAAGCTTGACGGTGAAGGTAGGGCTGCCCTCGATGTACGCCGATTTCACGCAGCAGTCACCGTTCGCCCCTTCAAATGCGAAGCCCTGCACGGGCGGCACCTGCACCTTGCCTTCGGAGTAGGCGATGAAGCCTTCTTCCTGCAGGCTAACCGCCAGCTCCGGGTTGAAGCTGGCGACAATCTGCGCCTTGCTGAAGACCTTCATTGCACGGCCTCGAGGAACTTTTCCAGCACGATGTTACGGCCGCACAGGATTACAGCAACACGCTTGCCCCGGTAGCGCTCGGCAAGCTTTTGCATGCCGGCGACCGCAACCGCTGCAGCGCCTTCGATGATCCAGCGTTCATTGCTGGCGACATCGCGCATGGCAGCGCGGATTTCGTCTTCGCTGACCAGCACGGTATCGGTAATCAGTGCCTGGCACAGCGGCAAGGTGATGGCGCCGGGCTCGACGCCGCCAGCTGTGCCGTCCGACAGCGTTTCGCGGGCGTCCACCTCGACAATTTTGCCGGCCTTGAGTGATTGCTCCAGTGCAGGGTCATTCGCCGGCCAGCAGCCAATGATTTCGGTGCCCGGCTTGAGCACACGCAGGGCGGCGCCGATGCCGGCAATCATCCCGCCACCGCCGACGGCGACAAACACCGCGTCCAGGTCTGGTGCCTGCTCGAACAACTCCATGCCGATGGTGCCCTGGCCGGCAATGACTTGCAGGTCGTTGTAGGGGGACACGAACGGTACACCCTGAGCCTTGGCTTGCCGGGCTGCTTCCAGTTCTGCACTTAGCGGGTCCGTGGGCAGGCAAAGCACTTCGGCGCCCAGCGCGCGCATCGCCTCCAGTTTGTAGGGCGAGGCGGAAGTGGCGGTGTAGACAGTCACTGGCACGCCAGCCGTTTTACCGGCCAGTGCCAGTGCCTGCCCATGGTTGCCGGAAGAAGCAGCAATGACCCCATGCTTGCGCACCTCAATCGGCAGCAGGCGGATCTTGTTGCTGGCGCCGCGGAATTTGAACGAACCGGTGTGCTGCAGGTGTTCACATTTGAGCAAGACTTCACAGCCGGTCAATGCCGACAACCGGGCGCTGTAAGTGAGCGGTGTGATGCTGACGGCAGGGCGCAGCGCGCTGTGGGCTTCCTTGATGGATGCGTACAGCGCATCGAGGTAAAGGGCATCGGCAACGGTCGGTGAAGTCGTAGAGGCTGGCATGCTGTGCTCCATATGGAATATTTATCCACAGTAGAATAATTATCCATGGGAGACAAGTGCGCGAGCACAGCTGCTGGCAACCTCCTGTCGGACCAGCCCGCTGCTAGGCCTTCAGCTCTTTCAGGTATTTGTACACAGTGGCCCGGCCCATGCTCAGCACGTTGGCGACATAGTCAGCACCACTTCTGCCTTCGAACGCGCCTTCGGCGTGCAGTGCCTGCACCAGGCTGCGCTTGTCCTTCATCTGCAGCGTCTGCAGCGACAGGTTGCGCGCTTGCAGCCACGCATGGAGGAAGGTGTTGATACGTTCCTGCCAGTCGTTGCGGAACAACGCGTCAGGTTGCGGTACCAGCCGGCCCATCTGGAAGAACGCATCGAGCGCCACACGGGCTTGCTCCAGTACCGACACGTTCAGATTGATGCACATCAGGTGCTCGGCTTCGCCATCTGCGTTGCGCAGCACGGTACTGATGGAACGGACCTTCTGCCCATTCCAGTTGAGCTTCTCGTACGGGCCCAGGTTGGCGCCGTCAAGCACATCGCCCAATTCGTGATCGATTGCCGAATCGTCGCCCAGCTTGCGCTGGGAGAAGTTGTTGGCGATGTGCACGACTGTCTGGCTGCGCAGTTCGTGGACGATGACTTCAGCGTGCGGGTACAGCAGCAGGGCGATGCTGTCGGCGATTGCCTTGTAGTTTTCCAGGGTCATTTTCTGTCGGTGATCAGTGCTGGACGCCCATGGTGGCGGCAAAGCGTAACCGGCACAAGGTCGTGCGCCTGCAGCTTGCGTACGGTTGTCAGCGTCGAAAACAACACCCTTTTGCCTCTCACATGCGATAAGCCGTGATTATTCCATGTGAGGAAAGGTTTGCAGGGCTTGGGAGATTTCGTCATAATTAGTACGTAATTACATATTACATAACACAGTACAAAATCGTAGGAGCAAGCATGGCCCGGGGCGGTATCAACAAGGTGGTAGTGCAGCAGGCGCGTCAGGCGCTGATTGCCCGGGGCGAGAACCCCAGCATCGATGCCATACGTATCGAACTGGGTAATACCGGCTCCAAGACCACGATTCACCGCTACCTGAAGGAGCTGAACGGCCAGCAACCGGTGGCTTCCGAAGGCGGCGCCGCGCTTAGCGATGTCTTGAGCCGCCTGGTCGGCCAACTGGCAACCCAGCTGCAGGACGAGGCCGACCTCACGATCGAGCAGGCCGAGAGCACCTTCACTCAACAGCGCGAAACGCTTGAAGCGCAGCTGGAAATCGCCCAGCAGGCGCTGGCTGCAGCGCATCAGCAACACAAGATCGATGCAGCGGCATTGGCCGCCGAGACAGAAAAGCTGCTGTCCACACAAAGCACCCTGCAGGCCGAACAGCTACGCAGTGCCAGCCTCAACCAGTCGCTGGGTGAATTGCAGGTGCGCCTGGCTGACAAGGACGAACAGGTCAAGTCGCTGGAAGACAAGCACCGCCATGCCCGCGATGCCCTGGAGCACTATCGCAATGCCAGCCGTGAACAGCGTGAGCAGGAACAGCGCCGCCACGAAGCGCAGTTGCAGCAGATGCAGGTGGAAGTGCGCCAGTTGCAGCAGGGCATGATCGTCAAGCAGGACGAACTGACCCGCCTGCACCGCGATAACGAGCGCTTGCTGGGTGAGCACCGCCAGGCTGCCAGCGAGTGCCGGGCGCAGGACGAGTTGCTGGAACAACGCGATGCACAGATCCAGGGCTTGCGCACGATCCTCGCCCAGGCCCAAGGCGCCAGCGAGGAAATGCGCCGGCAGCTGGATGTGCAGGCGCAGAGCCTGGAAGACAGGCGGGACTTGTGCGCCGAACAAGCGCGGCAATTGCAGCGCTTTGAGGAGCAGCTAAAGGAACGTGATGAGGCCTTGACGCAGTGTCGGACGCAGTTGGCTGTATTGGCAGAAAATGAAGGCGGTTAGTGTAGGGGCGGCCTTGTGTCGCGATCGGGCCGCAAAGCGGCCCCACGGCATCTGCTCTAACGCATGAATTGCTGGGGCCGCTTTGCGACCCGATCGCGACACAAGGCCGCTCCTACAAAGGGCGAGGACTCAGGATTCGGCTTGTCGCGCCGCTTCGACACCTGCCGCCGACAGCTTGATGGGGTAGTGCACGCTGATCTGGTGGTCACTTCCCACCACCACGCTGCCGTCGTGGATCAAGCCGGCTTCCTGCAGCGTCTTTAGCACGCCGGCCACCGCCTTCTCGCCGCGGTAGTTATCCAGCACTTCCTTGCCCAAGCCTTCAGGGTGCGAATGCAGCAGGCGGGTAAGGACTTCGGTTTTCAATGCATCGTTACTCATTTCGAACCTCACTTGGCGTGTTTGGCCTGAAGCGCCTTGGCATGCTCCAGATGCTGTTCGAGTTTGGGCAGGGTTTCGCTGGCGAAGGCTTTCAGCTCGGCCTTGTCGGACGATGCCGCCTCTTTCTTGAACAGTTCCACTGCTTTTTCGTGAGCGTCGACCTGGTTGTTGAGGTACGACTTGTCGAATGATTCGTCACGCCATTCCAGGATCATTTTCTTGACCTTGTCGGTCATGGCCGCCTCATCCGGAACGGATATATCCAGCTTGCGGGCGATGTCGCCGAGTTTCTGGTTGGCCTGGGTGTGATCAGTGACCATTTGCTGGGCGAATGCCTTGATATCGGTATTCTGGCTTTTTTCCTTGGCCAGGTTGCCGGTGACCACTTCGGCAATGCCAGCCTCGGTGGCCGCATCGACGAAGTCATCGGAGCTCGCCGCCAGTGCGTGCACCGATGCCAGGCCCAACACCATGGAGAAACCAACGCGCTTGATGAAGAGATTGCTCATGCTTCACTCCTTAAACCGTGGCGCGACCTCAGTGTCGCGTACAGTTGAGGGTGAGGTTGGGGCAAAGGTTTAATCTTTTTCACCGCCGGTTTCTACCGTGCAGCGCTGAACTATAGTAAAAGCGGCGAACGCGGTATGGCCAGGGACTCCAATGTGCGCAGCCAGGAAACACGATGACGACGGACTTTTCGCGGTAACCGGCGAGGGCCGCGCCGTGGCGCTGTTTCGCCTGGTACTGGCGTTCATGCTGGTGGTGATGCTGGCGTTTGTACTGGTGGAAGGCTGGCGCATCTGGCGTGACTACCGAAACGCTTACAGCAATGCCGAGAACATGGTCAGCAACCTGGCCCGGGCCACGGCGCAGCATGCCGAGGATGCCATCCGCCAGGTCGACGCCATTACCGCTGCCCTGGCCGAGCGCCTGGAAGGCGACGGTTTCGACCACATCGACCGGCCGCGCCTGCATGCCTTGCTGGCGCAACAGAAAAGCATCATGCCGCAGTTGCACGGGTTGTTCGTTTACGGCCCGGACGGTAGCTGGATCGTCACTGATCAGGCGGCAATCCCGGCCAACGCCAATAACGCCGACCGCGACTACTTTACCTACCACCGCAACCACACCGACCGGGGCGTACGCATCGGTTCAGTGGTACGCAGCCGCTCGACCGGCGATCTGATCATTCCCATTTCCAGGCGCCTGGACCATCCCGATGGCAGCTTCGCCGGCGTATTGCTGGGCACCATCAAAGTGGAGTGGTTCGTGCGTTATTACGGCGACTTCAAGATCGACGAGCGCGGCGCACTGGTGCTGGCAAAACGTGACGGCACCATACTGGTACGGCGCCCGTTTGTGGCACAGGTGGTTGGCCGCAGCCTGGCCAACAGCGAGATCTTCCGCAACCACTTGCCGTATGCTGCAGAAGGGGTAGCCGAGGCAGTGGCGGTGATCGATGGTACACCGCGGCTGTATGGCTATCGCGCGTTGACCAGCTACCCGCTGGTAGTGGAGGCAGGCCTGTCGCGCGAGTCGATCGTCGCGCCCTGGCGGCATGATGCAATCAAATCAATGGCCGTCATGCTGCTGTTGCTGGTCGGGCTGGCAGCGTTTGGCGGCGTGGTGCTGCGCCAGTTGCGCGAGCGCATCGTTATCGAGCGGGCGCTGCTCCAGGCGCACCAGACGCTCAAGGCACTGGCCTTGACCGACAGCCTGACCGGGCTGGGCAACCGTCGGCGGCTGGATGCGGTATTCGAATCAGAGCTGCGCCGGGCACGCCGGCAGGGCTACCCGCTGGCGCTGGTGATGCTCGACCTGGACTACTTCAAAGCCTATAACGACCGCTACGGTCACCCGGCAGGCGACCAGTGCCTGCGGCGTTTTGCCGAGGTGCTGCAACAGGCCTTGAAACGGCCTGCCGACCTGGCTGTGCGTTATGGTGGTGAGGAATTTACCCTGTTGCTGCCCGATACCGATAGCCGCGGGGCTGAAGTGCTGGTGCAGGAGCTGCAGCAGCTGTTGCGCCGTCAGATGCTGGAACATGCGGGGAGCCCGTTGGGGCGGGTGTCGTTCAGTGCGGGGATCGCGGTGGGCGACCTGGCGCGGGAAGGGGTGACCACCGAGGCGCTGGTCGCGGCGGCAGATCGGGCGTTGTACCAGGCCAAACAGCAGGGGCGGGATGGGTATTGCGTGGCGGGGAGTGTGGTGCTGGCATAGCCGGGGCGCTTTTGCCTCCTCTGTGGGAGCAACTGTCTTGTTCAAACTCTAAGCGTTTGCGCGATCACTGTGGGAGCGGGCAGGCCCGCGAACACCGGCGAAGCCGGTACCATCCACCGCGCAGGATTCTTCGCGGGTGAACCCGCTCCCACAAGGACCGCCCAGGCTGCGGGCTTATGCAGTACCTGTGGGAGCGGCTTTAGCCGCGAATACCGGCGAAGCCGGTGCCATCCACCGCGCTGGGTTCTTCGCGGGCATGCCCGCTCCCACAGGGGCCGCGCAGGCTGCGGGATTATGCAGTACCTGTGGGAGCGGCCTTGCGTCGCGATGGGCTGCGAAGCAGCCCCAAAGGTTAAGGAGTAATGCGCAGGCGCATTGCACAACGCCCTTTCAGGCCGTGAGCGTGCTCGCTGGCAAGAATGCCCTGAAGCCGTTCGCCTAGCAGCCCCTCATCGATCACCTCAAACCCGAACCGTGCATAAAACGGCGCATTCCAGGGCACATCGCCAAAGGTCGTCAACGTCAGCTCGCGAACACCGGCGCAGCGCGCGGCATTTACTACATGCTGCAGCAATCGGCGCCCGACACCTTGCCCTTGGGCCTCCTGGCGCACGGATATCTCATGAAGGTGCAGTGCCTGCTCCTCAAGCCGGGCGCATGCAAATCCCACAATACGCCCAGCACGATCCTCAGCCACCCAGCTCCCACCTGCCTCGACGAAAGCCCTGTGTGCGGCGCAATCCATCACATCACCCTGCGCCAGCCAGGCCAGTGCCGGCCAGCCGACAAAAGCCTGGGCTGCCGAACGCTCGACGTCCGGCAGGGATTGAACATCGCGTTCAAGGGTAGGGCGGATAACCATGAAGCACTCCTGTCGTTCTAGTCCGCCGCCAATTCCTGCGACTGTAATTGCCAGCGCACCGAGCTTACACCTTTCTCCAGGCTTACCCGGCTGACCAGCCGCTCCAGTTGCGCCGGTGCCTGCGCGGTGCCCAACAGTTCGGCGCGCACTTCCAGGCGCGCCGGGCTGTCCAGGTCTTCGCTCTGCAGTGACTGCAAGCGCAGCTGCGGATCGCCCAGGCTATGCAGCATCAGGCTGCGCACCTGGATCTCGTCCTCGGCGCGGCAGACGATGCGCACTTCGAAGTGTTGTTCCACCTCGGTGGCCGGCAACACGTCCTGACGGTCCAGGCGCTGGGCGATGTCACGCAACAGGATATTGGCGCATAGCACCACCAGGCTACCCAGTGCCGCCTCCAGCAGCAGCCCCAGGCTGCACAGCACGCCGACCGCAGCCGTGCACCACAGCGTGGCCGCGGTGTTCAGGCCACGCACGTTGAAACCATCGCGCATGATCACACCGCCACCGAGAAAGCCGATGCCCGACACGACATAGGCGGCGACGCGTGACGCATCGGCAGGCGCCATGCCTGGTACCGCCTGGGTCATCAGCACGAACAGGCAGGCACCAGTACTCACCAGCGCATTGGTGCGCAGCCCGGTCAGGCGTTGGCGCAATTGCCGTTCGGCACCGATCAGTGCCCCCAGCAGCAGGGCAATGCTGACGCGCAGCAGAAATACTTTCCAATCCATAGCAAACCTCTTCCGCAGGCACACGCCTGCATGAACGCCATCAGTTGGCGCGGTTGAAAAACCAGAAAAATGCGCAGGACCACGAGGAGGGAGGGGAGATGCGGGGGTTACAAGAAACCACCGTCTTGCCAGAGCGGCCAGACAGTGCAGGACACTGCCGGGCTACCGCGCCACGCGGGCCTGTCGCAAGCGACTGGGGCTACTGTCCAAGGCAGGTCTCCTGTTCAGGAAGGCAAAATTGCGTCGCGGACCATACGCCGCGTGGCAGAGCAGGTCAAGGGCAAAAACATGACAATGGATTCATCCGTGAGTGGCCGGCAGCCGGTCACGCCCACATGGAAAAAAACCTGGGCAGCCGGTACCCTTGCGCCTCCCTTTGCCATCCACCGGACCGTTCCATGCTGTTCAATCTCGCCGTATTGTTCGGCACCCTGGTGGCCATGGAGGGCGTTGGCACGCTGGCTCACAAGTACATCATGCATGGCTGGGGCTGGTGGCTGCACCGCTCGCACCATGAGCCACACCTGGGCATGCTCGAAACCAACGACCTGTACCTGGTGGCCCTGGGGCTGGTCGCCACAGCGCTGGTCGCCTTGGGCAAGAGTGGTTATGCACCGTTGCAGTGGATTGGCGGCGGTGTGGCGGGGTACGGCATGTTGTATGTCGTGGCTCACGACGGGTTCTTTCACCGGCATTGGCCGCGCACGCCACGCCCGGTCAACCGCTACCTCAAGCGCCTGCACCGTGCGCACCAGTTGCACCACGCGGTGAAGGGGCGCACGGGGAGTGTGTCGTTCGGGTTTTTCTATGCGCCACCGTTGAAGACGTTGAAGCACCAGTTGCGCAGCAAGCGCAACCGGCAATGATTGGTCTGTACCTGACCTGTGGGAGCGGGCGTGCCCGCGAAGCAGCACACGCGATGGATGGCACCGGCTTTGCCGGTGTTCGCGGGCATGCCCGCTCCCACAGGTCACATGCTGGCGTTCAATGTGTGGTTTCAACTTCGGGCTGCGCGGCCACATGCCCGCGGCTCACCCACCAGCCAAACCCTGCCGCCGTGAAGAACATGATCAGGCTGTACAGCGCCGCCGGCACCGCCATGGTCGGGTTGTTCAGCAACGACGGGCTCAGCGCCAAGGCAATCGCCAGCGTGCCGTTGTGAATGCCGATTTCCATGCCGATGGCAATTGCCTGACGTTTGGGGATGTTCAACAGGCGCGGCACGCAGTAGCCCACGGCCAGGCTCAGCAGGTTGAACGACAGCGCAGCCAGGCCCACCACCGGTGCGTACTCGACCACGGTCTGCCAATCCTTGGCCAGTGCCAGGACAATGGTGAAGGCCAGAAACAGCACCGCCACCAGCTTCATCGGCTTCTGCATGCGTGCGGCAAAAGCGGGGGTGTAACGACGAATCAGCATACCCAGTGCGACCGGCAGCAGGACAATGGCAAATACCTGCAGCACCTTGGCAAACTGCAGCGGTATGGCCTGGTCCGAGGCCATGAACCAGCTCAGCGACAAGTTCACCAGTAATGGCATGGTCAGGATCGCGATCAGCGAATTGACGGCCGTCAGGGTGATGTTCAACGCTACATCGCCATGGGCCAGATGGCTGAACAGGTTGGCCGTGGTGCCGCCCGGCGAGGCAGCCAGCAGCATCAGCCCGACCGCCAGGGCCGACTCCAGGCCAAAACCGTTGGCGATCAGGAAGCACACCAGCGGCAGCAGCAAGATCTGGCAGGCCAGGCCCACCATCACCGGTTTGGGGTATTTCACCACGCGAGCGAAATCGGTCAGGGTCAGCGACAACCCCAGGCCGAGCATGATGATACCCAGCGCAAGCGGCAGGAAGGCGGTTAGCAGGGGCGAGGCGGTCATGGGAGGTCTCTCGGACGAAGGATCTCGAGGAGTGTAGGTCGACGTTGATTGATAGCTAATCGCAAAGGGCCAGCACTTGGTAACCATTTGTTACCAAGTGCAGCGAATGACGAGGCTGAATGCCGCGTTGCAGTAGGGCTGCAGGCGCAGTAGCATTCCGGCTTTTACCGAGGATTAGCCTGTCATGCCGTTCCAGAAAGGGCTGCTTGCCACCCCGGTGCCGGCCCATGCCCGTCACCTGTTTTTCACCCTGCAATCGCCCGAGGCGCTGCCTGCCGCTCTGGATGCCTTGCTGCCACTGGTCGATGGCGACCAGCTGATCCTGGGTATCGGTGCGCCGCTGGCCAAGGCCCTGGGCCGTGCAGTACCAGGCCTGCGCGCTTTCCCGCTGCTGGACGCCGCCGTAGAGAACCCAAGCACCCAGCACGCCCTGTGGCTGTGGCTGCGCGGTAACGAGCGCGGCGACCTGCTGCTGCGCGCCCAGGCCCTGGAGCACGCGCTGGCACCAGCCCTGCGCCTGACTGACAGCGTTGATGGCTTCCTGCACCGTGGCGGCCATGACTTGACCGGCTATGAAGATGGCACCGAGAACCCGGTGGACGAAGATGCCGTGCAGGCGGCCATTGCTGCCGATGGTTCCAGCTTTGCCGCGTTCCAGCTGTGGAAGCACGACCTGGAGTACTTCAAGTCGCTGCCCCAGGCTGACCAGGACAACATCATCGGCCGCCGCCTGAGCGACAACGAAGAGCTGGACGATGCGCCCGAGTCTGCACACGTCAAACGCACCGCGCAGGAAAGCTTCGAACCCGAGGCGTTCATGGTCCGTCGTTCGGTGGCCTGGGCAGATCAGCGTGGCGCCGGCCTGGCCTTCGTCGCCCTGGGCCACAGCTTCGATGCGTTCGAAGTACAGCTGCGACGCATGAGCGGCCTGGAGGACGGCATCATCGACGGCTTGTACCGCTTCAGCCGGCCACTGACCGGTGGCTACTACTGGTGCCCCCCGATGGGCGCGACGGGTGTTGACCTGAGCCTGCTGCTGGCCTGATCACTAAACATCCAGATACAGAAACACCTGCCGGCACGGGATAGAGCGGCTAGCCTTGAAAGTTTCCGATTCATGACGGGAGCTTTTCCATGTACGCACGTCGTGATGTCCTACGCGCAGGTGCCACACTGGGGTTGCTGGCTGCCGCCAGCCCCTGGCTGCATGCCGCCACCCCGGCGGGCTTGCTGACCCGCAAAATACCGTCCACCGGTGAAGCGTTGCCGGTGATCGGTGCAGGTACTTCCGGCAGTTTTGAAGTAGAAGCCGGCTCGGCCCAGTATCAGCAGCTCAAAGCGGTGCTCAAGGCGTTTTTCGAAGGAGGTGGCCGAGTGATCGACACCTCGCCCAACTACAGCGGTGCCGACAGCATTCTCGGCCAGTTGCTGGAAGAGGGCGGCTGGCACCGACAGTGCTTCATTGCCACCAAGATCGCCGCCGACAGCCGGGCCGACGCCGAAGCGCAATGGGCCGGCAGCCTGAAGAGCCTGCGCACCGACAAGGTCGACTTGCTGCAGATCCACAACCTGCGCGACTGGCAGACCCAACTGCCCTATGCCCGCGAGCTGAAGCAACAGGGCAAGACCCGCTATGTCGGCATCACCCATTACCTGAACAGTGGCCAAGACGAAGTCGCCCGTATCGTGCGCAGCGAGCCCCTGGACTTCATCCAGATCAACTATTCGGTCAATGCCCCCGACGCCGCTCGCGATCTACTGCCGCTGTGCCACGACAAGGGCGTTGCGGTGCTCATCAACCGGGCGTTCGACGATGGTCGCCTGTTCGCCAAGGTCAAGGACCTGCCGTTACCCGGCTGGGCCGCAGAGGCAAGCATTGGCAGTTGGGCGCAGCTGTTTCTCAAGTTCGCCATCAGCCACCCGGCAGTGACCACGGTCATCCCCGCCACTGGCCGGCCCGATCGCCAGCTCGACCAGCTCAAGGCCGGGCATGAACCCATGCTCACCCAGGCGCAGCAACAGGCGCTGATCAAGCAGTTTGCCTGACATCATGCCAGGCTGGCGGCGGCGTCTGGACCAAGGGCTGAACATTCAGCCCGGCGAGGGGCCGGCGGTAATCGCCGGCCTGCTGCTGTTCTACCTGCTGTTCACCGGCTACTTCATGCTGCGCCCGGTGCGCGAAACCATGGGTGTCGCCGGGGGTGTGGACAACCTGCAATGGCTGTTCACCGGCACCTTCATCGCCACACTGGCGTGCCTGCCGCTGTTCGGCTGGCTGGCGTCCAGGGTGCAACGCAGGCACATCCTGCCGTGGACCTACGGCTTCTTCACCAGCAACCTGCTGCTGTTTGCCTTGCTGTTTGCCGCCAACCCTGACGACTTGTGGACTGCCCGGGCTTTCTACATCTGGCTGTCGGTGTTCAATTTGCTAACGATCTCGCTGGCCTGGAGCGTGCTCGCCGACCTGTTTTCCACCGCGCAGGGCAAGCGGCTGTTCGGCCTGCTGGCAGCCGGGGCCAGCTTGGGCGGGCTTAGCGGCCCCATTCTCGGCACCTTGCTGGTGGCGCCGTTGGGCCATTCCGGGCTGCTGGTGCTGGCGGCGGCGTTTCTGCTGGGCAGCAGCGGTGCGGCCCTGTTCCTGCAACGCTGGCGAGTGCGCAACCCGCTACCAGAACAGGCCGAGCGCGCGGGTTCGCGGCCCTTGGGCGGCAACCCTTTTGCCGGCGCTACCGCCGTGTTGCGCTCTCCGTACCTGCTGGGCATTGCCCTGTTCGTGGTGTTGCTGGCCAGCGTCAGCACCTTCCTGTATTTCGAGCAGGCGCGCATCGTCAGTGAAACCTTCACCGATCGCACCCGGCAAACCCAGGTCTTCGGCCTGATCGACACGGTGGTGCAGGCCCTGGCCATCCTTACCCAGGTATTCCTCACCGGGCGCCTGGCCCGGCGCTTGGGCGTGGGGGTGTTGCTGGTGGCGGTGCCGCTAATAATGGCCGCAGGGTTCCTGTGGCTGGCACTGGCCCCGGTGTTCGCGGTATTTGTGGTGGTGATGGTGGTGCGCCGGGCCGGCGAGTACGCCTTGGTGCGGCCAGGGCGCGAGATGCTGTTCACCGTGCTGCCCGCCGAGGACAAGTACAAGGCCAAGAACTTCATCGATACGGTGGTCTACCGGGGTGGCGATGCCCTTAGCGGCTGGGTCAAGCGCGCGCTGGACGTGATGGGTGAGCACCCGCAACTGGCGATGCTGATCGGTGCGCTGATTGCCCTTGGCTGGGCAGCCACCGGTGGCTGGCTGGGCCGCCGCCAGGCCCATCTGGATAACCCGCCGCACGACTGACAGGCGCACCAAATATGGCGTTGCTGCTTATTTAACGCCACCGGTCCGAACCCTTCGCAATAAAACGAATCCCGCGATATCGCCGAACTCCCAACCTGTGTACGGCAGCTTGCCGTGCATTCCGAAGTCATACGAGGCTTGAACACCATGGCCACTAAAGACAACAGCCGTACCGGCAACCAACAAGGCAGCCAAGGCGGTAACAAGAACCCAGGCAACTTCGCCAATGATAAAGAAAAGGCTTCCGAAGCCGGACGCAAGGGCGGCCAGTCCTCTGGCAAAGACATGCCGCAAGACTCGGGCCGCAAGGGCGGCCGCTCGTAACTGACCGACGCGCAGTGCCGGGGCGACCTGGCACTGCAATCAGCCAAAAGGGGAGTACCCATGCGACTGACTCCACTGATCATCCTCATCGGCTCGCTGACCTTGGTCGGCGGCTGCTTTGACCGCGACAATGACCACCCGGGCAAGGATGCCGACCCCAGCAAGCCATCGCTGCAAATGCAGCAACCCGATTCCAAGCCGGCACCGCAGCCTGCGCCCGACCCGGAACCGATGCCGGGCCAGAAACCGAGCCAGTAAGCACACCAGGAGCACGGCGTGACGGCGATCTTCCTCCACGCCCGTCACCTGCTGCCCGACGGTACACATGCCGACCAGCAGTTGTATTGTCTGCCACAGATCACGGCGAACGGGCTCGGCAAGGTGCAGGCGCGCCAAGCTGTAGTGGCCGCCAGCGCTTGCAATTAGCCGGGGTTGGCCGACAATGGCCGCGCCCTTTGCAGCCACGCGGAAACACCTGCTCCATGATGCTGATCAAGCAATTCCCCGACATTTCCCTGGATGACACACTGTTTGTGTTCGCCCTCGAGGCCGAGGCCGGCGATGTATTCACCGAGGTGAACGCCGTTTTCACCGGTATTGGCAAGGTCAATGCGGCGATCGCCCTTACCAAAGCGATCGCAACGCGCAGGCCCAGGCTTATCGTCAACCTTGGCTCGGCTGGCAGCCAGCGCCATGGCAAGGGCGAGGTGGTGTGCTGCAACCGTTTCGTACAACGCGACATGGATGTGACACCACTGGGCTTCGCCCGTTACGAAACACCCTTGTCGGATATTCCGGTCGTACTGGAGCATGGGGCTGCAATCCCCGGCCTCGCCCTTGAAACCTGTGGCAGCGGCGACAGCTTCGAAATCAATCATGGCCACGCGCCTTATGACGTCGTCGACATGGAAGCCTATGTACTGGCGCTGATCGCGCGCAGCGAAGGCATCCCGTTCGTGTGCCTGAAGTACATTTCAGATGATGCAGGCAGCGATGCCGCCGGGGATTGGGCGGTGCAGGTGCACCTGGCGGCCGAGGCGTTCAAGCGGGTGCTGTTCAGCCAGGCCTGACCGCCGGGAGTGCCTGTTGCCTTTGCCCGCAAGGGCCGACAAAGGCACAGGTTCGCAGACTCAATGGGTCTGCCAGACCCCGTTGTTACGCTCGCAGTCGGTTCGTGCCTGCCCAAGGCTAGGGGTGTCGTAGTAGTAGGTGATCACTCGCGCCTCTTCGGGCAAAGCCGGCTTGTCGCCACCGACGGCTTTGGGATTGGCCAGCGCTTCCTGCGTCAAGGGCGCGATACAGCTGCCAACGCTGCCATCCGCACAGCGCGCCACCTTGCTTTTCTCGCTGTTGAGCATGTCCTTGCTCTCGTTGCTACACGACCAGTTGATCGCTTCGGCAGGCAGATTGCTGTAGCTGTAGCAGGTGTGTCGGTCCACCGGCGTTATCGCATCGCTGGAGGAGCGGGTCAGCACATTACAAGCTTCGGCCAAGGCTTGGCCGCTGGCCAGGCTGGCAACCATCAACATCAGGACAGAAAAGCGCATTTGCCACCTCCAGGGCACAGGGCCCTCGTCAGGTCCGGGCGAGGTTTGCAGGCTGTAGAAGGAGCCATTGATCTCGTGCCATCCTCTTTTCCGGTTCTGATTAGGTCGACTGGTGAAGACCGGCCAGGGTTCAGCGCGCTTGACCAACGGGAAAGACTGATGCCGGGTTGAACTTTGCGGCGCTGGGCGTTTCCACCGCATACCCGCTTTGTGGAAGGGTGCCAGTATGAAGTTCGACCGTTTCGCCCACTGGCTGGCCAATCGGGCCGGCCGCCCGCTAAGCTTCGCTATCGCCTGCCTGTTGATCCTGACCTGGGCCGTGACCGGCCCGCTGTTTGACTACAACGACACCTGGCAGCTGGTGATCAACACTTCGACCACCATCATCACGTTCCTGATGGTATTCCTGATCCAGAACACCCAGAACCGCGACAACGACGAACTGCACATCAAGATCGACGAACTGCTGCGCACCACGCGCCGGGCGCACAAGGCGCTGCTGGACCTGGAAGACATGGACCCGGCCGAACTGCATGCCCTGCGCAAGCAGTACCGTCAGATGGCCGGGCAGGGTGACGATCCACAGCAGAACAAGGAGTGACCTGCCAACCCCGGAGGCGAGCATGGCCAGACATATCATTCACTTCACCGGGCCGATCAATTCGTCGACCTGTGGCAACCTGATCAACACCTGCTCGCGGGCGTTGCAACAGGGCGCCGAGACCCTGCAACTGAACATCGCCACCATGGGCGGCGAGTGCAGTTATGGCTTTACCCTGTACAACTTCCTGCGATCGTTGCCGGTAGCGGTCCATACCCACAACCTGGGCACGGTGGAGTCCATGGGCAATATCCTGTTCCTGGCCGGGGAGCGACGCACGGCGTGCAGCTTCAGCAAGTTCCTGTTCCACCCGTTTCACTGGACCTTGCATGGCTCGGTGGACCATGCGCGGATGGCCGAGTACGCGATGAGCCTGGATTACGATCTGGAGTTGTATGCGCAGATTGTTGCCGAACGGACCGAGGGGGCAGCGCAGGTGCTGGATGTGCCGCGATACCTGATGGCCCACCCGCGGATTCTGAGCCCAAGCGAGGCCCTGGAGAACGGAATGATTCATGCCATTGACGAGATGCCGATCGAGGCAGAGGCGGTTCAGTGGAGCGTGCACGCCTAGGGGTTGCCTGTACCTGCCTCTTCGCGGGTAAACCCGCTCCCACAGGGCCGCCGAATCCCTGAGCTGGCCTGCTTTAGCACCCTGTAATGCCCGCTGATGCCAATTGTTCGACAAAATTTTGAATCTTCTGGCCGTGGCCCGATCAATCAGGAAGTCATCCATGGAGAAGAGGAGGCCCCCTGCGATGCCTAGCCCACAGCTTTACATCATCGATTACCAACTGCATGGCCAACCGCGCAGTTTCATTATTCGCCTTGAGCGCCTGGACAATGCCGAGGCCTGGCATTGGGCAAGTTGCGATGCGGGCATCGGCATCATTCCCAAGTTCGGGCGTGAGAAGATCAGGAAGATCAGCCGGCCAATGGCCGAGCGCTACGGGATAACCGCCGTGAGCTGGCGGATTTCGGGGAGCAAGCCGAACCAGTCGGTGGGAGACCCGGCGGCGATGGTGTAATACCCCGCCCAGCCTGGATCAAAGCCCTGTGGGAGCGGGGCTCCCGCTGCCACAGGGTGCGTAGGTAGACGCTTTGTCAGGCGCCGGACTCCGGGTCACTGGCCGGGACGCCGGGGCGATTTTCCTCGTCATCCGTCACATCGGGGTCGGCATCGGGTTCATCTACCCGGTCATTGCGGCGCTCGGGCTCAAGCTCCGGCCAGTCATCCTGCACATTGCCGCCGCCCATTTGCAGTAAGTAATCCATCGCGCAATCCTCGTGTCTGATCCTCATGGATTAAGAGCGACACGCGTGCCTCATAAGTCCTTTGAGTGCGGGCACTCGCTGACCAATGGTGTCAGCTACCCGTGTATTTCACCGCAGCCGCCGTACGCGAACTGACCCCAAGCACCTTGAGCAGCGACGAAACATGAATGCGCACGGTAAACGGCGATATATCCAGGGCCTTGGCAATTTCCTTGTTGGTTTTGCCCTGGGCAATCAACCGCAATACTTCTTGCTGACGGTGGGTAAGCTGCTCCACTGCACAGTCGCCAGCGAGGTTGGGCAGCAAGCCTGAGGGCGCATACCTGACCAGCACCTCGCCATTGCGAATGGCGAGGATTGCAGCACCGATCTCGTCTGCGGCGATGCTTTTGCCAATAAACCCATCGACCCCCGTTGCCATCACCTGCTCGACAATGGCGGGGTCGTCGACCATCGACACGATGATCAGCGTGGTGCGTCGAAACTGCTGACGCAAACGCGCAAGGCACTGGATGTCCACCAGCCCAGGGAAACGCAGGTCGAGGATCAGGGTATCAGGTACCTCCCCGCAATCACCCAAGGCCATCACTTCATCCAGGTTGCCGGCCTCTTCTATGCAGGCAGCCGCAACCACGCGCTTTACGGTGCGCGCCAGGGCTTCCCTGAACAGCGGATGGTCATCCGCCACGATGATGCGACACGTCACGCCTGGCAACTCCCTGTAGCCGTGGGTGTAGAAGACCATGCTAATTTAGCAGCCTCGGATAAAGGGTGCTGCCCACGGATGGCAGCAATGCGACCCCGTGCACAGGGAGGCTGGCCATGGACCTGGACAAGAACAACGAACTCGATCAAGCCAACCTGCGCGTGATCGTCGCCTGCTGTGCGCTGGTCTACATGACCGTGCTGGGCTTTCTGCCGGGCAACTCGCCTGCGCCTTACCTGCCGGTCATCTACTACATCGTCGCCTTTGTGCTGGTGTCCATCGGTTTGCGCCAGGCCATCGCCCGTTGGCCCGGGAATTACCCTTGGCGGCGTGTGCTGGGCATGGTGCATGACTACACCGGTACCTGCTTCGGCCTGGTGGTCGGCGGCGAGGCGGCACTGCCGATTTACGCGGTGATGGTATGGGTGAACCTGGGCAACGGCATGCGTTTCGGCTCGCGCTACCTGGCGATTGCCACGGTGCTGGCGCTGGCGGCGTTGCTGGTGGTGTACCAGATCACACCTTACTGGCAGGCCAACCCGTTCATGGTGTTGATGCTGCTGACCACCAGCACGGTCATCCCGGTGTATGCGCACCTGCTGCTGGAGCGTACGCGCAAGGCCTCGGAGCAGGCCGCGGCGGCCAACCGCGAGAAATCCCGCTTCCTGGCCCAGGCCAGCCACGACCTGCGCCAACCTATTCATTCCATCGGCCTGTTCACGGCCTGCCTGCGCGAGGCGCAGCTGGGCGAAGAGGAGCGGCGACTGGTGGACAGCATCGACCGCTCGCTGCTCAACGTTTCGCAGCTGTTCCGCTCGATTCTCGACCTGTACACCCTGGACAACGGGCGCGTGCAACCGCGCAGCGAAACGTTTGCCCTGGCTGGTTTTCTGACTGACCTGGTGCGCCAGAACACCGAGGCCGCCCGCTGGGCAGGGGTGGAGATACGCTTGCGGCCCTGCGCGTACTGGACGTGCACCGACCGCGGCATGCTGACGACCATGGTGCAGAACGTACTGTCCAACTGCTTCAAGTATGCGGCGCATCGCCCGCTGCTGCTGGCGGTACGGCGCTGCGGCGAAGGCCTTGCCATCGTCGTTTATGACCAGGGGCGGGGCATAGACGAAGCGCATCAGCGGCTGGTGTTCGAAGAGTTCTACCGGGTGCGCCAGGTGCGCGACAACGATGTCGAGGGTGTGGGCCTGGGTTTGTCGATTGTGCGGCGGTTGGGGCTTCTGATGGGCCTGAACGTAAAGCTGCGTTCGCGGCCAGGCCACGGCACGGCGGTCAGCGTGCAAGGCTTGCCGCGCCTGGCCGCTCAGCCAGCCCTGGTTGTGGGCGAGCGCTCGCCGGCTGCGGCCGGCCTGCTTGGCGGCTTGCGGGTGTGCCTGGTGGAAGACGACCACAATGTGCTGCAGGCGACCTCGGCGCTGCTGCAGCGCTGGGGTTGCGAGGTGGAGGCGCACAGTTCGCCTGCTGGTTTGAGCAGTGATTGTGAAGTGATCGTTGCCGATTATGACTTGGGGCAGGAGGCAACCGGGGTCGACTGCATTGACAGGTTGCGGGCCCAGCGCGGCTGGGACGTACCCGCGTTGATCATGACCGGCCATGACCCGGAGAAGATTCAGGCAGTGGTGCATGAGCGCAATATCGCCGTGCTTTCCAAACCGGTACGCCCAGCTGAACTGCGTGCGGCCCTGCGCGCTTTGCGCGAGGAACCTGCGGCGCCGGCCCTTTAGACCGGCGCAAGGGCGCAGGGGCTGTGCGTGGGTTATTGCAGGATGACCGCCTGGCCTTCCTTCATGCAGGACGGCGTGGGCTCGTACAGGCCCATGCCGGCCACCGCGACGATGCCACCGCTGGGCATCTGGCACTCGTACCGGCCTTTGGCGGTGGTGGCGGTGTAGTAGGTGATGGTGCTGTCACTGCGCACGTCGGCGACGTTCGAAACCTTGGTGTTGAGTATGAACTCGGTGCGCTGCTTGAGCGTGTCTTCGGAGGGCTTGATGGTCTGGCAGCCGGCGACGCCGGCCAGGAGGGCGGCACTGAGGACGAGCTTGAGGGCGTGCATGATGGGGCTTCCTTGGCGTTGTTATCGCTGGACTATAACGCCGAGGGGCGGGGTGGGCGATTAGGGCAGATGTACGAGGTGGCCCTTGGCCTTTATGTACACCTTGCCGGCCCTTTCGCGGGCTTGCCCGCTCCCACAGGGGCTGCACAGCCTTCATTGCATGCACAATACCTGTGGGAGCGGGCGCGCCCGCGAAGAGGCCAGTAGCATCAGTACATTAATTTGGCTGCTTCAATACCAAAGTCAAAATGTCATAGCTGGCCACCAGCTCACCCAGCTGGTTGGTCACCTCCACATCCCACGCCACCACACCCTGCGGCTGCCCCAGCGGGCTGGTCTTGCCCTGGTCGATCTTGCGCTTGCAGGTCAGGCGCGCCTGAATGGTATCGCCGATGCCCACCGGGTTGATGAAACGCAGGGTGTCCAGGCCATAGTTGGCCAGTACCGGCCCTGCGCCCGGCGACACGAACAGGCCAGCCGCCGCCGATAGCACGAAGTAGCCATGGGCAATGCGTTTACCGAACTGCGACTCCTTGGCGGCGATTTCGTCGAAGTGCATGTAGAAGTGGTCACCCGACAGGCAGCCGAAGTTGACCAGGTCCGCTTCGGTCACGGTGCGGCGGTGGGTGAGCAGCGATTCACCGATGCGCAGTTGCTCGAAGTAGCGCCGGAACGGGTGCACTTCGGTCTCGATCACTTCAGCACCGCGCACGTATTCGCCAGTCACTGCCGTAAGCATGCTTGGCGAGCCCTGTACGGCGGCGCGTTGCAGGTAGTGTTTGACCGCGCGCAAGCCTCCCAGCTCTTCACCGCCACCAGCCCGGCCCGGGCCGCCATGCTTGAGCTGCGGCAGCGGCGAGCCGTGGCCGGTGGATTCCTTGGCGGCTTCGCTGTCGAGTACCAGCAGGCGGCCATGCCAGGCAGCGGCCACCGGGATGGCCTTGGCAGCGATGCTGCGGTCGGCGGTGACCAGGGTTGCCACCAGGCTGCCTTTGCCTCGGGCGGCCAGCGCCAGGGCTTCGTCGAGATCGTCATAGGCCATCAGCGTGCTGACGGGGCCGAACGCTTCGATATCGTGGGCGCCGCCTTCGGCATGCGGGTCGCGGGCCTGCAGCAGGGTCGGGGCAAAGAATGCGCCCTCGGCCACGCCCTCGCCACGCGGAGCAAAGCCATCGCTGGCGCCGAACAGCTGGTCACAGCTCTGTAGCAGGCTGCGCACCCGCTCGGCCACGTCGCGTTGCTGATCGTGAGAGGCCAGGGCGCCCATGCGCACGCCTTCCAGCGACGGGTCACCAACCACCACCTTGCTCAGCCGCTCGCGCAAGCTCGTGGCAACGGCGTCGATGTGCTTGGCCGGCACGATGGCGCGGCGGATGGCGGTGCATTTCTGCCCGGCCTTGGTGGTCATTTCACGCACCACCTCCTTGATGTACAGGTCGAACTCTTCGCTGTCTGGCGTGACGTCCGGGCCGAGGATGGCGCAGTTCAGCGAGTCGGCTTCGGCGGTGAACGGTACCGAATTACGTATCAGGTTAGGGGTGACGCGCAATTTGGCAGCGGTATCGGCGGAACCGGTGAAAGTCACTACGTCCTGGCCTTGCAGGCGGTCGAGCAGGTCGCCGGTGCTACCGATCACCAGTTGCAGGCTGCCCTCTGGCAGCAAGCCGGAGGCGTTCATCAGGCGTACCACGGCTTCGGTCAGATAGCTGGTGGACGTTGCCGGTTTGACGATGCACGGCATGCCCGCCAGGAAGGTCGGCGCGAACTTTTCCAGCATGCCCCAGATGGGGAAGTTGAAGGCGTTGATGTGCACCGCCACCCCTGCGCGCGGCACCAGGATGTGGCTGCCGGCGAAGTGACCTTGCTTGCCCAGCGCAATGGCCGGGCCCTCGTGCACCAGGTTGCCCGACGGCAGCTCGCGGCTGCCGATGCCGGCATAGGCGAACAACGTGGCGTTGCCGCCTTCGATGTCGATCCAGCTGTCGGCGCGGGTGGCGCCGCTATGGTGCGACAGGGCGTACAGCTGTTCCTTGCGCTCGGCCAGGTACAGGGCCAGCGCTTTAAGGCGTGCAGCGCGTTGCTGGAAGTCCATGGCCATCAGGCTGGCCAGGCCGCGAGCACGGGCGAAGTCCACGGCTTCGGCGAAGTCCGGGCGCTCTTCGTGGCTGTAGGCCAGTACGTGGCCGTCGAGGGCGCTGCGCAGGGCCTGGGCGCCGTGCTGGCCGAGCCAGCGGCCGGCGATGAAGCTTTGCAGGGTAGGGGCGGCAGACATGCTGTTCTCCATGCTGTTCAAATGTAGGGGGGGGCGCTGTTACCACAGCGCCAGGGTGTAGCCGATGATCAGGCGGTTTTCGTCCACGGCATTGGTCAGGCCATTGCCGGAACGGAAGGTGACGTTGCGCCAGCGCAGGCTGACGTCCTTGAACGGGCCGCTCTGGATGACGTAGGTGAGGTCGGTGTCGCGTTCGCGCTCGCGGCCATTGCTGACGGTGGCGGTTTCGGCGTGGCGGCCGTCGGTGTAGCGGGTCATGAAGCTCAGGCCGGGGATGCCCATGGCGACAAAGTCGTAGTCATAGCGCACTTGCCAGGAGTCCAGCCCGGCGCGGGTGAAGGTGTTGTAGGTCACCAGGTTGACGGTGAACGGGTCGCCGCCGTTGACGAACGGGAAGGCACTGTCGCCCGACATCTGTTGCCAGGTGGCCGTGAATTTGTGCGCCCGCACGCCGAGGGTGAACATGGCGTTGAAGTTGCGGTTGTCGATGTTGCCGGCACGTTCGGCGCCGTCGTTGCGGCTGTCGAAGTAGCGCAGGTCGCTGCGCAGGCTCACGCCTTCGCTCAAGGGGCGGGTATCGATCAGGCCGACAAACTGCTGGCGATAGATGTCCTCGAGCTTGGCGTAGTAGTAGCTGACGCTGGTTTGCGGGGTAATGGCGTAGCTGCCACCGCCGAAGTCCAGGTGGTCGCTGGTAGCGGCGCCGTAGCCGATATCGTCGCGGCCCGAAGAATCGCGCAGGTTGGCCTTGGTCAGGCGGCCGGCGTTGAAGGTTAGGCCATTCACATCCTGGCTGGTCAGCAGGCCGCCCTGGAAGGTGGACGCCAGCAGGCGGGTGTCGTTGTAGACCACCACCGGCAGGATCGGTTGCAGCGTGCCCAGGCGCAGGGTGCTCTTGGACACTCGAACCTTGCCGGTCAGGCCCAGTTCGCTGTAGTCATCGACCGGTTCGTGGCTGTTCGGGCCGAAAGGCAGCAGCCCGGTATTGCGGCGGTCGCGGCTGGAGTCGAGCTTGATGCCCAACTGGCCCATGGCGTCGACGCCAAAGCCGACCGGGCCCTCCGTGAAGCCCGATTCCAGCTTGGCGGTAAAACCCTGGCCCCATTCCTCTGCCTTGGCCTGCGGGGCGTTGCTCTGGCGGAAGTCGCGGTTGATGTAGTGGTTGCGCAGCTCCAGGCGTGCGTGGCTGTCGCCGATGAAGTCGGCCATCGCCGGCACTGGCAACGCGAGGGTGGCCAGGCAGGCAGCTGACATGAAGTGTGTGCGGTTCATTGTTGTTGTTTTACCCGACATGTTTGTTCTTCCTTGAAGTCAGTGCTTGCTGGCGCCGGCGGCGCCGATACCGGTCATGGAGCGGATGAACTGGGCCAGGTAGCGGCCACGCTCTTCACTGGCACGCTCGGAACTGTCGGTAACCGAGAACACCCAGGCACTCAGGAATGCCAGGCTCATGGAGAACAACGCCGGGTTGCTGTAGGGGAACAGCGCTTTTTCGTGATGCAGCACGTTGACCCACACTGCCGGGCCCAGTACCACCAGCAGCACCGCCGAGGCCAGGCCGGCCATGCTGCCGCACACTGCGCCGCGGGTGGTCAGGCCTTTCCAGAACATCGAAAGCAGCAGCACCGGGAAGTTGACCGAGGCGGCCACCGCCAGCACCAGGCCGGAGAGGAAGGCGATGTTCTGCGACTCGAACATCAGGCCAAGCAGCACCGCCAGCAGGCCGATCAGCAGGGTGGCGATGCGCGATACGCGCATTTCCTCCTGTTCGGTGGCCTTGCCTTGGCGGATCACGCAGGCATACAGGTCGTGGGAGACCGCCGATGCGCCGGACAGCGCCAGGCCGGCGACCACGGCCAGGATGGTGGCGAAGGCTACGGCAGAGATGAAACCAAGGAACAAGTTGCCGCCTACAGCCTGTGCCAGGTGCACGGCGATCATGTTGCCGCCGCCAATGATTGCACCGGTCGCGTCACGGTAGGACGGCTCGGTGCCGACCATGACGATGGCGCCGAAACCGACAATGATCAGCAGCAGGTAGAAGTAACCGATGAAGCCAGTGGCATAGAACACGCTCTTGCGAGCTTCCTTGGCGTCACTGACGGTAAAGAAGCGCATCAGGATATGCGGCAGGCCAGCGGTGCCGAACATCATGCCCAAGCCGAGGGAAATCGCGTCCACCGGATTGGATAGCAAACCACCCGGGGCCATGATCGCCTGGCCCTTGGCATGCACGGCCACGGCGCTGGCGAACATGGCCTCGGTGCTGAAACCGAAGTGCTTGAGCACCATGAAGGCCATGAAGCTGGTGCCCGACAGTAGCATCACCGCCTTGATGATCTGCACCCAGGTAGTGGCGAGCATGCCGCCGAAGGTGACATAGGCAACCATCAGCACACCGACCAGCATCACCGCGTACAGGTAGCTGATGCCGAATAGCAGCTCGATCAGCTTGCCGGCGCCGACCATCTGCGCCACCAGGTACATCAACGCCACTACCAGGGTGCCGAAGGCCGAAGTCAGACGCACCGGGGTTTGTGCCAGGCGGTAGCTGACGACGTCGGCAAAGGTGTACTTGCCCAGGTTGCGCAGGCGTTCGGCGATCAGGAACAGAATGATCGGCCAGCCGGCCAGCACGCCCAGGGCATACAGCAGGCCGTCATAGCCGTTCATGAACATCATCGCGGAAATGCCCAGGAAAGAGGCGGCACTGATCATGTCGCCCGCGATTGCCAGGCCGTTCTGCATGCCGGTCAGCCCCCCGCCGGCAGTGTAGAAGTCGCTGGCCGAGCGGGTGCGCAGGGCAGCCCAGCGGGTGACCAACAAGGTGAAGCAGACGAACACCATGAACATCGAGATGGCGGTCCAGTTCATTGTGCGCACTCCTGCTTGACCTTCTCATTGAGCGGGTCGAGCACATTGTTGGCGCGGTGCACGTAGATGCCGGTCAGGGCAAAGGACAGCAGCACCATCAGCACGCCCACCAGCATGCCGACGGTGGTCACGCCGCCGCTGAGGGACTGGCCAAGGGTGCTGGGAGAGAACGCCACCAGCAGGACGAAGCCGTAGTAGATCACCAGCATGGCCAGGGTCAGGCTGCCGTTGAGGCGGCGTTTACGCCGCACCAGGTGCTGGAAGTCGGGGTGGTTGGCGATGCTTTCTATGCGTTCGGGTGTCATGGCAAGCGATCTCTTGGTTTTGTAATTGTTTTGTTGAGGTCACGCGGGTGTTGCGGTGTTGCTGATGGCCTCTTCGCGGGCTTGCCCGCTCCCACAGGTAAGGCGTTGCTCTTCGCCTTTGTGCGATCCCTGTGGGAGCGGGCACGCCCGCGAAACAGGCGACTCGGTGTCAGAGCTGGTCGAAGTCGAGGACCACCTTGTCGCTTACCGGGTAGGTCTGGCACGACAGCACGTACCCGGCCGCCACTTCGTAGTCTTCCAGGGCATGGTTGCTGTCCATTTCCACTTCGCCTTCGATCACCCGGCATTTACAGGTGGAGCACACGCCGGCCTTGCACGAGTAAGGCAGCTCGGCGCCGATTGCATTGCCGGCGTCCAGCACGTTCTGGGTGTTGCGTGGCAAATCGAAGGTGAGGGCGCGGCCGTCGCTGATCACGGTGATGTGGCTAAGCGCCGAATCCACCTGGCGCGCGGCCTCACGGGCCTCGCGGCGGGTTTCGCTACCGGCGGCGGCGAACAGCTCGAAATGAATGCGCTCCTTGCCCAGGCCATTGGCCTGCAGGCTGTCACGCACGGTTTCGGTCATCGCCTGGGGGCCGCAGATGAAGGCCGCGTCCAGGCCTGGAACATCCAGCCAGCGCGAGAACAGCTGGCCGCACTTGTCGGCGTCGATGCGGCCGTTGTACAGGTCGACATCCTGCTGCTCGCGGCTGAACACGAAAATCAGGTTCAGGCGGTCGAGGTAGCGGTTTTTCAGGTCTTCGAGCTTGTCGCGGAACAGCGCGCCAGAGCTGGAACGGTTGCCGTACAGCAAGGTGAAGCGGCTGTGCGGCTCACTGTCCAGGGTGGTGCCAATGATCGACAGGATCGGGGTAATGCCGCTGCCAGCAGCCACGCCCAGGTAATTGCCCTGGCGGGCAGGGTCCAGCGGTACGAAGAAACTGCCCGATGGCGGCATCACGTCCAGTAGCTGGCCGGCTTTGAGCACTTCATTGGCAAACGCCGAGAAACGCCCGCCTGGCACGCGCTTGACGGCCACGCGCAGCTCACCGTCCTGCACGGCGCTGCAGATCGAGTAAGAGCGGCGGACCTCTTCGTTGTCCAGCTGGGTACGCATGACCAGGTACTGGCCCTGGGTGAAACGGAACTGCGCCTGCAGGTGCTCGGGCACGTCGAAGGCAATCGAAACCGCATCACGGGTCTCATTGCGCACTTGCTTGACGGTCAGGCTGTGAAACTGGCTCATGGCGTTCTCCACGGCTCAAATGCATTTGAAATAGTCGAACGGCTCCAGGCACTCGCGGCAGCGGTACAACGCCTTGCAAGCGGTAGAGCCGAACTGGCTGAGCAATTCGGTATGGGCGCTGCCGCACTGCGGGCAGCACACCTGGGGCGCTTCACCCAGCAGGCTGCGCTTGCTGGCGCTGCCTTGCGGCGGGGCGATGCCGTAGAGGCGCAGGCGCTCGCGGCCCAGCTCGCTGATCCAGTCGGTGCTCCAGGCCGGGGTCAGCCGGCGCTCAAGATCCGGTGCGGGGAAACCCGCCTGCTCCAGCGCCTGGCGGATATCGCCTTCGATCACCTCGGTGGCCGGGCAGCCGGAGTAGGTCGGCGTGACCACCAGGTGCAAGTGGCCGGCGCGCCAGTCGAGGTCGCGGACGATCCCCAGGTCGACCACGCTGACGACTGGCACTTCCGGGTCCATGACCTGGGCCAGCACCTCCCAGGCCCGGGCCAGGTCGTCGCCGCGTGGTGCCCGCGCGCCACGGTCGCCCGCAATCAGCTCACCAGGTTGCATCGGGGTAAGCCCTCGGCAGGAACTGCATCTCGGCCAGCAGCAGGCCCAGGTGCTCGGTGTGCAGGCCTTTGCGGCTGTCCAGGTAGAAATGGCTGGCAGCCTTGGGCAGCGGCAGCTCGACCGAAGCGAAGCTGTCGCTCACCTGTTTGAGCCACGCGGCAGCCACGGTGGACGGGTCGGCAGCGATACCCGCTTCGGCCAATTGCACCTCGTTGTCGCTGGCGGTCGTCAGTTCGACGGTAAAGCGCCACAGTGCCGGAATGGCGGCGAGCATGCGTTGGCGGCTTTCTTCTGTGCCGCCACCCAGGCGCTGCACCCACTCGCTGGAGCGGCGCAGGTGGTAGGTAACTTCCTTCAGTGCCTTGGCGGCGATGCCGGCAATACGCTCATCGCTGGACCCGGCCAGGCCCCGCAGCACGGCGTAATGCCAGGCGTCGTAGAGAAACTGCTTGGTCATGGTCACGGCGAAATCACCGTTGGGTTGCTCGACCAGCAGCAGGTTGCGATAGGCGCGCTCGTCCCGGCGGAAGGCCAAGGCATCGGCGTCGCGGCCGTCGTCAAGCAGCTCGGCGGCATATTCCAGCCAGTTGCGCGCCTGGCCGACCAGGTCGAGGCCAACGTTCATCAGGGCCAGTTCTTCTTCGATGGCAGGGGCGTGGCCACACCATTCGCAGAGGCGCTGGCCTTGGACCAGGGCACTGTCGCCGAGCAGCAGCAGGTAAGGGATCAGGGCTTCGTTGTGCATGGCCAACCTCACATGTGTCCGACTTCATCGGGCAGCTCGTAGAAGCTGGCATGGCGGTAGACCTTGTCGTCCGAAGGGACGAACAGCGGGTCTTTCTCGTCGGGAGAGGAGGCGGTGATCAGTGCCGAAGGCACCACCCACAGGCTGACGCCTTCGCTACGACGGGTGTACAGCTCGCGGGCATTCTCGATGGCCATGGCGGCATCCGCGGCGTGCACGCTGCCTACATGCTTGTGGTTAAGGCCGTGCTTGCTGCGCACGAACACTTCGTAGAGGGTCCAGACAGACATTTTCGATCTCCGCATCAATCGCCGCTCAGGCGGCGTTCTTGTTCTGTTGCTTGCGCGCGTAAGCCACGGCGGCCTCGCGTACCCAGGCGCCGTCCTCGATGGCCTGGCGGCGGGTGGCGACACGTTCCTGGTTGCAAGGGCCGTTGCCCTTGATCACTTCGTAGAACTCGTCCCACTGTATTTCGCCGAAGTCGTAGTGACCGCGTTCGGCGTTCCACTTCAGTTCAGGGTCGGGGGCGGTGCAGCCGAGCAGTTCGAGCTGCGGCACGGTCTGGTCGATAAAGCGCTGGCGCAGTTCGTCGTTGGTCTGGCGCTTGATTTTCCAGGCCATGGACTGGGCGCTGTTCGGGGAGTGTTCGTCGCTGGGGCCGAACATCATCAGCGATGGCCACCACAGGCGGTTGATCGCGTCCTGGACCATGTCGCGCTGGGCCTGGGTGCCGTGACGCATCATGGTCAGGAGAATTTCGTAACCCTGGCGCTGGTGGAAGCTCTCTTCCTTGCAGATACGGATCATCGCGCGGGAGTAGGGGCCATAGGAGGTGCGCTGCAGCACCACCTGGTTGACGATTGCGGCGCCATCCACCAGCCAGCCCACTGCGCCCATGTCGGCCCAGCTGAGGGTGGGGTAGTTGAAGATGCTCGAATACTTGGCCTTGCCGCTGTGCAGCTTGGCGATCTCTTCGTCGCGGTCGGCGCCCAGGGTTTCCATGGCGCTGTACAGGTACAGGCCGTGGCCGGCTTCGTCCTGGATCTTGGCCATCAGCTGCAGCTTGCGCTTGAGGCTGGGGGCGCGGGTAACCCAGTTGCCTTCGGGCAGCATGCCGACGATTTCCGAATGGGCGTGCTGGGAGATCTGCCGGATCAAGGTCTGGCGGTAGGCCTCGGGCATCCAGTTCTTGGCTTCGATCTTGATTTCGGCGTCGATCTTTTCCTGGAAGTTGCGCTCTTCGGGCGACATCTCTTCCAGTGACTTGACGCGCTTGACTCCGGTTTCCACTAGCTGTGCGTACATGTGCGGCGACTCCTGCTAAGGCATGAGCCATTTGTAAGCGATACAAAACATAACGTCAAACAGTTTTATGTGTATCAAATAAGATTTGTGTATCGCTTTTGGGCCTCTTCGCGGGTAAACCCGCTCCCACAGGGGGGCGCGCACCTTTTAGAGCGGGTAAAACAAACGCAAAAAAAAGCCCCGGACAATGCCGGGGCCGAAAAGGCAGCCGATTAATCAGCTGGCCAACCGTTTGTCGTACACGTGGCAAGCCTTGCCCTCGGAGCGCTTGAGCGTGCCGCAGGGCTGCAGGTGCACCTGGGTGCTGATGCCGATGTAGGTCTTGATCTGTTTGCTCAACTCTCCGATAACCAGCTTGCGCTGGCCTTCGTCGAGGTGCTGGCACTCCGCGCGCAACTCAACATGCACCTCTACGCTGTCCAGGTTGCCGTTACGATACAAATGAATCTCATACATCTCGGAAAGTTGTTTTATTTTTAACACCTGTTCCTCGATCTGGGTCGGGAACACGTTGACCCCGCGAATGATCAGCATGTCGTCGCTGCGCCCGGTGATCTTGCCAATCCGTCGCATCGGCCTGGCGGTGCCGGGCAGCAGGCGGGTGAGGTCGCGGGTGCGGTAGCGCACCATTGGCAGCGCCTCTTTGCTTAGCGAGGTGAACACCAGCTCGCCCAACTGACCGTCTGGCAATACCTCGCCGGTGACCGGGTCGATGATCTCGGGGTAGAAGTGGTCTTCCCAGATGGTCGGGCCGTCCTTGGTCTCGATGCACTCCATCGCCACCCCGGGCCCCATGATTTCCGACAGGCCATAGATGTCGAGGGCATTGATACCCAGGCGTTGCTCGATCGAGCGGCGAAGCTCGTCGGTCCAGGGTTCGGCGCCAAATATGCCTAGCCGCAGTTTCAGATCGTGCGGGTCGATGCCCTGGCGCTCGATCTCGTCGGCCAGGTTCAGCATGTACGAAGGCGTGACCATGATGATGTCGGGCTGGAAGTCGCGGATCAGCTGCACCTGCTTCTCGGTCTGGCCACCGGACATCGGGATTACCGTGCAGCCGAGGCGTTCGGCACCGTAGTGCGCGCCAAGCCCGCCAGTGAAAAGCCCATAGCCATAGGAAACATGCACCTTGTCACCTTTGCGCCCGCCAGCGGCACGGATCGAGCGTGCCACGACGTTGGCCCAGGTGTTGATGTCATTCTGGGTGTAACCGACCACCGTCGGCTTGCCGGTGGTGCCGCTGGAAGCGTGCAGGCGCACCACCTCTTCCTGGGGCACGGCAAACATGCCGTAGGGGTAGTTGTCGCGCAGGTCGTTCTTGCCGGTGAAGGGGAACTTCGCCAGGTCTTCGAGGCACGTGAGGTCGTCGGGGTGGGCGCCGCATTCCGCAAAGCGCTGGCGGTACAGCGGCACATTGTCGTAGGCGTGCTTCAGGCTCCAGCGCAGGCGTTCCAGCTGGTGCTGGCGCAGGGCGTCGACACTGGCGGTTTCCATCGGGTCCAGCAGGGCACGGTCGGCATCATGGTACATGTTCATGGCTTCACTCGAATTGTTCTTGTACGCCGCGCGCCAGCGGTTGCAGGCCACGCGGTGAGTGTCATGAGCGCAGCATATACGGCTGCGTTCGGTTCGGTAACAGGCGGATGGTCTGATCCGCTCAGAGGCGCTCGATGACCATGGCGATGCCCTGGCCAACCCCGATGCACATGGTGCACAGGGCATAGCGGCCGGTGGTTTCTTCCAGCTCGTGCAGGGCGGTTGTGACCAGACGTGCGCCGCTCATGCCCAGCGGATGGCCGAGGGCGATGGCTCCGCCGTTGCGGTTGACCCGGGGGTCGTCGTCGGCCAGGCCCAGCTCGCGCAACACTGCCAGGCCCTGGGCGGCGAAGGCTTCGTTGAGCTCGATGACGTCGAGGTCAGACAACGACAACCCCGTGAGCTCAAGTACCTTTCGGGTTGCCGGCACCGGGCCGATACCCATCAACCGCGCCTCAACCCCGGCCACCGCCATGCCGACGATACGGCCGCGGGCTTTCAGGCCATGGCGGCGGGCCGCGGCGCTGCTGGCCAGCAGCAGGGCGCAGGCGCCGTCGTTGACGCCGGAGGCATTGCCGGCGGTGACGCTACCACCTTCACGGAACGGGGTGCCAAGGCGGGCCAATTGCTCCAGCGTAGTGTCGCCGCGCGGATGCTCGTCGTGCTCGACCACTTTGGCCGGGCCTTTGCGTTGCGGGATCTCGACCGGCACGATTTCTTTCGCCAGGCGGCCGCGGGCCTGAGCGGCGGCCGCCTTGTGCTGGCTGCGCAGGGCGAAGGCATCTTGATCGGCGCGGGAAATGCCAAACTGCTCAGCCACGTTCTCGGCAGTTTCCGGCATCGAATCGGTGCCGTAGGCAGCCTTCATCAGCGGGTTGACGAAACGCCAGCCGATCGTGGTGTCGAACAGCTCGGCCGCGCGACCAAAGGCCTGCTCCGACTTGCCCATCACGAACGGCGCACGCGACATCGATTCCACGCCGCCGGCCAGCATCAGCCCGGCTTCGCCACAGCGCAAGGCGCGGGCCGCATTGCCGATGGCATCCAGGCCAGAACCACACAGCCGGTTGATCGTGGTCCCCGGTACTTCGAGTGGCAGCCCGGCCAGCAGGCTGGCCATGTGTGCCACGTTGCGGTTGTCTTCGCCTGCCTGGTTGGCACAGCCGAGGATCACGTCGTCGACCGCTTTCCAGTCCAGCTCGGGGTGGCGCTGGATCAAGGCTTTCAGCGGGATGGCGGCGAGGTCATCGGCACGTACGCCACTCAAGGCCCCGGCATAGCGGCCGATGGGGGTGCGCACGGCGTCGATGATCAAGGCATCGGCGAGGGTGTGTTCAGTCATCTTGCGTCTCCTGCGCCAGCACGGTGCCGCGCACTTTGTAGGATTTGCCATGGAACATCGCCACCAGCTCACCGCGCTGGTTGTGGATGCGCACGTCGTACAGGCCGGTGCGGCCTTTGCGGCTGACCTCGCTGGCGTGGGCGGTGAGCACGTCGTCGCGCAACGCCGGGGCCAGGTAGTCAATGCTGCAGCCCAGCGCCACGGTGGCCTGGTCATAGCTGTTACAGGCGAAGGCAAACGCCGAGTCGGCCAGGGCGAACAGGAAGCCGCCATGGCAGGTGCCATGGCCCTGGATCATGTCGGCACGTACCGGCATGCGCAGGCTGGCTCGGCCCGGGCCGGCATCCAGCAGGCTGATGCCCAGGCCCTGGGTAGCCGGGTCACGGGCATACATGGCGTCGGCACAAGCTTGTGCCAGTTCGAGTTCAGTCATGCAGGGTGCCTCCTTTGGCCTCGCAGCGACGTAACAGCAGGGAAGGGCGGTAGCGGCTCTCGCCATAGCTGCGCTGCAGGTTGTCGAGCACGCGCAGGGTGTGGGCAATACCGATGTCCGCAGCCCAGGCCAGCGGGCCACAGGGGTAATTGACGCCGGCGCGCATGGCCAGGTCGATGTCGGCGGCGCTGCCGACGCCCTGCAACACGGCATCGGCGGCCTCGTTGGCGAGCATGGCCACGGTGCGCAGCACCACCAGGCCGGGCAGGTCGGCGACCGCAGTGACCTTGAGGCCGGCCCGCTGCAGCAGGGCCACCGCTTGGTCGCGGGCGCTTTCGGTGGTATCGGCCGACCAGCTGATGGCAATCCGCGAGGCGGTGCCATAGTCCAGCGCGAGGTCGAGCAGCACCAGGTTGCGCAGGCCATCTTCACGGGCGCGCTGGCTGGCGAGGCGGCCATCGGACAATGCCAGGGTGGCATCACCGACCTGGATCACGCCGCTACCGGCACGCTGGGTTACGACGATGCCGTTCTGGCGCAGGCGTTCGACCACTGGCTGCAACACACCGAGGTGCCCCTCGATAATGCAGGCTTCGGCGCTGCTGGAGCTGTGCAATTCGGCCGGAACAGGGCGCTCGGCGCCTTCGGCGTAGCTATAGAAGCCTTGCCCAGTCTTGCGGCCGAGGCGGCCGGCATCCACCAGCTCTTTTTGCACCAGTGACGGCTGGAAGCGGAAGTCCCCATAGAAAGCATCGAACACCGAGCACGTGACGGCGTAATTGACGTCGTGGCCGATCAGGTCGGTCAACTCGAACGCCCCCATGCGGAACCCACCCGCATCGCGAAGCAGTGCATCAAGGCTGGCGCAATCGGCTGCTCCTTCCTGTAGCAGGCGCAGGCTTTCGGCATAGAAAGGCCGCGCCACACGGTTGACGATAAAGCCCGGTGTCGAGCGCGTGTGCACTGGCTGTTTGCCCCAGGCCTGGGCGGTATCGTAGATACACGCGGCCACGGCCGGTTCGGTTGCCAGGCCCGACACCACCTCGACCAGCGCCATCAGCGGTGCCGGGTTGAAGAAGTGCATGCCAACCACTTGCTGCGGGCGTGCAAGGCCGGCAGCCAGGCTGGTGATGGACAGCGAAGAAGTGTTGCTGGCAATGATGCAATCAGCCGCGCACAGGGCTTCGAGCTGGCTGAACAGCGCCTGCTTGACCTGCAGGTTCTCGACGATGGCCTCGATCACCAGGCCGGCATCAGCCAATGCTTCGAGCGTGTCGACCGGGTATAGCCGAAGGCTGATCTTTTCGCGCTCGGCAGCCTGCAACTTGCCTTTTTCCACGAGCCGGCCGAGTTGCCGTTCAATACCGGCCACTGCCTGGGCGGCAGCCCCCGGGCGGTTGTCGTAAAGCTTAACCGGGTGACCGGCCTGGGCCGCGACCTGGGCGATGCCGGCGCCCATGGCACCGGCACCGATCACTGCTACTTGCACATTGCTTGCGAGTGCGCCCATGTTCAGCGCCCCTTGAATGCGGGTGTGCGCTTGTTCATGAAGGCGCTCACGCCTTCGCGGTAGTCCTCGCTGCGCCCGGCCAGGCGTTGCAGGTCGCGCTCAAGCTCCAGTTGCTCATCGAAGCCGTTGTCGAAACTGGCATTGAGGCTGCGCTTGATCAGCGCCAAGCCGTAGGTGGGCTGGGTGGCGAGCTGGCGGGCGAGGGTGAGGGCTTCGTCACGCAGTGCGGCATCGTCCACCACGCGGTGGATCAGCCCCCATTGCTGGGCCTGTTCGGCACCAAGGCGCTCGCCCAGCATGGCCAGTGCTTTGGCCCGCGCCAGGCCGACCAGGCGCGGCAGCAGCCAGGTACCGCCTGAGTCGGGCACCAGGCCGATCTTGCAAAAGGCCTGGATAAAACTTGCCGAGCGGGCGGCCAGCACCAGGTCGCAGGCCAGCGGGATGTTGGCACCGGCGCCGGCGGCCACACCGTTTACCGCACAGATCACCGGCAGCGGCAGGTCGCGCAGGGTGCGCACCAGCGGGTTGTAGAACTTGTCGATCGATTCGCCCAGGTCTGGCACCTCGGCCCCTGGGGCGACGTTACGGTCGGACAGGTCCTGGCCGGCACAAAAGCCCCGGCCCTCAGCCGTCAGCAACAGCACCCGTGCATCACTGCTCTGGCGAACTTGCTTGAGTGCTTCGCGCACTTCCAGGTGCATGGCGGTGTTGAAGCTGTTCAGCTGCTCGGGGCGGTTCAAGGAGAGGAGGGCGACGCCGTCCTCGATGGAAAACAGGATGTGCTGGAAAGTCATGACAGACTCGCTCCGTCAGTCGAGGGGTAGATGATCAGCGGCCTTGGAAGCGCGCCGGGCGCTTTTCCTGAAAGGCCCGAATGCCTTCGTCACGGTCGGCAGTACCGGCCAGCAGGGTGAATGCATGGCGTTCAAAGCGCAGGCCACTGGCCAGGTCGGTATCACCGGCCTTGAGTAGCGCTTCTTTTGCCAGGCGCACTGCCAGCGGCGCCTTGGCAGCGATGCTGCGGGCGACCTGCATGGCGCGTTCTACGGTGAATTCGGGCTGGGTAACTTCGCTGACCAGGCCGGCTTGCTGGGCGTGACGGGCAGTGATGGCTTCGCCCGTCAGCACCATCTGCATGGCCAGCGGCTTGCCTACGGCCCGCAACAGGCGCTGGGTACCGCCAGCACCGGGGATGATGCCGAGGTTGATCTCCGGCTGCCCGAAGCGGGCGTCGGTACCGGCGATGACGATGTCGGCACACATCACCAGTTCGCAACCGCCACCCAAGGCGTAGCCGTTGACGGCAGCAATCAGCGGCTTGGCAAAGGCGGCGATGCGTTGCCAGTGGGCTACTCGAGGGTCGTTGAGGATGCCGACCAGGTCGCGCTCGGCCATTTCGCGGATGTCAGCGCCTGCGGCGAACGCCTTGCGGCTGCCGGTTAGCACCACAGCGCCGATCTGGTCGTCCAGAGCGGCTGCGTCCAACGCAGTGGCCAGCTCTGCCAGTAACTCGGTGCACAGGGCGTTCAGTGCCTCGGGCCGTTGCAGGGTAATGAGCTGAACGCCGTTTTCCGGCGCCTGCACATCGAGATATCGCGGCATGTCGGGTTCCTCTGGCTGCACGCACGGCACATCGTGGGGCCGGCATTTCTTGGAATTGTTTGCAGGGTCGTGAAGCTGGGTCACGACCAGGTGAGGCCAGTATATGCATTACGTGATACGTGAATGCAACATCGAAAATAGATTTGCGTATCTCTTACGGCAAATGGTCGTGTAGCTTACGCCTACCTAAAATGTCTAATTAGGCGCTTATCATGGCGATATCGCTGATCTTGAAGCTGGATTTGGAGGCAAATGCTAATGAGTTGAAAGCGATACACGACCACGCTGATTGACGACAAAATATTTTGTGATACAAGATCAAGTGCCATTTCAAATCATTTCTGGAGCTTCCATGCCTTGCTATCGACTGGACGGCCTGACGCCTGTGGTTCACCCGACAGCCTACGTGCACCCCAGTGCAGTACTGATTGGCGACGTCATCGTCGGCCCACGTTGCTACATAGGCCCTTTGGCATCGCTCAGGGGCGATTTCGGCCGCATCGTGCTGGAGGAGGGCGCCAACTTGCAGGACACCTGTGTCATGCATGGTTTTCCGGGCGGCGACACGGTAGTAGAGCGCAACGGGCATGTCGGTCATGGCGCGGTGCTGCACGGCTGCAAAGTGGGGGAGGACGCCTTGATCGGCATGAACGCAGTGGTGATGGATGGCGCCCATGTCGCACCACGCTGCATCGTCGCGGCGACCGCGTTCGTCAAAGCCGGCTTCGCATGTGAAGCGCAAAGCCTGGTGATGGGGTCGCCGGCCCAGGTCAAACGGCCCTTGAGCGAACAGGAGTTGGCCTGGAAGCAGCGCGGCACTGCGGAGTATCAGCAACTGGCGCAGCGCTGCATGAACGGCATGGTCGAATGCCCGCCATTGGCCGAAGCCGAACCAGGGCGCCCGCGCATGGAAGATACCGGTGTCCGGCCCAAAGGCCAGGCGACTGCATGAGCCTGGTAGCGTCACGCAATGGTCAGGCGGCCCGCCGCACAGGTATAGTCGGTGCTTTATCCGCGCACAGTTCGCCCATGAGCAATCTTGCCCCACTGAACAACCTGATCACTCGCTTTCAGGAGCAGACGCCAATCCGCGCCAGCTCACTGATCATCACCTTGTACGGCGATGCCATCGAGCCCCACGGGGGGACCGTCTGGCTGGGTAGCCTGATCAACCTGCTGGAACCGATCGGCATCAACGAACGACTGATCCGCACGTCGATCTTTCGACTCACCAAAGAGGGTTGGCTCACCGCTGAAAAGGTTGGCCGGCGCAGTTACTACAGCCTGACGGGCACTGGCCGCCGCCGTTTCGAAAAAGCCTTCAAACGTGTCTACAGCCCGAGCCAACCGGCCTGGGATGGCGCCTGGACGCTGGTGTTGCTGTCACAGCTCGAGGCTGGCAAGCGCAAGGCCTTGCGTGAAGAGCTGGAATGGCAGGGGTTTGGCGTCATGGCGCCGAACCTGCTTGGCTGCCCACGGGCAGACCGCGCTGATCTGGCCGCAACCCTGCGTGACCTGGAAGCCAGCGACGACAGCATCGTTTTCGAAACCCACACCCAGGAAGTGCTCGCGTCCAAGGCCATGCGCGCCCAGGTGCGGGAGAGCTGGCGTATCGACGAGCTGGGGCAGCAGTACAGCGAGTTCATCCAGCTGTTCAGGCCGCTGTGGCAAAGCTTGAAAGAGCAGCAACTGCTCGATGCTCAAGATTGCTTTCTGGCGCGCACGCTGCTGATTCACGAGTACCGCCGGCTGTTGCTGCGCGACCCGCAACTGCCAGACGAGCTGCTGCCAGGTGACTGGGAGGGAAGGGCCGCGCGACAGTTGTGCCGCAACCTGTACCGGCTGGTGTTTGCCAAGGCAGAGGAGTGGCTGAATGCGGCGCTGGAGACGGCGGACGGGCCATTGCCGGATGTGAACGAGAGTTTTTACAAGCGCTTTGGTGGGCTGGCTTGAGTCCATTAATGCTGGCAGCCATAGGCCTTATCCTTGACAAGGCCCACCACTGTAGGCATTAACCTGAATAAACCATGACTTAATATGTGCTATGGTTAACATTAAGTATATTAATGTTAATGATGGTGGACATTATGTCGGGTTACTTTCCCGTCGCATGTGCCGACACACTCAGCAAAATCGGGCTATTGGTGAAGGCACGCCGACTCGCGCTCGGCCTGCGCCAGGCTGACATCAAGGCAGCTATTGACGTTTCGGCGCACACGCTGCGCAAGATCGAGAGCGGCTCTGAGCTGGTCGATCTGCGGTCATTCATGTTGGTGCTTTGGCGGTTGGGTATCAGCGATACGGTGTTCTCATCGCTGGAGGGCCTGGAAAAAAGCTCACAGGTCACACTGTTTACCCAGAGCGACGATGTGCTTCAAGGCATCGCGGCCAGGCGGGTGCGTTTGGCCAAACCCAAGCCTGAGGAGTTCTGATGTCTCGCGCCTACATCTATATGGAGCACCCGGAAACGGGCGAGGTCATGACCCTGGGCCGGCTCACGCTAAAAGGCAAGGTGGGCGAGTTCCTGTATGCCCCAGATCAGGTGGCACGTGGCAGCTGGGTACCCGACCCGATCAACTACCCCCTGCGGGCCGAAGCCTACACGGGCATTGCCAAAAACCGCGGGGTACCTGGCTTCATCAACGACGCCATGCCCGACGGTTGGGGGGAGAGGCTGCTGCACCGCGCCTACGGCCAAGACTTGGGCACAATCGACTTTTTGCTCAAGTCACCCAACAACGACCGCATCGGCAACCTGATGGCCGGCACTGCCACGACGCCTGCCGAAGGCATCGGCGAGGGTTCCGTACCAAGCCTGAAAGGGCTGGCAAAATTCGTTGCCGCTTGCGAAGCAGTGTATGACGGGCAAATCGACAGCGAATCGACCGTCGCCCTGAATGTACGTCAGCAACGCTCCGCATTGGGTGGCGCACGGCCGAAACGCACCCTTCAAGACAACGGGATGCTTATTCTCGCCAAGCCACGTGATCGGTTTGACCACTACGACTTACCGACGATCGAGTATGCCTGCATGACATTTGCGGCAGGGAAGGGCATGAATGTGGCGCGTACCGCACTGCATGCCGAAAATCCTTCCACCTTGCTGGTAGAACGCTTTGACCGTACTCCGATTGCCGAGGGTGCCCGACGCCTACCGATGCTCAGCGCGCTGACATTGCTTGATTCGGAGTGGAATGGCCCGCACCACAGGGATTGGCGCTATGCCGCCGTGGCAGACGAGATGCGCCGGCGCGGCGTGCCGCAGGGCGACCTGCAGGAGCTGTTCAAGCGCATGTGTTACAACGCCTTGGTAGGGAACTCTGATGATCATCCACGCAATCATGCCGTGATATGGGTTGGCGGGGAGTGGCGGCTTTCACCGATGTACGACGTCTTGCCCATGCTTGACGAGGGGCCCGCTAAGGCCTTGGCTATGGCGGTTGGTCGAGAGGGCAGCCAGGTGAGTCGAAGCAATCTGCTCAGCCACCATACACATTTTGCACTGGAACGGGATGAGGCCGAACATCTGCTTGAACAGGTGGCCAGCTGGGAGCAGGAATTGAAAGATCATTACGCAAAAGTCCTGTCGGGGAGCGACTTGGACATGGCCTGTGATGCGGCCAGTTCTGCGCGTATGCTGAAATAGAGGAGCGCTTATTTGATAACTACGCTAAATGACTATTTAGTGTAGTTATCAGCAATATTTAGCCAGATCATGAACAATACCGAGATAAAATCACGCTTTCTGCGCACTTTCAAGCAATCTCAAGCTGCCGCCGTCTGCTTGAATGGAGCAGGCGGCGGGCTTTGGATACCCTGCAACCAGTCGCAGTAGCGGGCCACGCCTTGCTGGACTGTCAATGTAGGTGCCTTGTAACCGGCAGCGCGCAAGCGCTCCAGGTCGGCACAGGTGTAGCACTGGTATTTGCCACGCAAATGATCAGGAAATTCACTGTACTCAAGCACACCCTCCAGCAAAGCCATCTCGAGGGACAAGGGCGGTTGGTCCTGCTGTTCACGCAGCCTGTTGATCACAGCCAAAGCAACGTCGTTGAACGGCTGGGCGCGACCACTGCCGACATTGAAAATGCCGCTCAATTGTGGGCGTTCAAGGAAGAACATATTGACCTTGACCACATCATCCACAGAGACGAAATCACGCAGATGTCCACCGTTGGGATAGTCCCCATAGCTGCCGAACAGGCTGACTTTTCCATGGGCTTGGTACTGGTTGAAGCAGTGCAGGGCCACTGACGCCATCGTACCTTTGTGCTGCTCATGGGGCCCGTAGACGTTGAAATAACGCAAGCCCACGACCTGGCTGCGCGCCGTCGTCAGTTGCCGGCGCACCTGTTGATCGAACAGGTACTTGGAATAGCCATAGACGTTTAGCGGGCGCTCACATTCACGTAGTTCGCGAAATTCTTGTCCTGCGCCATACACAGCTGCCGATGACGCATACAACAGCGGGATCCCTTGGCGCTGAGTGGACGCCAGCAATTCACGGCTGAACCGGTAGTTGTTATCCAACATGAAACGACCATCAGCTTCGACGGTGCTTGAACACGCACCTTGGTGCATCACGGCATGCACCTTGCCGAACTCACCACGAGCAAAGCGATCGAGAAAATCGTCCTTGTCCAGGTAGTCGGCAATTTCACTGTCGGCCAGGTTGCGGAATTTGTCGCCATCGGTCAGGTCGTCGACGGCAATGATCTCGGTTTCGTTGCGCTGGTTCAGCGCCTTAACGAGATTGCTACCGATAAATCCTGCAGCGCCGGTTACGATGATGGTCATGCCAGATTCCCCGTGAGGGTGCGGAGCCCGCATTTTAATCTGGGCAGTTTGAGCGAACCTTAACCTGGATCAACGGATCTACCGGTTTCGACGAATGAGGGCCTTGAGCAGGCTCACAATCTGGCCACCCACGGCGCAGTGATAAAATACGAATGTTCGGATAATGCATATTATGTTAAATCGTATGTGGGAGTGGTAGAACTCTTGCGCCGGTCCCCACTAGCCCCCAGTCGCTTTTCCGAAAAAACCCGTTGTAGCCGTCGCGAATCGCGGACACTCTTGACCCTGAATCCCCTGAATCCCCTGAATCCCCTGAATCCCCTGCAGCCCTCAACCCACATGCCCTCCAGGGCTTCTTGATTGCTGCGAAGCACCTGCAATCCTACGAAATGCGGACACTCTTGTCGCTGAGCGTCATCCGCAACCCCTTGTTAAGGGTGGCGTGTGCCATCACGGCGCGACGTATCCTGAGGCCTTGGAGTACATGTGTACTCTATCGATATTCGGGTCACCAAACCGCCACTCGTGACTTGGGAATTCGCACACTGCTCGCCAAAAACGACTATAGCCATCCGCCCTCACTCGTCATGGATGAGGGTCTGGTGGTCGCAATGATGAAGTCATCCTCTGGCGTCAGCGTTCCCAAGTAGCCCTCAGCTTTCATCGCGCCGACCAATCTCTGGTTTGACTCAGTGTTTCTTACCTTGATCTTTTTGACCTTCGCGCTCACGGTTTTGAAGCCCTCATCGTCGA
The DNA here is from genome assembly GCF_000708715.2 of Pseudomonas putida W15Oct28. GTDB lineage: Bacteria > Pseudomonadota > Gammaproteobacteria > Pseudomonadales > Pseudomonadaceae > Aquipseudomonas > Aquipseudomonas putida_R. The sequence continues at coordinate 1,035 of NZ_JENB01000027.1, read as the reverse complement.
GCAAAGCCAGAGTTGCTGAAACGTCCGGCCATTTCATACCTGGAAGACATTGTGTCAGCATTGCAGAGCGATGCTCCGGGCTGAGGCTCGCGCTGCGAACCAAATGTCGCAGCACAGGCATCAGCGAATCAGCAAACCTTTCGCCAGCTTGGTTGGCTAGCGTCGATACCCGGCCTAGCTCAGGAACCGCTTCGGGGTTGCTTTCAATCGTCTCCAGGCTAAGCCCTGACCACATCTGAATTTTCTGTGTGAGTAGCAACGCTTTGCTTTTGCTCAGCGTGAGCATCGAGTCGAGTTGGAGCGAGCCGATATCGATCTCTGTCTTCGCTAGATCCCACCGCTCAACCAGGTACTGGCCTTCGAGGTGTGGGCAAGTATTAAATACGATGCCCCTGACTTCCGAGCTATATGGAAGGAATGATGAGGCCACCAGCATGACCCAGCGCCCCGCAGGTAACGCTGCTTTGATCATTGATAGGTCTTGGAGCACCACACCACCGAGCAATTCCTTGAGCACTTCATTACTGATATCGGTGGAGTTCAGAAGATACTGTTGCAGCGTCCAATCTTCGCTCGATGACTGCCACAGCTTGCCCTTGAGAGATGATGCGTTCCGAGCGATGAAGCCAGTGAATAGCGTTGCGGATTCCGCTCCGCTTTCATCGCCCGAAACGTGGCCGTCTGGTGCAATGACTTTGTCGTAATAACTCCATACGGCCTCTGCTTTGGCCACCAAACGATCACTCTCAAGTGCCTTTGCCCAAAGGAGCTTCGGTGCATCAGTGAGTGCCTGTAGGTCACATGTCGTGTGATCGAAGAGTTTGTCTGCCAGGTCCTCATTGGCGTCCAGTTCTGCCAATAAACTCGCCAATGAATCGCTTGATTCATCCAGGACAGCAGACTGATCCAGCAGCGCTGTGAATCGCCCCTGGTTTGCTAGACACTCTCCAAGCTCAGAAAATAGCGTTTCTCATACTCTACTGGCGACAGCTGCATAGCACTGCTGTGTCGGCGTTTAGGGTTATAGAACATCTC
>NZ_JENB01000026.1 GCF_000708715.2 Pseudomonas putida W15Oct28 | reverse complement strand
CGGCTGATGTTGTACCGATGAGCAAGCTGACTCTTGGTGTAATCACCGGAAAGCCATTCGCCGATCAATCTGACTCGTTGATCCATGGGGGACTCTTGATTCCAGGGCATGATCAGATACCTCCTGATCATGCGTATTAGCCTGTAAACCATGTCCCCGGCTTGGAATGTAAACGATGTCTCCGGTTTGTACCGCGGGCAAGCCCGCTCCCACAGGGATATCACTGGGCCTGAGGGCTGCGGGGAACCTGTGGGAGCGGGTTTACCCGCGAAGAGGCCCGGCACAGGCTGCACATGGCCCCACAGTCGCGTAAACTACGCCGCCCACGTGGAGGCATCATGCAAGACGACGATTTTTCCCTGTTCAAGGCCGAAGTGCGTGGCGTAAAGCAAATTCGCCACGACCGCGCCGAAGTCGGCAAGCCCAAGGCCGACCGCCAGAAGCTGGCCGGCCTGCGCCAGGCAGCGACCGTGCGCAGTGACAAGGCCCTGGTCATCGACGGTATGTCTGACCAGTTCGTCATCGACGTTGGCGCCGAAGACGAGCTCATGTGGCGCCGCGACGGCGTGCAGGAAGGCCAGCTGCGCAAGCTGAAGCTGGGGCAGATTCCGTTCGAGGGCAGCCTCGACCTGCACGGCATGACCGTGGAAAAGGCCCGCGAAACCCTGTGGGACTTCATCGCCGAAGCCACCAAGCTGGAAGTGCGCTGCGTGCGGGTTACCCACGGCAAGGCCGCACGCCTGGACGGCAAGCGCCCGATGATCAAGAGCCACGTCAACACCTGGCTGCGCCAGCACCCGCAGGTGCTCGGTTTTGCCTCGTGCAGCGCCCGCCATGGCGGCACCGGGGCGGTGTATGTGATGCTCAAGCGAACCATGCTCGAAGGCCGCGACGAGTAACGCCGCGCTTGCAGCGCCGCCCTCACCGCCGTAACCTTCGTTTTTGCGATTTTTTCCCACAGGTAGATCCATGTCCCTGGAACAGAACTACACCGAGATCCTCAGCCAGATTGGCGAGGACGTCTCCCGTGAGGGCCTGCTCGACACGCCCAAGCGGGCTGCAAAGGCGATGAAGTACCTTTGCCGCGGTTATGAGCAAACACTGGAAGAAGTCACCAACAACGCGCTGTTCAGCTCTGACAACAGCGAAATGGTGCTGGTCCGGGACATCGAGCTGTATTCGATGTGCGAACACCACATGCTGCCGTTCATCGGCAAGGCACACGTGGCCTACCTGCCCAAGGGCAAGGTACTGGGCCTGTCGAAGGTTGCGCGCATCGTCGACATGTATGCCCGTCGCCTGCAGATCCAGGAAAACCTCAGCCGCCAGATCGCCGAAGCCGTGCAGCAGGTTACCGGCGCCGCCGGTGTAGCCGTGGTGGTCGAGGCCAAGCACATGTGCATGATGATGCGCGGTGTCGAGAAGCAGAACTCGACCATGATCACCTCGGTGATGCTGGGTGAGTTCCGCGAGAACGCCGCCACCCGCAGCGAGTTCCTCAGCCTGATCAAGTGATTGGCTGCTGACCCCAAGCCGACCCCGACGGGTCGGCTTTTGCATTTCAGGAGTTGCCCATGATCGTCAAAGCCCTGCGGGTTGGCCTCGGCCAGCTCATCGTGTTCGCTGACTGGATCAGCCGCCCGGCCAAGCGCAAGCGCGACGCCGCTGCCCAGGCCCGCGTCGAGCAAGCGGCCAAAGGCCTGGCGCTGTACCAGTTCCATGCCTGCCCGTTCTGCGTCAAGACCCGCCGCACCCTGCACCGCCTGAACGTGCCGGTAGCGCTGCGCGATGCCAAGAACGACCCGGTGCACCGCCAGGCCCTGCAGGAAGGTGGCGGCCGGGTGAAAGTGCCGTGCCTGCGCATTGAAGAAGCCGGCAAGGTGACCTGGATGTATGAATCCAAGGCCATCATTGCCTACCTGGATGAGCGGTTCGCGTCGGCCTGATGGTTTTTAATTGTCCTGTTCCGGCCCCTTCGCGGGCTTGCCCGCTCCCACAGGGTTATCACAGGCCCTGAGGGCAGCGGGGTACCTGTGGGAGCGGGCAAGCCCGCGAAGAGGCCAGTACAGGCTGAAACTAACCCACCATCGGCACATGCCGCGGGTGGTTGCTGACCCGCTCCAGCCAGGCCCGTACCGCCGGGTATTCGGCCAGATCGAACCCGCCCTGCTGCGCCACATGGGTGTAGGCATACAACGCCACATCGGCAATCGAGTACTGCTCACCCACCAGGTACGGCGTCATCTGCAACTGGCGCTCCATCACCCTCAGCGCCTTGTAGCCGCCCTTGTGCAGCTTGCGGTACTCCTCCAGGCGCTCGTCCGGCAGCCCCAGGTAAAACTGGATGAAGCGCGCCACGGCAATGTAAGGCTCATGGCTGTACTGCTCGAAGAACTGCCACTGCAACACCTGCGTGCGTAGGCGCGGCTCGCTGGGCAGGAACTCGCTGCCATCGGCCAGGAAGTTGAGAATGGCATTGGACTCCCACAGGTAGCTGCCGTCCTCCAGCTCCAGCACGGGCACCTTGCCGTTGGGGTTCATCGCCAGAAACTCGGGCGTTTCGGTCTCGCCCTTGAGGATATCCACCGGGTGCCATTCATACGGCCGGCCCAGCAGGCTCAACATCAGCTTGACCTTGTAGCAGTTGCCCGACTGGTAGTCGCCATAGACCTTGTACATTGCCCCTCCCCTTCCAAGCAGTTTCGCGTTTGCGCCCAATAGTTGGCGACTGTACGGCTAAAAGCAATGGCCGCTGTATGGCAAGGATCAATCTTGCTCGCTGTAGTCTGAAAAAACTGCTTACACCTTTACAAGGACTTTGTTCATGACCGATGCCACTTCCGCACGCCTGCGGCCCCTGGCAGATACCTCCCCGTCGGCGGTGGTCGCCGGCTTCATCGCCATGCTCACCGGCTATACCAGTTCGCTGGTGCTGATGTTCCAGGCCGGCCAGGCGGCCGGGCTGACCACCGCGCAGATTTCGTCATGGATCTGGGCCCTGTCGATCGGCATGGCGGTGTGCAGCATCGGCCTGTCGCTGCGCTATCGCACCCCGGTCACCGTGGCCTGGTCCACCCCCGGCGCCGCCCTGCTGATCACCAGCCTCGGCGGGGTGAGCTATGGCGAGGCCATTGGTGCCTACATCACCTGCGCCGTACTGGTGCTCATCTGCGGCCTGACCGGCAGCTTCGAGCGCCTGGTCAAACGCATCCCGGCCTCGCTGGCCTCGGCGCTGCTGGCGGGCATCCTGTTCAAGATCGGCAGCGAAATCTTCGTTGCGGCGCAGCATCGCACATTGCTGGTGCTGGGCATGTTCTTCAGCTACCTGCTGGTCAAGCGGCTGTCGCCGCGTTACTGCGTGCTGGCGGCGCTGCTGGTGGGCACGGCGTTGTCCGGCGCCCTGGGCCTGCTGGACTTCAGCGGCTTCCACCTGGAAGTGGCCAAGCCGGTGTGGACCACACCGAGCTTCTCGCTGGCGGCCACCATCAGCATTGGCATTCCGCTGTTCGTAGTGGCCATGACCTCGCAGAACATGCCCGGCGTGGCCGTGCTGCGCGCCGACGGCTACCAGGTGCCAGCCTCGCCGCTGATTTCGGCCACCGGCTTTGCCTCGCTGCTGCTGGCGCCTTTCGGCTCGCACGGGGTCAACCTGGCAGCGATCAGCGCGGCGATCTGCACCGGACCGCACGCCCATGAAGACCCGAGCAAACGCTACACCGCCGCGGTGTGGTGCGGGATTTTCTACGGCATTGCCGGGGTGTTCGGGGCGACCTTGGCGGCGCTGTTTGCAGCATTGCCGAAAGAGCTGGTGCTGTCGATTGCCGCACTGGCGCTGTTCGGCTCGATCATGAACGGGCTGACCGTGGCCATGAGCGAAGCGCGCGAGCGGGAGGCGGCAGTGATTACCTTCATGGTGACCGCCTCGGGGCTTACGTTGTTCTCGATTGGCTCGGCGTTCTGGGGGATTGTGGCGGGGGTGCTGGCCTTGCTGATCCTCAACCCACGCAAGGCCTGAGTGCGATGCGGTAAATGTGGGAGCGGCCTTGTGTCGCGAAAGGACCGCAAAGCGGTCCCGGCGATTTCAAGGCGCCTGCAATATCCTGGGGCCGCTTTGCGGCCCTTTCGCGACACAAGGCCGCTCCCACAAAGGCCGTATTCACGAAGCCTGCTGAATCACAACCTGAAATGCCCCACCATCCCCTTCAGGTCGGTGCCCAACTGCGCCAGCTCCACACTCGACCGGGCATTGTCCTGCATCGCCAGCGCCGCCTGGTCCGCACTGCCGCGAATCTGCGTGACACTGCGGCTGATCTCTTCCGCCACCGAGCTCTGTTGCTCGGCTGCCGCGGCAATCTGCTGGTTCATCTGCTGAATCAATGAAACCGCAGCAGCAATGCTGCCCAGCGCGCTTTCGGTCTGCAGCGCATCACTCACTGCCAGGCGAACCAGTTCAGTGCTGCCACGAATCTGCGCCACCGACTGCTGCGCGTTACCGCGCAGGCTGACAACCAGCACCTCGATCTGCTCGGTAGACTGCCGGGTACGCCGCGCCAACGCACGCACCTCGTCGGCCACCACGGCAAAACCACGCCCCTGCTCGCCAGCCCGGGCGGCCTCGATGGCGGCGTTCAGCGCCAGCAAGTTGGTCTGTTCGGCCACGCTCTTGATCACTTCCAGCACGTCGCCAATGGTGTGGATTTCGGCACTGAGGCTGTCGATGCCGGCGCTGGCGGTTTCTGCCGCCGCCGCCAACTGCTCGATGCGCTGCATGCTCTGGCGCACCACCTGTTGCCCCGACTCGACCTTGTCGTCCGCCGCCTGGGCCGCCTGCGCCGCTTCCTCGGCATTGCGCGCCACATCGTGCACGGTGGCAGTCATCTGCTGCATGGCGGTGGCCACCTGCTCTGTTTCCTCCTTCTGGCTGCCCACCTCACGGTTGGTCTGCTCGGTCACAGCCGACAACGCCTGGGCGCTACCCGCCAGTTGTTCGATGCCTTGCTGCAAGCCACTGACAATGCCCGAAAGGCCCGCGGCCATCTGCTGCATGGCCTGCATCAGCTGCCCCACCTCGTCACGCCGCGGTGCCTGGGCGTCAAAGCCCAGCTCGCCAGCGGCAATGCGCTGGGCGCGGGCGATCACATGCTTGAGCGGGCCGACCACCGCGCGAGTGATCAGCCAGGCGGCCAGCACACCCACCAGCAGCGCCAGGCCGGTGGCCAGGGCAATGGCCACGGCATTGCGTTGCAGTTCGCCCTGCAGGGCCTGCTCCTGCCCCAGGTAGGCCTGGTCGACCCTCCCGGTAGCTTGCTCGGCACTGGCCTGCAACTGGGCTTTCAGCCCTTGCTCGCGGGCCAACTGGTCGGTGTATTCGTTGAGTTTTTCCGAGAAGCTGCCGATGTGCCCCGCCACCTCGCCCAGCACGCTCTGGTAACCGGCATCACTGACCGCGCCCTGCAACTGGCCAACCAGGCTGGCGGCCTCCACGGTCTGGGCAATGCGCTCCTGGTTTACGCCCTCCTCGCCCTTGCGGCTTTTTTCCAGGCGCACCCGCGCTTCGTCCATGGCCTGCAACATCAGCCGCGACACCTGCGCCACCTGCGCAGCCTGCTCAAGAAACTCGCCCCCCTGCTGACCTTGGGACTGCTTGAGTGTGTATACGCCGTCGTCAGCCAGGCCGGCCTGCAGCACATCAAGGTTATTGGCGACGCTGGACACCGACCAGCTGGCCATGTCCAGCGCCAGCTCCTTGGCCTGCACCGCCGCGACAAAAGCCTCGAACGCCTGGCCGTAGGCAGCCAGATCGGTTTCGGCCGCCACCAGCGCCGGCAGGCCACGGGCGCGCTCGGCCAAGCCCTGCAGGCCGCTGCGCAAGGCCTCGGCCTGCTGGATGTCGGAGCGCAGGGCAAACGCCTGCTCATGCTGACGCAAACGCAGCAGGTCGGTATTGAACTGTGCCAGCTGGCGCAAACTGTCGAAGCGCTGGCCCACGCTGTGCAGCGCGGCGATGCCGATGGCCGCCACCGCCAGGGTCAGCACCAGCACCAAGGCAAAGCCCAGGCCGAGTTTGCGGGCCATGCCCAGGTTGGCCAGCACACTGTGCTTGCTCGCGCCCATCGCCGATTCCCCTTCTGCTTGCGAGGTTATCCCGAAGGCCAAGGGTGGCAACGTTGCCCGCCGATGAACAAGGGCTTGGCGTCAGAATAGTGTCAAATAGCTATGAGCGTGTCGTTTTCAGATTGCCGGAGGTCGCCCTGCATGCTGGAGGAAGGCCTGGGCGCGGGAATCCTGCCCGTAGGCGACATTGATGCGCAGCCAGCTGCTGGGCGCACCTTGATAATCGAATGCGCTGCCGGGGGTAAGCAGCACCGCATGCTCCCGCGCCACCTGCTCAAGGCTGGCGAAATCCCGCCCTGGCACCCGCGCCCAGACGAACATGCCGCCACAGGGCTCACAAAATACCTGCCAACCCGTCTGCTCCAGCTGGCCGAGCAGCTTGGCCATGTGCTGGCCCAGGCGCACGCGCAGGCGCTGCACGGTCTTGCGGTAGCTGCCATTGGCGAGCATCTGCCCCACCACCTGCTCGGCAAAGCGTGATGTGCCGATACCGCTGACCATCTTCAGCTCGGCCAGACGCGCCAGCAACGCGGGGTCGGCGACCAAGTAGCCGACCCGCAGCGAACTGCTGAGGGTTTTCGAGAAGCTGGCCATGTAGATTACCCGTTGCTCGCTGTCGAGGGTGGCCAGGCGGGTGGCCGGCCCCTCCTGGAAGTCGGCGTAGATATCGTCCTCGATTATGCGCAGGTCGTGCTCGCGGGCCAGCTCCAGCAGGCGGTAGGCGACTTTGGGTGTCAGGCTGGTGCCGGTAGGGTTCTGGTAAAGGCTGTTGATGAACAGGCAGCGCGGCTTGTGCGTGGCCAGCAGGGTTTCGACGGCGGCCAGGTCCGGGCCCTCTGCGGTACGCGGTACCGGCAGCATGTGCACCTGGTGCTGACGCAGCAGGTTGTACAGGTTGTAGTAACCGGGGTTTTCCACCAATACCGTGTCGCCTGGGTGCAGCAGGGTGCGCACCAGCAGGTCGAGACCGTGGCTGGCGCCGTGGGTGGTAAGGATGTGCTCGGGGCCGGCAGCGATGCCCAGCTGCCCCAGGCGCTTGTGCAATTGCTGGCGCAGGCTGGCCAGGCCCAAGGGTGGGCAGTAGTCGAACAGGTCCTGCGGATTGCCGCGGCTCACCTGCCGCACCGACTGGGCCAGCTCGGTGGCGGCGCGCCAACTGCTGGGCAGCCAGCCGCAGCCCAGCTTCAGCAACTCGTCATGGCCCTCGCGAAACTGCCGCCAGTCGCCGTCGCCAGCCTCGCCCCAGGGTTGCGTGTCGTCCATCACGAGCCCGGGCTTGCGCTCGGCGACAAAAAAGCCGGTGCCATGACGGGCCTCCAGCCAGCCGCTGGCGACCAGGCGGTCATAGGCCTCGATCACACACGACGCGCTGACCGCCTGGCTGCGGGCCAGCGCGCGGATCGATGGCAGGCGTGCGCCGGGGCGCAGGCGTTGCTGGTCGATCCAGGTTTGCAGGTGGTCGGTGAGTTGCTGCACCAATGGGGTGGGGCCGGTGCGATCGAGGGGGAGGTGCATGGGTGAGTGTTCGCTGATTTTGAGCGAACAGTTAACCATAAATGGGCGGTAGGTGTGTCTGGTGAGGGAATTGAGCTGATTGCAGAGTTGGCAGGCCCGGCCCTTTCGCGGGCACGCCCGCTCCCACAGGGACCATGCAATACCTGTGGGAGCGGGCGCGCCCGCGAAAGGGCCGGTACAGCCACTACATAACCAGGACCCCTCCCCATGCCTTCCGCCCCGGCCCGTCTGGCCTTCGCCCTCTGCCTGATCACCCTGGCCGTCAACCTGCAGGCCCCGCTGTACATCACCTACGCCGACCTTTCCGGCCAGGGCGCCGCTGCCACCGCGGTGGCGTTCTCCGGCTATGTGCTGGGCGTGCTGCCGGTGCTGCTGGCCTTGGGCGGCCTGGCCGACCGGGTCGGGCGCCGGCCTCTGATTGTGGCGGCACTTGCCCTATCAATGGTCGCTACCGTGCTGATGCTGCTGGCTCCCAGCCTGCAAACCCTGGGCTTTGCCCGGCTGTTCCTGGGCCTGGGCACCGGCCTGGCTTCGGCCACGGCCACCGCCTACATGAGCGAACTGATGGGCGGCGAGCACACGACTCGCGCGGCCAACTGGGTTACCGCCAGCACCTCGCTGGGCTTTGGCCTGGGCGCAGCATTGACCAGCCTGTTCCTGCTGCGCGGTCCCAGCCTGACCCCCGGCAGCTTCCATCTGCAACTGCTGTTGGCGGCCCTGGCCATCGTGCTGGTATGGCGCCTGCCCGACCCGCGCCCGGCACAGCGCAACCCCATGCTGCGCCTGCCCTGCTACCCGCGTGGCAGCGTGGTCTATGGCCTGGCCATTTTGCTGGCATGGGCCTGCGTGGGGCTGGTGATCGCCTTGCTGCCGGGCATCCTGCGCCAACATGGCCTTAGCGCCTGGTCGGGGTTCTCGACCTTCTGCGTCATCAGCTGCGGGCTGTTGTTCCAGCCGATGGCCCGGCGCCTGAGCAGCCGCACGGCCACGCTGCTAGGGCTGCTGATACTGCCGTGCAGCTATGCGGTGCTGGCCTGGGGTGCGGACAGCGGGCAACTGAGTGCGGTGTTGCTGGGGGCGGTGGCGGCCAGCAGTGCGTGCTACGGGTTTATCTACCTGGGTGGGCTGGCGGCGGTGAACCAGCTGGCCGGCAACGAGAAGACACGGGCCAGCGCCGGGTTCTTTTTGCTGGCGTACCTGGGGTTCAGCTTGCCGGTGATCTTTACCGGGTTGTTGAGTGACCGGTTGGGGTCACAGCTGGCTTTGCTGGCGTTTGGTGGGGTGTTGGTGGTGGGATGCGCAGCGGTTGGGCTGGCCTTGTGGTGGTCCGCCAGGGCCTCTTCGCGGGCTTGCCCGCTCCCACAGGAATATCACAAGACCTGATGCCAGCGGGTACTTGTGGGGGGGCGCGCCCGCGAAGAAGGCTATCGGCTCAGATCGCCGTGGCCCCGCCGTCCACCGTCAAGCAATGCCCGGTGGTGAACGCCGCGCCGTCGCTGCACAGGTAGAGCACGGCGCTGGCGATTTCCTCGACCTTGCCAATGCGCCCCACCGGGTGCATGGCGGCGGCGAATTCGGCCTTGCGTGGGTCGGCCTCGTAGGCACGGCGGAACATGTCGGTGTCGATCACCGCCGGGCATACGGCATTCACGCGGATACCCTTCTTGGCGTACTCGATGGCAGCCGACTTGGTCAGGCCGATCACCGCATGCTTGGAGGCACTGTAGATACTCATCTTCGGCGCTGCCCCCAGCCCCGCCACCGACGCGGTATTGACGATCACCCCACCGCCTTGGGCCAGCAGCAAGGGCAATTGGTACTTCATGCACAGCCACACGCCCTTCACGTTCACACCCATGATGGCATCGAACTCCGCCTCGCTGCCTTCAGCCAGACGGTTTTGCTCTATCTCGATACCTGCGTTGTTGTAGGCGTAGTCAAGCCGGCCGTAAGCGGCGATCAGGCGCTCGTGCAACTGGCGCACCTCAGCGTCGCGGGTAACGTCACAAGCGATGTACAACGCCTGGCCGCCGGCGGCGTGAATCTGCGCCACGGTGGCCTCGCCGCCAAGCGGGTCGAGATCGGCCACTACCACCTTCAGGCCCTCACGGGCGAACGCCAGGGCCGTTGCCCGGCCAATGCCGGCAGCGCCGCCGGTGACCAGCGCTACCTGGCCGGAAAAGGTCATGCTCATTGCGTGCTCCTGAGGGGATGGTGGGGTTCAGAGCATAGTCAGCCACCGTCTGGCCTGGCAGCATCATCACACCAACGGTTGGGCTACCATGCTTGTCAGTGATGTTAAGGACCTACCTACATCAACAAGGTAGATTGAACGCCTGTCATCTTCCACTGCCTCCAAGGACCTGCCATGACCCAGACCAACCGCCGCTTCCTGCTCGCCAAACGCCCGGTCGGCGCCGTGCGCCGTGACGACTTCACCTTCGAAAGTGTGCCTGCCGAACAACCCGGCGAAGGCCAGGTGCTGGTGCGCAACCTGTACCTGTCGCTGGACCCGGCGATGCGCGGCTGGATGAACGAAGGCAAGTCCTACATCCCACCCGTCGCCCTGGGCCAGGTAATGCGGGCCCTCGGCGTGGGCGAAGTGGTTGCCTCCAACCACCCGGCATTCAAACCGGGCGACCACGTCAGCGGCGCCCTTGGCGTGCAGGACTACTTCACCGGCGAGCCCCAGGGCCTACACAAGATCGACCCCAACCTGGCGCCCCTGCCCCGCTACCTGTCGGCACTGGGCATGACCGGCATGACCGCCTACTTCGCCCTGCTGGAAGTTGGCCAGCCCAAGGCCGGCGAAACCGTGGTCATCTCCGGCGCGGCTGGTGCGGTGGGCAGCATTGTCGGGCAAATTGCCAAGGTCAAAGGCTGTCGCGTGGTCGGCATTGCCGGCGGCGCCGAGAAGTGCCAGTACCTGAAAGACGAACTGGGCTTTGACGGGGTGATCGACTACAAGGCCGAAGACGTGCTGGCCGGCCTGAAGCGCGAATGCCCCAAAGGCGTGGACGTGTACTTCGACAACGTCGGCGGCGATATCCTCGATGCCGTGCTGACACGCATCAACTACAAGGCCCGCATCGTGATTTGCGGCGCGATCAGCCAGTACAACAACAAGGAAGCGGTGAAAGGCCCGGCCAACTACCTGTCGCTGCTGGTGAACCGTGCGCGCATGGAAGGGTTTGTGGTGATGGACCATGCCAAGGACTACGGCAAGGCCGCGCTGGAGATTGCCGGGTGGCTGGCCAGTGGGCAGGTGAAGAGCAAGGAAGATGTGGTGGAGGGGCTGGAAACGTTCCCCGAGACCTTGCTGAAGCTGTTCAGTGGGGAGAATTTTGGCAAATTGGTGCTGAAGGTTTAAACCCTGTAGGCCTGCGCCGCCCTCTGAGGCGCGGCGTAGGTCCTGAAATCGAGCGCCAGCCCTTTTTGTGGCACTTTCGCCGCTTGCAGTTTTCCCCTTCCACCGTACATTCAGGCATCGACAAACACCCATTACGCAAGGTAGCGACAAGGTGGGCAACCGATGCAGCAACGCTTGAATGCCGGACTCGACTTTTGCAGGCTCGCCGCCTGCTTCATGGTGGTACTTCTTCACATCGCATCAGCCGGGGCGATCCAACTGGATGACAACTGGATGTCCTCCAACATCTACAACTCCTTGGTCAGGTCATGCGTCCCGCTGTTCCTGATGCTGTCCGGTGCCCTGTTGTTGAACCGAACAGAGGGTGCAATCACGTTCTACCAGAAGCGCTTCTTGCGCATACTACCGCCGCTAATGTTCTGGTCAGTGTTCTATGCACTATGGCGGGACACCATGGGCGTCGGGCATGGCAGCTTGTGGCAAGCGACAGTGGCGATGCTTCACGGCCCTGTCTACTACCACCTCTGGTACCTGTACGCGATCATCGGCATCTACCTGTTCATGCCGTTCATGGCCAAGGTCAACCAACACTGCGGGCTGCAAGAGAAGCGGGTGTTCCTGAGCCTATGGCTGGTAATCAGCTGCCTGCTGCCCACCGCCGCACAGTTCAGCCCTGCACTGGCGAGCATGGTCCATACTTATGAGTTGTTTTCGTTCGTGGGGTTTGCGGGTTATGCATTCCTCGGGGCTTACGTCTACGAACAGATTCGGCAGCACGGCCCTGGCAACCCTTGGGTAAACCTTGGCGGCTTCGCCATTACCGGCGCCCTGACCGCCGCCGCCACACACACCATGTCCATGCAGCAAGGCGAGCCCAGCCAGATTTTCTATTCCTACGTATCCCCGTTGGTGGTACTGGCCGCCATCTTCGCCTTCCGCCTGCTGCTTGCACTGGGCGGGCAACTGGTACGGCACAGCAAGCTGCTGGCCGAGCTGTCTGGTTGCACGTTGGGCCTGTACTGCCTGCACGTTTTCGTCATGAACAGGGCCAGTATCTTCTACGGCCCGCTGATCGAGGGGCACTCGCTGGCGTGGTTGATACCGTTACTGGCGGTGGCTGTGTTCGTGCTGACATTACTACCGATCTACCTGATCAGGCTGCTCAAGCCGGTGCGCGCCGTGATCTGACCTCAGCAGTCGCACTGTGCGTATTCTGCGAACATGCAGGCGGAAATAAAAAAGGCCAGCACGCTCGTGCTGGCCTTTTTCATTAACGCGGGCTATTTAGCCACGGATTTCCGCCACCACAGCAGCCAACGCCTGCGCCGGGTCTGCGGCCTGGCTGATCGGCCGGCCGATCACCAGGTAATCCGAACCCGCATCCAGCGCCTGGCGCGGGGTGAGGATACGGCGCTGGTCGTCCTGCGCGCTGCCCGCCGGGCGAATGCCCGGGGTTACCAGTTGCAGCGACGGGTGCGCCGCCTTCAACGCCGGGGCCTCCAGCGCCGAGCACACCAAACCGTCCATGCCCGCCTTCTGTGCCAGCGCTGCCAGGCGCAGCACCTGCTCTTGCGGGTCGACGTCCAGGCCGATGCCGGCCAGGTCTTCACGCTCCATGCTGGTGAGCACGGTCACGCCAATCAGCAATGGCTGCGGGCCGCTGCGCTTGTCCAGCACTTCACGGCAGGCGGCCATCATGCGCAGGCCACCGGAGCAATGCACGTTCACCATCCACACACCCATCTCGGCGGCAGCCTTCACTGCCATGGCCGTGGTGTTGGGGATGTCGTGGAACTTGAGGTCCAGGAACACTTCGAAGCCCTTGTCACACAGGGTTTCGACAATGCCCGAAGCGCTGCTGGTGAACAGCTCCTTGCCAACCTTCACCCGGCACAGCGCGGGGTCTAGCTGGTCAGCCAGCTTCAGGGCGGCCTCACGGGTAGGGAAATCCAGGGCTACGATCAGGGGCGTCTGGCAGGCGGACATGGGCAGGGTCTCTTGGCAAGTCGAAAACGGCGCGCATTGTAAACGAAGTCACGCAGGCTTTGGGGCCCGCGGATCACCGAATTGGCCCGACGGCCGCTGGCTTCTATAATTGAACCAACGGAACGGGTTACTGCTCAAAATTCGTACAAGCACTGCCCCACCACCCGTTTAAGGAGAACGACAATGCCCTGGTATGCCTGGCTGATCCTCATCATAGCCCTCGGCTCCATCGTCGGTGGGCTGATGATGCTGCGCGATACGGCAAAAAAATTGCCACTGACTGACGAGCAACTGCGCAAGGTGCATGAGCGCAATGCCGAAGCGGATGCCAAGGATGCGCAAGACCGCTAAAAGATTTAAGCATAGGGTTTTACAGCCATTTCTTCAGACGGCTTTTTGACGCCTACTGAAAGCAACTTTTAACCCATTGTTTTATAGTATTTTTACTTCACCAAACGCTATCCCTTCTAAACACAAAGCCGCCCCTGCACAAACCACCCCTTCAACAATGAACGTGGTCCCTGTAGGAGCGGCCTTGTGTCGCGATGGGCTGCAAAGCAGCCCCAATTTCTGAAAGGCAACCCCACCCGCAGGCTGCCCTACTGCCCCTTACTCCACCATCACCTTATCCCGGTTCCGCTCCAGCAACGCGTTCCCGATTCCCTTGATCTCCAGCAGCTCATCCACCGAAGCAAACGGCCCATTGGCCTCGCGATAAGCCACGATGGCCTCGGCCTTGGCCTTACCTATCCCGTTCAGCTCCTTCTGCAAAGTCAGCGCATCGGCCTTGTTCAGGTCCAGCCGCGGCGCCTGCTGGGCCTGCACCTGGGCCACCACCGGCACCGGTTCGAGCACCGCAGCAGTGCTGGCAGGGGCCGCGCTAAGGGAGAAAGACAGGCTGGCGAACAGCGGCAGCAGCAGGTACGACAGAACGTTGTTACGCATTGATGAACACTCCTTGGGTTAGTCATTTTCCAGCAGCCGTTTTCCTTCGGCTGCGCAACAAACCCTAGCGGTTCTGCGATTCTGCAAACAGCGACTCGGCCCATTTAATCGTTACCGAATCCAACAGTAAAAAAAGCAACTTTGGCCACACGAAAATGATGGCGTTACGCCATATTTCAAGTTAACTTCATGAAAAAAAAGCGATAGCAAATCGCCGCCAGGTAAATTCCCGTTTAACCTGGGTTTCATTCAGACAAAACGCTGTTGTTTTTCCCACAAGCCTTGCCGGCCAAGGCCCCCACCCGTTCGTCGTATACCTTAGTGATATTGACTTCGTTGGCATGATGTCTGAATAACATCAAACAATCGTTTTTGTTGATCATTTAAACGAAAATAGGATCCAACCCATCGATACTTATCGGCATTTTCCTACGATCAGGGGAAAAAAACGTGCCAGATGGGATGTCATATTGATGACGAAATGATAAATTTGCGGACTTAGGACAACCGCTTCGCTTGAAGGATCCGAGCAGAATGAATTTTTTTTCATCTCCCCCACTGGCCTTGCCCGATTTCCATCGTGCTGCGCCAGCAGGCCACCCCCGGCCGACCTGAGTAACACCCGAGATCCTTACCGTTAGCACCAGTTCCAACCGCCTTCACTCTCATACAGAAGACCGTCGCCGTGTCCCTCAAGACCCTCATCGTATTTGGCACCCGCCCAGAAGCCATCAAAATGGCACCGCTGGCCCTCAACCTTGCCCAGGACGACCGTTTCGAGTCGCGCGTCTGCGTAACTGGCCAGCACCGCCAGATGCTTGACCAGGTTCTGGAACTGTTCGAGATCACGCCCGACTACGACTTGAACATCATGAAGCCCGGCCAGGACCTGACCGACGTGACCACTGCCATTCTGCAGGGTCTGAAACCTGTGCTGGCCGAGTTCAAGCCCGACGTGGTACTGGTGCACGGCGACACCGCAACAACCCTGGCCACCAGCCTGGCCGCCTACTACCAGCAGATTCCGATCGCCCACGTGGAAGCAGGCCTGCGCACCGGCAACCTGTATTCGCCTTGGCCAGAAGAAGGCAACCGCCGCCTGACCGGCGCCCTGGCCGCCCTGCACTTCGCGCCTACCACCAACTCGCAGGACAACCTGCTGCGTGAAGGCACCGACCCCGCGACCATCTACACCACCGGCAACACGGTGATCGATGCGCTGCTGGAAGTAGTCCGCAAGCTGGAAAGCCCGGCCCTGAAAAGCCAGTTCGAAGCCCAGTTCAGCTTCCTGAACCCGGAGCGCCGCATGGTGCTGGTCACCGGCCACCGCCGCGAAAACTTCGGTGATGGCTTCGAGCGTATCTGCCAGGGCCTGGTACAGACCGCGCGTCAATTCCCTGACGTGGACATCGTCTACCCGGTCCACCTGAACCCGAACGTACGCGAACCGGTGAACCGCCTGCTGGCCGACGTCAACAACATCCACCTGATCGAGCCGCTGGACTACCTGCCGTTCGTCTACCTGATGACCCGCTCGTACCTGATCCTCACCGATTCCGGCGGCATCCAGGAAGAAGCCCCTGCCCTCGGCAAACCCGTGCTGGTCATGCGTGACACCACCGAGCGCCCGGAAGCCGTGGCTGCCGGTACCGTGAAGCTGGTGGGCACCAATGTGGAATCGATCACCGAAAACCTGGCAAAGCTACTCACCGACGACGCGATCTACCGTGAGATGAGCTTCGCCCACAACCCTTACGGCGATGGAAAAGCGTGCACGCGAATCCTCGACGCACTCTCCGCATTCTCTAACTCCAAGGACGCAGCATGAGCTTCAACAAGATTTCCGTCGTAGGCCTGGGCTATATCGGCCTGCCAACCGCCGCCGTTTTCGCCGCCCGCAAGAAGCACGTGATCGGTATCGATGTGAACCAGCACGCGGTCGACACCATCAACCGCGGCGAAATCCACATCGTTGAGCCTGAGCTGGACATGGTGGTTCACGCTGCCGTAACCGAAGGCTACCTGCGTGCCTCCACCGTGCCGGAAGCCGCCGATGCCTTCCTTATCGCCGTGCCGACCCCGTTCATGGATGACCACCAGCCGGACCTGAGCTACATCGAGTCCGCCAGCAAGGCCATCGCGCCAGTGCTGAAAAAGGGTGACCTGGTCATTCTGGAGTCCACCTCCCCGGTCGGTGCCACCGAGCAGATGGCGTTCTGGCTGGCCCAGGCTCGCCCGGACCTGAGCTTCCCACAGACCCACGGTGAAGACTCCGACGTGCGCATCGCCCACTGCCCTGAGCGCGTACTGCCAGGCCACGTGCTGCGCGAGCTGGTGGAAAACGACCGTATCATCGGTGGCATGACCAAGAAGTGCTCCGAAGCGGCCGTACGCCTGTACCGCACCTTCGTCGAAGGCGAGTGCATTGTCACCAACGCCCGCACCGCCGAAATGTGCAAGCTGACCGAAAACAGCTTCCGTGACGTGAACATTGCCTTCGCCAACGAACTGTCGATCATCTGCGACAAGCTGGACATCGACGTGTGGGAGCTGATTCGCCTGGCCAACCACCACCCGCGCGTCAACATTCTGCAGCCCGGCCCAGGTGTTGGCGGCCACTGCATCGCCGTGGACCCATGGTTCATCGTCAGCCAGACTCCAGAACAAGCTCGCCTGATTCGCACCGCCCGTGTGGTCAACGACAGCAAGCCTGAGTGGGTAATCGACAAGGTCAAGATGGCCCTGGCCAACTTCCTGATCAAAAACCCGGGCAAGTCGGCCCAGCAAGTGAAAATCGCCTGCTACGGCCTGGCCTTCAAGGCCGACATCGACGACCTGCGCGAAAGCCCGGCCCTGAGCATTGCCGAGCGCCTGGGCAACGAACTGGAAGCCACCCTGCAACTGGTCGAGCCGAATATCGAAGCCTTGCCACAGCGCTTGGCGCACCACGAGCATGTCGATTTCGTCTATGCCCAAGACAGCGCAGATATTCACGTGCTGCTGGTTAAACACCGTGAATTCAAAGAAACCTTCAACGTTCGTGACGCTGCATTCGTAATCGATGCCGCCGGCGTTACTCAAAACTGAAGTCTTTGCTGCGATGGAACGTTTTGATCCCGCCCTCACGCTATACCGGTTAACCCGGCGTGCCGTGGTGGCTGGTCAAAATGTTCAAGCCTCTGCGTTGACGCAATGTGGCAGATCCCGTTCCTCAGTGCGGATTGTTTCTGCCACTTCGATGCAGGTGTCACGATCATGAAAAAAATTGCCATGATCGTATGGAATGAGTTTCTGAATGATGCCCGCGTGCTCAAAGAAGCTCAGACCCTTCAAAAAGCAGGTTATCAGGTTCGAGTGTTCGCACTGCACAAGCCTGGTGTTACCCAGCCACGTGAGACCCTGGAAGACGGCATTCAAGTAATACGCGTTAGTCCTGACATGGTCTCGCTCTGGCCAACAAGAAAGCAGGCCCCGCAAGATGCAGCAGCCAAGGCGCTGCCGCAAAAAGGCTCCCGCTCATCTGCACCCGTGCTGATGCTCCGCGCCTGCGGTAGAGTTTGGGCACATCTCAAGTTCTTTGCCAATGTAGTGAGCTATCGGCCAGACGCCGTTCACGCTCATGATGTGAATACATTGCCTACCGGCTGGCTAGCGGCGATCACTAGCCGGGCACCGCTGATCTACGATGCTCATGAAATAAGTACTAGCCGTGAAGGCTACAAGGGCATCCGGCGAATAGTCGGCTTCATCGAAAAGCATCTGATGCCTCGCGCCTCGGGTGTGATTACCACTACTGAAGCTCGCTCAAAATTCTTTGCCAGGGCGTATGGTGTCGTACGCCCTACGGTTCTTCAGAACAGACCACGCTACCTGTCGCGTTCTAACACCCACCGAATTCGCGATGAACTGGGCCTGGAAAAACAATGGCCTATCATCCTTTATCAAGGTGGCCTGCAGCAAGGACGCGGCTTGCACAAGCTGGTGCATGCTGCGGTGCTAGTTCCCGACGCCTATTTCGTGTTTATAGGCGGTGGTCGCTTGGCACAATCACTGATCAACCTGAGCCAGTCGCTGGGTGTGAGTGATCGTGTGCACTTTATTCCAACCGTAAAATTGGCTGAGCTACCTGAATACACGGCTTCCGCAGACATTGGTGTTCAGCCCATTGAAAATACTTGCTTCAACCACTTCACTACAGACTCAAACAAGCTGTTTGAGTATTTGATAGCCGGCCTTCCAATTGTCGCGACCAACTTGCCTGAGATCAGAAAAGTTGTTGAAAAACATGAGGTCGGTTTGCTCCTGAACGGAAAGGATATCCAAGCACTCGCAACCGCATTGAAAACCTTGATTGAAAACCCAGACATGCGAAAAATCATGGCGGGCAACTCAGATCGTGCGGCATTGGAACTTAACTGGGAAGAGCAGGAAAATAAATTGGTTGAACTGTACAACCAGTTACTGGGTAAAAATGTTGGGGTCCGTTCATGAACCCTAGAATCCTGATTCTTAGTTTTTATTACACACCTGATCTTTCCGCAGGGGCATTTCGGGCAGAAGCACTGGTGAAGTCGCTTCAGCATGAGCTTGGGGACAGTGCTCAGATCGATGTAATTACGACACGCCCGAACCGCTATCATAACTATGTAAAAGACGCACCACAATTTGAGCAAAATGGGGCTATCAGCATCCGCAGAATAGACCTTCCCAGCCATCAAAGCGGGATAGTTGATCAAGCAATTGCATTTGCTGCCTATGCTAAAGCAGTGTTTTCCTCGGTAAAACATAAAAAATATGATTTAGTTGTAGCTACTTCTTCTAGACTAATGACTGCCTCCCTTGGGGCTTTGGTAGCAAAGCGAGTTCGAGCTAGTCTGTACCTGGATATTCGCGATATTTTTGTCGACACTTTGCCAGAGCTATTCCCTTATCGACTTGGCAAGTTAGCCGCGACTGTTTTTTCGCCAATCGAGCGGTGGACAATTCGCCAAGCAAGTCGTGTCAACCTGATTTCACCAGGATTTCTACCGTACTTTTCAAGGCGATATCCGGAGCTTGAGTTTGCACAGTACACCAATGGTGTTGACGAATTATTTTTGCGAATGAAGCCCTCTGAGCCTCGCTCGATGGATACTGATGAGAAGACAAAGCTACGCATTGTCTATGCCGGAAATCTTGGCATTGGCCAAGGCTTGCATATCATCATACCTCAGCTGGCTAAGCGCTTAGAAAATCGTGTTGAGTTTCATTTGATCGGCGCAGGCGGGGCATCGGATCGATTGTTTCGAGAACTGCAGTTACATGGTGTTTCCAACGTTTTGATTAGCCCTCCAATGAAACGTGACAAGTTACTTAAGGCTTACGAATCGGCGGATGTACTATTCCTACACCTGAACGACTTGAAGGCGTTTCGAAAAGTACTGCCATCTAAGCTCTTCGAGTACGCAGCAACAGGTAAACCTATCTGGGCCGGGCTGACCGGCTATGCGCGTCGATTCGCCAACCACCGTATAAATAACATTGCAATTTTCTCTCCCGGCAATATAGAAAGCGCCATTGAAGCTCTTGAAAAACTAATTTTAGAGCCGGTTTGCCGGAAGGAGTTTGTCGCCGAATACTCCAGGTCATTTATCAAGCAAAAAATGGCGCAAGATATATACCAGACCCTCCCTGCAAAGCGCAAAAATGATCATGCATCGGAGAGCCCGAACAAGCTTGCGAACACTGAAACATGACTCAATTTTTTCATGGAAGATTATATAGAGCACATAAATTTATTAAATTGATTAGCGCCGAGCAATCAAGTAAATCTCAAACCAGTTTACACTTAATTAATATTTCAGTTTCTAAGTTTTACGGGGAAGGCAAATGAAAAAATGGGGGCGTCGATGGTTAAAAAAAATGGCGCAAAGTCTAGGTATCTACGAGTCTTTGGTGAAAAACCGAAAGGTAGCTGTTCGCATTGGAATGGAGAAGAACGAGCCGCTTCCAACTGTCGAAGTGGTTGAAAGCAACCGCATCACCTTGACTGCCTCCCCACAGTGGAACAGTGCCGCTGTCAAATCAGGTGATACCGTTTCCGTTCGGGTCGCAGTGACGTATGAAAATACTGCCGACGTAAACCGTAAAGCGCTGCTGCTGGTTAAACTGCTGGACCTTGATGGAGACGAGATTGTCGAGCTAGGCGGCAAGCTCGCACGCTCCAAAAAGCTGAACTCGTATTATAAATACCTGCCTTGCACCCTAGGTAAAGTAGTAACACTTCACGAATTTAAAGTACCTGATGGCGGTGTCAGCCTTGAAATTGGATTCTGCACCTTCAACGCAGCTGCTAACGATGCCATCCATATCGATCAGATTGAAATAATCTCTCGGCAACTCAAGGAAGAACTGATTCAACTGATCCCTCCGTCTGCTGAGGTTCAGGCTATCAGTATCTTGGGCTGGCCAGAATACCCAGAAAACGGCAAGCCATATGTAATCGGTGTCATGGATGAATTCACTACCGGTTGCTTTGAGCAGGAAGTTAATCTGATCCAACCACGGCCGGATAACTGGTATGCCCTGGCTGAAAAATACAAGCCTGCCGCGTTCTTTATCGAGAGCGCTTGGAAAGGTAATCAGGGCAGCTGGCAGTTCCGAGTCGCAGAATACTCTAACAAGCCTGGCCCAGAAATCGCGTTAATGTCCCAATACGCCAGAGAACGTGGAATCCCCATGGTTTTTTGGAATAAAGAAGACCCTGTACATCATGACAAGTTCATGTGCAGTGCCAAACTAGCCGATCATATTTTTAGTACGGATGCTAATACTCGCCCTTCGTATCGCAAAAAAACGGGCAATTCGAATGTTCATGCGCTCCCCTTCGCTGCGCAGCCAAAACTGCATAAGCCCGCACCTTTGGAAGGACGTCTTCCGCGTGCTTGTTTTGCAGGTAGTTGGTACGGAAATCGACATGCGAAGCGTGGCCGTGCAATGCGCTGGTTACTTCAAGCCGGCAACAAACACGGGCTGGATATCTACGATCGCAACTTTGGCACCGGACTATTTTCTTTCCCGGAAGAATATCAGGCTGGAATCAAAGGCAGCCTTCCGTACAAAGAGCTTTGTGCCGAGTACAGCAGGTATCGCGTGTTCCTCAATGTAAACTCCGTGACCGATTCACCTACAATGTTTTCCCGTAGGGTGTTCGAGCTGATGGCTTGCGGTACGCCTGTGGTAAGCACCTATGCTAAAGGCATTGAGGAACTTTTCGAGTCAGACGCTGTTTGGATGGTGAGCAGTGAACAAGAAGCTGAAGAAGCTATTCATACACTGCTGACGGATGACAAAGAGTGGCGCAGACGTAGCTTGCTTGGTATCAGAGAAGTATTCAGCAATCATACCTATGCACATCGAATCAACCAAGTATTCACGAGCGTTGGCTTGCCGCCCGTGAGCAACGTCAACCCCAATATTTTGTTGGTTGCGAAGGCGTACGATGAGATTGATGTGCACAGCTTGGTAAAATTGTGTGACCAACAGATTTATCGTGAATTTTCGATAATTATTGAGTGTCACGGCGGCCCAGAACTCCTTGGGCTACCAAGACCAAACGGTGTTGAACTGGTTCCACCAGGATATCTCGCTAGCGCTTCGTTCGAAAAGAAAGCACTGGAATTTAGCGCTCTTGGCTGGTTGAACCCGCTGGCTGGCTATGGGCGTTACTACCTGCGCGACTTGGCGAACGCGATGAGCTATCAACCGGATGCTAAAGGTTGGGCCAAGTCTCTCAATCGGGACACTTTTGATTTCAATCAAGAGGCCCAATTAGACGGTGCAATTTGGGACCCTAAAGCTTTCCTGGACAGCTGGCGTTTTGCCGAAGCAGGCACGGTAGTAACTGCACCCCAGCTTTATTGTGCCGACAGCAGAGAGTTTTACAGGGCCATGAGTAATCAGAAGGTATCGGGGTTTAAATAATGACCATCAACAAGCGTGTACTTGTCTGCGCCGCCCCCGACTTGAACTTTATTGACGGCTCTTCAATCTGGGCTCAAACCATCACACTGGCGCTAGCGAGCACCCAATGTGCCATCGTAGACTTCGTAGCAAAGAGCAGACCAGAGCGACACGAACTCTTTCAACCATTAATAGATCATCCGAACGTAAATATTATCGATGGCACGCACTCGAGTTATTGGAAGGGCTCTTCTAAGCGGCGCCTTGACTTTACTCAAATGGCGGAGCTTGCTGTAAAGCTCTCAATTGAAGAAAAATATGACGTTTGCTTGGTACGCGGCCTTGATATTGCAAGCAGCCTTCTGAAGTATCCCGAAATATTCAGTCGGACATGGGTTTATTTGACCGACATCCCACAGGATGCTGAGCTTTACTCGCCTGAGCAGCGTGACCTCATGCGCAATATTGCTGCCGGCTGCTCAAAGGTACTGTGTCAAACTGAAGGCTTTGCCGCCTTATGGAAAGCGCTTGCCCCAGACCTTGATGACAGCAAGATTGATATTTACACACCTGTTATCAATGACTTTGAAATACCATCGAAACCGGTTTTCGAGCGAAATCGTATTGCGATATATGCAGGGAAATTCAAAAGCCAGTGGAAAACACTGGAAATGGCTGAAAGCTGGCCGAAAGTTCACA
The DNA here is from genome assembly GCF_000708715.2 of Pseudomonas putida W15Oct28. Lineage (GTDB taxonomy): Bacteria > Pseudomonadota > Gammaproteobacteria > Pseudomonadales > Pseudomonadaceae > Aquipseudomonas > Aquipseudomonas putida_R. Next base: position 62,006 of record NZ_JENB01000026.1, on the reverse strand, counting down.
CTCTCGTCACCGGCAGCCAACTCATCGTTATTGGAGATAAAATCCACAACGACGCCAAGACGAAAGAATATAGTGCACGAATGAAACATGCACTGGAGAACACTGCGGCGCTCAACTGGATTGGCGCAAAAAGTCGCGAAGGTGTATTTGATCAACTAAAGTTGGCCAAGGTCGGGCTTTCATGGCGCGACGAGAGCATGAATGACACCGTAGAATATTCTACAAAGATTCTTGAGTATGGCGCCGCAGGCTGTGCAGCCATTCTGAACCGAAACCCTTTGCACGAGCAACTGCTCGGTAAAGATTATCCTCTATTTGCCAACAGCATCGAAGAGTTCGAATCGGCTTTGGAAGTTGCGTTGCTGGATGACGAGAAATCGCAGCTGGCAGCTGAACGCCTTCAAGCACTAGCAAGCCGACATACATTCTCGGCCCGGGTTAAAACGATTCATGAGTGGCTAATGACCAGTCAAACGACTACCGCTAAAAAGCCATCCAGCACAAAAAAGCTGAAAGTTTTAGTAGCTGGACACGACTTGAAGTTTTTTGGCCCCTTGCAGCAAAAGCTTCAAGAGTCTGGGTCTTTTGAATTTATCGTGGACCAGTGGAAGGGTCACGATCTGCATGACAAACAGGCCAGCCTGAAACTGCTTAAAGATGCCGACGTCATATTCTGTGAGTGGTGCCTTGGCAATTTGAAGTGGTTCTCAAACAATAAACTCCCACATCAAAAGCTGGTAGCGCGATTCCATGCTCAAGAATCGAAGCTTCCATATGTAGCAGAGGCTAACTGGAAGAACATTGACCATATCGCTTTCGTAAGCGAGAGCATTCGTACAATTGGACTAAGCAACCTCAAAGGTTTTCCAATTGAAAAAACCAGTGTTATTCCAAATATTTTAGATAATTCAAAATTTACCGCCAAGAAGAAAACAGGCGATGCAGCATTTACTATTGGCATGATTGGTGTAGCGCCAAAGAGCAAAAGACTGGATCGAGCTATCGACCTTCTGGAGATCCTTCTTGAGCACGACTCGCGCTATTGCCTCCGCATTAAAGGAAAGCACCCTCTTGATTATGGCTGGCTTTTGAAGCGCAACGAAGAGCGAAATTATTACTCTGCCCTATTCCAAAAAATTAACAGCAACGCAAAACTCAGACATAAAGTTGTCTTTGATCCTCCTGGAGATAATGTCAATGACTGGCTAACGATGGTTGGATATGTACTTTCCCCGTCTGATGCTGAGTCGTTCCATATGGCAGTAGGCGAGGGAATGCTCAGCGGATCAGTACCAATTATCTGGAACTGGCACGGTGCTTCCCAAATATGGCCAACAGAAAACATAATTAACTCATTAGATGACGCGAGAAACTTGATTATCTCAGAGCGAAACAATATCGGCACAATCAAGCATGAGATGTTATTGAGGAACTATTCACCAGAATTGGTATCCAATCAATGGACAAATATTCTTCAATAATTCAATGAGCTGAGTTAATGCTTATCAAACGCCCATCCGATCTGACTTATCTAGCCGAAAAAAGCGCGATCGATTTTATTAAAAAGAATCTTACGACCAATAATCGTAACGATCTAAAAATACTCGAGTCCTGCGCAAAAAATAACGTAGTGGAGCTGCGCGGATTCGCGCGCGAGACTATTAATCTGCGTAATTTCGACTGGAATGAGTTTGGAAAAGATCGCAGTTGGTGGTGGCAAATTCAAGCATTGCCATTCTTAACCTGGTTCATTTCAAGCTATGATCTTCAGACACCCGAAGAGCGAGAGATATATTACAGTTACTGCCTTGATTGCCTGAACAACTGGCAAACAAATAGCATGACCAATAAAGCTTCTCCACTCGCCTGGCATGATCATGCCGCTGCGTTTCGGGTACGTAACATCGTAAATTGGGCGATATTCACTTCGTATGCAGGTCTCGTCCCTTCAGATGAGAGCATCAGAAAAAATATTCTGAATTTGATTGAGAAGCATCTGAAGTGGCTGGCGGAGAGCAGCAACTATTCCAAGCATACAAATCATGGGTTTGATCAGTCCTTGATAATGTATACAATCGCAATGTATTTCGGTGGCAATTATCCGAAATACATAGAGCTTGGTCAAAGACGCTTGATTGATGAGCTTGACTTCGCCTTCACTGAGCAAGGTGTGCATAAAGAAAATAGCCCTGGCTATCAAAAATTTATGCTGTCTCGACTTAATAACCTCTTGTCGCTCGCCGACCTTGGGGACCAAAAGATTTCATCGCGCGCGGAAGAGTTTACCGACAAGGCAACTGCATTTTTAAATGCAATTACGATGCCCAACGATTTACTCCCAATGATTGGAGATACTCGTTGGGATGATAAAAGCGAAAGCGAGCTCCTTTCGGAACATTTAATCGTCCACGATTATTCAGCCTCCGGGTACCTGATTGCCAAAGGAAAAGACTTAAAGTCAAAGGACTTCTATCTCGCCTTTAAAAACTGTCATGATTCAAACTATCATCGCCATGACGACGACCTCTCCATCATATTCTACTATGATGGAAAAATTGTATTTGGGGACGGCGGGCTTTTGAGCCACAACGAAAAGGATGAGAAGAGGATATTTGTAAGATCTCCTCTCGCGCATTGCCTGCCAATATTGCCATTCAAAGCTGAACGTGATCGCTCAAAATTAGTTTCCCCCCCAACACTCAGGATCGATGAAAAGGGACGATTCTGTGGCACAAGCCATATGTACGGAAAAAAAGTTCAGCGCTCAATTGATATTTCTAAAATCCAATTGGGACAGATAGTCATTAAAGACTCGAGCTCTACGGGCGTACCAATAAATTCAAATTTTCTTATCCCAGAACAATCCAGCATGCTGTTCAGAAACAGCTCAGTGACATTAAACTTTGATAACTTTGAAGTTCACTTGGACACAGGTGATAAGCACCTCGAAGCGTCCACATGCCTTGGATGGAATGCAAACGCCCCTGAGTTTAGTGCCATTATCTCTAAACATCTCGGTGTAACTGAAGATGTTAGTCGCCTATGGATTTCTACAGGGGAAGAAAATATTATAACAATAAATTTCAGATAATTAGTATCAACCTTTAACGCCAACTTAACTACTAAATAGCGTAAACATCATGAAAAAACACATTGTACCAGCCCTTCTCGTTGCCCTCTTCGTTGCCGGTTGCGGAGAAACCAAAGCTCCAGAGACTACTCAGCATCAAGAATCTAAATCAAAGCAGTCACTGGTTAGTGGGCCGGACAGCAAGCAAACCTTGACGCTTGCAGACGGTACTGTACTGAACTTCAATGGTAAGCTCATTCGTGAAACCGTGTCGAAAAAGGAAGACGGTGATTTTCAACGGTATATTTTCGAGCTGCCACAGGATTCTATGGCTGTTGAAGGTGAAGTCTTCGCCGCTCTCGCAAAATCTGGTTACGCTCGGATTGTAAAAAGTAGCGATAAAGACGTGTACTCCGTGCATTACAAGAAAAAAGGTCAAGCCCCTATTGGTGCAACATACACAAGTGCTGATAAAAGCACTCAGTTGATGCTGCTGTGGAAAATCTGAGCTAAATCTAGTTCTAGCAAGGTCGCGCATAAAGCGCGACCTTGCCATAATACTTACACACAACCAGGAGCTGAGTGTCTGGTATGTTTTCATTTTATGCAGACGCAAAAAACTTTATTTTCTGGCTTAAATCTGTAGGCCTGAAACTTACACGGATCGTTCCACTTCAGACCCTGATTGTGGTTACTGCCACACTTGTTTCGCAAGCATCATTGCTTATTTCATACTTCCTTCCACTAAAAGTAATTATCATAATAGGGTCCGGCAAAACACCTAACTATTTCCCTTCTTACTTTCAAAGCGTTGACCATAAACACTTGGTCATAGCACTAAGCATTGCGACCGTCTTTTTCTACGGCCTCTATGCGTTAGCGGAAAATATTATTGTGAAATTTTCCGAACGCGGAGCGTTACAGTTAATTCAAAGAAGCCAAAAGATTATTTTATTTAATAATCAAGACGAACTGGCTGCACAAGCGTATCAGCGTTACTCCCGGAGCCTGGCAGCGGGAATATTTATTTCCGCCGCAAGCACAGGCCTTTTAATTATCAACCCATATCTCTTCGCCACTTTAGCGGTCTACGGCATAATTTTTACAATCATAATAGCTTTCACTTATCATAAGTTTGAATTTTTTAGCTCCATCGGAAATACAAGCAAGCTATCTAATCTTGCCGCTTCACTCGGCTTCTTGCTAACTTTCTTCTACATCGTTGGGGAATACCTTACCTTAGGTAACTCGAGCGCTTTGATCGCAATTGTTTCAATTCTAATTGTTAGGCAAACACTACAACGCCTCAGCAACTTAATAGTTGACCTCAACTATCTACACCTAAATCGCATACAGGTGAATGCACTATTCTTCCACGGACACGCGCTAGCGTCACCTGACCAAGTTAAAGATCAAGATTTTTGGAAAGCCTTAGAGTTATCTGAAAGAAACACTTGGATTCAAAGCGCACTGAATGAAATCACTGATGATTCTATTGACGTACTATCATCCAAATGGTTTCAGGTCGCCACTACTGACACAGCGGCCTTTGAGGTCACTGCTCGCTCAGCGAAGAACAAAAACGATAGCGTGTATCTTGTTAAACTTTTCAATAAATCAAGAAGAGACTTGGCGCTACAAGAGGCTACCATCTTGGCGGCATGCAGAGATCTTAAACTTCCAACCCTGCAGTTTTCTGGTACCACGATGGTCCAGGGCTTTCATTGCATAGTTTTTCTCATGGATGGTGAGAGTTCAATTACATTCCGGGAAGTTAAAGCAAAAAAGCTAGAGCTGTTTGGAAGTCTGCTTGCTATTGAGCCCCCTGCGTCACTTATTTCTCGGTTCTTACGTTCGAAACCTTTGCTCTGGGACCGTTTGAATGATGCAATGATTGACAGGATCATTGTAGCCGCCAGTGATGAATCTACACGCGAGAATATCAAGGTATTCAAATCAGAACTGCCAATCATCAAGGCCACCCTACAAAGGCTGCCGTTACAGTTTATAAATACAGACATTACGCCTGACACAGTAAGAATAGACTGCAGTGGCCATGCAAAGCTAAGCCAATGGGGAAGGTGGACGCTAGAACCTATCGGTGCATGCTGGCCTGTAACGGAAAGCGAGCTTAAATGCATTTCACCCTGGATAAAGAAATCTAGGGCATCTAGAAAGTCACTAGCCAATATTGATAACAAAGAGATTTTATTGGCTGCTTTTGTACACTCATTTGAACGTTGCGTAGTACGTCAACAATTTTTGGCAGCTAACGAATTGGTACCGGACATATTAAGAATCAACTCCGAAATCCAAGCTCTGGCGCCCTCGCTGGCTTGAGATAGCAAATTTGGCAGAAAGAGACTATCTCTTTCTGCCAATACTGCTCAGAAATTAATACCCGAAAAATTGAATGCAAACTTACGTTCGAACTTTATTGGCGCTCTGTATGCCAGTCGTAAAGTCTGCGCTAGATTATGTCTATCACTGCCAATGTAGTGAATCCTGGTAACAACCCATTCGCCATCAAGCTCGTCGGGCTTTATTATTCCCAAAACGGAATAGTCTCGGTATAGCCACACCCCCCCCCCTTCAAAGCGAACATGGATATCTGGCGCAAGCACAAAACCATGCTCACCAACTGATTTATCAGCTGTAGAAATCTGATCAGAAATTCGCAGGGAATTGTTATTCAACTCAAATCGGCGACTAAATTTCACACCCGGCATGCGCTGCTGTTGCCCTTCAAGGACAAAGCCTTCATCTGTTTCACGCCATTCGGTAAACTTAGATTCACCGTTAGTTCTACCACGATTTGAGTACTGAACGCTATCTAAACATACCGTGCTATGGTGGTCGGCATTCCTAAGTGCGTTAGTTGTCTCTTTATCCACTTGATCCGAATACCCAGGGTCATCGAAGATCATTTGGCCGTCAAGCTCAAGACAGAACGATAAATCATCATCCTGTTTGTGGTTCGCTGAATGCCAGGCGCAAACAGAAACAAAATGAATACGGCGCCTTGAGTCTGCCTGTTTCACATAAGAGAAAAAACCATTTTCACAGAACAGCCTATTGTTTGGCATCCCTAAAGAAACAACGTCTTCTTCAGACGGTACCATTTCAGGGCATAACTTCCGAATACTTGCATTCGGACGCCTAAAGGAATCACCAACTGGAATATATTCATCGTTTGTACGAGTAAAAAACTTAAGCAGCTTCTGTGTCGCACCCGACAAATCTATATTGCCAAAGTTTTTGTCAAGGCCATCAAATTTCGATGCTGCCTTTAAAAACTTATTAGCAACAGGATAATTATACTCCTGATATGATATAGAATGCTCTTGAGTCAAGCCGCCGGAATCAAATATACTCTGAAGCGACTTCATCCCCCTACTCACAACGTACTTCGGGATACTCTTATCTGGATGACCGATAATCGAAATTGCGTTGAGAAGCGATATATCTGCCATCACCCCGTGGTTATGCCCGCTCCGATATACTTTTTCCGACAAAAGCGTTGCCATATCAGCACGCAGTATCTCTTCGCAAAGCGCTGATACTGGATGGTCATCTGCCGCTAGGAATTCATATCTAAGCCGTAATAGTTCATCAATGCGTATCGACGTTGTGTGGTCACCAATGCGTGAGCCAACCATATCGTTAGCTTGCCTTGCCTTACAATGGAAGTCATAAAAACTAACAATTACCGCTCGCTTGGTTTCCAAAGGCACGCTTTTGATCAACCAGCGCAAGCTCAGAAAATTGTGACGCCAGTTAAGCACTTTGAAAGGGTCCATAGCCCAATCTATGGGCTCAACCAACTGAACGTTATCAAACTTTCCATATTTAAGTAAATGCACAGATCCATCCACACCGTTGCCCACTAATTTAACCCCACTGATTTCGCAAGCTGAACACACACCATGCAAACTCAGATTTTAACTCATGCAGAGATCAGATAACACTCCACACATAAACAATTGAGCAAAATTTGATATTATATCAGCCCAATCATTTGAATTCAGCCAACCGGACTCAAGTCAACTGAACCTTTCCTTCAACCATCTCACGACGAAAGTACTTATTGTGCACATTTTTACCAATCCTGATGAACGGCTTCTCCACAAAAGTATAAATCATTGTAGCCACAAAGATCGTGATCACCGTGGCCAAGAGCATCCTTGAGAAGCCTAACGTCTCGCTCCAAACCGGGGGGTTGTACTTCAATAGGATTTTAATAATCAGGAAGTGCGATATGTACATCGAATAGGAAATATCACCCAAAAAACTCAATATACTGCTCTTGAAAATTTCAACATTTGCCTTTTCTAAGACGACAATACCCGAGACCAAAACCAGTGCTCTTATCCCATATCCCTGCGGACCAAACCCTGGCTTATAGTTCGCGGCGAACATAACTAGGAACAAACCGAGGCAGCTCCAGAAATAGATCAATGCGGGCGCTCGAGGTATACTGATGCTCTTATTCATGTAAAAACTAGCAAACATCATACCCACTACAAACTCAAGTAAGTAGGTTGAAGAAAGCATTTTGAGAATCCCAGTCCACTGAGATGTTGTTTCTAAATCTAATGTTTTGGCGGCGCTGATTTCTACAGAACCATTAAAAATAAGATTGAGCGAAACAATACTCGCCACCAACAACGCCGAAGCTACTAACGCCCGATGTTTGTGGCTTATTGAAATGGCTAAGCAAAATACAGCATAAAACAAAATCTCATAAGTCAGTGTCCACGGCGGACCCATTAGGTTAAATCCAAATGTGGGCGCCGGCATGTTATAGTCTTTATTAAGGGGTATAACTGCTTTCAGCAGCTCTACGACCGGCTGATTACTGTAGATTGTGAGACTACCCACCACCCAGCATATAATCAATGCGGGGTATATTCTAAACACCCTTCGCGTGAGGAAGGAGCCTGGTTTATTTGCTTTTTCATTGGCGGATGCAACCATGATAATGAAACCGCTAATCATGAAAAATATATCAACGCCTGACGCACCCGACTGTAACAGGCTCCTGCCTAAGTTTGCATCAGCATAGACATTGTTCAATAATCCACGAAAGTGAAAAAGCACAACAATAAGCGCAGCTATGCCACGCATGTAATGAATTCCAAGAAGCACTCATTTCTCCCCAAGTTTCAATCGCACCAAAATCCCACAGTGCCAATTATTGTATTATCTGGGCTGCAACTGCATCTACACCGTCCAGACAAGAATCAAAATTCATATTCGCGTACAAGGAGACGACCAGGTTCGGCATACCCCTTAACTCCAATATGCCGCCGCGCTTTCCTTCAGCTTCTATCCAAACCAGTCAGCACATTTGGAATTTTTTCATAGAGCTTAATAGAACCCACTTTACTCAAGTGACCACCATCTCTATAGAGCGGCACACCATCCAGGCTGGTTCTGCAAGTTTCCTTGTCACAGATATAGTCAGATAGATACACAACTTTCACACCATAGTTCTTTTCGACGTCCTTTAGCAGAGCATTGACAGCCCTGTGTGTACGTTCAAATGTTGGTCTGTCCGCAATACACTTAGCTGACTGCAGCGTGGAGACCCCGCTTGCCACCTCATTTTGGAGGCATGAAAGCGTTTTTCTGCTAATAGACGGCGGCGGCGAAATGACCACGACCTTTTTCCCCATCGCCTTTAGCTTGGATACGATAATACCCATATCTTTCTTCGCTCGCGCAAGCCCTGACTTCTCAACTTGCATCCTACCATCAGCGCCAAAAGAAATTGTTTCATAGGTGTCAACTGTATACTGCCAGTATGAGCCAGCCAGAATTACAGTATCAATAGACTTCGTCTTTTCAATAAACTTTAGCGTGCTATCATTAAATGCCACACACTGACGAGCCTCGCTTTCAAACTGAGCTCTTTTAGTATTTGGCGCGGCATTTAAAAAAGGCGCACAAAAACTTCTCGTGGCCTGTCGAATATCAATCTTTTGCGACAATGAAATACCAGGAACATTATGCATTGCAAACGAATCGCCCCAAACAATCACGGACGGATCATCTGAAGTCTTGCAACTTGCAGAATCCGTGTAGACTCGCGCACCGCATTTTTTATCCAGCCCGTAGTTCGGAGAAAATATTTCACTTACCCTTTCTGTGGAGTTGGCCTGAAGAAAGAAGTGCATGCAGAGCACCAAAACAAAAGCAGAAGATGGAAATATCATTAACGACGGCTTTATCCCGTAGTTAAACTTCCTGAAAGGCTCTTCTACTAAGCGATACATAGCAATTGCCAGAACCAAAGATGCGGCCAGCAATGTAATCTTAGATGACAGACTGAGACTATCGCTTGAAACATTGACAAAAGCAATCAGAGGCCAATGTACTAAGTACAAGGAATAGGATAAATTACCAAGCCTGTTCACAAATAGCATGCGCCCCTCAATATTCAAGAGACGATGATTTGCGATTAACACTACTGCAGTAGCAAAGCACACAACTAGCGCATCGATACCTGGGTGTGGCAAGTTAGAATTAACGAACGGCGTTGCAAGCAAAATAGCAAAAGCAGGCAAGGCCAGCTTTAAACAACAACGCTTAACGTAATCATTAGACACCAGCATGGATGCAATGCTACCAATCAGTAACTCCCATGCCCGGGTCGGAAGCAAATAGAATGCCACCGACTGATTACTGGCTGAAAGATACAAGCAGCCAATAAAGCTAGCAGTAGCCAAAACAACAAGCGCATTTCTTCTATATTTTAGAGAAACACATGCAAGCAACGCAGGCAATACAAAATAAAATTGCTCCTCCACCGCAAGTGACCACATGTGTAGAAGCGGCTTTGTCGCAGACTCAATATCGAAATACCCGGCTTGGCTAAGCAATACAAAATTAGTCGAGAAAGTCAGTGCACCGATGACTTGTTGCTTCATCGACTCGACTTGCATGGCCGGAAGGAAAAACTTTGCTGCCACTATAGTCGCAAGAATAGTGACGAATGAGGCAGGCAGTAATCTTTTAGCCCGACGGAGGTAGAACTGCCTGAACGAAAAGTCATTTCGCTCCAACCCCTTGGATACAATCGATGTAATCAGAAATCCTGAAATTACAAAGAATATATCGACACCCAAATATCCATATTTAAATCCAGGCAACGCCAAGTGCTCAAAAACTACAAACGCAACTGCCAGCCCTCGAAGAACTTGTATATCAACCCTGACTGTAGACATCGAAATCCCGATTTGTTTTTTTGCGATAGGCGCGAATTATATATCTAAAGCTCACGGGAACCAAGGGCACGAAAAAGGTGTCACGTGGCATGCATCCACTCCGAACGGGCTCTCATACCTACAATGGGGACATCGGACAGACAATTGAAAAAACTTTTGCGCACAGCATGGAGTCCAGGCTTCAAGCTAACCTCATTTGGCTTTTCGGCGCGCTAGGCTCTGTACGAAATCCCGTGAAATCCAATCGCGGCGCCGCGAACGCTGAGGTTTTGTAGAGTCCCACGCCATCGACGGAAAGGAATTCTGTGATGGCAAAGCGTTATGAACTCTCGGACGAGGCCTGGACTGTGGTCGCCGATCTTTTCACTGAAACCCATAGTCGGGGGCGGCCCCGCCTGAGCGACCGCCTGATGCTGGATGGCGTGCTCTGGGTGCTCTGTTCGGGCGCTGCGTGGCGAGACATGCCCGAGCGCTTCGGACCTTGGTCAACGGTGTATCAACGGTTTCGCGGCTGGCGAAATCAGGGGACGTTCGATCAGATGCTCAAACGCTTGCATCTGAGACTGAATGAGGAAGGCTTGATCGATCTGCAAACCTGGATGATCGACTCAACCGCAGTACGCGCAACCCGAGCCTCATCTGGCGCTCGGAAAAAAGGGGGCCTGACGAGCCTGCCGATCACGCTCTAGGCCGCAGTCGCGGCGGCCTGACAACCAAAATTCACATGCTCTGCGATGCCAACGGAACTCCGTTGCGCTTCCTTCTCTCTGGCGGTCAAGCCAGTGATATCAGCTACGCCCAACCACTGTTGGATGGGGTCAGCATTCCGTCGAGCCAACGAGGCCGCCCGCGTAAACGCTGCAAATGGCTACTTGCCGACAAGGGCTACGACGCTGAAGCGCTACGCCGCTACTGCGACCAATATCGAATGCAGCCCGTCATCCCGATGCGCTCAATGAAGCGCAAACCCAAGCCTGGCTTACCCAGACTGTTTGATCGGCCCAAGTACCGACAGCGCAACATCATCGAGCGCATGTTTGGCTGGCTGAAAGAGAACCGCCGCATCGTGACACGCTTCGACAAGCTCGCAAAAAGCTATGCCGCTATGGTCTCGCTGGCTTGTTCCATGCGGTGTTTGCGACATCTCTTTTCGTACAGAGCCTAGGAAATGGGTTGACGCAGCCTAGCAGGCAGCTGACCTTACGCCGTAAGCAAGCGCGCCTTGTCTCTCACGAAGAGCTAGGTGCAATGAGATGGCTATGGGTTGTCTAGCAGATTCTCGCCACGGTGATGTGACTAGCTTGGCTGCCAGCAAGCAGAGAATGCGATAGGGGGCTCCCGTTACGCGACTGACCGACCCCCTACACTCGGCCATTACATGACGAAAAGTGCATTTATGACCAAAAAAAGACGCCATCTTGGGGCGCGGCACGAATTCCTCGGTATCTCGCGCGAACTGACGGCTCAGTTTGTTAACAGGCCGATGAGCGCTACAGCTATCTAAAACGCCTTGTAGCGTCTACATTGTCGACCGTGAAAACGACATGCTCATACCTCCGAACAAGCCACCGACAACCCATGCCATCGCTCACTCGTCGCGATATACAACTGGTCTACAGCACCGAGTACAGCCAGAGGTACCAACACCATAGATCGCCACTGCCACCCGGTTACGCTGGAAGTGCTGTATGCCCGCCAGAATCATCGCTCAGTTGATCATCGGAACGGCGTGCTGTTTATCGATAACTTCGAAGCTGTCAACGCCCGCAGTCATACGCAGTGTCGCCTTGGCGACGTGGTTGCTACTTGTGTCCCATTAGCAGGTGCGAGGGCGCAGTCGATAACAGCGGACCCTCTGGAGAGTCTGCTCATCACCCCACACCAGTGCCACAATCAGCTTCTGTCTTCATTCTGTATCCAGCTAGCCCAGGAAAATGAAGATGGCCTCAGGTCATACACCCTGACCGTGCCGCATGGACTGCCGTCAAGCTTTCCAATAATGAAATAGAACTACTTGTTCGCCACCTCGTCCTGTTTGTTATTTCTTATCTTCTGCCGCTGCGCCTCAACGTCATCGCCAACGAATACAGGTGCTTATTGTACTTGTCGCCAGTACGCAACTGGATGATAAAGGCTGCATCAACTTCGTTAACCAGACGAATCAAATAGTTTTTCTGGTAAAAATTATCAATAATCCCTTTCGTGGATATTGACATAGCCAATGAGCTGTTCAATACCCACGAAACGTACGCAGTATTTACGATGGCAACGGGTGCCATTTGTCCAATCGCCGCTGCTAACTCATTGCTGTTTCAGCAAGCCCATCAGGTACTGGCCGTAACCATTTTTCGTCAGCGGCTTGGCCAGGGCTTCCAACTGCTCAGCGCCGATCCACTTCATACGGAAGGCCAACTCCTCAGGACAGGCGACCTTCAGCCCTTGCCGATGCTCGATCGTGGCAATGAACTGGCTGGCTTCGAGGAGCGATTCGTGGGTACCTGTATCCAGCCAGGCGTAACCACGCCCCATGATTTCAACCGACAACTTGCCCTGTGAAAGGTAGGTCCTGTTGACATCAGTAATCTCGAGTTCGCCGCGGGACGAGGGCTTGATGTTCTTGGCTATGTCCACAACTTCGTTGTCATAGAAATACAGCCCGGTGACCGCATAGTTCGATTTAGGTAGCGTGGGCTTTTCTTCCAGGCTCACTGCCGTGCCCGCCCCGTCAAACTCCACGACCCCGTAACGTTCGGGATCATGCACATGGTAAGCAAACACGCTGGCGCCTTCTTGCCGCACCATTGCGCTGGCCAACAACTCGTGGAAGTTGTGCCCGTAATAGATATTGTCACCCAACACCAGCGCGCTGGGATGGCCAGCAATAAACGACTCCCCGATGATGAACGCCTGCGCCAGGCCATCAGGAGAAGCCTGCACGGCGTAGGTGATGTTGATGCCCCACTGGTGGCCGTCGCCGAGCAGTTGCTCGAAGCGTGGGGTGTCTTGTGGGGTGGAGATGATCAGGATGTCCTGGATGCCCGCCAGCATCAGCGTGGTCAGCGGGTAGTAGATCATCGGCTTGTCGTACACCGGCAACAGCTGCTTGGAGATTGCCAGGGTCGCGGGGTGCAGGCGGGTACCCGACCCGCCCGCCAGAATGATGCCTTTACGGTTCATAGTGGTCATTTCTCGTGTATTTCCGTGAGCATGCGGGCCACTCCCTGGCGCCAGTCTGGCAGGGTCAGGGCAAAAGCCTTCTGCAGTTTGTGGGTATCAAGACGTGAGTTGGACGGCCGCTTGGCAGGCGTCGGGTAGGCATCGGTGGTCAACGGGTTGACCTGTTCGGCCTGGGCTTTCAACGCTACCCCTTGTGCCGCCGCCTGCTCGAGCACGAAGCGGGCGTAGCCGCACCAGGTGGTTTCGCCGCCGGCCGCCAGGTGGTACAGGCCGGCCAGGGCCGGGTTGCTGCGGGTGGCGGTGATGGCGTGGGCGGTGATGTCGGCGATCAGTTCGGCACCGGTCGGGGCGCCGTGCTGGTCGTCGATCACACCCAGGCTGTCGCGCTCGCCGGCCAAGCGCAGCATGGTCTTGGCAAAGTTGTTGCCGCGGGCGGCATACACCCAGCAGGTGCGGAAGATCAGGTGCTGGCAGCCGGCAGCCTGGATGGCTTGCTCGCCAGCCAGTTTGCTTGCGCCGTAGGTGTTCAGCGGGCCGACGCTGTCGTCTTCGCGCCAGGCCTGGGTGCCCTGCCCTGGGAACACGTAGTCGGTGGAATAATGCACCAGCAGCGCGCCGCAGTCGGCGGCGGCGCGGGCCAGCACGCCGACGGCTTCGGCGTTTACCTTGAAGGCTTGCTCGCTGTCGCTTTCGGCTTTGTCGACGGCAGTGTAAGCGGCGGCGTTGACGATGACATCTGGGGCATAGGCGCGCACGGTTTCGGCCAGGCCTGGCAGGTTGGCCAGGTCACCGCAGTGCGACTGGCTGCGGCTGTTCAGCGCCAGCACCTGGCCCAGGGGGGCCAGGCTGCGTTGCAGTTCCCAACCTACCTGGCCGTCCTTGCCCAGTAGCAGAATCTTCATGCCGAGCGCCCTGCGTAGTTTTTCTCTACCCAATCGCGGTAGCTGCCGGACTGTACGTTCTGCACCCAGTCCTGGTTGTCGAGGTACCAGGCTACGGTCTTGCGAATGCCGGTCTCGAAGGTTTCGGCGGGTTTCCAGCCCAGCTCGCGCTCCAGCTTGCGGGCGTCGATGGCGTAGCGGCGGTCATGGCCTGGGCGGTCGGTGACGTAGGTGATCTGGTCGGCGTAAGGCTTGCCGTCGGCGCGGGGGCGCAGCTCGTCCAGCAGGGCGCACACGCGGTTGACGATTTCCAGGTTGGGCTTTTCGTTCCAGCCGCCCACGTTGTACACCTCACCGGTGGTGCCGGCTTCCAGCACACGGCGGATGGCGCTGCAGTGGTCTTTGACGTACAGCCAGTCGCGGATCTGCTGGCCGTCGCCATACACCGGCAATGGCTTGCCAGCCAGGGCGTTGACGATCATCAGCGGGATGAGCTTTTCCGGGAAGTGGTACGGGCCGTAGTTGTTCGAGCAGTTGGTGGTCAGCACCGGCAGGCCGTAGGTGTGGTGGTAGGAGCGCACCAGGTGGTCGCTGGCGGCCTTGCTGGCCGAGTACGGGCTGTTGGGCTGGTACTGGTGGGTTTCGGTGAAGGCCGGTTCGTCGGCAGCCAGCGAGCCGTACACTTCGTCGGTGGACACGTGCAGGAAGCGGAACGCCTGGCGGGCCTGTTCATCCAGGCCGCCCCAATGGGCGCGCACGGCTTCCAGCAGGCGGAAGGTGCCGACGATATTGGTTTCGATGAAGTCTTCCGGGCCATGGATGGAGCGGTCGACGTGGGACTCGGCAGCAAAGTTGACGATGGCGCGCGGCTGGTGCTCCTTCAGCAGGCGGGCTACCAGCTCGGAGTCACCGATATCGCCGTGCACGAAGATGTGGCGCTTGTCGCCTTGCAGGCTGCTCAGGGTTTGCAGGTTGCCTGCATAGGTGAGCTTGTCGAGGTTGACCACGGGCTCGTCGCTAGCAGCCAGCCAGTCCAACACGAAGTTCGCGCCAATGAAGCCCGCACCACCAGTTACCAGAATAGTCATCGTTCAGTTCTTCCCAATTGCCGCATTCAAACTTCACTGCGTTTGAAGTTCATGTGGGCGTTGCTATGCCGGCAACGCCCGTTCTGTTTGTCAGTACAGCGTTCAGGGCTCCAAGCGCCGACGCTGGTACAGCCAGTCCACAATTTCGCCGCCCGGCACGTAGCCGCTCACGGTGTCGCGCAGCAACTGGCGCACGGTGGCAAAGTCGTCGGCCGCGGTCGCGGCACGCAGTGCATCCAGGCGCTGCTTCAGCACCTCCCAGGTCAGGTAGTCTTCGTTGGCGCTCATGATCATGGGGTGGCGCGTGGCAATCACGTTGTCGCCGATCAACAACTCTTCGTACAGTTTTTCGCCCGGGCGCAGGCCGGTGAAGTTGATGGCGATATCGCCCAGCGGGTTGCGCTCGGAGCGGATGCTGAAGCCGGACAGGTGAATCATTTTTTCTGCCAGTTCCACGATCTTCACCGGCTCGCCCATGTCCAGCACGAACACGTCGCCGCCCTGCCCCATGGAGCCGGCCTGGATCACCAGTTGCGCAGCCTCGGGGATGGTCATGAAGTAGCGGGTGATTTTCGGGTGGGTGACCGTCAGTGGCCCGCCAAGCTTGATCTGTTTGTGGAACAACGGGATGACCGAGCCCGACGAGCCCAGCACGTTGCCGAAGCGCACCATGGTGAAACGGGTCTTGTTAACCTGTGACACATTGCCGGTTTCACCCATCAGCACCGGCGCCAGCTCGTTGCTAAGGGCCTGCAGCACCATTTCGGCCAGGCGCTTGGTGCTGCCCATCACGTTGGTGGGGCGTACGGCCTTGTCGGTGGAAATCAGCACGAAGTTCGACACGCCAGCCTGCAGCGCCGCCTGGGCGGTGTACAGGGTGCCGAACACATTGTTCGACAGGCCTTCGGCAATGTTGTGCTCGACAATGGGCACATGCTTGTAGGCCGCGGCGTGGTAGACGGTGTCTACCTGCCAGGCGCGCATCACGTCGAGCATCTTGGCCTGGTCGCGGACCGAGCCCAGTATCGGGATCAACTGCACGGCCAGGCCTTCGCGCAGGATGCGCTGTTCCAGCTCGCCGGCGATGGTGTACAGGTTGAATTCGCTGTGCTCGAACAGCAGCAGAATACGCGGCGTCTGCCCCAGGATCTGGCGGCACAGCTCGGAGCCGATCGAGCCACCGGCACCGGTCACCATCACGGTCTGGTCGATGATGCAGTGCTGCAGCAGGTCACCTTGTGCAGGCACCGCGTCGCGGCCCAGCAGGTCGGCGATGTCCACTTCCTGGATGTCGTCCACCTTGACCCGGCCACTGGCCAGGTCCATGAAACCGGGCACACTGCGTACGTGCAGCGGGTAGCCTTCAAGCAGGTTGAGGATTTCGCGGCGGCGGCTGCGGCTGACCGAGGGCAGCGCCAGCAGGATTTCCTCGGCGCCGGTGTCGTCGATCATGCGTTGCAGTTGTTCTGGCTGGTACACCTGCAGGCCGGCGATCACCCGGTCGGTGATGCTGCCATCGTCGTCGATGAACGCTACCGGGCGCATGGCCTTGCCCATGCGCAGGGCCGCAACCAGCTGGTTACCGGCCGAGCCGGCGCCGTAGATGGCAACCCGTGGCAGGCCATCGTTGCGGTTGGCAAAGGGCACATGCTGTACGGCGGTGGCGAACCAGTCACCGAGGAAGTACTGGCGCATGGCCAGGCGCAGGCCGCCGACCATGATCAGGCTCAGCCACCAGTAGTTGAAGGTGATCGAGCGAGGCACCACGTTCTGGTGGTTGCTGGCCCAGTAGATGATGAAGCCCAGGATCAGCGCCGACAGTGTCACGGCCTTGATGATGGCGATCAGCGCGTCATTGCCGAAATAGCGCATGACTGCCCGGTACAGGCCAAAGCGGATGAACAGCGGGATCGAGATGATCGGCGCGGTGATGAACAACCAGGTGTGGTCCAGAACAGGGTTGGCCAGGTCGTCGATGCCCAGGCGCACGACAAACGCCAGCCACAGCGCGAACCAGACCAGAATCACATCAGCCGCTACCTGAATCAGCCGTTTGTGGCGTCGAGGTAGTCCAAGCAGTCTTGAGCGCAGCTTATCCATAGAACCTCTTAGGGCTTTCCAACGTGACATGTCTACTGTCTTCGTCCTATCACTTTAGCTAGTGTTCGAGCTCACCGGCGCGCCAGCGCACGGCCAGATATGCCAATGGCAGGTAGGCAATGATCACGCCCCACACGCCGTCCAGGCCCAGCAACAGCACACACAGGGCTACCGGCAGCAGCCAGAACAGGTTGATCGCGGCCACCGCCAGGGTTACCGGCAGGTGCTTGCCACAGTGGCGAGAGGCAAACTGGTAAGCGTGGCTGCGGTGCGCTTCGTACACCTTGTCACCGCGCAGCAAGCGGCGGATCAGGGTGAAGGTGGCATCTACCACGAACACGCCCAGCAGAATCAGCCAGCACCAGAACAATTGCGGCGAAGCCCAGGCAGCCTGCAGCGACAAGCCCGCCAGTACAATGCCAAGGAAGCCACTGCCGGCATCGCCCATGAAGATCTTGGCCGGCGGGAAGTTCCAGAACAGAAAGCCCAGCGTGGCCGCAGCCAGCAACAGCGGCAGTGCCATCAACTGCGGCACACCGGCCAGGGCCGACAGCAGCATTATGCTCAGGCAGGCGGTGACCGCTTCGACGCTGGCAATGCCATCGATGCCGTCCATGAAGTTATACAGGTTAAGCATCCACACGGTGTAGAACGCCGCCAGAATGAAGCCGAACCACTGCAGGTCGAGGGTGAAGCCGAACACCTGCAACGGCGCCAGGCCGCCCAGCCAGTACAGCATCCACGCGGCTGCGGCGAAGTGGCCAAGCAGGCGCCAGCGGGCAGCGATGTGGCCGTGGTCGTCCATGAAGCCGATTACCGCGATCAACGCCCCTGCCCCACCAATGGCGACCAGCGGCGCCAGCGGCACGGCACCGGCCATACCCAGTAGCGGCAGGCAGGCCAGGAAGCTCAGCACAATGGCCACGCCACCGCCCCGCGGGGTAGGCACAGTGTGCGAACTACGCGCATTGGGCACGTCGATGATCTGCTTGTTCAGGGCGTAGCGCCGTAGCGCAGCAGTCAAAAGCAGGGATGCCCCTGCGACGAGGGGAATAAGCCACCAAACCGTCATTGGTCTTGCCCTTTCAAGAAATTGAGTGCCGTGGCCCGCAGGGCCTGGTCCACATCCAGCGGGGGCTGCCAGCCCAGCAGTTCACGGGTTTTGCCACTGTCTACCTGCAACGACCCGCACAGGCGCTGCGCCAGGCCGCCTTTGCCGGCCAGGGTCGCCGCCCCCTTCAGCCAGCTGGCGGGCACAGGCAGCAACCTGGCGGGCTTGCCCAGTGCCTTGCCCAGCCGCTGCAGCAATTCGGTGGTGGACAGGTCGTGGCCATCGCTGGCCAGGAAGGTCTGGTTGGCGGCGGCCGGGTGGTCGATGCAGGTCACCAGCAGGTCCACCAGGTTGTCCAGGGCCACCAGGCTGCGCTTGTTGTGGATGGCGCCAAACGGCAGCGGCACGCCTTTGCTCAGCCAGTTCATCATGCTGCGGAAATTGGCTTTCACCCCGGGGCCATAGACCAGCACCGGGCGCACGATCACCACTTCCAGCCCGGTATTCGCTGCCAGTTCACGCAGGCCGTCTTCGGCTTCGCGCTTGGAGATGCCGTACGGGTCTGATGGCGCAGGCACCTCGTCAGCGCTGAAGGGCTGGCGGCCGTCGGTGGTTTCGCCATTGACCTTCACCGAGCTGACAAAGATGAAGCGCCGCACACCTGCCTGGACCGCAGCCCGAGCCAGGCTCAGGGTGCCTTCAACGTTTACCCGGCGGAATTCGGCCAGTGGGTCGGTGGCGGTTTCGTGCATGACGTGCACGCGGGAGGCCAGGTGGATGACGGTGTCCACCCGCTCGAAGTGCCCGGACGCAACATCCACCGCCGACAGCTCGCTGAATGCACGGTAATCCACGCCCTCCAGCGGCTGGCCGGGTAATTTCCGCACCAGGGCCCGCGGCGCCCGGCGCGCGTCTGCAGCAAGGCGCTGCAACAGCACCTTGCCGACAAAACCGCTGCCGCCGGTGACCAGGACGCCTGGGCATTGTGCGTTGCCTTGCCCGGCCATCAACCTCTCCCCGCCCGGCCCAGCAAGCGGGTGAACACGCTACGGTACTGCTCCGCCACCACCGACCAGCGGTAACGGCGGTTGGCAATTTCATGCAGGCGCGTCGACAGTTGCGCACGGGCGTCAGCATCGCCCAGCAGCGCCTGTACGTGGTTGCGCAGCGACGTGCTGTCGGCAAAGTACAGCGCCTGGTCTTCGGTAGTGGCGCGGTTGAACGACACATCGAATGCCACCACCGGCAGGCCCAGCCACATGGCCTCGACCAGCGACGGGTTGGTACCGCCGGCGCTGTGGCCGTGCAGGTACACCGTGGCATTGCTGCGCAGTGGGCTCAGTTGTTCCACATCGTAGATCGGGTCCAGCAGGTGAATGTTGCTCACCCCTTCATACTGCTTGCGCAGTTGCACGCCGTATTCGCTGTGGTTCCAGTTGCCGATGATCGCCAGCGGCATGCCAGACCCGGCAAAGGCCTCGAGAATGACGTGGATGTTGTTTTCCGGCTCGATGCGGCACACCGTGAAGGCGTAAGGCGCGCCAAGGAACGGGTACGCCTGGCGGGCTTGCTCGCTTGGCTGGCCGGCCCGGGCCTGGTCACCACCGTAGGCAATCAGTTCGCTGGGTTTGTTGTATTCGGCGGTCACATACTCCTGCAGCACCTTGTTGTCGGTGATGACCGCGTGGGCGAAGCGCACGGCCACGGCTTCAGACAGCTTCAGGAACCAGCGGGCGAAGTTGGACCATTTGGCGCGCTTCCATTCGTAGCCGTCGATGTTCACCACGATCGGCTTGCGCGTCAGCAGGCGCATGAATGGCAGGGCGATGCAGCCGGAAACACCCAGGATCAGCATCAGGTCATGCTTGCGGTAGGCGTGCAGCATGCTCAGCACGTCGTACGGAATGCTCTGCACGCCATTGGCCTTGAGGTTCAGGTAAACCAGGCGGGCACGTTCGAAAAACTTCGGGCGCTCGGGGTAATGCGGCGCGCTGCAATACACGGTGAGCTCGCAGTCACCCGGCAGGTTGCGCACCAATTGTTCGGTCAATGTTTCCCAGCCACCGTATTGGGCGGGCAAACCTACCGTACCAATCACTGCAATCTTATAGGTCATCAAACACCATCACGATATTTTTCTGGAAGTTGGCGGTGGAAAACTCACTCGCTTTCATGCGTGCGCGCTCGGACAATGCCTGGCACAGCTGTGGGTCCTGCGACAGGCGCGCTACCGTGCGCACCAGCTGTTGGTGGTTTTTCGAGTCGATCTGGTAGCCCTCTACCCCATCACTGACCAGCTCCACGGGGCCGCCAACCGGGGGCACGATGGTCGGGATGCCAAAGGCCATCGCCTCGAGAATGGTCAGGCCAAACGTTTCGACCCAGCCATCCACATGGGACAGGTTCAGCACCAGGCTGGCCTCGCGGTAGAACCTCGCCACGTCGGCGCTGGCCGGGCTGAGCTCAAGGTTTTTCGGCAATACCTTGCCGGCGAAATACGTGTCTACTTCCTGGGCGCTGGCATTGAGTACCAGGGTGAACTTGAGCATAGGGTCCGCGGCCAGCGCCGTAGCCAGTGCGACGAACTCGTCCACGCCCTTGTAGCCCTTCAGCGACGCCAGCATCAGCACATTGAAGCAGCCGCCATGAAGGTGCTGGTACGGCGTGGCCATCGCCTGCTGCTGAAAGCTCTCGGCCAAGCCGTTGTACACGGTCACCGCTGGCACCCCGGCAACGCCCTCCTGTACCTGCAGGTACTTCGACACGTAGACCACCTTGCTGGCACAACCGGCAATCACCCGGCGCAGAAACGCCTTGAGCAGCGCAGGCCGAATGGAGGTTTCGTGCACGTGGTAAACCACTTTGGCACCGCGCAAGCGGGCAGCCAGCGCCGCACCAAAAGGCAACATGGTATTGATCAGCACAACCTGCCCCGGCCGCACCTTGCGCAGCAGGCTGAAAAACAGCGTCACTTGCGAACCGGCATACGCCAGCAGGGTCAGCCAGCGGTTGTCGAAACGCTTGTAGGCAAACTTGCAGGTGCGCACCTGCAGCTCGTCAAGCACGCCGTGGCCGCTGCTGCCCACATGCAAGGTGCAGTCGGCACCACTTTGCTGGAGTGCGGTGATGGTCTGGTTCAGTACCCGGGGGCTACCACTGTAGTCATTCAGCAAATGGACAAAGTGCAACGTTTTCATGCCACCCCTTCTTCTGCGATGCGCGCCTTCAGGAACTTGGCCGGCACACCGCCATAAATCGAGTTCTTGCGGTACACACCCGCAGCCACCACCGCCCCCGCGGCAAACACGCAACCGTCTTCGATCACCGCGCCATCGAGCACGGTCACCTTGGCACCGATCCAGCAGTTGCGGCCAACCTTGATACCTTGACGGGTCACGCCCTGCAGGCGGATGGGTTGCAACGGGTCTTCGAAATTGTGGTTTTCAGAATGAAAGCTGACAAAATTGCCGATGATGGTGTCGCTGCCAATTTCGATGCCGCCGGCGCAACCCAGGAAGCAACCGGCGCCCAGGCCGACGTTGTCACCAATCACCAGGCCCTTGCCGATGTTGGCCAGGCTGCCAGTGCACTCGATGATGATGTGCTTGTTCAGCGATACCGCGGTACCGAAGCGGATGCCGTCATTGGACAAGGCATCGACGAAGCAGCCCTGGTCGATCACCAGACCCGGGCCGTACTGGATCTTGCTCACTTCATTCAGTGTCACCCCCGAGCCGATGAACGCCAACCGCCGCTGGCGAAGCCGGATCACGCCGCGGCAGGCCATCACCAGCTTGGTCACAATCAGCCCCAGCAGATAGCCCGACGAGATACGTCGGTCGATTACCATTGGGCGCTTTTTAACCAGCAGCACCAGTTTTTCGAGCAAGGCATGCATCATTTCACGGCCCTCACCTGGGTAAACAAGGCCTTGATGAAGGCCGGGCGGCGATAGGCCAGTGCTTTGCGAAAGGCAGCATAGACCAGGTACAGGTCCAGCAGGCCCCGTTGCAGCAGGCCGTGGGAACGAAAACTGATACGCAACCCGTGGATCATTTCCTCGAAGCGGAACAAGGCACGCTCGGGGGTATCGGCGCTGTGTTCGGACAGGTCGTGGGCAATTTCCACATCCAGCACGCAAGCCTTGGGGAAATACCCCTCGTAGCGGATGAAAAAGTCGGTATCGGTGGCATAGAAGCGCAGCCGCTCGTCATAGAACGGCGTCATGCGCTGGAAGCACTGGCGGGTAAAAATCAGCCCGCTGTTGATGCCAAGCAGGTTTTTCGAGTCCACCAGGCCGGGGGCCACATCGGGGGTAAGACGGCCCATGAACAACCAGCGCTGACCGGGGCTGACCAGTTGCCCATGGCTGACCAGGCGGGGCATGAACACCCCCACCTGGTCGCCGCCCGGCGCACTGCGCACCTGGCCAATCTGCGCCAGGCAGCTGGACAGGCGTATGTTCGAGTAGTTGGTGTCGTCGTCCGAGATCATGAACAGCTCTACGCCGGCGGCAAATGCCTCTTCGGCCACCTGGTTGTAGATTACCGACAGCCGCTGGTTTTCGGCCTCATACCAGCGCACGCCCGGGCACGGCTGCGCCATGCCGGGAGAGTTGTTCCAGACGTACAGTTGCAGGTCGACCCCTTCATCATGCAGCAGTGCCTTTTGTGCCAGCAGGGACTGCAGGGCGATCGAGTCCTGGCTAGTTTTCCGATACAGAACGATCAGTACGGCCAAGCTCAACTTTTGTTCTTCTGTTTTCACCAATGATCACCATCACCACGATCGCGAATATGTAAAGGACCACACTGTTCGTATAGGACTGGAAAAAGAACGAGCTCAGGAAAAACGGGTAACTGGCAATCACGAAGTTGCCCAAACCGTTTTTCCACGCGCTGGCATGCGGCCTGTCCCGGACGATGATCGTCACCAGTTTGTGATACCACAGAATCAGCCCGGCCATGATCAGCGCGCCAACCCAGCCGCAGGTGGCCAGCAGATTGAGCCAGAACGAATCGAACCAGTACGGCTGGCCTGGGCCCACCGAGCCAAAGCCATAGCCCATGGGGTGCGCGTTCAGCACCTCGTACATGTGCAGCCACTGGCGCTCACGGTCCAGCGCGGACAAGTCCTGGGTGTAGCCCATCGACAGGTACACGAAGATCGCCACGGTCAGGCCAACGAACTGCAGGTAGCCCAGCAGCGAAATCAGCCAGGCCGTGCGCAGCACCCGGGCCACCACCAGCATGGCGCAGATGCACACCAGGCCGATCATGGCCGTGCGCACCGAACCGATCGCAATCAACCCGCACAGCAACACAAACGCGGCGCTCAGCAGCAGGCGCCGGGTAAGCGACCAGTTGCGCCCGCTGAGCAACACGGCCAGCGTCATGGCGGCGGTGTTGAGAATGACGGCGGAAAACTCCAGGGTGCCGGTAAAGAAGCCGGAAACCCGCGGCAACCCGTCACGCATCGAGTTGTAGGGCTGCAGCTCGTAGCCTTTGGCGGTAAGCAGCGGCCAGTACCAGAACTGCTCGGCCGAGGCGATGGTCAGGTATTGGTACAACGCGTACCCGCCGGTGAGCACGCTCATGGCCAGCACCGACCAGTACACATGGCGCAGCTTCTTCTCGGTCGACACCGCCTGCGCCCAGATGGCCACAGCCATGCCGACGAACACCGGCACGGCCAATGCACGGAACATGCGCACCGACCCTGCGCTCAGGTCGCCGAACAGCAGGTACAGGAAGGCGAAGAACAGAAGGATCAGCAGCGACCGCCCCACTTCGAGGTTGACCGTGCCACGCGCCGTGATACTGGCCAGCGCCCGCAGCAGTAGCCACATGATCATCAGCAGGCTGATCATTTCGCGCCAACCGGCAAAGGCACTGCCCAGCCCGAGCGTCAGCACGGCAAAGTCGCTGAAGAACAGCAGGCCGAACAACACGCCGATAAAGATCTTGATCACACTCACCCTCGCGCTTTGGCAAACCTGGCCAGCCGCAACAGCGCGACCTTGATCAGGATCTTGATGCGCGGCACCCAGGCGTAGGAAAGCAGCGCTCGCAACGCCAGGTTTGTGTCCATACGGCACAGGGCGTCGAAGACATCCGCAGGGATCATGCTAGTGACCTTACCTGTCGGTTTCATGAAATCGAGGTTGCCCGACCACGGCAGCATGGCCGCCAGCTGGTTTTCGCTGTATTCGCCCCGTTCGATGCACGCCAGGTAGCGCGCTTTCACGGCCTCTACCGAGTTCACCTGTTGCACGGCTTCGACCACCGGTGCACTGGGCTGCGGTTGGTCGATGCTGGCCAGCAACTGGTCGACGCTGGCCACCTTCAGGCTGTCTGCGGGTGAATAGCCCTGAATCGGCGCAACCAACCCGACACAGCGCCGGCCCTTGAGCAGTTGCTCCGCGAACGCGGTGCCACCGGGTATAGGGTAGCTGTCCAGGTAGAAGTCGGCTTTTTCCGCAAAGGCCAGGTAGTCCTTGTACGGCAGGTGACGGCGGATGAAAAAGCGCGTGGGGTAACGCAGTTTCACCGTCCACCACCAGGTATTGGTCAGCGGGTTGGCACCAATGATCCAGCACTCGGCGTTCGGGAACCTGTCGAGAATAGCCGTGATCGACGGGCGCATGTCCAGGCCGCCATGGGGCTTGTACTTGGCAGCCGAGGCGGCACTGAACACCTTGATCCGCTCATGCGCGGGCGCGGCATCCGGCACTTTTGCGCCGCTGGTTTCGATCGGGATTGCCAGGAAGCTCTTCTGGCAGGTGAGGTGCTTTTTCTTGTCCAGGTGGTGCCCGTAGGCGCTGATCTCGAAATACACATCGGCCACTGAAGCGCCAAAACTGAACACATGGTCGGCGTGGTTGACGAAATATACCGTCACCGCCGCGCCACGCTGCTGCTTCAGCAGGCCACAGGCAACCGTGGTAATGATGTCGTCCGGGTGGATGTGCAGCACCACCTTGTCGTACTGGGCAAGGGTGTCGACGATGGATTGCAAGCGGGCGCACGGGTCATCGCCACGCGCCACCTCGATATGGGCAAAATAGCCATTCAGGCGTTCGAGTACCTGAGGTTTGGCGCTGCGCGTCACCAGCAGGTCCACAGGGCCCTCGTGCATGTGCGCCAGGCGTTCCATCAACCGGGTGTGCCCGCCTTGCAGGTAGGGTTCGCTGACAACATGAAGGCAACCCCGCGATGTGCCGCTGGCGACCGGTACCGTGACCAGGCTGGCGCACTGGGCCACCAGGTGGCGTTCCAGCGCCGCTGCCTCGTAGATATTCAGGTCCACGGCCCACAGCAGCGCACCATAGACTTGCGCCTGAGCCAAGGCCGGCCCTGGTGCTGCCTTCAGTATCCGGGCGTGCAGCTGCTCTACCACTTGCTTCATTGCTCAGCTCCGTGCCGAATCAGCGACAATCGACGACAACCGCCGGAATACCGTGAAATACATGACGATCGCGTACAACAGGTAATTAACGGCGTAGGCGAGTGTGACCTTCTCGTATCCCCAGAGTTGCGTGAGGTAAACCGTCAAGGCATAAAGCGACAGGGTGGCGAGGATTTCCGTCACCAGGTACAGCCGCGTCAAGGCCTTGCCCAGCATCAGGTAGGCCATCAGCCAGCTGGCAATCTTCAGGCTGTCACCCACCATCTGCCAGGCGAACAACTCGCGCATTGGCAGGAACGATTCGGAGAACAGCACCAGGATGATGAAGTCGCGCAGCAGGTAGATAACCAGCCCGGCCACAATGGTCATGGGCAGGATCAGCTTGTAGCCCTGCAAAATCTCCCTGCGCAGCTCACCGGCATCCTTCAGTTCGGACAACCGCGGCAGGTAATACACCGCCAGGGTGGTGGTGATCAGCATCAGGTACGCCGAACTCAGGCGCCACATGGCTTCCCAGTATCCCGCTTGCTCCCAACCGAAGGTATTGCCCAGGTAGTCCCGCAGGAACACGTGGCAAACCGGCAGGGAACAGGCCGTGACCACGGCCATCAGCGCAAACTTCGACAGCCGTCTCAGGGCTGGACGGTCCAGCCCGCCAAAAAAGTCGCCAAGGTGGAACCAGGGCGTGCGCATGCAGATAACCAGGGTGGCCACGAAGCTCAGCGACTGATACACCGCCAGCGCCACGAGCGCACCGTACAGCCCAAGCTGGATGGTCAGCGCACAGGTGACCACCAGCGAAATGAGGCTGCCAAGGATATTGGCCAGCACATAGCGGGGCACATCCTTCTTGCCGTTGAGCACGCCAAGCAATAACGAGTTGAAAGCAAAGAACACCAGCGTGGCAGCAAACCAGACCAGCACCGACGCCAGCGATTCGTCATTGAAAAACCAGCTGGCCAGGGGCTTGCGCAGCACCATGATCAGCACTGCGAGCAGCAGCGAAACCACCACCGACAGTGTGCCGGCGGTTCGCCATATCTTGCGTTGCTCGTCGGGCTGTTCGGCGAATTCCGCCGTGTACTTGGTAACGCCGGTGCTGACAGCGCCACTGGCCAGGGTGGTGAACATGGTCACCGCATTCTGCAGTTGGCCGATGGCCGCGTAGCCGGCTGGCCCCACATACAGGGCCAGCACTTTGTTCAGGCCAAGCAAGGTGGCCATCTTTACCGCAACTGCTATCGCATTGAGCAGGCTAGTTCTGATCAGGGTCATACGGCACTCAAGGACGCGAGAAGCTGTTGCAGGCGTCAATGACGTGCTGGATAGAGGCCACGGTCAGGGTCGGGTCCATAGGCAGGCTCAATACCTGCTCATGCAGCCGCTCGGTCAGCGGAAGCGAAAGGTCGGCCAACTGCGGGTAGGCCTGCTGCCGGTGCGGCGGTATCGGGTAGTGCACCAGGGTTTGCACGCCCTGTTGAGCCAGATGCTGCTGCAATTGCTCACGGCATTCACTGCGCACCACGAACAGGTGCCAGGCGTGCTGGCCGGCAGCACCTGGGTCGGGCAGCTGGATGGCCGGGTTGTCGATGCCGGCCAGATACTGCTGCGCAACTTGCTGGCGCAGGCGGGTTTCGTTGTCCAGGTACGCCAGCTTCACGCTCAACAGCGCGGCTTGCAGCTCGTCCAGGCGGCTGTTTACCCCTTGGTACATGTTCATGTACTTCACGTGCGAACCATAGTTGCGCAGCGATTTCAGGGTGTCGGCCAGCGCATCGTCGTTGGTGGTGACTGCACCGGCGTCGCCCAGCGCGCCAAGGTTCTTGCCTGGGTAGAAGCTGAAGCCCGAGGCATCGCCCCACGCCCCTGCCCGGCGCCCGTCCAGTTCGGCACCGTGCGACTGGGCAGAATCTTCCAGCACCAGCAGGCCATGCTGCCCGGCAAACACATTGATCGCCGGCATGTCGGCAAGCCGGCCGTACAGGTGCACCGGCATGATTACACGGGTACGCGGGGTCAGCGCTTGCGCCAGGTTGTGCGCACCCAGGTTGAAGCTGCCTTCATCAGGCTCCACCAGCACGGGTACCAGTTTGTTCTCGGTAATCGCCAGGATGGTTGCAATGTACGTGTTGGCAGGTACCAGGACCTCGTCGCCCTCGGCAATACGCCCCAACAGCTTCCAGGCCCGCAAGGTCAGGGTCAGCGCGTCCAGGCCGTTCGCCACGCCGATGCAGTGCTTTACCCCGCAGTAGCTGGCGAACTGGGTTTCAAACTGCTTGAGCTTCTCGCCCATGATGTACCAGCCCGAGTCGATGACGTCGGTGCAGGCATCGATCAACGCCTGACGGTATTGCGCATTCACACCTTGCAGATCGAGAAACTTAACCATTGCGGTCTATCACCCTGATAATTTTTGCTGGATTCCCTACAACAACGGCATAAGGCGGGACATCTTTGGTCACCACTGCCCCTGCGCCCACCATGGCGTACTCGCCAACGACAATGCCTGGCAGCAAGGTGGCATTGGCACCAATGCTGGCGCCACGCTCTAGCGTAATACCGTTGAATTGCTCCGGGTAAACCTTGGAGCGCGGCATTGCGTCATTGGTAAAGGTGGCATTGGGGCCGATGAACACGTCATCGGCAATGCGGGTACCGTCCCACAGATAAACGCCGGACTTGACCGTCACGTTATCACCCAGCACCACATCACCTTCAATCAGGGTATGCGCACAGATGTTGCAATTGCGCCCGATCTGCGCACCTTTCATGATCACTACGAATTGCCACACCCGGGTACCTTCGCCGATCACGTCGCTTTTCACATCGGCCAGTTGATGAATGCTAGGCATTGCGCTTCAGCTCCGTGAACGAGGTGTAGTCACGAATGTAGTCGGCCTCGTCGTAATGGGCGTCGGCCAGCACCAACAGCACGCAGTCCGGGCTGAAATCATGCATTTCGTGCCAGACCATGGGCGGAATCAGGATGCCCTTGTTGAACGCGTCCAGCCAATGGTCCGTGCGGGTGGTGCCGTCATCCATGACCATCCGGCAACGCCCGGACACGCAGATGGCCAGCTGATTGAGCGCCTTGTGGGCGTGGAAACCACGGGATACCCCTGGCAGCGTTTCGGTCAGGTAATACACACGCTGTATGGCGAACGGTACGTTATCCAAGGCTTGCAGGGCTACCAACTGGCCACGGTGATCACCCAGCACCTTGAACAGCTCGGTCTGGGCAAGCGCCCCTTCCTCGGCGACGTTCAGGTGGTGCCGGAACGACGGGGCCTGGTTGTCCTTTTCGCTGACAATGAGGCCGTCGCGCATTGGCCAGTCAATCGCCAGATCAGGGTCATCCCAGTGGATACTGCCTTCGGCGTCCTTGTTGTAGACATCCGTGGTTTTGTACAGGAAGTGCGTTTCGTCCTCGAGGGCAATAAACCCGTGCGCGAAACCTTCGGGAATCCACAGCATGCGGTTGTTGCGCTCGGTCAGCTCAACCCCTACCCACTGCCCGAATGTCGGCGAGCCAGGGCGGATATCGACCGCCACGTCATAGGCTGCACCACGCACTACCCTGACCAGCTTGCCCTGGGCATTCGGTGCACGCTGGAAATGCAGCCCGCGCAGCACACCGCGATGGGACATCGAGTGATTGTCCTGGACGAACGCACGGGGCTTGCTCAAGCCAAGTTCAAGCAATGCGCCATGAAAGCGGGTTTCATTGAAGGTTTCCGTGAACCACCCGCGATCATCCTCGTACACGGCGGGCTCGACTATGACTACATCGGGAATGTTCGTTTGAACAAGCTTCATCGGTAAACCTTTGGCATGATTTTTTGTCGGGGCCAGTCGCGCCGCCCCCCTTTATTACTGCAGTTTCACCGTTTGCACGGCAAATGTCTCGCGCTAAATGTGGCGTGCGCGTTGCTGTTCGTTTCCTGGGTCAGGCCCGGCGCCTTTGCAAATTCTGCACGGCATATCTCAGAGTGGCGATCAGGCAACCGAGGCCCAGACCAACAATCACACCCAAGGCAATGATCAAGTTACGCTTTGGTTTAATCGGCACATCCGGTTGCTCTATCGTGCCGTCAAGCTGATACACACTCACATTACGCTTCGCTGCAACCAGGCCTTGGTAAAACTGCTGTCTGGTTTTTAAGTCGCTGAGTTCAGGAATGAACGGGTCTTCACTTTTACGTTGCTGCAAATTGGCAATCTCGGCAGCCAGCGCCTTGCTGCCGCGCATGTAAGTCAGCTCGCCGTCCATTTTTGACGACAGCGCCTTGGAGATCTCGCCGTTTATCAGCGGCGGGTTTTCCAGGCCAATGGCATTTGCAATACGCAGTGCCTCTTGCAAGCGGGTAATCTTGTCTTCACGTTGCCGCTGGCCGTTTTCACGCAAGTTGTCGAGCTCCAGCTGCAGCGCGCTGGCGCGGACCTCGGCCTCTCGGGTGGCATCCTGCAATAGCTCGGCCTTGGCGGCGGCGCTGGCTTTCTCGACATAGGCAGCAGCCCATTGTGACGCCACGGCAGGATCACGCCCACGGAAGGCTACATAGGCACGCGGCGGCTCACCCGCCAGTTGCACGACATCAAAGGAGCCATTGAACGCGGCATACAATGCACCTTGTGCCCCCTGCCCCGCAGTTGCGGAAGGCAAGTAAACTTCTTTGAAGAACTGACGGCGCAGGGTTTCACCGTTCAAATGTTCGACGAAGATATCAAAAACCTTACGCGAAGTGAAAGGTTCCAACCCAGTCTGGTTGGTACGGCCATAGTTGAGGTCGGCGATATCACTGGACGCAGGTGCCGCCAGAAATACTTTTGCCTCGTAAACCGGCTTGGCCAACAGTGCATAAGCCAGTGCAACTGCAGTGACGACAAGCGCTACCAGAAAGATGAGAAGCTTTTGCCGCCACACCCCTTCCAGAAACTCCAACAGGTCAACTTCTTCACTATCGCTACTGCGGCGCTCAAGGTCATTGCGCATTTCTTGTGTTTTTCCTTGGGTCTGACTGTGTACACGGTGTCTGGCATACCACAACATCACGAGCGACGGCATGGAACCCGAAAAGGCGCGGCCCTCCTGAGTGTAGCGGCATTATGCCAACATCTTACACATCCAGCGCCAGGGTTAGTCGCAGTAGATAAACGCTACCGGCATTAGTTCCCGCCTTGCGTCGGCCAGCACACCATTGTCAGACCAAGGGTTCAGGGTATCGAGACCTCCAGGGCTGCGCCCGCCCGCTCGGCGCGCTGCATCAAGGCTTTTTGCAAAGCGGCTTTTGCGCCCTGTTCACCATGCACCAACAGCACCTTGCCTGGCTGCTCCTGGCCACCCAGCGCGAACTGCAGCAAGCCCGCCTGATCAGCATGTGCCGAGTACCCCGACAGCGTCATCACTTTCGCCCGCACCTCGTACATTTGCCCACCCAGAGCAACCTGCGCAAGCCCTTCAAACCTTTCGCCGGCCTGTATCACCGCCCCTGGCGTGCCCTTGGCCTGGTACCCCACAAACATCACCTCATGCCGCACATCCGCCAGCATGGCCTTGAGGTAATTGACAATGCGCCCACCCGAGCACATCCCATTGCCGGCAATCACGATTGCCGGCCGCCCGGTGCTCTTGAGGTAGTTGACCACCTGCTGGTGCCGGGCATGGGTGTCCACGCTGATCAGCTGGCTGAAGCCGAGCGGGTCGCGCCCCTCTGCAAGGCGCGCCCTGGCCTCGGCATTCCAGTAGTCGTGCAGCTCCCGGTACACGCTGGTGATGCGTTGAGCTAGGGGTGAGTCGAGGATGATGGGCAACTGCGACCAGTCGAGCGGGTCGCCATCCGGCGCAGCGCCCCCGTTAATCAACAAAGCCTTGCGATGAAGTATGCCTTCAAGCTCGTACAGCAATTCCTGGGTGCGACCCAGGCTGAAAGCCGGGATGAGGAGGGTGCCCTTGTCAGCCAGGGCGCGATCGATGGCATCTTCAAGACGCTGCCTGCGGTCGCCTGCATGCGCATGCAAGCGGTCGCCATAGGTGCTTTCCAGCACCAGTACATCAGCCCGCTCCGGGCGCTGCAGCGGGCGCAGCAACGGGTTGCCACATGCGCCCAGGTCGCCAGAGAACACATAGCGGCTATTGGCTTGCCCATGCTGCATGTCGCATTCGACGTAAGCCGAACCCAAAAGATGGCCGGCGCGCTGCAGGCGGATACGACAAGCAAGGCCGGGACGCTCGACCAACGTGTGCCACTGCTCGAAAGGCAGCGGCACGATAAGGTCGCGGACAAAATCGAGGTACCGCGCCACCTGCACGGGCTCACTGCTGATGTTCAGCCTGTAGGCATCCTCCAGCACTAACGGCAGCAGCCGGGCGGAAGGCTCGCTACACAGGATGGGGCCACGGTAGCCGGCAGCCAGCAGCGCAGGAATGCGGCCAACGTGATCGAGGTGCACATGGGTGACGACCAGAGCCTGGATGCCCTGTATGCCGAAGCCGAGCGCCGCACTTTCCGCACCTGGCGCTGCCTCGTTCCCCTGCTCAAGGCCGCAATCGATCAGCAGGCTGATGGACGGATCGAGGTATAACTGGTGGCAAGACCCCGTGACGCCGCGAGTACCACCGTGATGGGAAAGGCTGGGATATTCCATGTCGCACGCACTCGCCGGGGCCGAAAATGAAGTGGGCTATTACTCCATGACTGCCAGTGCATGCATAGGTGAGACTTTCCTAAGGGGCGCAGGAAATTTCCTCAGTTGCTGCTGAGTGCCGCCTGACGGGCAGACTCCCTGATCTTGCGCTTGCTGCGCTGCACGCCGTAGGCACCCAGCAAGGGGCCAACTGCCAGGCCAATGACCAGGGCAGCCAATACCAGCACGGCAACCGGCATGGCTGGCGCCGCCCAGCCGAACAGGACCAACGACACGGCTTGCTGGTTCTCCAGCACGAAGAACAGCACCACAGCCGCCAACAGCAGCAGGAACACCGCCGCCAGGGCGCGCTTGAGGTTACGCATCAGAATGCTCCTTGGATGATCAGGCTTCAGCCTCGTCTTCTTCGTTGACCCGGTCACGCAGCTCTTTGCCGGGTTTGAAGTGCGGCACGAACTTGCCCTCAAGGCTGACCGACTGGCCGGTCTTCGGATTACGGCCCACGCGCGGGGCGCGATAATGCAGCGAGAAGCTGCCAAAACCGCGAATCTCGATGCGATCGCCAGTGGCCAGGCATTGTGACATCTGCTCAAGCATGGTCTTGATGGCCAGCTCCACGTCCTTGGACGAGAGCAGCCCCTGATGGGTGACAATACGTTCGATCAGCTCCGACTTCGTCATATTTTTCCCTTCGTTATCAAGCAGCTAGATCATTGCTTAACCAGTTTGTAGCACGCCGGGAGGGATTTGAACAGGGTGGTTCTTGACTTAATAAAAAAATTCAAGATTGAAGTTTTACAAGAATGGTCTAGCCGAAGGGGTTGCCACGGCCCGCTTCATGGCCGGCAAGCCAGCCCCCGCAGCACCCTCATGCCAATTGCTGCCGAGGGCTTTCCTGCGAAAAGCGCTTTCGTATCGCCAGCGCAGGCTTCTCCACCAACTGCCAAGACGCATACCCCGCTAACCAGGAGGCCGGCACTGCAGCCAGCATTAGCCAATATGGCCCAGCCCACGGCATCGCCCCCGCCAAAATCTGCTGGATCGGAAATGCATACAGGTAGATACCGTAGGAGTAGTCCTGCACCACCGAAGGCAACTTCAACTGCGGGCAATACGCAAAATAAAGCGTGGCGTAAATCGTCAGGGTGGCGAACGCGAACACCTCAAAACGCCCTCCCTTGCTCAGCAAGAACAACGCGACGCAGGCAAGCAGCAGCCACCCGGTGTGCGGAATCACCGCTCGGCACGAATAGAACGCCGACCCTGCCAGGAAACACACCACCAGCTTGAACGGGTACGCTGCAAATGCCGGATGCCAGGCATGCAACCCCAACGCAACCAAGAGTGCCGCAAGCGTCAGCCCCGACATTGGCCACCGGAAAAGCCTGGCTACAAGCACCACCACTCCCAGTACCAGGTACATGCGCATTTCCAGCGGAATGGTCCACAAACTGCCATTGACCGAAACCCCTTGGAAACGCGGGGTAAAGGTCACCCCAGGCAGCACGAACTGGGCATCTTTGAAAATCAGCAGCGGGCTGTAGAAGTATTTGTATACCTGGGCCTGCGAAAAATACTCGGCAAGCGGCAGCGAGGTAACGGCAGGCCCTAGTACAAAGGCCATGAGCAACAGGCACACCACCAGGCCAGGCAGGATTCTGAGCGCACGTGCCAGGTAGAAATCCCTGGCGCTATTGCGTTCACCACTGGCAGCGATCAAGAACCCGCTGACCACGAAGAACACTTCCACCCCCAGGCTATGGACGGGCACCGGCATGCCCAGCTGCATTGCCGGGTCCGCGCAGCTCAGGCACTCCAGGTAGGAAAGCGCAAAGGAATGCCCAATCACCACAGCGGTCGCCGCCAGCAACCTGATGATCAGAAAATTATTATCACGCCCGCGACCTTTCATAACGTCGCCAAACATCAACATGAACACCCCCACGGCTGACGCATTTCAGACACAAAAAAAGGGCGACCCGAGGGTCGCCCTTTTTTACCGATCAAACAGAACTCAGTTCTGCTTGGCCATTGCTTCGCGCAGCAGCGCAGCCATGGTGGTGTCGGCAGCCGCTTCCGGAGCGTTTTTCAGGCTCTGGATGGCTTCACGCTCTTCAGCGTCGTCTTTCGATTTGATCGACAGGCTGATAACGCGGGACTTGCGGTCAACGCTGATGATCTTGGCTTCGATCTCTTCGCCTTCCTTCAGAACGTTACGCGCGTCTTCAACGCGGTCACGGCTGATTTCGGAAGCTTTCAGAGTGGCTTCGATGTCGTCGGCCAGGGTGACGATGGCGCCTTTGGCGTCAACTTCTTTCACGATGCCCTTGACGATAGCGCCCTTGTCATTGACAGCAACGAAGTTGGAGAACGGATCGTCTTCCAGCTGCTTGATGCCCAGGGAGATGCGCTCGCGCTCTGGGTCGACCGACAGGATGACGGTTTCCAGCTCGTCGCCCTTCTTGAAACGACGTACGGCTTCTTCGCCGGTTTCGTTCCAGGAGATGTCGGACAGGTGAACCAGGCCGTCGATGCCGCCGTCCAGGCCGATGAAGATACCGAAGTCGGTGATCGACTTGATGGTACCGGTGATCTTGTCACCCTTGTTGAACTGGCCGGAGAAGTCTTCCCATGGGTTGGACTTGCACTGCTTGATGCCCAGGGAGATACGACGACGCTCTTCGTCGATGTCCAGAACCATGACTTCCACTTCGTCGCCAACCTGAACGACTTTCGACGGGTGGATGTTCTTGTTGGTCCAGTCCATTTCGGAAACGTGTACCAGACCTTCAACGCCTTCTTCCAGCTCAGCGAAGCAGCCGTAGTCGGTCAGGTTGGTAACGCGCGCTTGTACGCGAGTACCTTCTGGGTAACGGGCAGTGATAGCTACCCACGGATCTTCGCCCATCTGCTTCAGACCCAGCGAAACGCGGTTGCGCTCGCGGTCGAACTTCAGAACGCGTACGTCGACTTCGTCGCCAACGTTAACGATTTCCGAAGGGTGCTTGATGCGCTTCCAGGCCATGTCGGTGATGTGCAGCAGGCCGTCGATACCGCCCAGGTCCACGAATGCGCCGTAGTCGGTGAGGTTCTTGACGATACCTTTGACTTGTTGGCCTTCCTGCAGGGTTTCCAGCAGGGCTTCGCGCTCGGCGGAGTTCTCGGCTTCCAGCACGCTGCGACGCGAAACAACAACGTTGTTGCGCTTCTGGTCCAGCTTGATGACCTTGAATTCCAGCTCTTTGCCTTCGAGGTGGGTGGTGTCGCGCACAGGGCGGACATCAACCAGGGAGCCCGGCAGGAACGCACGGATGCCGTTAACGTCGACAGTGAAGCCGCCTTTAACCTTACCGTTGATAACGCCCTTGACCACTTCTTCGGCGGCGAAAGCTGCTTCCAGAACAATCCAGCACTCGGCGCGCTTGGCTTTTTCACGGGACAGTTTGGTTTCGCCAAAGCCGTCTTCGACCGCGTCCAGCGCAACGTGAACTTCGTCACCGACCTTGATGGTCAGCTCGCCAGCTTCGTTGTAGAACTGCTCGAGCGGGATGACGCCCTCGGACTTCAGGCCAGCGTGTACGGTAACCCAGTCGCCGTCGATGTCGACAACGATACCGGTGATGATGGCACCCGGCTGAAGATTGAGGGTTTTCAGGCTTTCTTCAAAGAGTTCTGCAAAGCTTTCGCTCATTTTAATTCCTGTAGATTCGGGCGAAACAAACGCCCATAACCACATTCCAGACAATGTGGGTTCGTTTTAAGTAAAGGAAAGCCGGCAGGACGTTGACTGGTGCCCCTGCCTGCTTTCCTGGCGATCAGGCGAGGTCGCGCAGGGCGATCTCGCTTCTGATACGTTGCAACACCTGCTCGATGGACAACTCGGTAGAGTCCAACTGAATGGCATCGGCCGCTGGCTTCAGCGGGGCCACTGCACGTTGGGTGTCGCGCTCATCACGCGCACGAATCTCATCCAGCAGACTCGACAGACTAACATCTTCACCCTTGCCCTTCAACTGCAGGTAACGGCGACGTGCGCGCTCTTCTGCGCTGGCGGTCAGAAAGACCTTCAACGGCGCGTCAGGGAATACCACGGTACCCATGTCGCGGCCGTCGGCGATCAACCCCGGCACATCGCGAAACTCGCGCTGACGCACCAGCAGCGCGTCACGCACGGCTGGCAGCGAGGCAACCATCGACGCGCCGGCGCCGACGGTTTCGGTGCGGATGACATTGCTGACGTCCTCACCCTCAAGGATGATCTGTTGCAGCTTACCGGGCTGGGCGGCGATGAACTGCACGTCCAGATGAGCGGCCAACTTGGTCAGCAGCTCCTCGTTGGTCAGGTCGACGCCGTGGTTGCTGGCGTTGAACGCCAGCAAACGGTACAGCGCGCCGGAGTCCAGCAGCTTCCAGCCCAGTTCGCGGGCCAGCAGGCCGGCGACCGTGCCCTTGCCCGAACCGCTTGGCCCGTCGATGGTGATGACCGGTGCCAGCGAATTCACGACTTGCCCTCTTCCGCCACGCGGATACCCACTTCGGCGCAGAGCGCCAGGAAGTTGGGGAACGAGGTGGCGACGTTGGCACAGTCGTGGATACGGATCGGCGCGGTGGCGCGCAGCGAGGCGACGCTGAAGGCCATGGCAATACGGTGGTCACCGTGGCCATGCACTTCGCCACCGCCCAGCTGGCCGCCGTCGATGATGATGCCGTCCGGGGTCGGTTCGCATTTGATGCCCAGGGTGATCAGGCCGTCGGCCATCACCTGGATACGGTCGGACTCCTTCACCCGCAGCTCTTCGGCGCCACGCAGCACGGTACGCCCTTCGGCGCAGGCAGCGGCCACGAACAGTACCGGGAATTCGTCGATGGCCAGCGGCACCAGCGCTTCCGGGATGTCGATACCTTTCAGCCTGGCACCGCGCACGCGCAGGTCGGCCACTGGCTCGCCGCCGACTTCACGCTGGTTTTCCAGGGTGATGTCGCCGCCCATCAAGCGCAGGATGTCGATTACACCGGTGCGGGTCGGGTTGATGCCAACGTGCTCCAGCACCAGCTCGGAACCTTCGGCGATGGAGGCAGCCACCAGGAAGAATGCAGCCGAGGAAATGTCGGCCGGCACTTCGATGCGGGTAGCGGTCAGCTTGCCGCCGGACTGCAACGAGGCCACCGGGCCGTTCGACTCGACCGCATAGCCAAAGCCGCGCAGCATGCGCTCGGTGTGATCACGGGTAGGCGCAGGCTCGGTAACGGTGGTCTTGCCTTCGGCGTACAGGCCGGCCAGCAGCAGGCAGGATTTGACCTGGGCGCTGGCCATCGGCAGCGTGTAGGTCAATGCCTTGAGCTTGCTGCCACCACGAATGGTCAGCGGCGGGCGGCCTTCCGGGCCGGTCTCGACCACAGCACCCATTTCGCGCAGCGGGTTGGCCACACGGTTCATCGGGCGCTTGGACAGCGAAGCGTCGCCAGTCATGGTCACGTCGAACGACTGGCCGGCCAGCAGGCCCGACAGCAGGCGCATCGAGGTACCCGAGTTGCCCACGTACAGCGGCCCGGGCGGCGGCTTCAGGCCGTGCAGGCCAACACCATGAATGGTCACGCGACCGTGGTTGGGGCCTTCGATGACCACACCCATGTCCCGGAATGCCTGCAGGGTCGCCAGCGCGTCTTCACCTTCGAGGAAGCCTTCGACTTCGGTGGTGCCTTCGGCCAGCGAGCCGAGCATGATCGAGCGGTGGGAAATCGACTTGTCGCCCGGTACGCGGATTCGCCCGGACAGGCGGCCACCCGGTTGGGCCAGGAAAATCAGATCGTTGGCGTTCATAGCGTCCACATAGGCCCGACGGGCCAGGATTTTACTGAAATGCTCGCGGGCAACACGCGCACGGGTGAATACACCCAGCAACTGGTGCCCGTCCCCTTCTGCGATCGCGTCGCGCAAGGCGTCGAGATCGCTGCGATATGTATCGAGTGTGCGCAGGACAGCGTCGCGGTTGGCGAGGAAGATGTCGTGCCACATGGTCGGGTCGCTGCCGGCGATTCTTGTGAAATCGCGGAAGCCTCCCGCAGCGTACCGGAAGATCTCGAGGTTTTCATTGCGCTTGGCCAGCGAATCGACCAAGCCAAAGGCCAGCAGGTGCGGCAAGTGGCTGGTGGCTGCCAGCACCTCGTCATGGCGCTCGACCGACATGTGCTCCACGTCGGCACCCAGCGCACGCCACAGGCGGTCGACCAGGGCCAGCGCGGCCGGGTCGGTTTCGGCCAGCGGCGTGAGGATCACCTTGTGCCGACGGAACAGGGTGGCGTTGGAGGCCTCTACCCCGCTCTGCTCGGAACCGGCTATGGGGTGGCCGGGGACGAAGCGCGGCAGGCGCTGACCGCTCTCGTTTACAAAAACAGAACGCGCCTCACGGACGACGTTACCCTTGGCACTGCCGACATCGGTAATGATCGCATCGCCCAGATCAAGCCGGGCCAGGAGGGCCAGGACCTTTTCCATGGCCAGGATCGGCACGGCCAGCTGGATGACATCGGCACCGATACAGGCTGCGGCGAGGTCTTCTTCGCAGCGGTCGACCACGCCCAGGGCCACGGCCTGCTTGCGCGAGGGGGCATCCAGGTCGACACCGACCACTTCGCGGCACAGGCCGCTTTCACGCAGGCCTTTGGCGAACGAGCCACCGATCAGGCCGAGACCGACCACGACCAGGCGATTGATGATTGGCGCGGGTTTGGTTTTTGCTGCATTTACCACTGGTGTGAACCCTGTTCAGAAATCGAGACAGTCTGTGAGGGCCACTGGGGCCGCGTCGCGGCCCTTCGCGGGCACGCCCGCTCCCACAGAGATCGGCATCACACGTTCACTGTGGGAGCGGGCGCGCCCGCGAAGGGCTGCAAAGCAGCCCCAAGGGCCTTGAATCAAAGCACCGCCTTTGGATAAGAGCCCAGCACCTTCAGCGCCACAGCCTCTTGGCTGATCTGCTCGAGCACCGCCTTGATCAGCGGGTCGCGGTGGTGGCCAACGAAGTCGATGAAGAACACGTAGGTCCACTTGCCACTGCGCGACGGGCGGGTCTCGATGCGGGTCAGGTCGATGCCGTTCTGGTGGAACGGCACCAGCAGCTCGTGCAAGGCACCTGGCTTGTTGCTCATCGAGACAATGATCGAGGTCTTGTCGTCGCCGGTCGGCGGCACTTCCTGGCTGCCGATCATCAAAAAGCGCGTGGAGTTGTCCGGGCGGTCTTCGATCTTTTCCGCCAGGCGGGTCAATCCATACAGGTTTGCCGCCATGTCGCCGGCAATCGCCGCCGAGTTCCACTCGCCCTTGACCCGCTTGGCCGCCTCGGCATTGCTCGAAACCGCCACGCGCTCCACGTTCGGGTAGTGCGCGTCCAGCCACTTGCGGCACTGGGCCAGCGACTGGGCGTGGGAGTAGATACGCGTGATGCTGTCGGTCTTGGTGCTCTCACCTACCAGCAGGTGATGGTGGATTCGCAGCTCGACTTCGCCGCAAATGACCATGTCATGCTCAAGGAAGCTGTCCAGGGTGTGGCTGACAGCGCCTTCGGTAGAGTTTTCCACCGGCACCACGCCGAAGTTGACGGCACCGGCCGCCACTTCGCGGAACACTTCGTCGATGGCCGCCATCGGCCGGCTGATCACCGCGTGACCGAAGTGCTTCATGGCCGCGGCCTGGGTGAAGGTACCCTCAGGGCCGAGGTAGGCGATTTTCAGCGGATCTTCCAGGGCCAGGCACGACGACATGATTTCGCGGAACAACCGCGCCATCTCTTCGTTGCCCAGCGGGCCCTTGTTGCGCTCCATGACGCGCTTGAGCACAGCAGCTTCGCGCTCCGGGCGGTAGAACACCGGCTTCTCGCCTTCTTTCAGCGAGGCGGTCTTGACCCGGGCCACTTCTTCGGCGCAACGGGCGCGGTCGCTGATCAGCTCAAGGATCTTCTCGTCGAGGCTGTCGATGCGTACGCGCAGCGCCTTGAGTTCCTGTTCGGACATCAGCCGTGCTCCTTCTCGAATTCGGCCATGTAGCCCACCAAGGCTTCTACAGCCTCAAGGCCCAGGGCGTTGTAGATGGAAGCGCGCATGCCGCCCACCGAACGGTGGCCCTTGAGGTTGAGCAGGCCGCGGGCATCGGCGCCGGCGAGGAAGGCCTTGTCCAGGCGCTCGTCAGCCAGGCGGAACGGCACGTTCATCCACGAACGGGCGTTGACGCTGATCGGGTTGGTGTAGAAATCGCTGTTGTCGATAAAGCCGTACAGGCGCTCTTTCTTGGCGCGGTTGCGCTGCTCCATGGCGTCGACGCCACCCTGCTCTTTCAGCCACTCGAAGACCAGGCCCGAGAGGTACCAGGAGTAAGTGGCCGGGGTGTTGTACATCGAGCCGTTGTCAGCCGAAACCTTGTAGTCGAGCATGGTCGGGCAGCTGCTGCGGGCATTGCCCAGCAGGTCTTCACGCACGATTACCACCACCAGGCCGCTTGGGCCGATGTTCTTCTGCGCGCCGGCGTAGATCAGGCCGAACTGCGACACGTCGATGGGGCGCGAGAGGATGTCGGAGGACATGTCGACCACCAGCGGTACATCACCAGCCTGCGGCACCCAGTCAAACTGCAGGCCACCGATGGTCTCGTTGGACGCATAGTGCACGTAGGCAGCGTTCTTGGTCAGGTTCCAGTCGTTCTGGCCCGGGATATTCAGGTAGTCGTAGGGCTTGGCGCTGGCGGCGACATTGATGTTGCCGAAGCGGCGCGCTTCCTCGATGGCCTTTTTCGACCAGATGCCGGTTTCGATGTAGTCGGCAGTGCCGTTTTCCGGCAGCAGGTTCAGCGGAATCTCGGCGAACTGCTGGCTGGCGCCGCCCTGCAGGAACAGCACCTTGTAGTTGGAGGGGACGGACAGCAGGTCACGCAGGTCCTGCTCGGCCTTTTCGGCGATGGCCACGTAGTCGTCGCTGCGATGGCTCATTTCCATCACCGACAAGCCCTTGCCGCGCCAGTCCAGCATCTCGGCCTGGGCGCGCTGCAACACAGCATCAGGAAGCGCGGCAGGGCCTGCGCAGAAGTTAAAGGCTCGTTTGCTCACATCCACTCTCGCTCTGCCAAATAGAACAAAATCGTAATTCGGTGCTACCGGGACCCTGTGGGAGCGGGTTCACCCGCGAACACCGGCGTTGCCGGTGCCATGCACCGCGTCGCATGCTTCGCGGG
Organism: Pseudomonas putida W15Oct28; assembly: GCF_000708715.2. Classification (GTDB taxonomy): domain Bacteria; phylum Pseudomonadota; class Gammaproteobacteria; order Pseudomonadales; family Pseudomonadaceae; genus Aquipseudomonas; species Aquipseudomonas putida_R. The sequence goes on along the minus strand of NZ_JENB01000026.1, from coordinate 20,138 downwards.
TGAACCCGCTCCCACAGGGTAAGGCACCGCCCTTGAGGACGTTGCCTGCTGTAATCAGTCAAACGGGGCGACCTTGGTCGCCCCGTTCGGGTTTACGCTTGCTTACTCCTGCGGGGCCTCTTCGGCACCCGCAGCTTCTTCATTGTCTGGCGCTTCAGCCTCGACGCCCTCCTCGTCCGTCTCGATCACATCATCGAGTTCGTCCTCGGATGGCTCCTGGATACGCTCCAGGCCTACCAGTGTTTCATCAGCCGCCAGCTTGATCAGCGTAACACCCTGGGTGTTTCGGCTCAGGCTGGACACCTCGCCAACCCGGGTGCGCACCAGCGTGCCCTGGTCGGAGATCAGCATGATCTCTTCGCCTTCCTGTACCTGAATAGCACCGATCAGCAGGCCGTTGCGCCCTTTGGTACCCATGGCGATCACGCCCTGGCCACCACGGCCGCGACGCGGGAACTTGGACAGCGGGGTGCGCTTGCCAAAGCCACGCTCGGAAGCGGTGAGGATCTGCGAGCCGGACTCCGGGATCAGCATCGAAATGATCTGCTGGCCTTTGCCCAGTTTCATGCCGCGCACACCACGGGCCGTACGACCCATTTCACGCACCACGCTCTCGGCGAAGCGGATGACCTTGCCGGCGTCGGAGAACATCATGACTTCTTTGGCGCCGTCGGTGATGGCCGCCGCAATCAGGGTGTCGCCTTCCTTCAGCTTCAAGGCGATCAGGCCGTTGGAGCGCGGACGGGCGAACTGCACCAGCGGGGTCTTCTTGACGGTACCGGAGGCGGTGGCCATGAAGATGTAAGCGCCAGTCGGCTCTGCCACCCACTCTGCAGTGTCGCCGTCTTCTTCGTCGACTTCCTCGGCCTCTACCAGCTCACCCTCGAGCACGGTGTCGTCAGCGTCTTCCAGCTCTTCGTCGAGGTCGGCGTTCTGCTGCAGCGCTTCGAGGTCGATCTGCAGCATGGCGGTGATGCGCTCACCCTCCTCCAGCGGCAGCAGGTTGACCAGCGGACGACCACGGGCAGCGCGGGACGCTTCGGGGATTTCGTAGGTCTTCTTCCAGTACACCTTGCCCTTGCTGGAGAACAGCAACAGGGTGGCATGGCTGTTGGCGACCAGCAGGTGCTCGATGTAGTCCTCGTCCTTCACGCCGGTCGCCGACTTGCCTTTGCCGCCACGGCGCTGGGCCTGGTAAGCGGACAATGGCTGGGTCTTGGCATAACCACCGTGGGAGATGGTGACCACGCGCTCTTCTTCCGGGATCATGTCGCCGTAGTTGAGGTCGTGGCTGGCATTGAGAATTTCGGTGCGGCGGACATCGCCGTATTCGGCGCGGATGGCTTCCAGCTCTTCGCGAATCACTTCCATCAGGCGCTCGGCGCTGCTGAGGATGCGGATCAGCTCGCCGATCTGCTCAAGGATTTCCTGGTACTCGGCCAGCAGCTTCTCGTGCTCCAGGCCGGTCAGGCGGTGCAGGCGCAGGTCGAGAATGGCCTGGGCCTGTTCCGGCGACAGGAAGTACTTGCCGTCATGCAGACCGAACTGCTCCGGCAGGTCTTCAGGGCGGCAGGAGTCGGCACCGGCGCGCTCGACCATGACCTGCACGGCGCTGGATTCCCACGGCGTTGCAATCAAGGCTTCCTTGGCCTCGGACGGGGTCGGCGAGGCCTTGATCAGGGCGATGACCGGGTCGATGTTGGACAGCGCAACCGCCTGGCCTTCAAGGATGTGGCCACGCTCACGTGCCTTGCGCAGCTCGAACACGGTACGGCGGGTCACCACTTCACGGCGGTGACGGACGAACGCTTCGAGCAGGTCCTTGAGGTTGAGCAGGCGCGGACGACCGTCGATCAGGGCGACCACGTTGATGCCAAACACGCTCTGCAGCTGGGTTTGCTGGTAGAGGTTGTTGAGCACCACCTCCGGCACCTCGCCGCGGCGCAGCTCGATGACGATGCGCATGCCGTCCTTGTCGGACTCGTCGCGCAGCTCGGTGATGCCTTCGATCTTCTTCTCTTTAACCAGCTCGGCGATCTTTTCGATCAGGCGCGCCTTGTTCAGCTGGTAAGGCAGCTCGGTGACCACGATCTGCTGGCGGCCGCCGACCTTGTCGATGTCTTCGATCTCGGAGCGGGCGCGCATGTAGATGCGGCCACGGCCGGTGCGATAGGCCTCGATGATGCCTTGGCGACCGTTGATGATGCCGGCAGTCGGGAAGTCTGGCCCAGGAATGAACTGCATCAGCTCATCGATGGTGACTTCCGGGTTGTCGATCAGCGCCAGGCAGCCGTCGATGACTTCACCGAGGTTGTGTGGCGGAATGTTGGTCGCCATGCCCACGGCGATACCGCTGGAGCCGTTGACCAGCAGGTTGGGAATACGGGTCGGCATGACTGCCGGGATCTGCTCGGTGCCGTCGTAGTTGGGCACCCAGTCGACGGTTTCCTTGTGCAGGTCGGCCAGCAGCTCGTGCGCCAGCTTGGTCATGCGCACTTCGGTGTATCGCATGGCGGCGGCGTTGTCGCCGTCCACCGAACCGAAGTTGCCCTGGCCGTCGACCAGCAGGTAGCGCAGCGAGAACGGCTGGGCCATACGCACGATGGTGTCGTAGACCGCAGTGTCGCCGTGCGGGTGGTACTTACCGATCACGTCACCGACCACACGGGCGGATTTCTTGTACGGCTTGTTCCAGTCGTTGCCCAGTTCGCTCATCGCATAGAGAACGCGACGATGCACGGGCTTCAAGCCGTCACGCGCATCGGGCAGCGCTCGCCCGACAATCACGCTCATCGCGTAGTCGAGGTAAGACTGTCTCAGTTCGTCTTCGATATTGACCGGGAGGATTTCTTTGGCCAGTTCGCCCATGAGAAGCCTGATTCCTTTTTCTGGTGAAACTTCGCAGCTCCATCAAGGGCCGAACGAAGCTCGCCGCCGCAGCGTATAAGCGTGCGACGACTTACGACAAATCAATGAGTTGTGCCATGGATCTGCGCAATGAAGGCCGCCGTGATGGGCGGTCTTGGAAACTGCCGGATGTTATCACAAAGGCGGGGGCGGTGGGGAGATGTGCCAGGTGGTCTCAGAGGGGTTTGAATCTTGATTTTTTATTGCCTGTACCGGCCTCTTCGCGGGCTCGCCCGCTCCCACAGGTTCACCTACTGCCCTCAGGCCATGAATATCCCTGTGGGAGCGGGCAAGCCCGCGAAGAGGCCGGTACAGGCAGCACAAAATCAGTGCAGGCGCTTGCGGCAGATCAGCTGGGCCAGCTTGGCAGCATCCGGGCGCTCGACGATGCCGCGCTCGGTCACGATCACGTCGATCAGGTCGGCCGGGGTTACGTCGAACACCGGGTTGAACACCTCGACATCCGCCACCGCCGGGGCACCGCCAAAGTCCAGCCACTCGTCGGCGTCACGCTCTTCCAGCGGGATATCCTCGCCGGTGGCCAGGTTCAGGTCGATGCTGGTGCTCGGCGCCACTACCATGAAGCGCACACCATGGTGCATGGCGCTGACCGCCAACTGGTAGGTGCCGATCTTGCTGGCCACGTCGCCGTTGGCAGCGATGCAGTCCGCGCCCACCACCACCCAGGTGATGCCCTTGGTCTTCATCAGGTGCGCCAGCGCCGAGTCGGCGCACAGGGTCACCGGAATGCCCTCGTTGGCCAGCTCCCAGGCCGTCAGGCGCGAGCCTTGCAGCCACGGGCGGGTCTCGCCGGCATACACCCGCTCGACCATACCCTCCAGGTAGCCGGCGCGAATCACCCCCAGCGCGGTACCGAAACCGCCACTGGCCAGGGCACCGGCATTGCCGTAGGTAAGCAGGGTCTGGGCATTGCCCTGGTGACGGCGAATCAGCTCGATGCCTTGCTGGGCCATGGTCAGGTTGGCTTCACGGTCGCTTTCGTGGATGGCCACCGCTTCTGCCTCCAGCGCTGCCAGCACGTCTTCATCCGGGCGCAGGCGCAGCAGGCGCTCACGCATGCGGTTCAGCGCCCAGAACAGGTTGGCCGCCGTGGGGCGTGCCTCGGCCAGGGTGAGGAAGTCTTCTTCCAGGTCCATTTCCCAGTCGCCACCCTCTGCCAGCCGCTCTTCCAGGGCCAGCACCAGGCCGTAGGCGGCAGCAATGCCGATGGCCGAGGCGCCGCGCACCGCCATGTCGCGGATTGCCGCCGCCACCTGCGCAACATTGTCGCAGGCCAGCCAGCGTTCTTCCGACGGCAGCAGGCGCTGGTCGAGCAGGTGCAAGATGCCGCCCTGCCAGCGGATCCCGGTCACCTTCTCCGCCGCCAAAAGTCGCTCGCGCATCGCCTCTCCCCGTCGTTCGCATGTCAAAAGCCGGCGATTATAGCGACCCTGGGGGCCGAGCGCTCGGGTATACTCCGGCGCAATTTTGCGAAGTTTCAGAGGACTGTTCAATGAGCAACGTCGACCGCGCCGAAATCGCCAAGTTCGAAGCGCTGGCCCACCGCTGGTGGGACCGCGAAAGCGAGTTCAAGCCGCTGCACGAAATCAACCCGCTGCGCGTCAACTGGATCGACGAGCGGGCCAACCTGGCCGGCAAGAAAGTGCTGGACGTAGGCTGCGGCGGCGGCATCCTCAGCGAAGCCATGGCCCTGCGCGGCGCCACGGTGACCGGTATCGACATGGGCGAAGCTCCACTGGCCGTGGCCCAGTTGCACCAGCTGGAGTCCGGCGTGCAGGTGGAATACCGGCAGATCACCGCCGAAGACCTGGCCGAAGAGATGCCTGAACAGTTCGACGTGGTCACCTGCCTGGAAATGCTCGAACACGTGCCCGATCCGTCCTCGGTCATTCGCGCCTGCTACCGCATGGTCAAGCCAGGCGGCCAGGTGTTCTTCTCCACCATCAACCGCAACCCCAAGGCCTACCTGCTGGCCATCGTCGGCGCCGAGTACATCCTGAAGATGCTGCCGCGCGGCACCCACGACTTCAAGAAGTTCATCCGCCCGTCCGAGCTGGGCGCCTGGAGCCGCGTTGCCGGCCTGGAGGTGAAAGACATCATCGGCCTGACCTACAACCCGCTGACCAAGCACTACAAGCTCAACAGCGACGTCGACGTCAACTACATGATCCAGACCCTGCGCGAGGAATGAGCATGCGTTTGCGAGCAGTACTCTTCGACATGGACGGCACCTTGCTCGACACGGCGCCGGACTTCATCGCCATCTGCCAGGCCATGCTCGCCGAGCGCGGCCTGCCGGCCATTGACGATAACCTGATCCGCGGTGTGATCTCTGGCGGCGCCCGCGCCATGGTTGCCACTACGTTTGCCATGGACCCGGAAGCCGAAGGCTTCGAGGCCCTGCGCCTGGAGTTTCTGGAGCGCTACCAGCGCGACTGCGCGGTGCACAGCAAGCTGTTCGACGGCATGGCCGAGCTGCTGGCCGACATCGAGAAAGGCAACCTGCTGTGGGGCGTGGTCACCAACAAGCCGTTGCGCTTCGCCGAGCCGATCATGCAGCAGCTGGGCCTGGCCGAGCGCTCGGCACTGCTGATCTGCCCGGACCACGTGAAAAACAGCAAACCCGACCCCGAGCCGCTGACCCTGGCCTGCACGACGCTGGGCCTGGACCCTGCCACTGTGCTGTTCGTCGGCGACGACCTGCGCGACATCGAGTCTGGCCGCGACGCCGGCACCCGCACGGCAGCGGTGCGCTACGGCTATATTCATCCAGAGGACAACCCCAACAACTGGGGCGCCGACGTGGTGGTGGACCACCCGCTGGAACTGCGCAAAGTGATCGACAGCGCGTTGTGCGGCTGCTGAGTCGCAACGGCTGACTCCAGACCCTGTGGGAGCGGGCATGCCCGCGAACACCGGCGAAGCCGGTGCCATCCACCGCGGTGCCTGCTTCGCGGGCATGCCCGCTCCCTCAGAGGCTGTGTTGCGCCATACATAGGGAATTTACAATGTTCGACTACACCGCCCGTCCCGACCTGCTGCAAGGCCGGGTCATCCTGGTTACCGGCGCCGGCCGCGGCATTGGTGCCGCGGCTGCCAAGGCCTACGCTGCCCTGGGCGCCACCGTGCTGCTGCTGGGCAAGACCGAGGCCAACCTGAACGAGGTCTACGACCAGATCGAAGCTGCCGGGCACCCGCAGCCGGTGGTCATCCCGTTCAACCTGGAAACCGCCCTGCCCCACCAGTACGACGAGCTGGCCGTGATGATCGAAGACCAGTTCGGCCGCCTGGACGGCCTGCTGAACAATGCCTCGATCATCGGCCCGCGCACGCCGCTGGAGCAGTTGTCGGGCGACAACTTCATGCGCGTGATGCACATCAACGTCGATGCCACCTTCATGCTCACCAGCACCCTGCTGCCACTGCTGAAGCTGTCGGAAGACGCCTCGGTGGTGTTCACCAGCAGCAGCGTCGGGCGCAAGGGTCGGGCCTACTGGGGCGCGTATGGCGTGTCGAAGTTCGCCACCGAGGGCCTGATGCAGACCCTGGCCGACGAACTGGAAGGCGTGGCACCCGTGCGTTCCAACAGCATCAACCCGGGCGCCACGCGCACGGCGATGCGGGCCCAGGCCTACCCCAGCGAAAACCCGCAGAACAACCCGCTGCCAGAAGAGATCATGCCGGTGTACCTGTACCTGATGGGGCCGGACAGCAAAGCAGTGAACGGGCAGGCGCTCAACGCCCAGTAAACCTGCTCCGGCCTCTTCGCGGGCTTGCCCGCTCCCACAGGATCACCGCAACCCTCAAGGACTGCGCCCTACCTGTGGGAGCGGGCAAGCCCGCGAAGAGGCCGGTACAGGCGAAAGGTCAGCCCGCCGCCAACGCCGGGCGCAAACGGCCTTGCTGGCGCCCTTCCAGCTGCATGCACCGTTCCAGAAACAGGTACATGCAGTCATAACTCTTGCAAATAGCCCTGCGCAATTCGGTACGCAGCCCCAGGGTCGGGTTCTCGCCGGCCAGGGTGCAGATGATCTCCAGCGCCTCCCACGGGTGCGCGTCGTCATACTGGGCATGCATCTTCAGCCACTTCATCGCCCGCTTGCGCCCTTCCTCGGGGAAACCCTGGGCATAGGTATCGGTAGAGCACACCACCGCCGACCATTCCCCCGTCGCCCCTTCGATGGCGTAGTTGGTCGCCGCCATCGAAATGGCCAGGTTCTCGGTGGCGCACACGCGCCAGCACCAGTCGTTCAGGCCGTTCAGCTCGGGGGGCACTTCCTGGGCCTGCAGCTCATGCAGGTGCACGCCATGGGCCTGGCACCAGTTCACCCAGTAGTCGGCATGGTTGAGCTCGACGCGGATGTTGCGCATCAGCCAGCGCCGCGCCATGTCTTCGCCCTGATGGCGGCCGTAGCGGGTCTTGGTCAGGTTATGGGCCATGTACAGCGAAAACTGTTCCACCACCGGCCAGCCACCGATCAGGTACTGACGAATGGTCGACTGCTTGAGCTGGCCGTCGCGCAGGCGCGCGTAGAACTCGTGTTCCACCACCCGGCGCTTGCTCTCACGGCAGTCTTCAATCAGTTGCTGGGCCCATTGGGGATAGCTGGCGGGGTCCATCAAAGGCCCGATACGAACGAATGCATCAATCACTTTCAGCTCCTTGATCCTTGTGATTTCTCGCTAGCGAAACGTGCCAGGCGCCCGCTGCAACAGAGGCCGGGCGGCGATCCGTTGGCGCTGCAGACTGTCACAGGTGAACACCTGGGGGCGTTCGATCAGGTAACCCTGGGCGTAATCCACGCCTATTTCCTGCAGGGCCTGCTCGATCAAGGGAGTTTCGACGAACTCGGCGATGGTGCGCTTCCCCATGACATGACCGATGTGATTGATGACCTCGACCATGGCCCGGTTGACCGGGTCGTCGAGCATGTCCTTGACGAAACTGCCGTCGATCTTCAGGTAATCCACGGGCAAATGCTTGAGGTAGGCGAACGACGACATGCCGGCGCAGAAATCATCGAGCGAGAAGCGGCAGCCCAGCCCCTTCAACTCGTTGATGAAGCGAATGGCACTGCCCAGGTTGGCAATGGCGCTGGTTTCGGTAATTTCGAAACAGATCATCCGCGGCGGGATGGCGTACTCGACAAACATCCGCTGCAGGTATTCAAGGAACTTGTCATCGCCGATGCTGGAGCCCGACAGGTTTATCGCGCAGATCGACAGCGGCCCTTCGCGGCCTTCGTCCAGGCATTGGCGCACCACCTGGAACACATTGCGCACAACCCAGCGGTCCAGCGCAGTCATCAGGCCGTAGCGCTCGGCCGCAGGGATGAAGCTGCTGGGCAGGATGGTGCGACCACTTTCGTCGTACAGGCGCAGCAGGATTTCGATGTGGCCTGGGCCTTCGAAGGTTTTCAGCGGGGCAATTTCCTGTGCGTACAGGCAGAAGCGGTTTTCTTCCAGGGCCACGTGCAAGCGCTGGATCCAGGCCATTTCGCCAAAACGCATGGACAGCTCGCTGTCGTCGGCGTGGTACACCTGCACGCGGTTGCGCCCCTTCTCCTTGGCCATGTAGCAGGCCATGTCGGCGGCGCGCAGCGAGGTTTCGAGGGTGCCAGGGGCCTGGGCCATGTGCACCAGGCCGATACTGACCGTGGTGACGAACGGCCGCCCCTTCCACACGAAGTGCAGGCTTTGCACCATCTGGCGCAGTTGCTCGGCAATGCGCTCGGCCTGGTCAGGCGGGCAACTCTCCAGCAACACCCCAAACTCGTCGCCACCCAGCCGGGCCAGCGTGTCACCTTCGCGCAGGCCAGATTGCAGCACGGCGCAGATGTGCCGCAGCAATTCGTCGCCCGCGGCATGGCCGCAGGTGTCGTTCACCAGCTTGAACTGGTCGAGGTCCAGGAACATCAGCGAATGCCGCCCGGCCTGGCGCGCAAGGCCGTTCAGCGCCTGCTCCAGGCGGTATTCGAACTCACGGCGGTTGGCCAGGCCGGTCAGGGCGTCATGGGTGGCCTGCCAGGACAGGTTGGCGATGTACTGGCGCTCCTGGGTCATGTCATGCAGCACCAGCACGATGCCACTGAGCTGGCCGTCACTGACGATCGGCGAGCCCACCAGGTTGATCGACACGGTGCTGCCGTCCAGGCGCTGGATCAGCCGGGCATGATCGGAGCCACCCTTGAGGCTGCCGCTAAGCACCTGTTCGACCAGGCTGCGGCCATCTTCCTCGGCCTGCTCGTCCACCAGGCTGAACAGCGCCGACAGTGGCAGGCCCTGGGCCTGGCCAGACTGCCAGTGGGTCAGTTGCTCGGCGGCCGGGTTCATGTAGCCGATGCAGCCATCCACGTCGGCTGTAATGACCGCATCGCCAATGGCCTGCAAGGTGGTCTGTGCGCGCTCTTTCTCTGCCTGCAGGGCGGTGGCAAACGCCTGACGCTGGGCCAGAAGCTTGCTGGAGCGCCGCCAGGCGATGGTAATGAGAAACATCGCTGTCAGCAGGTTGGTGATCAGCAGCACCCGCAACAACATGCGCGAGCCTTCGCCCAAGGCATCGCTGAACGCTTTGGCAGCGGGCGTGACCCCTTCGTTGATGGTGACGATGCGGGCCTTCCAGGCATTGACGGCCTGGGCGCCGACCGGGCCACTGGCAAAGCTCTGGCGCATCTCGCCGGCCAGCACATCCAGCTTGGCCAGGTAGTCGTCGCCAATATCCCAGTAATCGATGGCTGTCTGCATGTAGCTGATGTTGCGGAAGTTACGGTAGAACCAGATGATCCGCTCGACATCGTCGGGATGGTTGCCGCCTTGCAGGACGGCTTGGCGAGCAGCTTCCAGGTCGGGGATGGGTTGGTCGAGCACCTCGCGCAGCTGGTGGTCGCCCTGGGGCACGGTGATGGCCTGGCGATAGCGCTGGTAAGTGCTGTCGTCGCGGGTGTCGGCGTACAGGTTGAGGTAGTAGATGGCGTCTTTCTGCGCCTTCGACCACAGGCTTTCGCCCGCGACATAGGCGCGCACAGCCGAGAGCGTATAAAGGCTGAGGCTGCCCAGTGCCACCTGGAAGACCACAACGGCGATGAAGGGCCAGGTAATGCCGAGCAACTTCGGCGCTTCGAGTGTGCGATGTCCCTTCATGGAGTCCCTGTCACAGAGCAGATAAGGCGCAAATCAACCCAGACAAGCACAGCGTAGGCCATCTGCCATCAACGTGACGGGGTTTTTTATGACAGGAACAACTCCATTTCCGATTCCGGCGCGGCGCTTTTTGTAGGAGCGGCCTTGTGTCGCGAAAGGGCCGCAAAGCGGCCCCCGGGAAATCAGCGTCGATGCAGAAATCCTGGGGCCGCTCTGCGGCCCATCGCGACACAAGGCCGCTCCTACACCGAGCGTGATTGCCTTTCAGGATCAGCTTTGCTGCAGGTGCCCATAAAGCTTGGCGTACAACCCACCCTCGGCAATCAGCTGCTGGTGGTCGCCATCTTCGGCCACATGCCCGCCATCGAACACCAGCACCCGGTCGGCCTGCTTCACCGCCGACAGCCGGTGGGCGATGATCAGTGTGGTGCGGCCGCTGAGGAAGCGCGCCAGGGCCAGGTGCAGGTTGTACTCGGTGGCGGCGTCCAACGCCGAGGTGGCTTCGTCGAGGATGACCACCTTGGGCTCGGCCAGCACCATGCGGGCGATGGCCAGGCGCTGGCGCTGCCCGCCAGACAAGCGCACGCCGGAGCGCCCCACCACACTGTCCAGGCCCTGCGGCAAGGCGGCGATGGTGGCGTCCAGCTGGGCGATGCGCAGCGCCTGCCAGCAGGCGTCGTCGCTGCTGTCGCGGCCCATGGTCAGGTTGGCGCGTACGGTGTCGTTGAACAGCGAGGGGTGCTGCAACACCACCGCGACGTTTTCGCGCAGGGTTTCCAGGCCGATTTCCTGCAGGCTGGCACCGCCAAAGCGGATGGTCCCGGCCTGGGCGCTGTAAAGGCCCAACAGCAGTTGCACCAGGGTGCTCTTGCCGCCGCCACTGGCGCCGACAATCGCCACCTTTTCGCCAGGGGCGATAGACAGGTCGAGGTTTTCCAGCACCGGCTCGTCAGCATAGGCAAAGCGCAAGTCGCGCACCTCGATGCCCACCGTCTCGCGGCCGGCGAACGGGTCGCTGGCGGCCGGGTACTGCGGTTCGTCATCGCGTGCCAGCAGTTCGTTGAGGCGGCTCAGCGCACCGCCGGCGGCGTAGTAGGCATATTGCAGGTTGAGCAGCTGCTCCACCGGGCCGATCATGAACCACAGGTAGCTGAACACCGCCAGCATCTGGCCGATCGACAAGTCGGAGAACAGCACGGTCAACATGGCGGCGGCGCGGAAGATGTCGATGCCGAACTGGAACAACAGGCCACTGGCACGGCCACTGGCATCGCTCTTCCATTGCGAATCCACGGCGTAGTCACGCACTTCGCGGGCGCGCAGGCCCAAACGGCCAAGGAAATAGCCCTGGCGGTTGCTGGCACGGATTTCCTGGATGGCATCGAGGGTTTCCGTCAGCGCCTGGGTAAAACGCGCGGTGCTGTCGTTTTCAAGCTTTTTCAGGTGTTTGACGCGCTTGCCCAGCTGCACGGTGAAATAGATCACCAGCGGGTTGAACAGCAAGATCAGCAAGGCCAGCTGCCAGTGCATCCAGATCAGGATCGCCGCTGTGCCGGTCAGGGTCAGCATGGCCACCAGGAAGCGGCTGAGGGTTTCGCCAACGAACTTGTCCAGGGTGTCCAGGTCGGTGACCAGGTGGGTGGTTACCGTGCCACTGCCCAGGCTTTCGTATTCCTTAAGCGAAATGCGCTTGAGCCGCTCGATCAGGCGGATGCGCAGGCGGTAGACGATATCCTTGGCCAAACCGGCGAACAGCTTGGCCTGGATCACGTTGAATGCCAGGGCAGCCATGCGCAGGCACAGGGTAAACGCCAGCATCAGCCCGATATAACCGGCTGCCACCTGCCAGTTGGATGGGAGCAGGTGGTTCATCCACTTCAGCGCAGCATCACCATGGCCCAGCAGGACTTCGTCCACCAGCAGCGGCAACAGCAACGGAATGGGCACGCTGCAGCAAGCCGCCAGTACGGCGATGAGGTTGGCAGACCAGAGGTTTTTCTTGTGATGCAGGGCCAGGCGGCGGATTTCCGCCCAGCTCAGTCGATCGCCCGCAGTGTGAGGCTTGCCCGGCACCGGGTCGGGTGACCCAGGCACATCAAGCACAGGCGGCCTGCTGCAGCCAGCGGCCGAGCAAGGGTTGCAGGCGCTCCAGCGGCTGGTAGCCGTTGGTCAGCAGGGCCAGTTGGCCATTGCGCTCGGCCAGCAGGGTCGGAAAACCGGCGATACCCAGGTCCTGGGCCCAGCTGAAATCGGCTGCGGTGGCGGCGCGGGTCTCGGCGCGGGCGAAGGTTTCGGCAAACACGGCGCGGTCGAAGCCGCACTGCGAGGCCAGCTCGACCAGCTGCGGCGCCGTGGTCACGTCCACGCCCTGCTCGTAGAACGAACGCTGGATCAGCGCCAGCAGCGGCCAGACGCGTTCGGCGTCCAGCTCGCGGGCCGTGACCAGGGCGCGGCAGGCCGGCTCGGTGTCGTAGACGAAGCCGTCAGGCATGGCCCCCTCGAAACGAAATGGCTGGCCGGTGGCGTCGGCCACCGCCTGCCAGTGTTCGAGGATGTACTTGCGGGTGGAGCTGTCCAGGGCGCTGCCGCCGGTGCGCAGCCCGCCCGGCACCACGCGGGTGGCAACGCCCGCCTCACGCGCCTGGGCGATCAGGGCCGCGGCTACCGGCGCGAAACCCCAGCACCAGGAGCACATCGGGTCCATCACATAAATCAGGCGTGCAGACATGCATCAGGCCTCGGCTTTGTAGTTGTAACCGATCGGGTGCGGCAGGTTGCGGGCCTTGGCCAGCTCGATCTGCTTCTGCCGGTCGATGGCACTGCGCCGGGTCTTCTCGCTCAGGGTGTCCCAGCAATGCGGGCAGCTGACACCTGGCGAATAGTGCTCGGACGCGCGCTCCTCTGCATTGATCGGGTGGCGGCAGGCGTGGCACTGGTCGTACTCGCCTTCGCTCAGGTCATGGCGCACCGTGACGCGGTTATCGAAGACGAAGCAGTCGCCGTCCCACAGGCTTTCTTCCTGAGGCACTTCCTCGAAGTACTTCAGCACGCCACCCTTAAGATGATAGACCGCCTCGAAGCCTTCACCGAGCATGTAGCTGGAGGCTTTTTCGCAACGAATGCCGCCGGTGCAGAACATGGCCACTTTCTTGTGCTTGCTGGGGTCGAAGTTGGCCTTGATGTACTCCGGGAACTCGCGGAAGGTTTCGGTCTTCGGGTCCATCGCGCCCTTGAAGGTGCCGATGGCCACTTCGTAGTCGTTGCGGGTGTCGATCAGCAGCACTTCCGGGTCGCTGATCAGCGCGTTCCAGTCCTTGGGCTCGACATAGGTGCCGACCGCCTGGTTCGGGTCCACGCCCGGCACGCCGAGGGTGACGATCTCTTTCTTGAGCTTGACCTTGGTGCGGTAGAACGGCTGCTCGTCGCAATACGACTCTTTATGGTCGACATCGACCAGCCGCGGGTCGTTGCGCAGCCAGGCCAGCAGGCCGTCGATGCCTTCGCGGGTGGCCGACACGGTGCCATTGATGCCTTCGTGGGCCAGCAGCAGGGTGCCTTTGACGTCGTTGTCGAGCATGGCCTTGAGCAGCGGCTCGCGCAGCTCTACGTAATCTTGCAGGGTGACGAACTTGTACAGCGCCGCGACGACGATAGGTTGGGACATGAAGCAGGTTCTCCAGGTGGTTGCCCTCGTAAGGGGCGGACCGGGTTTGACAGGTGTAGAAAAAGCATGGGGGCGCTTTGCGCCCCTTTCGCGACACAAGGCCGCTCCTACAGGGACCGCGTAACCCGATGGCTAGTGCGGTGCCTGTAGGAGCGGCCTTGTGTCGCGAAAGGGCCGCAAAGCGGCCCCCGGATTCTGCAGGATTCTACCAGAACAACAGAAAGGTTTCAGTGCCCGCCGCCGGCGCACACCGGCGAGGCCGGAGCAACGCCGACCTTGGCCCACTCGTCTGCGGTGTAGGTATGAATGGCCAGGGCGTGGATCTGGCCCATCAGCTCCCCCATGGTGGCGTACACCTTCTGGTGGCGCTTGACGCTGTTCAACCCGGCAAACTGCTCGCTGACGATCACTGCCTTGTAGTGGGTCTCCTGACCACGACTGTGCATGTGGCTTTCGTCGAGCACTTGCAGGTGCTGCGGCGCCAGGGCGCCCAGCTGTTGTTCAATGCGCTGTTGCATGGTCATCGCGGCGTGCTCACTTCTTGGCAGGGACGGCGGCCTTGCCAGCGTTAGGGTCCAGTTCCTTGGTCATGTCTTCCAGCAGCTTGTTCACCACCGGCACCGCTGGCTCCAGGCTCTGCTGGGTCAGCTGGGCCGACTGCTGGGTAACCTTGGGCATTTCACGCAGGACTTTCTTGCCCAGCGGCGATTCGTAGAACTTGACCAGGTCTTTCAGCTCTTGCTCGGTGAAGGTCTGGGTGTACAGGTCGACCATCTTCGGCTTCAGCTTGTTCCAGCCAATGGCGCTGTCCAGCGCGGCGTTGGCCTTGGCCTGGTAGCTTGCCAGCACCGGCTGCTTGGCGGCCGGAGCCTTGGTTTGCGCGAAACGCTGGGCGAACATCTGTTGGACCTGCATGTACACCGGGGTGCCCAGCTTGTCGGCGTTGGCCAGGGTCAGGAATCTCTCGGCAGCAGCGTTGTGGCTGGGGGTGGCAGCGAGCACCTGGCCGCTGGCGCAAGCCAGGGCAACGGCGGCACAAAGGACACGGAGACGGGTCATTGCATTTCCTTCAAGAAGAGGGAGGCGGGTACCTCAGGGTAGAGCATTCTGCGCCGTGGTGGCGATGTGCTCAAGTGGCACGACGAGCGACGGAACCGCTCGGTCGAATCAGGGCCTAAACTGCGATTTCGAACTACACAGGAGTGAGTACAGAATGAGCCGTATCGAGACAGACAGCCTGGGCCCGGTCGAAGTTCCTGATGGCGCCTACTGGGGTGCGCAAACCCAGCGTTCGCTGATCAACTTCGCCATTGGCAAGGAACGCATGCCCCTCGCGGTGCTGCACGCCCTGGCGCTGATCAAGAAAGCCGCGGCACGCGTCAACGACCGCAACGGCGACCTGCCGGCCGACATCGCCCGGCTGATCGAACAAGCCGCCGACGAAGTGCTGGATGGCCAGCACGACGACCAGTTTCCGTTGGTCGTGTGGCAGACCGGCAGCGGCACGCAAAGCAACATGAACGTCAACGAAGTGATCGCCGGGCGCGCCAACGAACTGGCCGGCAAAGGCCGTGGCGGCAAAACGCCAGTACACCCCAACGACCACGTCAACCGCTCGCAAAGCTCCAACGACTGCTTCCCCACGGCCATGCACATTGCTGCGGCGCAGGCGGTGCACGAGCATCTGCTGCCGGCAATCGCCGAGCTGTCGTCGGGGCTGGCCGAGCTGTCGGCGCGCCACCACAAGCTGGTGAAAACCGGCCGCACGCACATGATGGATGCCACGCCGATTACCTTCGGCCAGGAGGTGTCCGCCTTCGTCGCCCAGCTCGACTATGCCCAGCGCGCCATCCGCGCCACCCTGCCGGCGGTGTGCGAGCTGGCCCAGGGCGGCACCGCCGTAGGTACCGGGCTAAACGCACCGCATGGTTTTGCCGAAGCCATCGCCGCCGAACTGGCGGCGCTGTCCGGCCTGCCGTTCGTCACGGCGCCGAACAAGTTTGCTGCCCTCGCCGGCCACGAACCGCTGACCAGCCTGGCGGGCGCCCTGAAAACCCTGGCCGTGGCGCTGATGAAAATTGCCAACGACCTGCGCCTGCTGGGCTCCGGCCCACGCGCAGGCTTGGCCGAAGTGCGCCTGCCGGCTAACGAGCCGGGCAGCTCGATCATGCCCGGCAAGGTCAACCCTACCCAGTGCGAGGCGCTGTCGATGCTGGCCTGCCAGGTACTGGGCAACGATGCCGCCATCGGTTTTGCCGCCAGCCAGGGGCATTTGCAGCTGAACGTGTTCAAGCCGGTGATCATCCACAACCTGTTGCAGTCGATCGAACTGCTGGCCGATGGCTGCCGCAACTTCCAGCTGCACTGCGTGGCGGGCATCGAACCCGATGCCGAGCAAATGGCCGCGCACCTGGAGCGCGGCTTGATGCTGGTGACGGCGTTGAACCCGCATATTGGCTATGACAAGGCGGCGGAAATTGCCAAGAAGGCTTATAGCGAGGGCAAGACCTTGCGTGAGGCAGCGCTGGAGTTGAAGTACCTGACCAATGAGCAGTTCGACCAGTGGGTGCGGCCGGAGAACATGCTGGCCCCGGGTGGCAAGGGCTGACAGCTCATTTATCGCACCCCTGTAGGAGCGGCCTTGTGTCGCGATGGGCTGCGCAGCAGCCCCAGAAATCTCGGCAGTGACATGGATTTTGGGGCTGCTGCGCAGCCCATCGCGACACAAGGCCGCTCCTACAGAGAACGCGCAACTTTCTTGAACTTGCGGGCACGCCAACTGGCCACCAGCGATGGCCCCAACGCCACCAGCGCCGAGCCGAACACCACGGTCACCGCCCCTACATAACCCAGGGCATTGATGTCCTCGGCCTGCACATACTCCGGCCACACCAGCGCCGCCAGCGCCACCGCGACAAAGGTCACCAGCGGTGTCAGCGCCAGGGTGGCACTCACCCGCGATGCCTCCCAGTGCGCCAGCGCCTCGGCAAACGCGCCATAAGCCACCAGGGTGTTCAGGCAGCAGGCCAGCAGCAGCCAGCCCTGCACCGGGGTCAGTTGCAACGCCTCCAGCGGGTGTACCCAAGGCGTGAGCAGCGCAGCACAACTGAGGTAGATCACCATCATCACCTGCTGTGAATGCCACACGGTCAGCAGTTGCTTCTGGCTGAGGGCGTAGAACACCCAGATGCTGGTGGCCAGCAGAATGGTCAGCACGCCGGTGGTGTAGGTGCCCAGTGAAGTCAGCAGCTCTTCGAGGCGCTGGTTGAAGAACAGGCCAAAACCCGCCAGCAGAATCAGCAGGCCCACGCCCTGCCCCAGGCTGAAGCGCTCGCGGAACACGAACACGCTGGCCACCAGCAACAGCACCGGGCCGACCTGCACCACCAGTTGCGCCGTACCGGGGCTTAGCAGGTTGAGGCCGATCAGGTACAGCACGTAGTTGCCCATCAGGCCGAGCACCGCCACCACAACCAGCCCCTTGCCCTTGGGCGCCAGCCGGGTGAACGACGGCAAGCGCCGCCTGGCTGCCAGCCAGGCGAACAGCAGGCCGCCGGAAACCAGCAGGCGGTACCAAGTGACGGTGATCGGGTCGACCACTTGCAGCACCTGCTTGAGCTTGATCGGCAAGATGCCCCACAGCAATGCAGTCAGAAGTGCCAGGAACAGGCCATAGCTCCAGCGGCCGGAAGTGGTGTGCATAAAGTCCTCGATCAGGCCCGTGGTGGGGGGTGACTGAATTCTACGGGCTTGGAGGGCAGTGACGGGGAAGAGTGCCGAGAAAAGAATTCATCAGGTCATTCTTGTGGGGCATGGCTTGGCAGGTGTGCAGCCTGTTCTGGCCTCTTCGCGGGCACGCCCGCTCCCACAGGGGCCCCACAGGTTTCAGAATGGGTGCAAATCCTGTGGGAGCGGGCGTGCCCGCGAAGAGGCCAGAACAGCCAATCAAGAGCCTGGGTTATTTCTTGTCCTTGGCAAACGCCGCTTCAAGCGCCTGGTTGATGGTGCGCAGCACCTTCACCCGCGCCCAGCGCTTGTCGTTGGCCTCCACCAAGGTCCATGGTGCAATTTCGCTGCTGGTGCGGTCGACCATGTCGCCCACCGCCTGGGCATAGTCGTCCCACTTGTCGCGGTTGCGCCAGTCGTCCTCGGTGATCTTGTAGCGCTTGAACGGGATCTGCTCACGCTCCTGAAAACGCTCCAGCTGGGTCTGCTGGTCGATCGCCAGCCAGAACTTCACCACCACCACGCCGGCGTTCACCAACTGCTCTTCAAAGTCGTTGATCTCGCTGTAGGCACGCATCCAGTCGGCCGGGCTGCAAAAACCTTCCACCCTTTCCACCAGCACCCGGCCATACCAGGAGCGGTCGAAGATGGTGAACTTGCTGCGTGCCGGGATGTGTCGCCAGAACCGCCACAGGTAGGGCTGCGCGCGCTCTTCTTCTGTGGGCGCGGCAATCGGCACGATGCGGTACTGGCGCGGGTCCAGCGCCGCGGCCACGCGGCGGATGGCACTGCCCTTGCCGGCAGCATCGTTGCCTTCGAACACGGCCACCAAGGCGTGCCGGCGCATGCGCTTGTCGCGCAGCAGGCCGGCCAGGCGGGCCTGTTCGGTGACCAACTGCTCCTGGTAATCGGCCTTGTCCAGGCGCAAGGTCATGTCCAGGGCGCCGAGCAAGCTGCGCTGGTCGATGCTGCGGCCCAACGGGGCCACGTTGCCCTTGTGCTTGCCCTTGGGGTTGTTGGCGAGCGCGGCTTGCAGGCTTTCCAGCAGAATGCGCCCCACCGCCAGGCTGCGGTAATTCGGGTCTACCCCTTCGACGATATGCCACGGCGCGTAGTCGCGGCTGGTGCGGCGCAGCACACGCTCGCCAAAGCGCACGAAGCGGTCGTAGGTTTGCGACTGCTGCCAGTCCAGCGGGCTGATTTTCCAGCTGTGCAGCGGGTCGTCCTTGAGCGATTTCAGCCGTGCCTTCATCTGTTTCTTGGACAGGTGGAACCAGAACTTGATGATCAGCGCACCTTCATCGCACAGCATCTGCTCCAGGCGCTCGGCGCCCATGATCGCCTGATCGAGCACGGCATCCTTGAACACCCCGTGCACCCGCCCCTGAAGCATCTGGCTGTACCAGTTGCCGAAGAACACGCCCATCCGCCCCTTGGGTGGCAAAGCCCGCCAGTAGCGCCAGGCGGGTGGGCGGGCCAGCTCCTCGTCGGTCTGCTGATCGAAGGTGAGCACATCGATCATGCGCGGGTCCATCCACTCGTTGAGCAGTTTTACCGTCTCGCCCTTGCCGGCGCCTTCGACACCGTTGATCAGCACGATCACCGGGAAGCGCGCCTGCTGCTTGAGTTCGTACTGGGCTTCGAGCAGGGCCTCGCGTAAAGCGGGTACCTCGGCGTCGTAAGCCTCCTTGTCGATGCTGTGGCCGATTTCGGCGGATTCGAACATGCACTGGCTCCTTCAATGGATAAGCAAGACTAGCGGATTTATGCCGTGCCTGTACCGGCCCTATCGCCGGCAAGCCAGCTCCCACAAAGGCCCCTCAAGCTTCTGGCCTGTGGTGATCCTGTGGGAGCTGGCTTGCCGGCGATAGGGCCGGTACAACCAGCGCAAATTCATCAGATGGCATAAAATCCCGCCATCCGCTGCAACCGAGCCAACCATGTCCACCCTCCTCCAGCACGCCCAGATCGACTGGGACGACCAGGGCCGCCCCCATTCGCGGCAATACGACGATGTCTATTTCGCAGTCAACGAAGGCATCGAAGAAACCAAACACGTATTCCTCGGCCAGACCCGCCTGGCCGAGCGCTTTGCCAGCCTGGCGCCGCACAGCTGCATGGTGATCGGCGAAACCGGTTTTGGCACCGGAATGAATTTTTTCTGCGCCTGGCAACTGTTTGAAGAGCACGCGCACAGCGACGCGCGCCTGCACTTCGTCAGTGTCGAGAAATACCCCCTCGGCCACGACGACATGGCCCGCGCCGTGCGCCTGTGGCCTGAACTTGCCGCCTACACCGAGCCCCTGCTGGAACAATATGTGGCGGTGCACCCGGGCTTTCAGCAATTCACCTTCGCCGATGGCCGGGTCACCCTGACCCTGTTGATCGGCGACGTGCTCGAGCAGCTGCCACAACTCGATGCGCAGATCGATGTGTGGTTCCTCGATGGCTTCGCCCCCGCCAAGAACCCCGACATGTGGACCCCAGAGCTGTTCGCGCAGCTGGCGCGGCTATCGCACCCGGGCACTGTGCTGGGCACCTTCACCACCACCGGCTGGGTACGCCGCAGCCTGGTCGAAGCCGGTTTCGCCATGAAGAAGGTGCCAGGCATCGGCAAGAAGTGGGAGGTGATGAGCGGCGCCTACGTCGGCCCCCTGCCCGGCCCCGGCGCCCCTTGGTA
>NZ_JENB01000025.1 GCF_000708715.2 Pseudomonas putida W15Oct28 | reverse complement strand
GGGGTTGAGGGCGGGGCGTTGGTAGCGCGGCGGCGGTTGTGCCCAGCTGCGCACGACGATGGGCGAGGTGGCCACGGCTTGCGCCGGGGTGAATGACCAGCCGCCGCTGCTGAGCGGTACCGCCATGCCGAACGAGGAGCACACCGGGCAGTCGAGCTGGGCCATGTGCTGGTCACCGCCGGCACCGTCCAGGTCGATGGCCACGCCGTGTTCGCTGTTGACCGAGCAGAAGCCACCTTCCAGGCCCGCCAGGCGCAGGCCGCCCATCTGACCGTGGTGCAGGCCGCACAGCAACAGGCTGAACAGGACGCTGGCATAGAGCGTCCAGGCAGTCAGCGTGCGAGTGTGCCGGGTGGTTTTCATGGCGGCGAATCTACCATCCTGACGAATGGTCGGGTAGTGCTTTTACTTCGGGATTTTGGGGCTGCTTTGCAGCCCATCGCGACGCAAGGCCGCTCCTACAAAGGATCGCGTCAATTTGTGGCTGTCGCGATCCTTTGTAGGAGCGGCCTTGTGTCGCGATAGGGGCGCAAAGCGCCCACAAGATCGTTCAGGCCGCCCGCTCCAGCACATCCAGCAAATCGACAAACTCCATCGCCAACTTGTGCCGAGGCGCCAGGTGCACCAACGGCACCGACGCCTGGTGCGATTCACGCATCTTGATCGAACTGCTCAGGTACACCGGCAGCACCGGCAGGCCTTCGCTGCGCAACTGGTCGACCAGGGTCTGGTGCAAGGCAGTGCGCCCGGCGAACTGGTTGACCACCACACCTTCTACCTGCAACGCCGGGTTGTGGTCCTGGCGCAGTTCCTCCACCTCGGCCATGACACTGTGCAGGGCCTGGCGCGAGAAACTGTCGCAGTCGAACGGGATCAGCAGGCGCTCTGCTGCTACCAGCGCGCTGAAGGTGTAGAAATTGAGCGCCGGCGGGGTGTCGATGTAGATCCGCTCGTAGTCCTCGCCCAGTTCCACCAGCAGCTTGCGCAGCTTGTTGATCTTGAACTTGCTCTCCAGCTTGCTTTGCAGGTCGCTGAGGTCGGGGCTGGCCGTGACCAGGTGCAGGTTGCTGTAGCGGGTTTCGGTGATCGCCACCCGGTGCTTCTTGCCGGCGGCGGTGACCGGTGACAGCGTCTGGCGGAAGAAATCGGCGATGCCGGCAGGAATGGCGTCGTTGACCAGGCCGGTGAGGTAATAGGTGGCATTGGCCTGCGGGTCGAGGTCGACCAGCAAGGTCCGGTAACCCTCGGCGGCACTGGCTGCGGCGAGGTTGCAGGCGATGCTGGATTTGCCGACGCCACCTTTCTGATTGAAAACCACACGACGCATGAGACGCTCATCCATGAAATGAAAATGTCAGGTTGGGGTCAATCCTATGACCGGAACACGACAGTTTTATGACAAAGATTGTTACAACCCCAGGTTTTATCTTCGCCTGTGCCGGCCTCTTCGCGGGTAAACCCGCTCCCACAGGTACAACACAGGCTTCAGCCCCTTGTGGGAGCGGGTTTACCCGCGAAGGGGCCGGCACAGGCGAAACGATAGGTTCAGGCAACCACCACCCGATTACGCCCTCCCTGCTTGGCCTGGTAAAGCGCCCGGTCAGCCTCGCTCAATGCTTCAATCGGCTCGCTGCCAGCCTCGCCATCCCAGCGTGCCACCCCCAGCGAAACCGTCACCGCGCCCACCGGCTGCACGGGCGTATCCTGCACCGTTACCCGCAGCCGCTCGGCCACCACGGCGGCCACGTCCAGGCTGGCCCCCGGCAGCAGCATCAAGAATTCCTCGCCGCCGGTGCGGCACAGCAGGTCGCCCTCGCGGCAGCAGCGGCGCATCAGCTCTGCCAGGCGGCGCAGCACCTGGTCACCAACCTCGTGCCCATGGTTGTCATTGACCCGTTTGAAATGGTCGATGTCCAGCACGATGGCCGCAAAGGCCCGGCCTTCGGCTTGTAGCAATGACAGGCTGAACTCCAGGCTGCGGCGGTTGCCCAGGCCGGTCAGCGGGTCGGTCTGGGCGTCACGGTTGAGCCGGCCGATGCGCTCTTGCAGCAGGTTCAGCCCGATCAACAGGGCGCGCTTGAGTTCGGCTGCCTCGAAGTACCAGGCCCGCACGCGATGCAAGCGCTCGGCGGTGCCAGCACTGTCCATCGAGCGGGCGCCGGCAGCCAGTTGCCACAGCGGCCGGGCGATGGTCATGGCCAACCACCACAGCAGCAGGCAGCCCACCAGCGCCAAGGGCGCAGACGTGCCCACCACGTTGAGGATAAGGTGGCTCAGTGGCGTCACCGTCTGCGCCAGCGGTTGCTGCGCCACCACGCCCCAGCCGGCGCTGGGTACGGTGGCGAACCCGGCGAGCATCTCCACGCCCAGGCTGTTGGTGAGTTGCCGGGTACCGCTGTCCAGTGTCGCCAACTGGTCGATCAGCGCGTTGCCCTCCACCACTGAGCCTACCCGTTCGCTATCGGGGTGGTACAGCAGGCGGCGGTTACGGTCGACCACATACAGGTACGAACCGTCCTTGTAGAAATGCTCGCCCAGCAGGCTGTTGAGGATGTTGCGTTCACGCAGGTACAGGCTGCCACCGACATACCCCATGTAGCGACCGTCGCTGTCGAACATGGGTTGCGACAGCGCCACCACCAGGTTGTCGGCCGCCGAAAGGTAGGGCGTGGAAACCAGTGGGCGACGTTCGTGCAGCGCTTCCTGAGCGCCGGGCGACTGTACGTGGCTGCCGACCAGGTGCCGTAGCGGGGCGGGGGATACTGCCAGCAGCACGCCGTTGGCATCGATCACGAAGGTGGAGTTGAAGGCCATGCTCTGGCCCAGTACACGGTCGGTCTCTACCTGCAGCGCAGCGGCATCGGCCAGCTGCCGGCCTTGAACACCGGCGCTGAAGGCCAGCTGCTGCTGGGCGTTGCCGATGAAGGTTTCGGTGATGCTGGCCAGCTTCATCGCATACACCCGGTTGGCTTCCAGGGCGTGGTCGATCAGCAGCTGGCGCTGCACCCGGTAGCTGGCGAAGTAGCTGGCGCACAGCATGACCAGGGCGGTGAGGGCGCAGAGCACCAGAATGAGTGTGCGTAAATCCAGGCGCAATCCGTGCTTGGCGTGTGGCAATCCTGACCTCGAGTGATTGAAAGCAGCGCCGGCTTTTCGCGCTAGGTGATGTGGGGAGCCGCGCTCAGGAACCCGCCCTGTCCAGCGCGTTCAGCTCGTCTTCTACCTGCTGCATGCGCCGTTCGACCAGTGCTTGCACCTTGACGTCGCGGGCGGTCTCACGCATCAGGTTGGTGAGTTTTTCGCTCAGGCGCTTGCCCGCTTCGGTGTCTTCCAGGGCTCTGGCCTTGGCCGGGTCCTGGGTGGCAGCAACGATGGTGGCGAACTCGGCGTCGCTGAAGTTCTTTTCGCTGTACAGCCGGAACAGGTCCTGGCGCTGGTCCTCGACGGTCAGGTACTTGCGCAGTACATCCTCGATGGTGGCTTGGGACAGCTGCGGGTGAGTGCGGCCGAGCAGCGTGGCCATGCGCTCGATGTTGTGGGTATAGGCCTCCTGCAGCGGCAGCTGGGCGAGGATCTGATCTTCGCGGGAGGGCTTCTGGTCGCAGGCGGTGAGGGCGGCAGTCAGTAGCAGGGGCAACAGCAACTTCTGGAAGCGAGGCATGGCGTGGCCTGGTCGGGCAGTGAAGACTGCCGATTATACCGATGTCCGTCTGGCCACGACGAGCTTTGTGATTTGCCATGAGCGGCGTGCTGAGGTAGAACCTTGCCCTCCCACCACTGCCAACAGCCCCATGCCGAACTGGACCCTGCAACCTGTGGCGCGCGTCGCCATTGCCGAAGTCGTGGCGTTTGTCGATAGCGCTCGCCGCGAGTTGTTTCCGATGCTTGCGAAGGCGCCATTGCCGCACGACCTTGCGCATTTTGCCGAGACCTACCTTGACGGCGCGGGGTGCTTTCTTGAGGCCCGTGATGACGGGCGGCTGGTCGCCGTGATCGGCTACGTGCCCTATGACCACCGCTTTGCCCAGCTTGATTATCACGCTGAGCGGGTAGTCGAAGTGGTGCGCCTGTTCGTGCTGCCGGCCTACCGCCGGCATGGCCTGGCTGCCGCGTTGTTCGGTGCGTTGCGCGAGCGGGCGCAGCAGGCGGGTATCGACTGTCTGTACCTGCATACGCATCCGTTTCTGCCAGGGGCGATTGCGTTCTGGGAGCGGCAAGGGTTTGCGGTGGTGAATGTAGAGCAAGACCCGGTCTGGCAGACCACGCACATGCACGTGCGATTGCCCTGACCTGTGGGAAAGCGCCTACAGTGGCGCTTTGGGCCTGATCGACGCGTTCATTTCAAAACCGGCCCGGCTTGCTTACCTTCCCCTGTGCACGGCTTGTTCACTGCACCAGAGGGAGACTCACGATGCCATACATGGCCCTGTACAAACTCAAACTGCTGGACGAATTCGAAGACCGCATTGACCTGTGGACCTTTGCGGATTTTGACAAAAGGCTGATAGAACTGTGGCGTGGGGCGACCTACCATGACGCCAAGGGCATCATCAATGCGGCGCATAAGGAACGCCGTTGGCCGAGGGTGGTGAAGCGGTATTTGATGACCAATTACAAGGTGTTTGGCAATGTCAGTTCGGAGCTGGAGCGGGCGTTTGCCGAGGTACTGGTCGCGATGAATGAGCAGGAACGGGCGGAGTGGGGGTTGTTGCCTGCGGGTAGCTCGGTTGCCTGATGGAGCCTGGGGCCGCTTTGCGGCCCATCGCGACACAAGGCCGCTCCCACAGGGATCACGCAGTCCGGGCTTTTCGCGATCCCTGTAGGAGCGGCCTTGCGTCGCGATGGGCTGCAAAGCAGCCCCAGGCTCCATCAGGCAACCCGGTCTATCAGAACCCCCCAGACAGCGGCCACTCCACCGCCAACCGTATCTGGTCCCCGTCCAGCTCCGCCTGCGCCGTGTTCCCCCGGTGCACGTTATGCCTCACCGAGAACGTCGTCCCCTTGGCCTTGCCGCTCTGCACCACATACCGCGCCTCCAGGTCCCGCTCCCAATGCTTGCCACCCTTGCCATACCCCAGGTACGCGTACCCGCCATTGGGGTCGACATGCGTGCCGTCGATATCGAACCCCCGCACGTACAGCGCCGTCAGGTTCAGCCCCGGTACGCCATAGGCGCCCATGTTCAGGTCATAGCGTGCCTGCCAGGACTTCTCGTTCGGTGCGTTGAAGTCCGACATCTGCACGGCGTTGGCAATGAAGATGGCCCCTCGCGTCACGTAGTCGAAGGGGGTGTTGCCGTCTACCTGCTGCCAGCCCAGGCTGAAACCGTGTGGCCCCTGGTTGTAGCGTGAGACCAGGCTCCAGGTGGTGTTGTCGATGTGCCCGGACAGCGCCTTGCCGGTGTCTGTGGTGCGGTAAAGGTTCAAGTCCAGGCTGACGCTGCGGCGATCATCCAGGGCGTGGGTGAGGGTGCTGCCCAGGTAGTGCTGGTTCCAGCTGTCCTCGTAGCGCGAGGTGTACAGGCTGCCGCTGAACGCTGCACCGGGGTTCCAGACCACGCCGGCCAGGTCGAAACTGTTGCCCTGCTTGCCGTTGGAGTAGTTCACCACGAAACCCTGGTCGTGGCTGGAGGCATTGCGGTCGGCGTTTTCGTTGAAGTGCCCGGCCACCAGCTTGAGCGTGTCGAATTCGTTGGTGGTGAAGAAGAACCCGGTGGCGGTCTCGGGCAGCAGGCGGCTGTCGGAAGAGCTGAATACCGGGGTTTTGACCCGTTGCTCGCCATAGGACAGCACGGTATTGGAGACCCGCAACTTCAGCGCCGCGCCCGCGCGGCTGTATTCGTTTTTCGGGTGCCCGTCGTTATCCACCCCCAGCAGGCGCGCTTTGCCCGCGCGCCCGCCGCCACTGTCGAGTTGTACGCCCAGATAGGCATGGGCATCGACGCCGACACCGATCAGGCCTTGGGTGAAGCCGGACTGAAATGTCCCCATCAAGCCGTAGGCCCATTCCTCAGCCTTGCCATTACGTTCGCTGCGCGGTTTGTAGGCATTGCGCGCAGCACTGTTGCGCCCACCGTGCTTGTAGTCGCGTTGGTCGAATACGCTGCGGTTGAGGATGCTCCAGCTGCCGTCTTCGACAAAACCGTTGCTTTGCGACTGCGCTGAATCGGCCAGGGCGAACGGCGCAAGCCCTAGAAGGGGCAGCGCCCACAAAAGCCGACTCATTGCCCGACCCCAAGCTTCTGCAACTGGGCTGCGAAGCGGGCTTGCGCCCGCGTAGGCAAGCTGGCTGGCAATTGCGCAGCCGGCGCATCGCCCACCTGGATCACCATCACCATGCCCATCGCCAGGTGCGGAATGCACTGGATGCCGTACACGCCCGGCACGCTGAAGGTCTGCTCGAACGGCTGGTTCAGTTTGCTCTTGAAGGGCTCGGCGCCGGTGGGCAGCAGGCCGGGCACGCTGGCCGCATTGTGCCCGCTCTGGGTGGGCAGAAAGCGCACGGTGTCGCCAGGGGCAATGCGCAGGTGGTCCGGCTCGTACACCATCGCGCCCTCGCTGCCGCGGTTGAGCATTTTCACTTCATGCACTTCAGCCAGTGCGGCGGGGGCAAGCAGGGCGGTGGCAAGCAGCAGGGCGACAGGGCGCAACAGCATCAGTAGAACTTCCTGGTTCAGGGGGCGCGAAAACGCAGGATGCGCGCGCCATCGAAGGGGTCGGTGAGGTAGCGGGCATGTACGCCGAAGGTGCACAGCAGGCGCTCGGGCGTGAGGACGTCGAACGGTTTGCCAAGGGCGACCAGGCGGCCGTTGTCCAGCACCGCGACGCGGTCGCAGGTGAGTGCCTGGTTGAGGTCGTGCAGGGCCACCAGCGTGGTCACCGGCAGGGCTTGAACCTGCTGCAGCAGGCTTAGCTGGTGCTGAATGTCCAGGTGGTTGGTCGGCTCGTCCAGCAACAGTACCTGTGGCCGTTGCGCCAGGGCGCGGGCGATGTGCACGCGCTGGCGCTCGCCACCCGACAGCGAACCCCATAGGCGCGTGCGCAGGTGCAGGGCGTCGAGGTCCGCCAGGGCCTGCTCGACGATGGCACGGTCCTCCCGAGAGAACGGTGCCAGTGCCGACAGCCACGGTGTACGGCCCAAGGCAACGGCATCGAACACACTGATTGCATCGAGGGTGTCCGCCTGTTGCTCGACCAGGGCCAAGGCCTGCGCAACACGGCGGCGGGGCAGCTGTGCCAGCGGTTCGCCCAGCAGTTGCACGCTGCCGCTGGCCGGCTTGCGCAGCCCGGCCAGCAGCTTGAGCAGCGAGGATTTGCCGGAGCCGTTGGGGCCGACGATGCCCAGGGTTTCACCTGCCACAACGTGCAGGTCGATATCGCGCAGCACGGTGTTGCCGGCCAGTTGCAGCCCCAGGCCATGGCAACTCAGCGGCGCAAGCTTTACAGCGGTCATGACCGTCATGAGTGCCCTCGGCGGCTGACCAGGATAAGCGCGAAGACGGGGGCACCGATCAGTGCGGTGACCACGCCCACGGGAATCACCTGGCCCGCAATCAAGGTGCGCGAAAGAATGTCGGCTGCAATCAGGAACAGTGCACCGCCCAATGCGCTGGCGGGCAACAGGCGGCTGTGCCCGGGGCCGAGCAGCAGGCGCAGGGCATGCGGAATCACCAGCCCGACAAAACCGATGGCGCCGACGATGGACACCATCACGGCCGTGACCAGTGCCGTGCAACTGATCAGCAGCAACTGGGTGCGCCGCACCGGGATACCCAGCGATGCAGCCGAATCGGCGCCGAAGGTGAAGGCATCCAGCGCGCGGCGGTGCAACAGGCACACCACCAGGCCGAACAGCGCCACCGGCACGGCCAGCCACACGGAAGGCCAACGCACGCCGCTGAGATTGCCCAGCAGCCAGAACAGGATGCCGCGTGCCTGTTCGGCGGTGGCCGACTTGGTGATGAGAAAGGCGGTGAGTGCGGTGAACAGTTGCGAGCCGGCGATACCGGCGAGGATCACCTGCGCGTTGTTGCTGCTTGGGCCGGCCGCGCGGGCCAGTAGCAGCACCAGGGCGAAAGCAGCCAGCGCACCGATGAAAGCGCCCCCGGACATGCTCAGCGCCAGGCTACCCAGGCCCAGCAGGCCGACCAGCACTGCACCGGTCGAGGCGCCGGCCGACAAGCCCAGCAAGTACGGCTCGGCCAGCGGGTTGCGCAGCAGTGCCTGGAGAACCACACCGCAGGTGGCCAGGCCGGCACCGCAGGCTGCCGCGACCAGGGTGCGGGTCAGGCGGTAGTTCCAGACGATGCCGGCGTCGATCGGGTCAACCGGGTAGCCAGCCTGCCATAGATGGTTGGCTAGCACCTGGCCGACCACGCTGGGTGACAGGTTGGTCTCACCGATGGCAGTGCCGGCCAGCAAGGCGGCCAACAGTGCCGCCAGGGCGATTGCGATGCAGGGTAACAGGCGAATCATCACTGGGCCGCTTTACCGCTGGCGAAGGCTGCCGACAATGTTTGCAGGCCACGGAACAGGCGGATGCCGGCCTGCATGGCGTCGGCGTCGAGGACGATGATGCGGTCGTGCTTCACCGCGTCCATGTTGCGGGTGACCGGGTCGTTACGCAGGAATTCCAGCTTCTTCTGGTAGTCGTCGGCGGGGAAGCGGCGGCGGTCCATGCGGGCGATGATCAGCCAGGTGGGGTTGGCCTTGGCCAGAGTTTCCCAGCCTACGGTGGGCCACTCCTCGGTGGACTCGACCACATTGCGCACGCCCAGGGTGCGCAGCATGAAGTCGGCGACCCCTTGGCGGCCTGCCACGTAAGGGTCGATGTCGAGGTCGGCGCTGGAGAACCAGAACAGTGCCGAGGTGGCGGACAGGTCCTTGCCGGCCAGTTGTGCCTTGGCGCTGTCCAGGCGGCCTTTCAGCTCGGCGTTCAACGCAGTGCCGCGGTCCTGCACATCAAAGATCTCGGCCAGCTGGCTGACGCTCTTGTAGATGCTGCTGACCTGGAACGCCTGCAGGCGTGTGCCATCGGCGCCGACCAGGTTGTCCTTGCCTTCGCAGTCCGACGGCAGCAGGTAGGTGGGTATCTTCAGTTCTTCGAACTGCTCGCGTGTGCCGACCACACCCTGGGCGCCGACCATCCATTCGAACTGCACGGTCACCAGCTGCGGGCGCTTGCCGACCACGGCCTCGAAGCTGGGGTCATTGTCGGCCAGGCGCGGCACCTTGTCGTTCTGCGCCTGGTACTCGGGCAGCACGTTGTTGAACCACAGCGAGGTGCCCGCCAGCTTGTCGCCCAGCCCGAGTGCGTAGAGCATCTCGGTGCCGGCCTGGCCGATGGTGACGGCGCGCTGCGGCGCCTGGGCGAAGGTTTGCGGTTTGCCGCAGTTCTCGACCGTCAGCGGGTAGTGGGTGGTGGCGGCCTGGGCCAGGCCAGTGAGGCCAAGGCCGGCGAGCAGGGTGGCGAAACGGGGCAGCATGCTGGGCGATCTCCTATCGGACAGTTCGGGTGAGGAACGCACGGACAGGCATCGCCGAGCCCCCGCCGATGGCAGGGGCAACACTGATGGCCAATCCCGGACACCCCGCCGGTTGGTAAATGTAGGCCGGCAGGTCTCCTGACTGGTGCGTCATGGCCCGGCTCCGGCCTTCCCGGGCGCGTGGCCCAGTGGCATCGATGGAGCAGGCTCGGCACCTACAGTTGCGGGGGCAGTTCCGTTTGGCCCGTATTGACGGGCCTGGGATTCCCTATTAATTCCGTGGTGGAAACCGGCGGCCCGCATGGTAGACCATCGCGCCGCCGGGTGAAAACGCTTTTCAGAAGTACTTCAGCCAGGTGATGTCGCGGCGGCGTGCTTTCAGGCGGGCGAACCCGCGCACCGGCAGGTACAGCGAAACCGCCAGCAGGGCAGCGCCCAGCCACACCGCCGCGATGCCGTCGAAGCCGAAGTAGTCGCCGTGGTTGAGGCCGAACAGCGCCACGCTGGCCAGGTACAGCAGCTTCAGCACATACAGGTGCAACAGGTAGAAGAACATCGGTGCTGCGCCAAACACCGCCAGCGCGCTGATCCAGCGGGCCTGGCCGGCGCGCTCGAAGGCGCGCAGCAACAGCAGGCCGCAGCCCAAGGTGAGCGCCAGGAACAGCAGTGACGGCGGGTACTTGGTGATGTTGAAGAAGCTCATCACGGTTTGGGTGAGGGTCGGGTAACCGCTCCACGGCGCCTCGCCATAGCCGTTGAACAGGCGCAACACGACAAAGCCCAGCAACGCGATCAGCCCAGCCAGCAGCAGGCGCTGCTGGCGTTGGCCGGCTGTGCTGCCACGGGCGAACCAGGGGCCCAGGCCATAGCCCAGGGCGATGACCCCGATCCATGGCAGCACCGGGTAAGAGGTGCGCAGGCGCAGGCTTTCGGAGAACTCAAGCCAGCCACGGTCGTGCAGGATCGCCCATGGCACGTGCAGGGCGGACTCCACGCCAAAGTGCAGGCCGTCGAGCAGGTTGTGGCCGGCGACAATGACTGCACCCAGGGCGAGCAGGGCGGCACGTGGCAGCCATACCAGCAGCGACAGGGCGATCATGCTGACGCCGATGGCCCAGATGACTTGCAGGTAGATCACGCTGGGGGGCAGCTGGAAGGTCCAGGCGAAGTTGACCAGGGTGAATTCCAGCACCACCAGGAACAGCCCGCGCTTGAACAGGAACGCCGAGACATCGCTCCGGCCCTGGTGTTTTTCGCCGTACAGCCAGGCCGACAGGCCGGTCAGCAGGACGAACACTGGCGCGCAGAGGTGGGCCAGGGTGCGGCTGAAGAACAGCGAAGGCTCTGTGGCGTCGATGGTCATCGGGTCGCTGACCTGGCGGTGCAGGAAGAACGTTTCGCGGACGTGGTCCAAAAGCATGAACAGAATCACCAGGCCGCGCAGGGCATCGATGCTCTGCAGGCGCTGGGTGATCAGGGAGGGCGTGGCGCTGGCGCTTGTCATGGAGGGTCGCTGATAGGAATTAATGTCATGTGAAACGTTATCTTATAACTAATTGATTAGAGGTTGGTAGAGGTTTTTGTGTTGCCTGTGCCGGCCTCTTCGCGGGCTCGCCCGCTCCCACAGGCACACCACAGCTTTCAATGCCTGCGATATCTCTGTGGGAGCGGGCGTGCCCGCGAAGAGGCCAATACAGACAGGCTCAGATCAGAAGGTGTAATCCACCGTCGCAAAGTACGACCGGGGCATCCCCATCAACCACTGCTGCCCACTGAACGCCGCCTGCACATACTCGCGGTCAAACAGGTTGTTCAACTGCAAGCCCAACTTCACATCCGGCAGTACCTGCCAGGCGATGTTGGCATCGACCACGGTGTACCCGGGGGCGCTCTGGGTGTTGGCGGTATCGGCATAACGCTCATCCACATACCGCGCACCAATGCCGGCCTCGACCTGCTGGCCGAAGCCTTTGCTCAACCACAGGTTGGCTGTACGCCGTGGCACGTTGGCCGGCCGGTTGCCGGCGCGGTCCTGCGCCACGCCACCGACCATCTCGTCGAAGTCGTCATACCTGGCGCGTACCAGCGACGCGTTGGCCGACACCTGCCACTGGTGCGCCAATGCCAGTTCCAGGGTGGCCTCAAGGCCATCGGACGTCTGCTGCCCAGCCTGCTGCTTCTCGTGGGTGATCGGGTCGTCCACCAGCAGCTTCTTCTTGACGATGTGGTAGGCGGCAAGCGTCCATTCGCCACGGCCTTCCCAGAAGCGCTGCTTGAGGCCGACCTCGGTCTGCTTCGCTTCGGTCAGGTCATAGTGCATCTGGGTGGGGCTGAGGCTGATGAGGTTGTTCACCCCCTCCTGGCTGGTGGAATACTGCCCGTACAGCGACAGGTCGTCGGTGACCGCGAACACCAGCCCGGCGCGCCAGTTGCCACCCTGCAGGCTGTGGTCGCTGCGGCTGTCGTTGGTCAGGTTGGTGCGGTCGATGTGGTTCTGGTCGCGGCGCACGCCGGTCACCAGCGACAGCCGGTCGCTCAGCTGCAGGCGGTTTTCGGCGAACAGGGCAAAGGTGTGGGTGCTGGACAACGTCTGCGGGCGCAGCGGCGAGGCGCTGTGGAACCAACCCGGTTGTGGTTGCCACGGGTCGATGAAATCACCGCCCACATCGTTGTAGGGCGCATTGCTGTCGACGTTGAAGCGGACCTTGTTGTATTCCGCGCCGACCACGGTCTTGCTGGCCAGGCCGAACAACGTGTGGTCGAAGGTGAAGGTCTGGCGGTCGCCGAACTGTTCCTGGTTGTGCTTGATCTCCAGGTAGCTGCCGCGCTGCAATTGCTGGCGCTCGGCGTCCCAGCTGTAATCTTCGGCGTTGCGCCAGTGGCGGCGGCTTTTGATGTAGTACAGCTGGTTGCTGGCGCTGACGTGGTCGTTCAGCGTCCAGTCGGTGGTCAGCCGGGTCCACTCATCGATGTAGTGCTGCACGTCGTTCTGCACGTTGTAGTTTTTCTTGCGCAGGCTGCTGCGGTAGTGGCCGTCGATCAGCGGGGTGCCGTAGTAGTTGGCCGGCTCAGCATCGCCACGGTCGTGGGCAAGGGTGAAGCTGAGGTCGTCACTGGCATCGAAACGCAGCGCGGCACTCAGGGCCAGGCTGCGCGAAGTGGTGCGGTCGACCCAGCCGTTGCCGGCCTGCTGGTTGAGGGTAAGTCGATAGCTCAGGCGCTCGCTGAGGCTGCCGCCGCTGTCCAGGCCGAGCTGCTGGCGGTCCCACGAGCCGTAGCCCAGGCGCACGTGGTTGCGCACCTCGCCGGCAAACGGTTTTTTCGGGATCACGTTGATCACCGCGCCGGTGGCGCCTTCGCCATGCAGTACCGACGCCGGGCCGCGAATCACATCGATGCGTTCGACCATCCACGGGTCGACAGGGAACGTCTGGGTGCCGGCACCGGTGTACAGGCGTGCGCCGTCGAACAGGGTCATCACCGAGCTGTGGCCGGCAAAGCCGCGGGCGGACAGGCCGGTGCCGCCGTCGCCCGGGGAGCCGACGAAGGTGATGCCCGGCGACCGCGTTACTGCATCCTGCACGGTGAGGTTGTTGCGCTGCTGGATCTGCTCGGCGCTGATGCTGCTGGTGCTGGCCGGTGTTTCCAGGGCGCTGAGGCCAAGGCGCGAGCCTGCCTGGGTCGGCGTGGCCAGGTCGATGGCGCGGCTGTCGAGGGTGTCGGTGATGGCCGTGGAGGGCAGGGCCAGGGGCTGCGGGTCACGGTCATCGGCCAAGGCCGGCAGGGCGACGGCCAGGCAGGCCGCCAGGGGGTGAAGCTTGAACATACGGGACATGTCGTTCCACTGCTGCAGGAATGAATGGATCCCGGTGGAAAACACGCAAAGGCGAACCATGCAGGCAGGCGCGCGCACGGATTCCGGCCTGCGCCCGCCCACCGCGGGTTGCCAAGTGACGCTCCAGGCCGGTCTCCGGGCTTGCGAGGGGCATGAAACCTTCACCTTCCCATGCACGTGCACAGTGGTATCTCGAAGGGTTCGCTCGCTTACCGTTGCGGGGGCAGCGCCGGACTTGTCGTGGCTAACACGACGCACCGGCTTCCCGTTTCACCCTGCGCGCGGCGGCGAAGGGCACCTGAAACTGGCGCGCATCTGACCACTGAAATGCTGGGGCGTCAAATGTTGGCGCGCCATGAATACTGCGATAAATCACAAGGTTGCGCGTTTTTACTGATTTTTTTTCGAACTTTTTTGGCGGCGTTTGTCTCGAACCGCACGTTCGTCTTTCGATATCAAGTCATGGAGACTTCCCGCATGCCTGCTCGTCATCTGTTGCGCCACACCTGCCTGCTCGCCCTGATCGCCGCGCCGCTGGCGGCCACCGCCGCGCCCAGCACCGACCCGCTGTTCACACTCGGTCTGCAGGGCGGCTACGACAAGTTCAAGTTCGAAGGTGGCAGTGAAAGCGACAAGGAACACATGGGCCAAGGCGGCGTGTTCGCCACCTTCGGCAACAAGCTGACAGCCGAATCCGGTTTCATCTACCAGCTCGGCGCCGAAGCCAAATTCGGCAAGAAGAACGACAACAAACTCAAGGAGGCCCAGGCCGACCTCGACCTTGGCTGGCGTGCGGCGCTGGACGCTCGCAACTTTGTCGACGTGACCGTGGGCGGTGGCTACAGCTGGTCGCGCTTCGAGCCGGAAATCAACGACCTCGATACCAAACTCACCGTGAAGTCGCCCTTTGCCAAGGCGGCATTGGGCTACAACCATCAGTTCGACGCCTCGACCCTGCGGGTGGAAGTTGGGGCACGCCACACCCTGGACGGCCGCGCGCGGCTGAAGGTGGACGACTTTGGCAGCGACACGGTCGACCTGAAAGACCGCACCAACCCGTATGCCGAAGTGACGTTGCTGATGAACCAGCAGGGCGGTATGCCGGTGCAGGCCGGGGTTTACTACACCCGTACCGAATACAAGCTGGATGAAGACTCGCCAGCAGCAGACAACACCAAGCTCAAGCGTGACGAGTTTGGTGTGAAAGTAGGCTTGGCTTTCTGAGGTTGAACGATTAGCAGGCCCGGCCTCTTCGCGGGCTTGCCCGCTCCCACAGGAAATCCACTCCTTTCGGGGAAAGTGGAGTACCTGTGGGAGCGGGCAAGCCCGCGAAGAGGCCAGACCTGCTCAAGAAGATCAGCGCCCGCGACGCCGCGACACCCGCGCCTCGATATTCTTGCGCCCGATCAGCAGCGGCGGCTTCTCCACCACCGGCTCATCCGCCAGCCACTTGTACATCACCAGGCAGTCCACCAGCCCCAGGCGGGCATGGCGATAAGCCTTGGGCAAGCGGCCGACCGTTTCGAAGCCCAGCTTGTGCCACAGCGCCACCGCGACTTCATTGCTGGCCACCACGGAGTTGAACTGCAGGGCCAGAAAGCCCTCCTGGCGTGCCAGCTTCTGCGAGTGCTCGCACATCAGGCGCGCCACGCCTCGGCCACGCGCCTGTTCGCACACCATGTAGCCGCAATTGCCCACGTGCGCGCCAGGCCCGGCGGCATTGGCTTTCAGGTAGTAAGAGCCCAGCAGCTCGCCATCCTGTTCGGCCAGCAGCGTGTGCGATGGCAGCTCCAGCCACAGCTGGCGGGCCTGATCGAAGCTCAGGGCCGGGTCGAAGGCGTAAGTTTCACGGGCCTGGACGATGGCCTGGAAGGTGGGCCAGAAGCGCTCGAAGTCTTCGGCTGTCATGGGGCGAATGTGGATCATGCGGGTTCCTGCAAAGGCTGGGCCGCCAAGTCTGTGGGGCACGGCGCCGTCGCGCAAGGGCGGCGGCGCCGTTTGTGCTCAGCCGTTGGCCTTGCCCACCGCATCCATGGCCCGCGCCGAGTACACCAGCGCAGCGCCGGCGTTCATCGCCACGGCCACGCCGAGGGCTTCGGCAATTTCCTCGCGGGTTGCACCGTGCTTGACTGCCTGCTGCGAATGCACGGCGATGCAGCCGTCGCAACGGGTGGTCACGGCCACGGCGAGCGAGATCAACTCACGTGTC
Organism: Pseudomonas putida W15Oct28; assembly: GCF_000708715.2. Taxonomy (GTDB): domain Bacteria; phylum Pseudomonadota; class Gammaproteobacteria; order Pseudomonadales; family Pseudomonadaceae; genus Aquipseudomonas; species Aquipseudomonas putida_R. The sequence continues at coordinate 71,834 of NZ_JENB01000025.1, read as the reverse complement.
TTGGCGTCGAGGTGGTTGGTCTTGGCCCCCGCACCGCTGGCGGTCATATAGCCGGCCACGGTGTCGGGGGAGAGTTGCTTGAGATCGCCGATGCCGGCCATCAACTGCTTACGGTAGGCGTCCCAGTCCATCATGCTCATCGTCTTCACCTTGGGGTGGTTGCGAGTGGAGCTTTCAGGCTAGTCGAAGAGTGGCACGTGCGACGCTTGTACTTTGGTGGGTGGGCAGCAGTAGTTGTGGGAGCGGCCTTGTGTCGCGATAGGGCTGCGAAGCAGCCCCGGGATTTCTGTATTCATGCAAATATTGCTGGGGCCGCGTTGCGGCCCAATCGCGACACAAGGCCGCTCCTACAATTTGCGCGGTGAGCGATTAGATGTAGATGAACACCAGCACCAACGCCGCAACCACTGCCCACTTTTCCAGGTAGTAGCGCATGCGGTTGCGCTTTTTCAGCGCCTTGCCGCGTTCACGGATCTTGTAGATGCGGGTGAACAGCCGGTTGATGCCACCGGTCTTGTCGCCGTCACCGTTGGGCGCGGCAGCGGCGGCCATGACGTTACGGCTGAACCAGCGGTTGAACGCAGTTGCCCAGCGGTACTTGAGCGGGCGCTCGACGTCACAGAACAGGATGATGCGGTTGTGCTCGGTGTTGTTGGCCGCATAGTGGATGTAGGTCTCGTCGAAGACCACACCCTCGCCATCGCGCCACGAGTACTTCTCGCCGTCCACGTCGATGTAGCAACCGTCGTCGTTCGGTGTGTCCAGGCCCAGGTGATAGCGGTACGAACCGGCATACGGGTCACGGTGACGCACCAGCTTGGCGCCCGGTGGGAGGGTGGCGAACATGGCCGCCTTGACCGTGCCGATGCCTTGCAGCAGCTCGGTGGTGCGTGGGCACAGGGCCATCGCCGATGGGTGGCTTTCGCCGTACCACTTCAGGTAGAAGCGCTTCCAGCCCGTCTTGAAGAACGAGTTGAAACCGACGTCATCGTAATTGTCGGACTTCTTGATTTCGCCCACGTGCAGCAACTGGCGGCCTTCCTCGCGGATTTCCTGCCAGTGGTCCTGCAGCGGCTTCAGTTCGGGGAAGGCTTCGACCGGCAGGTAAGGCTTGGCCGGGAGCTTGGAAAACAGGTACAGGAAGCTGTTGACCGGGGCCAGGAAGCTGGAGTGGTCGCCCAGCTGGCGGGTCAGCTTGTGGCGAACCCGACCGCGCAGGTGCACGTAGGCGATCGAGAGGACGAAGATAAGTACGAGTGCAATTTTCATGGACGTTTACTTGTCGAAAAATGGCCATGCGCCATGGCATAAGCCCGCCAGCATAAACAATCATGGGGGTAGTTTGTACTTATTGTTACGAAACGCCGGGGCGACATTGGTGTAATGCCCTACAGTCTTGCGCAAACGTTTCACGTCAGGGAGTTGGTATGGTTCAGGATATACGCCCCAGCGGTAGCCCGTTCAAACGGCTGTTTTTCGCCTTGCCGGTCAGCGATGCCCAGCGCAGTGCTCTGGCCCAGTGGCGCCGGGGCCTGAGCCTGCGCAGCGGCAAGCCGGTGCCGGCGGCCAACTTCCATGTCACGCTGTTGTTCCTCGGCGATGTGGATACTGCCCAGGTGCCTGCGATATGTGCGGCGGTCGATCAACTGGCGCTGCCGGGCACGGCACCGCGGCTGTTGCTCGACCGTTTGCAGGTGTGGCAGCGGGCCGGCGCACTGGTGCTGGAGGCACAGCAGACACCGCCGGCCCTGTTGCAACTGGTGTACGGCTTGCAGCAGGCATTGCTGCCGTTGGGTGTGGAGGCGGCCAACCGTGAGTATCGGCCGCACTTGACCCTGTCCAGGGATTACCGCGGGCAACCACCCGAGGCCAGCAGCGCGCCGGATTTCTACCTCACCGCGCGCCATTTCACGCTCTACGAGTCGCGCAAGGGCGCTTACTGGCCCTTGGCGCAGTGGCCGCTGGCGGACTGACCCGGGGTCAGAGTTCCGGGGTGTACTTGACCGTCAGCATGAAGTTGCGCGGCTCGCCATAGTTGTTGCTGCCATTGAGCTGGTTGAAGCCTGCTACCCAGTACTTTTTGTCGAACAGGTTGTTGGCGTTGACGGCAAGGTTCACTTCCGGGGTTAGCTGGTAGGCCAGGCGTGCGCTCCACACGGTATAGCCGGGCACCGTATAGGTACTCTCGTAACCCAAGGTGTGGCTCTGGGTGGTGAAGCCAAGGCCGGTGCTCCAACGCTGCCCGTCAAGGGGCAGGGTGTAATCGGCCCATGCCCGCAGCATGTGCTTGGGTGTCCACTGGCTGAACGTGCGGCCTTTGTTTTCAGGATCCTCGAGGAACTTGGTGGTGTTGTAGGTGTAGCCTGCGAACAGTTGCAAACCACTGAGCACTTCGCCGCTGATCTCGGCTTCGACACCTTGGCTGCGTACCTTGCCCGAGGCGGTGGAGCAGTACCCGTCAGCACAGGCTAAACCCGCAGCCACATCGGTGATGGCGCGGTTTTCCTGATCGTAGCGGAACAGCGCGAGCGAAGCGTTGACCCGGCCATCAAGCAGTTCGCCCTTGAGGCCCGTTTCATAGTTGCTGCCGATCACCGGTTTGAGCGGCGCATTGCCGACGGCGCGTTCGGTTTGTGGTACGAACACATCGGTGTAGCTGGCGTACCAGGCCCATTCGCGGGTCAGGTCGTAGACAAAGCCGGCATAAGGGGTGACCTCGCCTGTTTCGGTCATACGGCTGGTGGGGTTGGCCTGGCCTGGATTCAGTCCACGGTATGTGGTGCTTGCGTAGCTGTAGTCGAACCAGCTGACGCGGGACCCGAGAATCAGCGTCAACCGGTCGGTCGGTTTGACTCGCCAGGCGCCGTACAGGCCCTTCTGGCTAATATCATAACCACTGCTTTCGTGGCGCCCGAAGGGCGCAGCAAGCAGGCTGTCACGGCTAGGCTCGGGGCGGTCGTGGCCGATGTCGAAGATGCTGTCATTGCCACCAAAGGTTCGCCAGTAACCATCATCGCTGGTGAGCTTGGAGTAGTTGCCGCCAAGGGTCACTTCATGGGCCACGAAGCCCGTGTCGAAGTGGCCGACCACGTTCATGTCCAGGCCCAGCTTGGTGGAGTGGAAGTCGGTGATCCAGTCTGCATACTCAAGGCCGGTACCGTCAGGCTCCAGGCCTTCACCGACGGTCTGGGTGCGTTGGTGGGTCGACGTGTTGGTTTCGTCCATGCGCACTGCAGCCGCCTTGAAAGCCCAGTCCTCGTTGAAGCGGTGCTCCAGGTCCAGGTAATACGTGGTGACGTCGGTTTCCGCTCGGTTCCAGCGGGCACCGCTGTAGGTCGAGCGCGGGAGGTCAACCGGCTTACCGGTCGCGTAGCGTGGAAGCCCACGCAGCATTGGCCGCGACTGCTGGCGGTTATAACTGATGCCGGCACCCACGGTGGTGGCGTCATTCAGGTCGATGTCCAGGGCGCCGTACAGCGAATGGGACTTGCTCCACTGGTAATCGATGAAGCTGTCACTCTGGTCTTCGTCAGCCACGAGTCGTCCGCGTACACGGCCATCGGCGGTCAACGGGCCGCCTGCGTCAAGCTGTAGGCCGTAATGGTCCCAGGAGCCAGCCTTGCCGGTGAGGGTGACAGTCGGGGTGGCCTGGCCACGCTTGCGCACCAGGTTGATCGCGCCGCCTGGGCTGCCTGTGCCTTGCAACAGGCCCGAGGCACCGCGCAGCACTTCCACGCGGTCGAAGAACACCAGGTCCTGGGTTGCCCAGTTGCCCAGCGAATAGTTGTTTCGCGGAATCGGCACACCGTCGTATTGCCAGTCATCAATCTGGAACCCACGCGAGGTCACGACCACGCCCGGGCCAATGCCCTGTGCGCCGACAATGCCCGTGGTGTGGTTAAGCGCGTCCTGCAAGTCGGTGATGCCCTGGTCATCCAGTTGCTTGCGCGTGATGACGGTGACCGACTGGGGAATCTCCTTGAGGGTGTGCGTGCCTTTGCCCAGGGTGACCGCGCGGGCGGCATAGGAACCTGTGCCTTCGCTGGTGGCATCCACAAAGTTGTCGGTGATGCTGGTGCTGCCCAGCTCCATGACGTCGCTGCCCAGGTTACCGGGTGCCACACTGAAATGGCCCTCGGTGGAAACCCGCAGCTGCAAGCCGCTACCGGCCAGCGCAGCTTGCATGGCCTGCTCGGCACTCATCTGGCCGACCACGGCAGGTGCCTGCTTGCCGCGCACCAGTGCAGGCTCCAGCGCGATGATGTGGCCGCTCTGGCTGGCGATGCGGTTGAGCGTGTGAGCCAGGCTGGCGGGTGGCAGGTCGAACGCCTGGGTTTGCGCCTGGGCAAGCACGTTGAAGCTGGCCAAAGCGGCGACCAGGGGCAGGGCGCGGGGCAAGGGGTTGTACACGGATTACTCCCGAATTAAGTGGCTGTCAGGAGGTATGTGGGACGAGCAAAGAAAACTTGCCACGATTGCGAATGATTTTGATAAATATTTTTATCAAGAGGCTTTCAGGTCGATCAGCATCAGCCACGGGCCATAGCGCTCCACGTTGATTGGCAGGGCTTCGGCCAACGCCTTCAAGGCCTGCTGTGGCTGGTCCAGAGGAAACACGCCTTGTACCCGCAGATCGCGTGCCGCAGGGGAGAGCCGGATGTAGCCACGCTGGTAGGGACGCAGCGCGTCAACCACCACATGCAGAGGCTGGTCGAGCACCTCCAGGCGACCCTCCAGCCATGCAGCCCGTTGCTGTTGCTCGCCCGTCAGCCGCTCGATGGTGTTGCTGCGCAGCAGGGCAGCCTGCCCTTGCTGCAGTTCCGCCCACTGCCCATCGGCCAGGCTGGCGCGGACACTGTGCTGCAGCACCACGACCCGGGTGGCATCCTCCTCCTGACTGACCAGAAAACGCGTCCCCAGCGCCTGCACTTGCCCTTGCGCGGTGCGCACGCGCAAGGGGCGCAGCGGATCGCGCGCAACCTGGATCAGCAATTCGCCGTGACGCAGCACCAGAAGACGCTGCCCGGCATCGAACTGCACGTCGACCGCACTGGCGCTGTTCAGGCTCAGGCGGCTGCCGTCTGCCAAGGTAAAGCTGCGTCGCTCGCCACGGCCTGTGTGCAGGTCGGCCAGCCAGCCTTGGGTGGTGTCGCTGCGCCATCCACCCCACAACGCTGCGCTGAACAGCCCGAGGCTTGCCATGGCGCCGAGTACGTCACGCCGTGAGCGGGTAGGTTGCATCAGTAACCGGCGTGCCTCTGCGGCTTGGCCCGGGGCCCGTTGATCCAGCGCGTGCAACGCGGCGAGCGGATGGCCAAGGCGCTGCTCCAGGCGGTTCCAGGCCTGTTGGTGAGCGGGGTCCTGCTGCAGCCATAGCCGGACCCGTTGCAGCAGCGCCGGGTCCGGCGTGGCGGCCCTCAGCTCGACCATCCAGTCGATGGCCTGCTCGCTGACGCGGTCCAGGGCTGGCTTGCTCATGCCTGTACCTCGCACAAGTAACACTGGCGCAGCGCCTGTTTCATGTAGCGGCTGACAGAGCGCTCGCTGATCTGCAGCTTTGTGGCGATGTCGGCGTAATGCATGCCATCGAGCTGGCTATAGAGGAAGGTAGCTTTGACAACTGCTGGCAAGCCGTCCAGTGCCTGATCGATGCTCACCAGGGCTTCGATCAGCAGCAATTGTTCCTCGGCCGATGGCGCTACCGCCTCCGGTAGCCGCGCCAGATGTTCCAGGTAGGCTTGTTCGAGCTGGCGACGGCGATGACGATCGAAGATCAGCCGACGGGCAATGACGGTGAGGTAGGCGCGAGGCTGCTGGATACTGTCCGGGTCGACACGTGCGCCGAGCATCTGGCAGAACGTTTCGGCGGCAGTGTCCTCGGCGTCGGCGTGGTTGCGCAGGCGTTTCTGGATGTGCTGGAGCAACCAGCGATGGTGGTCGCTGAAGAAAAAGCCCAGTTTACGGCTCGATGTGCTGTCCAACGCCTGGCTTCCGGTTGTGAGTGTGAATCGTTCTCAATGGTAGCCGGGTCGTCTGATTTCCTGCAATGGGGTGGCGTGCAGAACCGAGGGTGCCGCTACTCGGGTAGCGGCACTGCGGCACAGTTCAGGCTGCGGCCTGGCGATCTGTAAACAGTGTTTTGCCCAAAGCGAGTGCGTGGCGCAGATGGGCGGCCTGGTCAGGCCCTTCGCTGTCATCCAGCAAGGTGGAACTGAGTACTTCGGCGCCGCAATAGTCGAAGATGCCATGCTCGATCTGTACGCGCATCGCCTCGCCATAGCCATGCCGTTCGAAAGTGCCTGTATCGGCCCCTGCGACGCCGACCAGGTGAACCTTCATGCCGCGCAATTTCTTGACCGTGGTGCCCCCTTCATAGTCGAACGCCCAGCCGTTGCTGAATACCCGCTCGACCCAGCCCTTGAGCAAGGCCGGCAGCGACCACCAGTAGATCGGATAGACCAGCACCAGGGCATCGGCGCGCTCGATACGTGCCTGCTCATTGAGTACATCGGCCGGCGGTGCTGCCAGCCGGCGATGCACGGCATGGTCTGCCAGGCCAAAGCGGGGGTCGAAACCTTCGCTGGCCAGGTCGGCGATTTCGCTGCTGTGGCCTTCGCTGGCCAGGCCGTCGGCAACCTGCTTGGCCAGGGCGTGGGTGAGGGATTGCGGGTCATGATGACCGACGACGATCAGAGCGTGCATGTTGGCTCTCCAGTGAAAGGTGCAGGGTTGCCTTGAGCGCTATATACTCAAGGTAAGTTACGTTTAGTAAGTTACTTTTGGTAGGTAAGCGATGTCAAGCGATGATCAAGCCCGTGCACGCAAGCGCCTGAGCCGCGACGAACGACGCAGGCAGTTGCTGGATGTGGCCTGGCAACTGGTGCGGGAGGAGGGTACCGATGCCCTGAGCCTGGGCCGCCTGGCCGAGCAGGCAGGGGTGACCAAGCCGGTGGTCTACGACCATTTCGAGACCCGCAACGGGCTGCTGGTGGCGCTGTACCAGGAATACGATGCGCGTCAGTCGCAGATGCTGGCGCAGGCCCTGGATAGCTGTGAAGCCAGCCTGGTCAGCCGCGCCCGGGTGATTGCCGAGGCCTACGTGGACTGCGTGATGAGCCAGGGCCGGGAGATACCCGGGGTGTCGGCAGCGCTGGCCGGTTCGCCGGAAATGGAGGCGCTGAAGCGGGCGTACGAGCAGCCGTTCCTGGACAAGTGCCGCGAAGCCCTGGCCGGGTTTTCGCCCAGCGGCAATGTGGGGGTTGCCGGCATGCGCCTGCTGGTGGGGGCGGCGGATGCGCTGTCCCAGGCGGCTGCAGCAGGGGAACTGGAGGCCGGGCAGGCCAAGGCTGAATTGCAGGCGGCGATTGTGGCCATGGTCGAGCGGCAAGCATGAAGCGCATGCCACCACTGTGGGAGCGGGCGCGCCCGCGAACACCGGCATAGCCGGTGCCATTCACCGCGTCGTCTGCTTCGCGGGCGCGCCCGCTCCCACAGTGATCGTGCATGCTTGATAGACTGGCTTGCTACACCGGCAAGCTCTGATAGGGCAGTTCATCCCCCGGGCTGCGCTCGAACTGGCGTTTGTACTCGCGGCTGAACTGCGAGGTGCTCTGGTAACCCACCCGGTGCGCCGCCTGCGCCACGCCAAGGCCTTCGCCAATCAGCATCTGTTGCGCCTTGAGCAGCCGCAAGCGCTTGAGGTACTGCATCGGTGCCATGTCGGTGCAGCGCTTGAAGTGTTCATGGAAGGTCGAAACGCTCATGTTGGCCCGCGCGGCCAGTGCCTCCACGCTCAGCGGTTCGGCGTAGTGCTCGCGCAGGTGGGCGAGGGCGGCGCCGATGCGGGCGAAGTGCCCCTGTTGCTCCACCAGTGCCCGCAACACACCGGCCTGCGGGCCGCGCAGCGCGGTATACAGCACCTCGCGTACGCGCGCCGGGCCCAGCACCTTGGCGTCCAGCGGGTCCTGCAGGCACTGCAGCAGCCGTTCCACACTGTCGCGCATTGGCGCATCCAGTGCTGCCGAGGTCATCGATTGCGGTGTTTGTGCCTGCACTGCAGCGTCCGGCGCCAGGTCCATGCTCTGCACCAGCTCACCCAGCACGCCACGGTGGATGTCCACCGCCACGCCCAGTAATGGCGCGTCAGGCGTGGCGAAGGTTTCGCACATGAACGGCACCGACAACGCTTGCACCAGGTAATGCCCGGCGCCGTACTCCAGGGTGCGCGGCCCCAGGCGCGCCAGTTTGCTGCCCTGGGCCAGGATCATCAGGCTGGGTTCGTAGATCTGCGGGCTGCTGGCCACATAGTGGTCCCAGCTCAGCACCTGCACCTGGGGCAGGTGCGTGGGCACAAAGCCTGGGCGCGTGGCGAGGCTGCGGATCAGCGCGCAAAGCGGCGCATTGGCGTCGACGTGACGGGTCAGTTGCATGGTGAACCAAGGGCAGAGAATCAGACAGCTTGATCATCGCAGATTGAAGGCATGGCGCCAGGTGCAAGATGGCATCTTCGGAGAATCAGGCATGCATGCCGGAGAATCAGCCGTGGGCGTGACGCAGTTGGGCGCGCAGAATGCGCCGCCTGAATCGTTTCACTTTACTGCGAGGCCCTGTATGTATACCGCCATCGGTTACGCCGCCCAAACCCCGACCAGCCCGCTGGCCCCCATGACCTTCGAGCGCCGCAGCCCGCGCCCGGATGACGTCGCCATCGAGATCCTGTACTGCGGCGTGTGCCACTCCGACATCCACCAGGCGCGCAACGAGTGGGGCATTGCCGTGTACCCGCTGATGCCTGGCCACGAGATCATCGGCCGGGTCACGGCGGTGGGCGCCAAGGTCACCGGGCACAAGGTCGGTGACCTGGTGGGTGTCGGCTGCATGGTCGACTCGTGCCGCCACTGTGAAGCCTGCGCCAAGGACCTGGAGCAGTATTGCCTGGAAGGCCCGACCATGACCTACGCCACCCCGGACCGGGTCGATGGCAGCAACACCATGGGCGGTTACTCCAGCAGCATCGTGGTCAGCGAGCACTTCGTGCTGCGCATCCCGGCCGGCATGGACCTGCCCAGCGCCGCCCCTATCCTGTGCGCTGGCATTACCACCTATTCGCCGCTCAAGCACCACGGCGTGGGCCCGGGCCACAAGGTCGGCATTCTCGGCATGGGCGGCCTGGGCCACATGGGCATCAAGCTGGCCAAGGCCCTGGGTGCCGAAGTGACCCTGTTCACCCGCTCTCAGGCCAAGGCCGAGGAAGCCCGCCGCCAGGGTGCCGACCATGTGATCGTGTCCACCGATGCCGAGCAGATGCGCGCCGCTGCCGGCCGTTTCGATTTCCTGCTCGACACCATTCCGGTGCAGCACGACCTCAACCCGTACCTGGAAACACTCAAGTTCGATGGTGTGCACATCCTGGTCGGCCTGATCGAGCCGATTGATCCGCCAGTGCATGCGGCCAACCTGGTGATGAAGCGCCGGGTGCTGGCGGGGTCGTTGATCGGTGGCATCGCCGAGACCCAGGAAGTGCTGGATTTTTGCGCCGAGCACGACATCCGTTGCGATATCGAGATGCTGGATATCCGCAACATCAACCAGGCTTATGAGCGGATGATTGCCGGTGATGTGAAGTACCGGTTCGTGATCGACATGGCCACGCTTCAGGGCTGATTGATCGGTTGCCTGTACCGGCCTCTTCGCGGGCTTGCCCGCTCCCACAGGTACTGCACAGTTTTCAAGGTCTGTGGTGTACCTGTGGGAGCTGGCAAGCCCGCGAAGAGGCCGGTACAGGCAGCAAAAATGCTGGCTCTGCTACCAGACCATTGCCTTGTCCCACCCCCGCCAGAACAACCACCGCCGCACCTCGCCATGCGCCCCGGTGCCGATCTGCCACTCTGGCCGGCCGCTCTCCAGCGCAATCACCGACACCACACCGGCATGGCTCGCGGCCACCAGCGTGCGCCCGTCGGCGCTGATGTCCATCGCACTGATGGTGGACCCCAGGTAATGCTGCCAGTGTTCCTTGCCATCCTCGCCAAACGCCCGCAGGTAGCCATAGGCATCACCCACAATGTACTCGCCATCGCGCGCTACCCCGGCGTATACCCGCGCGCCATCCTGCAGCAGCGGGGTACGTGGGTCCTGGCTGTAGTAATCGGTCTCCAGCCCCGGCAAATCGGCGACGTTTACCCCCAGCGTGGCGCCGCTGTAGAAATGGCAGGCATTGAGGGCCAGGTGGTTACCCGTGCGGTTGAACAACGCAAAGTGCGGGTACTCGCTGCCAGGGCCAATGTCCGCCAGCGGCCTGAGTTGCTCGTCCAGTACCAGGTGCCGGCTGCCTTGCTCCCCCACCACGATCAAGCGGCCATCCACCGACACCGCGCCGTGCTCCATGCTCAGCCCCAGGCTGATGTCGTCCGGGTCGGTGCCTTCGGCCAACTCATCGAGCACGCGCGCCTGCTGTGGCAGCAGGCGAGTCGCACCCTGAGTGGTCAGCACGAAGATACCTTCGGCACTCACCAGCAGCACGCGCTGGCCATCCGGGAAGGGGATGAGCGCCGTCGGTGCGGGCGGCAGGTCGAACGGCTCGAACGGGTAACCTGGGGGCAACCCCTCCAACCCTGTTGGCCAGGCCAGGCGCTGCACCTGCGGGCCGCCCCAGCCATCGGTCACACGTACGCCTTCGGCATTGGCCAGGGCGAAATAGCGGCGGGCCGGGCAGCGGCCAAAGTGCTCGATGCCGATGACCGGGGTTACCCCATGGTGATCGATACGCGCCACCTGGCCCTTGTCGTAGGGCATGCCGATGCGTGCCAGCAGGCTGCCATCCTCCAGCAGCAGGACATTGCTGATGCCCTGGCCGTGGTCTTCGAGCAACGGCACCAGGGGGTGGTGCGCAGGTGGCCAGGCCTCGCGGAAGGCCCGGCGCTGCTGTTCGTCGGTGCCAGGGTGATTGGCTGCCTGCAGGGCTGCCAGCCAGGCGTCGAGCAGGTGCCCGGTGGCGGGCGCCTGCGGCTCTTCAAGATTGTCCCAGCCTTGTGCACGGCCCTGTGCGACGTAGTCGTTGACGGCCTGGGCATAGGCGATGACCGCCTGCTGCCACTGCTGCTGGGGGTGCTGCTTGTCCATGAGCGGATCGGGCTCCTTGTTGCACACGCGTTTCACACAAAGCGCGCATGGTACTCCTTCTGCCTGCCTTGCGGTTGTGAGGCCCCGGCTTGACGCGTACCATGCCGTGCATTCCTATCAATAACTGCGCGTACGTCGGCACCCCTGCAAGCGGGTGGCTGGCGTGCGAACGGTTGCCTTGTCTGCGGAGAAACGTTTCCCACCCATGAACGGACCCATACCCACCGACCTGCCGCCCACGGCGGGCAGCGGCAGCTGGCTGAGCGTCATCGCCCTGGCCCTGGCGGCCTTCATCTTCAACACCACCGAGTTCGTGCCGGTGGCGCTGCTCAGTGACATTGGCCGCAGCTTCGACATGAGCACCGCCCAGGTCGGGCTGATGCTGACCATCTATGCCTGGGTGGTAGCGCTGGCCTCGCTGCCGATGATGCTGCTGACCCGCAACATCGAACGGCGGCGCCTGCTGCTGTTCGTGTTCCTGGTGTTCATTGTCAGCCACTTGCTGTCGTGGCTGTCGCAGAGCTTTGCCATGTTGCTGGTCAGCCGTATCGGCATTGCCCTGTCGCATGCAGTGTTCTGGGCCATCACCGCCTCGCTGGCGGTGCGCGTGGCGCCACCTGGGCAGCAGGCCAAGGCGCTGGGCCTGCTGGCAACCGGCACCACCTTGGCCATGGTTTTGGGCATTCCGCTGGGCCGCGTGGTGGGCGAGGCGCTGGGCTGGCGCGTGACCTTCCTGAGCATTGCCGGGGTGGCGCTGGCCACCATGCTGTGCCTGATGAAGTCGCTGCCGCTGCTGCCCAGCCAGAACTCCGGCTCGTTGCGCAGCCTGCCGATCCTGTTCAAGCGCCCGGCGCTGGTGATTACCTACCTGCTGGTGACGCTGGTGATTACCGCGCAGTTCACCGCCTACAGCTACATCGAACCGTTTGCCCTGCACGTGGCGCAGATCGGCGGTGAGCGCACCACGCTGTTGCTGCTGCTGTTTGGCGGTGCCGGGGTATTCGGTTCGTTGCTGTTCAGTCGCTACAGCGACCGTTTCCCCCATGGCCTGCTGGTAGGCTCGATCGGCTTGCTCGCCGTGTGCCTGTTGCTGATGTTGCCGCTGTCGGGCAACTTCTATGCGTTTGCGGTGCTGAGCATGTTCTGGGGTGTGGCGATTCTCAGCTTCAGCCTGTCGCTGCAGTCCAAGACGTTGAAGCTGGCATCCGATGCCACCGATGTGGCCATGGCGCTGTTCTCGGGTATCTACAACATCGGGATTGGTGGCGGTGCGCTGCTGGGCAGTATCGTCAGCAGCCAGATGAACGTGGCCGATATCGGCCTGGTGGGCGGTAGCGTGGCGGTGGTCGGGCTGGTGCTGGCCGTTGCCAGCACCCGGCGCTTCCGCGAGGCGCTCACGCACTGACCCGAGCCCTTGTGGGAGCGGCCTTGCCGGGGCGCCGGACCGGTCGGAAAGGGCTGCGAAGCGGCCCCGGGATTTCAGCTTTGACGCATCAAGTGCTGGGGCCGCTCTGCGGCCCTTTCGCGACGCAAGGCCGCTCCCACATGTTCTGCGCAGGCCTGCGAGAGAGGGCTCAAGCCAGTACGGCAGCCCAGGCTGAAATCAACAGCACCCCCGCCAACACCTGGTTGAACAGCTGCAACCGCCGCGGTGCCTGCAACCACCGGGCGCTGCCTACCCCCAGCACTGCCCATGCCGCCATGCACGGCAAGGCGATCAGCAAGAACACCAGCGCCAACTGCCACACCGGCAACGACGGCGCGGCAAACACCCCGACCACCGCCACGGCCATCAACCACACCTTGGGGTTCACCACCTGCAACGCTGCGGCGCTGAAGGCACTGAACCCTTGCGCCGTGGCCGCCTGCAGCGGGGCGGCGGCACTGCGCAGCATCTTCCACGCCAGCCAGCTTAGCCATAACACCCCGGCCCAGCTCATTACCTGTTGGGCCAGAGGGTGACGCAGCAGCAGTTCACCCATCCCCAGACCGACCATCAACACGATGGCCGCCGCCGCACCACAGGCCGCCACGATGGGTGCCAGGCTCGCGCGCAAACCCACGCGCGCGCCATGGGCCAGGATCAACAGGTTGGTCGGCCCCGGGCTGATGCTGGACACCAGGGCGAACAGAATGAAGGGCAACAACGACTGCGACATGGTTCAGGGCTCCGGAAATCGAAGCACCATGCTCGCTGCCTGCAGGCGCTCAGTCTGGAAGGTTTGAGCAGCGCCTGCGATAGTCGGCCGGGGTCAGCCGATACGCCCGGCGAAACCACCGCCCCAGGTGGCTCTGGTCGGCGAAGCCCAAGGCCACGGCCACTTCGGCAGGCGTCTGGCCCTGGGCGAGCAGGCGCCGCGCCCGGGCCAGGCGCAGCTGGATCAGGTAGGCATGCGGGGCAATGCCGAACGCGGCCTTGAACGCACGGGTCAGGCGAAAGCGGTCGATGCCGCAGGCCTGGGCCAGGTCTTCCAGGCCGATGTCACGCTCCAGGTTGGCGTGCAGGTAATCGCGCGCGCGTTGTGCGGTCAGTGGCAGGCGCGGGTCGGGGTTGATGCGTCGGCGCCAGTGCATGTGGCGGGTCAGGCAGGCCAGCAGGTCGTCCATGGCCGTTTGCCGGACGATGCGCAAGTCCTGGTCGTGCACCGCCCGGAAGGCGAGGGCGGAGGCCCGCGCCAGGCGTTCGTCGTGGCACAGGGTATCGGCAAAGCTGGGCAGGCTGTCGCCCGGTGCGTGCTCGAACAGTGCCCGCAGCTGTTGGTCGAGCCAGGCGGGCTCCAGGTACAGCGTGGAATAGGTGAAACCTTCTTCGGTGGGCGCCAGGCCATCGTGGATGTCGCCTGGTTCGAGTAAAAATACTTGCCCCGGCGTGCTGCGGTGACGCACCCGGCGGCAGTTGAACTGCTGCACGCCCTGTTCGGTCACGCCGACCAGAAAGCTGTCGTGCCAGTGCGGGTCGTAGGCATGCCCGACAAAATGCGCACGGACCGACTCGATGCCGGTATCGGCGTCTTGCTTGAGGTCGATCCAGTTGCTCATGAACGTGTGCCGTGGGGTAAATGGCTACATTATCGCAACGCCACGGCTCAGTCTGGAACGATTGTGCAGCCGTTGGTCAGTGCCCGATTGCGCAGGGCCTCGAAGCGCTCGCGCAGCCACAGGTGCAATTGTGAAACCGCCGGTGTGAGCTGCTTGCGATGCGGGCAGACCAAGGTGACCGGGGTAGGTTCGCCGAGCAATTCGGGCAAGACGATTTCCAGTTCGCCGGCCGCAATGTTGGCGCTCACATCCAGCCACGACTTGTAGACGATGCCTTCGCCTTGAATGGCCAGGCGGCGGATGACGTCGGCATCGTCACTGACCAGCGGCCCGCGCACCTGCACGGTACGGTTGCCCAGCTGCCACTTGTCGTATACCCGGTTGTGCTGCATGTACAGCAGGCAGGCGTGTTGCTGCAGCGCGTCAGGGCTGAGCGGGCGGCCGTGGCGGGCCAGGTAGTCGGGCGAGGCCACCAGCACTCTGCGGTTCCAGTCGGCCAATGGCAGGGCGATGTAGTTGGCATCCTGGTTCAGGCCATAGCGGATGGCCACATCCACCGGGTCGCGGTTGAGGTCGGCAATCTGGTCGGACAGGAAGAAGCGCAGCTGCAATGCCGGGTGCTCGCGGCGGAAAGCGCTGAGCCAGGGCAGCAGCATGTTGCGGCCCATGTCGGAGGGTGCCGACACCTGCAGGGTGCCGCGCAGGGTATTGGGGTTGCCATGCAAGTCTTCATGGCCCTGGCGCAGGCTCTCCAGCACATTCAGTGCGGTGGGCAGGTAGCGCTCGCCCTCGGCGGTCAGGCGCAGGCTGCGGGTGGTGCGGGCGAACAGGCGTACATCCAGGTCGCGTTCCAGGCGCTTGATTGCCGCAGCCACCTGGCCCGGCAGCAGGCCGGCTTCATGGGCAGCGGCAGTAAAGCTGCCCAGCACGCTGCTGCGGGCAAACAGTTCGAGGTCGGCGATGCGCAGCATTTTCACTCCAGAGATGAAAGTGTTGCTGCATTGTGCCGGTTTTTCTTTTCTGCGGGAAAGATAAGATACGCGACAAATCCACTGTTCATTCCCGGAGTTGTTGCATGGATACCGTCTCGCTGGCCAAGCGCCGCTACACCACCAAAGCCTACGATGCATCGCGCCGTATTCCCCAGGCCACTGTCGATGCCCTGCTTGAACAACTGCGCCACAGCCCGTCCTCAGTCAACTCCCAGCCTTGGCATTTCATCGTCGCCGATACGGCCGAAGGCAAGGCCCGTCTGGCCAAGAGCACCACTGAGGGGTATGCCTACAACACGCCGAAGCTGCTCGATGCCTCGCACGTGATCGTGTTCTGCACCCGCACCGAAATGACCGAAGCGCACCTGAACAGCGTGCTTGATCAAGAGGCTGCCGATGGCCGTTTCCGTGACGAACAGGCACGTGCCGGGCAAAACCAGAGCCGCCGTCACTACGTCAATATTCACCGCCACGACCAGAAGGACGTGCAGCACTGGATGGAAAAGCAGACCTATCTGGCCTTGGGCACGGCGTTGCTGGGGGCTGCGGCACATGGCCTGGATGCAACGCCGATCGAGGGCTTTGACAGCAAGATCCTCGATGCCGAGCTGGGCTTGCGTGAGCGTGGCTTTACCAGCGTGGTGATCCTCAGCCTGGGTTATCGCAGCGAGGCGGATTTCAACGCCGGGCTGAACAAGTCACGGTTGCCGGCTTCGCAGGTGTTCACCTTCCTGTAAGGTTGCCGGGGCCGCAGGCGGCCCCACCTTCGAAAGCCAGCCCGGTGATCAGTGAATGGCCACCGGGTTGATGTTCACCTGGGTCGAGCCCTTGTACAGCGGCTGGCCCAGCACGAACAGGAACTCGAACGCCTTGTCTTGCACCAGTGCACGCGTGTCGATCAGTTCCAGGTTGTAGATACCCCGTTTGGCCAGCATGAACTGGTTGACCGGGAACTCTTCGCCGGTCGGGTTCGGGTACACCTCGGAGGCCCAGGTATCGCCACCAAAGGCGACGATGCCCTGGTCCGCCAGCCATTCGGCCGCCGGCAAATCGATGCCCGGCTCGGTGGCAAGGAATTGCTGGTTGTCCTTGCCGATCAGCTCCAGCCAACCGGTGTTGAACAGCACCACATCACCCTTGCGCAGGGTAATGCCTTGTTTCTTCAGTACCGCCTTGATGTCAGCGACGGTAAACGCAGTGCCGCCCGGTACGATGGCCTTGCCGTAGTAGGCCGTCATGTCCAGCACCACACCACGGGTGACCATCGGCGGTACCTTCTCCACGCCCAGCTTGTTCACGCCTTCGACGGTGACGAAGTCGGCAGCCTTGTTGCCGTTGTAGTAGACGTTGTCGATGCCGATATGGCCGATGCCGTTGAGCTGGGTACCGACGCCGGTCCAGCCGTTGACCAGTTCATCGTTGAAGCTGAACTTGTTGGGGCCCAGGGTCTGGCCGGCCTGTTCGCCGGGCTGGATGTTGTACAAGTGGAAGCTGCGGTGGCGGAATGCTGGCAAGTCCTTGCTCACGGGTACCGCCAGTGGATAGGTCTTGCCGGTCTTGACCAGGCCGACAGCCTGCTTGACCACGTCCGGGGTGAGCAGGTTGGCGGCGCCGATTTCATCCTGCTTGCCGTAGGGCGAGGTCTGCCAGTCGGCGGCCAGGGTGGCCTGGGCAGTGGTCGCAAGGGCGACGGCCAGCAGCAGGGGCTTGAATCGTGTCATCGGTTACTCCTGAAAGTGATGCGTTGTCAGGAGTGAATTCTGCGCAGGGGCGGCAAGGGGAAAAAGCGGCCCGCGGGACAATGACTTTTGCCTGCCGGTCAACAACTACCCTCGTGCAGCGCCAGGCTCTGGCGAAGTTGTTCGAGCATGGCCACGCGCAGTGCCTGCGGGGCGTGGATGCGGATCGAACCCGCTTGGGACAGCAGCCAGCCCATCAGCGCACGGTTGTCGTCAACGGTAGCCACCAGCACGGCGCCGCCGCTCGCTTGCGGCGTCAGTTGCATGTCTGCTGACAGGGGTGATTGCTCCAGGCGCAGGGCCAACGCGTCATCAACCCAGGCATGCAGTTCAACTTGGGCCGGGGGCGTAAGCACGTCGGGTTGCAGCTGCTGCGCTTCGCCCAGGCTCAGGCCCGGTTGCCAGTACCAACCGTACGGCATGCCTTTGCTGTTGCACTGCAGCGGGAACAGCGCGGCGAGCTCGACCAGGTCGCGCTCGACGGTGCGTTTGCTGGTGGTATGGCCCACGGTCGTCAGGGCGGCCTGCAACTGGGTGGAGCTCATGCCGGGGTGGCGGCCGGGCAGCAACTTGAGCAGCTGCCACTGGCGGGCGATGGTGTGGCGGGTAGGGTGGCTGGGCAAAGGGCTCGTCCTTGAAGGCAGGCGTCAAACCTGCCTGAGTAATGGCTTTTGGCTATTGCCCAGCATACCTTGTCATGGAATGGGATCCAAGTTGTCGCTGATGCGCTTCAGCCGAGTGTGCTGGAGGTGTGTATCACCAGGCTGGCGGGGAAAAATGGGCTGCTGTGCAGCCCCATTCACTCAGCCCAGGGTTTGCGCCAAAGCCTCCAGCCCACCCGCATAGATGCCCTTGAACAGGGCCTCAGCCTCGGCATCGCTGACGCCCAACGGGGTGAATTCGCCAAACCATTCCACCAGGCTGCCCTGGCCGTCGGCTTTGACCCGCAGGGTTGCCAGGTAGCTGTTTACCGGGAACGGGCTGCTCAGGATCGCGTAGCTGTAGCTGCGCTGTTTGTCGTCAAAGGCTACCAGGCGCTCGACGATGCTATTGCCGTCCGGGTCTTTCAGCGAGCGCACGCGGCCACCTTCGCTGGAAATGCTCTCGGCAATGAACGGCAGCCAGTCGGGCAGGCTGTCGAAACCGCCGATCAATGCCCAGACATGTTCAGGGCTGTGTCGGGTTTGCAGGGACGCATAGGCAGATGCCATGAAGTAATTCTCCAGTTGAATTCAGATAGCGAGGCTGTCGACCACACCGCCGTCGACCCGCAGGGCCGCGCCGGTAGTGGCGGAGGAGTAAGGGGAGGCGAGGTACACCGCCAGGTGGGCAACCTCATCGACATCGGCGACGCGCTGGATGATCGAGCTTGGCCGCGCGGTACGTACGAAATTGTCAGCCTCTTCACGAATGCTGCGCCCGGAGGCCTGGGCTGCATCGGCCACCATCGCGGTCACGCCATCGGTCAGGGTCGGGCCCGGCAGCACCGCGTTCACGGTAACCCCGGTACCGGCCAGGCGCTTGGCCAGGCCATGGGAAACGGCCAGGTTGGCGGCCTTTGTCACGCCGTAGTTGATCATGTCTGCAGGGATGGCGATACCCGACTCCGAGGAAATGAACAGTATCCGCCCCCAGCCTTTCTCGACCATGCCCGGGGCATAGTGGCGCGCCAGGCGCACACCGCTGAGCACATTGGTGTCATAGAAGCGCGCCCACTCGCTGTCGTCTACATCGAAGAAGTCGACGTCGTCGTAGATGCCCAGGTTGTTGACCAGGATGTCGGCCCGTGGGTGGGCGGCGAACAGGGTTTCGGCACCGGCGGCGATACCCAGGTCGGCGACCACGCCGTGTACCTGGCCCTGGCCGCCTTGCTTGCGCACGTCGGCCAGGGCGGCGTCCAGCGACTTCTGGCTGCGGCCGGCAATGACCACGTCGGCATTGGCGCGGGCCAGGCCACGGGCGATGGCCAGACCAATACCGCCGGTCGAGCCGCTGATGATGGCGGTGCGCCCGCCGAGGTCGATGTTCATGGGATGGCTCCTGTGGGTGAGTTGCAGTGGTGCAGCCATCCTAGTGAAGCACGCTCAGTCAGTGAAAGACTGAGTTCGACGGAGTCTAGACCTGTTATGAATTATCGGTGAGTTGCCTATGCGTCACTGCGAATGCTTGAGTTTGTTTCAATCATAGGTCGAACAGTAACGGGCGCGTAGTTGAAGTCGGGGTTCTTGTATATGTTGTCCTTCAGGATTTTTATTTCGGTGTATTGCTTGTCTTGTTTTGGCTTTGGGATAGTGCTGACGGTGCCAATGTATGCGTTTACCGTCTTCTGCGTTTTGTTTGAGAGCCGTTGAGCCAGGGATGGCTTCCCGTCTGGGGTCGGGTTGCCAAAGTTGCAAGAGATGACATGTATGTTGTCGTAGCTTTCAAATTTTATTGTTTGAGCACGAAGATGATCGTGAAGCCCATCCACGCCCAGTTTGGCTAGCTCGGTTCCGTGCGCATAGATGTTGAGCGTCTTGGTTTTCGCTAAGCCCTTTGTTGACGAAAAAACGCCAAGGTTCGGTTCTCTCAGTAATACCTTGCCCTTTACGTGACCTGTCGGGTCGTTGGCATTCACAGGGTCTCCCGAGAGGTAGCTATAAGCATTGATACCCCCTGCACCTAAGGGGCTCAATGAGTCAGGGCTTGCAAATCGCATCAGTGTTGGGGTGTAACTTCGATATCCGTTGCCCAGTAAATAGCATGTGGTAACGGGGTCAAGATATTCGCCTTTGAAACCGGCCAGCAGGCCGGTAGCCGCTTTAGCATGACCCCACGGGCTGAACGCTGTAGGCGCCAAACCTTGAGTAGACAACAGGCCAATAGCTGAACCTTTTACATCACGCGCAAGCAGGCAGCTTAGGGAATTGCCTGATTGTTTGCGGGTAAAGAACAGTGCGCGTTCATGTGCGCGTGAAATCGATGCTGAGTGATTGTCGTGCAGCAGGGTGGTCAGTGCATTGTTGTTATATGAAAATAGCATTTTAATCACTCCATGCCGTTGTGATCGTGGGTTGAGCATGGATTTGTTTACTTGAATTTCCTCTTGAGCGCTACTGATAGAAATGCCAGGCGGCAGCAAGCCCCGCCGTTATTCCAGGCTCTGGTGCAGCGATTCGATGAACACCTCTTCCGCCCGGCTGAACCGCTGTTCCCTGTTCCACAACAGGTGAATATCCACATCGGCAATCCCTTCCTGCGGCGGCAGCTTCCACAGCAACCCCGCTTCGACATCTGGCGCCACCACATGCTCGGGCAGGCAGCCGATGCCGAACCCGGCGATCACCAGCCGGCGTACTTCCTCAAGGCTTGGCGATGACGCCACGATCCGCCCGGCGAACCCTTGTTGGTCTCGGAAAATGGTCAGCGGCGACAACATGCCGCCAATCTGGTCGCTGGTGAAACTGACGAAATTCTCCCGTTGCAAGTCGCCTTCGGCCTGGCCGAACAGGGCATGGTGCTTGCCACAGAAAAACGCATAGCGCTGGCGCAGGAACAGCCGCTGCTCCAGCCGTGGCTGTGGACGCCGGTTCAGGCTAAGGCCCGCCGTGGCGGTTTTTTCCTGCAGGGCGGCGACGATGTCGGAGCTGCGCATCACGTCGATTTCCAGCTCCACCCGTGGGTGCTGGCGGTGGAAGACGGCAAGGAAGTCGTCGAAGCGTTCGCTGACGATGCGGCTGATCATCAGCAGTCGCACCTTGCCCACCACTTCGTCTGCCGGTTGCTCCAGCAAGCCGCCGATCTGCGACATTTGCCCATACACCTCGCCGGCCAGCAGGAACAGCTGCTCGCCCATATCTGTCAGCACGAAGCGCGGCCCGCGGCGGGCGATGAGCTGGCGGCCGAGCTGCTCTTCAAGGCGCTTGAGCGCCTGGCTTACCGCCGGTTGGGTGAGGTGCAGGCGGGCGGCGGCGCGGCTGATGGACAACTCCTGGCCGATGACCCGGAAGGTGCGCAGCAGGTTCCAGTCGAGGCGGTCGTTGAGCAGTCGGTCAGACATGGCGGGGCTCGATGATAAGCGTGGTTAATAGTTCGAATAATAAATAGAAAATTGACTAATCATAGCCCTGGGCCGATAAATCGCAGGCATTGAAGCCGGTTGAATCGGTGTTGGCTGCTTCGCGGGCTTGCCCGCTCCCACAGGGATCGCACAGGTTTTGCAGGCAGTGCAGTACCTGTGGGAGCGGGCAAGCCCGCGAAGCAGCCAACACCGATTCAACGGGCCAAGCGCCACAAGAGCGCCACCGTGACCCAGCAACTCCTGCCAGAACAACAAGCAAAGGAGCCCTCATGAAGCCTACCGCTTCCCCCCAGCCGCGCCGTGCCGCCGCCGCCGCGTTCATCGGCACCATGATCGAGTGGTACGACTTTTACATCTACGCCACCGCCGCCGCCCTGGTGTTTGGTGCCTTGTTCTTCCCCTCCGACGACAGCCTGTTCAGCACCATGGCCGCGTTCGGCACCTTCGCCGTGGGCTTCTTCGCCCGGCCGCTGGGTGGCATCGTCTTCGGCCACGTGGGCGACCGTATCGGCCGCAAGAAGTCGCTGGTCATCACCCTGCTGATGATGGGCATCGTCACCGTGTGCATCGGCCTGCTGCCGACATACGCACAAATCGGCGCTACTGCGCCGGTGCTGCTGATACTGCTGCGCATCGTCCAGGGTATTGCCGTGGGCGGCGAGTGGGGCGGGGCGGTATTGATGGCCGGCGAGCATGCGCCCAAGGGCCGGCGTAACTTCTTCGCCTCGTTCGCCCAGCTGGGCAGCCCGGCTGGCCTCATTCTGTCGCTGCTGGCCTTCGGCGCGATCACCCGCCTGCCTGAAGAGGAACTGATGAGCTGGGGCTGGCGCGTGCCGTTCCTGGCCAGCGCACTGTTGTTGCTGGTGGGCCTGGCGATTCGCCTGGGGGTGAATGAGTCGCCCGAGTTCATCGCCAGCCGCGAGCAGGCGGCAAAGGCCCATCGCAAGGAGCAGGCACCAGTCTTCGAAGTGCTGCGCACCGCCTGGCGCCCGCTGTTGCTGTGCATCGGCGCCAACACCCTGGGCATCGCCGGGGTCTATTTCACCAACACCTTCATGATCAGCTACACCACCCAGCAGTTGCACCTGGAGCGCTCGTTGATCCTTGAGTGCCTGTTCTTCGTGGCGGTCATCCAGTTCTGCGTGCAGCCGCTGGCGGCCTGGCTTTCGGAGAAGGTCGGTGCTACGCGCTTCCTGGCGCTGGTCGCACTCCTGGCGATGGCTTCACCCTACCCGATGTTCGTGCTGGTCAGCTCGGGCCAGGGCCCGTTGATCGTGCTTGGCATCGCCCTGGCCGCCGCCTGCATGGCCTCGTTCTACGCGGTGATTGCCGGCTACGTCAGCGGCATGTTCGAAACCCGCGTGCGCTACACCGCCATTTCGCTGGCCTATCAGATCTGCGGCGCCATCGCCGGCGGCCTGACCCCGCTGATTGGCACCTGGCTGGCCCATACCTTCAGCGGCCAATGGTGGCCGATGGCAGCCTTCTACACCCTGATCGCCACCATTTCGCTGGTCTGCGTGCTTGCCTTGGCGCGCCAGTACGCCCGTAGCCAGCGCCTGGAACTGGCCTGATCGAACCCCTTTAGTCTGGAGTACCCGCATATGTTGAAAAGCAATGGCGAACGCCTGTGGGCGAGCCTGATGGCCATGGCCGAAGTCGGCGCCACCGCCCGCGGCGGCAGTTGCCGCCTGGCCCTCAGCGACGAGGACAAAGCCGGCCGAGAACTGTTCAGCCACTGGTGCCGCGAAGCGGGCCTGAGCCTGTCGGTGGATGCTATCGGCAACCTGTTCGCCCGCCGTGCCGGCAGTGACCCGGATGCCGCCCCGGTCATGATGGGCAGCCACCTCGATACCCAACCCGAAGGGGGGCGTTTCGATGGCGTCTACGGCGTGCTGGCCGGCCTGGAGGTGGTGCGCCGCCTCAACGACCTGAACATCCAGACCCGCAAGCCGCTGGAAATCGCCGTCTGGACCAACGAGGAGGGCGCGCGCTTCACCCCGGCCATGTTCGGCTCGGCGGTGTTCACCGGCAGCCTCGCACTGGCCGAGGCGCTGGCCATTCGCGATGCCGATGGCATCAGCGTCGCCGACGAACTGCAACGCACCGGGTACGCCGGCCAGCGCCCGCTGGGTGGCGAGGTGGATGCCTATTTCGAGGCGCATATCGAGCAAGGCCCGATCCTTGAAGACAACGCCAAGGCCATTGGTGTGGTCAGTGGCGGCCAGGCCATCCGCTGGCTGGACGTGACGGTCGAAGGCATGGCGGCGCACGCCGGCACCACGCCGATGCCGCTGCGCAAGGATGCGCTGTACGGCACGGCGCGGATGATCCAGGCAGTTGAGCAACTGGCAGCCGACTTTGCCCCCGAAGGGTTGACCACCGTGGGTGAGCTGTCCATTGCCAAGTCCTCGCGCAACACCATTCCCGGCCTGCTGCAGTTCACGGTCGACCTGCGCCACCACCGCGACGAGGCCATCGAAGCCATGGAGCGCGACCTGACCCTGAAGCTGCAAGCCATCGCCAGCCAGCGCGGCCTGCAGGTGCGTATCGAGCGCCACTGGGTCAGCCCGGCTACCCCGTTCGACGCTGACTGCGTGGCGGCCGTGCAGCAAGCGGTGGATGGCCTTGGGTATGCGCAGCAATCGATTGTCAGCGGCGCGGGTCATGATGCCATCCTGTTGGCGCGTTACTGCCCGACGGCGATGGTGTTTATCCCCTGCGTTGGTGGATTGAGCCACAACGAGGCGGAAGATGTGCTGCCCGAAGACGCCCGTCAGGGGGCTGATGTACTGCTGAATGCCGTACTCGCCCGGGCGGGCCGTGTCGAGCAAGGGGAAGGCTGACGGCAAGCTTGCCTTGTTGCTGTCACACTTTGTCCCAGCTTCAAAAATGCAGGTGATTAGGATTCCCATTCACAACGAATCCACAGGATCACCTGCATGTCCGCTACACGCCGTCTCATCTGCTGCTCCTCCACGTTCACCGCCCTTATGGCCGGCCCGCTGCATGCCGAGACCGCAGCTGTCCAGCCGGTACCGCTAACCCTCGAAGAAATGGTCGTCACCGCTGCCGGCTATGAGCAGCGTGTCGAGGATGCCCCTGCGTCGATCACCGTGATCGAAGGCGAAGACTTGCGCCGCAAGTCGTACCGCGATCTGGGGGACGCGGTGCGTGACGTGGAAGGTGTGACGGTGAACGGCGGCGCCAACGAAACCGATATTTCCATTCGCGGCATGCCCGGCGACTACACGCTGATCCTTGTCGACGGCAAGCGCCAGAGCGCTCGCGAGTCGCGGGTCAACGGCAATGCCGGTTACGAGCAGAGTTTCGTGCCCCCTGCGGCCGCCATCGAGCGCATCGAGGTGGTCCGCGGGCCGATGTCGTCACTGTATGGTTCCGATGCCATCGGCGGGGTGATCAACGTCATCACCCGCAAGGTGGCGCGGGAGTGGGGCGGGTCCATCGGCTATGACTACTCGCTGCGTCAGCACAGTGACGAGGGCAACGCCGGGCAAACCAGTTTCTACCTGAGCGGGCCGCTGAAAGAGGACCTGCTGGGGTTGCAGGTGTGGGGCCGATACCTGAATCGCCAGGCCGACGACGACCTGGAACTGACCAATGGCCACAGCAAGGCCGACCACAAGGACCTGACGACGCGGCTGTCCTTCACCCCGACCATCGACCACGACATTCTGCTGGAAGCAGGCGCCACGCGCCTGAAAAACGGCGATGGCCTGAGCGCCAACTGGGCTACCCGCGAGCAGGAAAACAACCGCGATCACTGGTCGCTGTCGCACCAGGGCCGCTGGGGTTGGGCAACTTCAGACATTGCCCTCTACCAGGAAACCACCAGCCGCGAAGGCAAGGCCACCCCCGATCAGACCGACATCTACGGACGCAAGCCGGAAATCCGCAACCGTGTGTTCGACGCCAAGTTGGTGATCCCAACCGCGCACAACACCACCACCGTCGGCACGCAATGGCAGGAGAGCCAGGTCACGGACTGGAACCAAGGGTTGGGTGACCGGGTGAATCGTGAGTTCAAGGTGACCCAAAAAGCGCTGTTCGCTGAAAACGAATGGTCGGTGACCGACACCTTCGCCCTGACTGCCGGCCTGCGCCTGGATGATCACGAGCAGTACGGCAACCACTTCAGCCCGCGGCTGTACGGGGTGTGGCGAGCGACCGACCAGTTGACCTTCAAGGGCGGCGTGGCCCGTGGCTTCAAGGCGCCGGAACTGCGGGCGGTGGTGGAGGGCTATGCCTATGTGCGACGTAACCGCTTCGTGATGCTCGGCAACCCCGACCTGAAGCCGGAAACCAGCACCAACTATGAAGTCTCGGCGCTGTGGTCGAACCGCGACAACCTGCAGGCCGGTGCAACGTTGTTCTACAACGACTTCCAGGACAAGCTTTCGACGGTGACGACCGACCGGCTGTGGAACGGCTATATCGTCATGGACCGGGTCAATGTCGACAAGGCAGTGATCCGCGGTGTGGAACTGACCGGGCAGTGGGATATCAGCCGGGATGTGCTGCTCAAGGGTAACTACACCTACACCGATTCAGAGCAGAAAAGTGGCGCCAACGCCGGTGCGCCGTTGGCCCTGACACCCAAGCAGAAGGCCAGCCTGCGCAGTGAATGGCGCTTGAGCGACCGCGCCCAGGCCTGGGCAGCGGTGAGCTACTACGGCGAGGAGTATGGCAATACGGTCACGGCCGAAAGCGCGCCGGGCTATACCACGGCAGACATTGGCGGGTCGCTTGATGTAACCGATGCCCTGACCCTCAATGCGTCGTTGAACAACATCACCGACAAGCGCCTGGATGACGAAACCTACGGCACGGTGAGCTACGGGCGCACGTTGTGGATGGGGGCTACCTACAACTTCTAAGATGGATGCCCATCCGGTTTCCGCAAGCGCACACTTCAGAGCGGTCGCGGTCACTTGTAGGAGCGGCCTTGTGTCGCGATCGGGCTGCGCAGCAGCCCCCGTTTTCTGCATCACAGCCAATATCGCCGGGGCCGCTTTGCGGCCCTTTCCGACCGGTCCGGCGCCCCGGCAAGGCCGCTCCTACAAGGCTTGCGTAGCGCTGAATACAGTTTTCTCACACCAGGCACTTGGGGTCCCCCAAGGCCTGTGGCAGCTTCAGCACTGCACACAATCCCGCCGGTTGCCGGTTCTCCAGCACCAGTTCGCCGCCATGTGCCTGTACGCACGCCCGCGCAATCGCCAGCCCCAACCCCAGTCCGCCGTTGCCGTGCCCCAGCTGCACAAATGGCTCGAACACCTTTTCCAGCCACGCCTCAGGCAGCCCGGGCCCTTGGTCGAGAATTTCCAGCACGATCATCCCGGCCTGCACCTCCACGTCAACCTGCGCCGTCCCGCCATGCTTCAGTGCATTGTCGATCAGGTTGGTCAGTGCCCGCTTTAGCGCCAAGGGCCGGCAATACAGGTAGACATCGGCACGTTTGCCCAGGGCCAGGGAGTGCCCCAGCAGGCCGTAGCGGCGAGCCAGCTCGCCCAGCAACGCATCCAGTGCAATACGCCGGGTAGGCTCCTGCACCGCGTCATCGCGCACAAAACCCAGCGTTTCACGCACCATCGCCGCCAGCTCTTCCAGGCTCTCCAGCATGTCGTCCCGCGCCTCACCGGGCTCCAGCAGTTCCACCTGCAGGCGCAGTTCGGTCAAGGGCGTGTTCAGGTCATGGCTGATGGCCGCCAGCAGCCGTGTACGGCCTTCGACATGGCGTGCCAGGCTGGCCTGCATGGTATTGAAGGCGTGCGTCAGTTCGCGGGCTTCAGCAGGGCCGGCCAGGGGCAGGGGCGCGATCCATTCGCCTCGGCTGACCCGCTCGGTGGCCCGGGCCAGCGATTTGACCGGGCGCAGCACGCGGCTGATGCAGAACACCACCACCAATAGCACGGGCAAGGTGGTCACCGGCAGGCTGTAGGCCAGCACGCTGCCCCATTGATAGGCGCCGCTGGGGTGCTGGATGGCGTTGAGGAACAGACCGTTGCCCAGGGCCAGGCTGCTGCGCAGTTGCAGCGGTGCCCAGCCCGCAGGGCTGAGCAGGTGGCTGCGGGCGTCGGCACCGTTGGCCCGTTCAAGCTGCAAGGTCAGGCTGTTTTCGGCGGGCAGCGCCAGGCGCGTGCGCAGGTCGTTGGCCAGGCGTTGTTCTTCGGCACGCGGGGGAAATGGCTCCACCTCCGGCTGGCGGGCAACCCAGAAGCGAGTCTCGCGGTTGCCCATGTGTGCCAGCAGCTTGCTGCTTTGCCCTGATGGCAGTTCACGGGCGGCATGGTAAGCCGTGGCCAGGCGCTCCAGGCTGGCGTTGCGCGACAGCGGGTGCAACAGGCTGCCGTGGTGGTGCAGCAGCATGATGCCGATCAGGTGTGACGCCACCAGGGCCAGGCACAGCAACAGGCTCAGTTGATGCAGCAGGCGCTTAGGCCAGCACTGGCGCAGCCTAGTCATGCACGACATCTGCGGCCAGCACGTAACCGCTGCCCCACAGGGTACGCAGCAGTTCGGGGGCCTGTGGGTCGTAGGCCAGCTTACGGCGCAGGCGACTGACCTGGCGGTCGATGGCGCGGTCACTAATGTCGCTGTCGTGGGCGGCGGTCAGGTCTACCAGGCGCTCACGGGTCAGAGGGCTGTGAGGATGGGCCAGCATCACCTGCAACAGCCGGCTTTCTGCTGTGCTCAATTGCACGGGGGGCATGCTGTCGCGGCTCAGGGTCGCGCTGCTGCTGCAGAACTGCCAACCGGCAAACCGGTAGCGCTGGGGTTTCCCCACCACGGTACTTGCCTGCAGCCGTGCCTGGGTTGCCTGATGACGGCGCAACACGCTGTTTAAACGGGCGACAAGCTCACGGGGCTCGAAAGGCTTGGTCAGGTAGTCGTCGGCACCCAGGTCCAGGCCGCGGATACGGTCAGCGGTGGTGTCACGGGCGGTCAGCAGAATTACCGGCAGGTTGCAGCGCCGGTGCAGTTGCTGGCACAGGTCGAAGCCATCACCGTCGGGCAGCATCACATCCAGCACCACCACGTCGAAAGCCTGCTGCTTGAGCAGCTGCCACATGCCCCCGGCATCTTCGGCAGTGCGCACCTCGAAGTGGTGCCTGCGCAGGTAGGTGGCCAAAGGCTCGCGGATCTTGCGGTGGTCATCGACCACCAGCACGCGGGGGGCGGGGGCTTGAGGAGTCATTGGCGGTGCGGTATCGATGTGGTTGGTAGTCGGGGCAGAGGGTTATGTTACTACGAGTCATTATCATTTGTGCGCTGGGGGTGATGGTGCTAACAGGTGCATGCCACAGCATCTTCATCGCCTCTGAGATCGAGCGCCGCCCGCGCGGCGCATCGCCGGCAAGCCAGCTCCCACATTTGTTTCGGGCCAGTCACTTCTGTGGGTTCACCGCTGCTCGCCTTGTTAGTTCCCTTCGATATTGAAGGTGGCGCCGCTGCTTTTCATCAAGATCCTGCCATGCACCAAGGGTGCGCGCGCCCAAGGTGCAGGATTAACTGGCCCGAAACAAATGTGGGAGCTGGCTTGCCGGCGATGCGCCGCGCGGGCGGCGCTCGATCTCACAGGCGCTGAAGATGTTGTGGCGAACTACATCCCACCCCGGCGCACATGCTTGACGAACACCTTCTCCAGCAACTCCCACATCGCCGGGTCGGTACTGAACGCCACGTTGAAGCGCATCCACCCGGTCGCCTTGGCATCGACCATGAACAATTGCCCAGGCCCGAGCATGATGCCTTTCTCCAGCGCATCATCCAGCAACGCGGCACTGTCCGGAATGGCCGGGTGGCGGGTCCAGATGTACATGCCTTCATCCGATTCGGTGAACAGTTCGAAGCCCAATCGATGCAGATGCCGGCCAACTTCCTGATGCGCTTCGGCCAGCCGCTGGCGCAGGCGCTTGAGGTGCTTGCGCCAGCGGCCGTCGATGATCGCGGCGTACACCACACGCTCCATCACCTGCGAAGTGGTCAGGCCTGAGCGCATTTTCAGGTGCAGCAGTTTCTGCATCAGCTCGGGGTTGGCCAGCATGTAGCCCACCCGCACGTTGGGCGAAATGCTCTTCGAGTAGCTGCCCACGTACACCACTTGCTGCAGATGGTCCAGGCTGGCCAGGCATGGCTGCGGTTCGGTGACCATGTCGGCGTACAGGTTGTTTTCCACCAGGCGGAAGCCGTGCTGGCTGGCCAGTTGCAGCAAGCGGTGCAACTGCGGCAGCGGGGTGCGTGAGCAGGTCGGGCTGTGCAGGTGCGGCTGGGTGAAGAACGCCGTCGGGCGGTGATGGGCGAGCAGCTGCTCCAGCTGGTTCAGGTCGTAACCGGCCGGTGTGCGTGGCACGCCGACCAAGGTTGCGCCCTGGGTACGGAGGATGCTCATCAGGTTGGGGTAGCCGGGGTCGTCCACCAGCACCACATCGCCTGGGCGCACAAGTGTGCGGGCGGCCAGGTCCAGGGCCTGGCTGGCGCCGTGGGTGAGCATCAACTGCGCCGGGTTGGCGACAATCGACAGCTCTTGCTGCAGGTTCTGGGCGGTCAGTGCACGCAACTCCATCAGGCCCATGGGGTCGCCGTAGCCCGACAGTTCCAGTGGGCTACCCGCCACCTGGCGCAGCCCCCGACGCAGGCCTTCTTCGTACATCCAGTCGTTGGGCAGCCAGCCGCACCCCGGTTTGTAGGGCAACTGACGGATCTCGAAGATCTGCTGCAGGTACCACTCGGAGTTGAACGTTGGTCGACTGGCGTCCACCTCGGTATTGTGCCGGTCCAGCAGTTCGCCCGCCGCACGGTTGACGAAGAACCCCGCATTGCCACGGCTCACCAGCAGCCCTTGGGCGACCAGGCGGTCGTAGGCCTCGACCACGGTGAAGGTACTCACCGAATAGCTCGCGGCAAAGGCGCGGATAGACGGCACCTTGGCGCCCGGCTTGAGGGTCTGGTTGTCGATCAACTCACGCAACCCGTCGATGATCTGGTTGACCAGCGGGGTGGAAGAGTCTGGATGTAATTCGAACATTCGGGGCCTTCAGGGTGCGTATCGCCTGGCGTCTGCAGGGTGTACTGCAAGGGCGACCTGTACAGTGCAGTGCGAGATTCATGCCACTGTGCATGGCTCTCTGCGTCGGACATTTTTACATTAGGTGTCGGATATCGCCACATAAAGCATGTTCAGTTCGTTCCAGGCAGTCGTCCTGGGGCGCGTCAGCAGGCCGCCATGGAGGGCCTGCGTGTGTTCGTTCACACCATCCTGCCCGCATTAGCACTGATGTACAGGTGAAGCCGCCAGCCATCGGGGTTTCACGGTTTTCCTTGGATAAAAAGAAGCACGGGGTACACAACTGATGGACGCAACATCCACAACCACCACCGCGAAAGGCGGGCATGAGAGCAAGCTCAGTGCCTCGCTGAAGTCGCGCCACCTGACGATGATGTCGATCGCCGGGGTAATTGGCGGCGCCTTGTTCGTCGGTTCCGGCAGCGTGATCCACAGCGCCGGCCCAGCCGCTGTCCTGGCCTACCTGGCGGGCGGCATCCTGGTGGTGCTGATCATGCGCATGCTGGGTGAAATGGCGACTTCCTCGCCAGACACCGGCTCGTTCTCCACCTACGCCGACCGCGCCATTGGCCGCTGGGCCGGTTTCACCATCGGCTGGCTGTACTGGTGGTACTGGGTCATCCTCATGGCCTGGGAAGCCTATGTGGCGGGCAAGATCCTGCATGGCTTCTTCCCCGACGTTAGCGTCAACGTGTTCGTGCTGGCCACGACCCTGTTGCTGATCACCGTCAACTTCTTCAACGTCAAGCACTACGGTGAGTTCGAGTTCTGGTTCGCCTTGATCAAGGTGATCGCGATCGTCTGCTTCCTGATCGTGTGTACCGCTGCCGTGATGAACGTCTGGCAGTTCGGTGAAGTGCGTGGCATCAGCCACCTCACCGCCGAAGGCTTCATGCCCAATGGCATCACCACCGTGATCGGTGCATTGCTCGGGGTGATGTTCGCCTTCCTGGGCGCCGAAATCGTCACCATCGCCGCTTCCGAAGCCAAAGACCCGGCCGCGCAGATCGTCAAGGCCACCAACTCGGTGGTATGGCGTGTGTGCCTGTTCTACGTCGGTTCGATCTTCCTGATCGTCTGCCTGGTACCGTGGAACGACCCGCACCTGGGCGTTTCCGGTTATGGCGCCTACCGCCGTACCCTGGAACTGCTGGGCGTGCCGTATGCCGAGCTGCTGATGAACTTCGTGGTGCTGACCTCGGTGAGCAGCTGCCTGATCTCGGGCCACTACACCGCTTCGCGCATGCTGTTCTCCCTGGCCCAGCGTGGCGATGCGCCGTCGTTCTTCAAGATCACCCGTGCCGGCACCGGTGTACCGGTGTACGCGATCATGGGCTCGTGCGCCGTGGCCGTGGTGTGTGCGCTGATCAACTTCAGCGAGACCCTGCGCCCGAAAGACGTGCTGGATACCCTGATGAACACCACGGGCATGATCGCCCTGCTGGTGTACCTGGTGATTGCCTTCTCGCAACTGCGCATGCGCCGCAAGCTGATTGCCGAAGGCAAGGAAATTCGCCTGAAGATGTGGCTGTTCCCGTGGCTGACCTACCTGGCAATCGCGTTCATCGTGGCTGCATTGGTGACGATGGCCTTCATGCCTGACTACCAGATCCTGGTGATCTCCACCGGTATCGCAGCAGCGATCGTGGTGGCGATGGGTGTGGTGCACCAGATCCGCACTGGCAAGCAGCACTAAACGTTACTCGCGTCTGGAAACGGCCGGCTCCCTTGGGGACCCGGCCGTTTCGCGTTGTTGGGCCTGGGCTTTTTCTGCGGGCATGTGAAAGCGCTGGTTCATCCACGGCGAGCCGAGCAGGGCGGCGGCGGCAATCAGGGCCAGGATGGCGAGGGCGATGTAGGTCTTCATGGGCATGCGCATGTAAGGGATGACCTGAAGCATAGCCAGCCAGTTCCGGCAGGGTTGCTGGCCATTGGCTGACAAATGCCTGTGCCGGCCTCTACAATGCGAAGCATTATCACTTGGCGCCGGCCCTTCATGCCCAACACTCCGCCCAACCAGGAACTGCTTGACGCGCTGGCGTTGCATTATGACGACCTGGTCCGCTACATCCGCCAGCGCTTTCGCGACCGCCATTTTGCCCGCGACCTGGTGCACGACGTGTACCTGCAGATTCTCGACAAGCCACCCCGCCAGCGCATTTCGCTGCCGCTGGCATTTCTGCGCAAGGTCACCTTCAACCGGGCCATCGACCGGGTGCGCGCCGAATCGCTGCGTGCGGATTATCTGGCCGCCGCCAGCCATGACGAACCGGCCCTGGACAGCTGGGACGGTGCCCGCGAGCTGGATTTCGAGCAACAGCTGCATGCCCTGCTGGCGATCATCGAAGCCCTGCCGGCACGTCAGCGCCAGGTGTTCCTGCTGCACCGCATTCATGGCATGGCTCAGCGTGACATCGCCGCCGAGCTGGAGATTTCGGTCAACATGGTCACCCAGCACTTCAACCGGGCGTTGCGTACCATCGCCAGCCGCTGGGAACCGGCCCGGCGCCTGCAGGGCGAGGCGCGGGCATGAGCCAGGGCAAGCGTGAAAGCAAGGCCCAGGCCGACCCGTTGGAGGCGTTCAGCGAAGCCCTGCGTGAGCGGGTGGCGTCCCGCGAGGCGTTGCTCGCCGAAGGCAAAGCCATGACAGCACGCCGGCGCAAGGCCGGCAAGGCGGCCAAGGCCAGCCTGTTGTCGTTGCTGCTGGCGGGCAGCCTGTGGTGGCTGGACCCTGCCTGGCATATCGAGCAGGTGCGGGTGGCCGTGGGCGCGCAGCGCGAGCTGGTGCTGGCGGACGGTAGCCAGGTGCTGCTGGATTCCGGTAGCCGCCTGCGGATTGAACGGCGCCTGCGCAGCCGGCAGCTGGAGCTGGTCGAAGGGCAGGCGCGGTTTACCGTAGTGCATGCCGATGCGCCGTTCATTGTCCGCAGCCAGGGCGTGCGGGTGCGTGATATCGGTACGGTGTTCGACGTGCGCAGCGATGTGCGTGGCGTGCGGGTAGGGGTGCTGGAGGGGGCGGTCGAGGTCGGCAGTGGGCACGGCGCCGTGCAGCCACTGCGGGCTGGGCAGCAACTGCTTGCTGCTGCTGGCGAGTTGGGCGAGGTGCAGGCCGTGGCGTCAGGTGCGATGGAGGCCTGGCGCAGCTCGGTGTTGCGTTTTGACGGTACGCCGTTGCGCGATGCGATGGTGGATTTGCAGCGCTACAGCGAGGTGCCACTGCGGCTGGCGGATGAACGCACCGGTGGTTTGCGCTTGTCGGGTGAGTTCGACAGCCGACAGGTGCGGGCACTGCTGGAGCAGTTGCCTGCGGTGTTGCCAGTGACGGTGGTGCGCGCGGCTGATGGCGGGCTGGTCATTGGCCAGACTGATTCATCGCCAGCCTGGCGCAAACCCTTGTAGGAGCGGCCTTGCGTCGCGAAAGGGCCGCAGAGCGGCCCCAGGATCTTCGATACAGCACAGATTGCCGGGGCCGCTTTGCGGCCCTATCGCGACGCAAGGCCGCTCCCACAGGTTTGCGGAAGGGGCCCGTTGGGCGACAGATGGCATATGCTAGACACATTGCCCGCCCAAAGGAGCCGCACATGGCCTGGTCCGCCACCCAGTATTCACTGTTCGAAGACGAACGCACCCGCGCGGTGCGCGACCTGCTCGCCGCCATCCCGCCACGCCCGGTGCGCCACGCCACCGACCTGGGCTGCGGCCCGGGTAATTCCACCGAGGTGTTGCTGCAACGCTACCCCGATGCACAGGTGACTGCGCTGGACAGCGACCCGGACATGATCGACAAGGCCCGCGAGCGCAAGCGGCTGTGCATCCCACGGGTACGTACGGTCATCGCCGACATTGCCGGCTGGTCTGCACCCGAGCCGCAGGACCTGATCCTGGCCAATGCCTCGCTGCAATGGGTACCCGACCACGCCTCGCTGTACCCGCACCTGGTGCGTCAGTTGAGCGAAGGCGCCAGCCTGGCCGTGCAAACCCCCGACAACCTCGACGAACCGGCCCATCGGCAGTTGCGCGAGATTGCCAGCCAAGGCCCCTGGGCGGCGAAGTTCGCCGACTTCCAGTTGCCACCACGGCACGGTGCGGCGTTCTACTACGACTTGCTCAGCCCGCTGTGTGCGCGAGTGGATGTGTGGCGGACCACTTATCACCACCCTTTGGTGGGTGGCGCCGAAGCAGTGGTGGAGTGGTTCAAGGGTTCGGCGTTGCGGCCTTATCTGGCCAGGCTCGATGACCAGGAGCAGGCGGATTTCCTGCAGATGTACCTGCAGGCCATGCAGCGCGACTACCCGCCGGCCACCGATGGCAAGGTGCTGCTGCCGTTCCCGCGGTTGTTCGTGATCGCTACCCGCTAGGCCGTCGCCAGCGCCAGGCCACGTAGCTGTAAATGCCGAGGTTGAGCAGCAGCACGATGCTGCCCAGCAGCAGCTGGA
Source organism: Pseudomonas putida W15Oct28 (assembly GCF_000708715.2). Classification (GTDB taxonomy): domain Bacteria; phylum Pseudomonadota; class Gammaproteobacteria; order Pseudomonadales; family Pseudomonadaceae; genus Aquipseudomonas; species Aquipseudomonas putida_R. The sequence continues at coordinate 37,362 of NZ_JENB01000025.1, read as the reverse complement.
CCTGCGGGGTCAGCCCGGCGGGGTAGATCAGCGGCCAGATGTAGTGCTCGACAAAGCCGCCCTGGTACCCCGCGTCACCGGCGCCGCTGCGCATGCGGTTTTCCCAGGTGGTGAGCGGGCAGCCCAGCTGCAGGCACTCCACCGCCAGGCCCCAGGCCAGGGCCGGCAGGTGGATGAGCAGGGCGGGGCGCCACTTGAGCACCAGCAGGCCGCCGAACAGCACCAGCAGGATGAAGGCCAGGTGCAACAGGACCAGAGTGTCGGCGGCAAGGCGGTAGAGCATGGGGGGCGGTTTGTGGGTTGAGGTTATTCCAGCATAGTAGGGTTGCCTGCACTGGCCTCTTCGCAGCACAAGGCTGCCCCTACAGGGCAATGCGATAATCTGTAGGAGCAGCCTTGTGCTGCGAAAGGGCCGGTACAGGCTTACAAACCTTCTTCAACCATCTGCAAAAAGGTCGCCACCACCCGCCGCGTACGCTGCTCGCTCAGGCACACCAGCGTCTCGGTCAAATGCCGCTGACAATCCACGATCGGCAATGCACACACCCGCGCATCGGCGCCAAACTCCGCCGCCGACACCACGCCCACGCCAATCCCCACCACCACCGCCTCACGCGCCGCCTCGCGGCCTTCCACCTGGATTGCCGGGCGAATCCGCAAACCCGCCCGTTGCATCTCTTCTTCCAGCGTCTGTCGCGTCACCGAGCCGGGCTCGCGCAGCACCAATGGCGTGTCGTCCAGATCGGCCAGGCTGATCGAGCCGCGGCTGGCCCACGGGTGGTTGTGCGAAACAAACGCCACCATCGGGTCGCGGCGCAGTGGCAGGCAATGCAGGCGTTCATCGTCGACGTCCCGGCCGAGCAGGGCCAGATCAGCCTGGTAACTGAACAGGCGGGCCAGCGACTCATCGGTGTTGCCGGTCTCGATCTTCACCTGGATGCCCGGGTAGCGCTGGCAAAAGCGGGCGATCTGCGGCAGCACGTGCACCGGCGCATCCACCGCCAGCACCAGGCTGCCGGTGTGCAGCGCGCGCGAATCCTGCAGCAGGTCAAGGGCCTCGGCCTCGCAGGCGAACAGGCGCTGGCTGATGCCCAGCAGGCGCTCGCCCAGGTCGGTGAGCTGCACCGAACGCTTGTTGCGGTGAAACAGCAATACGCCGAAACGCTCCTCCAGTTTGCGCACCTGGTCCGACACCGCTGGCTGGGTCAGGAACAGCTTTTGCGCAGCGCGGGTAAAGCTGCCGTGCACGGCCACCGCATGGAAGGCCTTGAGTTGTGCGTGGGAAACCGACATGACTGACCTCAGTAACAAGCTGGGCTTATGTGTGAAATACGATAAATCGATTTTATTTATCTTAGCGCAACTGTTTCCATGCATGTCAGCCCGGTGCCGGCATCACGAATGGCGCCAGGGCCTTGGTGCCCACACGGTGCCACCTGACCCGATGACAGCCTCGTCATCGCTGTGCGTAACACAAGAACAAGACAGGCGTTTCTTCACATTCTGCCGGCACACTTGAGCAAGAGGTCAGACTCACATGAATCAATCCCTAGCCGCGTTCAAACGCTGGCGCATCCAGATTTTCGCCATCACCTGGCTGGCCTACGCCGCCTTCTACTTCACCCGCAAAGCCTTCTCGGTAGCCAAGCTGGGCATCGCTGAAGACCCAGGCTTCATGCTCGACAAGGCCGCCATGGCCAACCTCGACGCCATCTACCTGGCTGCCTACGCCGTGGGCCAGTTCACCTGGGGCATGCTCGCCGACCGCTTCGGCCCGCGTGTGGTGGTGCTTGGCGGGTTGCTGATTTCTGCGGTGGCAGCGGTGGTGATGGGCAGTTACGCCACCTTCCCGATCTTTGCCACGTGCATGCTGGTGCAGGGCCTGGCGCAGTCCACCGGCTGGGCCGGTTTGTGCAAGAACATCGGCAGTTTCTTCCCGGCCTCGCAGCGTGGGCGGGTATTGGGGCTGTGGAGTTCCTGCTACGCCTTCGGCGGCCTGGTGGCCTCACCGTTCGCCGGTTGGTGGGCCTATACCCTGGTGGGCACCTGGCACGCAGCGTTTTTCTCCAGTGCCGCCGTGGTGGCGCTGGTGGCCGTGCTGTTCTTCTTCCTGCAGCGCAACAAACCTGAGGATGTCGGCCTGCCGGCGGTGGAGCCCGAGCCGCAGAGCATGGCCCCGGCTGACAACCTGTGCAGCGTGTGGGCGCCGCTGAGGGAGATCATGCGCAACCGCACGGTGCTGACCCTGGGGCTTGCGTACTTCCTGTTGAAGCCGGCGCGCTACGCCATCCTGCTGTGGGGGCCGGTCATCGTGTTCGAGCAGATGCCCTCGGTAGGCAAGGTCGGCGCGGCAATCATCCCGACCGCCTTCGAACTGGCCGGGCTGCTCGGCCCGATCCTCATCGGCCTGGCCTCCGACAAGCTGTTCGGCGCCCGGCGCATGCCGGCCTGTGTCATCAGCCTGGTGCTGCTGACCGTGGCGCTGGCGGGGTTCATGGCGGCCATGCACACCGGCAACGTGATGCTGGTGGTGGCCTTGCTGTTCGTCATGGGCCTGACCCTGTACGGGCCCGACTCCATGATCAGCGGCGCCGCCGCCATCGATTTCGGCACCGCCAAGGCCGGTGCCACTGCCGCCGGCTTCGTCAATGGTTGCGGCTCGGTGGGGGCGGTGCTGGGTGGGTTGCTGCCGGGTTACTTCGACGGCGTCACGGTGTTCATCGTGTTCGCTGGCTGCGCGCTGTTCTCGGCGCTGGTGCTGCTGCCGCACTGGAACAGCCGCCCGGCCAGCAGTGTGCAAAGCAACGACGTGGCACCGAATACCAGCATGGCAATCAAGCCACTGCGTACCTGAAAGGAAAGCGAGCGAATGAGACCCTTCTGGCTGCAACAGGCCCTGGATTCCACGCAAGAGGCGGTGTGCCCGCCGCTGCAAGGCGATGCCCGCTGCGATGTGTGCATCGTCGGTGGCGGCTACACCGGCCTGTGGACGGCATTGATGCTAAAAGAGGCGGTGCCGGCCCTGGATGTGCTGCTGATCGAAGCCGACATCTGCGGCGCCGGTGCCAGTGGCCGCAACGGTGGCTGCGCGTTGTCCTGGTCGGCCAAGTACTTCACCCTCGAGCGCCTGTTCGGCATGGCCGAGGCGGTACGCCTGGTAAGCGAGTCGGAGCGCAGCATCGGTGACATCGGGGCGTTCTGCGCGGCAAACGGCATTGACTGTGACTACCGCCTGGACGGCACGCTGTACACCGCCACCAACGCGGCCCAGGTCGGCGCCACGGACGGGGTGATCGCCGCGCTGGAGCAGAAGGGCATCAATTCGTTCAGTCGCCTGCCCTTGGAACAGGTGCAGCGTCTGGCGGGCTCGGCGCGACACCTGGAGGGCTGGTTCTCGCCGGCAGCAGCCACGGTGCAGCCGGGCAAGCTGGTGCGCGGCCTGCGCCGGGTGGCCTTGCAGCGCGGTGTGCGCATTCATGAAGGCACCGCCATGACCGGCCTGGAGCACGGTGCCCCGGTGCAGGTACGCACCGCTCATGGAACCGTGCGCGCCGACCGCGTGGTGCTGGGCCTCAATGCCTGGATGGCGCGGGCTTTTCCGCAGTTCGAGCGCAGCGTGGCGATCGTTTCCAGCGACATGGTCATTACCGAACCGTGCCCCGAACTGCTGCGCCAGATCGGCCTGGACAGCGGCATCAGCGTGCTCGACTCGCGGATTTTCGTGCACTACTACCACAACACCTCCGATGGCCGGCTGATGCTCGGCAAGGGCGGCAACACGTTTGCCTATGGCGGGCGGATGCTGCCGGTATTCGACCAGCCGTCGCCGTACCGGCCATTGCTGGGCGAAACCCTTGGCGGGTTTTTCCCGGCCTTGGCCGAGGTGCCACTGGCGGCCAGCTGGAACGGGCCGTCGGACCGCTCGGTGACCGGTTTGCCGTTCTTTGGCCGGTTGGACGGGCAGGGCAACGTGTTCTACGGCTTTGGTTACTCCGGCAGCGGCGTTGGCCCGTGCCACATGGGTGGGCAGATTCTTTCGTCGCTGGCGCTGGGGCTGGACAACCCGTGGACCCGTTCGCCACTCGTGAAGGGGCCATTGGGGCTGTTCCCGCCCGAGCCGATCCGCTACCTGGGCTCGCTGGTGGTGCGCAACGCCATCCGCCGCAAGGAGCGCGCCGAGGACCACGGCCTGCGGCCACGCCGGCTGGATGTACGCCTGGCGCGGTTTGCCGCGGCGGCAGGCAAAGCCGATAAAGGCTGATGAGATTTCTTGTCGATCCCATGCCTGAGGGCGTATAAAATGCACCCACTTTTGGCCGGTCGCTTCCTGAACCGGCCGCTGAAACAAGAGAGTTGACATGGGCGCACAGTGGAAAGCCAAACATAGAGAAACAGCGGCCAATGCCAAAGGCAAGGTCATGGGCAAGCTGTCCAAGGAAATCCAGATCGCTGCCAAGTCGGGCGCCGATCCCGACATGAACCCGCGCCTGCGCCTGGCCATCGTGCAAGCCAAGAAGGCTTCGATGACCCGCGAGACCCTGGATCGGGCAATCCGCAAGGGTGCTGGCCTGGACGGTGACGCCGTGCAGTACCATGCGGTGAGCTATGAAGGCTTCGCGCCGCACCAGGTACCACTGATCGTCGAGTGCCTGACCGATAACATCAACCGCACCGTCGCGCAGATTCGTGTGCTGTTCCGCAAGGGCCAGCTGGGTGCCAGCGGTTCGGTAGCGTGGGACTTCAACCACGTAGGCCTGATCGAAGCCACCCCGGCAAGCGCTGACGCTGATCCGGAAATGGCCGCCATCGAAGCCGGCGCCCAGGACTTCGAGGAAGGTGAAGAAGAGGGCTCGACCCTGTTCATCACCGATACCACCGACCTGGATGCCGTGCAGAAGGCGCTGCCGGAGCAAGGCTTCACCGTGACCGCGGCAAAAATCGGCTATACCCCGAAAAACCCGGTGAGCGCAGCCAGCCTGAGTGCCGAGGCGCTGGCCGAGGTTGAAGCGTTCCTTGAGGCGATTGACGAGAACGATGACGTGCAGAACGTCTACGTTGGTCTGACTGCCTAAAAAGCCGGGGCCGCGTTGCGGCCCATTCGCGACGCAAGGCCGCTCCCACAGGGGTTATGCATTCCTCTGTAGGAGCGGCCTTGTGTCGCGAAACGAGGGCAAAGCCCTCGCCTGCGGTCTGGAGCCGAACCCTCGATGAACCCCACCTTCGCCTCCCTCAGCCTTGCCCACCTGCGCACCCTCGACCACCTACTGCAGCTGAAAAACCTCAGCCACGCCGCCGAGCGCCTGGGCGTCAGCCAGTCGGCCCTCAGCCGGCAGCTGGCCCACCTGCGCGAAGCCTTCGACGACCCGTTGCTGGTGCGCCAAGGCCGCGGCTACGTACTCAGCGAACACGCCGAAGCCTTGGTCGAACCGCTACGCCAGGTTCTCGAAGAGCTGCACGCGCTGCGCCAGCCCGCAGTGTTCGACCCGGCGCGCTGCGAGCGGCGCTTCTGCCTGGCCGCCTCGGACTATGTCGCCGAGCATATGCTGCCGCTGCTGGTGGCTGCGCTGGAACACGAAGCCCCGGGTGTATCGCTGGAATACCGTACCTGGCAGGCCGGCCAGTATGCGTTGCTGGCCAGCGGCGAAATCGACCTGGCAACCACCTTGTTCGACGAGTCGCCCCCCAACCTGCACGGGCGCTTGCTGGGTGAGGACCGTGCGGTGTGCCTGATGCGCCACGACCACCCGCTGGCCGCCCATGCCGCGCTCAGCCAGGCCGATTACCTGGCGCACAAGCATGTGCGCATTTCCGGCGGCGGCGACAAGGACAGCTTCATCGACCGCCACCTGCGTGCCCAGGGCCTGCAGCGGCGGGTCAGCCTGGAGGTGCCGTTTTTTTCCGCCACCGTAAAGGTCATCGCCAACAGCCAGGCCGTGGCCACCGTACCGGAGCACATTGCCCGGCAACTGTGCCGCCTGCATGACCTGGCCTGGCGGCCGCTGGGCTTTATCGACCACAGTCAGCGCTACTGGGTGGTATGGCACCAGCGCCTGCAGGCTTCGGCCGAGCACCGCTGGTTGCGCAACCGGGTGTTCGAGCTGTGGCGTCAGTCGCAGTTCGGCGTGCAGGGTGGGCATGCGGGTTTGCCATAGCAGGTATGCGCGATGCGGGGTTATTCGCCGGGGGATAGGTGCCTAGACTGGGGGCATTGTGTTGCCTGTTCCGGCCCTATCGCCGGCAAGCCAGCTCCCACAAGTCAGCCACAAGGTCTGAAGCCTATGGAGTACCTGTGGGAGCTGGCTTGCCGGCGATAGGGCCGGAACAGGCAGTGGATTACCCACAGGAGAGCCCACGTGACCCCCGAACAATTCCGCCAGTACGGCCACCAACTGATCGACCTGATTGCCGACTACCGCCAGACCGTCGGCGAACGCCCGGTCATGGCCCAGGTCGAGCCTGGCTACCTGAAGGCCGCCTTGCCCGACAGCGCTCCCCAGCAAGGTGAGCCCTTCGAAGCCATCCTCGACGACGTCAACCAACTGGTCATGCCCGGCCTGTCCCATTGGCAGCACCCGGACTTCTACGGCTACTTCCCCTCCAATGGCACCTTGTCCTCGGTACTTGGCGACTTCCTCAGCACCGGCCTGGGCGTGCTGGGCCTGTCGTGGCAGTCCAGCCCGGCGCTGAGCGAGCTGGAAGAAACCACCCTCGACTGGCTGCGCCAGTTGCTCGGCCTGTCGGGCCAATGGAGCGGGGTGATCCAGGACACCGCATCGACCAGCACTTTGGTGGCGCTGATCAGCGCCCGCGAGCGCGCCAGCGACTACGCACTGGTGCGCGGTGGCTTGCAAGCCCAGGCCAAGCCCCTGATCGTCTACGTCAGCGCCCACGCCCACAGCTCGGTGGACAAGGCCGCGCTGCTGGCCGGCTTTGGTCGCGACAACATCCGCCTGATCCCGACCGACGAACGCTATGCCTTGCGCCCGGAGGCGCTGCAGGCCGCCATCGAGCAGGACCTGGCAGCGGGCAACCAGCCATGCGCCGTGGTGGCCACCACCGGCACCACCACCACCACCGCGCTGGACCCACTGCGCCCGATCGGCGAGATCGCCCAGGCCCATGGCCTGTGGCTGCATGTGGATTCGGCCATGGCCGGTTCGGCGATGATCCTGCCCGAGTGCCGCTGGATGTGGGACGGCATCGAGCTGGCCGATTCGGTAGTGGTCAATGCGCACAAGTGGCTGGGCGTGGCCTTCGACTGCTCGATCTACTACGTGCGTGATCCGCAGCACCTGATCCGGGTGATGAGCACCAACCCCAGCTACCTGCAATCGGCGGTGGATGGCGAGGTGAAGAACCTGCGTGACTGGGGCATCCCGCTGGGCCGTCGGTTCCGCGCGTTGAAGCTGTGGTTCATGTTGCGCAGCGAGGGTGTCGAAGCGTTGCAGGCGCGGTTGCGGCGTGACCTGGACAATGCCCGGTGGCTGGCAGAGCAGGTCGGGGCGGCGGCGCAGTGGGAAGTGCTGGCGCCGGTGCAATTGCAGACCTTGTGCATTCGCCATCGGCCGGCGGGGCTGGAAGGGGAGGTGCTGGATGCGCATACCAAGGGGTGGGCCGAGCGGCTGAATGCGTCCGGGGAGGCGTATGTGACGCCGGCGACGCTGGATGGGCGGTGGATGGTGCGGGTGTCGGTGGGTGCGCTGCCGACTGAGCGGGAGCATGTCGAGCGACTGTGGGCGCGCTTGCAGGAAGTGATCAAAGGCTGAGATTGCCGGGGGCCGCGTTGCGGCCCATTCGCGGGCTTGCCCGCTCCCACAGGATCGCACCGAGGCTGAAGCTGTGCGGTACCTGTGGGAGCGGGCAAGCCCGCGAATGGGCTGCAAAGCAGCCCCAGCGGTCTATCAGTGGCTCACTGCCTGAAAGCTACCTTTACGGCTAGCTTCATAGGCTTCTTTCTCCATCGGCTTGGCGTCCGGGTTACCCAGGTCTTCCATCGCCAGGCGGTGGGTTTCCGGGGCGATGTAGGCTGCCAGGGCGCACACGCAGGTGATGAAGAACGCCAGGCTACCTACCACCAGCGGGATGTTGTCCGAGCCAGGCGGTGCAATCAGGGCGAACAGCGCCGGCAGCATGGCGGTCAGCATGGTGCCGATGTTCTGCGCGATGGCCATGGCCGAAACGCGGTAGCGGGTGTGGAACAGCTCTGGGTAGAAGCTTGGGAACACCGCGTTGTAACCCTGATACACCATGCCCCACATCACGATCGAGGCGGCGAACGCCATGGGCACGTTCTGGATGCTGATGGCATACAGGTAGACGAAGGCCAGCAGGCCAGAGCCCAGGCAGCCGGCGATCATGGTCGGGCGACGGCCGATCTTGTCGGACAGGTTGCCGATAAACGGGATCACCAGCACCGCAACGATGTTGCCGACTACCGGAATCCACAGGTAGACGCTCTTGTCGAAGCCGATGCCATAGGCCGGCTGCACAGCGTATGCCGCACCGAAGATGGTGGCCACCACCGGGATCACGTTCATCAGGGCCATGAACATCACCAGCACCATGTGCTTCCAGCTGTGGCGGAAGGCCTCGCGGATTGGCGACTTGGCAACTTTGTCCTGCTTCTCTTCCTTCACAAAGGCTGGGGTTTCATGCACTTCCTTGCGGATGATGAAGCCTGCAATCAGCACCACGGCGCTCATCAGGAACGGTATGCGCCAGCCCCATTCGGTGAAGGCTTCGCTAGGCATGAAGTAGGCCAGTGGCAGGAACACCGCCGCTGCCAGCACCTGGCCCGCTTGCACGCCTTGCAGGGTGAAGCTGGCGTAGTAGCCTCTTCGACCGAACGGCGCGTGCTCCATGATCATGGAACTGGCCCCGGAGATCTCCCCGGCCACGGCAAAGCCCTGGATCAGGCGCAGCACCACCAGCAAGGCCGGTGCGAGGTAGCCGATGTCGTGGTAGGTAGGCAGCAGGCCTACCGCCATGGTCGACAGGCCCATCAGGAACATGCACAGCAGCAGCACGTTCTTGCGACCGCGGGTGTCACCCCAGTGGCCCAGCACGAAAGCACCGACCGGACGCGCCAGGTAGCCCACGCCGTAGGTGGCCAACGAGGCGATGATGGCCATTTTCGGGTCAGTATTGGGGAAGAAGATCTGCGGGAAAATCAGTGCAGCGGCCTGGGCGTAGATGAAGAAGTCGTAGTACTCGAGTGCCGAGCCTATCCATCCACTGGCGGTCGCTTTTTTGGCTTGCGAGCTGGAGTGAGCCATCGTTGTCTCCGTTGTTATTGTTGTTTGCGCAGGTTCCGCCGTTGGTTCGCCAAGGCAGGAGGCAGTGGTCGGTGTGCCTGCGTCTGTGGTTCATGTTGACCACGGGCCAGCGGTCTAGCAATTCGTTAAAACGGGTTTTGTGCGATAATCGAACGCAAAACTAACCATTCCGTACAAAGAGATTGAAGCGACGACTTTACCTGCGAATAATCGATCGTGCCATAAACTGTGACAGGGGTTTTTTACCTGACTGGCACCGTCATTTTCTAACAACAAGGAACTCCCGTCATGCAGCGTTCGATCGCTACCGTGTCCTTGAGCGGCACCCTGCCGGAAAAGCTCGAAGCCATCGCCGCCGCCGGTTTTGACGGCGTCGAGATCTTTGAAAACGATCTGCTCTATTACGCTGGCAGCCCGCGCCAGGTGCGCCAGATGTGCGCCGACTTAGGGATAGCCATCACCCTGTTCCAGCCGTTCCGCGACTTTGAAGGCTGCCGCCGCGACCGCCTGCAGAGAAACCTCGACCGCGCCGAGCGCAAGTTCGACCTGATGCAAGAGCTGGGCACCGACCTGGTGCTGGTGTGCAGCAACGTGCAGGCCGATGCCCTGGGTGATGAGCAACTGCTGGTCGATGACCTGCGCCTGTTGGGCGAGCATGCCGGCAAACGCGGCCTGCGCATTGGCTACGAAGCCCTGGCCTGGGGCCGCCACGTCAATACCTACCAGCAAGTCTGGAACCTGGTGCGCCAGGCCGACCACCCGGCCCTCGGGGTCATCCTCGACAGCTTCCACACCTTGTCGCTGAAGGGCGACCCAAGCGCGATCCGCGACATCCCCGGCGACAAGATCTTCTTCGTGCAGATGGCCGACGCGCCGATCCTGGCCATGGATGTGCTGGAGTGGAGCCGCCACTTCCGCTGCTTCCCGGGGCAGGGCGAAATGGACATGGCCGGTTTCCTGGCGCCGATTCTTGCCACTGGCTACCGTGGCCCGCTGTCGCTAGAAATCTTCAACGACGGCTTCCGCGCCGCGCCCACCCGGCAGAATGCCGCCGACGGCCTGCGTTCGCTGCTGTACCTCGAAGAACAGACCCGCTTGCGCCTGGAGCAGGAAAACACGCCGATCGAACCTGGCGTGCTGTTTACCCCGCCAGCGGCCAGCGCCTATGACGGCGTGGAGTTCCTTGAATTTGCGGTCGACGAAGCCGTCGGCGCGCGCCTGGGCAGCTGGCTGAAGCGCCTGGGCTTTGCCGAAGCCGGCAAGCACCGCAGCAAGGACGTACAACTGCTGCGCCAGGGCGATATCAACATTGTCCTGAACGCCGAGCCGTACTCCTTCGGCCACAACTTCTTCGAGGCCCACGGCCCGTCGCTGTGCGCCACCGCGCTGCGGGTCAAGGACCCGCAAGCCGCCCTGAAGCGCGCCACCGCCTTCCGTGGCCAGCCGTTCCGCGGCCTGGTCGGCCCCAACGAGTGCGAAGTACCGGCGGTACGTGCACCGGACGGCAGCTTGCTGTACCTGGTGGAGCAGGGCACCGCTGGCCAGACCCTGTACGACACCGATTTCAGCCTGGACAACAGCGCCCCCGCCACGGGCGGCCTGCGTCGCATCGACCACATGGCCCTGGCCCTGCCAGCCGAGTCGCTGGACAGCTGGGTGCTGTTCTACAAGAGCCTGTTCGACTTCGCCGCCGACGACGAAGTGGTGCTGCCCGACCCGTATGGCCTGGTCAAGAGCCGTGCCCTGCGCAGCCAGTGCGGCACCTTGCGCCTGCCGCTGAACATCTCGGAAAACCGCAATACCGCCATTGCCCATGCACTGTCCAGCTACCGCGGTTCGGGGGTGCATCACATTGCCTTCGATTGTGACGACATCTTCCGTGAAGTGGCGCGTGCCAAGCTGGCTGGAGTACCGCTGCTGGAAATCCCGCTGAACTATTACGACGACCTGGCGGCGCGCTTCGATTTCGACGACGAGTTCCTCAGCGAACTGGCGTACTACAACGTGCTGTATGACCGCGACGCCCAGGGTGGCGAGTTGTTCCACGTGTACACCGAACCGTTTGAAGAGCGCTTCTTCTTCGAAATCATCCAGCGCAAGGGTGGCTATACCGGTTACGGCGCGGCCAACGTCGCGGTCCGCCTTGCGGCCATGGCCAAGGCCCGCAGCGGCGCGGCGCGCAAGCCAGTCCTGTAACGCGGTCATTGTGGGAGCGGCCTTGCGTCGCGAAAGGGCCGCAGAGCGGCCCCAGGGTCTCTGTGGCGTTGCAAATATTGCTGGGGCTGCTTTGCAGCCCTTTCGCGACGCAAGGCCGCTCCCACACATCCGCTTCATGACGGCCAAAGCGTCGCTTCAGGGGCGCTCAGCCACCATCAACAACGACTGCGGCACCGCGCTTTGCGGGTGCTGTGGCTCCTGCAAACTGACCAGCCGCAATCCCGCCATGTCCAGCGCATTCAGCCAGCTGGCCAGGGTGCGGAAATACCACGGCATCGGCTGCCAATTCCCGGTAAACCCGGCAAACGACTCCTTCCGCCAGCCATCCTGATACTCCCCGCCTGCCACGCTCCAGGGGTGCAACGTCTGGATCACCAGTGCGCCTCCCGGCACCAGCAAATCTTTCATGGCCGCCAGCAACGGGATGACGTCCTGGTGCAACAGTGCAAAGTTGGCACAGACCACGTCATACCCTGTGCCCACATAAGCCTGTGCATCGGCCAGCTGCGCATAGCTGGCCAGGTGCACCTCGGCCGAGCCTGCTGCGCGCGCGGCATCTACCAGCGTCCGGTCACCATCCACGCCCACGGCTTCGATACCGCGGTCATCCAGTGCACGCAGCAACCAGCCCTCACCACAGCCCAGGTCCAGCACCCGACCGGGCTGGCGGCCAAGGATGGCTAGCAGGATGGCCTGGTCGGTGACCTGGCGACGGCTCTCGATGGCACCGCTGCGCACGGCGTCGATCCAGGCGTGGGCGTTGTGCTGCCAACTGTCGAGTAGGGTGCTTTCAGGGTCAGGCATGGTGGTGTCCCGGTGGTTGAACTTGCGTTGTGTTGAAACGCTACCTTAATATTGAAAACAATTCTCACTTGCGTGAACAGAATCGCCCCCATGAGCGACGTGCTACCTGGCTCCGACAATCACCTGCGCAATGTAGAGGCGCTGTACAACGGCCACCAGGGCTGGCTGCATGCCAGGCTGCGCAGGCGCCTGGGCAATGCGGTCGATGCGGCCGACCTGGTGCAGGATACCTTCGCGCGCATCCTGGCTTCGAAAACCGTGGTGTTTGAAGAACCGCGGGCCTACCTGAGCTGTGTTGCCGGGGGCATCCTGGCCAACTGGTGCCAGCGTAAATCGCTGGAGCGTGCCTACCTCAAGGCGCTTGAACACCTGCCGGAACCTGAAGTGCCTTCGCCCGAAGCCCGCTTGATGATCCTGGAAACCCTGCACGAAATCGATGCCATGCTCGACACCCTGCCAGCGTTGGTCCGGCGCGCGTTCCTGCTGTCCCAGCTGGGCGGCATGAAGTACGAAGCCATTGCCGAGCAGCTAGGTGTATCGCTCATCACCATCAAGCGTTACATGAAACAGGCATTTCTCCAGTGCTTGAGGCTGGTCGACTAGATGGTTGATGTCCAGCGTATCGGCCCAATGGATACCGAGGCACTTGAAGAAGCGGCCGAGTGGTTGATGGCCATGAGTGCCGGAGCCGTCAGCGATGCGCAAAAGGCCGACTGGTTGGCCTGGCGCAGCAGCAGCCCCGAGCGTGCACAGGCCTGGCAGCGCGCCGAGCGGCTGATGGGCAAGCTGGACGGTTTGCCGCCGGCGCTGTCGATGTCGGCGCTCGACCGCCCGGCCGACCCGGGCCGTCGGGCGATGATCAGCCGGTTGGCGTTGCTGCTGGCCGTGCTTCCGGCGGGGTGGGCCGGCTGGAAGCTGACCGAGCAACAAGGATGGGCCGCCGACTATCGCTCGGCCGTAGGCGAATGCCGCCAGCTCACCCTGGCCGATGGTACGCAGATCTTCCTCAATACCGACTCTGCAATCGACATCCGTTTCGATGCCGACGAGCGCTTCATTGAACTGCGCCGGGGTGAAATCCTGGTGCAGACTGCGCCCGATATCGTGGTGCCTGCGCGCCCCTTGCGGGTGGGAACGCGGGAAGGGCGCATGCAAGCGCTGGGCACGCGCTTCAGCGTGCGAGAGCTGGACGGGCGCACCTACCTGGCGGTTATCGAAGGGGCCATTCGCATCGAACCCGCCCGTGCGGCGGCCAACCCTGGCACCGTTGTACAGGCCGGTGAACGTGTCGATTTCAATGCGCACACGGTCGGCAGGCCGACCTCGGTCGACACCACCGCAACGGCCTGGATCCAGGGCATGCTGCTGGCAGACCGCATGCGGCTGGATGATTTTGTGACCGAGCTGGCGCGCTACCAGCGCGGCGTCATTCGCTGCGACCCTGGTATTGCCGGCCTGCGTATTTCCGGGGCGTTTCCGGTCAGCGATACCAGGCGCAGCCTGAGCATGCTGGAGTCGACCTATTCATTGCGGGTATCCGCGCACATGAACGGCTACTGGACCCTGCTTTACCCCGCAGAGTCGTGAAATGCCAGGCGCGGAAAAAAAACGCCTTTGTGGGTGATACTTTTTTCAGTCTCGGCTGGCAACAGGAATGAACACTTCCATTCCCAGCCAGAAGGACCCGCCTGTCATGCCTGTTGCAAGTCGTCCATTCCGTAAGCGTGCGTTAGCTGTTGCGGTGCGTGGCACCCTGTTCGGGGCCGTTCTGCTGGCAGGGGCCGGCCAGTGGCTGCCAGCCGTCGCGCAGCCCCTGGATGCTGTAGCCATCCGCACCTACGAGATTGCCCCGGGCCCACTGGGGCGGGTGTTGTCCAGTTTCGCGCTGGCCTCGGGCGTTGCGCTGTCGTTTGAACCGGCATTGACCGATGGCCTGCACAGCCCCGGGCTCAGCGGGGCCTATTCGGCGCGTGACGGCATCGCCCGGTTGCTGGCCGGCAGTGGCCTTGAGCTGGTAGAGCTGAGTAACGGCAATTATCAACTGAGCCGTCAACCAAACAGTGGTGAAGGCCTCACGCTGGCCACCACGACCATTGACGCCAACAGCATGCGCCACGAAACACTGCCAGAGGCCTACGCCGGCGGACAGGTAGCACGCGGCGGGCGGCTAGGCATGCTTGGCAACAAAGATGTGATGGATACGCCCTTCAACGTCACCAGCTACACCGCAAAAACCCTCGCCGACCTGCAGACGGTGACCGTGGCCGATGCCCTGGAGCGTGACCCCTCTGTGCGCTCCACCGGTCAGGCGGGTGGCATCGTCGACTCGTTCTTCATTCGCGGCTTCCCGGTGGGTGAAGGCAACCTGGGCGAACTGGCCTTCGATGGTGTGTACGGGGTTGCACCCAACTACCGCGTGTTCACCGAATATGCCGAGCGGGTCGAAGTGCTCAAGGGCCCGGGGGCCTTGATGTACGGTATTTCCCCGAACAGCGGCGTTGGCGGCGTGATCAATATCGTCCCCAAGCGCGCGCTCGCCGAAGATTTGACGCGTGTCACCGCCAGCTACAGCTCTGACACCCAGGTGGGCGGCCACCTCGACATCAGCCGCCGTTTCGGGGAGCAGCGGCAATGGGGCGTGCGTTTCAACGGCAGCCTCGCCCAAGGCGACACGGCTATCGATGACCAGCAACGTGCGCTGGACATCGGCGCCATCGCCCTTGACTACCAAGGTGAGCGCTTGCGCCTGAACCTGGACTTCATCAGCCAGAAGGAGCGGTGGGATGCTGCCTCGCGCCCCTTCACCGTGGCCCCCGGTTTCGACGTACCCTCTGCCGCCAATGGCCGTACCAATCTGCCCCAGGACTGGGGTTGGTCGAGAACCTCCGAGCAGTCGGCGTTGCTGGGTGGGGAATATGACATCAGCGACGCGTTAACGGTGTTCGCCCATGTCGGTGGCGGCAGGGCAGATGTGGCGCGGATGTCCGACCAGGTTCCGAAAATCCTCAATGCGGCAGGCGACACCAGCAACACTCCCGGTTACTACAAATTCAACGTCGATCGCTCCACCGCCGACGTTGGGCTGCGTACGCTGTTTGAAACCGGACCGGTCAACCATACGGTTACGGCCATGGCCACCCGCTACCAGGATGAGTTGTCCCGTGGCATCAACAACGGCACGGAAATCCTCTCGAACATCTACCACCCGGTTGATGTGCCCAAGCAATACATCGCTGCACCGAAGGTAAGTCGGGTGTCCGAGGCCGAGCTGTCTGGCGTTGCCCTGACCGACACTTTGTCCGTACTCGACGACCGCGTGCAATTGACGCTGGGAGTGCGTCGGCAGGAAATCGCGTCACGCAACTACAGCACCTCGGGTACGGTGACCTCGCGCTACAAAGACAGTGCAACCACCCCCGTGGTAGGCGTAGTGGTCAAACCGTGGGAAAACATTGCGCTTTACTACAACTATGTCGAAGGCCTGAGCAAAGGTGATGTCGCACCGGCCACGGCGAACAATGCCGGTGAAGCGTTCGCGCCCTACAAGACCAAACAGCACGAGCTGGGCGTGAAGTACGCGCACAACACGTTCATGACTACCTTGTCGGTATTCCAGATAGAGAAACCCAGTGGTGAACTGGGGGCAGGCAACCAGTTTTCCGTGCAGGCACAGCAGCGTAACCGCGGTGTCGAGCTGAGCATGTTCGGTGAAGTTGCGCCGGGCACGCGGTTGCTGGGCGGCGTGACGGTGCTGGACGGCAAGCTGACCGATTCGGCCACGGCCGCCAACAAGGGCAACGAAGCGGTAGGGGTGCCTGATGTGCAGGCCAACCTGTGGGCCGAGTGGGATACCCCCTGGGCTGAAGGCGTCACCCTGACCGGTGGTGCTATCTACACGGGCAGCCAGTACATCAACCAGGCCAACACCCAGGAACTCGATGCCTGGACACGGTTCGATGTGGGGGCGCGCTACGCCACGCGCATCGATGGCCACCCTACAACGTTCCGGGCGACGGTGCAGAACGTGTTCGACCGCGAGTACTGGTCGGGCGTGGCTTCGTACGGCGCGATATCGCCCGGCTACCCGAGGGCGGTGCAGCTGTCGGCCTCGGTTGACTTCTGATGTAGGTCCGGCCCGAAGGGAAGGGGTATCGTTACCCGGTCGCCATGTGTTTTCGCTTGACCCGGTACATATCCCCATCGGCATGACGCAGCAGCATGTCGGCATCGTGGCCATCCTCAGGGAAGCGCGCTACGCCGACGCTGCAGGACGGCGCGTCGATGCCCGACAACTCCATCCCGAGTGGCTCGGCCATGACCGTCAGGATACGGACCATCTGCTCGGCAATGGCCTCTTGCGACGGGCAATCTGTCAACAGCACGGTGAACTCGTCACCGCCCATGCGCGCCACCGTGTCGGTGGCAAGTACGCAGCCTTCGAGCCGCCGCGCAAGCGTGCACAGCACCCGGTCACCCACAGCATGCCCGTGCACATCGTTGATTTCCTTGAAGTCATTGATATCCAGAAACAGCAATGCCAGCGTGCGATTGTGCTGCCGCGCGGTGGCAAGTGCACTGTCCAGCCGTTCATTGAACATGGCCCGGTTGGCCAGCCGGGTCAGCGGGTCGTGGTGGGCGAGGAAGCGCAGTTCATCTTCGGCCTGGCGCAAGGCGGTCACATCCCGCGCCACACCGATACGCGCCTGAGCCTCTTCGGACCAGCTGGCTGCCCACAGGATGTGCACGATACCGCCATCCTTGCGCACATAGCGGTTACGGAAATCGTAATGGGGCTGGCCGTTCATCACCCGCACAATCGACGCGCGCGTGGCCGCGAGGTCGTCAGGGTGCATGTAGTCGGTGATCGGCGTGCCGATCATCTCGCAGGGCTTATAACCCAGCAGCGCCTCGCAGGCATCGCTGACGAAGGCGATCTGGTTGTCCCTGTCGACCACGAACACGGTGTCCAGCATCAGGTGGATCAACCTGGGGTACAAGGCTTGAAGGTCGACGGGCATAGGTCAGGGTGTCCGGGGCGTAAGCGCCGATCATAGCCTGAACGTGAAGGACGCAGCTATTGCTGCGTCCTTCTGGCAGCGACGTCATTTTGAGCAAACGCGACGTATCAGAAGCTGTACTTGAAGCTCGTCATCAGGTTGCGTGGCGCGCCGTAGACACCGTACAGCCCGGACTGGCTGTAATACGCACGATCAAACACATTGTTCAGGTTGATCGTGGCGCTGAGATGCTCGTTGACGTCGTAGCGAGCCATCAGGTTGGTGACTGCGTAACTGCCCTGGCTGAAGGTGTGCAGGTCGGCGCCGACCTTGCTCTGCCAGTTCACGCCGCCGCCGACGGTGACTTTGTCCAGTGGCCCGTGCAGGCGATAGCTGGTGAAGGTCTTGACGCTGTTGCGTGGCAGGTTGGTGTTGATGCGCTGGTCGTCGGCATCGGTGGTTACCGAATAGGCGTAACCGGCAGATGCCTGCCAACCTTCGGCCAGTTCACCGTTCAACTCAAGCTCGATGCCCTTGGAGGTGGTGTCCTGTTCAGCGCTATAGACGTTGTCGTGCTGCCAGATCGCCAGGTTGTCCTGTTCCAGTTTGAACAGTGCCAGGCTGGAGTTGAGGCGGCCATCGAGGTGCGAGCCCTTGATGCCGATCTCATAGCCTTTGCCTTCCATGGGGTCGAGCGGCTTGTCGTCTTCATCGGTGACCCAGGAGGCTTGGGGGTTGAAGATCTTGGTGTAGCTGGCATACAGCGACCAGGTGTCATCAAGGTCGTAGACCACCCCGGCATAGGGGATGAACACGCCATTTTCTTCGCGATTGACCTCGGTAGCTTCGCCGCCGTAAGGGCGATCGGAGGTGTCGCGTTTCCAGTCGATGACGCGGCTACCGACGATCAGGCTCAGGTCATCCGTCACACTGAACCGCGCCGTCAGGTACGCCGCGTACTGGTTCTCGTCGATCGACGATTTTCCGCTTTCGCTGAAGGCCGGTTTTGCCGATTTGCCGTCCCAGTCGAAGAGGTTGTCGATAGCGCCTGCCGGTGAGCCGGCATAGTCATAGCGCCAGCCGCCCCAGCTTGGCGTGCTCTCCTTGTATTGCGACAGGGTAACGCCGGTGATCAGCTCGTGATTTCGGCCAAGCAGGTCGAACGGACCGGTGACATACAGGTCCAGGTTGTCCTGGCGCGGCGTGCCCGAGAAGCGCACCGGCAACTGCGACAGGCCGCTGCCATCGGTGTTCAGGCTGCCCATGGCAAAGTTGAACAGTTCATCGAACTTGTTTTCGGCATGCGTCAGTTCGAGCTTGCCGCTCCAGCCGTTGCCCAGTTGTTGCTCGATAGAGGTGAAGAAGCTGGTTTGCTCATGGTCGTTGTAGGACCAGTCCGGCGCGGCGTTGAGCGACCGCTTGAGGTCGGTGCGTTGACCGGTGCTGAATCGCGTTGGCAGGCCGGAGCGCAGCGGCGAGTCTATATCGCTGCGCAGGTAGCTGAAGCCCAGCGTCAGCAACGTGTCTTCGCTCACGTCGAATTCGGTGATGCCATAGATCAATTGCGATTGCTGGTTGTAACGGTCAATCCAGGCTTTCTCGGTCTTGTAGTCGGCGACCAGGCGCCCACGCACATTACCCGACTCGGTCAATGGCCCGGATACATCGAAGCCGGTGCCATAGCGGTCCCAATTGCCGGCTTCCCCGGTGATGCTGGCCTGCATTTCGTGGGTTGGGCGCTTGCGGATCAGGTTGATGGTGGCAGAAGGGTTGCCCATGCCGCTGATCAAGCCGGTAGCGCCCCGCACGATTTCGATACGGTCGTACATCGCCATGCTTTGCGAGTAGTTGTCCAGTCGGGTACTGGTGGGCACACCGTCCACTTCATAGTTCTGGATGGCAAAGCCGCGTGACCAGTAGGAATCGCTCTCCGAGCCCAGGCCATCGCGGACCACGGTGATGCCAGGGGCGGCCTCGAGCGCGTCGGTCAGGTTGGTCAGGCGCTGGTCATCCAGGCGCTGGCGGGTCATCACGGTCAGCGATTGTGGGGTTTCCTGCGGAGTGAGGTTCAGGCGCGTCGAGCTGCTGGATGAATAGGTGGTGTACAGCCCTGTGCCTTCAGTGGTCGAGCCAGGGGCTTTGCCGGAAATCGACACCGCGCTCAGCTCCAGGGCACTGCCGGCAGTGGCTTGCAGGGAATAGTTGCCATTGGTACCCCGGCTGGCCTCAAGCCCCGAGCCTGCCAGCAGTATCGCCAGGCCTTGGTCGACCTCGAAGCGGCCCTGAAGGCCTGTGGTGGTGCGCCCTTCAGCCAACGAGGTGGGGTAGGAAAGCAAGATGTGCGCGGTCTGGCCGAAACGCGCCAGGGCAGGGGCCAGGGGACCAGCCGGGATGTCGAACTCGGCCTGACGCTGCTCGGCGGCTACGGCCCCTGCGGGCAGCACCAGCAGTGGTGCGGATGCGCTCATGCAGACGATGCCTTGCACCACGGCGACGGCCAGCTTGTGCTTGATCGAAGCCGGCTGGCCCAGGTGTTTGATGGCGGTGAATTTCACGCGTTGTTCCCCATTGAATAAAGTGTTTGGGGTTCAAGTCTCGCGAGAACGCAAATCGGACCACCCAAAGGCAATTATTTTTTTCAAACGTCGCGAGGCTTGAGCGTTACCCAGTATCGAGTGAAGTGCTGGACATCGAGATGCAGGGTGTCAGCGACAGCAGCAATGGCTTTTTCCGTATCGGCCAAGGGGAACGTGCCTGAAACCCGCAGGCCCGCCAAGCTGGGGTCGCAGGCCAGGTGCCCTCGGCGGTAGCGGCGCAGGTCTTCGATAAATTCATCCAGCCGCTGGCCTTGGGCAACCAGCATGCCTTGGCTCCAGGCAGGCGGGGACAGCGCTACAGCCTGCCGGGCGAATACCCGGTTGCTGGTGAAGCTGGCTTGCTCGCCGGCTTTGAGCAAGGCCGGTTGATGAGCCAGAGCGCTGGGGGTTATCAGCAGCGTACCCTGGTGAACGCTCACCTGGCTGTGCCCACCAAACTGCCTGACGTTGAACTGTGCTTGCGAAGATTCAAGGCGCCCTTGTGCAGTGTCCACCGACAGCAAGCGCCCGCCGGCCTTCGTGCTGTCGGTGACCAGTACTTCCCCGCGCAGCAGCTTGATGCGCCGGGTTTGCGTGTCAATGTCAGCGCTGATGGCGCTGTCCGTGTTGAGTTGCACCCTGGAACCGTCGGCCAGCACCAGGCGTCGCTGCTCACCGATGCGGCTGCGGTAGTCGGCGCTCCAGTCCTGGACCAGCGTGCTGTCTTTCAGGTACCAGCTGCCTGCGCCCGCCGCCAGTAGCACGCCCAACTGCTTGAGTGCCGTGCGCCGGGATGACATCGTGCGCAGGGTAGCGTGAACCAGCGGGCGCTGATTGGGTGCACGCATTTCACGCATGCGCTGGGCAAAGGTTTCTGCCCGCTGCCAGGCGTGTTCGTGCGCGGGGTGCGCCTGTCGCCATTTCATCCAGGCGGCCAAGGTAGCCTCGCTCACACCTTGCTCTTGCAATTCAAGGTGCCAGTGCATGGCCTGTTCGGCCACATCGCTTGAAATCGACAGGCTGTCGCCACTGTTCATGGCAGGTCCAGGCTGTGATCCAGCAGGATGCACAGGGCGCCGGCCTTGACGATGTAGCGTTTGACCGTGGTGATTGAAAGGTTGAGCCGCTCGGCGATTTCCCCATGGCTCAAGCCATCCACCTGCGACCACAGGAATGCAGCGCGTACCGGCTGATCCAGGCTCTCGATCGCCCTATCCAGGGAGATCAGGGTTTCCAGCAGGATTGCCTGGGTTTCCAGGCTGGGCACGCACTGCTCTGGCATGGCCGCCAAGGCTGCGAGGTAGGCACGTTCGAGTTTTAGCCGGCGGTAGTGGTTGGACAAGACACTTTGCGCAACCTTTGCAAGAAAAGTGCGCGGGGCGTGCAAATGGGGTACCTGGTCTTTTGCCAGCAGCCGCAAGAACGTGTCCTGCGCCAGGTCCGCTGCACTGTGCGAGCAATTGAGCCGGTGGCGCAGCCAGTTTTTCAGCCAGCTGTGTTGCTGGCGGTAGAGCGCGGCCACATCGCAGAAGCTGCTGTCGGAAGGTGAAGGCATGGGGAGGGCCGCTTTGAATAAGTATCGCAAACGATAATACTTATCATATACAGCGACCTGGTATCCCCGCAAGCCAGGCATCACACCTGGCCTGGGGGCGATTCTTGTGCATTCAGTTGACGACCATCAGCTCCGGTCCCAGGTAGTCGTTGACCTGCTGGATATCATCATCCCCCAGGCTACCCACGGACGAGGCCAGGCGAAGCCGCGACATCAGGTAGTTCAGCTTTGCCTCGAACAGGTCGTGGCGGGCGTCATACAACAGTTCTTCGGCATTGAGCACATCCGAGTTGGTGCTGGTACCGCCTTCCTTGAAGCCCTTGCGGGTCGAGGTCAGCGAGCGTTCGTTGGAGGCCACGGCCTTTTCCAGCGCATGAATGCGCAAGGCGCCGCTCTGCACGCCGCGGTACTCGCGGGTGGTGCCGGAAATCACTTCCTGGCGGGTGGCGTCCAGTTCATCCAGGGCCTTGGAACTGTTGGCGCTGGCCTGGCGAGTCAGGGCGCTGGTGCTGCCACCGCTGTACAGCGGGATGTTCAGCTCCAGGCCGATCGAGCTGTAGTGGTTGCGCTGGTTGAGCTCGGAAATCGACTGGCTGCTGCCAGCGTTATAGCCCGCCACGAAATCCAGGGTGGGGTAGTGCCCGGCGCGGGCACGTTTCACTTCTTCTTCGGCCAGCTCATAGCTGTGCCGGCGCGCGTGAATCAGCGGGCTGTCGGCCTGGGCTTTTACCAGCCATTCCTGCAGGTTGCCCGGCATCAGCGGTGGCGTGCTGAAACCCGGCTGCAAGGTGGTCAGCGCCTCTGGGGTTTCACCGATGTATTCCTCCAGCTTGCGGCGGGCGTTGACCAGGTTGTCCTGGGCGTCGATCAGGTCGGCCTCGGCCAAGTCGCGGCGGGCCACCGACTCATCGACGTCGGTGATGGTGCCGGCGCCCAGCTCCTTGCGCCGTTTCGCCGAAGCCTGCTGCTCTTCGAAGGCGCTCAGCTTGGCCTTGGCCAGGGTGATGGTTTCGCTGGCCAGCAGCACGTCGAAGTAGGCGTCGGCCAGGCGTACCGCAGCGTCCTGGCTCTTGGCGTCGAACACCGCCACGCTGTAGTCGGCCCGTTGCTGGCCCTGGCGGTACTCGGCCATCTTCTGCTTGTTGAACAGCGGTTGGCGCAGGCGCACATTGGCGCCCTTGGAGTCGTAGTCCAGATCGTTGTCCAGGCCGTTCTGGCGCTGGCTGCCATTGACCCTGTTGAAGTAGGCGGATGCATTGATCTGCGGCAGCAGGCCGGCCTCACCGATAGCGCGGTTTTCGCTGCCGGCTTCTTTTTCGTGCACCGCAGCGCGGTAGATCGGGCCTTGGTACTGCAGCAGGTCCCAGGCTTGCTTCAGGTCCATGGCACTGGCCTGTACGGCCACCCCCAGCAGGCACAACATCAGGCACGAGCGTTTCATGTCATTGCTCCTTGAACGCGGCGTCGACGCGTTCGAGCATGGGTTTGAGCAGGTAGCTGAGCAGGTTGCGCTCGCCGGTCTTGATGGTGACGGTGGCGGGCATGCCGGGGCGGATGTGGTTGCTGCCCAGCAGGCCCATACCGGCCGGCGTCACTTCTACCTGGGCCAGGTAGAACGGCTGCTTGCTTTCTTCGTCGAGCAGGCGGTCGGCGGAAATGGTCTTCACCCGCCCTGGTATGTTCGGCGTCTGCGCGTGGTTGAAGGCCGGGAAGGCGATGTCCACGGCCAGGCCCGGGACCATCTTGTCGATGGCCTGCACCGGGATCATCGCGTCCACCTGCAGCGGCTGGTCGAGCGGTACCACTTCCATGATCTTGGCGCCGGGCTGGATGATGCCGCCGACCGTGGCGATGCTCAGGCCCTGGACCATGCCGTCAATCGGCGAGCGGATCACCGTATGCGTCACTTCGTAGTCCAGCGCACGCAAGCGGTCGGCCAGGGTGGTGTTTTCCTTGGCGGTGTCGGTCAGCTGCGATTCCACTTCCTTCAGGTAGTCGTGCTGGCGCTGCAGCATGCGCAGCTTGATTTCGGTGGCCTGGCTGCGCGCCCGGGCAATGTTGTTGAGGTTTTCGGCCTGGCCGGCGGACAGGTCGGCATTGCTGCGCTCCAGTTCCAGCAGGCGGTTGCGCGGTACATAGCCTTCGGCGGCCAGCACCCGGGTGCCTTGCAGCTCCTGGTTGAGGAAGCCGATCTGCGAAGCGCGGGCGCCGTACACCTGTTGCAGGCCCTTGAGTTGCACGGCCGAGGCGGTGAGGTTTTCTTCAAGAATGCTCAGCTCGCCAGCCAGGCCGGCGCGACGGGTGTCTAGCAGGCGCTGTTGCAGGTCCATGGCCGCCAGCAGCCTTGGGTCATTGGCGTAGTGCTGGAGCAGGGCAGGGTCGAAGGTGACCGTATCGCGGCCATCGCGTTCGGCTTCCAGGCGGTTTTCAACGGTCTTGCTGACGATGTACTGGGCACTGAGCGCGCCTTGTTCGGCCACGGCGCGCAACGCATCCAGGCGTACCACCTCCTGGCCTTTCTTGACCAGGTCGCCTTCGCGTACCTGGATTGCCTCGACCGTGCCGCCGCTCAGGTGCTGCACCGCCTTGCGGTTACTGGTGACCTTGACCGTGCCGGTGGCAACCACGCCTGCGTCCAGTGGCGCCAGGCAAGACCACAGCAGGAAACCGCCAAAACCGGCGATCACCATCCACACGCCCCAGCGTGCCGGCCGGCCTACGTCAAGGTCGATCAGGTTGTTGGCTTCGGCGGGAATCAATTCGGAGTGTTGAGTCATCTGCATGATCGGTTACTCCCGTACTTTTACCGAAGCCAGCGGTGCCGCATTGGCCGCTGGAATCACGCTGGCCTTGCGCAGCGCCGCGAACACTTCGTCACGGCTGCCGAGCATGTGCACGGTGCCGTCGCGCAGCATCAGTATCTTGTCTACGGCGCATAGCACATTGGGCCGGTGGGAAATCAGGATCACCGTGGCGCCGCGCGTTTTCAGCTCGGCCAGCGCATCGACCAAGGCCTTCTCGCCGACGTCATCGAGGTTGGCGTTGGGCTCGTCCAGTACCACCAGGTTGGGCTCGCCGTACAGCGCGCGGGCCAGGGCGATGCGTTGCTTCTGGCCGCCGGACAGCGGGGTGCCGTCGGCGGCCAGGCGGGTGTCGTAGCCCTGCGGGAAGTGCAGGATCATCTCGTGCACGCCGCTGCTGCGGGCGGCGCGGATCACCGCATCGCTGTCCACTTCGGCAAAGCGCGCGATGTTTTCGGCGATGGTGCCCTCGAACAGTTCCACGTCCTGCGGCAGGTAGCCCAGCCACGGGCCCAGTTCGGCCTTGTTCCAGGTAAAGATGTCGGCCCCGTCCAGGCGCACCTTGCCCGCCTGGGCCGGCCACACACCCACCAGCAGGCGGGCGAGGGTGGACTTGCCCGAGGCCGAAGGGCCGATGATGCCCAGGCTCTCACCCGGGACCAGGCTGAAGCTCACCCCGCGCACGATGCTGGTATTGGTGCCGGGTGCGCCGGCAATCACGTTTTCCACCGCCAGCATGCCCATCGGCCGTTGCAGCGACATGCTCGGTGGCCGTTGCGGGTAGTCCTGCAGCAGGTCGTTGAGCCGGCCCCAGGCCAGACGGCAGCCCAGCAGCTGCTTCCATGAGGCGATCACCTGTTCCACCGGGCCCAGGGCCCGGCCAGTCAGGATCGAGCAGGCGATCATCATGCCGGGGGTGATCTTGCCTTCGATCGCCAGCAGTGCGCCGGTCCCCAGGATCACCGACTGCAAGGTGATGCGCACGAAGCGCCCGGTGCTGCTGATAAGCGCCGCGCGGTCGGAGGCCAGGGTCTGCATCTGCAGAATGCGCAAGTGGCCCTGGTACCAGCGCTTGCCGATTGACGGCAGCATGCCCATGGCCTCGATCACTTCGGCGTTGCGCAGGTTGTTGTTGGCGTAGCTGGCCGACGACATTGACGCCTGGTTGGCTTCTGCCAGTGGTTTTTGCGTGGCCTTTTCAGTGAGGTAGGCCAGGCCCACCAGGGTCAACGAGCCGATGGTCGTGACCAGCCCGAGCCAGGGGTGGATCAGGTAGCAGACCACCAGGTAGATGGGCGTCCAGGGGGCATCGAAGAAGGCGAACAGGCCGTTGCCGGTCAGAAACTGCCGCACCTGCGCCAGGTCTTGCAGCGCCTGGGCCGGGTTGCCGCCGGCGCGGCTCAGGTTGCGCTCGAAGGCGGCGCTGAAGATGCGTCGGTTGAGCTCCATGTCCAGGCAGTTGCCGACCCGGATCAGCACGCGGGTACGGGTCATTTCCAGCGCTGACATCAGCAGGAACAACCCGACTACCAGCACGGTGAGCATGCCCAGGGTGGTGATGTTACGGCTGACCAGGGCGCGGTCATACACCTGCAGCATATAAATAGCTGGCGTCAACATCATGACGTTTATCACGCCGCTGAAGGCGGCCAAGGCGTAAAAGCTGCGGCGCAGGCGAAACAACACGTCGGCCAGCTCGGAGCGGGTGCGTGGTGGCTTGGGCATCGGAGGCCTCCCTTCATTACAAGTCGGGAAGCCCTTGCGGCGCCCCGTACAACGGTAGTTGTGGCTTCTTGGTCGGCTCGCAGGCGGGTCGCTCTTATGGCGAATAGCCCAATAACGCTGCTTGCTCCCACATGCAGGAGCGTAGGTTGCAACGAAATATTCAGTAATATCATTTTGCTCTATGAAATCTTTGAACTTTTCATAAGTGCTAACAAAACAGCTAGTTGCATCGCATTCCCATCGTCGAACGATTTTTTTGACGGGATATTGACAAGCTTTTCCTCTACGACTTTAGTCTGAAGTATTCGGGCCCTGTGCAAGCTGGGGTCGATACACGTGCGTTACACCTGTTTCGCACGATTAACAGGGCCCCCTCCCGGAACGGTGGGTGCCGGATTGCCAGCAATGAGGCCAAGGCGCCAGCACAAAAACTTTGCGCCACTGAGCCCAGAACCACGAACCAGATACTGCGCACGTCAACACTGACTGGGCGCGGGAAGGACCCTGTTGCCCTGTGATTTCTCCCGAAAGATCGAGGGCAATTGCAATGGCCAATTTCAGCAAGTCGGACCTGGAATTCATTCTTAAACAAATCTTCATCGCCGAAGCCCATGCTGACGGCGCCAGCCTGAGCGACCTGCTGCCTAACAGCCAGGTACCGTTCGGCCTGCGCACTGTCGACGGCAGCTTCAACAACCTGGTGGCCGGGCAGAGCGAGTTCGGCGCTGCCGATAATTCGTTCCTGCGCCTGCTCGATGCCACGTACCGTGCCAACTACGTGGGCACCGGCAACGTCGTCGATTCGCAACCGCGCACCATCAGCAACCTGATCGTCGACCAGACCGCCAACAACCCGGCGGCGGTCGAAGCCAATGGCGGCGCCGCCCCGGTGATAAGCCCTGGTATCGATGGGGTGTTCGGCACCGCCGACGACAAGCCGGTGTTCTTCATCCCCAACGTCTCGCCGGACGCGGGCCTGACGGCGGGCTTCAACGCCTGGATGACCTTCTTCGGGCAGTTCTTCGACCATGGCCTGGACCTGGTCACCAAGAGCAGCACCGACATCGTGTTCATCCCGCTGCGCCCGGACGACCCGCTGTACGTGGCCGGCAGCCCGACCAACTTCATGGTGCTGTCACGCGCCGTGCGCACCGCCGGTGCCGATGGCGTGGTGGGCACGGCCGACGATAGCCAGCCCAACACCACCTCGCCGTTCGTGGACCAGAGCCAGACCTACAGCTCGCACCCCTCGCACCAGGTATTCCTGCGCGAGTACACGCTCGACGGCGCAGGCGACCCGGTGGCCACAGGCCGGCTGATCACCAACCGCGATCTTGGCGCGGACGGCACGTTCGGCACCGCCGACGATGGCAACAGCGAAAACGGCGGCATGGCCACCTGGGCGGTGGTCAAGGCCCAGGCCCGTGACCTGCTGGGTATCAACCTGACCGACGCCGACGTGCACAGCGTGCCGCTGCTGGCCACCGATGCCTACGGCAACTTCCTGCGTGGGCCCAACGGCATGCCGCAGGTGGTCATGCGCGTGAACAACGGCGCCGACGGCATTGCCGGCACCGCCGACGACGGCACTACGCTGGTCGAAGGCAACCGCGCAGCACCCATCAGCCTGGCCAATGCCGTGGGCACCGGGCATGGCTTTTTGGACGACATCGCCCATAACGCCGCGCCGGTGGTGGTTGGCGGCGTGTTGCAGGCCGACACCGACATTGCCGTTGGCAACGCTCAGCCTGTGGGCCCGGGTGGCAACAACCTGACCTACGACAACGAGTTGCTCGACGCCCACTACATCGCTGGTGACGGCCGGGTAAACGAAAACATCGGCCTGACCGCCGTGCACCATGTGTTCCACTCCGAGCACAACCGCCTGGTGCAGCAAACCAAGGACACCCTGCTGGCCGCAGGCGACCTGGCGTTCCTCAACGAATGGCTCATCGACGACGTCACCGCCATCCCTACCACGCCTGCCGGCATCGCCGCGCTGGTGTGGGACGGCGAGCGGCTGTTCCAGGCGGCCAAGTTCGGCACCGAAATGCAGTACCAGCACCTGGTGTTCGAAGAGTTCGCCCGCACCATCCAGCCACAGATCGACGAGTTCCTGGCCCCCAACGGCTACGACACCTCGATCAACCCGGCCATCCTCGCCGAGTTTGCCCATGTGGTGTACCGCTTCGGCCACTCGATGCTGACCGAAACCGTCGACCGCTTCGACCCGGCGTTCAACCCGGTGTCGGCCGACCCCGACAACCCTGACCAGCAACTGGGCCTGATTGCCGCCTTCCTCAACCCGCTGGCGTTCGCGGGCAGCGGTGCCACCGCCGACGAAGCGGCCGGCGCGATCATCCGCGGCGTTACCCGCCAGGTGGGCAACGAAATCGACGAGTTCGTCACCGAAGCCCTGCGCAACAACCTGCTCGGCCTGCCGCTGGACCTGCCCGCGCTGAACATCGCCCGGGGTCGTGATACCGGTATCCCCAGCCTGAACGAGGCGCGCCGCGAGTTCTACGCCGCAACGGGCGACAGCCAGCTCAAGCCCTACATCAGCTGGGCCGACTTTGCCGACCACCTCAAGCACCCGGCATCGCTGATCAACTTCATCGCCGCCTACGGCACTCACTCCACCATTACCGGGGCCACTACCGAAGCGGACAAACGCGCCGCCGCAGTGGCACTGGTGCTTGGCGGCAGCGGCTCACCGCTCGACCGCCTGGACTTCCTCAATGGCACCGGCGCCTATGCCAACGTGACGCTGGCCGGCAAAGACGGCATTGCCGGCACGGCCGACGACATTACCGGCGTGACCGTGACCGGGGTGGATGCCATCGACTTCTGGGTCGGCGGCCTGGCCGAGAAGAAAATGCCCTTCGGCGGCATGCTCGGCTCCAGCTTCAACTTCGTCTTCGAGACCCAGCTGGAAGCGCTGCAGGACGGCGACCGCTTCTACTACCTGTCGCGCACGGCGGGCATGAACTTTGGTACGGAACTGGAGAACAACTCCTTTGCCAAGCTGATCATGGCCAACTCCGACGTCACCCACCTGTCCAACACCGTGTTCCTTACGCCCACCTTCACTCTGGAAGTGAACCAGGCCAACCAGTTCACCGGGCTGGGTGCCGACGGCAAGGCCGACCCAACCGGCGGCCTCGAAATACGCGGCGTTGAAATGGTACCGCTGGTGATTCGCAACAACCCCGATACCGTGGGCCCAGACGCCAACTACCTGCACTACACCGGTGAGGACCATGTGGTGTTGGGCGGCACTGCCGGCAACGACATCATCATCTCGGGCGATGGCGACGATACCCTTTACGGCGATGCCGGCGATGACGTGCTCGAAGGCGGCGCCGGCAACGACGCGGTGCTGGGTGGTGCAGGCGACGACATCATCACCGACTCGTTCGGCGACAACCGCCTGGAAGGTAACGCCGGTAATGACGTGATCGTCGCCGGCAGCATGCTGGCGGCCGGCAACCTGATCCTGGGGGGCGACGGCCAGGACTTCATCATCACCACCGAGGACATTTCCACCACCTTCGGTGGCCAGGGCGATGACTTCATCCTCGGCGCCAAGACCAACCTGCCGCCTACCGGCAACGAGGGCGATGACTGGATCGAGAAGGGTACTCAGGACGGTGCGCCTGGCGACAATTTTGCGCCGCTGCTGGGTGACGACGTGATCGGCAACGACATCTTCGTCGGTGGTGCTGGTTTTGACGAAATGATCGGCGAGGGCGGCGACGACATCTTTGTCGGCAGCGATGCCCAGGACAAGATGGACGGCATGTCCGGTTTCGACTGGATCACCAACAAGAACGACAAGGTCGGCGTCACCGTTGACCTGAGCCTGGCAGCGCTGGCCCAGCCCCATGGCAACGCACCGAACCAGAACGCCGGCGTGTTCAACCCGGTTGGCGCCTCGCCGGCCAGTATCCTCGACCGCTTTGCCGAGGTCGAAGGGGTGTCCGGTTCAAACTACGCCGATGTGCTCAAGGGCGATGACGTCGATGCCGTGACCATCCTCAACCATGGCGGCACCACCGGCAGTGCATTGACCAACGTGGCGCTGATCCGTGGGCTGCAGCAGTTCCTGGCGGATGCCGGGTTGCCGACCACGGGTTTTGCCACCGGCAATATCATGCTCGGTGGCAATGGCAGCGACCTGATCGAAGGCCGTGGCGGCGATGACCTGATCGACGGCGACAAGTGGCTGAACGTGCGCATCGCCGTGTACGCCCCGGGCGATGTCAACCACACCGGGCCCGAGATCGCCAGCTTCGACAGCATGGTCGACATGATCCCGTTCATGCTCGACCGTACCTACAACCCAGGCCAGCTGAAAGCCGTGCGGGAAATCCTGCCCGGCACCTCCACGGGCGGCGCGGCCTTTGACACTGCCGTGTATTCGGGATTGCAGAGCGAGTACGTGATAACCCAGAACACCAAAGGCACGGCCGATGTTGCGGATGACGTGTGGACGGTGACCGATACCGTGGACGGCCGCGATGGCGTCGATACGCTGTTGCATATCGAACGCCTGCAGTTCTCCGACAGCCAGCGCGTGCTGGTGACAGGCGTGAACGCGCAGCCCACTGGCAGCCCGACCGTGACCGATGGCAACGGCGGTGCGATCACTGTGGGCGATATGCTGACGGTGAGCGTGGCCGGGGTGCTCGACGCCGACAATATCAGCGCGGGCAACCCGGCAGGCACGCTGGCTGACCGTGCAGTGTCGTACTACTGGCAGTTCGAGTCCGACCCGGGCAGCGGTGTGTTCGAGGACATCATCCTGCTGCCGGCCGGTGACCTGGCGTTCCAGAGCGCCGACGGCACCTCGTTCAAGGTGTCGCCAGACCTGGCCGGGCTGAGCCTGCGGGTCAAGGCCATCTACCAGGACGCCCATGGCACCACCGAAATACTCTACTCCGCGCCAACCGCGGTGGTGGCGGCGGGTGCCCCCGTGGTGCCGACGCCAGCCACCCCGGTGGTGGATGCCACGGCAGGGGGCGAGGGGCTGCACATGGTGCGCTCCGACCTCAACTTCATCCTCGACCAGATCAAGATCGCCGAGGCCGATGCCGCCGGGCAGGACATCCTGTCGCTGATCCCCAACATCCGCGCGCCTTTGGGCCTGCGGGCGGTGGACGGCTCGAACAACAACCTGATGAACCTCAACGGCATCAACAACACCCAGTTCGGTGCTGCCGACAACGTGTTCCCGCGCCTGACCGACCCGGTGTTCAACCCCGCACAAGGTGCCCCGGCCGGCTTCTTCGGCCCTGGCTCGCCGGCCATCCCTGGCTCGTCGTACCAGCAGACCAGCGGCCCGGTGTTCGACTCGCAGCCGCGCACCATCAGCAACCTGATCGTCGACCAGACCTCCAACAACCCGGCAGCCTATGCCACCGCATATGACCCAGGTGCCGACGGTGTGCTCAACTTCGGCACACCTGGCAACGACGACGTGCTCAAGGACGGCGTGCGCATCGTCGCCAGCCCGGGCATGGACGGCCAGTTCGGTACCACCGACGACCACGACGTGTACCTGTTCGAAAACACCGCTGCCGATGCCGGCCTGTCCGCGCCGTTCAACGCCTGGATGACCTTCTTCGGGCAGTTCTTCGACCATGGCCTGGACCTGGTCACCAAGGGTGGCTCGGGTACCATCTACATCCCGCTGCAACCCGATGACCCGTTGTACGTGGAGGGTGGCTTCACCAACTTCATGGTGGTGACCCGTGCCACCAACCTGCCAGGGCCGGACGGCATCCTCGGCAACGCCGACGACATCCACGAACACACCAACACCACCACGCCGTTCGTGGACCAGAACCAGACCTACAGCTCGCACCCCTCGCACCAGGTGTTCCTGCGTGCCTACATGTTGACCGACGACGGCCCCGTGGCCACTGGCCGGTTGATCACCAACCGTGACCTGGGCGCCGATGGCAAGTTCGGCACTGGCGACGACAGCGAAATCGGCGGCATGGCGACCTGGAAAGTGCTCAAGGCCCAGGCCCGCGACGTGCTCGGCATCAACCTGACCGATGCCGACGTCGACAACGTGCCGCTGCTGGCCACCGATGCTTACGGCAACTTCATCAAGGGGCCGAACGGCTACCCGATGGTGGTGATGAAGGGCCTCGACGGCATTGCCGGCACTGCCGATGACCAACAGGTCGAAGGCAACCCGCTGGCACCGCTCGACCTGACCAACGCCGTGCGCACGGGGCACCAGTTCCTCGCCGACATTGCCCATAACGCGGCACCCGTGTTCAGCGCTGGGGTGCTGGCGCCGGATGCCGACAACGTTGCCGGCAACGCGGTGCCGGTCAACCCACAGACCGGTGCCAACCTGGCCTACGACAACGAACTGCTGGACGCGCATTACGTCGCCGGCGACGGTCGGGTCAACGAGAACATCGGCCTGACAGCCGTGCATGCGATCTTCCACTCCGAGCACAACCGGCTGGTGGCGCAGACCATGGACACCGTGCTCGACTCGCACGACCTGGCCTTCCTCAACGAATGGCTGCTCAACCCGGTAACCGCATTGCCGGTTACCCCGGCCGAGATCGGCGCATTGGTATGGAACGGCGAGCGGTTGTTCCAGGCGGCCAAGTTCGGTACCGAGATGCAGTACCAGCACCTGGTGTTCGAGGAGTTCGCCCGTACCGTGCAACCACGGGTCGACCTGTTCTTTGCCCCGACCCAGGTGTACGACGTCGACCTCGATGCGTCGATCGTGGCCGAGTTCGCCCACACGGTGTACCGCTTCGGCCACTCGATGCTGACCGAGACTGTCGATCGCTACGACATCGACTTCAACGTCATCAAGGACCCGGCCAGCGCCAACCCTGACCAGCAACTGGGCCTGATCGCGGCGTTCCTCAACCCGTTGGCCTATGCCGCCAGTGGCGTTACCCCCGAGGATGCCACCAGCGCCATCGTACGCGGGGTCACCCGCCAGGGTGGCAACGAAATCGACGAGTTCGTCACCGAGGCGCTGCGCAACAACCTGCTTGGCCTGCCACTGGACCTGCCGGCGATCAACATCGCCCGTGGCCGCGACGTTGGCATCCCTTCGCTGAACGCCCTGCGCCGCGACATCTACGGGCAAACCGGTGATACCCAGCTCAAGCCGTACACCAGCTGGGTCGACCTGGTGCAACACCTGAAGCACCCCGAGTCGCTGATCAACTTCATTGCGGCTTATGGCACCCACAGCTCCATCACCGCGGCCACCACACTGCTGGAAAAACGCGCCGCGGCCATGGCCCTGGTGTTCGGCGGCGATGGCGCGCCGGCCGACCGCCTGGACTTCCTCAACAGCAGCGGTACCTGGGCGAATGTGACCCTGCCCGGCAAGGATGGTGTGCTGGGCACCGCCGATGACCTGAAGGCGGTAACCATCACCGGTGTCGATGCCATCGACCTGTGGATCGGCGGCCTGGCCGAAGAGAAAACCCCGTTCGGCGGCATGCTCGGCAGCACCTTCAACTTCGTGTTTGAAAACCAGATGGAGAAACTGCAGGACGGCGACCGCTTCTACTACCTGGAGCGCACCTCCGGCCTGTCGATGAACGCCGAGCTGGAAAGCAACTCGTTCGCCAAGCTGATCATGGCCAACAGCTCGGCCACCCACCTGCCGGGCCTGGTGTTCTCCGACCCTGGCTTCTACCTGGAAGTCGACCAGAGCAAGCAATTCAACGAAGGCCTGGGCAACGTCGACCCTCTGGGTGAAAACGGCGAGCAGGTGGTGTTCCGCGACAGCCCGCTGACGGCTGGCCCGGATACCAACTACATCCGCTATGCCGGCGCCGAGCACATCGTGCTGGGCGGCACCAACGGTGACGACATCCTGGTGTCCAGCGAAGGTGACGACACGGTCTGGGGCGATGGTGGCAATGACCGTATCGAGGGTGGTGACGGCAACGACCAGCTGCGCGGTGGTGCCGGCGACGACATCATCAGCGACATGGGCGGTGACGACAACATCCAGGGCGGCGACGGCAACGACGTGCTGCACGGCGGCAATGGCGTCAACCTGATCATCGGCGGTTTCGGCAACGACTTCATCGTCACCGGTGAAGATGCCTCTGAAGCCATTGGCGGCCAGGGCAACGACTTTATCCTGGGCAGCAAGGCCAACGAGCAGGACATGGGTAACGAAGGTGACGACTGGATCGAGAAGGGCACCTCGGACGGTGCGCCTGGCGACAACTTCGACCCGCTCGGCAACGACCCCATCATCGGCCACGACGTGTACATCGGCGGCAACGAGAACGACAAGTTCAACGGTGAAGGCGGCGACGACATCATGGTCGGCAGCCTGGGCTTTGGCGACCGCTACATCGGCGGTTCGGGCTACGACTGGGCAACCTTCAAGGGCCTGGCCCAGGGCGTGACCGTCGACTACACCGACCGCTTCTTCGATGTGCCGCCAGTTCCGGGCTCTGGCGCTTCGGCGCTGGTGCGCTTCGACATCATGGAAGGCCTGTCGGGCTCGGCCCATGGCGACTTCCTGCGTGGTGACAACGAAGATGCCACTTCGCTACCCACCGCTGGCGCTACCGGCAGCGTGCTGACCAACATCAACCTGATCAACGGCCTGTCCAGCCTGCTGGCTGCCGGGGCAACGTTCTACGATGGCGGCAACATCATCCTCGGCGGCAGCGGCAGCGACCTGATCGAAGGCCGTGGCGGTGACGACATCCTCGACGGTGACAAGTGGCTGAACGTGCGCATCAGCGTGCGCGCCAACCTCGATGGCACTGGCCCGGAAATCGCCAGCTACGACAGCATGGAGCCGATGGTGCCGCTGATGCTCAACGGCACCTACAACCCAGGCCAGCTGGTGATTGTGCGGGAGATCCTCAACGGTACCGACAACTACGACACGGCAGTGTTCTCGGGGGTAGCCACCGACTACAGCGTGGTGGTCGATGGCAATGCGGTGATCGTCACCGACCTGGTGGCCGGGCGTGATGGTGTCGACCGCCTGACCGGTATCGAGCGGTTGCAGTTCTCTGACCGCTCCCAGGCCTCCGGCGTGGGTACTGCCGTCAACGCTGGCCCTACGGGGCACCTGGCGATCCTAGACGCTGCCACCGGGCTGCGTGACGACACACCGGTCAGCGGCCAGCTGCTGCGTGTTACCCCGCTGGCAGTACATGATGCGGACAACGTCAGCGCGACCAACACGACCGGTGCGGTCAACGGCCCTGTGGCCTATTACTGGCAAGTCGAGACCCTGCCGGGTTCGGGTGTCTATGAAGACATCACCTTTGTCGCTGCAGGCGAGGCCCAGCGGGCGACGGGCGCCACCTACCGGGTCACGGACGATGTGGCTGGCCTGAGTATCCGCGTACGGGCGGTGTATCAGGACGCCAAGGGCACGCTGGAAATCGTCGATTCGTCGGCGAACAGCGCGCCGAGTGCCGGGCCGACCGTGACCGGGCTGCTGGTGCAGAACCAGACGCTCACCGCCAACCCGGCAACCATCGTCGATGCCGACGGCCTGAGCAACCCGCAGTTCACCTTCCAGTGGCAGTCCAACCGGGGTGTGGGCTGGGTCAACATTGTTGGCGCCATCAGCAGCACCTTTGTCCTGACCCAGGCGCAAGTAGGGCAGAACATGCGGGTGGTGGTGAGCTACGTGGATGACTTTGGCGTGCAGGAAAGCATCGCCTCCGACATCCTCGACCCGGTGGCCAACGTCAACGATGCACCGACCGGTGCGCTGCTCATCAGCGACACCACGCCAGACATCGGGCAGACGCTGACGGCACTGACCGGCAGTATTGCCGACATTGACGGGCTGGGTGCGTTCAGCTTCCAGTGGCAGCAAGGTACGGGTGGCGTCTTCACCGACATCGTTGGCGCCACTGCGGCCACCTTCACCCCAGGCCTCAACCAGGGAGCCCAGCAGTTGCAGGTGATCGTGCGCTACACCGATGCCTTC
This sequence comes from Pseudomonas putida W15Oct28, assembly GCF_000708715.2. Lineage (GTDB taxonomy): Bacteria > Pseudomonadota > Gammaproteobacteria > Pseudomonadales > Pseudomonadaceae > Aquipseudomonas > Aquipseudomonas putida_R. The sequence continues at coordinate 1,433 of NZ_JENB01000025.1, read as the reverse complement.
GGCACCGTGGAGACACTCACCTCGGCGGCGACTGCTGCAGTACCAGGGTTGACGTTGGTCGGCACCAACGGTGCCGATATCCTGATCGGGAGCGCAGGCAATGACGTGATCTCGGGCCTGGACGGTGCCGACCAGCTGTTTGGCGGCCTTGGTAACGACGTTCTCGACGGCGGGCTTGGTAACGACATCCTCAACGGCGGGCTTGGCGCGGATGCCATGACCGGCGGTGCTGGCAACGACACTTTTGTGGTCGACAACGTCGGCGATACGGTGAGCGAAGCCCTTAACGGCGGTGTTGATCTGGTGCAGACCAGCCTGGCCGGCTACATCCTGACCTCCAACGTCGAAAATTCCGGCTACATCCTGACCTCCAACGTCGAAAACCTGACCTATAACGGCGTCGGCAACTTCACCGGTGTGGGTAACACGCTGGACAACATCATCATCGGTGGCACTGGCAACGATGTGCTCAACGGCCGTGAAGGTGCCGACCGCCTGGTGGGTGGTCTCGGCAACGATACCTACATGGTGGATAACGCTGGGGATCTGGTGAGTGAGTCTGCGGGGGCCGGTACGGATACCGTGCGTACCACGCTGTATAACGGCGTCGGCAACTTCACCGGTGTGGGTAACACGCTGGACAACATCATCATCGGCGGTGCTGGCAACGATGTGCTCAACGGCCGTGAAGGTGCAGACCGCCTGGTGGGTGGTCTCGGCAACGATACCTACATGGTGGATAACGCTGGGGATCTGGTGAGTGAGTCTGCGGGGGCCGGTACGGATACCGTGCGTACCACGCTGTCCGGCTACATCCTGACCTCCAACGTCGAAAACCTGACTTATAACGGGGTGGGCAACTTCACCGGCGTGGGTAACACGCTGGACAACATCATCATCGGCGGCGCTGGCAACGATGTGCTCAATGGCCGTGAAGGTGCCGACCGCCTGGCGGGTGGTCTCGGCAACGATACCTACCTGGTGGATAACGCTGGGGATCTGGTGAGTGAGTCTGCGGGGGCCGGTACGGATACTGTGCGTACCACGCTGGCCGGCTACATCCTGACCTCCAACGTCGAAAACCTGACTTATAACGGGGTGGGCAACTTCACCGGCGTGGGTAACACGCTGGACAACATCATCATCGGCGGCGCTGGCAACGATGTGCTCAATGGCCGTGAAGGTGCCGACCGCCTGGCGGGTGGTCTCGGCAACGATACCTACCTGGTGGATAACGCTGGGGATCTGGTGAGTGAGTCTGCGGGGGCCGGTACGGATACTGTGCGTACCACGCTGGCCGGCTACATCCTGACCTCCAACGTCGAAAACCTGACTTATAACGGCGTCGGCAACTTCACCGGTGTGGGTAACACGCTGGACAACATCATCATCGGCGGTGCTGGCAACGATGTGCTCAACGGCCGTGAAGGTGC
>NZ_JENB01000024.1 GCF_000708715.2 Pseudomonas putida W15Oct28 | reverse complement strand
TTCAGGGAGGGTGGGGCGGGGGTTGGACATTTCGGCGCTCGTCGCTGTCGGGCAGGGCGCCATGGTAGCAGAACTGGGGTTTTCGGTAGCCTGTGCCGGCCCCTTCGCGGGCACGCCCGCTCCCACAGGATGACTACACGCCTGAGCAGTGTGGGTTATCTGTGGGAGCGGGTTCACCCGCGAAGAGGCCGGTACAGGCCACCCATCAGCCTGGGTTGCCGAGCCCTTGCCAGTGCCGCGCGCCGACAAAGATGAAGCGCAGCTGTTGGGTGATCTTTTCTTGCGCCGTCAGTGCCTGTGGATAACCCGATTCGGGGCTGTCGATAAGCTCTGGCAGGGTAGCGAACACGGTCTTCACCACCAGGTCGGCCATCACCGCCAGCGCGGCGTTGTCCAGGTGCTGCCAGCGCTTCATGCGCGCCAGGTCGGTGGCCAGGTCGTCGCTGATGTCCTGGCGCAGGCGGGCAATGGCCTGGCGTACGGCTTGCGAGCCACCGTATTGCTCGCGGGCCAGAAACAGGAACTGCGCGCGGTGTGCAGCCACCACGTCGAGGAAGATGCGCACCGAAGCATCTGTGATGCCACCCAGTTCGAATTCGTTCTGGCGCACCAGGCGGATGGTCTGGCGGAAGGTGGTGTCGATTTCGGCCACCAGGGCCAGGCCCAGGGCGTCCATGTCGGGAAAATGCCGGTAGAAGCCGGTGGGCACGATGCCGGCCGTCTTCGCCACTTCACGCAGGCTGATACTGCCGAAACCACGGCCACTCTCCATGAGTAGGCAGGCGGCATCAAGCAGGGCCTGGCGGGTCTGTAGTTTCTGTTCGGCGCGCGGCAGCATGGTGCGGGCTTCTTTGACGGTAAGGCTGGGCACTCTAGATAAAAAAACAAAGCCCGGTCAATGGACCGGGCCTGGAGGGGAGCAAGCGGTGTGACAGCGGTTGTTCTTTTCGGCCATGGTGATCAGCTCACACGGCTGAGTTCAACCAGGCGATCCGAGCCACCTTCAGCAACGCGGCCAGAGCGTTCGATCAGGCGATCGGAGCCACCTTCGGCAACGCGAGCACTGCGTTCGATGAGGCGATCAGAGCCACCTTCGGCAACGCGGCCACTGCGTTCGATCAGGCGATCCGAGCCACCTTCGGCAACGCGGCCACTGCGTTCGATCAGGCGATCCGAGCCACCTTCAGCTACACGGCCAGAGCGTTCGATGAGGCGGTCAGAGCCCCCTTCGGCAACGGTTTTCAGCGGCTGGGCGATTTCGGCAGCGCTGGAGCGGGATTCGGCGGTCAGGTGCTGTTCGTCGGCTGGCAGGGCAAAAGCGTTGGCAGCCAGGATGGACAGGGTCAGGGTCAGCAGATGGCGTTTCATGATTTCGGTGCTCCTCTCGGGGGCTGGAAAGTGGGTACGGAGCCAATGCTACGCTCGGTAACGCCAGAGAGAAGTTCATACGGGTAATGGTAACAATCGACCGCATTGATAGAGGTTTGCAACCGCTCTGGGAAGCGCATTACAGGTCGGCTGATGACGATCTGGTTGGGCTGTTGCCGGGTAGCAGGCATCGCTTGGCGCGACGTATTGCTGAGCAAAAGGCCAGGAAAACTTCGCTATCATGGCGCTCTCGATAAAACCCCACGGGTTTTCCACAGTCCGAGATATTGACTGCCATCGCTGCGCCAGTTTTGTGCCATGCCGCAAGGAGAATCACGCAATGACGCGTCCCGCCAGAATCCTCGTCTGGGCCCTCGCCACCCTGCTCACCCTGCTGGCGATTCTGGTGGTGGTGATCGCCACCTTTGACTGGAACCGCGTAAAGCCCCTGCTCAACGAAAAGGTTTCCGAGGCCCTGCACCGGCCCTTCGCAATCAACGGCAACCTGGCCCTGCACTGGCGCACCGAGCCTGAAGAGAGTGGCTGGCGTGCCTGGGTGCCGTGGCCGCATTTCATTGCCGAGGACCTGACCCTGGGCAACCCGGAGTGGCTCAAGGAACCGAAAATGGTCGGCCTGGAGCGCGTGGAGTTCCGCCTGGCGCCGTTGCCGCTGCTGTTCCAGCAGATCAGTATCCCGCGCATCGACCTGACCAGGCCCACTGCCAGCCTCACCCGCCTGGCCGATGGCCGTGCCAACTGGACGTTCGACTTCGGCCCCAAGGATGAAAACGCTGAGCCTTCCAAATGGCAGCTGGATATCGGCGCTATCGGTTTCGACCAGGGTAATGTCAGCTTCGACGACCAGACCCTGAAAACCAGCATGAAGGTGCAGATCGACCCACTGGGCAAGCCGATCCCGTTCAGCGATATCGTCGGCAAGGCCAGCGCCGAGAAGGCCGGCGGTGCACAGGACTACGCCTTCGGGCTCAAGGCCCAGGGCCGTTACAAAGGCCAGCCGGTGTCCGGCACCGGCAAGATTGGTGGCCTGCTGGCCCTGCAGGACGCCAGCCAGCCGTTCCCGTTGCAAGCTGACGTGCGCATCGCCGACACCCATGTGGTGCTCGCCGGCACCCTCACCGACCCGCGCAACCTCGGCGCGCTCGACCTGCGCCTGCGCCTGTCCGGTGCCAGCCTGGGCAACCTCTACCCATTGACCGGGGTAACCCTGCCAGACACCCCGGCCTACTCGACCGACGGTCGACTCAGCGCCAACCTGCATGCCGCGCAAGGCGCGACGTTCAACTACCAGAATTTCAACGGCAAGATCGGCGACAGTGATATCCACGGCGACCTGGCCTTCGTCGCCAGCCAGCCACGGCCCAAGCTGTCTGGCAAACTGGTGTCCAACCAGTTGCTGTTCAAGGACCTGGCGCCACTGATCGGCGCCGATTCCAACGCCGAGCAGAAGGCCCGTGGGGGTGCCAGCAAGCAGCCGACGGGCAAGGTGCTGCCGGTAGAAGAATTCCGCACCGAGCGCTGGCGCGCGATGGATGCCGACGTCACCTTTGCCGGCAAGCGCATCGTGCACAGCACGCAACTGCCGTTCAATGACCTTTCGGCCCACGTGATTCTTGAAGACGGCCTGCTGCGCCTGGAGCCCCTGCGTTTTGGCGTGGCCGGTGGCAACCTGGCCTCCAAAATCCGCCTGGACGGTCGCAGCGTGCCCTTGCAGGGCCGCGCCCAGCTGACTGCCCGAGGCTTCAAGCTCAAGCAGCTGTTCCCCACTTTCGCGCCGATGCAGACCAGCTTTGGTGAGCTGAACGGCGATGCCGACATCAGCGGCCGGGGCAATTCGGTGGCGGCCTTGCTGGGGACGGCCAATGGTGACCTGCGCATGCTGATCAACGATGGCGCGATCAGCCGCAGCCTGATGGAGATCGCCGGCTTGAACGTGGGCAACTACGTGGTCGGCAAGCTGTTCGGTGATGAGGATGTGAAGATCAATTGCGCGGCGGCTGATGTGGGTATCAAGGACGGGGTGGCGACGACTCGCCTGTTCATCTTTGATACCGAGAACGCGATCATCTACATCAACGGCACGGCCAATTTTGCCTCCGAGCAGTTGGACCTGAAGGTGACCCCGGAATCGAAAGGCCTGCGGCTGTTCTCGCTGCGTTCGCCGCTGTATGTGCGTGGGCCGTTTGCCAAGCCCAATGCCGGCGTGCAGGCGCTGCCGCTGGCGCTGCGTGGCGCGGGCATGGTGGCGCTGGGTGTGGTGGCCGGGCCGGCGGCGGGGTTGCTGGCGCTGATTGCGCCTAGCAGTGGCGATGATCCCAACCAGTGCACGCCGCTGTTGCAGCAGATGAAGGCCGGGAAGGCGCCGGCTGCGGTGAAAGGGCGGAAATAGCAGGGGGCCGCTGTGCGGCCCATCGCGACACAAGGCCGCTCCTACAGGGGTACGCGATCCCTGTAGGAGCGGCCTTGTGTCGCGATGGGCTGCAAAGCAGCCCCTGCGATTACAGCCCTTGCAACAGGTCGGACATGTCGTCCGCGTGCTCTTCTTCCTGCGCCAGGATGTCTTCAAAGATGCGCCGCGTAGTCGGATCTTTATCGCCGATGTACTGAATGATCTCGCGGTAGCTATCAATGGCGATCCGCTCTGCCACCAAATCCTCCAGCACCATCTCTTTCAACGAATTCCCCGCCACATACTGGGCATGGGAATTCTTGGTCAGGTTGTCGGGGTTGAAATCCGGCTCGCCGCCCAGCTGCACGATACGCTCGGCCAGCTTGTCGGCATGTTCGGCTTCCTGCTTGGCATGCTCCAGGAATTCCTCGGCAGCCACACTGGCCTTGATGCCGCTGGCCATGAAGTAGTGGCGCTTGTAGCGCAGCACGCAGACCAGCTCGGTGGCCAGCGACTCGTTCATCAGGCGCAGGATTTCCTCGCGATCGGCGTGATAACCCTCGGTCACCGCGCCTTGCTCGACATGTTGGCGGGCACGCTCGCGCAGGGTTTTCACATCGGTCAGTTCAACGTTGCTCATGGTTATCTCCACACAGATCAGTACGGTAGGTGAGGGTGGGACGCAGGCTTAGGCGCCATGGACGGCATCGCTGTCCTCCTGGCGCTCTTTGCAGGTTTTGAAGCCCTTGGCATCGACGTGCCCGGTGGCGTCGAAGCGCACGTAGTAGGGCTGTTGCTTGCCGTCGCGGTTGAGGATGTAGTCGTTGCAGGTACCCCCGTGCGGCAGATCGATCACGTTCGACGGGCTACCCCCGATGGCGATGACCTTCTGCATGGTCATGCCGTGCTCCACCTGCTTGACCAGCGGTTCGTCGCGGTAGGTGACGTAGTCCACCGGGTTTTCCGGGCGGCTGCCGCAGGCGGCCAGGGTGGCGCTTGCCAGAAGGATTGCCAGGGTCTGCTTGTACATGGTCCCGCTCCTTGCAAAGGGTCTGTGTGGTTTGGAACCACAGCGCGCGCCGGGAGTTCGATTGCGATGGTCATGATTGGCGCTGTAGTGTTGGCCGGTCGTCCACGGAAAGGGGCTGGGGCAATGCAGCAGGAATTGGCCACGCGATACCCGTTGGTGCTGGTGCCGGGCATGCTCGGGTTTGTCCGGGTAGTGCTCTACCCCTACTGGTTCGGCATCGTGCCGGCCCTGCGCAAGGGCGGTGCGCAGGTGTTTCCGGTGCAGGTTTCGCCGCTGCATTCCAGCGAGGTGCGCGGTGAGCAGTTGCTGGCGATCATCGAAGACATCTGCCAGCGCACCGGCGCCGACAAGGTCAACCTCATCGGCCACAGCCAGGGCGCCCTGAGCGCACGTTACGCAGCGGCCAAGCGGCCGCAGCGCGTGGCTTCGGTCACCTCGGTGGCCGGCCCCAACCACGGCTCGGAACTGGCCGACCACCTGGAGCGCACGGCACCGGGCGAGTCACCCCAGGGGCGTATCCTGAAGGCCGTGCTGCATGGCTTTGCCGTGTTGCTGGTGTGGCTGGAAACCGGCTGGCGCCGCGACCCGCTGCCGGTCGATGTGCATGCATCGCACCAGTCGCTGACCAGCGCCGGGGTAGCCCTGTTCAACCAGGCTTATCCACAGGGCCTGCCGAACACTTGGGGCGGGGAGGGGGCTTATGAGGTCAATGGCGTGCGCTACTACTCGTGGTCCGGCACCTTGCAGCCCGGCCTGACCGACCAGGGGCGCAACCGCTTTGACGGCAGCAACCGCTTCTGCCGCCTGTTTGCGCGCAGCTTCGTCAAGGAAAAGGGCCAGTGCGACGGCATGGTCGGGCGTTTCAGTTCGCACCTGGGGCAGGTGATCGGCGATGACTATCCACTCGATCACCTGGATATCGTCAACCAGTCGCTTGGCGCCGTGGGCAAGGGTGCCGAGCCGGTGCGGCTGTTCACCGAACATGCAGCCCGGCTCAAGGCTGCTGGGCTCTAGCGGCGGATCGGCGTGGTCCAGCGCTCGGCCAGCACCACACCGACCAGGGTCAGCACGCCGCCGACCAGATGATAGCGGGCCAGTTGCTCGTCGAGCACCACGGCGGCGATCAGTGCGGTGATCAATGGCAGCAGGTTGAAGAACAGCGTGGTGCGGCTTGGCCCCAGGCGATGCACGGCCTGCATCCACAGCAGCGGCGCGATCATCGAGGCCAGCACGCAGGCGTACAGCACCAGGCCGATGTTACGGCTGTTCAGGCCCGTCTTGTCCGACAGCAGAAACAGCGGCAGCAGCACCACGATGGCCACCAGCACCTGCAAGTACAGCAACTGCAGCGGTGGCAGGCGCAGCTGCCATTTCTTCAGCAGGAAGCTGTACAGCGCGTAGGCCAGGGTGGCCACCAGCATCAACAGGTCGCCGCTGTTCAGGCCGTGTTCCAGCAGGCTGGCGGGGTGGCCGGCACTGACTACTTCCAGCACGCCGAAGAACGACACCACCGCGCCCAGCAGGGCACCGTAGCTCAGGCGCTGGCCCAGCCAGGCGATGGACAGTGCCAGCGACATCAGCGGCATCAGCGAAAGGATGATGCCCATGTTGGTGGCGCTGGTGATGCCGGCGGCGAAGTAGGCCAGGCTCTGGTACATCGCCATGCCCAACACGCCGAGCACGAACACCTTGCCCAGGTGTGGGCGGATGGCTGCACGGTTGCGCCACACGGCGGGCAGCAGGAACGGGGTAAACAGCAAGCCGGCCAGCAGCCAGCGGTAGAAGCCGATTTCGGCAGGGTGGATGGCACCGGCGGACATCTTGGTGACCACGGTGTTGCCGGCCCAGATGAGGATGGCGGTGAGGGGGAACAGGTAATTCATGTAGCGGGTTACTCATTGGGGCGTGGATTGGGGCTGCTTTGCAGCCCTTCGCGGGCTTGCCCGCTCCCACAGGGATATCACAGGCCTGGAGGCTGGCGCAGATCCTGTGGGAGCGGGCAAGCCCGCGAAGGCCTGCAAGGCAGGCCCTCGATAGGCCTGTATTATCGAATGTCTGTCCATAAGCCTATACTTCTATCCAGACAACCCACCCCGCAAAGCAGACAGCATGCCGCGCAAATACCTCGATATCCCCCACTTCACCCAGCTCCCGGCCCCGGTGTACTTTCGCCACGACGAGTTCGTTGCAGATACCCACAGCGCCGTGCACTGCCATGCCTGGGGCCAGCTCAACTACTCCGCTCACGGTGTGATGCACCTGGACGTGGCCGGCCAGCGTTTCCTGTCGCCGCCGCAATACGCCGTTTGGGTACCGCCCGATACTGCGCATGGCTGCTACAACCCGCAGGCCATCGTCTACCGCTCCATCTATCTCGACCGCAGCCTGTGCGCAGCCCTGCCACAGCAACCGTGCAGCCTGATGATCAGCGATATCCTCAAGGCCATCCTCGGCGACTTCGCCCGGCGCGACCTCAAGGTGGCCGAGGACGAGCGCGACCAGCGCCTGGTGCAGGTACTGCTCGACCAGCTGCTGCTGGCGCCCACCCAGGCCTGCTACCTGCCGTTTGCCCACAGCGATGGCCTGCGCCAGGTACTCGACGCCCTCAGTGCCGAGCCTGGTGATAACCGCCCGCTGGCCGACTGGGCCGCCCGCGTGCATGTCAGCGAACGCACCCTGGCCCGCCAGTTTCTGCGCGAACTGGGCATCAGCTTTGGCGAATGGCGCCTGCGCCTGCGTTTTCTGCGGGCCATCGAAGCGCTGGAGGCGGGCCTGCCGATTCAGGCGATTGCTTTCGACCTTGGCTACAGCAGCGCGTCGGCGTTCATCGCCATGTTCCAGCGCCAGGCCCAGTGCACGCCCGAGCAGTACCGTCGGCAGGCACGGGCGGGGCGCTGAAATTCTTGGCTACACTCAGCTCGACCCCCGTGCGTCGGGCACGGAGCCAAGGAGACCACTCCATGAAAGTGCTGCAAATTCCATTGCTGGTGCTGGCGGTGTTGTTCAGCGCCCAAGGCTTCGCGGCCAATACCGCGCAGCAGGAAAAAATGAAAACCTGCAACGCCGACGCCACTGCCAAAACCCTCAAGGGCGATGAGCGCAAAGCCTTCATGAGCACCTGCCTGAAGAAAGACGTGCCGCAAACCCAGCAAGAGAAGATGAAAACCTGCAACGCCGACGCCACCACCAAGACCCTCAAGGGGGATGAGCGCAAGGCCTTCATGAGCGACTGCCTGAAGAAGAAATGACCCGCGCCTATGCCTGCAGGCATAAGGCTGGCAGACTGCGGGCATTCCCGCTGTCTGCCGTCGAGGCTGTATGACCTTTACCCCCCGTCAGATCACCCTGGCCAGCCTGATCATCGTCATGGGCGGGCTGCTGCTGGCTTTGCCCCTGAAGTTGCTGCCCAGCCTGCTGGCCGGCCTGCTGGTGTTCGAACTGGTCAACATGCTGACCCCGCGCCTGCAACCGCTGCTGGCTGGCCAACGCGCGCGCTGGCTTGCCGTGGCGCTGCTCGGCACGCTGGTGGTCACCACCCTGACGCTGCTGATTGCCGGTGCCTTCAGCTTCTTGCTGCACGAGGCAGAAAACCCCGGCGCCTCGCTGGACAAGTTCATGGCCCTGGTCGAGCGTGCACGCGGCCAGCTGCCGCCGTTCATCGAGGGCTACCTGCCCGCCAGTGCCGCTGAGTTCAAGGTGGCCATCGGTGACTGGATCAAGAGCCACCTGAGCGACTTGCAACTGGTGGGCAAGGGCATGGCGCACATGTTCGTGACGCTGCTGATCGGCATGATCCTCGGCGCGATCATCGCCTTGCAGCGTATACCCGACCTATCCCGGCGCAAGCCCCTGGCGGCGGCGCTGTTCGAGCGCCTGAACCTGCTGGTGAAGGCGTTTCGCAACATCGTGTTCGCGCAGATCAAGATCTCGCTGCTCAACACGGCCTTTACCGGCATCTTCCTGGCGGTGGTGATGCCGCTGTTCGGCGTGCACCTGCCGCTGACCAAGACGCTGATCGTGCTGACCTTCCTGCTGGGCTTGCTGCCGGTGATCGGGAACCTGATGTCCAACACCCTGATCACCATCGTCGGCTTGTCGCTGTCGATCTGGGTGGCGGCGGCGGCACTGGGTTACCTGATCGTCATCCACAAGGTCGAGTACTTCCTCAACGCGCGGATTGTTGGCGGGCAAATCAGTGCCAAGGCATGGGAACTGCTGCTGGCGATGCTGGTGTTCGAGGCGGCGTTCGGGCTGCCAGGGGTGGTGGCGGGGCCGATCTACTATGCCTACCTGAAGAGTGAGCTGAAGCGCGAAGAGGCCGGTACAGGTCATAGCAATGGCTCAGGCTGCGCCGTACCGCTTGCGCGCCTCGATGGCCAGGCCGCTACCAATGCTGCCAAAGATGTTGCCTTCCACATGCCGCGCATTTGGCAGCATCGCCGACACGCTGTTGCGCAGCGCCGGAATGCCGCTGGAACCGCCAGTGAAGAACACCGTGTCCACCTGGCTTTCGCTCACGCCAGCCTTGGCCAGCAGCTCGGTCACGCTACCGCGCACGCGCTCCAGCAAGCCTTCGATCGCGTCTTCGAACAGCGCACGGGTCAGCGCTGCGGTCAGTTCGGGCTCGACACGGCGCAGGTCGATGTCGCGGCTATCATGCTCGGTCAGCTCGATCTTGCTGGCCTCCACTTCCATCGCCAGCCAGTGCCCGGCGCGCTGCTCGATCAGCTTGAACAGGCGGTCGATGCCGAAACTGTCCTCGATGTCATAGCGCATGCTGCCCAGCGCCAGCTGTGACTTTTGCGAATACACGGCGTTGATGGTGTGCCAGGTGGCCAGGTTGAGGTGGTAGCTGGTGGGCATCAATGCGCCGCTTTTCATGCGGCTGCCGTAGCCGAACAGCGGCATCACGCCCTGCAGGCTCAGCTGCTTGTCGAAGTCGGTACCGCCGATGTGCACACCGCCGGTGGCGAGAATATCGCTCTGGCGTTCGGCGATCAGGTGGCGCTCGGGCGACAGGCGGATCAACGTGAAGTCCGAAGTACCACCGCCGATGTCCACAATCAGCACCAGTTCTTCACGGCTGATGCCCGACTCGTAGTCGAAGGCCGCGGCAATCGGCTCGTACTGGAACGACACATCCTTGAAGCCGATCTTGCGCGCCACGTCGGCCAGGGTGTCCTCGGCCTCTTGGTCGGCGGCCGGGTCTTCGTCGACGAAGAACACCGGGCGGCCCAGTACTACCTGGTCGAATTCACGGCCAGCGGCGGCCTCGGCGCGCTTTTTCAGCTCGCCGATGAACATGCCCAGCAGGTCCTTGAACGGCAGGGCACTGCCCAGCACGCTGGTGTCATGCTTGATCAGCTTGGAGCCCAGCAGGCTCTTTAGCGAGCGCATCAGGCGGCCTTCGTAGCCTTCCAGGTATTCGTGCAGTGCCAGGCGGCCATACACCGGGCGCCGCTCTTCGATATTGAAGAACACCACCGAGGGCAAGGTGATCTTGCCGTCTTCCAGGGCAATCAGCGACTCCACGCCAGGCCGGTGCCAGCCGACCGTGGAGTTGGAGGTGCCAAAGTCGATGCCCAGGGCGCGGGCCGGGGATACGTCAGACATGGGAAATCAGCTTCCGGAGCGAAAACGGCCGCGCAGTTTATGCCACTTGGCTACAGAATCAAGACCAGTCGTCTGCCATGGCGCAAACCCAAGGCGGTCTTGAAAGGCTATGCTTGACCCCTATCTTCTGTTGCAACACGCACATTCACATTGGTGATCCACAGATGGACTTCAAAGACTATTACAAGATACTCGGCGTAGAGCCCACGGCGGACGACAAGGCGATCAAGGCCGCGTACCGCAAGCTTGCGCGCAAGTATCACCCCGATGTCAGCAAGGAGCGCGACGCCGAGGACAAGTTCAAGGAGGCCAACGAGGCCTACGAAGTGCTGGGCGACGCGCAGAAACGTGCCGAGTTCGACGAAATTCGCAAGTACGGCGGCCAGCATGGCCGGCCGTTCCAGGCACCACCGGGCTGGGAGAGCCGTGGCGGTGGCGGCTTCGAGGGCGGCGACTTCTCCGACTTCTTCAGCTCGGTCTTCGGTGGGCGGGGTGGCAACCCCTTCGGTGGCGCCCGGCAGCAGCAACGCAGTGCCGGCAGGCGAGGGCAGGATGTGGAGCTTGAACTGGCGGTGTTCCTTGAAGAGACCCTGAGCAAGGAGTCCAAGCAGATCAGCTTCCAGGTACCGCAAACCAATGCCTTGGGCCAACGCACCGGCTTCACCACCAAGACCCTGAACGTGAAGATCCCGGCCGGTGTGACCGACGGCGAGCGTATTCGCCTCAAGGGCCAGGGCGCGCCGGGCAGCGGTGGCGGGGCCAATGGCGACCTGTTCCTGACCATCCGCATGGCACCGCACCCGCTGTTCGATGTCGAAGGCCATGACCTGATCATCACCGTGCCGCTGGCACCGTGGGAGGCGGCCCTGGGCACCAAGGTTGCGGTACCGACCCTGGAAGGCAAGATCAACCTGACCATCCGCCCCGACAGCCAGAGCGGCCAGCGCCTGCGCGTACCGGGCAAGGGCCTGGCCAACAAGAGCGGCGAGCGCGGCAACCTTTACGCGCAGCTGAAAGTGGTCATGCCGCCGACTTCCGACGAGGCTGCCCGCGAACTGTGGACCAAGCTTTCCGAGAAAGCGGCGTTCAACCCGAGGACACAATGGAGTAAGTGATCATGAGCAGCACCCTGATCGTTCAACTGGACATGCGTACCTTGTGTCAGGAAGCCGATGTCACGGCGGACTGCGTGATCGAAATCGTCGAACACGGCATTGTCGAACCCTCCGGGCGAACGCCTGAGGACTGGTTGTTCGACGATCAGGCGCCGTTGGTGGCCAAGCGCGCGGCGAAGCTGCACCAGGAGCTGGAACTGGAGTGGGAAGGGGTGGCGCTGGCGCTGGAGCTGTTGCAGGAAGTGCAGCAGTTGCGCAGCGAGAACAACATGCTGCGCCAGCGGCTGGGCAGGTTTACCCAGATGTAAGGTTTGCAGGCCCGGCCTCTTCGCGGGTAAACCCGCTCCCACAGGGAACCCACATTGCCCAAGACATGTGAGGTCCCTGTGGGAGCGGGTTTACCCGCGAAGAGGCCAGCACAGCCGACATCAATTTCAGGTCGGTTCCGCTCCGGGGTTCAACACCAGCTGCATGAAGGTCAGGTCCAGCCAGCGGCCAAACTTCACCCCCACCTGCGGCATCTGCCCGGTCACCACGAAGCCCAGCCGCTCATGCAGGCGCACCGACGCTGCATTGCCACTCTCGATGGCCGCTACCATCACATGCTTGCCACACCTGCGCGCACGCTCCACCAGCGCCGCCATCAACACCGGCCCCAGCCCTTTGCCACGCTGGTCGCTACGGACATACACCGAGTGCTCCACGGTGTTGCGAAACCCTTCGAACGGCCGCCAGTCGCCAAACGAGGCATACCCCAGTACACCCGTCTCATCCACCGCCACCAGAATCGGATACCCCTGCTGTGCTCGGGCTTCAAACCAGGCTTGACGGTTGCCGAGGCCCACCGGGGTTTCGTTCCAGATCGCCGTGGTGTTGCGCACTGCGTCGTTGTAGATGTCGAGGATGCCCGGCACGTCGGTGGGCAGGGCGTCGCGGATTTCGTAACTCATGACAGCGTCTCGCAGGGTGGTTGCTCGCAGATTAAATGGTTACCAGCCCGCGCACACCTTCGGCTTGCATGTTTTCGCCACGGCCGTGCTGCACGATCTCGCCACGGGCCATGACCAGGTACTGGTCGGCCAGTTCTTCGGCAAAGTCGTAGAACTGCTCCACCAGCAGAATCGCCATGTCGCCACGCTGTGCCAGGCGGCGGATGACGGCACCGATTTCCTTGATCACCGAGGGCTGGATGCCTTCGGTAGGCTCGTCCAGAATCAGCAGCCGCGGGCGGCTGGCCAGGGCGCGGCCGATGGCCAGCTGTTGCTGCTGGCCGCCCGACAGGTCGCCGCCACGGCGCTGCTTCATCTGCTCCAGCACCGGGAACAGTTCGTAGATGAAGGCCGGGACTTCGCGGGCTTCACGGGCCGGGAAGCGTGACAGGCCCATCAGCAGGTTTTCCTCGACGGTAAGGCGCGGGAAGATTTCGCGGCCCTGGGGTACATAGGCGATACCGGCCTGGACCCGTTGCTGCGGTTTGAGGCTGGTGATGGGTTTGCCTTCCCATTCGATGCTGCCGTCACGGGCCGGTACCAGGCCCATCAGGCAGCGCAGCAGGGTGGTCTTGCCCACACCGTTGCGGCCCAGCAGGCAGGTGACTTCGCCGACCTTGGCTTCGAAGGACAGGCCGCGCAGGATGTGGCTGCCGCCGTAGTACTGGTGCAGGGTGTCGATCTTGAGCATGTGAGTGTTCCTGAAAGAGTTGCTGTGCCTGTGCTGGCCCTTTCGCGGGCTTGCCCGCTCCCACAGGTAAAGCGCAAGCCTCAGGCCTGTGGAGGCCTTGTGGGAGCGGGCAAGCCCGCGAAGAGGCCGGCACAGGTATCCATGTCTAGCGGCCCAGGTACACCTCGACCACCCGCTCATCCGCCTGCACCTGCTCCAGCGACCCTTCGGCCAGCACACTGCCCTGGTGCAGCACGGTCACATGGTCGGCAATGCTGCCGACAAAGCCCATGTCATGCTCCACCACCATCAGCGAATGCTTGCCCGCCAGGCCCTTGAACAGCTCGGCGGTAAACTCGGTCTCGGCATCGGTCATGCCGGCCACTGGTTCATCCAGCAACAGCAATTGCGGCTCCTGCACCAGCAGCATGCCGATCTCCAGAAACTGCTTCTGCCCGTGCGACAGCAAGCCGGCCTGGCGCTGGGCCAGGGGCAGCAGGCGCAAGGTGGTCAGCACCTCTTCGATGCGCTGGCGCTGCTCACCGCCCAGGCGCGCGGCCAGGCTGGCCCACACCGACTTGTCGGTCTTCAGTGCCAGCTCCAGGTTTTCGAACACCGTCAGCGCCTCGAACACCGTGGGCTTCTGGAACTTGCGGCCAATGCCGGCCTGGGCGATCTGGTATTCGCTCATGCGGGTCAGGTCGAGGGTGTCGCCAAAGTAGGCGCTGCCGGTGTCGGGGCGGGTCTTGCCGGTGATCACGTCCATCATCGTGGTCTTGCCGGCGCCGTTGGGGCCGATGATGCAGCGCAGCTCGCCCACGCCGATGTACAGGTTCAGCGCGTTGAGCGCCTTGAAACCATCGAAGCTGACGCTGATGTCTTCCAGGCTCAGCACCGTGCCGTGGCGGGTGTCGAGGCCGGCCTTGCGGCTTTGGCCCAGGCCGATGGCGTCGCGGCCGGCGCCGAGGTTGTCGAACACAGGTTCCAGCATGAATTCCGGGTGGACCGGGGGCACGCCTCTCATGGCTGGCTCCTTTTCTTCAACAGGCCGACCACGCCCTTGGGCAGGTACAGGGTGACGAGGATGAACAGCGCGCCAAGGAAGAACAGCCAGAACTCCGGGAAGGCCACGGTGAACCAGCTCTTCATGCCATTGACCAGGCCGGCGCCGAGCAGCGGGCCGATCAGCGTGCCGCGCCCGCCCAGGGCCACCCACACGGCGGCTTCGATGGAGTTGGTCGGCGACATTTCGCTGGGGTTGATGATGCCCACCTGTGGCACGTACAGCGCGCCGGCCAGGCCACACAGCACGGCGCTGAGCACCCACACCAGCAGCTTGAAGCCGCGTGGGTCGTAGCCGCAGAACATCAGGCGGTTTTCGGCATCACGCACGGCGGTGAGCAGGCGGCCGAACTTGCTGCGGGTCAGGCGCCAGCACAGGTACAGGCTGGCCAGCAGCAGGCCGACGGTGAGCAGGAACAACACCGCGCGGGTGCCCTGGGCGGCAATGTCGAAGCCCAGGATGGTGCGGAAGCTGGTGAAGCCGTTGTTGCCGCCAAAGCCGGTTTCGTTGCGGAAGAACAGCAGCATGCCGGCGAAGGTCAGGGCCTGGGTCATGATCGAGAAGTACACGCCCTTGATCCGCGAACGGAAGGCGAAAAAGCCGAACACCAGCGCCAGCAGCCCGGGCGCCAGCACCACCAGGCACAGGGCCCAGGCGAAATGCTGGGTACCTGCCCAGTACCACGGCAGCTCGGTCCATGACAGGAAGGTCATGAACCCCGGCAGGCCGTCACCGGCCGCCTGGCGCATCAGGTACATGCCCATGGCGTAGCCGCCCAGGGCGAAGAACAGGCCGTGCCCCAGCGACAGCAGGCCGGCATAGCCCCAGACCAGGTCCAGGGCCAGGGCGACGATGGCGTAGCAGAGAATCTTGCCGACCAGGGTCAGGGTGTAGGCCGACACCTGCAGGGCGTGATCCGCCGGCAGCAGTGACAGCAGCGGCAGGGCCAGCAACAGCAGCACGACGAGGGCGCCGATGGCCAGGGTCAGGCGCGGCCCGGCCTTTTGCGTAGCGGTGACAAGCAGTGGCTGGTTCATCAGTCGATTACCCGTCCCTTGAGGGCGAACAGGCCTTGCGGGCGCTTCTGGATGAACAGAATGATCAACGCAAGGATGAGGATCTTGCCGAGCACGGCACCGATCTGCGGCTCCAGCAGCTTGTTGGCGATACCAAGGCCGAACGCGGCCCAGAGGCTGCCGGCCAGTTGCCCGACACCGCCCAGCACCACCACCAGGAACGAGTCGATGATGTAGCTCTGGCCCAGGTCCGGGCCAACGTTGCCGACCTGGCTCAGGGCCACGCCGCCGAGCCCGGCGATGCCGGAGCCCAGGCCGAAGGCGAGCATGTCGACGCGCCCGGTGGACACGCCGCAGCAGGCGGCCATATTGCGGTTCTGGGTGACCGCACGCACGTTCAGGCCCAGCCGCGTGCGGTTGAGCAGCAGCCAGGTGAGCAGCACCACGGCCAGGGCGAAGCCGATGATGACCAGGCGGTTGTACGGCAGCACCAGGTTGGGCAGCAGCTGAATGCCGCCCGACAGCCACGCCGGGTTGCTCACCTCGACGTTCTGCGCGCCGAACAGCAGGCGGATGGCCTGGATCAGCATCAGGCTGATGCCCCAGGTGGCCAGCAGGGTTTCCAGCGGGCGGCCGTACAGGTGGCGGATCACGGTGCGTTCCAGCGCCATGCCGACCCCGGCACTGACAGCGAAGGCCACCGGCAGGGCAATCAGCGGGTAGAACTCGATGGCGCCCGGGGCGTAGCGCTGCACCAGCACCTGGACCATGTAGGTGCTGTAGGCGCCGAGCATCAGCATCTCGCCGTGGGCCATGTTGATCACCCCCAGCAAGCCGAAGGTGATGGCAAGGCCCAGCGCCGCCAGCAGCAGGATCGAGCCCAGCGACAGGCCGCTGAAGGCCTGGCCGAGCAGTTCGCCGACCAGCAGCTTGCGCTTGACCTGGGCCAGGCTGGTTTCGGCAGCGGTGCGCACGCCCGGGTCGGCTTCTGCGTCGGGTTGCAGCAGCGCTTCAAGGCGGGTGCGGGCCACCGGGTCACCGGTTTCGCCCAGCAGGCGCACGGCGGCCAGGCGTACCGCTGGTTCGCTGGCGCCCAGTTGCAGGTTGGCCAGGGCCAGGCCGAGGGCGGTGTGCACGGCGGCATCCGGCTCGCTGGCGAAGCGGCGGTCGAGGAAGGCCATTTGCGCGGGTTGTGCGCTTTTTTGCAGTTGCTGGGCAGCGGCCAGGCGCGTTTCGCTGTTGTCGCTGAGCAACTGGTGGCTGGCCAGGGCATTGTCGATCAGGCCACGCAGGCGGTTGTTCAGGCGCACCTTGCGGGTGTCATCGGCGGCGATGCGGCCCTGGCGCAGGTTGTCCAGTAGCGGCAGGCGTGCGGCATCGGGTTGCGCCGCCCAGCCTTCGAGCAGGCGGGCTTGCTCGGCGGGCTTGGCGGTGAGGAAAAATTCGCCCTCGCTGGCCTGGGTTGCCAGGGGCAGTAGCAGGAGCAGGGTGAGCAGGAGTCTGAGCATGCGGGTAATCCTGGAATACAGTGGTGGATTCTTCGCGGGCTTGCCCGCTCCCACAGGTATTTCACCGGTCCAGAGGGCAGTGGGGACCTGTGGGAGCGGGCAAGCCCGCGAATGGGCCGCATAGCGGCCCCAGTGCACTCAGTTACCTTTCACGGCGTAATCAGGGCGCTTGTCATTGCCCGGAATGAACGGGCTCCAGGGCTGCGCCCGCAGCGGTTGCTCGGTTTCCCACACCACACTGAACTGCCCGTCATCCTGGATCTCGCCGATCATCACCGGCTTGTGCAGGTGGTGGTTGGTCTTGTCCATGGTCAGGGTGAAGCCCGACGGCGCCTTGAAGCTCTGCCCGGCCAGTGCCTCACGCACTTTGTCGACATCGGTGGACTTGGCCTTCTCGGCGGCCTGCGCCCACATGTGGATGCCCACGTAGGTGGCCTCCATCGGGTCGTTGGTCACCGCCTTGTCAGCGCCTGGCAGGCCCTTGGCCTTGGCGTAGGCCTTCCAGTCGGCAACGAACTTCTGGTTCACCGGGTTATCCACCGACTCGAAGTAGTTCCAGGCGGCCAAGTGGCCCACCAGCGGCTTGGTATCGATACCGCGCAGCTCTTCTTCGCCCACCGAGAACGCCACCACCGGTACGTCGGTGGCCTTCAGGCCCTGGTTGGCCAGTTCCTTGTAGAACGGCACGTTGGAGTCGCCGTTGACCGTGGAAATCACCGCCGTCTTGCCGCCGGCAGAGAACTTCTTGATGTTGGCCACGATGGTCTGGTAATCGGCGTGGCCGAACGGCGTGTAGACCTCTTCGATGTCCTTGTCGGCGACGCCCTTGCTGTGCAGGAAGGCGCGCAGGATCTTGTTGGTGGTGCGCGGGTAGACGTAGTCGGTGCCCAGCAGGAAGAAGCGCTTGGCGCTGCCGCCGTCTTCGCTCATCAGGTATTCCACGGCAGGAATGGCCTGCTGGTTGGGGGCTGCGCCGGTGTAGAACACGTTCGGCGACATCTCTTCGCCTTCGTACTGCACCGGGTAGAACAGCAGGCCGTTGAGCTCTTCGAACACGGGCAGCACCGACTTGCGCGACACCGAGGTCCAGCAGCCGAACACCACCGCGACCTTGTCCTGGGTCAGCAGCTGGCGGCTCTTTTCAGCGAACAGCGGCCAGTTGGAGGCGGGGTCGACCACCACCGCTTCGAGCATCTTGCCGTTCACGCCACCTTTGGCGTTGATCTCGTCGATGGTCATCAGCGCCATGTCCTTGAGCGAGGTCTCGGAAATGGCCATGGTCCCCGACAGCGAATGCAGGATGCCAACCTTGATGGTCTCGGCGGCCTGGATACTCCAGCTCAGGCCCATCGCCGCAATCGATGCGCTGAGGGTAAAAGCCTTGATCAGACTGCGACGCTTCATGTGCTCTCTCCGCTGAGTTTTTTATGGTGTTGGGCAAGCGGGGAGGGGCGTTGCAAGGGGTGTGCCTAGTGGCGCAAGGGGCGTAATAGAGGGGTTGTGCGAGGTGTTGGGGCGTTTGCGAGGTCCAGGTTGGTGCCTGGAATATTTGTGTGCACAGGATTGGGGCCGCTGTGCGGCCCATCGCGACACAAGGCCGCTCCCACATTTGACGGCGTACACCGTGCCTTTGTGGGAGCGGCCTTGCGTCGCGATGGGCTGCAGAGCAGCCCCCGAGGCCATCAGCCGTTACGCACAGCCGTGCGTGGATGGCGCCTGCTGCGTACAAACTGATAGGTCACCGCCAGCAATACAAACCAGATCGGCGTGACGACCAGCGCCGAACGCGTATCCGCCTCCAGGCTCAACAACACCAGGATGAAGGCAAAGAACACCAGGCACACGTAGCACATGAAGCGCCCGCCCGGCATCTTGTACTTCGACGCCTGGTGCAGCGCCGCGCGGTTTTTGCGGTACTTCAGGTACGACAGCAGGATCAGCGTCCACACGAACATGAACAGCACCGCCGAAACGGTAGTCACCAAGGTGAACGCCTCGACCACGTTCGGTACCAGGTAGATCAGTACGGCACCGAGCAGCAGGCAGGTGCAGGAGAAGTACAGGCCGTTGGCCGGCACCGAGCGGCTCGACAGTTTCTCGAAGGCCTTGGGTGCGTCACCCTCCTGGCTCAGGCCGAAGAGCATGCGGCTGGTGGAGAACACGCCGCTGTTGGCCGACGAAGCCGCCGAGGTCAGTACCACAAAGTTGATGATACTGGCCGCCGCCGGCAGGCCTGCCAGCACGAACAACTCAACGAACGGGCTCTTGCCCGGTACCACGTCGCGCCAAGGGGTCACGGCCATGATTGCGATCAGTGCCAGCACGTAGAACACGATGATGCGGATCGGGATCGAGTTGATCGCCCGTGGCAGGGTGCGCTCCGGGTTTTTCGCTTCGGCGGCGGTGGTGCCCACCAGCTCGATGCCGACGAAGGCGAACACGGCAATCTGGAAGCCGGCGAAGAAGCCCATCAGCCCATGGGGGAACATGCCGCCGTCATTCCACAGGTTGGCCAGCTGTGCAGTGCGCCCGCTGGGCGAGGTGAAGCCGGTGATGACCATGTACAGGCCGGTAGCGACCAGGCCAAGGATGGCGACGATCTTGACCAGGGCGAACCAGAACTCCATTTCGCCGAACATTTTTACCGTCACCAGGTTCAGCGACAGCAGCAGCCCTACGCAGGTCAGCGCCGGTATCCACTGCGGCAGGTCGGGGAACCAGAACTGCGTGTAGGCGGCAATGGCCACCACGTCGGCGATGCCAGTGACCACCCAGCAGAACCAGTAGGTCCAGCCGGTGAAGTAACCGGCCCAGGGGCCGAGCAGGTCGGCGGAGAAGTCGATGAACGATTTGTAGTTCAGGTTCGACAGCAGCAGCTCGCCCATGGCGCGCATGACGAAGAACAGCATGAAGCCGATGATCATGTAGACGAAGATGATCGATGGGCCCGCCAGGCTGATGGTTTTGCCCGAACCCATGAACAGGCCGGTACCGATCGCGCCGCCGATGGCGATCAGCTGGATGTGGCGGTTGGTCAGGTTGCGTTGCAGGTGCTGCTCTTCTTGTGGTTTTGGTGAAGTTGCGGTCATAAGCTGCATTCCCTTGAAAGTCGCCGGCTAGGCTAACACGGTCGTTCCAGTTCGAGATCGCGACAGATCGACACGATTTTCAGATAGCAGCCTGTGTTTCGTAGGAGTAGTTCGACACCTGTACCGGCCTCTTCGCGGGCTTGCCCGCTCCCACATGTATTGCGCCACGCCTGAGGGCGGCAGAGATCCTGTGGGAGCGGGCAAGCCCGCGAAGAGGCCAGTGCAGGTTATGCAGGGCTCAGGCGCTGGCCAGCACCCGGCGGCGCCTTACTACCAGGCTATCCACCACCCACATCACCACCATCGACACCCCCACCAGCGGGAAAATCACCCCCAGCACCAGCATCACCCCCACCGCCGCCTTCCAGCGCGGCAGGTCATGGCGCAGCGGCGGTACGCCCAGGCCGCCTTCGGGCCGGCGCTTCCACCACATCACCAACCCGCTCACCGAACCCAGCAGAATCATCAGGCACACCAGCAGGATGATGATCTGGTTGAACGCCCCGAACATCTTGCCCTCATGCAGCATCACGCCCATCTCGGTGGCGCGGGCGACCGGGCTGTAGTCCTGCCAGCGCACATCGGCCAGCACCTTGCCGGTGTACTGGTCGACATGCAGGGTGGCGTCGTTGCGCGGGTCGTCGGCGAACACGGCAATGGTGAACACACCGTCTGCCGTGGTCGGCAGGGTAATGCTGTAGCCCGGCTCGACCTGGCGGGAGGTGGCGATGTCTTCGACTTGCTGCACGCTCACCTGGGGCGCAGCGGGCATGTTCGACATCATGTGGTGCCCGGCGTGTTCGGCGTGTGCGCCGGACTGCGGCATCGGCGTGTTTTCCATCGCCCAGGGCACGGTCTGGCGGTGGGCACTATTAAGCTCACCCGCCTGCTGGTCCGACTTGGGCACGTCGTTCCACATGGCCGCCGGGAAGCGGTTCCACAAATCGGCGTACTGCTTGCCCCACAGGCCGGTCCAGGTCATGCCGCTGACCAGCATCAGCAACAGCAAGGCCGAACCCCAGAAGCCGGTGACCGCGTGCAGGTCGCGCCAGAACAGCCGGCCGCGTGCCGACAGCCGGGGCCACAGCACGCCCGCGCCATTGCGCCCGCGTGGCCACCACAGGTACAGGCCCGACACCACCAGCACGATGCCCCAGCCTGCAGCCAGCTCCACCAGGCGGTCACCGACCGTGCCGACCATCAGCTCGCCATGCAGGGCGCGGGCGATGGCTTGCAGGTTCTGCTTGCCGTCCTGCTCGCCGAGCACCTTGCCGCTGTACGGGTCGACGAACACGTTCAGTTCGCGCCCGCCGTCATGTACCACGAACTGCGCACTGCGCTCGGCGTTGATTGGCGGCAGGTACTGGCCGACGTGGCCTTTGGGATAGGCCTGGCGCACTTCTGCCAGCATCGCATCGGCGCCTTGCCTGTGGTGGCCGGCCTCGACCACCATCAGGTCGCGGTACAGCAGCGGGTCGAGCTGCGGCTTGAACAGGTAGATGATCCCGGTGAGCGCCAACAGGATCATGAACGGGGCCACGAACAGCCCCGCATAAAAGTGCCAACGCCAGGCCAGGTTATAGAAATTGATGCGTGTTCCTCTCATGGGAACCTCCTGTTTGACCAGCAGATGGGCGCAACCGAAGCCGCGCCCGTGGTTGTTGTCAGAAGCTGAAGTCGACCTTGGTCCAGAAGGTCCTGCCTGGCTCGTTGACCGGCTGTGGATCGGTAGCCGGGTAGCCGAACCCGGCGTTCCCGGCCAGGTTCAAGTGCTCGGCGTAGGTTTTGTCGAACAGGTTGTCGACCCCCGCGCTGAGCTTGAGGTTTTTGTTCACCTTGTAGGCGCCGTTCAGGGAGAACACGCCGAAGCCGGCGCTCTTGTCGTAGTCCTTGCCGACCACGTTGCCCTGGTTCTCGGCAATGCGGTTCTGCGCCGCCACCAGCCGCCACAGTGCGCCGACGCTCCACACATCGCGGCTGTAGGTCAGGCCCAGGCGGCTTTCCAGGGGTGGCATTTGCGGTAGCGCTTTGCCATCACTGCTGTTCTTGCCCCAAGCGTAGGCCAGCGTGCCGTCGGCCTTCCAGTTTTCGGTCAGTTGGTAGGCCGCGCCCAATTCGCCGCCCATGATGCGGGCGTCGATGTTCTGTGCCTGCGAGGTGCTCATGCCCATCATGCCGGTGCGGTAGTCGAACAGGATGTAGTCGCGGATCTGCCCGACATAGCCCGAAGCCCAGGCTTCCAGGCGCTCGGTGCGGTACTGGATGCCGAAGTCGAGCTGGGTGGTCTTCTCTGGCTTGATGCCGTCGAAGGCATTTGCTGCACCGGGCGGTGCCAGCTTGGGCGAGAACAGCTCCCAGTAGTCGGGGAAGCGCTGGGCATGGCCGAGGCCGATGTAGGTGGTGGCCGGGATGGCCGCCAGGTCGTGCTCGTAGCGGATGAAACCGCTGGGCAGGGTGTCGGCGCGGGTATCGCCTTCGGTGGCGCTGCCTTTACGGAAGTCACGGGCCGAGGCGCGGTCCAGGCGGGCACCGGTAATCAGCCGGTCTTCACCGCTGACGTACCAGGTCAGTTCGCTGAAGGCACCGTAGTTGTGGAAGTCGGCGTCCTTGGTCCAGGCCTGGCCCTTGTGTGCGTCCACACCCATGCCGCCACGCTGGCGATGTTCGTTGGTCTGCGCGTCGATGCCGCTGATCAGCTGCACATCGGCCCAGCGCCAGGTGGCCTTGATGCGAGCGCCCATGGTGCGGCGGTCGACGTTGCTGACCATCGGCATGCCCATCATGCCGCTGCCCGACGGGGTACGCAGGCTGTAGTTGTCCATCACATGGTCGGCGTAGTTGTAGTAGACCTGCGCCTCGACCTTGTCGAGCACCTCGCCGAGGTTGGACTTTTCAAAGCGCAGGCCCAGGCTTTCGCGCTTGAACTGCGAGCCGTCCATGCCGCGCCCGGCATAGCGGGCCTCGCCATCGCCCTTGCCGGCCGTCAGTTCCAGCAGGGTGTCCTGGTCGGGTGTCCAGCCGAGGGCAACATCACCGTTCCACTTTTCCCAGCGCGACGGCACGGTGTCGTTGTTGCCGTCGTGGTAGTCATCCGAGCGTGACTGGTTGCCGACGAAGCGGGCGTAGGCCTGGCTGTTGCCGGCGGCGGCATCCAGCACTTTGTCGAAGCGGCCGTTGGAGCCGGCCAGCAGGCTGGCGTTGACCCGGCTGCCGAGGGTGCCGAATTTCTCCGGTTCGCGCTCGAAGAGGATGGTGCCTGCCGAGCCGCCCGGGCCCCAGATCACGCTTTGCGGGCCTTTGATCACGGTCAGGCGGTCGTAGGTTTCTGGCGAAATATAGGAGGTGGGTGCGTCCATGCGGTTGGGGCAGGCGCCCAGCATCAGGCCGCCATTGGTGAGGATGTTCAGGCGCGAGCCGAACATGCCGCGCAATACCGGGTCGCCGTTGGTGCCGCCGGCACGGATCGCCGAGAAGCCGGGGATGGTCTTCAGGTAGTCGGCGCCGTCACTGGCCGGCACTGGCTGGCGCGGGTCTTTCGGGTTGGTGACCACGGTCAGTGGCGAACTCGGGGCCACGGCGGTGATCACCGTCGGGCTCAGCTCGGGTGCGTCGTGCGCATGGCCCTCATGGCCAGGGTCGGCGGCCAGGGCCACGGGCGCGAGCAGCGAGCCGCACACGGCGGCGAGGGTCCCACGCAGGGACAAGGCAAAAACAGGGGTGCAGCCGGACATAATGATTCCAGTCGATCAGTCATGAGTTAGCGCGAAGCCTCCTGGCTCCGTGCGCAAAATGTGGGTTCAGACGCTGATCGAGGACGGTGGGGCGCGGCTGCGCGCACCGGGGAATACAGCCTGCCGGGCATGGCCCTGGTGCGTGGGTGCAAGCAGGTGGCTGGTGGGGACGACGCTGCCGGCGCTGAGCGGGCTGAGGGCCTGGGGCAGGGCCGGGCAGTTGAACAACAGGCTGCAGTAACCGCACTTTTCCCACATCACGTGCAGCTGGCCATCGCCGCCGTGGCCGTGGTGGGTGTCGCCGCCGTGCTGATGGGCAGCCGCCATCGGCATGTCCATCGGCATGCTCATGCTGGCGTGGTGGTCCATCGGCATCGACTGGGAAATCAGCGGGCCGATGAAAATCATCCACATGGCGAACAGGCTCAGCCATCCGCCACCGGCGCGCCTGCGGTCAGGGCGGGTGGTACGGCTGGTTCTGTTGCGCGGCAGGCTCATGGTGAGTGCCTGTCAGCAGGTGTCAGTGCGCGTGTTCGTGGGCTTGCGGCTGGTCCGCTGGCGCCTGCTTCTGCACGGCCACTTCGACGGTGATGTCGCCGGCCTTTTCGAAGTGCAGGGTCAACGGAAAGCGCTTGCCGTCGCTGAGCAGGCTGCGGTCCTTGGGCTGCATCAGCATCACATGGTAGGCGCTGGGGGCGAAGGTCAGGTCCTTGCCGGCAGGCACTACCACGCTGGTTACCTGCTGCATCTTCATGGCACCGCTGGCGCTCATGGCATGCTCGTGCAGCTGGGCATCATTGCTGATGGGGCTGTCGACGCTGAGCAGGCGGTCATCGGCCTGGCCATTGTTGTGCACCACGAAATACGCGGCGACATTGGGGGCGTTGGGCGGCAACTGCAGCGACCAGGGGTGGGCGATGTGCAGGTCGCCCACGCTGTATTCGTGGGCATTGGCAAAGGCGCCGGGCAGCAGCAGGGCGGCCATGACGAGGGCGTGCTTGAGCATGGTGAATCTCCGTTCTGTTCAGGTTCAGGCAGACAGCGTGATGAACTCAGGCCAGCGGAGAGGCACGGGGGTTTAACGCAGGCCAGAGCTGGCGCGGCGTGGGTTGGTAGTCGGCGAGCAGTGGCAGCAGGCCGGCAAACAGCGTGGGCGGGTTGTGCAGCTGCGGCGGGTGGCCGGGCAGGGCCAGTAGTGGTGCAGCGCCCGAGCAGCACCAGCAATTCATCATGCTGGCGCTGTCGTCGCTTTGCGGGCCGAGGTCGATCTTGGCCAGGGCCTGGACATCAACCTTGGCCTTGTTGGCCATGCTGGAACAGAAAGCCCCCCACAGCAGCTGCTCGGCCGGGCCCTTGGGCACGGCAGAGGCCAGCGGCATGGCCAGCAGGTTGAACAGCACTGCAAGGCAGGCTATCCAGGCGATGTGCCGACGTGGGGGCATGGAGAGATCCGGTCAGGAATCGTGGCGGGTATTGTAAGGCGGAGTATAGGTAAAAATGGCGGGGTGCGGTGAAGTGACGCAGGCAGTCGGGTAATGGGGGCTGCTGCGCAGCCCATCGCGACACAAGGCCGCTCCCACAGAATTGCGGCAGCCTCGAATACTGCGCTGTCCTGTGGGAGCGGCCTTGTGTCGCGATAGGGGCGCAAAGCGCCCCCGACAATCTCAAGCCTTGTTGCGGCCCATCAACCCGCGCACGGTCTCTTGCAGGTCCGCCGGCAGCACCACCACCTTGGCATTGCTGCTGCCCGCCAGGTTCTCCATGGCCCCGATATAGCGCTCGCCCAGCAGGTACATGGCCGGCACGGTCTCGTTGCCTACCGCTTCCTTGACCAGCGAAATCGCCCGCGCCGAGGCCTCGGCCAGGCTGATCTGCGCTTCGGCATCCAGCCTGGCCGCCTGCAGGCGTGCTTCCGCTTCAAGGATTGCTGCCTGCTTGGCACCTTCGGCCCGGGTCACATCGGCCTTGCGCTCACGCTCGGCTGCCGCCTGGCGCTCCATGGCCAGTTGCATGTTTTCCGAAGGCTTGATGTCCTGGATTTCCACCGAGCGGACGGTCACACCCCAGTCTTCGGTCTGCTCCGACATCGCCTCGCGCAGGCGGGCCTTGATCTGCTCGCGGCTGGACAGCGCTTCGTCCAGGTCCATGGCACCGACGATGGCGCGCAGCGAAGTCATGGTCAGGCTGGTGACGGCGAACGAGAAGTTCTGCACGCCATAGGAGGCTTTCTGCGGGTCGACCACCTTGGCGAAGCACAGGGCGTTGGCGACGATCACGGCGTTGTCTTTGGTGATGATTTCCTGCTGTTGCACATCGAGGATGATGTCCTTGGTCGGCAGGCGATAGGCGACCACATCCATGTACGGGATGAGGATGTTCAGGCCGGGCTTGAGCGTGCTGTGGTAGCGGCCCAGGCGCTCGACGATCCACTCCTCGCCCTGGGGCACGATACGTACGCCCTTGAACACGGTGATCAGGACGAACAGGGCGATGGCGGCGACGACGATGAGGCTGGTCATGATGCGAAATTCCTTTTAGTGCGGATTCAGGCCCGGATGACGCGGGCGGTGTTGCCCTCAATGGCGGTAAGGCGCACCCGCTCGCCAACCGGGATCTCGCTGTCGGCGATGCAGGTCCATTCTTCGCTGCCAAGAATCGGCTTCTGGAAACGCACGCGGCCTTTCTGGAATTCCGAAACGCCCGCCGTCAGCAAGCCCACTTCGCCGATCACGCTGTCGGCGGTCCAGCGCACGTCTGGCTGCTTGCGCCGGAACACTTTGAACCACAGCGCGGTGGTGGCGGATGACAGCAGCACCCACAGCAGGACCTGCATGTCCATTTGCAGGCTGGGCGCAGCCAGCGAGATGAGCGAGACCAGCACGGCACCGATGCCGAACCAGAGAATGAAGAACGTCGGCAGGACCAGTTCGAGCAGGATCAGCGCGATGCCGAACACCAGCCAGATCCACCATTGCATTTCCATATGGGTAGCGCCTTCCAGGGGGAGGACCTGAGTTTATGTCAGCGAGGCGGCACGGAACCACTTATCGGGTCGAAAGAACAATCTGAAAGTTCTGTAGGGCGACTGCCTGATACATTTTCTGGAGGCTGGCGCGGTCTTCTGTAGGAGCGGCCTTGTGTCGCGAAAGGGCTGCGTAGCAGCCCCATGATTTCAGCACTAATGCATAAATTCCTGGGGCTGCTACGCAGCCCTTTCGCGACACAAGGTGATCTGGTCAAGTAATTTTGGACACCGGTTAAGGTTCATGCCGCTGCCCTGAGCTTCTCCTCCATGGCTACCGGGGTCTCGTAGCCGTTGTAGCTGTGGAGGCGCTTGAGGTTGTAGCGCACCAAATAAGCCATGATGTCGGCCTTAGCTTCAGCTTCGGACTCATAGCCCCCAGCTGGCACCCATTCTGATTTCAATGCCCCGAAAAATCGCTCCATGGCGGCGTTGTCCCAGCATTGGCCACGGTGGCTCATGCTCTGTTTCAAGCTGCACTCTTCAAGCACAGCCCTGAACTTATGGCTGGTGTACTGACAGCCTTGATCTGAATGAAACATCACCCCTGCAGGTTTGCCTCTGGATTCAGACGCCATACGCAGCGCGTCACAGGCCAATCTGGCATCGGCAGTCATCGAGAATGCCCAGCCCACAACTCGGCGTGCGTACAAGTCGATTACTGCGGCCAAGTAGAGCCAACGTCTGCCAACCTGGATGTAAGTCACATCGCCACACCAAACCTCATTGATCGTCGAAACTTTGAAGTTTCGCTTCAGCTGGTTTTCCGCAATCAGTGCTTCCGCGCCCGATGACCGATACCGGTGCGGCCTTCGCTGCCGGCATTCCAGACCAGCTTCACGCATAAGAGCACGCACTTTGTAACGCCCGATTTTATGGCCTTCACGCCGCATTTCCTGCATCAACGTGCGTGAGCCTGCGGAGCCTCGTGACGCCTTGAAAAGCTTGATTACCTGCGAGCGCAGAGCATCCCTTTCGGGATTTTCACGCCCTTGGCGTTTGCGCCAGGCATAGAAACTGCTGCGCTTGACCCCAAGCACGCGACAGCAGTCGACAACACCATATTGCTCACTCAGCTCGTTGATCAGCGAGAACGATCTTTGGAGTCCCGAAGCAGGAGAGCACTGGCCTTTTTTAAGATTTCGATATCCCGATCCTTCTGACGAACCAGAGTTTCCAGCTCCTCAATGCGTCGCTGATCCGGGGTAATAGCCTTTGCCCCGGCCGGGACTTTCCCCTCTCTTTCCTGGCGTACCTGCTCAACCCAGCGGCGAAGAGCTGTACGACCTATTCCGAGGATTTGGCACACCTCAGGAACCGACTGGCCGCCGTCCAACACCATCTCAGCAGCTTGAATTTTGTGTTCTTTCGAGTAGGACTTTCGCACTGATTTTGCCTCCGATTGGGCGCCATCATAGCGCCCTAAGAAGGTGTCCAAAATCATTAGGCCAGTTCAAGGCCGCTCCTACAGGGATCTGCGGCGCGCTTACGATATGTGTTATTGCAGGTCGATCGCTGAAGCCAGATCAGACTGCGACTCGAATACCAGGTCCACCTGCGGCAGTGCCGGGCGTTTCAAGATCAGCACAGGCACGCCCAACTCCCGTGCCACCTCCAGCTTCGGCTCGGTCGCCACGCTGCCGCTGTTCTTGCTGATCAGCACATCGATGCTGCGGCGCTGGAACAATGCCCGTTCATCTTCAATGTTGAATGGCCCTCGCGCGCCAATCACTTCGCAGCGCTCGTTGCCAGGGCACGCTTCCAGTGCACGCAGCGTCCAGAACTGCTCCGGCGGAATCTCGTCCAGATGCTGCAGGGGCTCACGCCCCAGCGTAAACAGCGGTCTGCGAAACGGCTTGAGCGCCTCTATCAGCCCTGCCCAGTCCTCGACTTCGCGCCAATCATCCCCCGCTTGCGCCTGCCAGGCCGGGCGGCGCAAGGCCCAGCATGTGACGCCGGCACTACGTGCAGCACTGGCGGCATTGCGGCTTATCTGAGCAGCGTATGGATGAGTAGCGTCGATCAGCAGGGTGATGCCCGCCTCGCGCAGGTAGCTGGCCAGGCCCTCGGCACCGCCAAAGCCCCCGACCCGCACCTGGCATTGCAGGTCCTGCGGCACGCGGCCGATGCCCGCCAGGCTGTAGACATGCTGCGGGCCCAGGCGGCGGGCGATGGCCAAGGCTTCAGTGACGCCCCCCAGTAGCAGGATGCGCGCGGTCATTGCACACCTGCCTGGCCAACGATGCCGCCTTGGCGGTCGATGGCGAACACTTCCACTTGCACCTGCGCCGGCACGACGCTGCGGGCGAAGGCCAGGGCGTGGGCACACACCGCGTCACCCAGGGCAACGCCGGCCGCATGAGCCAGTGCGAGCGCTTGCTGGCTGGTGTTGGCGCCGGTTATGGCCGCTTGCAGGGTTTCGTCAGCGCCAATGTCTGCAGCCCAACCGGCCAGTTGCGGCAAGTCGATGCTGGAGTGACGGCTGTGCAGGTCCATGTGCCCGGCGGCCAGTTTGCTGATCTTGCCGAACCCACCGCACAGGGTCAGGCGGGGTACCGGCACCTTGCGCAGGTGCTTGAGCACTGCGCCGACGAAATCGCCCATCTCGATCAGGGCGATTTCCGGCAGGCCGTAGACCCGGCGCATGGTGTCTTCGCTGGCGTTGCCGGTGCACGCGGCAATGTGCGTGAAGCCGTTGGTGTGGGCTACATCGATACCCTGGTGGATCGAAGCGATGTAGGCCGCACAGGAGAACGGCCGCACGATGCCGCTGGTGCCGAGGATCGACAGCCCGCCGAGGATGCCCAGGCGCGGGTTCATGGTCTTGAGGGCGAGTTGGTCGCCGCCCTGCACATTGACCGTGACCTCGAAGCCGCCGAGATAGCCGCATTCTTCGGCCAGGCGTTGCAGGTGTTCAGTGATCATGCGCCGTGGCACCGGGTTGATGGCCGGCTCGCCCACCGCCAGCACCAGCCCCGGGCGGGTCACAGTGCCGACGCCGGCCCCGGCGACAAAGCGGATACCCGGTTCGCCCAGCAGGCGTATCTGGCTGTAGAGCAGGGCGCCGTGGGTCACGTCCGGGTCGTCGCCAGCATCCTTGAGGGTGCCGGCTTCTGCGCGCTCGCCAATCAGGCGGCAGAATTCCAGGCGCATCTGCACCACCTTGCCCTTGGGCAGGGTAATGCTGACGGCGTCGCTGCTTTCGCCGTTCAGCAGCAAGCGAGCGGCCGCCAGGCTGGTGGCGGTGGCGCAACTGCCGGTGGTCAGGCCGCTGCGCAGGGGCGCGGGCTGTTCACGGGTTTCTTCACGCATCGGCGGGTTTCACCACTTCCAGCAGGGTGATTGGCAGCGCCTGGCGCCAGGTGTCGAACGCGCCCAGGGGCTGGGCATGGGCGACATGGATGCGGGTCAGCTCACCACCGTGCTGCTCGCGGAAATGCGCCAGGGCCAGTTCGCTTTGCAAGGTTACTGCGTTGGCCACCAGCCGCCCGCCGGGGCGCAGGTTGGCCCAACACAGGCCCAGCACGCCTTCGCGGGTGACGCCGCCGCCGATGAAGATTGCATCGGGCTGCTCCAGGCCTTGCAGTGCCGCAGGCGCCTTGCCGCAGACCAGTTGCAGGCCGGGTACACCCAGCGCGTCACGATTGTGTTCGATAAAAGCTTGGCGGCCCTCATCAGCTTCGATAGCCAAGGTGCGGCAGGCCGGGTGGGCGCGCATCCATTCGATGCCGATCGAGCCGCAGCCCGCGCCCACGTCCCACAGCAGCTCGCCGGGCTGCGGTGCCAGGCGCGCCAGGGTGATGGCGCGGACATCGCGTTTGGTCAGCTGGCCGTCGTGCCGGAAGGCGCTGTCCGGCAGCCCGGCCAGCCGGTGCAGGCGTGGGGCATCGGGCTCGGCAAGGCACTCGATGGCCACCAGGTTGAGCGCTGCGATATTGGCGTGCGGCCAGCCCTGGGCGGTGCCGGCCAGCTCGCGTTCTTCCTGGCCACCCAAGTGCTCGAAAATCCGCAGGCGGCTTGGCCCGAAGCCACGCTCGCGCAGCAGGGCGGCAATTGCCGCCGGGCTGTCGCCATCATTGCTCAACACCAGTAGGCGCACACCGCTGTGCAGGTGGGCATTCAGCGCCGCCAAGGGGCGGGCCACCAGAGACACCACCTGCACCTCCTGCAACGGCCAGCCCAGGCGGGCGGCGGCCAGGGCGCACGAGGAGGGCATCGACAGCACGCGCATTTCATCGGCGGGCACCTGCCGCGCCAGGCTGGCGCCGACGCCGAAGAACATCGGGTCGCCGCTGGCCAGCACGCACACTGGCTCGCCGCGCAGGGCCAGCACCGGGGCCAGCGAGAACGGGCTTGGCCAGCCCAGCCGCTCGCCGGGCACGCAGCGCGGCAGCAGGGCCAACTGGCGCGGGCTGCCGAAGACCCGCGCAGCGCCCAGCAGCGCGCGCCGGGCCTGCTTGCCCAGGCCACTAAAGCCGTCTTCGCCGATGCCTACTACTGTCAGCCAGGGTGCCATGTATTTCATTCCGTCATTTTTGGGGCCGCTTCGCGCCCCTTCGCGGGCTTGCCCGCTCCCACAGGTACAGCGCAGCCGTTGTGGGCAGCGGTGATCCTGTGGGAGCGGGCAAGCCCGCGAAGAAGGCGACGCGGTCCTGAATTTTTCCTCAATCGCTGAGGATGCTCGACCACCGGCTTTTCATGCCGCCGGACAAAGCAGGCATAATACCGCGCCTTCTACACTCAAGCGCATTTTCACAGATTGCCGGACGCCCCTTTGACGCAGGCCCATGCCCCCAACGTTTCGCCCCGCCCCTCGGCCTGCCCGGGGTTGTGGCGCATTGTCAGTGCCCGTGATGGCGGCATCTGCCGTATCAAGCTGCCGGGCGGCTTGCTGTTGGCCGAGCAGGCCGAAGCGGTGGCGGCGGCAGCCGAGCGCTTCGCCGGCGGCGTGATCGAGGCCACCAACCGTGGCAACCTGCAGATCCGCGGCATTGGCAACGAGCATCGCGCCCTGGTCGAGACACTGCTCGCCGCCGGCCTGGGCCCGCGCGACGCGGCCGGTGACGATGTGCGTAACCTGATGCTCAGCCCGCTGGCCGGGCATGACCCGGCGATGCTGCTGGACGCCCGGCCGTTGGCAGGGCAGATCCTCGGCCTGTTGGAAGGCACCCCGCGTTTTCACCAATTGTCGGCCAAGTTCGCCGTGCAGCTGGATGCCGGCGAACGCCTGACCATGCTCGAACACCCCCACGACCTGTGGCTATCGGCCCTGCGCCTGGGGCAGCAGAACTGGCTGGCGTTTGGGTTGGCGGGCTGCCCGGCGGACGGCCAGGTGCTGGGCGCGGTGCCGCTGGCGCAGGGCCAGGCGCTGGTGCGCGCGGTGCTGGAGCGCTTCCTCGACCTGGCAACCCCGGCGCAGTCGCGCATGCGCCAGTTGCTTGAGGTGTACCCGGCAACCGATTTCGTCGATGGGCTTGGCCTGGATATCCGCCGCGATGCCGTCGTGCTCGCCTGGCGCCGTGAGCAGCACCACGCCTCGTGGCTGGGCAAGCTGCCGCAGGCGCAGGGCGTGGCCCTTGGCGTAGCCCCGCCCCAAGGCCGCCTGACCCCGGCCATGTTGCGCGGTGCCGCGCGGATTGCCCGTGAGCTGGGCGACGGCAGCCTGCGCCTGAGCCCCTGGCAAAGCCTGGTGCTGACCAACCTGCAAGCACACCACATCGACCAGGCCCAGGCCGACCTGTCTGCGCTGGGGCTGCTGTGCCACGACCAAGAACCCCTGGCGCGCATCAGCGCCTGTACCGGTGCCAGCGGCTGCGCCAAGGCCCTTGGCGAGACCAAGGCCGACGCGGTTGCCCTGGCCGCGCTGCTGGGCCCTGGCGTGCCCGCCAGCGTGCACTTGTCTGGCTGCCCCCGTTCCTGCGCCGTGGCCCATGTTGCCCCGGCCACCCTGCTGGCCCGTTCGCCGGGCCGTTATGACCTCTATCTGCGTGACGCGCGCCAACCGGGCTTCGGCGCCCTGCGCGCCACCGACCTTACCTTGAATGAAGCAGGCGCCATGCTCGACCTGCCGACGGAGCACCTTGATGATTGACTACATCCGCGATGGTCAGGAGATCTATCGCAATTCCTTCCGGATCATCCGTGAGGAAGCCCGACTCGAGCGGATCCCCGCAGACCTCGAAAAGCTCGCCGTGCGCGTGATCCACGCCTGTGGCATGGTCGACGCCATCGATGGCCTGCAGTTCTCCGAAGGCGCCGGCCGGGCCGGTCGCGAGGCGCTGCTCAACGGCGCGCCGATCCTGTGCGATGCGCACATGGTTGCCGAAGGCATCACCCGGGCCCGCCTGCCAGCAGACAACAAAGTCATCTGCACCCTGCGCGACCCTAGCGTGCCGGGCCTGGCCAAGGACGCCGGCAATACCCGCTCTGCCGTAGCCCTGGAGCTGTGGCGCCCGTACCTGGAAGGCAGCGTGGTGGTGATCGGCAACGCGCCTACCGCCCTGTTCTACCTGCTGGAGATGATTGACGCGGGCGCACCCAAGCCGGCGCTCATCCTCGGCTTCCCGGTCGGTTTCGTCGGCGCTGCCGAGTCCAAGGCGATGCTCGCCGCCGACAGCCGTGGTGTGCCGTTCGTGATCATGCAAGGCCGCCTGGGCGGTAGCGCGATGGCCGCCGCTGCGGTCAACGCCCTCGCCACGGAGGTGGAATGATGGCGCCGCGTGGACGTCTGCTGGGCCTGGGCGTGGGCCCGGGCGACCCTGAACTGATCACCCTCAAGGCCCTGCGCCTGCTGCGCGAAGCGCCAGTGGTCGGCTACTTCGTGGCCAAGGGCAAGCGTGGCAATGCCTTCGGCATCATTGAGGCGCACCTGCAAGCCGAGCAGACGCTGTTGCCGCTGGTCTATCCGGTAACCACCGAGGCCCTGCCTGCGCCGCTGTCCTATGAGCAGGTGATCAGCGACTTCTACGACGAAGCCAGCGTGCAGGTGGCCGAGCACCTGGATGCCGGCCGCGACGTGGCGGTGATCTGCGAAGGCGACCCGTTCTTCTACGGTTCCTACATGTACCTGCACGACCGCCTGGCGCAGCGCTATGAGGCCGAAGTGATCCCTGGCGTCTGCTCGATGCTCGGTGGCGCCTCGGTACTGGGCGCGCCGCTGGTGTACCGCAACCAAAGCCTGTCGGTATTGTCGGGCGTATTGCCGGCCGAAGAGCTGAAGCGCCGACTGGCCGACGCCGATGCGGCGGTGATCATGAAGCTTGGCCGCAACTTCCCCAAAGTACGTGACGTCCTGGCCGAACTGGGCCTGGACGGGCGTGCGCTGTATGTGGAGCGTGCCACCATGGCCAACCAGAAGATTGTGCCGCTGGACCAGGTCGACCCGCAGTCGTCGCCGTACTTCTCGCTGATCATCGTGCCGGGGGAAAAATGGCAGGGATGAGCATCCACAAGGCGCCGGCGATCGTCATTCTCGGCCCGGGCAGCCTGGCGACGGCGCAACGTATCCAGCACTGTTATCCACAGGCCACCCTCCATGGCCTGAAGGGGCGTGTCGAGGGTGCCGACCAGTCTTACACCTCGTTCGGCGATACCTTGCGCGGGCTGTACCAGCAGGACACGCCGATCATCGCCCTGTGTGCTGCGGGCATCGTCATCCGCAGCCTGGCCAGCCTGCTCAGCGAGAAAGGCAGCGAGCCGCCGGTTCTGGCCGTGGCCGAGGATGGCAGTGCAGTGGTGCCGCTGCTCGGTGGCCTGGGTGGCGTGAACGTGATGGCACGCGAAATCGCAGAGGCACTGGGCGTTGCTGCTGCGATCACCACCAGTGGCGAGCTGCGTTTCGGCACTTGCCTGCTGAACCCGCCGCAGGGTTATGCATTGGCGGACATCGAGCAAGGCAAGCGCTTTGTCTCTGATTTGCTGGCTGGCGAGGCGGTGCGCATCGAAGGTGATGCGCCGTGGTTGCAACAGGTGCAGTTGCCTGCCAGCGAAGCAGCCCGGCGCACCATCCATGTGGGGCATCAGGCCCGCCCGGCCAACCGCGACGAACTGCTGATCCACCCGCGCTCGGTGGTGGTGGGTGTTGCAGGTGGCAACCTGCACGGCATTCGTGCTGCGTTGCAGCAGGCCGGTATCGCCGAGCCATCTGTTGCCTGTGTGCTGGCGGACGAACAAGCCATGGCCGACAGTGCCTTGCACGAGGCTGCTCAGGCTTTGGGTGTCGCCTTGCGCTTCGCTGCCAGGCCAGGCGATGTGGCCAGCATGGTGGCTGCAGCGTTGCCAGGCGCAGAGTTGATAGAACAGGCCGAAGTGGTCATCGCAGTGGCGCCTGCCCCGGTCGATGTGGCGCAGGTTGGCCGCCGTCGTGGTCGTCTGGCTGTTATCGGCCTGGGCCCGGGGGCCGCCGAACTGATGGTGCCGGCGGTCAAGGCCGAGCTGGCGCGGGCCGAGGATGTGCTTGGGTACGAAACCTATGTGCGCATGGCCGGGCCGTTCCGTGGCGATCAGGTGCTGCACTGCACCGACAACCGTGAAGAGATGCAACGCGCCCGGCATGCCTTCGAGCTGGCGGCCCAAGGCCGTTCGGTGGTGGTGGTCTCGTCGGGCGACCCTGGTGTGTTCGCCATGGCCGCTGCAGTGCTCGAAGCGCTACACGAATCCAGTGACCCGGCCTGGCAGCGCGTCGACCTCGAGATCCTGCCTGGGGTGTCGGCCTCGCTCGCTACGGCTGCGCAGGCGGGGGCACCGCTGGGGCATGACTTCTGTGTGATGTCGCTGTCGGACAACCTCAAGCCCTGGTCGATCATTGAAAAGCGCCTGGACCTGGCGGCCCAGGCCGACCTGGTGCTGGCCTTCTACAACCCGATTTCCAAGTCCAGGCCGCACCAGCTCGGGGTGGCGCTGGAGGTTGTGCGTCGCCACCGCGAGGGGAACACGCCTGTAGTCCTTGGGCGCGACATCGGTAGGCCGGGGCAGACGCTTAAGGTAGTCACCTTGGCCGAGCTGCTGCCGGAAATGGTCGATATGCGCACCATGGTTCTGGTCGGCTCCTCTACAACCTGTGTATTCCCTCGCCTGTCGGGTGGGGTGTGGGCCTACACGCCGCGTTGGTACCCCACCGCCAGCTAGTTGCGTCGGAAACCCTTCAGCGCGCTTTGTGACCAGCGCGCTGGCTAAGGTGATTGCCCCTGACTCAAGGGGCAACCATCAAGGAGTTTCCAATGTCCGATGCAACCCAAATCACCACCACCGATGCCGCCATGCTGGTAGAAGGCAACCTGCTTGCCTGCGGCGCGGGCATGTCTGCGCAAAGCCGTCACGATGTGAAAAATGCCTTCCACTTCGCCACATTGGTCGCCGACAAAGCTTTTAACGCCGAAAAGCAGAGCCGGGAGTGGTACGACAAATTCATCGATGTCATGCGTGACCTGGGCTTTACCATCCCACGCCGTACCTTCGAACTTGAAACTTCGGCGGAACTGTCCGTCACCGTGGGCGCCGTGGCCATCCGCACCATAGGTGTGGTTGGCAATGCGATGCTGGGCGGCACCAAGCTGGGTGAAGTGGCAAAGCGGGCCTTCGACAAACTGACCACGGTCGAAAACGACGCCAAGGTGATCGACCACAAGCGCAAGAACAAAGCCAGGGGCATGGTTGGCATGGCCGCTTGTATTGAAACCGCAAACAACGATGTGGTCATGGTGGTGAGCTGCATCCAGACCTCTGCCCCAACACTGGACGACGACGTGCTCGGCATTCAGTGGAAGCTGGACAAGACCGCGTACTACGCCGGCACGGCAGTGCTCACCCTCAATAACTTTGTCTACGACAAAATCCGCGAAACCGTAGAAAACAAACTCGGCGTGCGCAGTGTCGAGAACGTGCTCGAGTACGACATCTGATTGCTCGGCGGCGTAGTCGCAACGCCGCCTTGTTCGGTTCTTTGTGACGAGGTAACACGATGGATAGAGCAGCTGAGCAACTGATGTTGATTGGCGGAACAGCATTGCTGTATTCGCCCGGCGCAGTCGAGGCACAACGCCAGGCCGCTTTCGATTCAGTCCTGTACGCACAGTTGGTAGCCAACAAGCACGCCGGTTCACGCGTTGACCATTATGAAAGCTGGTATGCCGCGTATCGGGAGGCCTACCGCCAACTGGGCTGGATCAAGCTGGCCAGTACCCATGACCTGAAACCGTTGGGGCGACCTGTGCGCAACGCGCATATACAGCCACTTGAAGCGTGGCTGAAGATGCGTTCGCTTCGCCATGAGGCCGTGCTGGCGGCGATAAAAACGGGCCTTGGCCAATCTGCGGAAGGCTTGCGGCACTTGCTGAAGTTCTGCGCGCATGATCAGGCGCAGTGCTCCACGTTGGTCATCGAACTTGGCGTACTCAAGCCGGGGCCGGCGCTGGACCTGTGCAGCATCTCGCTGCAAATCGACAAGCCACTCTCGCTAGTTTCGCTGGAGACATTTCTGGGCGAACAAGTACTTGAGGGCGAGGCCGAGTTCAACGGCGTTTCCCTGGCGTTGGATGAAGGACGCTTCCAACGCCAGCGTGATGAATTGCAGGCCTTGATGAAAACCAAGGATGCACAGGCCGTTTACCGGTTCGACCCTTACGCACAACCTACAGGAGCAGCATCATGAGTGAAGCCATGTCTGCCGTGATCGGCGCTGGGATTGTTTCGTTCTTGCCGGGCATTGATACCGCGCAGAAAAACAAGGTGAAGCTGGCCCTGGCGATGGCCGAACGCGCCACTGATACCGCTTACAAGGAGGGGCTGATTAAAGACTGGTTCGCTTATTACCGTAACCAGCTCAAATTCATGGGGTGGGATGCGGTAACGGCTGAGCAGATCCATTGGCCGGACAAGACGCGTACGCAACAGACGGATCACGTGCTGCAGACCCTGTCTAAAACTGCCGGGGACAGCTTTGCTTCGTCGGTCAAAGTGTCCATTCAAACGTTGCTGACCAAGCCGTCGGTGCTGAAGGAACTTGAGAAAAAGGCATTCGAGATGCAGCACTTTCAAGTGTTGGCCTGCGCGCCGGCCGGTAATAACCGTGTCGACATGGTGATTTACCACGAAACGGACAAGCAGTCTGTTTTCAGTGCAGGGTTCATCAGCCGCAAGCGCAGTTACAAGAATGTGCGTGCGGAACTGGTCCGGTTCAATATTCTGGCCTTTGAGAACAGCGTATTGGCAAAAGTGCAGGAAAGCGTGGTCAAGGTATCCCTCGCGCGCATTCATGACTATGCCATTTAAGGCACCAGGTACCCTTTGATCCCGGTAAAGATGATCTGCGCCGCCAGGGCACAGACGAACAGCCCCATCAGACGGCTGACGATCTGCAGGCCCTGGTCGCCCAGGATCCGCTCGATACCGTGCGACAGGTAAAGCACCAGGCCGACGGTGAAGCTGGCCAGCGCGATACTGACGATGGCCAGCAGTTTGTCGTCCCAGTGCGGCTGGCTTACACCCATCACCAACAGTGCACCGATGGTACCGGGGCCAACCGTCAGCGGAATGGTCAGCGGCACGATGGTCACATCCTGCTGTACGTTATCGGCCTGTACCGCCGGCTTGCCCTGGGCCATGCCCAATGCCGAAATGAACAGCACGCTGCCGGCACCGATGCGGAAGGCGTCGGCGGTGATGCCGAAGATGCCGAAGATCACCCGACCGAACAGGTACAGCAGCACGCTGGCGACCAGGGCTGCGAAGGCTACCTTCCAGGCCAGTTGCTTGCGCTCCTTGCTGGAGTGGCCGCGGGTCAGGCTGATGAAGCACGACAGCACGAAGAACGGGCTGTAGAGCACAAGCATTTTCAGGTAGACGCTGAACAACTCATGGAGCATGAGTGCTGATCCTCGGAAACTTAAGAAGGATGCGCGCTCGGTGCACCAAGTGCGCTATCTCTGTGGGAGCGGGCATGCCCGCGAACACCGGCAGAGCCGGTGCCATACAGCGAGGTGGCTTCTTCGCGGGCGCTCCCGCTCCCACAGGGGCCGTAGAGATCTTGTGAGCAGTGTTCACTGCTCGACAGCGTAGTCTAGGAAGTATGCGCCGGGTCCACCTTGGCTTCCCGGTGATTGGCCCAGTACTGGATCAGTTCGCGCAACTGCGACAGCTCGACCGGCTTGGCCATGTGCCCGTCCATGCCCGCCAGACGGGCGCGTTCCTTGTGTTCAGTCAGAATGTGCGCGGTCAGCGCCACCACCGGGGTGCGCTGGCGCTGGTTGGCGGTTTCCCAGGCGCGCAGCTGCTGGGTGGCCGAGAAACCGTCCAGAATCGGCATCTCGCAGTCCATCAGCACCAGGTCATAGCGCTGGGCTTTCATCGCCTGCAGGGCCTCTTCGCCATTGCAGGCGGTGTCGGGCTCAAGGTTGAGCTTGCCGAGCATGCCGCGTATCACCTTGGTCGAAATGCTGTTGTCCTCGGCGACCAGCACGCGGAAGTCGCCGGGCAGGTCCAGTGCCTGCGGGACACCGGGCAGGCTGGCCGGCACCGCCTGATCGCGGCCGCGCTGGGCCAGTTCTTCGGCCAGGGTGGTCTTCAGCGTGTAGCCGGCCACCGGCTTGGCAAGTATGCGTTTGACCCCGGCGTTGCGCGCGATGACCTTACTCGGTGCATTGCTGATGCCGGTGAGCATCACCACCAGGATGTCGTGGTTCAGGCTGGGGTCTTCCTTGATCTTGGCGGCCAGCTGCATGCCGGTCATGCCGGGCATGTTCTGGTCCAGCAGCACCGCGTCGAAGTAGTCGCGCAGGTGCGCCTTGGTGCGCAACAGGGCCAGGGCCTCCTTGCCCGACGGCACCGCGCTGACGTTCATGCCCCAGGCGCTGCACTGCTGGACCAGCACCTTGCGGCAGGTGTCATTGTCGTCCACCACCAGCACGCGGGCATCACGCAGCGGGCTATCGAGGTCGGCCGGGGGCTGTTCCAGGCGAGAAGGGTCCAGCGGCAGGGTCAGCCACAAGGTGTTGCCCATGCCGGTGCTGCTCTTGATGCCGAACTCGCCCTGCATCAGGCCGATCAGCTGTTTGGCGATGACCAGCCCAAGGTGGCCGCCGAGCTTGTTGCTGGACAGGAAGTGGTGGCTGTGCAGCTCGGCCTGCAACAAGGCTTCCCGGTCTGCGGCGGGCAACGGCTCGCCGCTGTCCTGCACGGCGATGCGCAGGCGCGGTAGCTCACCCCGTTGGTCCAGCGCCACAACCAGCAGGATCTCGCCCTGGTCGGTGTTTTTCAGGGCGTTTTCCAGCAGGCTCGACAAGGCTTGGCGCAGACGCGTCGGGTCGCCGCTGATCACCCGCGGTACTTGCGGCTGGGTGAAGCTGATCAGCTCGATGTTCTGCTGCTCGGCCTTGGCGCGGAAGATGTTCAGGCAATCCTCGATCAGCGCATTGAGGTCGAACTGCACGTCATCCAGCTCGATCTGCCGGGACTCCAGCTTGGAAATGTCGAGAATCTCGTTGATCAGCGTCAGCAGCTCGTTGCCGGCGCTGTGGATGGTCTGCACGTAGTCACGTTGTTTGACTGACAGCGGTGTGCCCAGCAGCAGTTCAGTCATGCCCAGCACGCCGTTCATGGGGGTGCGGATTTCGTGGCTGATCTTGGCCAGGAACTCGGCCTTGGCGTTGATTTCGGCATCGCTGGCGGCCAAGGCACGGCTGGCGCTGAAGCGCTCCTCGCTCATGCGGCGCAGGCGCTCGCTGACTGCCAGGTTGAGCAGCAGGCCACTGGCCACGGCCAACCCCAGCAAGACGCACAGCAGCCAGGGCGTCGAGGTGCGGGTCAGGCCCAGCAGTGCCGGCAGCAACACCAGGCCGCCCAGGTTGAACACCACCATGGCCAGGCTGAACAGGCGCCCGGGTGCGTAGCCCCGGTACCAGTGATAGCTGCTGACCAGCAGCATGCTCACGCTCCCCAGGGCCATCAGGGCGTAGGTCATCAGGTTCAGGGGCAGGGTGTCGACGAACAACAGCACCAGCCCGCTGACCCCCACCACCAACATTTCGCCCTGCAGCAGGCGGTTGAGCCGCGGTGAGTTGCACGGGTTGAAGAAATGCTGGGTGAAATACAGCCCCGCCAGGCCGGCCAGTACCAGTGTCAGGTAGGCGGCCGGGGTTTGCGCGTTGTGCCACACGTGCCACCAGGGGCCGCTGAGGTTCAGCAGGATCAGGCCGCTGAGCAGCATCAGGCCGTGGTACAGCGCCAAAATCAGAGTGGTGGTGGAACGGCTGTAGAGGAAGCGGATCAGGTTGTGCAGGATCAGCATGACCAGGCCGCCGAACAGCATGCCGAACAGCAGTGGCTGGCTCTGGTCCGAGGCGGCTACGGCTGCCGGCTCCAGGCTGATGGCCGGGCGCAACTGGTGCTCGGAGACCAGGCGCAGGTAGATGTCCAGCGGTTGCTTGCTGTTGGGCAGGGGCAGTACATGGTCGCTGCCACGCAGGGTCGGGCTGGCATTGCCGGCCTGGCGCCCGTGGTGCAGCTGACGCAGAAGTTGGTCGCCTTCGAGGGCGTAGAGGTCAAGGCCAGACAGGTCGGGGGCGAATACCCGGAGCAGTTGCTCCTGGTCGCCGGGTTCCAGGCGGTAGTGCAGCCACAAGGCCTGTTCCGGCGGGGCGGCGTCCAGTTCGGCAAGGATCAGGGGGCTGAACTGGTTACGGTAGCGCTCGGAGCGCACATCGCTCAGTTGCAGGTTGGCCTGTTCGTCGAGCAAAACGGTCCAGCCTCCGTCATGTTCGGCTGCAGCCGGTAACATGCAGAGCAAGGTCAGCAAGGTGACGATCAGAGCTGAGGCAATCCGAAGCCGACGCACTACGAAATCCCTTCTTAGCCGATGTGCCGGGTACTAACTATGCGCGGCGCGCCAAGTCGAAGGCAAGGCCCGTGCCGGGTCTTGTCGACGAGCCGGATGCCGTGCGCCGGGCGGTTGACAGCCCTGGGCGGCACGGCGCTCCGGTAGTGCTTACTGCTGGTGCTCACCGCGCTCGCGGGCGATGGCCCGGTAGCCGATGTCAGTGCGGTAGAAACTACCGTTCCAGCTTACTTCCCTGGCCAGGCGGTAAGCCTGCTGCTGCGCATCGGCAACCGTGCTGCCCATTGCCGTGGCGCACAGCACGCGCCCGCCGTTGGTGGCCACTTGGCCGTCCTTGAGCGAAGTACCGGCATGGAACACCTTGCCTTCGATCTTGGCTGCTGCGTCCAGGCCGCTGATCACGTCGCCCTTGGCGTAATCGCCCGGGTAACCGCCAGCTGCCAGCACAACGCCCAGGCTCGGGCGCGGGTCCCACTGGGCTTCGACCTTGTCCAGCGCCTTGGCGAAGGCAGCCTCGATCAACAGCACCAGGCTCGACTCCAGGCGCAGCATGACTGGCTGGGTTTCTGGGTCGCCGAAGCGGCAGTTGAACTCGATGACTTTGGGGTTGCCCGCCTTGTCGATCATCAGGCCAGCGTAGAGGAAGCCGGTGTAGACGTTGCCTTCCTCGGCCATGCCGCGCACGGTTGGCCAGATCACCTGGTCCATCACGCGCTGGTGCACGTCAGCGGTAACGACCGGGGCAGGGGAGTAGGCACCCATGCCGCCCGTGTTCGGGCCGGTGTCCTGATCGCCGACGCGCTTGTGGTCCTGGCTGGTGGCCATGGGCAGCACGTTGTGGCCGTCGACCATGACGATGAAGCTGGCTTCTTCGCCATCGAGGAACTCTTCGATCACCACACGCGAACCGGCTTCACCGAAGGCGTTGCCGGCCAGCATGTCACGCACGGCGGCTTCGGCTTCTTCGAGGGTCATGGCGACGATCACGCCTTTGCCCGCAGCCAGGCCGTCGGCCTTGATCACGATCGGCGCACCTTTTTCTTGCAGGTAGGCCAGCGCCGGCTCGATTTCGGTGAAGTTCTGGTAGTCGGCGGTCGGGATCTTGTGACGCGCCAGGAAGTCCTTGGTGAAGGCCTTGGAGCCTTCCAGCTGGGCCGCACCCTTGGTTGGGCCGAAGCAGTCCAGGCCACGGCTGCGGAACAGGTCCACCACACCGATGACCAGTGGTGCTTCCGGGCCGACGATGGTCAGGTCGACGTTCTTTTCGGCGAAGTCGGCCAGTTGCTCCAGGGCGCACACGTCGATGGCGACGTTCTCGCACTTGGCTTCAATGGCGGTGCCGGCGTTGCCTGGGGCAACGAAGACTTTCTCGACGCGTGGGTCCTGGGCAACTTTCCAGGCCAGGGCGTGCTCACGGCCGCCGCTGCCGATGATCAAAACTTTCATGTCAAAACCTCGAATTCTTTCGGGCGCAAGGCGAAGCCTCACGCTGTACGAGGTCGCAATGAAGCAGGTAGATGCAAGGCGGGGCCGGTTCCGATGAGCGGAGTTGCCTTCTGGCAATGAGCATCAGCGGAACCGGCCCCAACGCAGCAGATGCCTGCT
This sequence comes from Pseudomonas putida W15Oct28, assembly GCF_000708715.2. GTDB lineage: Bacteria > Pseudomonadota > Gammaproteobacteria > Pseudomonadales > Pseudomonadaceae > Aquipseudomonas > Aquipseudomonas putida_R. Next base: position 50,168 of record NZ_JENB01000024.1, on the reverse strand, counting down.
TCAGTGCGGCCGATTGCCGTAAATCAGTGGCGGAAGTGGCGCATACCGGTGAACACCATCGCGATGCCGGCTTCGTCAGCGGCGGCAATCACCTCGGCATCACGCATCGAGCCACCCGGCTGGATCACGGCGCTGATACCCACTTTAGCCGCATTGTCGATGCCATCACGGAACGGGAAGAACGCGTCCGATGCCATGACTGCGCCCTGCACTTGCAGGCCAGCATGCTCTGCCTTGATTGCAGCAATACGAGCGGAGTTGACGCGGCTCATCTGGCCAGCGCCGACGCCGATGGTCTGGCGCTGCTTGGCGTAGACAATGGCGTTGGACTTGACGAACTTGGCCACCTTCCAGGCAAACACCAGGTCGTGGACCTCTTGCTCGGTCGGGGCACGCTTGGTGACGATCTTCAGGTCGTCGGCGGTGATCATGCCGATATCGCGGCTTTGCACCAGCAGGCCACCGTTGACGCGCTTGAAGTCCCAACCGGCAGCGCGCTCAGCTGGCCACTCGCCGCACTCCAGCAGGCGTACGTTCTGCTTGGCAGCTACCACGTCGCGGGCAGCCTGGGAAATTTTCGGGGCGATGATGACTTCGACGAACTGGCGCTCGACGATGGCCTTGGCGGTTTCGCCGTCCAGTTCGCGGTTGAAGGCAATGATGCCGCCGAAGGCCGACTCGGTGTCAGTGGCGTAGGCCAGGTCGTAGGCCTTGCGGATGCCGCCTTCGTCTTCAGGCACAACGGCCACACCGCACGGGTTGGCGTGCTTGACGATGACACAGGCTGGCTTGACGAAGCTCTTCACGCACTCCAGCGCGGCGTCGGTGTCGGCCACGTTGTTGAACGACAGCTCTTTGCCCTGCAGCTGGATGGCGGTGGAAATGCTGGCTTCGCCTTTTTTGGCTTCTACGTAGAACGCCGCGCTCTGGTGCGGGTTCTCGCCGTAGCGCATTTCCTGGGCCTTGACGAACTGGCTGTTGAAGGTGCGCGGGAATTCGCTGCGTTCGGAAGTCGAAAGGGTCTCTTTGGCCTGGTCGATGGTGCCCATGTAGTTGGCGATCATGCCGTCGTAGGCGGCGGTATGCTCGAACGCCTTGAGCATCAGGTCGAAGCGCTGGGCGTAGGTCAGGCCGCCGGCCTTGAGGCCTTCGACGATGCCGGCGTAGTCGCTGGCGTTGACCACGATGGCGACGTCTTTGTGGTTCTTGGCTGCCGAACGGACCATGGTCGGGCCGCCGATGTCGATGTTCTCGATGGCGGTCGGCAGGTCACAGCCAGGCTTGGAAATGGTGGCTTCGAACGGGTACAGGTTGACCGCAACCAGGTCGATCGGCTTGATGCCGTGCTCGCTCATGATGGCGTCGTCGGTGCCGCGACGGCCGAGGATGCCACCGTGGATTTTCGGGTGCAGGGTCTTGACCCGGCCATCCATCATTTCGGCGAAGCCGGTGTAGTCGGCCACTTCCACCGCGTTTACGCCGTTGTCCTTGAGCAGCTTGTAGGTGCCGCCGGTGGACAGGATCTCGACACCGAGCTGCTGCAGCTCACGGGCGAATTCGAGGATACCGGTCTTGTCGGAGACGCTGATCAGGGCGCGGCGGACTGGCAGGCGGGTAGTCTGGTCGGTCATTTCGGGTTCCAATAACGCGGTGGAGTCTGCAAAAAAGGCGCCTCTGTTCAGGGAGCCGCCTTTTCTGGTTGGGATTCTGGCTTACAGCAAGTCGTACTGCTTGAGCTTCTTGCGCAGGGTGCCTCGGTTCAGCCCGAGCATCTCGCTGGCCTTGGTCTGGTTGCCCTTCACGTAGTTCATCACGCTTTCGAGCAGGGGCGCCTCCACTTCGGAGAGCACCAGGTTGTACACGTCCGTCACGGTCGCGCCTTCCAGGTGGGCGAAGTAGTTGTGCAGCGCCTTCTCGACGCTGTCGCGAAGGGTCTGGCCCTCTTCGCTCGGCGTGTTGAGGTGCTGTTTCAGGTTGGCGTTGTCGCTCACGGGCGTTGTTCCACTCACAAAATTCTCGGTCATCATCGTCATGCGGCCACCCCTTGTCCGTCCTCTGTCTCAAGGCTCTGTCGACGTTCACTGAAAAACGCGCGAACGTTGGCGCACTGCGCTTGTGTGTCTTCCAAAGCGTTGAACCGGGAGCGAAACTCCTTGCCGCCGGGTCGTGTTGCCAGGTACCAGCCAACGTGCTTGCGGGCGATACGTACGCCCATCACATCGCCATAAAAGGCATGCAACGCGGCCAGGTGCTCCAGCAGGATGCGTTCCACTTCGTCCAGTTGCGGCGCTGGCAGGTATTCGCCAGTGCGCAGGTAATGCTCGATCTCGCGAAAGATCCATGGCCGCCCCTGGGCAGCCCGGCCGATCAACAGGCCGTCGACCCCGGTGGCATCCAGCACCGCCCGGGCCTTTTCTGGCGAGGTGATATCGCCATTGGCAAAGACCGGGATAGACACCGCTTGCTTGATGGCCGCGATGGTGTCGTATTCGGCTTCGCCGGTGTACAGGTCGGCGCGTGTGCGGCCATGCACCGCCAGCGCCTGGATGCCGGCCTGTTCGGCGATCTTCGCCACGTTCAGGCCGTTCTTGTTTGCCCGGTCCCAACCGGTGCGGATCTTCAGGGTCACCGGGACGTCCACAGCGCCGACCACGGCGTGGAGGATCTCGCTGACCAAGGCTTCATCTCTCAATAAAGCAGAGCCTGCAGCTTTGTTGCAGACTTTTTTTGCCGGGCAGCCCATGTTGATGTCGATGATCTGGGCACCCGCTTCGACGTTGGCCTTTGCTGCCGCAGCCATCATCTGCGCATCACCACCGGCGATCTGCACCGAGCGTGGCTCGGGATCACCTTCATGGATGCGGCGCAGGCTCGACTTGCGGCTGTTCCACAGGCTCATGTCGCTGGAGACCATTTCCGACACCACCATGCCCGCGCCCAGGCGCTTGCAAAGTGTACGGAAAGGCTGGTCCGTGACCCCGGCCATGGGCGCGAGGATCAGGTTGTTACGTAGTGTGTATGGGCCGATGCGTACCGCCGACATAGGTGATCCCTGTTGTGGGGCCGAATCTTGGAGTTCGAAAAAGGGTGGGCATGATACCCGCTCTCGGTGACCGGATAAAGATGGATTTGGATAAAATCTGAACAGTTGTCGGCTTATGACATTTGGTATGCGTGAGGGCTCGGGGGCGCAATGCGCCCCCGGCAGGCCTGCTGCTTACTCCGGCGAACGGAAGCTGAGGCTGTAGTTCACGGCCTTCGGCCCCGGGTCGAGGATGTCCAGGGCGATATGGATCGGCGTCTGGCTTGGCATGTCGCCACGCCCGGCCAACTCGCCAGACAGGTACTCGCTGGGCTTGAAGCGCCGGCTGGCGATCAGCTGGCCATTGAGGTCGGCAAAGCGCAGTTCCAGCAGCGGGAACGGCTGGGCGAACGGCGCACGGTTGTAGATGATCGCATCGACGATCAGTGCGCCTTTGAAGTCCGGGTGGCTGCGCACCACCAGGTTGCTGCTCTTGATTCTTGCGATATCGACGCGGGTCGGTACCTGGCACCCGATAATCGGGCAGATTTGCTGGAAGATCGGCCGGTACTGGTCCTGGCGGGCCATTTCGTCGAAGTGGAACCACACATACTGGAACGCCAGCAGGCCAGCGGCCAGCAGGGTCAGGAAGCCCCACAGCAGGCGCTTGCCCCAGTTGGGCGCGGGTTTTTCCCAGCCCAGCTGCAGCGGGTCGTCAACCACATCGACCAGCGGTTCCTTGCGCGCCGTGCGCTCGGGCTTGCTGGCAAGGCCTGGCTCCAGGCGCTCACCCGGCAGCGGCTCGACAGGCTCGCCGTCGCGCGCCGACAGGTGCAGCGCCAGCGGTTCATCGTCGCGGGCGCTCAGGCCTTTTTCCGGGATTTCGTCATCGCTGGCGCGTAGCGCTTCGCTGAATGTGGGCTGGTCGTCGATTTCGGCTGCGCGGTGTACGGGCGGCTCGTCATCGATGCCCAGGTCAAGGTTACTGCCCAGGGTCGGCTCGGTGCGCTCACCGGGTGCAGGCTCCAGGTCCAGCTCCAGGGGTTCTGGCGCCAGCAGCACCGGGGCAGGTTCTGCTGGCGTTTGCGGCTCGAAAGGCTCATCGGTGGCGTTGCCGAACAGGTCGTCCGCATGCTCGTCCGGGTGCAGTTCGTCACGCCGCGCCTGCAGCCCGTCATCCAGGTTGGCGGGGCGTGCCGGGGCCGGTTGGCCGCGGCGCTCCAGGCGTGCCAGTTCCTGGTCGAGGTCGAGTGCGTCCAGCGCCTGGGCGGTCAGCGCCCAGTCCTCGTCAGGCGTGATGCTGCGCTCGCGGGTGACAGGCTCGGGCGTAATCGCCGGCTCTGCCACTGGCTCGGCAGGCGCCGCAGGCACAGGCACCGGTACCGGTACCTCAGGTTCGCTGGCACGGTTCTGCTCCAGCAGTTGCTTGGCGGCATTGAACACCTGCAGGCAATGGCCGCAGCGCACCACGCCGCGGGCCACGCTCAACTGGTGGTGGGTGACGCGAAAGCTGGTCTGGCAATGCGGGCACTGGGTGACGAAACTGTCGGTCATGCGGCAATCCGGGAGCTGTGCAGAAAGATATTCTAGGCCCGCTTAGCGGCGGCGACCACTGATGCGCACCCAGCCGTCGCGGACGACGATCGGGTCCAGCTCGAAGTCGGCGGCGTAGGCCGCAGCCACGTCCTCGCCCTGTTCGGCCAGAATGCCGGACAGCGCCAGCAGGCCACCTGGGCGAACCAGGCCGGACAACTGCGGCGCCAGCGACACCAGGGGGCCTGCGAGGATGTTGGCGACCAGCACGTCGGCCTGCATGGCCGGCATGTGCTCGGGCAGGTAAAGCGCCAGCTTTTCATCGGCGATGCCGTTGCGCTGGGCATTGTCGCGAGAAGCCTCGATGGCCTGCACGTCGATGTCGGTACCGACCGCTTCACGGGCCCCCAGCAGCAGCGAGGCGATGGCCAGGATGCCCGAACCGCAGCCGAAGTCCAGCACCTGGGTACCTTCGAGTTGCTGGCCGTCGAGCCATTCCAGGCACAGGGCGGTGGTCGGGTGGGTGCCGGTGCCGAAGGCCAGGCCCGGGTCCAGCAGCAGGTTGACGGCGTCCTTTTCCGGGGCCTCGTGCCAGCTTGGCACGATCCACAGGCGGCGGCCGAAACGCATGGGCTGGAAGTTGTCCATCCAGCTGCGCTCCCAGTCCTGGTCCTCGATCACCTCGGCCTGGTGCTGTGGCAGCTCGGCGCCGGTCAGCAGGCGCAGGTGGGCAAACACCTGCTCAGGCTCGGCATCGGCCTCGAACAGTGCCAGCAGGTGGGTGTGCGACCACAGCGGGGTGGTGTTGAGGTCTGGCTCGAAGATCGGTTGATCTTCGGCGTCCATGAACGTGACCGAGACGGCGCCTACTTCGAGCAGGGCATCTTCGTAGGTTTCGGCTTGTTCCGGGCTGATGGCCAGGCGTACTTGCAGCCAGGGCATGGCGGGCACCTTTGGTAAATCGACAGGGGCAGCCCTAGGCTTTGTACAAAAAGTGCCTGCGCGACGATCATGCTGCGTTGAAAACAGGCTCGGAATGCTCATTTACAACCCGTAAAGTCGAGCGCGACTCCGACCGTTCCTCGCCTGTTTTCGCCTTGCCTGATCGCCGCTCGGCGACTTTTCGTACAAACCCTAGGCTGCGCGAAGGCTGGCAGTTTACGCGAGTGCGGGGGGTTTGTAGAGAAGACCAGAGATGGACCCTGTGGGAGCGGCCTTGTGTCGCGAAAGGGCCGCGGAGCGGCCCCGGCAATTTCGGCAGGGTGCAGAGACCTGGGGCTGCTCCGCAGCCCAATCGCGACGCAAGGCCGCTCCCATAGAGATCGTGGTGTATCAGACGAAACAGAGCGACAGCGACTCAGCTATATAAGCAGGCTTCTCTTCCCCTTCGATCTCCAGCGTGGCAATCGCCTTGAGCAACCATTGCCCCGGCTTCTTCTCCACCACCTCGGCCAGGTCCACCTTCAGCCTGACCTGGCTGTCGACCTTGACCGGCTGGATGAACCGCACGCTGTCCAGTCCGTAGTTCACCACCATCTTCAGCCCTTCTGGCAGGACCAGGATGTCCTCGATCAGCTTGGGGATCAGTGACAATGTCAGGAAGCCGTGGGCGATCGTGCCGCCAAACGGGGTTTTCGCCGCCTTTTCAGGGTCGACATGGATGTATTGGAAATCGCCCGTCGCCTCGGCGAACAGGTTGATGCGCTGCTGGTCGATTTTCAGCCAGGCGGAGCGGCCCAGTTCCTTACCAACGTATTGCGAAAGCTCTGTAACCGGTACATAGGGCATCGCGGACTCTCCAGGTTGTCAGTTGGTACGAAAGTGCAAGATCAGCACGGCGAACCGTTTCAGTCAAGTTGTCTGCTTTTCGGCGAATATCGGTATATAGCTGTGCGTGCTTATAATGGCGGCCATGCCCGAGGGAGATGCTTATGCTGTTGCGTGGTTTGACCTGGCTGGTCCTGTTCCAGCTGCTGGGGACGGCGATCAATCACCTGTTGGTGCCGTTTCTGCCGGGGCCGATCATCGGCCTGGTGCTGCTGTTGTTCTTCCTCATGGCCCGCGGTGAGGTGGGCAAGCCGCTGAACGAGGCGGCCAGCAGCCTGCTGCGCTACCTGCCGCTGTTGCTGGTGCCGCCGGCAGTGGGGGTGATGGTATACGCCAAGGACATCGCCGCCGACTTCTGGGCGATTGCTGGTGCCCTGCTGATTTCCTGCCTGGTGACGCTGGTGTTTGTCGGTGTGCTGATGCAAAAACTCATCCATCGCCAGGGCAAGCGCGAGGAGCAGCCATGATGCTCGATTGGCAAGGCGCGCTGGATGCCGTGGTGCACCATCCTTTGTTCGGTATCGGTATCACGCTCGGTGCGTACCAGGTGGTGCTGGCGGCCTACGAGAAAACCCGCTGGATCTTCCTGCAGCCGGTATTGGTGTCGATGTTGCTGGTAATCGGCGTGCTGCTGCTGTGCGGCATCGAGTACAGCGAGTACCGCAAGAGCACCGAAATCATGAACATCCTGCTGGGCCCCGCCACCGTGGCGCTGGCTGTGCCGCTCTATCTCAACTTGCGGCGTATCCGGCAGCTGTTCTGGCCCACATTTACTACGCTGGTAATCGGGGGCCTGTTCGCCACGCTCTGCTGCCTGTTGCTAGGCTGGTGGTTCGGTGCAGAACACATGATCCTGATGACCATGGCACCCAAGTCGGTGACCTCGCCAATCGCCATGCTGGTGGCAGAGCAGATTGGCGGTGTGGCGGCCCTGGCGGCAGTGTTCGTACTGATCACCGGGGTGATCGGCGCGATCTTCGGCCCGGCGCTGCTGAGTCGCTTTGGCGTGCACAGCCCGGAGGCGCGCGGCATGTCGCTGGGTGTGACCGCGCATGCGGTGGGTACTTCGGTCGCCCTGCAGGAAGGTGACGAATGCGGCGCTTTTGCCGCGCTGGCGATGAGCTTGATGGGGGTAGCCACGGCAGTGTTCCTGCCGCTGGCAGTCAGCCTGGTGGCTTGAGGAATTGTGATGACACTACCGCTGTTTCCGCTCAATACCGTGCTGTTCCCGGGTTGCTTTCTCGATTTGCAGATTTTCGAGGCACGCTACCTGGACATGATCGGGCGCTGCATGAAGCAGGGCGAAGGCTTTGGGGTGGTCTGCATCCTGGAGGGCGAGCAGGTTGGCAAGGCGCCACCAATGGTCGCGTCGATCGGTTGCGAAGCGGTGATCCGCGACTTCGTGCAGCAGGATAACGGTTTGCTGGGTATTCGCGTCGAAGGCGTACGGCGCTTCAACCTGGAAAGCACCGAGGTGCAGAAGGACCAGTTGCTGGTGGGGCAGGTGCAATGGCTACCGGAGCAGGCGGACAGCCCGTTGCTCGAGGCCGATGACGACCTGCTGGCGCTGCTGGTGGCGCTAGGCGAGCACCCGATGGTCGAGGCGCTGGACATGCCGCGCCCGGTGGACGGGCGCCAGGCACTGGCCAATCAGCTGGCGTACCTGCTGCCGTTCATGGAAGAAGACAAGCTGGACCTGCTGACCCTCGACTCGCCGCAGCAGCGGTTGGGCGAGATCCAGAAATTGCTGGAGCGGATTCAGGGTGAGCTGTTTGCCTGATGGCTTACCTGCATTCCGCACGGCTTTTGTAGGAGCGGCCTTGTGTCGCGATGGGCTGCAAAGCAGCCCCATAATTTCAGCAGCGCTGCACAAATTGTCGGGGCCGCTGTGCGGCCCATCGCGACGCAAGGCCGCTCCTACACGGATCGTGATGCCCGTTTGGGGCAGGCGACATCAATATTGGTACCGGAGCAAAGCCTGAGGCAGCGCATGCATGGCAAAGAACGCCAGCAGCGCAATACATGCCGGCAACACCAGCCACCACGCACGCTGCGGCAAGGCCGGCAGCGTCTGCTTACGCTGCACCACTGCCAGGCTAAGCGCACACACACAGCACGCCAGCAGCGCCCCGGCGAGGATGTCGGTTGGCCAGTGTGCGCCCAGGTAAACCCGTGACAGGGCAATCGACAGCGCCGGAATACAACCCAGCATCACCCAGGTCAGGCGCATTCGTGGTGGCTGTCCGCGCCCTGCCAGCACTGCCATCACCAGGAAGAACGCAAACGACGCCGAGCTGTGCCCGCTGGGCATGCTGTAGCTGGTCAGCGGGTCGGTCAGCACTTCCGGCCGTGCCCGGGCGAACAGCCATTTCAGCGTACCGTTGGCGATCGCCGTGCCCATCAGCGCGCCCGCAGCAAAAAATGCGTGCCGCCACTGGCGGGCAAGCAGCAACAGGCCGGTCAGCAGCCCGCCAAGAAACAGTTGGGTACGAAAATCACCCAGTCGGGTCACCAGCACCACGGCGCCATCGATGACCTGGCTGCGGTGCTCCTGCACCAGCGTCATCACCCCCTGGTCGAATTCGTGCAGGTACGGCCAGCCGAGGAATATCCCGGCCAGGGCGATGAAGCTCAGGCCGGCGACCAGCCGGGTGCCGTGGCGTTGGTCACGCAGGCTGCTGTTCAGGCTCAGGCCGATCAGTACGGCCAAGGTGCCGGCGATGATGCCGGCATCCAGCCAGAAGCCCTCCGGCAGCGGCAGGCGCATGGCCGCGCCGGTAGCCCAGCCTGGCAGCAGGTAGGCGACCGACCAGCCGGCCCCGGCTACAAGGCTGACGGCGATGAAGCGCGGCAGGGGCATGTCGAACATGCCGGCGACCATTGGCAGCATTGGCCGCAAAGGGCCGATGAAGCGCCCCACCAGCAGGCTGGCAATGCCGTAACGCTGAAAGTAGGTTTCGGCGCTGCCGATCCACTCAGGGTGATGGCGTAGCAGTGGCAGGCGCCGGATATTCTGGTGGAAGTACTTGCCCACCGTGTACGACACGACATCGCCCAGCAAGCCGCCGAGAAAACCCAGTAGCAGGGTTTCGCCCAGGCTGAAGGCACCGCTGCCGGCCAGTACCGCGACGGCGAACAGCAGCACGGTGCCAGGCACGATGATGCCGGCAATGGCCAGGCATTCGACGCAGGCCACCAGAAATATCGCCACGCCAAGCCACTGCGGGTTGGCGCTGAGCCAGCCGGTCAGGCTGTCGAGCCATTGGCCCATGTTCAGCTTCCTTGTTCGAGAATGAAGAAGTCACGGCCTTCGACTTGGCCGCGACGTAACGGGTTCCGCGTGCAGAAACGGGCGTACTCGGCGTCGACGAAGCGGTAGGGCAGGTGCTCGTCGCGCCCGTGCGGGATGCCCAGCCGCGCGGCCTGGATCACCCGAGGTACAGCATTGCCGCAATCCTCCACGTACAGCCGCTCGGCGTCGAAGCGCTGGGCGTCCCAGTGGGGCACTTTCAGGCCCAGGGCCCGGCACAGCAGGGTCTGGCCGGCGCACAGGCGCTCATCCGGGCGCAGCCTGCCGCTGGCGTCGGGGTTGTTCAACTGCATCTGCGCCAGGCTGTTCGGGCCTGAGCGGGCGTCCTGCCAAGGATAGGCAGACTTGATCAGCACCGCGTTACCTGGGCCATGGGCACTGAAGTTCAGCGAGTCGCCGCCACGGGCGTAGTACATGTAGATGTGCCCGCCATCGAGGAACAGCGCCTTGCGCTTTTCGGTGAAGCCGAGCGAGGCGTGGCTGCCTTTGTCGGTGAGGTAGTAGGCCTCGGTCTCGATGATGCGCGCAGCCAGCCACAGGTCGCCGTGGCGATGGCGGATTACCTTGCCCAGCAGGGCCTTGGCCAAGGTCTGGGCATCACGGTCGAAAAAGCGGTCGGGCAGGGCTGGCATGCGGGCAGTTCGTGGCTGGGGAGGCGGGGATGATAGCAATGAATGGCTTAATCGAGGCTGAATCGAGTGTGATCTTGGCAGTGCCGGCCTCTTCGCGGGCATGCCCGCTCCCACAGGTACTGCATAGCCCCAGGCCTTGTGAAATCCCTGTGGGAGCGGGCGCGCCCGCGAAAGGGCCGCAACAGGAGAAAGAAATTTCGATAACCCTGGTTACATCTTTCCTACACATTGCCCCTGCCATTTTCTACCATCCGCCACCCGCCGCTGGGCGTACACCTGCGCGGCAGTTATAATCAGCCGATTTCCCCTTCGCCAAGACACCGAACCCATGACTGAGTCCGTTCTTGACTACATGACCCGTTTGGGTCGCGCTGCCCGTGAGGCTTCCCGGGTGATCGGCCGTGCCAGCACCGCGCAGAAGAACCGCGCCCTGCAAGCCGCTGCCGATGCGCTGGATGCTGCCCGTGCCGAACTGACTGCCGCCAACGAGCTGGACCTGGCTGCCGGCCGCGCCAATGGCCTTGAGCCGGCGCTGCTCGACCGCCTGGCGCTTACCCCTGCGCGCATCGACGGCATGATCACCGGCCTGCGCCAGGTAGCCAGCCTGCCGGACCCGGTCGGTGCCATCCGCGACCTGAGCTACCGCCCATCCGGTATTCAGGTCGGCAAGATGCGCGCGCCGCTGGGGGTGATCGGGATCATCTACGAGTCGCGCCCTAACGTGACCATCGATGCCGCCAGCCTGTGCCTGAAGTCGGGTAACGCGACCATCCTGCGTGGCGGCTCCGAAGCCATTCACTCCAACCGCGCCATCGCCACCTGCATCCAGCGTGGCCTGGCCGCAGCGGGCCTGCCGGCCGCCGTGGTACAGGTGGTCGAGACTACCGACCGCGAAGCCGTGGGTGCGCTGATCAGCATGCCGCAATTTGTTGACGTCATCGTGCCGCGTGGCGGCCGTGGGCTGATCGAGCGCATCAGCCGCGATGCCCGCGTGCCGGTCATCAAGCACCTGGACGGCATCTGCCACATCTATGTCAGCCAGCATGCCGACCTGGACAAGGCCTGGAACGTCGCCTTCAACGCCAAGACCTACCGTTATGGCATCTGCGGCGCCATGGAAACCCTGCTGGTCGACCAGCAAGTGGCCGAGCGCTTCCTGCCGGAAATGGCCCGCCGCTTCCAGGAGAAGGGCGTGGAGCTGCGGGGCTGCGAGCGCACCCGCGCGCTGATCGAGGCCAAGCCGGCCACTGAAGACGACTGGCACACCGAGTACCTGGACGCGATCCTGTCGATCCGCGTCGTCGATGGCCTGGACCAGGCCATCGAGCACATCAACCACTATGGCTCGCACCACACCGACTCGATCATCAGCGAACACCAGGGTGAAGCCCGCCAGTTCATGGCCGAGGTCGACTCGGCGTCGGTCATGCTCAACGCCCCGACCTGCTTCGCCGACGGTTTCGAGTATGGGCTGGGTGCGGAAATCGGTATTTCCACCGACAAGCTGCATGCCCGTGGCCCGGTCGGCCTCGAAGGCCTGACGTGCGAGAAGTACGTAGTGATCGGCGACGGTCAGCTGCGCGGTCAGGGGTCCTGCTGAGTTGAGCAAGGCCCAGGCAGTCCGGCGCATCGGCATTCTAGGCGGCACCTTCGACCCCGTGCACATCGGCCACCTGCGCAGCGCGCTGGAAGTGGCCGAGTTCATGGGGCTGGACGAGCTGCGCCTGTTGCCCAACGCCCGGCCGCCGCACCGTGACACCCCGCAGGTGGCCGCGCAGGATCGCCTGGCCATGGTCCGCGAAGCAGTGCAGGGCGTTGCTTGCCTGAGCGTCGATGCCCGCGAGCTGGAACGGGACAAGCCGTCTTACACCATCGATACGCTGGAATCGATCCGCGCCGAACTGGCCGGCAACGACCAGCTGTTCCTGGTGCTGGGCTGGGATGCCTTCTGTGGCCTGCCTGGCTGGCACCGCTGGGAAGAATTGCTGCAACATTGTCACATCCTGGTGCTGCAACGGCCGGATGCCGACGTAGAACCCCCTGACGAGCTGCGCAACCTGCTGGCTGCGCGCTCGGAGAGCGATCCCGCCGCCATGTCCGGCCCGGCGGGAAATATTTCGTTCGTCTGGCAGACGCCGCTTGCGGTGTCGGCTACACAGATCCGACAGCTGCTGGCCAGCGGCAAATCGGTGAGGTTCCTGGTGCCGGACGCCGTACTGGCCTACATCGAGGCGCACGAACTGTATCGTGCGCCTAACTGACGGTGCCTCTGGCGCCTCATCCAACGAGTTGAACGAGTTTTATATGAGCAAGCAGAAAACCAATGGCATCAGTGGCGAAGAACTGGTCAAACTGACCATTAGCGCTCTGGAAGACGTCAAGGCCCTGGACATCCAGGTTATCGACGTGCGCGAAAAGCACAGCCTGACCGACTACATGATCATTGCCACCGGTACCTCCAACCGCCAGATCAACGCGATGCTGGAAAAGGTCCGTGAAGCGGTCAAGAAACAAGGCGCGCAGCCGCTGGGCGAAGAAGGCAAGGGCGACAGCGACTGGGTACTGCTGGACCTCAACGACGTCATCGTGCACATGATGACTGCCGCTGCCCGCCAGTTCTACGACCTGGAGCGTCTGTGGGCGGGTGCCGAGCAGAGCCGTGCTGCTGATGCCAAGCATCACAGCCCGGAAAACGCCAGCGCCTACTTCGATGACAAGATCAAAGACCGGGAATAAGGAAGCGTCGTGCGTCTGCGTCTGATCGCGGTCGGCTCGCGCATGCCGAAGTGGGTCGAGGAAGGCTGGCATGAATATGCCAAGCGCCTGCCCGCCGAGCTGTCGCTGGAGCTGGTGGAAATCCCGCTGAACACCCGTGGCAAGAATGCCGACGTCGCCCGCCTGATCCGTCAGGAGGGCGAAGCCATGCTGAGCAAGGTTCAGCCTGGGGAACGCATTGTCACCCTCGAGGTCCATGGCAAGCCCTGGAGCACCGAGCAGCTGGCGACCGAGCTGGACCGCTGGCGCCTGGATGCGCGCACGGTGAATTTGATGGTGGGCGGCCCGGAAGGCCTGGCGCCTGAGGTTTGCGCGCGCGCCGAGCAACGCTGGTCGCTGTCGCCGCTGACCCTGCCGCACCCGTTGGTAAGGATACTCATCGGCGAGCAGATCTACCGCGCCTGGACCGTGTTGTCCGGGCACCCTTACCACAAATGAGCCTGTAAGCAGTCAGATGTCGCAGCCGATCCGCCTCAAGGACCACGAGAAAGACGCCCGCCTGGTGCGCAACCGCGTCGTGGTCGGCGCGGTTGCGATCATGCTGCTTATTTGCGTGCTGATCGCGCGGCTGTACTACCTGCAGATCATCCAGTACGACTATCACTCGACGCTGTCGGAGAACAACCGGGTGCACGTGCAGCCGATCCCGCCGACCCGCGGGCTGATCTTCGACCGCAACGGGGTGATCGTTGCCGACAACCGGCCCAGCTTCAGCCTGTCGATGACCCGCGAACGTGCGGGTAACTGGCAGGAAGTGCTGGACACCATCGTCGAAGTGCTGGAGCTGACGGCCGACGACCGGGCCCTGTTCGAGAAGCGCATGCGTCAGGGGCGTCGGCCGTTCGAGCCGGTGCCAATCCTGTTCGAGCTCAACGAAGAGCAGATCGCCCGGGTGGCGGTGAACCAGTTCCGCCTGCCAGGCGTGGAAGTGGTGGCCCAGCTGGTGCGGCATTACCCGCAGGGGGCGCATTTCGCCCATTCGGTGGGTTATGTGGGGCGCATCAACGAGAAAGAGCTGAAAACCCTCGACCCGGTGAACTACAGCGGTACCCACCATATCGGCAAGACCGGCATCGAGCGCTTCTACGAAGACGCCCTGCACGGCCAGGTTGGCTACGAGGAAGTCGAGACCAACGCCCGAGGCCGCGTGCTACGGGTGCTCAAGCGCACCGACCCGAAACCGGGGAAGGATATTGTGCTGAGCCTGGACATCAAGCTGCAGGAAGCCGCCGAGGCCGCCCTGGGTGGCCGACGTGGCGCAGTGGTGGCACTCGACCCACGCACCGGCGAGGTGCTGGCGATGGTCAGCCAGCCAAGCTTCGACCCCAACCTGTTCGTCACCGGCATCAGCTTCAAGGCCTACGCCGAACTGCGCGATTCGATCGACCGCCCGCTGTTCAACCGCGTTCTGCGTGGCCTGTACCCGCCCGGTTCGACCATCAAGCCGGCGGTGGCCATCGCTGGCCTGGACAGTGGCGTGGTCAATGCCAGCAGCCGGGTGTTCGACCCGGGCTATTACCAACTGCCCAACTATGACCACAAGTACCGTAACTGGAACCGCTCCGGCGATGGCTGGGTCGACCTGGACACCGCGATCATGCGTTCCAACGACACCTACTTCTACGACCTTGCGCACAAGATGGGCATCGATCGGCTGTCCAGCTACATGAACAAGTTCGGCATCGGCCAGCGGGTTTCCCTCGATATGTTCGAGGAGTCTGCCGGGTTGATGCCGTCGCGCGAATGGAAGCGCGCCACCCGCCGCCAGGCGTGGTTCCCCGGTGAAACCCTGATTCTCGGTATCGGCCAGGGCTACATGCAGGCCACGCCGCTGCAGCTGGCTCAGGCCACTGCGCTGATCGCCAACAAGGGCGTGTGGAACCGCCCGCACCTGGCCAAGACCATCGAAGGCCAGGCGCCAGTGGACGACAACCCCATGGAAAACATCATGCTGCGTGACAAGTCCGACTGGGCCAAGGTCACCCATGGCATGGAGCAGGTGATGCACGGCGCCCGAGGTACTGCGCGCAAGGCTGCCGCCGGCGCCCAGTACCGCATTGCCGGCAAGAGCGGTACCGCCCAGGTGGTGGCGATCAAGCAGGGCGAGAAGTACGACCGCAACAAGCTTCAGGAGCGCCACCGCGACCACGCCCTGTTCGTCGCCTTTGCCCCGGCCGATAACCCGAAGATCGTGATTTCGGTGATGGTCGAGAACGGTGAGTCCGGCTCGGGTGTCGCTGCGCCCGTGGTACGCCAGATCATGGACGCCTGGCTGCTCGACGAAAACGGCCGGCTCAAGCCCGAGTTCGTGCCTGCCACCGTTACCCAGGAATCGGCCCTGTGATGAACAATTTCGATCGCATGCTCTCCAGTGAGGATGTGATGCGTCGGCGCGCCAGCTTTCTGCAGCGCATCCATATCGACGGCCCCTTGCTGGTCATTCTGCTGACCCTCGCGGCCGGCAGCCTGTTCGTGCTCTATTCGGCCAGTGGCAAGAACTGGGACCTGTTGCTCAAGCAGGCCACCTCGTTCGGCATCGGCCTTGTGTCGATGTTCGTCATCGCCCAGCTGGAACCACGCTTCATGGCCCGCTGGGTGCCGCTGGCCTACCTGGCCGGGGTGCTGTTGCTGGTGGTGGTGGACGTGATGGGCCACAACGCCATGGGTGCCACGCGCTGGATCAACATCCCCGGGGTGATCCGCTTCCAGCCCTCGGAATTCATGAAGATCATCATGCCGGCGACCATCGCCTGGTACCTGTCCAAGCGCACCTTGCCGCCGCACTTGAAGCACGTGGCCATCAGCCTGGTGCTGATCGGCGTACCGTTCATCCTGATCGTGCGCCAGCCCGACCTGGGCACGGCGCTGCTGATTCTCGCCTCCGGCGCCTTCGTGCTGTTCATGGGTGGCCTGCGCTGGCGCTGGATCCTCAGCGTGCTGGCGGCGGCGGTGCCGGTGGCGGTGGCGATGTGGTTCTTCGTCATGCACGACTACCAGAAACAGCGGGTACTGACCTTCCTCGACCCGGAAAGCGACCCGTTGGGCACGGGTTGGAACATCATCCAGTCCAAGGCGGCGATCGGCTCGGGCGGGGTATTCGGCAAGGGTTGGTTGCTCGGCACCCAGTCGCACCTGGACTTTCTGCCTGAAAGCCACACCGACTTCATTATCGCCGTACTGGGCGAGGAGTTCGGCCTGGTCGGCATCTGCCTGCTGCTTATCGTCTACCTGCTGCTGATCGGCCGTGGCCTGATGATCACCGCCCAGGCGCAGACCCTGTTCGGCAAGCTGCTCGCGGGCAGCCTGACCATGACCTTCTTTGTATACGTGTTCGTCAATATCGGGATGGTCAGCGGCCTCCTGCCCGTGGTGGGCGTGCCGCTACCCTTCATCAGCTATGGCGGAACATCGTTGGTGACGCTGCTGTCAGCGTTTGGCGTTCTGATGTCGATCCATACGCACCGCAAATGGATCGCGCAGGTTTGAATAAGGTGAAGAATTTCATGCAAGCAGTGCGTAACTGGGCTGCCCGTTGTGCGCCGTGGATCGGCGCGGTGGGCCTGTTCGGCGCTGTACAGCTGGCCCATGCCGGCGATTATCAAGGCTCACCGCAGGTGGCCGAGTTCGTTGGCGAAATGAGCCGCGACCATGGTTTTGCCCCTGAGCAACTGATGGGCGTCTTCCGTGAAGTGCAGCGCAAGCAGTCGATCCTCGACGCCATCTCGCGCCCGGCCGAAAAGGTCAAGCCCTGGAAGGACTACCGGCCGATGTTCCTCACCGACGCGCGCATTGCCCGTGGTGTGGACTTCTGGCGCCAGCACGAGGCCGTGCTGGCCCGTGCCGAGCAGGAATACGGCGTGCCGGCGCAGTACATTGTTTCGATCATCGGCGTGGAAACGTTCTTTGGCCGCAACACCGGCAACTACCGGGTGATCGACGCGCTGTCGACCCTGGGCTTCGACTACCCGCCGCGGGCCGAGTTCTTCCGCAAGGAACTGCGCGAATTCCTGCTGCTGGCCCGTGATGAGCAGCTCGACCCGCTCACGCTCAAAGGCTCCTATGCCGGCGCCATGGGCCTGCCGCAGTTCATGCCGAGCAGTTTTCGCAACTACGCGGTGGACTTCGACGGCGATGGCCACATCAATATCTGGAACAACCCGGACGATGCCATCGGCAGCGTCGCCAGCTACTTCAAGCGCCATGGCTGGGTGGCAGGCGGGGGCGTGGTCAGCCGCGCCTGGGTGGACGGTGCACGAGCCGACCAAGGCCTGACCACCGGCATCGAACCGGTGAAAACGGTAGGGGAGTTGCGCGCGCTTGGCTGGTCGGTTCATGATTCGCTGCGCGATGATCTGCCGGTCACGGCCTTCCGCCTTGAGGGCGACAATGGCCCCGAGTACTGGTTGGGTCTCAAGAATTTCTACGCGATCACTCGCTACAACCGCAGCGTGATGTATGCCATGGCGGTGCATCAGCTTGCGCAACAGCTGGTTCAAGCACGGGGCGTCAAGTAATGCGCGCAATCATTTCTGCCAATTCCTTCAAGCTGTTGACCTGCCTCGCCGTTGGTGTGGTGCTGGCCAGCTGTTCATCCAGCCGCCCGACCCAGCAAAGCAGTGGCAACGTCGTACGTACCCAGCCGGGGCTGGACATCAACCGGGCCCACAAGGACGGCGCGCCGTGGTGGGATGTGGATGTGAACAAGATCCCCGACGCCACGCCGACCGTGCACACCGGTAACTACAAGGCCAACCCCTACACGGTGCTGGGCAAGACCTACTACCCGATGCAGGACTCGCGCAATTACCGCGCCGAGGGCACCGCGTCGTGGTACGGCACCAAGTTCCACGGCCAGAACACCGCCAACGGCGAGCTGTACGACCTGTATGGCATGAGCGCGGCGCACAAGACCTTGCCGCTGCCGGCCTACGTGCGGGTGACCAACCTGGCCAACGGCCGTAGCGTGGTCCTGCGGGTGAATGACCGTGGCCCGTTCTATTCCGACCGCATCATCGACCTGTCCTACGCGGCGGCGAAAAAACTCGGCTATGCCGAGACCGGCACGGCGCATGTGCGCGTCGAGGGTATCGACCCGCAGCAGTGGTGGGCCCAGCGTGGCCAGACGCCGCCGATGGTGCTGAAAGAGCCGCAGATGGCGCAGACCCAGGCAATCCCGGCCACTACCGGGCGTGTCGAGCAATGGACCCCGCCGGCCCAGCAGCATGCAGCGCCGGTGGTGCCGGTGCAGGTGGGGGGCAACAACGTACCTGGCGGCAATGGCGGCAGCTTCTTGCAGGTAGGCGCCTTTGCCAACCCGGACGCCGCCGAACTGCTGCGCTCCAAGCTAAGCACCATGGTCAGTGCACCGGTGTTCATCAGCTCGATCGTGCGTAACCAGCAGACCCTGCACCGCGTGCGCCTGGGGCCAATCGGCAGCCAGGGCGAGATCCAGCAAGCACAAGACAGCATCCGCCTGGCGAACTTGGGGCAGGCCAAGCTGGTCACAGCTGACTGACCGCGTCGTCTTCTTCGCGGGCACGCCCGCTCCCACAGGGGTAGGCGACACCCTGTGGGAGCGGGCGTGCCCGCGAAGGAGGCAACACCAAACTGTCGGTTTTGTCATGAATTGCCGGGCGCGGCCATGTACAATGACGGCTTTTGCCCGCAGCGACATAAAGCCGCACATGCGCGGGCCAGGCCACCGGCCATAAAACTAGACTGACTGGCGCTGGGCACACGATCTTGCCCAGGGAACATCTCAGACCATTAGCGATTTTCGAGAGACGGATGAACATCACCAACCTTGCCAAACGACTTTGCCTGCCTGTACTGCTGATGATCACGCCTGCCGCCTTCGCGGCAGAGCAGATGACGCCGGCGCCACCGCAACTGGCAGCCAAGTCCTACGTACTCATGGACGCGTCCAGCGGCAACGTGCTGGTCGAGAACAACGGTGACGAGCGTCTGCCGCCAGCCAGCCTGACCAAGCTGATGACCGCCTACATCGCCACCCTGGACATCCGCCGCGGCCAGATCGGTGAGAACGACCCGGTTACCGTCAGCGAAAACGCCTGGCGTACCGGCGGTTCGCGCATGTTCATCAAGGTCGGCAGCCAGGTGACTGTCAGCGACCTGCTGCACGGCATCATCATCCAGTCCGGCAACGACGCCTCGGTCGCCCTGTCCGAGCACATCGCCGGCAGCGAAGATGCCTTTGCCGACATGATGAACAAGACGGCTGCCGACCTGGGCATGAGCAACAGCCACTTCATGAACCCGACCGGCCTGCCGAACCCGGAGCACTACTCGTCGGCGCATGACATGGCAACCCTGGCCCGTGCGATCATCACCGTCGACCCGGCCCACTACGCCATCTACTCGCAGAAAGAGTTCTTCTGGAACAACATCAAGCAGCCTAACCGCAACCTGCTGCTGTGGCGTGACAAGACCGTCGATGGCCTGAAGACCGGCCATACTGACGAAGCCGGCTACTGCATGGTGGCTTCGGCCGTTCGCGATGGCCAGCGCCTGATCGCCGTGGTGTTCGGCACCAACAGCGAGCAGTCGCGTGCTGCCGAGACCCAGAAGCTGCTGACCTACGGTTTCCGCTTCTTCGAAACCCAGACCTTCTACCAGAAGGGCACCGAGCTGACCCAGGCCCCGGTCTGGAAGGGCGCCACCAGCCAGATCAAGGCTGGCCTGGCTGATGACCTGACCATGACTATGCCTAAAGGCCAGCTTAAGCGCCTGCAGGCTTCGATGACCATGAACCCGCAGCTCACCGCGCCAATCGCCAAAGGTGACGTGATCGGCAAAGTGGAAGTCAAACTGGACGAGAAAGTGGTTCACAGCGCCGACCTGATCGCCCTCGATGGCGTCGAGGAAGGTGGTTTCTTCCGCCGTATGTGGGATAGCATCCGTCTATTCTTCTTCGGGTTGTTCAACTGATACGTGACCTGCATGCCCCCGCGTTCCTTGCGGGGGCGTTGTTGTTGCCACGGCTTACGAGGCCGTTTCCGCCATGAGCGAACCAGACGTCAAGTCGCACAAGATCGAATTCCCTTGCGCTGATTACCCGATCAAGGTGATCGGCGATACCGTTGTCCATTTCAAGGACACGGTCGTCGAGATCCTGATGAAATATGCCGAGGTCGACATGAAGTCCTTGGCTGAGCGCCAGAGCAAGGAAGGCAAGTACACCACCGTGCAATTGCACATCGTTGCCACCAGCGAAGACCAGTTGCACGACATCAATAGCGCCCTGCGCGCTACCGGCATCGTGAAAATGGTGCTCTGATGTCCGCCTGTCTCGGTTTTCGCGAGCTTGGCCTGCAGCCCTACGAACCGGTGCTGGAGGCCATGCGTCGCTTTACCGAGCAGCGCAGCCCGGACAGCCAGGATGAAATCTGGCTGGTCGAGCACCCCGCAGTCTTCACCCAGGGCCAGGCCGGCAAGGCCGAGCACCTGCTGGTGCCGGGCGATATCCCGGTGGTGCAGACCGACCGCGGCGGCCAGGTGACCTACCATGGCCCCGGTCAGCAGGTTGCCTATCTGCTGCTGGACGTGCGCCGGCTTGGCTTTGGCGTACGCGAGTTGGTCAGCCGTATCGAACAGGCCCTGATCGGCCTGCTCGCCAGTTACGACGTGCAGGCATCGGCCAAGCCCGATGCCCCGGGCGTCTATGTCGACGGAGCGAAGATTGCCTCCCTCGGCCTGCGAATTCGCAACGGCCGTTCGTTCCACGGCCTTGCCCTGAACGTGGACATGGACCTTGCGCCATTCCGCCGAATCAACCCCTGCGGCTATGCGGGGCTGGCCATGACCCAGCTGCGCGATCTGGCAGGCCCGATCGAACTCGACGAGGTCAGGACAAGGCTGCGCGGACAGCTGGTCAAGCACCTCGACTACGCTGAGCAGACGACCCTCACGGGCGGAATCGACTGAATATGACAACTGTGCAAGAAGCCGTGCCGAACCTGATACCTACCCAGGATGTCACCCCGCGCCAAGCGCCGAAGAAGGTGGAAGCTGGGGTTAAACTGCGTGGCGCCGACAAGGTCGCGCGCATCCCGGTAAAGATCATCCCTACCGACGAGCTGCCGAAAAAGCCTGACTGGATCCGCGTGCGTATCCCGGTTTCGCCCGAGGTAGACCGCATCAAGCAACTGCTGCGCAAGCACAAGCTGCACAGCGTGTGCGAAGAGGCCTCCTGCCCGAACCTGGGCGAGTGCTTCTCTGGTGGCACCGCCACCTTCATGATCATGGGTGACATCTGCACCCGTCGCTGCCCGTTCTGCGACGTTGGCCACGGCCGACCAAAACCGCTGGACCTGGACGAGCCGAAAAACCTGGCTGTCGCCATTGCCGACCTGCGCCTGAAGTACGTGGTGATCACCTCGGTAGACCGCGACGACCTGCGTGACGGCGGTGCCCAGCACTTTGCCGACTGCATCCGCGAAATTCGCGCGCTGTCGCCGGGTGTGCAGCTGGAAACCCTGGTGCCGGACTACCGTGGCCGCATGGACGTTGCGCTGGAAATCACCGCACAACAGCCGCCAGATGTGTTCAACCACAACCTCGAGACCGTGCCGCGCCTGTACAAGGCCGCGCGTCCGGGTTCGGATTACGACTGGTCGCTGGACCTGCTGCAGAAGTTCAAGCAGATGGTGCCGCACGTACCGACCAAGTCGGGCCTGATGCTCGGCCTTGGCGAGACTGACGAAGAAGTGATCGAGGTGATGCACCGCATGCGTGAGCATGAAATCGACATGCTCACCCTCGGCCAGTACCTGCAGCCATCGCGTAGCCACCTGCCGGTGCAACGTTTCGTTCACCCGGACACCTTCGCCTGGTTCGCCGAGGAAGGGTACAAGATGGGCTTCAAGAACGTTGCCTCCGGCCCGCTGGTGCGTTCTTCGTACCACGCTGACCAGCAAGCTCACGAAGCCAAGATCAAGCTCTGAGGCAAAATCAGAGTTACGCATGCCGATGCACGCCGAAAGGCGGCATCGGCATTTTTGTTTGTGCCACACCCGCTGCAAGGAGCCGCGATGAATTGCGCCGAAACCTTCCAACCCGGCCTGCCAGCTGCGCTGCCGGCTAACGCCTGCTTTGCCATTGTCGCCCCGGCGGGTGCGGCGCGGCTGGATACGCACAAGGTCAGCCAGTGGTTCGTTGACCGCGGCTACCGTTGCCGTATCTACCCGGGTGCCTTACAGGCGCAGGGTTACCTGGCAGGGCCGGACCAACAGCGCCTGCAGGACCTGCACGATGCCTTTGCCGACCCGGCCATCGACGCCATCCTGTGCATGCGTGGGGGCTACGGCAGCATGCGCTTGCTGGGCCAGCTCGACTTCGAGCTTATCCGGCGCAACCCCAAGCCGTTGATCGGCTACAGCGACATCACCGCGCTGCATACGGCGATCTACCGGCATAGCGGGCTGGTTACCTTCCATGGGGGGATGCTCAATGCCGACCTGCTGGGGGCCAAGTTGCCTCCGACCGAGTCGTCGTTGCTGGCGCAGCTGGGTGGGCATGTGCGGGCAGGCGAGCCGATCGTGCACCCGGCGGACTATGCATTGAGCAGTGTGTTGCCGGGTGTGGCCAGCGGGCCGCTGCTGGGCGGCAACCTGTCGATGCTGGGCGCGACCATGGGGACGCTTGCCGAGCTGGATACCCAGGGTTGCATCCTGTTCATCGAAGACGTCAACGAGCCGTTGTACCGGGTCGACCGCCTGCTGACCCAGTTGCGCCTGGCGGGCAAGCTGGACGGCGTCAAGGGCGTGCTGGTGGGGGACTTTGCCGGGATTACCACGGCGGCGTTGGCGCCGTTGCTGGAGGATACCTTCGCGCCGCTGGGTGTGCCGGTGCTGGCGGGGTGGCGCAGTGGGCATTGCGACCCGAATGTGTGCTTGCCGTTGGGGGCTCGGGTTCGGCTGGACAGTGATCGGCAGAGCCTGGTGCTGGAAGAGGATTTGTTCAAGGCTTGAGATTGTCGGGGCTGCTTTGCAGCCCATCGCGACACAAGGCCGCTCCTACAGGGGATCGCGATACATTGTAGTTACACGATCCCTGTAGGAGCGGCCTTGCGTCGCGATGGGCCGCAAAGCGGCCCCAAAAATGTCACTGGCGGCGCAGGCTCTCGAGCAGCTTATGGGTCGGATACCCGTCCGCCGGCCACCCCAGCCCTTGCTGGGCATTACGAATGGCTTTGCGGGTATTGGCGCCGATGATGCCATCGGCATTCCCGGCCTCATGCCCGCGGCTGTTCAGCAGGTTTTGCAACTCCATGCGCTCGCTGCGGCTCAGCGGCAGGTCTTCTTTCGGCCAGCTGCCGGCAATGAAGCCCCAGCCGCTGAAGCGATCCCCCAGCAGGCTCACCGCCAGCGCGTAGGAGGATGAGTTGTTGTACTTGAGAATGGCGCGGAAGTTGTCCAGTACCAGGAACGCCGGCCCGCGCGCGCCCGCTGGCAGCAGCAGGGCGGCAGACAGCTGGTTGCTGTTGGCCGGCAATTGCGTGCCTGCAGGCAGTTTCACGCCCATCGCCAGCCACTCGCTCACCGGCTTGCGCAACGCGCCATCGGCTTGCCAGAAATCGAAACCGGCCGGCACTTGTACCTCGAAGCCCCATGGCTGACCACGCTTCCAGCCCGAGCTTTGCAGGTAGTGCGCAGTCGAGGCCAGGGCATCTGGTGTGCTGTTCCAGATGTCGCGGCGGCCATCACCGTCGAAGTCCACGGCATGGGTGTTGTAGGTGGTCGGGATGAACTGGGTCTGGCCCATGGCGCCGGCCCACGAACCACGCATGGCTTCAGGCTGGATGTCGCCATGCTGGATGATCTGCAGCGCGGCGATGAGCTGGTCCTGGGCGAACTGCGGGCGGCGGCCTTCATAGGCCAGCGTGGCCAGCGAGCGAATCACCGACTTGTTGCCCTGGAACTGACCGAAGTTGCTTTCCATGCCCCACACCGCGACCAGCACCTGGCGGTCGACGCCATAGCGTTGCTCGAGGCGGGTCAGCAGCTCGGCATTCTGCTCCAGCAGCCTCTTGCCGTTGCGCACGCGCAGAGGCGACAGGGCGCCTTCGAGGTATTCCCATACCGGGCGGGTGAACTCCGGCTGGCTGCGGTCGGCCTTGATCACGTCCAGGTCGGGGGTGACGCCGAGGAAGGCGCTGTCGAACGTGCTCGGCGAGATGCCGGCTTGCAGGGCTTGCTGGCGGAAGCCTGCCTGCCACTGGGCAAAGGTTTGCAGAGGCTGGATTTCAGTGCTGACGTCAGGCGTTGTGCCGGGCACAGTCACCACTGGAGCGGGTTGGGCAGGGGCCAGCGGCAGTGCGTCGGCAGCGGTGGGTTTTTCCGCGCAGGCCACGAGCAGGATGAAGCTGGAGGCCGCGATCAGCTGGCGGGTTTCCCAACGGGGGAGAAGACGGAAGAGCATGCACAGATCCAGAATTGCAGGTCAGGTGACGACCATACCATGCCTGCGCTTGCGATGCTTTCATGCCGCCAAAAAGTAAGAAGCCTCCCAATCTCTCGATTGGAAGGCTTCGCGGCGGTAGCTGCCCTTGCCCTTGTCCGGTTGTTCCTGGCGGCAGCGGAACAGGGGCTGGGCGATGATCGACTTGGCCTTGTTGGGGCCGTGCTTTTTCGGCTTTTTGCTCATGGCGGGGTTCCCGGGTTGGGTGGGTTTCGGGGCGCACTGTAGGGCTTGGTACGGGTAGGGGCCAATTGATTATGTTTATGGTCGATCGCAGTCCTGTGGGAGCGGGCGTGCCCGCGAACACCGGCGAAGCCGGTGCCATCCACCGCGTCGCCTGATTCGCGGGCACGCCCGCTCCCACAGGGACCCCAATTACTCGGGGGGAAGAGCCAGTCGCTGGCCAGCCATCAGCAGCGACAGCCGAGCCAAACCCGTCCAAGGAGACCCCTCGGCCTGGCCCTTGATCTGGGCATCGATACGCTGGGCATCCTGCAACAACTGCCCCCAACGCTGCGCCGACAGGCGCTGCAGGGCTTTGCTGACCAGTGGCCGGCGTTTGTCCCAGATAGGCGGGCGGGCCTGGCTGAAGGCCTTGTCCAGCGGCACGCCCTGGCTGAACTGTTGGGCCAGCCCGGCCAGTTGGCGTAGTTCACGGGCCAGGGCCCAGAGGATCACGGGCGGCTCTACGCCTTCACCCCGCAAGCCTTCGAGCATGCGCAGGGCATGGGCCGCTTCGCCGTTGAGAATGGCGTCGACCAGGCCGAAGACATCGAAGCGGGCGCTGTCGGCGACAGCCGCCTGCACGGTTTCCACCGTGATCTGGTTGCCGTCGGAGAGCAGCTTGAGCTTTTCGATTTCCTGCGCGGCGGCCAGCAGGTTGCCTTCCACGCGCGCAGCGATCAGGTCGACAGCGTCACGTTGCGCCGACAGGCCGGCTTGCTGCAGCCGCTGGTTGATCCACTGTGGCAGCTGGTGCACATCCACCGGCCAGATCTGGATGAACTGGCAGTGGGCACCTTCGATCAAGGCCTTGCCCCATTTGGTCTTCTGCGCGCTGCCGTCGAGCTTGGGCAGGCTGACCAGCAGCACGGTGTCTTCGGCGGGCCTGGCGCAGTATTCCATCAGCGCGGCGGCGCCCTTGTCACCGGGCTTGCCCGAGGGCAGGCGCAATTCCAGCAGGCGGCGCTGGGCGAACAGCGACAGGCTGGCGCCAGCCTGGAGCAGGGTGCCCCAGTCGAAGTTGGCGTCGGCACTGAATACCTGGCGTTCGTCGAAGCCTTGCTGGCGTGCCGCGTTGCGAATGGCGTCAGCGGCTTCCTGGCACAGCAGCGGGTCGTCGCCGCTGACCACGTAAACCGGTGCCAGAGCGCCTTGCAGGTGCTTGTTGAGTTGGGCGGGGGCGAGTTTCATGGGAAACAGGCGGGGCACCCGAGGGTGCCCCACGCGGGCTTAGTTGCCCGGTACTTCCAGTGGCGACTGCTGAGGCGTTTCGGCCTGCTGACGGCGGGCGGCCTCCAGCGCGTCGGCTTCGGCCTTGGCGCGTTCGTCGGCTTTGCGCTGCAGCTCGTCCAGCTGGGACGGGCTCAGCATCTGCAGGCGCACGACCATGGCGTTGACCAGGTCGCGGCGCATTTCTTCACGGGCGCGGTTGGCTTCCTGCTCGGAACCGGTGATGTTCGAGCCGTCACGCACGTAGACCTTGCGCACTTCCAGCTTGTCGCTCATCAGTTCCAGGTTGTTCAGGCCCTGGATGCTGTAGTTCAGCTCCGTGGTCAGCTCGTACTCGGCGGTACGGTTACCGCTGCTGTAGGTTGCCGAGCGCTCGCGCTCCTGCTCGTTGGTCAGCACCAGGCGGTAAGGCGCGCCGGCATGCACGTTGACACCGCTACGCTCCAGTACCTCGCGCAGCTGGACCACGGTCGGGCCGTAGGCATTGCGTGCGCTGACGTCCATTTCCTTCACACTCAGCTCGGTAGAGCCGGTGCCGCGCAGCTGGAAACCGCAGGCGCTGAGCATGACCGCCAGGCCGATTACCAGCAAATTGCGTTTGATCATGTTGTTGCTCCCTTGTGGGCCTGTGCCGCCCACCCGCAGCCACTGCGGGTGGGCGTTTTCATCAGTTGGCGACGATGTTGACCAGCTTGCCCGGTACCACGATGACCTTGCGGATGGTCAGGCCATCGATGAAGCGCAGGACATTCTCGTTGCTGCGGGCGGCGGCTTCGACTTCTTCGCGGCTGGCCGCGGCAGGCATCTCGACCTGGCCGCGCAGTTTACCGTTGACCTGAACCACCAGGGTAACGGTGTCCTGCACCAGTGCCTGTTCGTCGACGCTCGGCCAGGCGGCATCGATCACAGACCCTGCGTGGCCCAGATGCAGCCACAGCTCATGGGAGATGTGCGGGGTGATCGGCGCCAGCAGCAGGGTAACGGCCTCCAGGCCTTCCTGCAGCAGGGCTCGGTCCTGTTCGCTGGCTTGCGGGGCCTTTTCCAGCACGTTCATCACGGTCATCACCTGGGCGATGGCGGTGTTGAACTTGTGGAACTGGCCGACATCGGTGCTGGCCTGCTTGATGGCGGCATGGATGGCGCGGCGAATGACCTTCTGCGCGTCGTCCAGTGCGGCGACATCCAGCTTGCCCGGCAGACCTTGGCTGACGTGAGCCTGAGCCAGGCGCCAGACACGGCGCAGGAAGCGGCTGGCACCCTCGACGCCGGAATCGGACCATTCCAGGCTCATGTCGGGCGGCGAGGCGAACATCATGAACAGGCGGCAGGTGTCGGCGCCGTACGCTTCGATCATCGATTGCGGGTCGACGCCGTTGTTCTTCGACTTCGACATCTTCTCGGTGCCGCCGATTTCCACCGGCAGGCCGTCGGTCTTCAGGCGGGCGCCGATGATCTTGGCCTTGGCATCGCGCTCGATTTCGACATCGGCCGGGTTGAACCAGTCCTTGCCGCCGTTGCTGGCCACGCGGTAGTAGGTTTCGGCGACCACCATGCCCTGGGTCAGCAGGTTCTTGAATGGCTCGTTCGAGGTGACCAGGCCTTCGTCGCGCATCAGCTTGTGGAAGAAGCGCGCATACAGCAGGTGCAGGATCGCGTGTTCGATACCGCCGATGTACTGGTCGACAGGCAGCCAGTGGTTGGCGGCTTTCGGGTCGACCAGGCCCTTGTCGTAGTTAGGCGATGCGTAGCGGGCGAAGTACCAGGACGACTCGACGAAGGTGTCCATGGTGTCGGTTTCGCGCTTGGCCGCAGTGCCGCATTTCGGGCAGGTGCATTCGTAGAATTCAGGCATGCGCGCCAGTGGCGAACCGGCGCCGTCCGGTACCACGTTCTCCGGCAGGGTGACCGGCAGCTGGTCTTCCGGCACCGGTACGTCGCCGCAGGACGGGCAGTGGATGATCGGAATCGGGCAGCCCCAGTAGCGCTGGCGGCTGATGCCCCAGTCACGCAGGCGGAACTGGGTGCGCGATTTGCCGAGTTCCTTGCGGATCAGGGCGGCTTCGATGGCGTCGAAGGCGCCGGCGAAGTCCAGGCCGTCGAACTCGCCGGAGTTGATCAGTTGGCCGTGCTCGTTGTAAGCGGCCAGCCATTCGTTACCGACTTCGTCGCCTTCGCTGGTGCGCACCACGGCCTTCACCGGCAGGTTGTACTTGCGGGCGAACTCGAAGTCACGCTCGTCGTGGGCCGGCACGGCCATCACGGCGCCGTCGCCGTAGTGCATCAGCACGTAGTTGGCGACCCAGACCGGCAGTTTCTCGCCGGTCAGCGGGTGCTCGACCAGCAGGGAAGTGGCCATGCCCTTCTTTTCCTGGGTGGCCATGTCGGCCTCGGCGACGCTGCCGCTCTTGCACTCGTCGATGAACGCCTGCAGTGCCGGGTTGCCCTGGGCAGCCTGGGTGGCCAACGGGTGCTCGGCGGCGACGGCGACGTAAGTCGCGCCCATCAGCGTGTCCGGGCGGGTGGTGAAGACCTTCAGGGTGCCTTCGTGGCCGATGCTGGCCTGGTCGTACGGGAACTGTACTTCCATGCCGCGCGACTTGCCGATCCAGTTGCGCTGCATGGTCTTGACCTGCTCAGGCCAGCCCGGCAGCTCGTCGAGGCTTTCCAGCAGCTCGTCGGCGTAGTCGGTGATGCGGAAGTAGTACATCGGGATTTCGCGCTTCTCGATCAGCGCGCCCGAACGCCAGCCACGGCCGTCGATGACCTGCTCGTTGGCCAGTACGGTCTGGTCTGCCGGGTCCCAGTTCACGGTCCCGTTCTTGCGGTAGATGATGCCTTTCTCGAACAGGCGGGTGAACAGCCACTGCTCCCAACGGTAGTAGTCGGGTTTGCAGGTGGTCACTTCACGTGCCCAGTCGATGGCCAGGCCCAGGCTCTTGAGCTGGGTCTTCATGTAGTCGATGTTTTCGTAGGTCCACTTGGCCGGGGCGACGTTGTTTTTCATCGCCGCGTTTTCCGCGGGCATGCCGAAAGCGTCCCAGCCCATCGGCTGCAGGACGTTTTTGCCCAGCATACGCTGGTAGCGGGCAATCACGTCGCCGATGGTGTAGTTGCGCACGTGGCCCATGTGTAGCTTGCCGCTCGGGTACGGGAACATCGATAGGCAATAGAAGGTGTCTTTGCCTGGCTGTTCGGTAACAGCGAACGATTGTTGCTCGTCCCAGAAGTTCTGGGCGGCGGCTTCGATATCACGGGGCGTGTATTGTTCGTGCATGGCTACTTTTGGCTGAGAGAGAAGAGACCTTGTTCCAGGCAGCGGAACCTCGCTGCAACCGGTACTCCGGTGTCGTTTAGAGTGAACGCCGTAGCATACAGCAGCGTTGCGCATCGTGGGAAACCTTCGTTGCGAATGCCCGCTGGTCGCGGCAGGCAGCTGCTTTTCATTGCGCCGCTAAGCTCAGGTGTGGGGGGAGATATTCTTTATCTTCAATGAGGTGAACGGATGGGAGAGACGCAGCTACCCGCAATCAAGCCGGAGCTTTATGAACGCCTGATCGACCGGCTTGGCCTGGCGCTGGAAGCGGCCAGGACCTCGGTGCGATTGCGCGACGAGATGCCGGCCGAGCTGGAATTGCGCGGCCTGAGCCACGCAGAGTTCGAAGTGATCAAGGCCTACCTGGAATCCATCCCGGTGCGCCAGAGTGCCTGTGCCGGCAGTTACCCACAAGCGGAGCCGACATCGGCCAAGATCATCTGGCTCAAGGACAAGAAACGCCCCGCCAATACGGCGAAGTCCAGGACGCTGCCACATCGCTAGCCGTTCAGGATGCCAGCCGCAGGCCATCGCGCGCCGGTTCTTCAATATCACACAGCTCACGATTGGCGCCGGTCGCACCCTTGTTGACCGGCGCCGATCCTTTTAGGCTGCACCCCTGCCAAGGAGGTGTGGCCGATGCCGATCCGATTCTTCATCAAACAATGGCTGATGCCGCCGGGCATCCTGTTCCTGCTGCTGCTTGCGGCCTGGTGGCTGCGTGCGCGGCGGCCACGGCTGGCGGCGCTGTGCTTTGCCGTGGGGCTTGGTGGCCTGTGGCTGATGAGCCTGCCGCTGGTGGTGCAGGAAACCGCCCGAGTGCTGGAAAGCGAGCCGCCGCTGGCAGTGAGCGACTGGGCCGCCCTGGCGAGCCGGGCCGATGCCATTGTGGTGCTGGGTGCGGGGCGCGAGCGCGGCGACCCGGCCTGGGGCGGCAGCGACCAGCCCACGGCCACAGCGCTGGAGCGCATGCGCTTTGCCGCGCGGCTGGCCAAGGCCTCGGGCTTGCCAGTGTTGACCAGTGGTGGGCTGCACTATGGCACGCCGCCGAGCGAGGCGCGGTTGATGGCTGATCGGCTGCAGGAAGACTTTGCGGTCGAGGTGAAGTGGCGCGAAGAGGCCAGCCGCACGACCTGGGAAAATGCCCAGCTCACAGCCAAGGTGTTGCAGCCGTTGGGCATTCGCCGTGTGGTGGTGGTGACCCAGGCCTGGCACATGCAGCGCTCGCGCTGGAGCTTCGAGCAGGCTGGGTTTGAGGTGGTGCCTGCGCCGGTGGGGTTCCTGGGGCGCGATCATGCACGGCCGTTTGCCGGGTTGCTGCCGGAGAGCCGGGCGATGTGGCAGAGCGGGCAGTTGCTTAATGAAGTGGTGGGGTTGGTGGGGTATCGGGTGTTCTACTGATTTACCGGCTTGCACAACCCTCTGTGGAAGCGGCCTTGTGTCGCGATGGGCTGCGCAGCAGCCCCAGATTGCAGCATCAATGCAAAAAAACCGGGGCCGCTCTGCGGCCCTTTCGCGACACAAGGCCGCTCCCACAGGGGGGCGCGTCTCGCCAATCAGACGGTTTTGGCTATGCGCCCCGCCAGCAATGCCCAGCCCAGCAGCAGCACGCAGACAATCGCCAGTGGCCACGAGCGCCATTTCAGGTACGGCGTCAATTGCTGCATCGGCACCACTTCGCCATACAGCACCGCCTGCTGGAACTGCGGAACCTGCGTGGTAATGCGGCCAAACGGGTCGATCAGCGCAGTCACGCCGTTGTTGGTGGCGCGGATCATCCAGCGGCCGGCCTCCAGTGCGCGCATCTGTGCCATCTGCAGGTGCTGCAAGGGGCCGATCGATTTGCCGAACCAGGTGTCGTTGCTGATGGTCAGCAGCAGGTCGCTGCGCGCGGCCAGGCCTGCGGCGAACTCGGGGTAGACCACTTCGTAGCAGATGTACGGCGCAATCTGGTAACCCTTGGCCTGCAGCAGCGGCTGGTCTTCCGGCCCGCGGGCGAAGTCGGACATGGGCAGGTTGAAGAACTCGATCATGCCCCGCAGCATGTCCTGCAGCGGCACGTATTCACCAAACGGCACCAGCTTCTGCTTGAGGTAGGTGCCATCGCCTTCACCGGTGACGGTGATGCCGTTGTAGTAGCGGCGCTGGTGATGCACCACTTCACGCACCGGCACGCCGGTGATCAGCGCCGAATGCCGCTCGGCAGCGAAGCGGCCCATCACGTCGATGTAGCCCTGGGCCTGGTCCTTTAGCACCGGCACTGCGGTTTCTGGCCAGATCAGCAGGTCCACCGGTTTGGAGCTGAAGCTCAGGTCGCGGTACAGCGCCAGTTGCGCGTCGATGTGCGCCGGGTCCCATTTCAGGTCCTGCTCGACGTTGCCCTGAATGGCTGCCACTTTCAGTGGGTCGCCTGCCGGTTTGGTCCAGGCATGCCCCTTGAGCGCCAGGCCCAGTGCCCACGGGGCCAGCAACAGCAGGCCGGCCACCGCCAGGAACGAGGGGCGGGCGCGCAGGCGGTGCAGGTTGCACAGCAAGGCAGCAGTGAGCGCCAGGGTGAAGGAAACCAGCCACACGCCGCCCAGCGGTGCCAAGCCCGCCAGTGGGCCGTCCAGCTGGCTGTAGCCGGCGTAGAGCCAAGGGAAACCGGTGAGGAACCAGCCGCGGAAGGCCTCTTGCAGCAGCCACAGGGCGGCGAAGCACAAGGCGTCGGCCAGTGGCGCTTCATTGCGCCTCAGCCAGCGTGCCCACAGCCAGGTGGGCAAGGCAAAGAACCAGGCCAGGGCGGCGAAGAACGCCAGCAGCAGCAGGATCGCCAGCAGCGGCGAGGCGCCGCCGTAGGTGTTCATGCTGACGTAGATCCACCAGGTGCCGGCGCCATACAGGCCGAAACCGAACCACCAGCCCCGCCACATGGCCTGGCGCGGGCTAAGCTCGCGCAGGCCAAGGTAAAGCATGGCGATGGACAGCACGGCCAGCGGCCAGATGTCGAACGGCGCCAGGGCCAGAAGGGTGGAAGCACCGGCCGCCAGGGCCAGCAGGTTACCGGGCCAGCCGGGGCGGGTGATCCAACGCATGTTTGTCCTTAACGGGTGATCGGGGTCAGGCGCAGCAAGTGTATCCGCCGGCTGTCGGCGTTGAGAATGCGGAACTTGTAAGACCCGATCTCGGTGGTTTCGTTGCGCTTGGGCAGGTGGCCGAAGGCACTCATCACCAGCCCGCCAACCGTGTCGAACTCGTCATCGGAGAACTCGCTGTCGAAGAACTCGTTGAAGTTGTCGATCGGCGTAAGCGCCTTGACCAGGAAGTCACCGCTTGGCAGCGGCTTGATGTAGCTGTCTTCCTCGACGTCGTGCTCGTCTTCGATATCGCCGACGATCTGCTCCAGCACGTCTTCGATGGTCACCAGGCCCGCCACACCGCCATATTCGTCGATGACGATGGCCATGTGGTTATGGTTGGCGCGGAACTCGCGCAGCAACACGTTCAGGCGCTTGGACTCGGGCACGAAGGTGGCCGGGCGCAGCAGGTCCTTGATGTTGAAGCTGTCGCCGTTCTCCTTGAGGATCAGCGGCAGCAGGTCTTTGGCAAGCAGGATCCCGAGCACATCGTCGTGGCTTTCACCGATCACCGGGTAGCGCGAGTGCGCGGCGTCGATCACCGCTGGCAGAAATTCGCGAGGCGACTGGCCTGCCTTGATGCTGTTCATCTGCGAACGCGGCACCATGATGTCGCGTACCTGCAGGTCGGCGACCTGGATGGCGCCTTCGACGATGGTCAGCGCTTCGCTGTCCAGCAGTTTGTTCTGATGGGCTTCGCGCAGCAGCTCAAGGAGCTCCTGGCGGTTTTTCGGCTCATGGGCAAAAGCCTGGGTCAGTTTGCCCAGCCAGGACTTTTGCCCGTTGCTCGATCGATCTTCGCTCATGGCGGTTCTCGTGATCCTTCGTGTTTCAGTGTGTGATTGAGTCGGTTTCATCGTCGGCATACGGGTCGGGGTGACCCAGTTCTGCCAGCAATTCCCGTTCCAGGCTTTCCATTTCCTCGGCTTCCTCATCATCGATGTGGTCGTAGCCGAGCAGGTGCAGGCAACCGTGGATGACCAGGTGCGCCCAGTGGGCTTCGAGCGACTTGCCTTGTTCGGCCGCTTCGCGCTCGACCACCGCAACACAGATCACCAGGTCGCCCAGCAGCGGAATATCGAGCAGTTCGTCGGGCACATCGGCCGGGAACGACAGCACATTGGTCGCGTAGTCTTTGTGCCGGTAGGTGTGGTTCAGCTCACGGCCTTCGGCTTCGTCGACCAGGCGAATGGTCATTTCCGAGTCGGCGCTGCGCTGGCGCAGTGCCAGTTCGCACCAGCGGCGGAAGGCAGCGTCGTCCGGGGCGGCAGCATCCGTGGCCCGTTGGATATCAAGTTCAAGCATCTTTGCCGGGCGCCTCGGGCTTGGCCTGGCGGGCTTCGAAGCGGTCGTAGGCTTCGACAATACGCTGCACCAGTGGGTGACGAACCACATCTTTGGGTTGGAAGTGGGTAAAGCTGATGCCCGGAACGTCCTTCAGCACCTCGATGACATGTGCCAGGCCCGACTTGGTGCCACGTGGCAGGTCGACCTGGGTGATGTCGCCGGTGATCACCGCCGTGGAGCCGAAGCCGATGCGGGTGAGGAACATTTTCATCTGTTCCAGCGTGGTGTTCTGGCTTTCGTCGAGGATGATGAAGCTGTTGTTCAGGGTGCGGCCACGCATGTAGGCCAGCGGGGCGATCTCGATCACCTGGCGTTCGATCAGCTTGGCCACGTGTTCGAAGCCGAGCATTTCGTACAGGGCGTCGTACAGCGGGCGCAGGTACGGGTCGATCTTCTGTGCCAGGTCACCGGGCAGGAAGCCAAGCTTTTCGCCTGCCTCGACCGCCGGGCGCACCAGCAGGATACGGCGCACCTGTTCACGCTCCAGCGCGTCCACCGCGCAGGCCACGGCAAGGTAGGTCTTGCCGGTACCGGCCGGGCCGACGCCGAAGTTGATGTCGTTGGCCAGGATTTCCTTCACGTAGCGCTGCTGGTTGAGCCCGCGCGGGCGGATGTTGCCCTTGCGCGTACGCAGCGACACGCTGACCTCGTTGACGGCCGGGTTGTCGATGTTCTCGACAGCCGATTCCTGCAGGTACAGGTGCACGGTTTCCGGCGACAGGTCGGTGGCCTTGGTCTCGCGGTAGAGACGGCGCAGCAACTGTTCGGCCGCAGAGGTGATCCTGGGTTCGCCGATCAGTTCGAACTGATTGCCGCGGTTGCGGATTTCGATGGCCAAGCGCTGTTCGATCAGGCGCAAGTGCTCGTCGAACTGCCCGCACAGGTTGGCGAAACGGTGGGCCTCGAAGGGCTCGAGGAGGAAACGATGGGGTTCTATGGGTGCGTTCAAGGTCGTTTTTAGCCGCTCGACGGCAATGGGTGTGAACTCAAGAATAACCCTTGAATGCCAGTGGCGAAAGCACTGAAACGTTCAACGGTATGTATGGCCTGTTCCAGCCCTATCGCCGGCAAGCCAGCTCCCACAGGTACTGCACAGGCCTCAGGCTTGCACAGTACCTGTGGGAGCTGGCTTGCCGGCGATGAGGCCGGTACAGCCGACACAGATCTGCAAACCTGTCTGCTATGATGCGCCCCTTTTCTTACGCATGTGTTATCCCTCCCGACATGAGCAAACGCGAACCTGCCATCTATAAAGTGATCTTCCTCAACCAGGGGCAGGTCTTCGAGATGTACGCCAAGCAGATCTACCAGAGCGACCTGTGGGGCTTCCTGGAAATCGAGGAGTTCGTGTTCGGCGAGCGCTCGCAACTGGTGGTGGACCCGAGCGAGGAGAAGCTCAAGAACCAGTTCGAGGGGGTGATCCGCAGTTTCGTGCCGATGCACTCGATCGTGCGCATCGACGAAGTGGAGCGCCTGGGCACGGCAAAGATCAGCGAAGCCAAGGGTGGCGGCAATGTGATGCCGTTCCCGATGCCAATGCCGGAAAAGTAACCGTCAGGGGAGTGGCGAGAACGGCGTGCGCCCTTCGGCGTTCTGCAGTTCCAGCAGGTATTTGCGGAAGATCTGGCCGAGCACCTGGGTGGCATGCTCCAGCTCGTCGCGGGGCATTTGCTCGGTCACTTCGTCGGCCATGTCCAATGCATCTTCGGCACCGTTGACCGCGGCCATCTTCAGCAGGATGTAGGCCTGCACGTTGTTGGCCTTGACCCCTTCGCCATGGAAGAACATTGCACCCAGACGGTACTGGGCGTCGGCCTGGCCCTGCAGCGAAGCCTTCTGGAACCAGTCCAGGGCTTTGTTGAGGTTTTTCGGCGTTTGCGTGTAGTAGTACTCGCCCAGTTCGAATTGCGCCTGGGCATCCCCCGCGGTAGCCGTCTGCTCGCAGGCCTTGAGGGCGTTTGCCAGGTCTTCAGGCTGAACATTCAAGGTGCAGCGGCCCGTCGCCGGAATCAGCAACGAGTTACCGCCCTCCGCCAAGGCCAGCAGGGGCTGAAGAAGCAACAGGCAGCCCAGGGTCAGGGCGCGGCCGGTGCGGTTCATGGGGATCGACTTACCTCTGCGAAGCTGCGGCCAATGTCTCTGGTGGCACATTATGGGATAAGCAGCGCCAACCTTACAAAGTTTTACTCGAATTTCTGCTTGGTTGGGGAAGTCAGCTGATTGTGCGGGGTTATTTATTTCCTGTAACGGCCCCTGTGGGAGCGGCCTTGTGTCGCGATAGGGCTGCGGAGCAGCCCCAGAACTTCAGCATGAATGCATCAATTGCCGGGGCCGCTTTGCGGCCCTATCGCGACACAAGGCCGCTCCCACAAAGGGGAGCAGCTGCTTATTTCAGGGCTGCAAAGGCCTTTTCAGCCGCATCCAGGGTGATCTGCAGCTCCTTGTCGCCATGGGCGATGGAGGTGAAGCCCGCCTCGAACGCGCTCGGCGCCAGGTACACGCCACCGTCCAGCATCAAATGGAAGAAGCGCTTGAAGCGTTCGGCATCGCTGCTCATCACGTCTTCGAAGGTGACGATGTCGTCGGCGCCGCTGAAGTACAGGCCGAACATGGCACCGGCCTGGGTGGTGACGAACGGTATGCCAGCGGCATCGGCACGTTGCTGCAGGCCATCAAGCATGCGGCTGGTGTAGTCGGTCAGCTCGGCGTGGAAGCCCGGGCGGCTGATCAGCTTCAGGGTGGTCAGGCCGGCGGCCATGGCCAGCGGGTTGCCCGACAGGGTACCGGCCTGGTAGACCGGGCCGAGCGGGGCGATGCAGCCCATGATTTCGCGCTTGCCGCCGAAGCAGCCGACCGGCATGCCGCCACCGACGATCTTGCCGAAGGTGGACAGGTCCGGCTTGATGCCATAGTGGCCCTGGGCGCCGCCCAGCGAGACGCGGAAGCCGGTCATCACTTCGTCGAAGATCAGCACCACGCCGTGTTTGTCGCACTGCTCGCGCAGGCCTTCAAGGAAGCCCGGCGCCGGGGGGACGCAGTTCATGTTGCCGGCCACAGGCTCGACGATGATACAGGCCACGGTCTGGCCGACGTCAGCCAGGGTTTTCTCGACCGCGGCGATGTCGTTGAACGGCAGGGTCAGGGTGTGCTTGGCGAAGTCGGCCGGCACGCCGGCCGAGCTTGGCACGCCCTGGGTCAGCAGGCCGGAGCCGGCTTTTACCAGCAGGCTGTCGGAGTGGCCGTGGTAGCAGCCTTCGAACTTGATGATGGCGTCACGGCCGGTGTAGCCACGGGCAAGGCGGATGGCACTCATGGTGGCTTCGGTGCCCGAGCTGACCATGCGCACCATTTCCATGGACGGCACCAGCGAGCAGACCAGGTCGGCCATGTCGGTTTCCATGGCGGTCGGCGCGCCGTAGGACAGGCCGTGCTCCAGTTGCTTGCGTACCGCATCCAGTACGTCCGGGTGGCCGTGGCCCAGGATCATCGGGCCCCAGGAGCCGACGTAGTCGACATAGCGCTTGTCGTCTTCGTCAACGACGTAGGCGCCTTCGGCATGCTTGAAGAACAGCGGCGTGCCGCCCACGCTTTTGAACGCGCGCACTGGCGAGTTGACGCCGCCGGGGATGTGCTTCTGGGCTTTGGCGAACAGGTCTTCGGAACGGGACATGAAAGGTTCTCTCGAAATCAGGATGCGAACAAGGCATTGAAGGCGCGGGCGCGGCGGGTAACTTCCTGCGCGCTGTCGGCACCGAACAGGCCATGGATCACCGCCAGCAGGTCGGCGCCGTGGGCGACCAGCGGGGCGGCGTTGTCGAGGGTGATGCCGCCGATCACGGCAATCGGCAGTTTCACCTGGGCACGCGCCTGCTCCAGCAGTTCGACGTTGGCGGCGGGCGCGCCCGGCTTGGTAACTGAATTGAAGAAGCGGCCGAAGGCCACGTAGCTGGCGCCTTCGCTGGCGGCCTGGGCGGCCAGGTCGAGGCTGGCGTGGCAGGTGGAGCCGATGATCGCCCGGCGGCCGAGCAGGGCGCGGGCCGGGGTCAGCGGGCCGTCGGTCTGGCCCAGGTGTACGCCGACGCCCAGGCGTGCGGCCAGTTCGGCGTCGTCGTTGATGAGCAGCTGGGTGCCATAGCGCTCGCAGAGCTTCATCAGCCCTTCGGCTTCACGCAGGCGGCGCGCCGCGTCGTCACTTTTGTCGCGGTACTGCAGCAGGCACACGCCGCCTTCCAGTGCCGCCTCGACATGGGACAGGAACCGGCCGGCGAGCAGCTGGCTGTCGGTGATTGCATACAGACCGCGTAGCTTCATTGAAGGCCTCGTATCAGGAACAGAAGTC
Organism: Pseudomonas putida W15Oct28; assembly: GCF_000708715.2. Classification (GTDB taxonomy): domain Bacteria; phylum Pseudomonadota; class Gammaproteobacteria; order Pseudomonadales; family Pseudomonadaceae; genus Aquipseudomonas; species Aquipseudomonas putida_R. The sequence continues at coordinate 12,024 of NZ_JENB01000024.1, read as the reverse complement.
CAGGGGCAGGCGGCGTGGCACGAACTGGCCCTTGCCCAGCTGCTCGGCGTCACGCAGGGTGCGCCAGGTGTAGTCCAGGGCGCTGCGCACGGCGCTTTCCAGCTGCTCGCCGAGGGCCAGGCGGCCAGCCAGGGCGCTGGCCAGGGTGCAGCCCGAGCCGTGGTAGCTGCCCGGCAGGCGTTGGCAGGTCCAGGTGTGGAGCTGGCCGTCCTGGGTGTACAGGGGGTTGTGAATTTCGTCTTCGTCGCCGTGACCGCCGGTAATCAGCAGGTGTCTACAGTACGGCAGCAGCTTTTCGGCACATTCGTCGGCGGTGCCTTCGGGCAGTTCGGCGAGGATGCGGGCTTCGGGCAGGTTCGGCGTGGCGATGGTCGCCAGCGGCAGCAGGCGCTCGCGCACGGCGTAGCCCACTTCGTCCTTGCCCAGGCGGCCGCCGCCGCCAGCACGCAGTACCGGGTCGCAGACCAGCGGCAGGTGCGGGTGGGCGGCCAGCAGTTCGGCGACGGTGTCGACCATCTCGATCGAACCGAGCATGCCCAGCTTGACGGCGGCCACCGTGGAGTCGGCCAGCACGGCATTGGCCTGGGCCAGTACCCACTCGCGGTCGAGCACGCGGAAGTCGGAAACGTTGACGGTATCCTGCACGGTCAGGGCGGTCACTGCGGGTGCAGCGTGACAGCCTTGGGCGATCAGGGCTTCGATATCTGCCTGCAGGCCGGCGCCGCCACTGGGGTCGTGGCCGGAGAGACAGAGGACAACGGGGCGGGAGCTGTAGGTATTCATGGTCGGCGAGCTTACCACCAAACCTGTTTGGGCGGATCGTCCGACAAACGAGTTTTACTGATCGATCGGTCAGATTTTAATTGGCTGACATTCTGAAAGTATTGATTTAGAGCCTTTTCTTTGGTTTTTGATATGGCCGATTGCCAGGTTGCGAAGCTATGCTAGAGTGCTCGGATAACTCGACAAACGGGTTCTGCAGGATCACGTCGTCTCAAACGGATGGGAGGCTACCGCGACGCGACCGGACAGGCCATGCTGGGGCTGTATGCGCTATTTGCTGATTGTGCTTCTGGGCTTGCTGCCCGTGCTCGCCGGAGCGGTCGATTTCGACGACGCTACCCGGCATCTTCCATTGGGCAAGGCCATGCAGGTTTACGAAGACCTCGATGGCAGTGCCAGCATCGCCCAGGTCAGTGCCCCCGGGTTCGCCAAAGCCTTCCGCCCCCACCATGAAGACGTGCTGAACGCCGGTTATTCCACCTCGGTGTTCTGGCTCAAGGTCGAGCTGCGCCCCGTTGCTGCGCCCAGCGCTGCCCCACGGCAGTGGCTGCTGGAGCTGGCCTACCCGCCGCTGGACCACCTCGAGCTGTACTTGCCTGACGACAGCGGCATATATCGCCTGGCGCAGCGCACTGGCGATGCCTTGCCCTACGACAGCCGGCAGATCCGGCAGAACAACTACCTGTTCAAGCTGCAGTTGCCCCCTGGAAAGGTGACCACCGCCTACCTGCGGCTGCACAGCCAAGGGTCGGTGCAAGCGCCGCTGGCGCTGTGGTCCCCTGAAGCCTATATGGAAGATCAGCCCACGCGCCTGTATGTGCTGGGGATCATCTACGGCGTGTTGCTGGTGATGCTGGTGTACAACCTGTTCATCTACCTCAGCGTGCGCGACGTCAGCTACCTCTACTACATCTTCTATATCGCCTCGTTCGGGCTATACCAGGTGTCGGTGAACGGTGCGGGCGTGGCCTACTTCTGGCCGGACAGCCCTTGGTGGGCCAACGCCTCGACGCCGCTGTTCATCGGTGCAGCGGGCCTGTTTGGTTGCCAGTTCGCCCGGCACTTCCTGCAAATGGGCAACATCAGCCGTGGTTTCGACCGGCTGCTGCAGCTACTGATGCTGGGTGGCGCGCTGGTCATGGTGCTGGCGGTGAGCATGCCCTACGGCATTGCCCTGCGCATGGCCACACTGCTGGCGTTGTTGTTCACCGTGAGCATCTTCAGCGCCGGCTTGTACGCCTGGTGGCGTGGCTTGCGCGTGGCGCGCTGGTTCATCATCGCCTGGACGGCCTTCCTGCTCGGCGGGCTGGTCAACACCCTGATGGTGCTGGGCTACCTGCCGAACGTGTTCATCACCATGTATGCCAGCCAGCTGGGTTCGGCGCTTGAGGTGGCGTTGCTGTCGCTGGCGCTGGCCGACCGCATCAACAGCCTGCGCGAGCAGCAGGCACAAACCTTGCGCGACACCGGCCGCACGCTGGAGCAGTTGAACCTGCAACTGGCCAGGAGCAACCGCCTGAAGGACGAGTTCCTGGCCAGCGTGACCCATGAGCTGCGCACCCCGATGAATGGTGTGATCGGCTCGCTGGAGCTGATGCACACCCTGCCGATGGAAGCCGAAATGGCCCAGTACCACCATACGGCGGTGGGGTCGGCCCAAGGCATGATGGACATGGTCGACGCCATTCTCACTCTGTCTGAATTGCAGGCCGGCCGCCTGCGTGCGCAGCCGGCGCCGTTCAGCCTGCGCGCGATGCTGCAGGGCTTGCGCGCCGGCCATGCCGGGCAGGCCCTGCGCAAAGGCTTGTACCTGAGCCTGGACATCCCGGCCGACCTGCCAGACGGGCTGCTGGGCGACGGCGAGAAACTGGCCCACTGCCTGGGTTGCCTGGTGGACAACGGTTTGAAGTTCACCCATCAGGGCGGGGTGATGATCCAGGTGCGCGGCCGCCGGTTGGGGCCGGGCGATCTGGCCTTGACCTTCACCGTCAGTGATAGCGGTATCGGCTTCGATGACCTGGAGCAGTCGACCCTGTATCAGCGGTTCTTCCAGGTCGACGGGTCGATGACCCGGCGCTATGGCGGCTTGGGGATTGGCTTGTCGATCTGCCGGCAGATGGGGGAATTGCTGGGCGCCAGGTTGGCGCATGAGTCGACGCGCGGGTTGGGGAGCCGGTTCGAGTTGAGTTTGAACATGGCGATTTCGCAGGTGCAGATGAGCCCGAATATCCTGCAGGCGCGGCGCTCGCTTTGAAGGCATGGGACTCGGTCAGGGCTGAAGGGGGCTCGCCACAACAGGTGCAGTGCCTATGAGATCGAGCGCCGCCCGCGCGGCGCATCGCCCGCAAGCCAGCTCCCACATCTGTTTCGGGCCAGTCAGTCCTGTGGGGGCACCGCTGCCCGCCTTGTCTGTTCCTTTCGATATCGAAGGTTGCGCTGCTGCTTTTTATCGATCCCCAGCCATGCACCCAGGGGGCGCGCGCCAAAGGCGCAGGAGAGACTGGCCCGAAACAGATGTGGGAGCTGGCTTGCCGGCGATGCGCCGCGCGGGCGGCGCTCGATCTCATAGGCGCTGCACCTGTTGTGGCGAGCACCTGTCAGCCCTGATGCATTCTCAAGACATACCCTTGCGACCTACAACAACTCCAGACTCTTCCTACGCATCTGCACTAGTAACTGCATTCTCTGCGAAATACCCTACAACTCCTGTCGACACGCGTCTGATTGTTCCTGCACATCCCGCCCTCTAGGCTTTTCCTGTCGCTGACGGTTCAGTGATCGGGTGTGGAAACCTGGCAAGACATATGGCGCGTGTCGTTATGACAGCTGTACGCGGGAGACCTTCGGGTCTACCGGGTTCGCACCATGCCTGGTTTTCCACCCCGTGTGCAGCTGTCACCCCTATGTGTGGAAACGGACGGGTGACACATATCATTATGGTGCCCACCCAATGAACGACGAAACCAAAACCACCCCAGGCGTTACCTACTTCTTCCAAGGCGAAGGCCAAACCCACCCGCTGTTCCGCATCGCCGAAGGCATTCCCTGCCGCAGCGCCCGCGAGCAAGCCTCGGAACTGATGGGCTATGCACGGGACCTGTCGCTGACTGGTTTGATGGATGGCGATCAGCAGATGCTCTGGGCTTCGCACTACTTCTCAGCTATGGCAAAAGCGCTGCTGGATGATGCCGAGTTGGGCTTGATGCGCTGACTGTTTGTATGGGCTGTACCCGCCCTTTCGCGGGTGAGCCCGCTCCCACAGGCGTTGTGCATAACCTGAAAGATACGCGATCCGTTATGGGAGCGGGTTTAGCCGCGAATTAGCTGTGCGATCAGCTTTGATCTGAAATCATACTCTTGTCATCATCATTTGATGAGCTTCATTAGGTAGTATGCTGCTATCCAGACAATGCCAATAGTATTTAGAGAAGATGCAATGAGTATTTTTCTTCTTAAATACCTAGGGAATTGTAAATGGTCTTGCTCATCCAGAAACCCACTGCGAATGCTAGAGGCGGGGGAGCCAATGCCGCCAGCGATTACAGAAATAACTAGAATTCTGGAACCTATTGTTTTCTCTCCCCACATGGCGGTCGCAAATGGAAGGCACGCGCTCCGCTGGAGTGCTGAGGTCATTTCTTTATATTGGCGAGAGCAGGCGATGTGAATATCAGATGCAAGCCCGATCAAGGCGAGGCATATAGGGGTGCCTAACAGAAATAGTCTTAGTTTTACGTCAAGGTGATCAATCATCTCCAAAGACCTCGAAGACTAACTCGCCGAACTCCTCACCCGCCTCCATGCCACCGATGCTGCCGGCCAAAGCGCCTCCGCCAGTGATGACTACTCCGCATGCCAAGGCATAGGGTCCGACTCTCCAGCAAACCTTCGCAGAGATTTTGCCCGAAAGTTTTCCTGCCATCCAGCCACCTGCTAAGCCACCTGAAAAATTACCGGCCTCAGTAACGCTGACTTTTTTACAAGTATTTGGGTTGCCCTCTTTGCACACCTCAGAAATTTTCAGAGCAGATCCACCACCGCCAACAGCGATGCCAATATGTCCTCCGGCCCTTAAATATTTAGCCATCTTGGCCAGCTTGTCCAAGTGTGTCGAGTAACCAGGGATGTGTGTCGGTCCTCCCGCTTTACTCCAGTGGTGCACCAAGCTTCTTGACGATATGCCTAAGTCCCGGCGCAGGTTTTCATAGTTCCCGAGGTTGAGTCGTTTGTTCAGAACGGTCGCTTTTAAGTTTGCACTCAATTGAGTGAACAGTTTTTGACGCTTCGCAAAAAACTCAGGGTGCCTAAGATGCCCATGCTTGATAAATTGATTTTTATGCAGCTCTTCAATTTTTCGCAATATGTCGCTGAGCTCATCCAGCGACTTGCCAACCATCGCCTCACTCACACCCATCGCCAAGCTCACATCGCTGAGCAACCCGGCAATCTCGGCCTGATGGCGCATCATGAACTCGGCCTCTTCTGGCGTCAGGTTTGCCAACGCTTCCCGCGCCTGCTTCGCCGCACTCATTGCAGTCAGTTCTTCACGCGTACACACCGGCCGCCGCAAACCGTCGCCAATAACGAAGATCTCACCTGCCTTGAACCCACGCTGATAGGTCGGGTTCAGTCGTTCCAGAATCGAGCTAGGCAGGTTGGCCTGCGGCGCGCCGAGTTCTGCCAGGACTTCCTGATACGTCATGCAGCGCGGCACGATGTAGAAGCCAGGTTCCATGCCTTGCGCAGCGGTTGAGGGCTGATGTGCCCCAGGTTGATAGCTGCTTCTTACCTGGTTGCTTGCTTGGGCCTGTGGCGGTGCCTCATGAACAGGCTCAGGTGCAGGCGCCCTGCGCGACGCCGCAGGTGCGAAACCACTTGCAACCAGGCGATTGCTGCCCGATGGGCATGCGCATTGCACCATCGCTCCATCCACTGCCGTGGGTATGCCGTCCTGCCGCCAGCGGACTTCGCCCTCGACGATGGTGCCTGGCTGTCCACAGCACGGGCAGGGTGTGGTCTTGTCGCCTTCGAGCAGCCAGTCGCGGCCATGCACGCGGCCCCTGGCCCGGCCGGCGATGCAGATAGCGCCGGTGGTGGTTTGGTCGCCGTCCAGGCCCTGGTATCGGCCGAAGATGTTCATGCGCATGCTCATGGCTCGCCTCTTTTTTGAAGATGAGAGCCAGGAACCTAGCAGCCTGTAGACGGGTATTTTCGGGGCGGGGAGGCTTTAGGAAAGGTCCTACGCAGGATAGAGAATCGGACTACAAATCCTTTTGAGTGGCACCGCCTGTCTGCCCTCATGCATTCTCAAGACATGCGCCACCCCCACCACATGTTTAGTCATTAATGCCCCTTTGACTCCCCCGCAAGCAGTGCTTCACTGGGTCTCTCAAGCCTACCCGGATCCAGGAGCCCCCGATGAACCTGCACCAGTACGCTGAAACCCACGAAGTCACCAACCAGCCGCCGTCCCTCGACGGTGCCAACCTGTACCGCCTCGACCTGCCATTGCAGGAGTGGTCACGGCGTTTCGGCGCGGGCTGGGCCGAGTCGCGGATCGATGCCTACGGTGCCCTGGCCGGTGGCCCGCTGATGCAGGCGGGCTTTCTGGCGAATGCGCACAAACCTGAATTCATCAGCCATGACCGCTACGGCCATCGCATCGACCTGGTGGAGTTCCACCCGGCTTACCACGAGCTGATGCGCACTGCCGTCGAGCACGGCCTACCTTCTTTGCCGTGGGCCGAGCCCCGCGCAGGTGCCCATGTGGCGCGGGCGTCGATGACCTACCTGCACAGCCAGGCCGAAGCTGGCACCGGCTGCCCGCTGACCATGACATTCGCCGCCGTGCCGGCGCTGCGCCTGCAGCCCGAACTGGCCGAGTACTGGCTGCCGAAAATCCTTGCCTGCGAATATGACCCGCGCAACGTTGGCGACCGGCACAAGGCCGGTGTCACCTTGGGCATGGCCATGACCGAGAAGCAGGGCGGCACCGATGTACGCGCCAATACCACGCGGGCGTATCCGGTAGGCGCACCTGGCCCGGGCCAGCCGTATGAGCTGGTCGGGCACAAGTGGTTCTGCTCTGCGCCCATGTGCGATGCCTTCCTCACCCTGGCCCACACAGAAAAAGGCCTGAGCTGCTTCCTGCTGCCGCGCCATCGCCCGGATGACAACCGCAACCAGTTCTATATCCAGCGCCTGAAGAACAAGCTGGGCAACAGCTCCAACGCTTCCAGCGAAGTGGAGTTCCGTGGTGCGCTGGCGTGGATGATTGGGGAAGAGGGGCGGGGTGTACCGACCATCATCGAGATGGTGGCCATGACCCGTTTCGACTGCATGGTTGGCTCCAGCGCGCTGATGCGACAAGCGCTGACCCAGGCGGCCCACCACTGCGCGCACCGCAAGGTCGGCGGGCGGGTGCTGAACGAACAGCCCCTGATGCAGAACGTGCTGGCCGACCTGGCGCTGGAAAGCGAGGCTGCACTGGCCCTGAGCCTGCGTATGGGGCAGGCGCTGGAGCAGTTGGATGACCCGCAGCAGGCGCATTTCGCCCGGCTGGTCACGGCGGTGGGCAAGTACTGGATCTGCAAACGGGCGCCGGCCATGATCAACGAGGCCGCCGAGTGCATGGGCGGCGCGGGTTATGTGGAAGACAGCATCCTGCCGCGGCTGTACCGCGAGGCGCCGGTCAATTCGACCTGGGAGGGCTCGGGCAATGTGCAGTGCCTGGATGTGCTGCGGGCCTTGTCCAAGGAGCCGGGCGTGCTCGATGCGCTGTTCACCGAATTGGGCGATGGGCATGGCGACCCGCGCCTGGCAGCGCATATCGGCAACCTCAAGGGGGCATTTGCCGACACCGGCGACATGCAGTACCGCGCGCGGCAGCTGACCGAGGATATTGCCTTGGCGTTGCAGGCCAAGCTGTTGCTGGAGGCGGGGAATGCGGTGGTCAGCGATGCCTTTATCGGCAGCCGCCTGACAGGTGGTGGCCGGGTGTACGGGGCACTTCCGCGGGGCGTGGATGTTGAGGCGTTGGTCGCAAGAGCAACACCAGTCTGGGAGGGCTGAGTTGGCTTCTTCGCGGGCGCGCCCGCTCCCACAGAAAACGTGCTGATCTCAGGGTTGCGAATATCCTGTGGGAGCGGGCGTGCCCGCGAAGAAGCCAACAGCGATCAATGGGGGTGTATTTACCAAAGAAGGCAGGCAAGATGGTTCACATGCATGTCCAGACAGGAAGCACAGTGTGAGCCACGCTTTTGTAGTCGTTGATACCCCCGAACAGGCCGTCGACCGTCTGGCGGCCCTGCATGAACAGGCCACCGGGGCCCTTAGCCAGGCCCTCAAGCGTTACCTGAAGGACCGTACCGAGCCGAATGCCGATGAACGCGACCTGTACCGCTACCCGGCGCTGCGCCTGACCTACCACAGCCACGGTGAGGTTGCCGCCACCACGCGGGCCTACGCCAAGGTACAGGTTGCCGGCACCTACAGTGTCACCGTCACCCAGCCCGCCGCGTTCCGTGGCTACCTGCTGGAGCAGCTACGCCCGTTGATGCACGACTACACCGTCACGGTTGAGGTGGGCATCAGCGAGCAGAACATTCCGTACCCTTACGTGGTCGACCAGGGCGACGAACTGGCCGGCAGCGGCATTACCGCCGCGCAGCTGGCGCGGGTGTTCCCTAGCACCGACCTGTCGGCCGCTACCGACAACATTGCCGATGGCCTGTACGACTGGGACCGTGCCGAAATCATGCCGCTGGCGTTGTTCGATGCCGCGCGCGTCGACTTTTCGCTGCGCCGCCTGGTGCACTACACCGGCAGCGACTGGCGCCATGTGCAGCCGTGGATCCTGCTGACCAACTACCACCGTTATGTCGACCAGTTCATCAGCCACGGTCTTGAGCAACTTCGCGACGACCCGCGCTTCGTGCGTATGGTGCTGCCGGGCAACGTGGTGATCGAAAAAGCCATGGACCACGGTGAAACCCAGGCTTTGGTCGCCAGCGTGATCTGGCACCGCTACCAGATGCCGGCCTACCACCTGATCGCCGCCGACGGCGACGGCGTTACCTTGGTCAACATTGGTGTAGGCCCATCCAACGCCAAGAACATCACCGACCACCTGGCCGTGCTGCGCCCGCACTGCTGGCTGATGATCGGCCACTGCGGCGGCCTGCGGCAGTCGCAAACCATCGGCGACTACGTGCTGGCCCACGCCTACATGCGCCGTGACGGCATTCTCGACCGGGTGGTGCCGCCGAACATCCCGATTCCGGCCCTGGCCGAGGTGCAGCTGGCCTTGCAGGAAGCGGCTGCGCAGGTTACCGGCGAGCGTGGTGAACAGCTTAAGAAGCGCCTGCGCACCGGCACCGTGCTGACCTACGACGACCGTAACTGGGAGCTGCGCTGGGCCCAGGAACGGCCGCTGATCAACCTGTCGCGTGCCGTGGCCGTGGACATGGAAAGCGGCACCATTGCCGCCCAGGGTTATCGTTTGCGCGTGCCGTACGGCACCTTGCTGTGTGTGTCCGACAAGCCGCTGCACAGCGAGATCAAGCTGCCGGGCTCGGCCAACGCCTTCTACAACCGGGCGGTCAGCCAGCACCTTAAGATCGGCATTGCCGCCCTCGACCTGCTGCGCACCGAGCTCAACTCGCTGCACTCGCGTAAACTGCGCAGCTTCGATGAGCCGCCGTTCCGCTGAGGATCCATGTCACTGCCACCCCGTAACAAGCCGCGCCGCCCCCAGGCGCGGCCTGCCGCCGGCCCGCGTCGCCAGCCCAAGGCGCCACCGGCCGAGCCGCGCCTGATCCTGTTCAACAAACCGTTCGACGTGCTGACCCAGTTCAGCGACGGCGAAGGGCGCGCGACCCTCAAGGACTTCATCGACATTGCAGGCGTGTACCCGGCCGGGCGGCTGGACCGCGACAGTGAAGGCTTGCTGTTGCTGACCAACGATGGCGGCCTGCAGGCGCGTATCGCCGACCCCAAGCACAAGCTGGCCAAGACTTACTGGGTGCAGGTGGAGGGTGAGCCGAGCGACGAGCAGTTGCAGCGCTTGCGTGATGGCGTGGAGCTGAACGATGGGCCGACCTTGCCGGCCGAAGCGCGGCGCCTGGACGAACCCGACCTGTGGCCACGCAACCCGCCGGTACGCTTTCGCAAGAGCGTGCCGACCAGCTGGCTGGAACTGGTGATCCGCGAGGGGCGTAACCGCCAGGTTCGGCGGATGACGGCGGCGGTGGGGCTGCCGACCTTGCGCCTGGTGCGGGTGCGGATCGGGGATTGGGCGCTGGATGGGCTGGAGCAGGGTTGTTGGCGCGAGGTCCCTGCCAAGCTTTAGTCCAGTTCAAGGGCCTATTCGCGGGCACGCCCGCTCCCACAGGGACGGCGCAGTACTTGGAGGCAGCGCCAATCCTGTGGGAGCGGGCGTGCCCGCGAATGGCCCTGAAACTTTTTACACGCCTTCCAAAAACCCCACCACCACGCTCTTGATGATAAAGGCCAGCACCCCCAGCCCCAGCACGAAGAACAGGATCAACGTCCCGAACTTGCCAGCCTTGGACTTTTTCGCCAGGTCCCAGACGATGAAGCCCATGAAACCGATCAATACGGTGACCAGGATGATCATCATCCACTCTTCGAATACGGCGGGATCCATCTGTGTTCTCCAGGCAGGCTGAGCAGCCGATCATATGCCGGCTACCGTGGGCATTTAACGCAGGTGGGTCAATGGCAGCTCGGTGCTGGCCAACACCTGGTTGAGCACGAAGCTCGATCGCACGCTGGTGACGCCTTCGATACGGGTCAGGCTGCCTAGAAGCAGTTTCTGATAATGGTCCATGTCCGGCACTACCACTTTGAGCTGGTAGTCGGCATCCATCCCGGTGACCAGGCTGCATTCAAGCACCTGCGGCAGGATACGGATGGCCGCTTCGAAGGTTTCGAAGCGCTCCGGGGTGTGGCGGTCCATGCCGATCAGCACGTAGGCGGTCAGGCTCAGGCCCAGCTTCTTGCGGTCGAGCAGGGCCACCTGGCGCGAGATGTAGCCATCGTCCTCCAGTTGCTTGACCCGACGCGAGCATGGCGAAGGCGACAGGCCAATGCGTTCGGCCAGTTCCTGGTTGGAAATGCGCGCATCGCGCTGCAATTCGGCGAGGATGCTCAGGTCGTAGCGGTCAAGTTTGCTCATGGCATTTGCCTTTTCTGTTCGTATTGCGGTGAATTATCAATCCAGGGTGAAAAATTGCGCAAGTGCTATTTATCTGAGCAATCTTCGCAATCCTCTGCCGCAACCTGTCCGGTATCTTTATCAACAGAATCACTGCCCGGACATCAGTCCACGGCGACGCGCCCTAGGCGGGCGGTCGCGGCCAGCCATCCAACAGGATGCACTCGGCCCCCGGGCTACACACCCTCCAGAAGACGGTGTGAGGTGAGCCGGCGCCACAAGTGCCGAGCACGGACGACAATTTCTGAAGGGAGGCCCTGTGGCCTCCCTTTTTTCTGTCTGGAAATTTAATTGGCCTGTGTGGCCGTCACGGTAGACTGGCTGTGGTTGCCGTATTTTCTACCGAGAGGAACACCATGAAGTCGCGCATCTGGCAGTTGGCAGGTGTAGGTTTGCTGGGCTTGAGCATCAGCCTTGGGGCCTTGGCCGAAGGGCCGGGTGAGGGGTATGGCGAACGAGGCCAGCAGGGGCAGCCAGAAGGGTCGCCCGGTCGGTCACTGAACTCGCGCGACGAAGTGCGTCAGACCCAGCCGCCAAGGCAGGGCTACTACCAGGACATTCCCCGGCGCCATGGCGATAACCGTCAGTGGGAGGCCGGCGGCCCCGGGCAACGCCCCGGTGGTGACTGGCAGGGGCGCCCGGATGGCCATGGCAATGGCTGGGGGCCCGGGCCGCAGTATCGACCGGGTCACACTGTCGATCATTTCCCCGACCGCTACTGGAAAGTGCCTTATCGGGGGGCGGACTACTTCTACTCCGGTGGCTACTGGTATCGCCCGCAGGGTGGCAGTTACATCGTGGTAACCCCGCCTTACGGCGTGCGGGTCAATTACCTGCCGCCCTATGCGCAGGAGGTCTGGCTAGGTGGTGCGATGTTCTTCCTGGTGGCCGACACCTATTACCAGTACCTGGCTGACAGCCAGGAGTATGTGGTGGTCAACCCGCCCGCCGCCGCCCCGGCGCCCGCCCCGGCGCCCGTCCCGGTGGCCCCGCCGAATGGCGGG
>NZ_JENB01000023.1 GCF_000708715.2 Pseudomonas putida W15Oct28 | reverse complement strand
GAAGATGATGTTTGGGATGTGTTCCTGTGTGACCATCTCCTGGGGAGGCTTGAACGGGGTGCAAACCGCGTCCAAGCCTCAAATGTGTAAACCATGTCCCCGGTTTACGATGTAAACAATGTCTCCGGTCGTACACCGCGAAGAGGCCGGGCCTGCTTAACGCTTGGCCAGGTTCAGCTGCTGCTGTTCCTTCGGCAGCACTCGCTTGGCCACGACGTAATGCTTCTGCCAGTAAGGCTTGCTGAGGTTGTCGATGCTCACCCGCTTGCCACGCCGCGGTGCGTGGATGAAGCGGTCGTTGCCCAGGTAGATGGCAACATGGTTCACCCGGCGGCTCTTGATGTTGAAGAAGATCAGGTCGCCAGGCTTCAGGTCACCCTTGGCCACCTTGACGCCGTGGCCCTGGGCCATGGCGTTGGAGGTGCGCGGCAGGTCGACGTCTGCCACATCGTTGAAGGCGTATTTTACCAGCCCGCTGCAGTCGAAGCCTTTTTTCGGGCTGCTACCACCCCAAACGTAAGGAGTACCGAGTACGTTCACCGCACGGCTGAGCACATCACTGCTCTGCTTCGGCGACATGGCAGCGACTGGCAAGCCGCGGTTGCTGGCGGCATTGCTGGGGCGCGCGCGCAGGGTGGTCTGCTTGACCGGCGCGTGTTTCACCGAGGCATTGGTGGTATAGCCGGTGAAACCATTGGGAAGACGTTGCTCACGATTGGTGGCGTGGGCGGCCAGGGGCAATAATAGACAGAGGGTCAGCCATGTCTTGAATAAAGTCGGCATAGATGAAGCTCTTATGAATAGTTATGTGTTGGGCGCGCAACTTTATAACAGCTTTTTGATCAATCTTTGATCCGTTGGTCGATTGCCCAGCTGCCGTACGTCGGCCTGAAACGAGAAAGTCACATTTTTTTTTAGACAATTTTTGGATAACCCACGAGGGCTATGAATGAATACTTATCAACAGGGGGCGCCCTATCACGACACTCACAGCAAGGTCATCGGTTACCTGCTGTGGATTTTCGGCTTCACCGGGTCGCATCGCTTCTACTACGGCAAGCCCATCACCGGCACCATCTGGTTCTTCACCTTGGGCCTGTTGGGCATTGGCTGGTTGATCGACCTGTTCCTGATCCCGGCCATGGACCGTGAAGCAGACCTGCGGTTCCAGTCCGGTCGTATCGACTACAACATCGCCTGGATCCTGCTGACCTTCCTTGGGGTGTTTGGCCTGCATCGGCTGTATCAGGGCAAGTGGATCACCGCGATCATCTACTTCTTCACCGGCGGGTTGTTCCTGCTGGGGGTGCTGTATGACTTCTGGACGCTGAACAGCCAAGTGTCTGAACGCAATGCGGGGAGGGGGTAATGCAAAGCCCTTGTAGGAGCGGCCTTGTGTCGCGAAAGGGCCGCAAAGCGGCCCCAGGGTTTCAGCCATTGTGCTGAGGGTGTTGGGGCTGCTTTGCAGCCCTTTCGCGACGCAAGGCCGCTCCCACAGGTCCCCTTTTCGGGTTACTGACGGGTCTGGCGCTGTTGCAGCAACAGGTTGCTGAAGCCGGCCCCGGCCAGTTGCTTCTGCGCCCCGGTCAGCTGCTCACGGTTGCTGAACGGCCCGACCAGGACGCGGTACCAGGTTTCGTCCTTCACCGTACCCGACTCCACCTTCACCGACTGGCCCAGCAGGATGATCTGCGCGCGGACCTTGTCGGCATCGGCCTGCTTGCGGAACGAGCCGGCCTGCAGGAAGTACTGGGTGGTCGCTGCCGGCTTGATCACCGGTGGTGGCGGTGGCGGGGTCTGGCCCAGCAACGCCGCCTGGGCCCGCGCGGTGTCGATCTTCGCCGCTTCTGCCGGCGTCACCGGGGTCACCGGCTGGGCCGGTACCGGTGGCGTCTTCTCCGGAACCGCTTCTGGCGGCACGATCACCTCGGACTCCGGCAACAGGGTGTAGAAGTCGTACTTCGGCTTCACCGGCTGCAGTGGGGTGGCCTGGGCAGGCTTGCTGGCTTCGGCCACTTTTTCCGGCTTCTGCTGCTCGGGCTTGGTGCGCTTGATGTCATCGCCACCCGGTTCGAGCTTCATCAGGAACACGATGAACGCGCCTACGGTGAGGCCGACGGCCATCCATACCCAACCAGGGATCGGCTGTTTGGCCGGCGCCGTCTGGCGGCTGGCGCCGCGTTTTGGGGCGGGTTTTTTCTTGGCAGCCAACTTACATGCGCTCCAGGGTTTCCAGGCCGAGCAGTTCCAGACCTTGTTTGAGGGTGCGGCCGGTCAGGGCGGCCAGGCGCAAGCGGCTTTGCTGTTGTTCCGGGGTTTCGGCGGCGAGGATCGGGCAGTTCTCGTAGAAGCTGGAGAACAGGCCGGCCAGGTCGTACAGATAGCTGCACAGCACGTGCGGCGTGCCTTTTTCGGCGACGCTATTGAGGGTTTCGCCAAACTGCGCCAGGCGCGCAGCCAGGTCCTGCTCGTGGGCGGCCTGCAGCACGATCTTGCCGTCGACTTCGTCAAAGCCCTTGCCCAGCTTGCGGAACACGCCGGCTACGCGGGTGTAGGCGTACAGCAGGTACGGGGCGGTGTTGCCTTCGAAGTTGAGCATCAGCTCGAAGTTGAAGCTGTAGTCGCTGGTGCGGTGCTTGGACAGGTCGGCGTATTTCACCGCGCCAATGCCCACCACTTCGCCGATGTGGCGCAGATCTTCGTCGGCCAGGCTCGGGTTCTTTTCCTTGACCAGCGCGTAGGCGCGCTCCTTGGCCTCGGTGAGCAGGTCGATAAGCTTGACGGTGCCGCCATCACGGGTCTTGAACGGGCGGCCGTCGGCGCCGTTCATGGTGCCGAAGCCCATGTGCTCCATCTGCATCGGGTGGCCGACAAAGCCTGCACGGCGCGCCACTTCGAACACCTGGTTGAAGTGCAGGGCCTGGCGCTGGTCGACGAAGTACAGGGCGCGGTCAGCGTGGAGCACGTTGCTGCGGTAGCGCACGGCGGCCAGGTCGGTGGTGGCGTACAGGTAGCCGCCGTCGGCTTTCTGCACGATCACCGGCAGGGGTTCGCCTTCGCTGTTCTTGAATTCCTCGAGGAACACGCACTGGGCGCCTTGGTCCTCGACCAGCAGGCCCTTGGCCTTGAGGTCGGCCACCACGTTGGCCAGGTCGTCGTTGTAGGCGCTTTCGCCCATCACGTCGGCCATGGTCAGCTTGACGTTGAGCAACTCGTAGGTCTTCTGGCAGTGCGACAGCGAGATGTCCTTGAAGCGGGTCCACAGGGCCAGACACTCAGGGTCGCCAGCTTGCAGCTTGACCACCAGGCCACGGGCGCGCGTGGCAAACTCTTCCGATTCGTCGAAGCGCTTCTTCGCCGCCCGGTAGAAGTTTTCCAGGTCGGACAGCTCGTCGCTGGTGATCGGGTTTTCCTGCAGGTAAGCCATCAGCATGCCGAACTGGGTACCCCAGTCGCCGACGTGGTTCTGGCGAATGACGTTGTCACCCAGGAATTCCAGCACGCGTGCGACGCTGTCACCGATGATGGTCGAGCGCAGGTGGCCGACGTGCATCTCTTTGGCCAGGTTCGGCGCCGACATGTCGATGACGACCTTTTCGCTCGGGCCGGCCTTGCGCACGCCCAAGTGGTCATCGGCCAGGGCGGCGTCCAGGCGGTTGGCCAGGGCATCGGTGTTCTGGAAGAAGTTGAGGAAGCCGGGGCCGGCGATTTCGACCTTGCTGATGTCGGCGCTGGCCGGCAGGGCTTCGATCAGTTTTTCGGCCAGGTCGCGTGGCTTCATGCCTGCCTGCTTGGCCAGCATCATGGCGATATTGCTGGCGAAGTCGCCGTGGGTCTTGTCCCGGGCGTTTTCCACCTGGATCGCCGGCGACAGCCCTTCAGGCAGCACACCGTCGGTGACGAGTTGGGTGAGGGCTTGCTGGACCAGCTGGCGAATGGTGTCTTTCATGGGGATCTCTTTTCGACCGCAAGCGCGGTGAGCGCCTGGATGCGCAGGTGGAAAAACTGGGCATTATCCGTTGCCGGGAGCGGGTTGCCAACCTTTGGGGCTGCAAAGCAGCCCCGGACGTCAGTACAGGTCGACCGGGTCGACGTCCAGCGACCAGCGTACCTGGCGCCCGCTCGGCATCTGCTCCAACACTAGCAACCAGGCGCTGATCAGTCGATGCAAAGGCGCCCGGGTATTGGCCTGTATCAACAGTTGCGCGCGGAAGCGCCCGGCGCGGCGCTCCATGGGCGCTGGCACCGGGCCCAGCAGTTCGATGCCCGGCAGGCGCTGCTCGGCCACCAGACGCTCGGCAGCAGCGCAGGCTTCGTCGAGAAAACCTTCGGCCTGCCCCGGCTTGTGCGCTTCGGCACGCAGCAGGGCCAGGTGGGAGTAGGGCGGCAGCCCTGCGGCGCGGCGTTCGTCCAGAGCCTGTTCGGCAAAGGCGAAGTAGCCCTGCTCGGTCAACTGCACCAGCAGCGGGTGGTCGGCCAGGTGGGTCTGGATGATGACCTTGCCTGGCTCCTCGGCGCGCCCGGCACGCCCGGCCACCTGCACGATCAGCTGCGCCATGCGCTCACTGGCGCGAAAATCACCCGAGAACAGCCCGCCATCGGCGTCGAGGATGGCCACCAGGGTCACCCGGGGGAAGTGGTGGCCCTTGGCAAGCATCTGCGTACCGACCAGGATGCTCGGCTGGCCGCGCTGAATGGTGGTGAACAGGTTGTGCATGGCGTCCTTGCGCGCCGTGCTGTCGCGGTCCACCCGCAGGATCGGGTAGTCCGGGAACAGCACCTTCAAGCGTTCTTCGGCACGTTCTGTGCCCGCGCCGACCGGGCGCAGGTCCACGTGGTTGCACTGCGGGCACTGGTGCGGCAGGCGTTCGTCATAGCCGCAGTGGTGGCAGCGCAGCACGCCAGAACGCTGGTGCACGGTCATGCGTGCATCACAGCGCGGGCACTCGGACAGCCAGCCACAATCGTGGCACAGTAAAGTCGGGGCGAAGCCGCGGCGGTTGAGGAACACCAGCACTTGCTGGCCTGCCTCCAGGGTCTGGCGGATGGCTTGTTGCAACGGGCCGCTGATACCACTGTCCAGTGGCAAGCTTTTCACATCCAGGCGCAGCATGCGCGGCGGGCGTGCGCCACCGGCGCGCTGGTTCATGCGCAGCAGGCGGTAGCGACCGGTAAGGGCGTTGTGCAGGGTTTCCAGCGACGGCGTGGCAGAGCCGAGCAGGATCGGGATGTTCTCTTGGTGGGCGCGTACCAGTGCCAGGTCGCGGGCGTGATAGCGCAGCCCTTCCTGCTGTTTATAAGAGCCGTCGTGCTCCTCGTCGATGATGATCAGGCCGGGGTTTTTCATCGGCGTGAACAATGCCGAGCGGGTGCCGATGATGATGTCGGCCTCGCCGTCCCGGGCGGCCAGCCAGGCGTCCAGGCGCTCGCGGTCGTTTACCGCCGAATGCAACAGGGCGATGCGGGCGTTGAAGCGTTGCTCGAAGCGCGCCAGGGTCTGTGGGCCGAGGTTGATCTCCGGAATCAGCACCAGCGCCTGCTTCCCGGCTTCCAGGGTTTCCCGAATCAACTGCAGGTAGACCTCGGTCTTGCCGCTGCCGGTGACGCCGGCCAGCAGGAACGCGCCAAAGCCCCCAAAGCCTTCGCGCACGGCGTCAAAGGCATCGCGCTGCTCTTCGTTGAGCGGCAATTCCGGCTGCGCCAGCCAGTGTTCGTGGCGTAGCGCCGGCAAGTGCCGGCGGACTTCGATCTGTGCCAGCTCCTTGGCCAGCAACAGATCGAGGCTGTCCTTGTTCAGGTTGAGCTTGGCCAGCAGGCTGTGGGCCACGCCGTGCGGGTGCTGGGCCAGGGTCTTGAGGGCGTCGCGCTGGCGCGGCGCGCGGGCGATGCGCGGGTCTTCCAGGCGGGCGCCGGGGGCAATGTGCCAGAAGCGCTCCTGGCGCATCTCGGCAGGTTCACCCTGGCGCAATAACGTCGGCAGGGCCCAGCTCAGGGTATCGCCCAGGCTGTGCTGGTAGTACTGGGCGGTCCACAGGCACAGCTTGAACAGCGAGGGCGGGATTGGCGATACCGGATCGAGCAGGGCGCTGGCCGGCTTGAGCTTGTCGGCGGGCACCTCGCTCTGTGTGCACACCTCCACCAGCACGCCGATCATTTCGCGGCGGCCGAATGGCACGCGAATGCGCATGCCGGGGGTCAAGGCCTGGCGCGCCATGCTCGCGGGTGCCTTGTAGTCGAACAGGCGACGCAGCGGGGAGGGCAGGGCAAGGCGCAGGATGACGTCGGGCACGCGGAAGGTCTCGGAGGGCGTATCAAAGACTGGCGAGCCTAGCAGACGACGGTCGGTGCAAGCGACAACTTGCACTAGCGCAGCGCTCTGGTATTATTTGCCGCCTAATTACGTGCGGTATTCAACAATTGGTGTTGGATGGCGGCACGCAGCTCGAGGAAGCGACCATGAAAGAAGGTATCCACCCGAACTATGAAGCAGTTGCAGTCACCTGCAGCTGCGGCAACAAGTTCGAAAGCCGTTCGACCCTGGGCAAAACCCTGTCGATCGACGTTTGCAACCTGTGCCACCCGTTCTACACCGGTAAGCAGAAAGTCCTGGACACCGGTGGTCGCGTACAGAAGTTCGCCGATCGCTTCGGCATGTTCGGTGCCAAGAAATAATCATGCGCATGGCGAACCCCTCGGGTTTCGCATTGCTGCAAAAAAAAGCGCCCCTTGTGGGCGCTTTTTTTATGGGCGTCATCTGGCATTTCCCGGCCCTGGCGTTCTGCCCACTGCCGGAGCAGCCACAGCAAGTGCAGGTACGCCAAGTGGTGGATGGCGATACCTTGCGCCTGGTCGATGGCCGCAGCGTGCGCCTGATCGGCATCAATGCCCCGGAAATCGGCCGCAAAGGGCGCACCAGCGAGCCCTATGCCGAGGCCGCCAAGCGACGCCTTCAAGCCTTGGTCAACGCCAGTGAAGGGCGAGTCGGGCTGGTACCGGGCGTTGAGGCTAAAGACAAATATGGCCGAACACTGGCGCATATCTATGGCCTTGGTGGCGACAATCTGGAAGCACGGTTGCTCAGCGAGGGTTTGGGTTACCGCGTGGCAGTTGCCCCCAATGTAAGCCTCAGCGGCTGCCAGCAGCTTGCCGAGCAAGCGGCGCGCAAGGCCGGCAATGGTTTATGGCGGCGCTCGCCGGTGGTGCCTGCAGGTGATGTCAGGCAGTCGGGTTTCGCTGTGATCGGGGGCCGCATCAAGGGTATCGAGCGCAACCGTGGCGGGGTCTGGCTGACCCTGGATGACGCTGTGGTGCTGCAGGTTCCCGCTCGTCTGCAACGCAACTTCCCCGGCAGCTTCTTCGATAACCTCAAGGGACGCCAGGTCGAAGCGCGTGGCTGGGTGCTGGATCGTTCCCGCAAGGGCGGCCTGAAGCCTGGGCAGCGACGCTGGGTGCTGCCATTGACTGATCCGAGCATGTTGGAGCGTTTTTCAGGCTAAAAGATGTAGACATTTCGCTATTAGATTGTACACACTGTTAGCCGTATGCCCCCGTGGGTTATAGCGTAAAGTCGTAGGCTAAAGGCCTTGACACAAGTGACCGACCAGTCTTGTGACTCCCCGGCTCTTTGCGTATCCTCGGCGGTCCGTCAGAACAGTAAATAGCGGAATGCCCACCATGTCAGACCTGAAAACCGCCGCTCTCGAATACCACGCTCAACCTCGTCCGGGGAAACTGAGCGTCGAACTCTCCAAGCCCACTGCCACCGCCCGTGACCTCGCCCTGGCCTACAGCCCAGGTGTTGCTGAGCCCGTGCGTGAAATCGGCCGTGATCCAGAGCTGGCTTACAAATACACCGGCAAAGGCAACCTGGTTGCGGTGATTTCCGATGGCACCGCCATCCTCGGTCTGGGTGACCTCGGCCCACTGGCTTCCAAGCCGGTCATGGAAGGCAAGGGTGTTCTGTTCAAGCGTTTCGCTGGTATTGACGTGTTCGACATCGAAGTCGAATCGGAAAGCCCGCAAGCGTTCATCGATACCGTTCGCCGCATCTCGATCACCTTCGGTGGCATCAACCTCGAAGACATCAAGGCACCTGAGTGCTTTGAAATCGAGCGCACCCTGATCGAACAGTGCGACATTCCGGTGTTCCACGATGACCAGCACGGTACCGCTATCGTTACCGCGGCCGGCATGATCAACGCCCTGGAAATCGCTGGCAAGAAGCTCGAAGACGCCAAGATCGTCTGCCTGGGTGCCGGTGCTGCTGCCATCTCCTGCATGAAGCTGCTGGTGAGCATGGGTGGCAAGGTCGAAAACATCTACATGATCGACCGCAGCGGTGTAATCCACGCTGGCCGTGACGACCTGAACCAGTACAAGGCTCAGTTCGCCCACGCTACCGACAAGCGCACCCTGGCTGACGCACTCGACGGTGCCGACGTGTTCGTAGGCCTGTCCGGCCCGAACCTGCTGAGTGCAGAAGGCCTGAAGTCGATGGCTGCCAACCCGATCGTGTTCGCCTGCTCGAACCCGGACCCGGAAATTTCGCCTGAGCTGGCGCACGCCACTCGCAACGATGTGATCATGGCCACCGGTCGTTCCGACTACCCGAACCAGGTCAACAACGTTCTGGGCTTCCCGTTCATCTTCCGTGGTGCCCTGGACGTTCGTGCCAAGCGTATCAACGAAGAAATGAAGATCGCCGCCGCCATCGCCCTGAAGGACCTGGCCAAGCTGCCAGTGCCGAAAGAAGTGTGCGAAGCCTACGGTGTCGAAGGCCTGGAGTTCGGCCGTGAGTACATCATTCCGAAGCCGCTGGACGCACGCCTGATCACCGTCGTTTCCGACGCAGTGGCCAAGGCCGCCATCGAATCCGGCGTGGCTACCCTGCCGTATCCGAAGCACTACCCGCTGACCAGCGTGGATGACGTGTTCAACGGCTGATTGCCGCTGTAGCTGTCATGAAAAAGCCCCGGTTCGTATGAGCCGGGGCTTTTTGTTGGGGCTTTGGAATGTGTCAGGGCTGAAAGGTGTTCGTCAGGGCACTTGTGGCGCTCGATGTCAGCAGCCCCACATAACCCCAGTCAGGCACCCTGCTTCAGAACAGATCCATCGGCGCCGCTTCATCCGCTGGCAGCGGGCTGCCCGGTGCCGCGCCGTTGCCCAGTTCGTCCACCGACGGTGGCGAATCTTCGGCCTTGAACAGCTCGAAGTAGGCATTCGGCGTGCTCGGCGAGGCAGCGCGGCCGCTGATCGGGTCGACCCGCAGGCTGAGGATGCCTTCCGGTTCTGCCGGTGCGTGATTCGGTTTGTCCTTCAGCGCCGCGCCCATGAAACTCATCCAGATCGGCAGCGCCGCCGTACCGCCGTACTCACGGCGGCCGAGGGTTTCCGGTTGGTCGAAACCGACCCACACAGTGGTCACGTAATCGGCGTTGTAGCCGGAGAACCAGGCGTCCTTGGACTCGTTGGTAGTACCCGTTTTACCCGCCAGGTCGGTGCGGCCCAGGGCCAGCGCCCGGCGGCCGGTACCGCGCTTGATCACGTCCTGCAGCATGCTGGTGAGAATGTAGGAGGTGCGCCCGTCGATGATCTGTTCGGCTACTGCAGGTGCCTGCAGTGCAGGTGCCGGCTGGCCGAAGGCGGACGGTGCTTCGCCCGGCATGGCCGCGGTGCTGATCGGCTGTTCCGGCGCCGCCAGGCCCGCCTGGTCCTCGGCACCTTGCGGTACGCGGGGCGGGTTGGCGGTGAACAGGGTTTCGCCGTTGCGGCTTTCGATGCGGTCGATCAGGTACGGGGTGACCTTGTAGCCGCCGTTGGCAAAGGCGCTCCAGCCGGTGGCGATTTCCATCGGGGTCAAGGTGGCGGTGCCGAGGGCCAGCGACAGGTTGCGCGGCAGGTCCTGCTTGTTGAAGCCGAACTTGGCGATGTAGTCGATGGTGCGGTCTACACCCATGGCCTGCAGCAAGCGGATCGATACCAGATTGCGCGACTTGTACAGCGCTTCGCGCATGCGGATCGGGCCGAGGAAGGTGTTGGTGTCGTTCTTCGGGCGCCACACTTTGTCCACGGATTCGTCGACGAACACGATCGGCGCATCGTTGACCAGGGTGGATGCGGTGTAGCCGCTGTCCAGTGCGGCGCTATAGATGAACGGCTTGAAGCTCGAACCCGGCTGGCGCTTGGCCTGCATGGCGCGGTTGTAGTTGCTCTGCTCGAACGAGAAGCCGCCAACCAGCGCGCGAATGGCGCCGTTGTAAGGGTCGAGGGTGACCAGGGCGCTTTGCGCACCTGGCACCTGGCTGAACTTGAACTTGCCATCTTCCAGGCGCTGCAGGCGCACCAGGTCACCGACCTGTGCCACGTCGGCCGGCGACTGCGGTGAGCGGCCCTGGGCGTTACTGTTGATGAACGGGCGCGCCCATTTCATGGTGTCCCAGGCAACCTCGGCTTGCTGGCCGTCTCGGGTCAGTACCTGGAGGCCGGTTTTATCGACATGGGTGACGATGGCCGGCTCGAGGCCGCCAAGGATGCGCTGCTTGCCCAGCTCCTGCAGCCAGGCTGCCTGGGTGCGGCCCGGGAAGCGTGCTTCGGGGCCGCGGTAGCCGTGGCGTTCGTCGTAATCGGACAGGCCTTTGAGGATGGCCTTGTTGGCCATTTCCTGCATGTCGCTGGGCACCGTGGTGGTGACGCGGAAGCCTTCGGTATAGGCGTCGCTGCCGTAGCGGCCGACCATTTCTGCGCGGGCCATCTCGGCAATGTAAGGCGCATTCACCTCAGGCGTCGGCACGTGGTAGCTGGCATTGAGCGGCTCGGCCAGGGCGGTCTGGTAGCTGGCCTGGTCGATCTTGCCCAGCTTGTACATGCGCCCGAGGATCCAGTCGCGGCGCTCCTTGGCGCGCGCCGGGTTGGCCAGCGGGTTGAAGCGTGACGGTGCCTTGGGCAGGCCGGCGATCATCGCCATCTGCGCCAGGCTCACGTCGCGGATCGATTTGCCGTAGTACACCTGCGCGGCGGCATCGATGCCGTAGGCGCGGTTGCCCAGGTAGATCTTGTTCACGTACAGCTCAAGGATTTCGTCCTTGGTCAGCTCACGCTCGATCTGCAGGGCCAGCAGGATCTCGTTGGTCTTGCGCGAGAAGCTGCGCTCGCTGGTGAGGAAGAAGTTCTTCGCCACCTGCATGGTGATGGTGCTGCCGCCGGTCTGGATGTGCCCGGTTTTCACCAGCTGGGTCGCTGCGCGCATCAGGCTGCTGGGGTCGACACCATAGTGATTGAGGAAATTGTCGTCCTCTGCTGACAGAAGCGCCTGAATGAACTGTGGCGGAATTTCCGCGAAACGGATCGGCGAGCGGCGCATTTCGCCGAATTCGGCAATCAGTTTGCCGTCGCTGCTGTACACCCTGAGGGGGATCTGCAACTGGATGCTTCTGAGGGACTCGACCGAGGGCAGGCTGGGGCTAAGATACAGAAACGCACCGCTCACACCGAGTACGAGCGCGCAAATGACTGCGACGGAAGACCACCAGAAGAACTTCAGCAGACGTATCAAGGCTTTTCGGTGTCCAGGTTGAGAGTGGGTTGCACGCAGGCCCGGCGGACCAGAAAGCGCTGGGCATTATAAGCATTTTTTCGCCTCTCCGGGTTACCGGCCAGGCTGCCCGTCGCCTCGATGGGCAGGCCGGGCCTAGTGTTGACGCGGGGTTGCGACCGACCGCTGCAGCAGGCAGCAAGGAAGCCGCATGTTAGGACGCTTCGGCAAGGATGCCAGTTCACTCGTGGGGGTGGAAATTGCCCCTGACGCTGTTCGTGTTGTGCAACTTCAACGGCGCAATCGGCGCTGCCGGGTGCTTGCATGGGCGCAAGAGCCGTTCGAATTACCCCTAGGCAAGGATTGGGTCGCGGAGCCCGCTGCCGTGGTGGCAGCCCTGCGCGGTGCCTACCTGCGCAGCGGCCTCCGGCAGCGTCGGGTAGCGTTGGCGTTGCCGGCCAACCAGGTGATTTGCAAGCGGTGTCATTTGCCGGTGGAGCAGGCCGGGGCAGAACTTGAGACGCAATTGCTGGCTGATGCCGAGCGGCTGTTTCCTTTTCCGTTGGAGGACCTGGCCCTGGATTTTCAAGTCTTGGGGGCGTCCCCCACGCAACCGGGGTGCGCCGAGGTGATGGTGGCCGCGTGTCGGCAAAGTGCGTTGGCGTCGCTTGATGCCATTGTCGAGGAGGCCGGGTTGCAACTGGAGGCCATCGAGGTCGACAACATTGCCTTGTGCCGCATGTTGCCTCAGGGCTGCCTCGAAGGTTCGGCATTGCTGCGGATCGAAGCGCACAGCGCAGTGCTTTATGACTGGCAGCCTGGTCGACCTTACCAGCGTCGTGAACTGCAAGCGCAGGGGCTGAACAACATGGGGCAGTTTTCGGAGCAACTGCACGCGCTGCTTGCCGATGAGCATTTGCCTAAGGGCCTGTGGATTACCAGCAGTTCATTGGTGGACCCGGACTGGTTGCAAAACCTTGGCCGCCAGCTGACTACGCCGTGCAGGCATTTACCTGGCCTGAAGGGCCTGGAACACATTGATGGCACGATGCTCCTGGCGTGCGCCCTGGCACTTGGAGGGTTGCGCCCATGATGCGGCTTAACCTGTTGCCCTGGCGTGAACGGCAGCGCGAGGCGGCGCTTCGGCGCTTTCGCAACCTGCTGGTTGCCGGCGCACTTCTGGCACTGTGCGCCGTGACGCTGGTTGACCAGTTGGCCCGGCAACGCGGGCAGCAGCAGGCGCTGGCCAATGCCCAGCACCAGGCCGCCCTTGAGGTGCTGGACCAGCAACTGCAACCGCTGGCTGATGTGCGTGCACAGCATGACGCACTCATCGCCCGTTCGGCAGCGCTGGAGGGTTTGCATGCCCAGCAGGGTGTTCTGGGCGATGTGTTCGCTGACCTCGAAGGGGCGCTGCCGGTTGGGGTCCAGCTACTCGACCTCAGCTTGGAAAACGGCCATCTGCAGGTGACCGGGCTGGCTACGTCCGGCGCCCTGGTTGCACAGTTCATGCGCGATCTGGATCGGTCAGGTGTTCTGCTCGATCTGGCGCTCAAGCGCGTCAGGAGCATGCCGGGTGGCGATGAATTTCTGCTGGTTGCGCGCGTTCCGGCGTTCTGGTCGTGAATGCAGCGCCGATCTTCGCCTGGCTGGCGCTAGTCGAGCGTTCCAGAAGTATCAGGCGTATCGCGCCAGTGCTGGTCGCTGTGCTGGTGTTCGGCCTGGGTTGCGCGCTTCGCCTGCCAGCAGGGCTACAACAGCAGGCGCAGGAGGCGGCCAGGCACGCCACATTGAACGGGCAGCAGGCAGCCAGTGCGGCGCAGCTGGTCGAGCTGGAGCGACTGCAGGCGTCTCTGGTTTTTGCCGAGCGGCGGTTGCTGGAGGCTCACTGGCACTTGGCCGCCGGGGAGGGCATGAGCGACCTGCTTGAACGCCTGGCGGCTTCGGGGCATGCGCACGGCTTGCTGGTCGAGCGGTTCGACGTACAAGAACCCGAGCAACAGGCAGGCTATCGGAAAGTACCGCTGGAAGTGCAGGTGGTGGGGCGTTACCTGGACTTGCGTCAGTGGCTGGGCGACTGGCTGGGCCAGGCGCGCCTGCTGCGCAGCGGTGACATGAACCTGGCCGCAATTGAGGGTCAGCCCGGGCTATTGCGTCTGCAACTGCGGGTTGATGCCTTCCAGGCCACCGCGCCCGTACCGGCACCTGACGTGCTTGCGCATATGCCGGCCAAGGCCGCAACGCCAGTGCCTGTGGTCGACCCCTTCGCGGCAGGGGCTGCACGAATGGCTGGCTCCGGGCTGGCCAGCGTGCCGCTGGCACAGCTGGAAATGGTCGGCAGCCTGTCGCGAGGGGTGGCGCACGAGGCGCTGCTGATGGCGGCTGGCAGGCTCTACCGCGTGCGGGCAGGTGAGCGCTTGGGGCGTAACCACGGTGTGGTGGCGCGGGTCGATCAAGGCCAGGTCGAAGTACGCGAACAGCTATTCATGGCGGGGGTGTGGCACGAGCGCACGGCGTTCATCACCCTTGCAAAGCGCGTGGGCAAGGAGGCCCCGAACCCGAATGAAGAACGTGATGAAATGGATATTGGCAGCCCTGCTGCCGATCCCGCTGGTGTCGGCGACGCCTTACCAGGGTGAACCCCTGTCGTTGAATTTCCAGGATGTGGAGGTGCGCTCGGTGCTGCAGGTGCTGGCCGACTATGCGGGCGTCAACCTGGTTGCCAGCGATGACGTGCAGGGCAACGTGACCTTGCGTTTGCAAGACGTGCCTTGGGACCAGGCCCTTGACCTGGTGCTGCGCAGCAAGGGCCTGGCCCGGCAACAGGAGGGCAATGTGCTGCTGGTGGCGCCTGCACCAGCGTTTGCCTCGCAGCCGTTCGATGCCCATGTGGGCCTGTTGCCGGATGCGCAGCTGCAGCCGTTACGCCGTGAATTGATACCCATCCACCATGCCAGCGCCGCCGGGCTGGTTGAGCTGTTGCTGACCAGCCTGGCGGATGACAGCACGCTCGCTGTTCGTGGCAGCCTGGGTGTAGATGAGCGCACCAATACCCTGGTGGCGCACCAGCCCGCCGATCGCCTGGCCGAATTGCGGCAGCTGGTTGCGCAGCTGGATGTGCCGTTGCGCCAGGTAGCGATCGAGGCGCGTATCGTCGAGGCCAACGTCGACTACGAGAAAAGCCTGGGGGTGCGCTGGGGCGGGCCGCTGTACGGGGAAAACCTGCGGCCGGGCAAGGAGCTGTTCATCGACTTCGGCGTGGAGCGGGCGGGCAGCAGTGTCGGCCTGGGCTTGCTGCGCGGCGACGTGCTGCTCGACCTGGAGCTCAGTGCCATGGAAAAAAGCGGCAACGGCGAGATCATCTCGCAGCCCAAGGTGGTCACGGCCGACAAGGAAACGGCCAGGATTCTCAAGGGTACCGAGGTGCCCTACCAGGAAACCAGCCAGAGCGGCGCCACCTCGGTTGCCTTCCGCGAGGCCTCGCTTTCGCTGGAGGTGACCCCGCAGATTACACCGGACAACAAGGTGATCATGGCGGTCAGGGTGACCAAGGACGAGCCGGATTACGTCAATGCCTTGAACAACGTACCGCCAATCCGCAAGAACGAGGTCAATGCCAAGGTTCGCGTGGCGGACGGCGAAACGATCGTGATCGGTGGCGTGTACTCGACTTCGCAAAACAATGTGGTCGACAAGGTGCCATTTTTAGGCGATCTGCCGTATGTTGGGCGGCTGTTTCGACGCGATGCATTACAAGAGAAAAAATCCGAGCTGCTGGTCTTCCTGACTCCGCGTATCATGAGTGACCAGGCGATTGCTGTGAGTCGTTGATTCTGTGCGAAATTTGATACTTGTGGGGCCCATGGGCGCTGGTAAAAGCACCATCGGACGCCTATTGGCCAAAGAGCTGCGCCTGCTGTTCAAGGATTCCGACAAGGAAATCGAACTGCGATGCGGCGCCAACATCCCGTGGATTTTCGACAAGGAAGGCGAGCCGGGTTTCCGTGAGCGCGAGCAGGCGATGATCGCCGAACTGTGCCAACTCGACGGCGTGGTCCTGGCGACCGGCGGTGGCGCGGTGATGCGCGAAGCCAACCGCCAGGCATTGCGCCGGGGCGGCCGGGTCATCTACCTGCACGCTTCGGTGGAACAGCAGGTTGGCCGTACCGCGCGTGATCGCAATCGCCCGCTGCTGCGTACCGCCAACCCCGAGGCAACCCTGCGCGCCCTGCTGGAAGCCCGCGACCCGCTCTACCGCGAGATCGCCGACGTGGTGGTGGAAACCGACGAGCGGCCGCCGCGCATGGTGGTGATCGATATTCTCGAACGCTTGCAGCAGTTGCCGCCCCGTTAACCCGGGACTATTCTCGGCCACCAGCGCCGAGGCGAGGTTCAACGTTAGCGCGTGGGTTGCCCGAGCGGCGCCGCGCCCAAGTACATTGTGGGGATACATGCAGACACTTAAGGTCGACCTGGGCGAGCGCAGCTACCCGATCTACATTGGCGAAGGCCTGCTGGACCAGCCCGAGCTGCTGGCGCCGCACATTGCCGGCCGGCAGGTCGCCATCGTTTCCAACGAGACCGTCGCGCCCCTGTATCTCGAACGCCTGAGCAAGACCCTGGGTGCCTACTCGGTGCTGTCGGTGGTATTGCCCGATGGCGAAGCCCACAAGAACTGGGAAACCCTGCAGCTGATCTTCGATGGCCTGCTGAAAGCCCGCCATGATCGTCGCACAACCGTGGTTGCCCTGGGCGGCGGCGTGATCGGTGACATGGCCGGCTTCGCAGCCGCCTGCTACCAGCGCGGTGTGGACTTCATCCAGGTGCCGACCACCCTGCTTTCCCAGGTCGACTCCTCGGTAGGCGGCAAGACCGGTATCAACCACCCGCTGGGCAAGAACATGGTCGGTGCCTTCTATCAGCCCAATGCGGTGCTGATCGATACCACCAGCCTCAAGACCCTGCCGGCGCGCGAACTGTCTGCTGGCCTGGCCGAAGTGATCAAGTACGGCCTGATTTGCGACAAGCCGTTTCTCGGCTGGCTCGAAGACAACATGCAGGCCTTGCGCACCCTCGATTCGGCAGCCTTGACCGAGGCCATCCGCCGCTCCTGCGCGGCCAAGGCCGCAGTCGTGGGTGCCGACGAGCGCGAGTCCGGCGTACGGGCCACGCTGAACCTGGGGCATACCTTCGGGCATGCCATCGAAACCCACATGGGCTATGGCGTGTGGCTGCACGGCGAAGCCGTTGCAGCGGGCACGGTGATGGCCCTGGAAATGTCCATGCGCCTTGGCTGGATTGACCAGGCCGAGCGCGATCGCGGAATCAGCCTGTTGCAGGACGCAGGTTTGCCGGTGGTGCCACCACAGGAAATGACCCCGGCGCATTTCATGGAGCACATGGCGGTCGACAAGAAAGTGATCGACGGGCGCCTGCGTCTGGTGCTGTTGCGCCAGATGGGCGAGGCCGTCGTGACCGACGACTATCCGAAAGAGATTCTTCAGGCCACGCTGTCGGCGGATTACCGCGCGATCGTGGCCCAGCTTTGAGGTTGTGACAGCGCAATGACCAGTTTGCATGCCGATGAGGCCTTTCTCGACCATTACCAGTTGAGCCACGATCCGTTCGCGCCCCGTGTGCCCGGCTTCAAGTTTTTCCCGGCCCAGCGCAAGCCCGTGCTTGGCCAACTGCACCACCTGGCACGCTACAGCCAGCTGATGCTGGTGGTCAGCGGCCCGCTGGGCAGCGGCAAGTCGCTGCTGCGCCAGGCCCTGGTGGCCAGCACCAACAAGCAGGCTGTGCAGAGTGTGGTGGTGTCTGCCCGCAGTGCCAGCGATGCTTCCAGCATGCTTGCCCAGGTCGCTCAGGACCTGGGCGTGGCCCAGCCCGAAGTGCAGGCGATCCTGTCCAAGGTGGTGCAGCTGGCACTGACCGGGCAGGAAGTGTATTTGCTGGTGGACGATGCGGAACAACTCGACGAGTCGGCACTCCAAGCGTTGCTGGAGTTGGCGGCGGGGGTACCGGAAGGGCGCCCGCACGTGTTCCTGTTCGGTGAGCCTTCACTGATTGCCGGGCTGGACGAGCTCAATGTCGAGGAAGAACGCTTCCACATCATCGAGCTTGCCCCCTACAGTGAAGAAGAAACCCGCGAGTACCTGGAGCAGCGCCTGGAAGGGGCTGGCCGGGGCATCGAGGTGTTCAGCCGTGAACAGATCGTCGATATCCATGAACACTCCGACGGCTGGCCTGGCAACATCAACCAGGTCGCCCGTGACACTTTGATCGAAGCCATGATCGCCAGCCGCTCGACGGTCAAGCGACCATCCATGGGGTTCAAGATGCCTAAAAAACATGTGCTCGCGCTGTCCGCTGTGGTCGTGGTCGCTGTTGCGGCCGCGGTGCTGATGCCCAAGAAAGGCGACAAGCCACCCGCTGAGGCGCCGGCCGCCCAGGCCCAGTTGCCGCTTGGCGACGGCAAGCAGGGGGCCAATATCGAGTTCTCCGGCTCTTCCCAGCCGATGCCGCTGCCGCTGGTTGGCCAGTCGCAGCCGGTGATGCGCGAACCGCTGGCCCAGGCCGCGGGCATGGGTGAGGGTGAAGAAGGCAGCCCGGCGGGTGACACTGCCCTGCAGCCTGGCAACCCGCCGCCAACCGTGACCACCATCGCGCCGCCGCAAGGTGTGCCGGCTGGCCCGGCACCTGTGCCTGCACAGCCTGTGGCCACTGCGCCAGTACAGCCGGTTGCGCCTGCGCCAAAACCTGTCGCAACTCAGCCTGTGAAGCCGGTTGCACCTGCCAAGCCTGCTCCTGCGCCTACCCAGGTCGCCGTGGCCAAGCCGGCCGCCAAGCCTGCCGAGAAACCCGCCGCCAGTGGCAGCGGCAACAGCGGCTGGTACGCCGGGCAGAAACCGGGCAATTACGTGGTGCAGATCCTGGGCACCAGCTCCGAGGCTTCGGCCCAGGCGTTCGTCAAGAGCCAGGGTGGCGACTATCGCTACTTCAAGAAAAACCTGCAGGGCAAGCCACTGTACGTAGTCACCTACGGCAGCTTCGCCAACCGTGATGCAGCGGTTGCGGCAATCAAGAACTTGCCAGAGAAGGTCCAGGCTGGTAAACCTTGGCCACGTACCGTCGGCAGCGTCCAACAAGAGCTGGCCACGGCCCGCTGATACCTTCCGGGCGGCATCACCCCGCCGCCCAGTTGCTGAGCGATTACTGACTTTCGAATAGCCTGCTGCGTATCAACGCGGCAGGCTTTTCTGTCCCAGACTGCCGGCCACAAGCCCCTAGTTGCAGTCATGGCTGAAACGCTTCAGACTCGAGCCAAGCCGTTATCACGGCGCATGGCGCAAAAACATTCAAAATTGCGACATAAATTTTCAATGGTGAGACATGAAAATTTGTGGGCATCGCTGTCGCTGTGCAACAATGGTTTTCCATGACCACCGCAAAAAAGCTGGCGTTTGATCGGCGTGGATGGTAAGTGGTTGTTAAAAAAGAGATTTGCCTCCGTTGAGAGGTGAACCTGGTGAGAATGTGTCTATGAAAACAGGTCTGTACCATCCCGAAGAATTCAAGGACAACTGTGGTTTTGGCCTGATCGCCCATATGACGGGCGTACCGAGCCACCACCTTCTGCAAACCGCCATGCAGGCGCTGACTTGCATGACTCACCGCGGCGGTATCAACGCCGACGGCAAGACCGGCGACGGTTGCGGTCTGTTGATGCAGAAGCCCGATCAGTTCCTGCGAGCCGTGGCCCAGGATCACTTCGCCGTCGAGCTGCCCAAGCAGTACGCCGTCGGCATGGTGTTCTTCAACCAGGACCCGGTCAAAGCCGAAGCTGCCCGCGCCAACATGGACCGCGAGATCCTCGCCGCTGGCCTGAAACTGGTCGGCTGGCGCAAGGTTCCGATCGACACCAGCGTACTTGGCCGCCTGGCCCTGGAGCGCCTGCCGCAGATCGAACAAGTGTTCATCGGCGGTGAAGGCCTGAGCGACCAGGAGTTCGCCATCAAGCTGTTCAGTGCCCGTCGCCGTTCGTCGGTGGCTAACGCCCACGACAGCGACCACTACATCTGCAGCTTCTCGCACAAGACCATCATCTACAAAGGCCTGATGATGCCGCGCGATCTCGCGGCGTTTTATCCAGACCTGGGTGACGAGCGCCTGCAAACCGCGATCTGCGTGTTCCACCAGCGCTTCTCCACCAACACCCTGCCGAAATGGCCGCTGGCGCAGCCGTTCCGCTTCCTCGCCCACAACGGCGAGATCAACACCATCACCGGCAACCGCAACTGGGCCATGGCCCGTCGCACCAAGTTCGCCAATGACCAGATCCCCGACCTCGAAGAGCTCGGCCCGCTGGTCAACCGCGTCGGTTCCGACTCGTCGAGCATGGACAACATGCTGGAGCTGATGGTGACCGGTGGCATCGACCTGTTCCGCGGCGTGCGCATGCTGGTACCGCCAGCCTGGCAGAACGTCGAGACCATGGACGCCGACCTGCGCGCCTTCTACGAATACAACTCCATGCACATGGAGCCGTGGGATGGCCCGGCCGGTATCGTCATGACCGAAGGTCGCCACGCGGTGTGCCTGCTCGACCGCAACGGCCTGCGCCCGGCGCGCTGGGTGACCACCACCAACGGCTACATCACCATCGCCTCGGAAATTGGCGTATGGGGCTACCAGCCTGAGGAAGTGCTGGCCAAGGGCCGTGTCGGCCCAGGGCAGATCCTTGCCGTGGACACTGAAACCGGCCAGATCCTCGACACCGACGCCATCGACAACCGCCTGAAGTCGCGCCACCCGTACAAGCGCTGGCTGCGTCAGCACGCCACCCGCATTCAGGCGACGCTGACCGACGACCAGGGCGCGGCCAGCTACGACGCTGACCAGCTCAAGCAATACATGAAGATGTTCCAGGTCACCTTCGAAGAGCGTGACCAGGTGCTGCGCCCGCTGGGTGAGCAGGGCCAGGAAGCCGTTGGTTCGATGGGTGACGACACGCCGATGGCCGTGCTGTCCCAGCGTGTGCGTTCGCCTTTCGACTTCTTCCGCCAGCAGTTCGCCCAGGTCACCAACCCGCCGATCGACCCGCTTCGCGAAGCCATCGTGATGTCGCTGGAGATCTGCCTGGGCGCCGAGCGCAATATCTTCCAGGAGTCCCCGGAGCACGCTTCGCGGGTCATCCTCAGCTCGCCGGTCATCTCGCCCGCCAAGTGGCGTTCGCTGATGAACCTGGAGCGCGAAGGTTTCGACCGCCAGCTGATCGACCTCAACTATGAGCAGAGCGTCGGCCTGGAAGCGGCCATTCGCAACATCGCCGACCAGGCTGAAGAAGCCGTGCGCGCTGGCAAGACCCAGCTGGTGCTGAGCGACCGCTACATCGCCCCGGGCAAGCTGCCGGTGCACGCTTCGCTGGCTGTAGGCGCCGTACACCACCGCCTGACCGAACAGGGTCTGCGTTGCGACAGCAATATCCTGGTTGAAACCGCTACCGCCCGCGACCCGCACCACTTTGCCGTGCTGCTGGGCTTCGGTGCCTCGGCCGTTTACCCGTACCTGGCGTATGAAGTGCTGGCCGACCTGATCCGCACCGGCGAAGTGCTGGGCGACCTGGACGAAGTGTTCAAGTACTACCGCAAGGGCATCTCCAAGGGCCTGCTGAAGATCCTGTCGAAGATGGGTATCTCCACGATCACCTCGTACCGCGGTGCGCAGCTGTTCGAAGCCATCGGCTTGTCCGAAGAAGTGGTTGGCCTGAGCTTCAAGGGCGTGTCCAGCCGCATCAAGGGTGCGCGTTTCGAAGACCTGGAAAGCGACCAGAAGCTGCTGGCGGCCGAAGCCTGGAGCGCGCGCAAGCCGATCCAGCAAGGTGGCCTGCTGAAGTTCGTCCACGGTGGCGAATACCACGCCTACAACCCGGACGTGGTCAACACCCTGCAAGCCGCTGTGCAGCAGGGCGACTACGCCAAGTTCAAGGAATACACCACGCTGGTCGACCAGCGCCCGGTATCGATGATCCGCGACCTGCTGAAGGTGAAAGTGGCGGACCAGCCACTGGCGCTGGAGCAGATCGAGCCGCTGGAGGCCATCCTCAAGCGTTTCGACTCCGCCGGTATCTCGCTGGGTGCACTGTCGCCAGAGGCGCACGAAGCGCTGGCCGAGGCGATGAACCGCCTGGGCGCGCGTTCCAACTCGGGTGAAGGCGGTGAAGACCCGTCGCGCTACGGCACCATCCGCAGCTCCAAGATCAAGCAGGTGGCCACCGGCCGCTTTGGTGTGACCCCGGAATACCTGGTCAACGCCGAAGTGCTGCAGATCAAGGTTGCCCAGGGCGCCAAGCCGGGTGAAGGCGGCCAGCTGCCGGGCGGCAAGGTCAACGGCCTGATCGCCAAGCTGCGTTATGCGGTACCGGGCGTGACCCTGATCTCGCCACCGCCGCACCATGACATCTATTCGATCGAAGACCTGGCCCAGCTGATCTACGACCTCAAGCAGGTCAACCCGCAGGCCCTGGTGTCCGTGAAACTGGTGGCAGAAGCCGGCGTGGGCACCATCGCCGCTGGCGTCGCCAAGGCCTATGCCGACCTGATCACCATCTCGGGTTACGACGGTGGTACCGGTGCTTCGCCACTGACCTCGATCAAGTACGCCGGCGCCCCGTGGGAACTGGGCCTGGCCGAAACCCACCAGACCCTGCGCGGCAACGACCTGCGCGGCAAGGTACGGGTACAGACCGACGGCGGCCTGAAAACCGGCCTGGACGTGATCAAGGCGGCCATCCTCGGCGCCGAAAGCTTCGGCTTCGGCACCGCGCCAATGATCGCCCTGGGCTGCAAGTACCTGCGCATCTGCCACCTGAACAACTGCGCCACCGGCGTAGCCACCCAGAACGACAAGCTGCGCAAGGACCACTACATCGGCACCGTCGACATGGTGATCAACTTCTTCACCTTCGTCGCTGAAGAGACCCGTGAGTGGCTGGCCAAGCTGGGCGTGCGCAGCCTGGGCGAGCTGATCGGCCGTACCGACCTGCTCGAAATGCTGCCAGGCGACACCGAACGCCAGCACCACCTGGACCTGTCGCCGCTGCTGGGCAGCTCGCACATTCCGGCTGACAAGCCGCAGTTCTGCGAAGTCGACAAGAACCCACCGTTCGACAAGGGTGAGCTGGCCGAGAAGATGGTGGAAATGGCCCTGCCGGCGATCCGCGATCAGGCCGGTGGCGAGTTCAACCTCGACATCTGCAACTGCGACCGTTCCATCGGTGCCCGTATCTCTGGCGAAATCGCCAAGCTGTACGGCAACCAGGGCATGGCCGCCAACCCGATCACCTTCCGCTTCAAGGGTACTGCGGGCCAGAGCTTCGGCGTGTGGAACGCCGGTGGCCTGAACCTGCACCTGCAAGGCGATGCCAACGACTACGTCGGCAAGGGCATGACCGGTGGCAAGGTCACCATCGTGCCGCCAGCCGGCAGCCCGTTCGAAACCCAGCACAGCGCCATCGTCGGCAACACCTGCCTGTACGGTGCCACTGGCGGCAAGCTGTTTGCCGCAGGTACTGCGGGCGAGCGCTTCGCTGTGCGTAACTCCGGCGCCCACGCTGTTGTCGAGGGCACTGGCGATCACTGCTGTGAGTACATGACCGGCGGCTTTGTCTGCGTCCTGGGCAAGACCGGTTACAACTTCGGTTCTGGCATGACTGGCGGCTTCGCCTACGTGCTCGACATGGACAATAGCTTCGTCGACAAGCTCAACCACGAGCTGGTGGAAATCCAGCGTATCAGTGGTGAAGCGATGGAGGCCTACCGCAGCCACCTGGCGCGCGTCCTTGGCGAGTATGTGGAAGAAACCGGCAGCGAGTGGGGGCGTGAGCTCTCGGAGAACCTGGACGACTACGTGCGGCGCTTCTGGCTGGTGAAGCCGAAGGCAGCCAACCTGAAGCAACTGTTGTCCAGCACGCGTGCCAACCCGCAGTAAAAACAGCTGCAAGTGGCAAGCCTCAAGTTGCACGTAAAGGCAGTACGAGGTTTGCCCGGCTTAAGTGATCGTCTTGCGGCTTGCAGCGTGTAGCTTGCAGCTGCTGTAAAGAGGTTTTGAAAAATGGCTGAACGTCTGAATAACGACTTCCAGTTCATCGAAGTGGGCCGCAAGGACCCGAAGAAAAAGCTGCTGCGCCAGCGCAAGAAGGAGTTCGTGGAAATCTACGAACCGTTCAAGCCGCAGCAGTCCGTAGACCAGGCGCACCGCTGCCTGGGCTGCGGTAATCCGTATTGCGAATGGAAGTGCCCGGTGCACAACTTCATCCCCAACTGGTTGAAGCTGGTTTCCGAAGGCAACATTCTGGCTGCGGCCGAACTGTCGCACCAGACCAACACCCTGCCGGAAGTGTGCGGCCGCGTGTGCCCGCAAGACCGTCTGTGTGAAGGTGCCTGCACCCTGAACGACGGCTTCGGCGCGGTGACCATCGGTTCGGTGGAGAAGTACATCACCGACACCGCCTTCGCCATGGGCTGGCGCCCGGACATGTCCAAGGTCAAGCCAACCGGCAAGCGCGTCGCCATTATCGGTGCCGGCCCGGCTGGCCTGGGCTGCGCCGACGTGCTGGTGCGTGCTGGTGTGACGCCGGTGGTGTTCGACAAGAACCCGGAAATCGGCGGCCTGCTGACCTTTGGCATCCCCGAGTTCAAGCTGGAAAAGACCGTGCTCAGCAACCGCCGCGAAGTGTTCACCGGCATGGGCATCGAGTTCCGCCTGAACACCGAGGTGGGCACCGACATCACCATGGAGCAGCTGCTCGCCGAGTACGACGCTGTTTTCATGGGCATGGGTACCTACACCTACATGAAGGGCGGCTTCCCGGGCGAAGACCTGCCGGGCGTGCATGACGCGCTGGATTTCCTGATCGCCAACGTCAACCGCAACCTGGGCTTCGAGAAGTCGCCGGAAGACTTCGTCGACATGCGGGGCAAGAAGGTTGTGGTGCTGGGCGGTGGTGACACCGCGATGGACTGCAACCGCACGTCGATCCGCCAAGGCGCGCAAGCGGTCACTTGCGCCTATCGCCGTGACGAAGCCAACATGCCGGGTTCGCGCAAAGAGGTGAAGAACGCCAAGGAAGAGGGCGTGAAGTTCCTCTACAACCGCCAGCCTATCGCCATTGTTGGCGAGGACAAGGTAGAAGGCGTGAAGGTGGTCGAGACCCGTCTCGGCGAGCCGGATGCCCGTGGCCGCCGCAGCCCGGAGCCGATCCCGGGTTCCGAAGAGATCCTGCCGGCCGATGCCGTGGTGATCGCCTTCGGCTTCCGCCCGAGCCCGGCACCGTGGTTCGAGCAGCATGGTATCCAGCTGGACAGCCAGGGCCGTGTGGTGGCCCCGGAGAAAGGCAAGTTCAAGCACCAGACCAGCAACCCGAAAGTGTTTGCCGGTGGCGACATGGTGCGCGGTTCGGACCTGGTGGTAACGGCTATTTTCGAAGGCCGGACCGCTGCCGAAGGCATCCTGGACTACCTCGAAGTCTGAAGTTATTTAGATTTTGTATACAAAATCTATTGATCCAGGACATACCCATAGAGAAAAGGCACGGCAAACAGCCGTGCCTTTTCTTTGTGCGTCTGAGAAAATGCCCGCACTATTTTTCCGGATGCCGACATGACTGCCCTGAAGAACGACCGTTTCCTGCGTGCACTGCTCAAGCAACCCGTAGACGTCACCCCGGTGTGGATGATGCGCCAGGCCGGCCGCTACCTGCCAGAGTACCGCGCCAGCCGCGCCAAGGCCGGCGACTTCATGAGCCTGTGCATGAACCCGCAGTTTGCCTGCGAGGTCACCCTGCAGCCGCTGGAACGCTACCCGCTGGACGCGGCGATCCTGTTCTCGGACATCCTCACCATCCCCGATGCCATGGGCCTGGGCCTGTACTTCGAAACCGGCGAAGGCCCGCGTTTCAAGAAGGTCATCAGCACCCCGGCCGACATCGAAGCGCTGCCGATCCCCGACCCGCAGAAAGACCTGGGCTATGTAATGGACGCGGTCAGCACCATTCGCCGTGAGCTCAATGGCCGCGTGCCGTTGATCGGCTTCTCCGGCAGCCCGTGGACCTTGGCCACCTACATGGTCGAAGGCGGCTCGTCGAAAGATTTCCGCAAGACCAAGGCCATGGCCTACGACAACCCTCAAGCCCTGCACCTGCTGCTGGACAAGCTGGCCCAGTCGGTCACCAGCTACCTCAACGGCCAGATCCTGGCGGGTGCCCAGGCCGTTCAGATCTTTGACACCTGGGGCGGCAACCTGTCGGCAGCGGCCTATCAGGAGTTTTCCCTGGCCTACATGCGCAAGATCGTCAGCGGGCTGATCCGCGAACACGAAGGGCGCAAGGTGCCGGTGATCCTGTTCACCAAGAACGGCGGCCTGTGGCTGGAAAGCATTGCCGAAGCCGGTGCCGACGCATTGGGCCTGGACTGGACCTGTGAAATCGGCGACGCCCGCCGCCGTGTGGGTGACAAGGTAGCGCTGCAAGGCAACATGGACCCGACCGTGCTGTACGCCAAGCCCGAGGCCATCCGCCAGGAAGTGGCACGCATTCTGGCCAGCTATGGCAAGGGTACCGGCCACGTGTTCAACCTTGGCCATGGCATTACCCCGGAAGTCGACCCGGAGCACGCTGGCGTGTTCATCAACGCCGTGCATGAATTGTCGGCGCAGTACCATCAGTGAGTTGATTGCTGAAAACAAAAGCCCGGCCCTGTGCCGGGCTTTTTGTTGCATTAAGTTTTAATTCAGCGAACGTCGCTAATCTGGTCCCATCGAAACCCAAACAGGACCCGATCCTCATGAAAGCACATTATCTCGCTCTGATCCTCGCCCCTCTGTTCAGCACCGCCGCACTGGCTGCGACCTATACCGGCCCCGGCGCCCAGTCGGTCACCACGGTTGCTGCAGCCAACGAAGCTGCCGATGACACTCCGGTGGTGCTGACAGGCTTCGTGACCAAGAAGATCAACAACGACGACAAGTACGAGTTCAAGGACAACACCGGCACCATTACCGTCGAGATCGATGACGAAGACCTGCCGCCGACGCCGTTCAACGACAAGACCAAGGTCAAGCTGACCGGTGAGGTGGAGAAGCACCTGATGAGCCGGGAAGTGGATGTGGACATTGTCGAGATCATCAACTGATCCGAGGGCCTGTTCGCGGGCACGCCCGCTCCCACAGGGACTGCACCGAACCCTGTGGGAGCGGGCGTGCCCGCGAATGCTTCACACCGATTTGGGCGGTAACTTGCTCAGGTGCAACGCCACCAGCAACGCCACCGCCAGCAAGCTGCCAATGAACAGCCCGATCCCGTTCCAGCCCCACTGGTGCCAGAACACCCCGCCCGCAGTACCGGCCACGCTCGACCCTGCGTAATAACTGAACAGGTACAGCGACGATGCCTGCCCCTTGGCCTTCAGTGCCCGGCGGCCGATCCAGCTGCTGGCCACCGAGTGCGCGCCAAAGAAGCCGAAGGTGAACACCAGCATGCCCACGATCACCATCGCCAGCGGGCTGGCCAGGGTCATCAGCAAGCCAACCGCCATCACCACGATACTGGCCCAGAACACCTTGCGCCTGCCCAGCTTGTCCGCCAGCGCGCCGACTTGTGCCGAACTGTAGATGCCAGACAGGTAGACCACCGACAGCAAGCCCACCAGCGCCTGGTTCATGTGGTAAGGCTCGGCCAGCAAGCGGTAGCCGATGTAGTTGAACAGGGTGACGAAGGCGCCCATCAGCAGGAAGGCTTCGAGGAACAGCCACGGTAGCCCGGCATCCTTGAAGTGCATGATAAAGCCATCCAGCAGGCTGCGTGGGCTCATCATCTGCGGGCGGAAGTTGCGCGATTCCGGCAGCACCTTCCAGAACACCAGGGCGGCGACCAGGGCCAGGCCACCGATGGTCAGCATCGCCGTGTGCCAGCTGACGAAGTCGATCAGCACGCCGGTAATCAGCCGTCCGCTCATGCCGCCAATGGCGTTGCCGCCGATGTACAGGCCCATGGCCAGGCCGATGTGCTGCGGGTGGATCTCTTCGCTCAGGTAGGTCATGGCCACAGCCGCCAGGCCGCTCAGTGACAGGCCCACCAGGGCGCGGGTTGCCAGTACCAGTTCCCAGCTCGGCATCACCGCGCTGGCCAAGGTGGAGAGGGCGGCGCAAACCAGGGCAAACACCATCACCGGCTTGCGCCCGATGCGGTCAGAAATGGGGCCGGTGATCAACAGGCCGAACGCCAGCATGGCAGTGGACACCGACAACACCAGGCTGCTCTGGGCCGCGTTGATGGCAAATTCTTTCGACAGCAGCGGCATCATCGGCTGCACGCAGTACAGCAGGGCGAAGGTGGCGAAGCCGCCGCTGAACAGGGCCAGCACGGTCTTCATGAAGGCGGGGGTGCCTTTTTCGATCCACATTTCGTTCAGTAGAGCAGGCTCTGGCTCGGCGGGAAGGGGGGCTACAGCAGTTTTCACGGGTGGGTATCTCTGGCGCAATGAAAAAAGCATATAGCTGGCTAATGATTAGATCCAATATATTGTTCGACCTATTTAAGACGTTTTTCGACTCATTCGGAGCTGATCATGGAACTGCGCCATCTGCGTTACTTCATCGCCGTGGCCGAAGAGCTGCACTTTGGCCGTGCCGCCCAGCAACTGGGTATTTCCCAGCCACCCCTGAGCCAGCAGATCCAGGCCCTGGAACAGGAACTGGGGGCCCGGCTGTTCGAGCGTACCAACCGTCGGGTCGAACTGAGCGAGGCGGGGCGGCTGTTCCTTGAAGAGGCCCGCCAGGTGCTGGCGCAGGTGGAGAAGGCCGCAGATGTGGCCCGGCGGGCGCAGCTGGGTGAACTGGGCGAAATGAAGATCGGCTTCACATCGTCTGCGCCATTCACCTCGAAGATCCCCAAGGCCATCCATGCCTTTCGCCAGCGCTTCCCGGCGGTGCACCTGAACCTCAAGGAAATGAGCAGCCGCGATGTTGCGGAAGGGGTGTTCGACGAATCCATCGAAGTGGGGCTGATGCGGCCGATGCCGTTGCCGGAAGGGTTGGTGGCCACCGAGTTGTTCCGCGAGCCGCTGGTGGCGGTGATCAACGCATCGCACCCGCTGGCTGAAGGCACTGAACAAGGGGTGCACATGGCGGCGCTGGCCCACGAGCCGTTCGTGTTCTTCCCGCGCAGTTATGGCAGCGGCCTGCATGCCCAGTTGCTCAGCCTGGCGCGGCAGGCAGGCTTCAGCCCGCACTTTGCCCAGGAAGCCGGGGAGGCGATGACCATCATCGGCCTGGTGTCGGCGGGGCTGGGGGTGTCGGTGTTGCCGGCGTCGTTCCAGCGTATGCGCATCGAGGGGGTGGTGTACCGCACGCTGCTGGATGAAGGGGCGATGTCGGCGGTGTGGCTGGTGCAGCGCGAGCGCGGCAATTCGGTGATGGCCAAGGCGTTTGCCGAGCTGTTGACGGGGCAGGTGGTCGGCCAGGGGTAATGCAGGCCAAATGGCGCTGGCCATTGCCGCAGTGCCGCCACATACTCGGGCAATCGTTGAAACACGGAGGTCAATCATGCGGCGCGTGGTGTTCAATCAGAAAGGTGGCGTGGGCAAGTCGAGCATCGCCTGCAACCTGGCGGCGGTCAGTGCCAATGAAGGCTATCGGACCTTGTTGATCGACCTGGATGCCCAGGCGAACTCGACCCAGTACCTCACCGGCCTGACCGGCGAGGACATCCCCATGGGTATCGCCGACTTCTTCAAGCAAAGCCTGTCCAGTGGGCCGTTCAGCAAGAAGAACAAGGTCGATATCTACGAAACCCCGTTCGACAACCTGCACGTGGTCACGGCCACTGCCGAGCTGGCCGACCTGCAGCCCAAGCTTGAGGCCAAGCACAAGATCAACAAGCTGCGTAAGTTGCTCGACGAGCTGGACGAGGACTACGAGCGAATCTACATCGATACCCCGCCGGCGCTGAACTTCTACGCGGTTTCCGCGTTGATCGCCGCTGATCGTGTGCTGATCCCCTTCGACTGCGACAGCTTTTCGCGCCAGGCCCTGTACGGCCTGTTGGCCGAGATCGAAGACCTCAAGGAAGACCACAACGAAGACCTGATGGTCGAAGGTATCGTGGTCAACCAGTTCCAGTCCCGTGCCAGCCTGCCGCAGCAGATGCTCGACGAACTGCTGGCCGAAGGCCTGCCAGTGCTGCCGGTGTACCTGGGCAGCTCGGTGAAGATGCGCGAATCGCACCACGCCAGCCTGCCGCTGATTCACCTGGAACCGCGGCACAAGCTGACCCAGCAGTTTGTCGAGTTGCATGATTTGCTTGAGCGCAGCGAATAGGCTCCTGCCTGCCGCTTGCACTGTATCCGAGTTCCGAGCATAATCTCCCAAAATGGGAGATTTGCTTGGATGCGCGTCATTGCCAAAAGCGGCTTGGTGAAGTTCTGGGAATTGCCTGGGCATGAAGATGCCAAAGCGGCCTTGGAAAGCTGGCACGATATGGCGCTCAAAGCTATGTGGCGAACGCCGCAGGATGTGAAAGATCAGATTGGCAACGCCAGCATCTGCGGCAAAAACCGCGTGGTCTTCAACATCGGGGGAAACAAGTATCGGCTTGTGGTCGAGATGCAGTATCGGGCCGGTATTGCCTGGGTGAAGTTCGTCGGTACGCACAAGCGATATGACGAGATTGACGTGGAGACAGTCTGTGAATATTAAGCCGATCCGCAATGACGACGATCTTCGAGCAGCGTTCCAGCGGCTCGAGTCCATTTTTCAGGCAGAAGCGGGGACGCCAGAAGCTGATGAAATGGAGGTGCTCGTGACACTGATCGAAGTGTACGAAAACAAGCACTATTCCATTAACCCCGCCAATCCCATCGAGGCCATTAAATTCTGCATGGATCAGCAGGGCCTTACCCCACGTGATCTTGAGCCATTCATCGGCCCGAGCGGCCGAGTATCGGAAGTATTGAATGGGAAGCGTGGGCTAAGCCTTTCGATGATCAAGCGCCTGCATGATGGCCTTCGTATCCCCTATGAGTCGTTACTGGCAAACGCCTGAGAGTTAAATTCCTTGGCCTTTCAGCCACTCCAGCAACGACTGGAGTGGAAACGCCCCGGCCTGGCGGCTGACTTCGCGGCCGTTCTTGAACAGCAGCAGGCTCGGGATCGAGCGGATGCCCAGTTGCCCGGCGAGGTTGCGGTTGGCTTCGCTGTCGAGCTTGGCCAGGCGGCAGCGGCCGGCAAGTTGGCGGGCCGCCTGTTCGAAGGTGGGGGCGAAGGATTTGCACGGGCCGCACCAGTCGGCCCAGATGTCGACCAGCAGCGGCAGGTCGCCTTTGATCTGGCTGGCGTAGCTGGCTTCGGTGAGCTCGAAGGGGGTGCTTAACACTACCTCCTGTTTGCAGCGGCCGCATTTCGGTGCGTCACCCAGGCGCTCGGCGGGCAGGCGGTTGAGGCCGTTGCAGTGGGGGCAGGGGATTACCAGTGGCTCGGACATTTCATCTCCGGGGTTGGATTCACGTTTTCCTTGTGGGAGCGGGCTTGCCCGCGAACACCGGCGAAGCCGGTGCCATCCATCGCGTTGCCTGCTTCGCGGGCAAGCCCGCTCCCACAGGGTTGGGCGTTAATCATGAAGAGCAGCTGATCTCCAGGTGCTTGCCCCATTCCGGCGGCCGCTCGGCGTAGGCCTGCATCCCGGGCTGTTCCTCAAAGGGTCTGGCCAGCACCTGATGCAGCCGCCGCACTTCACTGTAATCTCCCGCTTCAGCCGCTTCGATGGCTTTCTGCGCCAGGTAGTTGCGCAGCACATACAGCGGGTTCACTGCATGCATCCGCTCACGGCGGCCTTCGGCATTATCGGGTTCGCGTTCACAGCGGGCCAGGTAGTCGGCGCCCCAGGCATCGAAGCCGGCCAGGTCGATGAAGTCGTCGCGCACCACTCTCAGCGCCTCGGCAACTGGCTGCTCGCCCAGCTTGCGGAAGAACAGGCTGTAGTCCACGCCACCCCGCTGCATGGACTGCAGCAGGCGTTCGACCAGCGCCATGTCGCCATCTTCGGCAGTGGTCAGGCCCAGGCGCCGGCGCATCAGGTCCAGGTAATGGGCCTGGTACAGCGGCAGGAACAGCCCCAGCGCTTCCTTCAGTGGCTCAACCTCGATCACCGTGGTCAGGGCCTGGGCCAGCGCGCTGAGGTTCCAGTGGGCGATGGGCACCTGGTTGGCGTAGCTGTAGCGGCCACGGTCGTCGGAGTGGTTGCAGATGAAGTTGGCGTCGAAGTCGTCGAGGAAGGCGTAAGGGCCGAAGTCGAAGGTGATGCCCAAAATCGACATGTTGTCGGTGTTCATCACCCCGTGGCAGAAGCCATAGGCCTGCCAGCGGGCGATCAGTTCGGCGTTGCGCTCGACAATGGTGCGGAACATGGCCAGGTAGGGCTGCTCGGCATCACGGCATTCGGGGTAGTGGTGCTCCAGTACATGGTCGATCAGCACGCGCTGCTGCTCGGGCTGCTTGGTGTAGTAGAAGTACTCGAAATGGCCGAAACGTACATGGCTCTGCGCCAGGCGGGTGAGCATGGCGGCGCTTTCGCGGGTTTCACGCCACACCGCGGTGCTGGAGCCAATCACGCACAGCGCCCGACTGCTTGGGATACCCAGGGCGTGCAGGGCCTCGGAGGCAAGGAATTCGCGGATCGACGAGCGCAGCACGGCGCGGCCGTCGCCCATGCGTGAGTACGGGGTCTGGCCGGCGCCCTTGAGGTGCAGGTCCCAGTGCTCACCTTTGTCATTGAGCACTTCGGCCAGCAGCAGGCCGCGGCCATCGCCCAGCCGTGGGTTGTACGAGCCGAACTGGTGGCCGGAATAGACCATCGCGCGTGGGTCGGCTTCTTCCCACAGCTTGTGGCCGCTGAACAGCTCGGCGAACACCGGCAGGTCGGCCTGTGCGGGGTCGAGGTCGAGCAAGGCCATGGCCGACTCGCTGGCTACCACCAGGCGCGGGTCCGCAATGGGCTCGGGCAGCACCTGGGTGGAGAACGCATCGCCCAGGCGGGCGAAGCGGTTGTCGAAGGTGAGTTGGTCGAGGGCTTTCACGGGCTGCTCCTGAGATTCAGCACAGAATAAAGCATTCGAGCCCACTCAGGCCTGTGCAGTGCCATCCGGTTTAGGTTGCTCCAGCGGAATCAGCTGCTGTTTGCCGCCCTTCTGGTCCATCAGGAACACCTCGACCTGGCGTACCGAGATCTTGATGTTGTGGGCCTTGAACTCGCGGTTGATGTAGCGGTTGATCTCGTCCAGCGTCGGGTTGCGGTCGCCCAGGTCGCGCACGTGCATGCGCAACTCATGGTCCAGCGAGCTTTCACCGAAATTGAGGAAG
The DNA here is from genome assembly GCF_000708715.2 of Pseudomonas putida W15Oct28. Lineage (GTDB taxonomy): Bacteria > Pseudomonadota > Gammaproteobacteria > Pseudomonadales > Pseudomonadaceae > Aquipseudomonas > Aquipseudomonas putida_R. The sequence continues at coordinate 67,351 of NZ_JENB01000023.1, read as the reverse complement.
TACACGATTGGCTCCGGGTCCTTGAGCACGCGCGGGTTTTCGTGCGCGCCCTTGAGCAGCAGGTCGCGTACCAGGTCCAGGTCGGAGCCGTAGTCGATGCCCAGCTTCAGTGTCACCCGGGTGACCGTGTCGGTCAGCGACCAGTTGATCAGCTGGCCGGTGATGAAGGTCTTGTTGGGGACGATGATGTCCTTGCGGTCGAAGTCGGTGATGGTGGTGGCGCGGATGCGGATCTTGCTCACCGTGCCCGACAGGTTGCCGATGGTGATGGTGTCGCCGATCCGCACCGGGCGCTCGAACAGGATCATGATGCCGGAGATGAAGTTGGCGAAGATTTCCTGCATGCCGAAGCCCAGGCCTACCGACAGCGCGGCCACCAGCCATTGCAGCTTGTCCCAGCTCACCCCCAGGGTCGACAGGGTGCTGACGATACCGATGCCGACAATGGTGTACGACAGCAGCGTGGTGGTGGCGTAGGCGCTGCCCTGGGCCAGGTTCAGGCGTGACAGCACCAGCACTTCCAGCAGGCCCGGCAAGTTGCCGGCCAGGGCGAAGGTGATGCCGACGATGACCAGCGCACCCAGCAGGTCGCCAAGGCTGATCGGCACCATGCTGGCAGCGGCGCCGGTGCCGCTGGTGTATTCGTACAGGACGAAGTTGTTGAGGTAGGCGAACACCGAGATCAGGTCTGCCCACACCCAGTACAGGCCGGCGATGAAGCCGCCGAGCAGGGCCAGGCGGATCAGGCGCAGCGACTGCTGGTTGACCTGCTCGATGTCCAGCGTCGGCTCTTCGGTGATGATTTCGCCATCCAGCCCTTCCTTGGCCGCTGCCCGCTTGCTGAGTGCGCGCTGGTAGGCCAGGCGCCGTGCCGCCACCGACAGGCCACGCACGAACGCGGCTTCGATCACCAGCCAGAACAGCAGCAGGTACAGGGTGTAGATCAGCCGGTCGGTGAGCTTCAGCGCGGTGTAGTAGTAGCCGAAGCACACGGCGACGAACAGGGCGATGGGTAGGGCGGTGAACGCCACCCCCACGGCCCTGCGGAACAGCGAGGTGTCGCGGTGCGCGGGGCTGCTGAGCAGCAGGCGGCTGAGCAGCCAGGCCATCAGTGCGTAGCAGGTCAGCACCACGCCGATACCCAGCACATCGTCGGCCAGCGCCGAAGGCTGGTGCTCGGCCACTGCCACCACGCCGACCAGCGCCAGCACCACGGTACCCAGGCGGCGTACCCAGCCACGCAGGAACTCGACCTGCGGCTTGTGCCAGCGGAAGTGGATTTCGGCCACGCCACCGGGGGCGAGGATGCGGTAGGCGGTGTAGAACACCAGCCAGGCCTGGGCGAGTTGCCAGAGGGCGGCGCCGAGGTTGGCGTTTTGCCCGCGGGCGTCGATCTGCAGGGCGTAGCTGCACAGCGCCAGGCCGAGGCTGACCGGCATCGCCAGCAGGATGTTGATGAGGATCGCCTGGGGCGTGTGCCACTGGCTGTCACGGCGGAAGTGGCCGATGTCCTGGTGCACCTTGCCCAACCGTTGGTACAGGTACTTGCGCCGCCACAACAGGGCGCCGATCACCAGCAGCAGCGGCAGGAACAGCAGCGGGCGCTGGCTCAGGCCGTCGGCCAGCTCCTTCAGGCCCGAGCCCCACGGCAGGTTGGCGACCTGGTCGGCCAGGCGCTGGGGTACATAACTTAGCCAGTCCCAGTCCAGCGGCTTGTTGCTGGGGATCCAGAACATCTGTTCGTCAAGGGTGGTGCGCAGGCCCTGTGCGGTGCTTAGCAACTGCTTCTGGTTGAGCTGCAGGGTGATCGATTCGTTGAGCAGCGCCGACAGTTCGCGGTTCAGCCGCTCCAGCAGGTCACTGCGGGTGATCGCCACTTCCAGCAAGGCCTTGCGCAGCGGCGGGGTCACGTCTTCCTGCGGTTGCGCGGCCAGCAACTTGTCGACGTAGGTGACCGGGCTGCTCATCTGCTCGCGTTGCTGGTTGACCTCGAACTGGTACAGCCGGGTGTCGGCGATCTGGTCGGCCAGGTCGCGGTCGACTTTCAGGTGCGGCAGGGTCTGCTTCTGCTTGTAGAGGATCTTCGACAGCAGCAGGCTGCCCTTGAGCACGTTGATCTGCTCGTCCAGCGCCTGGTCGGCCTGGGTCAGGCTGTCCAGCTGCTGCTTGGTGCGCAGGTTCTGCTGGGTCAGCTCGTTGAGGCGGTCGGTGCTTTTCAGCAGGTAGTCGGAAAGCTTGAGGTTGACCGCGCTTTCGGTGGCCAGCAGGCTGCTGCCACCAGCCTTCTGGGCCTCGATCGACTGCTGGGTGACCGCTTCCTGGGACTGGGCCAGGCGCTTGTCGTTGATCAGGGTCTGCAGGTCCTGGATTTCCTGCTCCAGGCGCGCGGCGCGCTCGATCAGCAAATCATGACGGGCATTGCCCAGGTCTTGCAGCAGGCTGTTGCCGGCCAGTTCCTGGCGGCGCAGCAGGGTCAGCGCGTTGAGCGAGGCCAGCTCCGCATTGAGCTGGTTGCGCTGGTCGGCGTTGATCGATTTGCCGCCGTCCTTGCCGGTTTTGAGGATGTTGTTGATCTGCTGGGTACGGGCCTGGCTGTTGCTGATTTCGGCCTGGGCGCGTTCCGGGCGGGTTTGCGAATTGATGATCAGGCTGTTGGCTTCGGACAGCGCCTTCTGCAACTCGCCCTGCAGGGTGTTGCGTTCGCTGAGCATTTGCTCGAGCTGTGGCACGCTGAGGGCGGCATAGCGTTGAGCGACGGGCTGCGCCTTGCTTTCCTTGAGCCTGGCGAGCTCCTTCTGGCTGTCGCTGGTTTCCTTGGGGGCACTGGCCAGCTGCTGCTTGAGCGCGGCGAGCTTCCTTTCGTTGTCTTCCTTGCTGGCAAGCAGGCTCAACGTTTGCTCGAGCACTTGCTGCAGGGCCTTCTGGTCAGCCTCGGGCAGTTTGCGCTCGGCGATCTTGTCGAGGCTGTTCTGGATGCTGGCGGTGGTCGGGGCTTCTGCCGCGGTGGCCGCAAAAGAAAGGGACAGGCACAGCCCGAGCAGGGCTGTGCGAAGGTACACGCGCAGGGACATAGGCAGACTACTTGTGGATCCGGCAGAAACGAAGTTTAGAGGAACAATCCTGGTCCGGGTCGCGTTCCTTCGGGGAATCTGACGCCTACTTTCTGGATCTTGTTCCCGTCCATGGTTGCCACGGTCCAGATCGTGCCATGCCAATCGACCTGGTCCCCTACTACTGGAGCGCCTCCGACCTTCTGTCGGATGAACTGCGCCAGCGGCATTTTCGCGTCCAGGCCATCGAGTTTCAGGCCGTAAAGCGCTGCCACTGCACCCAGTTCGGCATCGCCTTCGAGCACGAAGTCGCCGAAGAAACGCAAGTCCAGGCCACGCTGTGGCGCTTGGCTGAACAGTTTGCCCAGGGCCGGCAGGTTGTGCTCGTGGCCGATCACGCAGAGCATGTCCCCCACTTCCAGCACGGTACTGCCAGACGGGTGCAGCAGCTGCTCGCCACGGAACAGGGCGGCAATCCGCGTGCCTTCGGGCATTTTCAGCTCGCGCAGGGCGGCGCCGATGCACCATTTTTCGGCGCCCAGGCGGTAGACGAACATTTCCCACTCGCTGGTGATGTGCACTTCCAGGGCGGAGCGGGAGATTGGCGCCGGGTCTGGCGGTACGGTCACTTTCAGCAGTTTGGCCATCCACGGCAGGCTGGTGCCTTGCACCAGCAGCGACACCAGCACGATGAAGAAGGCCAGGTTGAAGAACAGCTGGGCGTCCGGCAGGCCGGCCATCAGCGGGAACACCGCCAGAATGATCGGCACCGCGCCGCGCAAGCCTACCCAGGCGATAAAGCCCTTTTCGCGGCCATGGAAGGCCTTGAACGGCAGCAGTGCAGCGACCACCGACAGCGGCCGCGCCACCAGGATCATCCACAACGCCAGGCCCAGCGCCGGCAAGGCGATGGGCAGCAGGTCGTGGGGCGTGACCAGCAGCCCCAGCACCAGGAACATGCCGATCTGGGCCAGCCAGGCCATGCCGTCGAGCATGTGCAAAATGCCATGGCGGCTACGGATAGGCTTGTTGCCCAGCACCAGGCCGCACAGGTACACGGCGAGGAAGCCACTGCCGTGCAGGGCGTTGGTCAGCGAGAACACCACCAGGCCGCCGGCTACCACCAGGATCGGGTACAGGCCACCGGCCAGGTTGATGCGGTTGACCAGTTGCAGCATCAGCCAGCCGCCGCCCAGGCCCAGCAGCCCGCCGATGCCGAACTCGCGCAGCAGGTGGCCCAGCAGGCTCCAGTGCAGGCCGGTCTGGCCACTGGCGATCATGTCGATCAGGGTGACGGTGAGGAACACCGCCATCGGGTCGTTGCTGCCCGACTCGATCTCCAGGGTGGCGGTAACCCGCTCGTTCAGGCCTTTGCCGCCCAGCAGCGAGAACACCGCAGCGGCGTCGGTTGAGCCGACGATGGCGCCGATCAGCAGGCCCTGGATCAGGCTCAGGTTGAACAGCCAGGCGGCGACCAGGCCGGTGAGGGCGGTGGTGATCATTACCCCGACCGTGGCCAGCGACAGCGCCGGCCACAGCGCCACGCGGAAGCTTGCTACCCGCGTGCGCAGGCCACCGTCGAGCAGGATCACGGCCAGTGCCAGGTTGCCCACCAAGTAGGCGGTCGGGTAGTTGTTGAAGATGATGCCGCCACCATCGACACCGGCGACCATGCCGACGGCGAGGATGATGACCAGAATGGGGATACCCAGGCGCGATGACAGGGAACTGACCAGGATACTTGCGCCCACCAGCAATGCGCCGATCAAGAACAGGCTGTTGATGGTGCTTGCATCCAAAGGCAGGTACTCCGGGACAGCGCGGGGAAATAGGACTTGGTAGCGTACTTTTCAGCAAAAGCTAGCAGGTCGCGTGCCAATCGATTCTAACCTGATGAATTGGCAGCATGTGTTGCCTGGGCGGGCCTCTTCGCGGGCACGCCCGCTCCCACAGGTTTCTCACAATAGTTGAGATTTGTGCTGTCCCTGTGGGAGCGGGCATGCCCGCGAAGAGGCCGGTGCAGGTTTACGCCTGCTTCACTTCACGCATCGGCTTGCCTTTCACCGGTGCATCGCCCGCCACATAGTACTTGGCAGTGCTGCGCGGCAGTGGCTTGCGGCCACGGATCTTGTCCGAGATTTTCTCGGCGATCATGATCGTGGTGGCGTTGAGGTTGCCGGTGATGATCAGCGGCATGATCGAGGCATCGACCACACGCAGGCCCTTCATGCCATGCACGCGGCCTTCGCCGTCGACCACTGCCATGTCATCGGTGCCCATCTTGCACGAGCAGGACGGGTGGAAGGCGGTTTCGGCGTGCTCGCGGATGAACTTGTCCAGTTGCTCGTCGGTTTGCACGTCGGCGCCCGGGCTGATTTCGCGGCCACGGTACGGGTCCAGCGCTGGCTGGGCCATGATTTCGCGGGTCAGGCGGATGCCGTCACGGAATTCCTGCCAGTCCTGCTCGGTGGACATGTAGTTGAACAGGATGCTCGGGTGCTGGCGCGGGTTCTTCGACTTGGTCTGGATGCGACCACGGGCAGGCGAGCGCATGGAGCCCATGTGCGCCTGGAAACCGTGCTCTTTCACGCCATTGGAGCCGTTGTAGTTAATCGCAACCGGCAGGAAGTGGTACTGAATGTTCGGCCACTTGAATTCAGGGCGGGAACGGATGAAGCCGCCAGCCTCGAACTGGTTGCTGGCGCCGATGCCGGTGCCCTTGAACATCCACTCGGCACCGATGGCCGGCTGGTTCCACCACAGCAGCGATGGGTACAGCGATACCGGCTGGGTGCAGGCGTACTGCAGGTACAGCTCAAGGTGGTCCTGCAGGTTTTCGCCAACGCCCGGCAGGTCGTGTACAACCGGGATGTCGAGGCTTTCCAGCAGGTGACGCGGACCGACGCCGGAGCGTTGCAGCAGCTGCGGCGAGGCGATGGCGCCGGAGCTGACGATCACTTCCTTGCGGGCACGGGCTTCAACGCGCTCTTCGCTGTCGCCGACCAGGTAGGTCACGCCAACGGCGCGCTTGCCGTCGAACAGTACGCGGTCGCTCAGGGCGTGGGTGACGATGGTCAGGTTCGGGCGCTTCTTGGCCTGGTCCAGGTAGCCACGGGCGGTGCTGGAGCGGCGGCCGTTCTTGGTTACCGAACGGTCCATCGGGCCGAAGCCTTCCTGCTGGTAGCCATTGAGGTCTTCAGTGCGCGGGTAACCGGCTTGTACGCCGGCGTCGACCATGGCGTGGAACAGCGGGTTGTTGCCGGCTTTTGGCGTGGCAACGCTGACCGGGCCTTCGCCACCGTGGTAATCGTTCGGGCCGATGTCGCGGGTTTCGGCTTTACGGAAGTACGGCAGGCAGTCGAGGTAGGTCCAGTCTTCCAGGCCTGGCAGTTCTGCCCAGCCGTCGAAGTCCATGGCGTTGCCGCGGATGTAGCACATGCCGTTGATCAGCGACGAGCCACCCAGGCCCTTGCCGCGGCCACATTCCATGCGGCGGCCGTCCATGTGCGGCTCCGGGTCGGTCTCGTAGGCCCAGTTGTAGCGGCGGCCTTGCAGCGGGAAGGCCAGGGCGGCTGGCATCTGGGTGCGGAAGTCGAAGCGGTAGTCGGGGCCACCGGCTTCCAGCAGCAGTACGGTGACGCCGGCGTCTTCGGTCAGGCGGGTAGCCAGGGTGTTACCGGCCGAGCCGGCACCGACGATGATGTAATCGAATTCTTGGGACATGAAAGTACCCTCGTGTTGGCGGTGATCAGGGAGCGGGAACGCCCGTGCACAGCGGCACGGGCGGGGCTAGACAGGGTTTAGAAAACCGAGTTGTAGCCGCCCAGCTCGACCTGGACCGACTTGATGCGAGTGTATTGAGCCAGCGAGCTGACGCCGTTCTCACGGCCGACGCCCGACTGCTTGTAGCCACCGACCGGCATTTCGGCCGGCGATTCACCCCAGGCGTTGATCCAGCAGATACCGGCTTCCAGCTTGTGGATGATGCGGTGAGCGCGGGTGATGTCGTTGGTGCACACACCGGCGGCCAGGCCGTACTCGGTGTCGTTGGCACGACGGATCACTTCTTCTTCGGTCTCGTAGGACAGAATGCTCATGACCGGGCCGAAGATCTCTTCTTTGACGATGGTCATGTCGTCGGTGCAGTCGGTGAACACGGTCGGGGCCACGAAGGCGCCCTTGGCGAAGTCACCTTCGGTCAGACGCTCGCCGCCGCACAGTACGCGTGCACCTTCTTCTTTACCCTTGGCGATGTAGCCCAGCACGTTTTCCATGTGGGCGAAGCTGACCAGCGGGCCGAAGTTGGTGTTTTCGTCTTCCGGGTTGCCAACACGGATGCGGGCAACGCGCTCGGCGATCTTGGCTTCGAAGGCAGCTTTCATTTCAGCCGGGATGAACACGCGGGTGCCGTTGGTGCACACCTGGCCCGAGCTGTAGAAGTTGGCCATCATGGCGATGTCGGCGGCCTTGTCCAGGTCGGCGTCGGCGCAGATGATCAGTGGCGACTTGCCGCCCAGTTCCATGGTGACTTCCTTCAGCGAGGAGCTGGAGGCGCTGGCCATGACCTTCTTGCCGGTGGTGGTACCGCCGGTGAAGGAGACTTTTTCGATGCGCGGGTGCTCGGTCAGCCAGGTGCCGACTTCGCGGCCGCTGCCGGTCAGAACGTTGAATACGCCATTCGGCAGGCCGGCTTCGGTGTAGATCTCGGCCAGTTTCAGGGTGGTCAGCGAGGTGACTTCCGACGGCTTGAAGATCATCGCGTTGCCGGCGGCCAGGGCCGGGGCGGATTTCCACAGGGCGATCTGGATCGGGTAGTTCCAGGCGCCGATACCCGCAGTCACGCCCAGCGGCTCGCGGCGGGTGTAGACGAAGGACGATTCGCGCAGCGGGATCTGCTCGCCTTCGATGGCCGGTACCAGGCCTGCATAGTATTCCAGCACGTCGGCGCCGGTGACGATGTCGACGTAACGGGTCTCGGAGTACGACTTGCCGGTGTCCAGGGTTTCCAGCTGCGCCAGCTCATCGTTGCGCTCGCGCAGGATGTCGACGGCGCGGCGCAGGATGCGCGAACGCTGCATGGCGGTCATCGCAGCCCAGACTTTCTGGCCACGTTCGGCGCTTTCGACAGCCTTCTCGACGTCAGCCTCGGTGGCACGTTGCACGTGGGCGAGGACTTCGCCGGTAGCCGGGTTGATGGCTTCGAAAGTGGCATTGCTGCCAGCGTCGACGTAAGCGCCATCAATGTAGAGTTTTTGCGTTCCGAAACGGGCCATAGTGTCCTCGCAAGTGCAGTGTGTGGTTTGGCTTGCGCGTCACGCTCCTGCTGGATTGGCAAGGGCCGTGCGTGCTTGTTCAGCGGCCTGGTCGTTTGTACCCAGGGTGTGCTGTTTAGCCAGTTGTAGATCCATGTATTCGTAAGCAATCCGTATCGCCTGGCCGGTGTCGAATGCATCACCCGACAGGGCGCCACGCAGCCACAGGCCGTCGATCAGGGCTGCCAGGCCGCGGGCTGCCTTACGCGCATGGTAGAGCGGCAGGACGCGGCGGAACTGGCAGCACAGGTTGGAATACAAGCGGTGGTCGTTGATCCGCTGCAACCTGTGCAAATCGGGCTGGTGCATGCTGGAGGCCCAAAAGGCCAGCCAGGTTTTCATTGCCGGGCCGTTCACCTGGCTGGCATCGAAGTTGCCCTCGATGATCACTTTCAGGTGAGCGCGCGGGCTGTCGTCCGTCAGGGCCTGACGGCGTGCTCTGACGCCTTCGTTGAGCATGCTCATGATGTACCCCATCGTCGCTGCGATCAGGCCGTTCTTGTCCCGAAAGTAGTGACTGATGATGCCGTTCGACACACCGGCCAAACGGGCAATCAGCGCAATGCTGGCGTCCCCCAGACCGACCTGATCGACCGCCTGCAACGTGGCTTCGATCAACTGCTGGCGGCGGATGGGTTGCATACCGACCTTGGGCATCTTGCTATCTCCTCAGGCCTGCGAGCAGACGACGGGCGGCTGACTCGGCGAAGGCCAGTCTATTTTGTTTTGATTGAACGTTCAATCAATAAAGAATAAGCTCTGCGACAATTTGTGCCATTGACAGTTTTTCAGGCGGTCGAGAAGGCACGAATTAACACCCCAGGAAATCGCGTAACCCCCGGAATACAAGGCGTTGACGGGCATGAGCGATGCGAAGTGCAGATTCTGCCGTACGGCCACTGGCCCTGCGACAGGCCCTTGGAGCGGGCGGGGTGATCTGTGACGAATGCGCGCACCTCTGCGGATGCGTGGGCATTTTCAGCAGGCCACCTGTCTGTTTTTTTGCAACGTATCGATTCGGGATCACGGTTTCCAGGGTGCTTTTATAACACCTGACGCAGTGGGGATATTCCACCAATTGCTCGGGAAAGATTGATTAGCCTCCACAAAGCCGTACTGCCCGGAGCATTCGTGCAATGAGTTCTGCCTCACTTACCAAGCCCCCCGCCGAGAGGGTACGGGTCAACCGCGTGGTGTTCTTCACCTCCGCGCTGATGATCCTTGTTCTGACTGCCTTGCTGATCGCTGTACCCGATGCCGCCGGCCAAGTGCTGGGCGTGGCCCAGAAATGGCTGACGCGCACCTTTGGCTGGTACTACATGCTGGTGATCTGCGGTTACCTGCTGTTCGTCATCTACCTGGCCTTCTCCGATTACGGCAAGCTCAAGCTTGGCGGCAAGGACGATCAGCCTGACTTCAGCTACGGCGCCTGGGCCGGCATGCTGTTCTCCTCCGGCATCGGCATTTCGCTGCTGTACTTCGGCGCTTCCGAGCCGCTGGACCACTACTTCAACCCACCGCAAGGTTCACCGGCCAGCCTCGAAGCTGCGCGCCAGGGCCTGCAACTGACCTTCCTGCACTGGGGCCTGCATGGCTGGGCAATCTACGCCCTGGTCGGCCTGGCCGTGGGTTACTTCGCCTACCGTCACAACCAGCCGCTGGCGCTGCGCTCGGCGCTGTATCCGCTGGTGGGTGAGCGTTGGGTCAAGGGTGCTGCCGGCAACGCGGTGGACATCTTCGGCATGTTCGTGACCCTGCTGGGCCTGGTGACCAACCTGGGGATCGGCTCGATGCAGGTGTCCTCGGGCCTTGAATACCTGTTCGGCATGGAGCACAGCCAGACCAACCTGCTGGTGGTGATCCTGGTCATGGCCGGCGTGGCTACCGTGGCGGCGGTATCGGGTGTGGAAAACGGCATTCGCCGCCTGTCCAACCTGAACATCCTGCTGTTCAGCGGCCTGCTGCTGTTCGTGCTGCTGGCGGGCAACACCCTGCACCTGTTCAACGGCTTCGTGCAGAACGTTGGCGACTACCTCAACGGCATCGTGCTGAAAACCTTCGACCTGTACGTGTACGAGGGCGATGCTGGCAAGTCCGAGCGCTGGCTGGGCCTGTGGACCGTGTTCTACTGGGCCTGGTGGATCTCCTGGGGCCCGTTCGTCGGCATGTTCATTGCCCGTATCTCCAAGGGCCGTACCGTGCGCCAACTGGTCAGCGGCGTGCTGTTGATCCCGCTGGGCTTCACCTTGGCCTGGCTGTCGATCTTCGGTAACACCGCACTGGACCTGGTGATCAACCAGGGGGCGGTGGAGCTGGGCAAGACCGCGCTGGAACAGCCGTCAATGTCGATCTACCAGCTGCTGGAATACTTCCCGGCGGCGAAGATCGTGATTGGTGTGGCGGTATTTGTCGGCTTTGTGCTGTTCCTTACACCGGCCGACTCCGGCGCGGTGATGATGGCCAACCTGTCGTGCAAAGGCGGCAAGGTCGACGAAGACGCCCCGCACTGGATGGTGGTGTTCTGGTCGGTGGTCATCACCCTGGTCACCATCGGCCTGCTGTTTGCCGGTAACTTTGAAGCCATGCAGACCATGGTCGTGCTGGCGGGCCTGCCGTTCTCGGTGGTGCTGGTGCTGTTCATGTTCGGCCTGTACAAGGCCATGAAGCAGGACGTGGCAGTAGAAAGCGAACGCGCCGAGCTGGCCGCCCGTGGCCGTCGCGGTTTCAGCGAGCGCCTGACCCAGCTGGAGCTGCAACCGACCCAGGCTGTGGTGCAGCGCTTCATGGACAAGCAGGTCAGCCCGGCGCTGAAAGAAGCGGCCGCGCAGTTGCAGACCCTGGGCTTCGAGGTGGAAACCCGCGTTGGCCAGTCTCGCAACATGATGGGCCTGCGGGTGATGATGGACGAGGGCAACCCGTTCGTTTACGAAGTGAGCCTGGACGGCTACATGGCCGCGCCGAGCGAAGCACCGGTGGAGGGCGAGCCAGAAGTGCGTCAGCGCTACTACCGTGCCGAGGTGTACCTGCACGATGGCAGCCAGGAGTATGACCTGATGGGCTTTGCCCCGGAGCAGATCGTGCGTGACGTGCTGGATCAGTTCGAAAGCCACCGCCAGTTGCTGGGGCGTGTGTACAGCTGATTGCTGTTGAGGCAAAAGAAAACCCACTCACTGAGCGGGTTTTTTTATTGGGGCTGCAAAGCAGCCCCAGCTTCTCAGCGATTGGTGTAGCGGCCATTCTTGCCATGCCCAGGCATCGCCAGGTTGCTGCGCACGGCGATCATCTGGCTGAGCCTGATCAGTTCGATGCCCTGGCCCTTGAGCTGTGGCAGGGCCCGTTCCAGCACTTCGAGGGTCTGCGGGTAAGGATGCCCGATCAGCACCGCCGAACCCTCCTTGCGCGCCAGGGCGATGCCTTGCTGCAACTGGCCGGTGATGGCCTCGGTAGTGCGCACATCGTCGAGGAACACATCACGCGAAACGTGGGCCAGGCCAATGCGTTGCGCCTCGGCTGCGGCCACGGTGGCGGCGCTGGTGCGGCTGTCGACGAAGAACAGGTGGCGTTGCTGCAGCTCACCCATCAACCAGGCCATGGGTTCACGCTGCGCCGTCATGCGGCTACCCATGTGGTTGTTGATGCCGGCGGCGTAGGGCACCTTGACCAAGGCGGCATCCAGGCGGCGGGCCAGTTCTTCGATGGCGATGCCCGGGTGCCAGGCATAGGGCCCGGTGGCCGGGTCCATGGGCATGTGCAGGATCACCGTCTTGCCGGCCTTGTGGGCCTGGCGGGCGAAGGTGGTGGCGTGCGGGGTGTCGGGCATGATCGCCATGGTCACCGGCCCAGGCAGGGCCAGGGTTCGGCTGTCACGGTCGGGGCTCTGGCCCAGGTCGTCGATGATGATGCTCATGTAGGCCTTGCCGGCCGGCGCCGCTTGCGCGACCCCGGCCAACAGGCAGAACAACAGACACAGCAGGTAACGCATCGTGTGGATCATTTGCCCGAGGTGATGTTCAGCCCTTTGAGCAGGCTCAGGGCCTGGCTCAGCTGGAAGTCATCGTCCTGCGGGCGTTCCTTGCGCTTGCTGCTGCCGGTCGGGCGGTCGGCGCCGCCGTTGCCGTTGCCCAAGTGGCCCTGCAGGTCGGCTTCCTTGAAGTTTTCGGTGTCGACTTCGGCGGTGAGCTTGGCCGGGCGCACCTCGATGTCCGGCACGATGCCCTGGGCCTGGATGGAGCGGCCGTTGGGGGTGTAGTACAACGCGGTAGTCAGCTTCAGGGCGCGGTCGTTGGCCAGCGGCAGCACGGTCTGCACCGAACCTTTGCCGAAGCTGTCGGTACCCATCAGCACGGCACGCTTCTGGTCCTGCAGGGCACCGGCGACGATCTCGGAGGCCGAGGCACTGCCGCCGTTGATCAGCACCACCAGTGGCACGCCTTCGCTGGCGTCGGCCGGGTCGGCGGAGAAGCGCAGTTCGGAGTTGGCGATGCGGCCCTTGGTGTAGACGATCAGGCCCTTGGTCAGGAAGTGGTCAGCCACTTCTACCGCCGACTGCAGCACGCCGCCCGGGTTGTTGCGCAGGTCCAGCACGACCCCGCGCAATTTCTTGCCGTTGTCCTTGCGCATCTTGGCCAAGGCCTTGCCCACTTCGTCACCGGTCTTGACCTGGAACTGGGTGATGCGGATGTAGCCGTAGTCGTTCTCCAGCAGCTGGCTCTTCACGCTCTTGACCTGGATGACCGCGCGGGCCAGGGTTACGTCGAACGGATTGCCGCCGTCGCGCACCAGGGTCAGGGTGATTTTCTCGCCGATCTTGCCGCGCATCTTGTCGACCGCTTCGGTCATGGTCTGGCCACGGGTCGGGGCGCCGTTGATCTTGACGATCAGGTCGCCCGCCTGCACACCGGCACGCGAAGCCGGGGTGTCGTCGATTGGCGAGACCACCTTGATGAAGCCGTCTTCCTGGCCTACTTCGATGCCCAGCCCGCCGAACTCGCCGCTGGTGCTTTCCTGCAGCTCCTGGAAGTCTTCGGGGCCAAGGTAGGCGGAGTGCGGGTCAAGGTTGCTGAGCATGCCCTTGATGGCGTTTTCCAGCAGGGTCTTGTCATCCACCGGTTCCACGTAGGCAGCCTTGATGCGGTCCATGACCTCGGCGAAGGTGCGCAGTTCTTCCAGCGGCAGCGGCGCCTTGGCGGTCACCTCGGTGGCTGGCACTGCGGCGGCCTTGGCCGGCTCTGCGGCGGTGGCCAGGGGCGCGCCGACCGCCAGGGCGATGGACAGGGCCAGCTGGGTGAGACGAGGCGAGTGCAGCATGTCGAACGAACTCCTGATCCTGTAAGCGCTCCCTTGGGGAGCATCGGCGCAGCATTCAGGCTACGCCGTAGAAATTTGACTAGCCCCGGCACCACTGCGAAGGGTCGGTAGGCCGGCCCTGCTGGCGGATGGCGAAGTACAAGCCTGCCGCGTCCTGGCCACCGCTGTCGCCAACGGTGGAAATGGCTTCACCGGCCTTGACGATATCACCGGCGCTCTTGAGCAGGCTCTGGTTGTGGCCGTACAGGCTCAGGTAACCGTTGCCATGGTCCAGAATGACCAGAAGCCCGGCGCCGCGCAACCAGTCGGCGAACACCACGCGCCCGCCGTGCACCGCACGTACCTGGGTACCCGGGTTGGCGCTGATCATCACCCCGTCCCACTTGGCACGGGCGTCGCTGCCGCGGGCATCACCGAAGCGTGCCAGCAATCGACCGTTGACGGGCCACGGAAGTTTGCCCCGAGCAGAAGAAAAAGCGCCGCCGTAGCTTGCGCCGTCGGTGGAAACCATCGGGCCGAGGGTGGTGCGGGCCTTTTTCGGTGGCTCCACGGGCTCCACGGGTGCCTGGGCCCGTTCGCGGGCAGCGGCGGCAGCCAGGGCCTCCTGCTGTCGGCGTTTTTCCGCTTCCTGCTGGGCCAGCAAGGCTTTCTTGCGCGCTTCTTCAGCTTCGCGGGCCTGCCGGGCCAGGGTTTCCTCAATGGTCTTGAGGACTTTGGCCAGGTCGGCCTGATCCTGCTCGCGGGCCTGCAACTTCTGGTCGCGGTCCTTCACGTCGCCATTGAGCTTGGCCAGCACCTGCTGGCGCTTGCCGCGCTCGGCTTCCAGGGCCTGGCGGCGGCTGTCGAGGTCGGCGCGCTGGGCCAGCAACTGTTGCTGCTGGCCGGCAATTGCCTGCTCGACGTTGGCCAGCTGGCGCAACGTCTCGTTGAAGGTGCGCAATTGCTCCAGGCGCGCCTTGCTCAGGTAATCGTAGTAGGTGAGGGTGCGGGCGAATTTCTCGGGGTTCTGCTGGTTGAGCAGCAGCTTGAGGTATTCCTCGCGGCCATTGTTCTGGTAGGCCGAACGGGCCTGGATGGCGATCAGTCGTTGTTGTTCAACGCGGGCGCTCTGGAGTTTTTTTTTCTCGGTATCAAGGCGCTCCAGATCGCCCTCGGTCTTTTTTAGCTCTTGCTGTAGAGCCTCCACCTGTTTTTCGAGATCGCCGATGTCGGTCTCGGTGGCTTTGAGGTCCTTTTGCACACCGGCCTTTTCTTCCTGGAGCTTGCCTAGCGTCTTCTTGAGCTCGGCAATGTCCTGGCGGGTGGCGTCCAGTTGCTGCTGGGTCTGCACGCGCTCATCGGCGAAGGCCGGGCTGAGCAGGCAAGACAGGGCTAGGAGGATCAGGGCGCGAAGCATGGGGTTTGGCGTACCAAGGATGGAGACTGGCCTAGTATGCCCGCCCGGGCGGCCAAAAAAAACGCCTCGCTGCGGGTGCAGGGGGGCGTTTGTCTGGAATTCATGTGCAATCGGGGCTGCTGCGCAGCCCGATCGCGACACAAGGCCGCTCCTACAGGCATCACGCGAGCCCTTGTAGGAGCAGCCTTGTGCTGCGAATGGGGCGCGAAGCGCCCCCCTTGCACCGAATCAGGCGTCGACCAGGATCGAGGTTCCGGTCATTTCCACCGGCTTTTCCAGCCCCAGCAGCTGCAGCATGGTTGGCGCCACGTCGGCCAGCACGCCGCCCTCGCGTACCTTGACGTTGCGCTTGCCCACATAGATGAACGGTACCGGCTCGGTGGTGTGCGCGGTGTGCGCCTGGCCGGTGCATTCGTCTTCCATTTGCTCGACGTTGCCGTGGTCGGCGGTGATCAGCGCTTCGCCGTCCACCTTGTCCAGCGCTTCGACAATGCGCCCTACACAGGTATCCAGCGCTTCGACCGCCTTGACCGCCGCCGCGAACACGCCGGTGTGGCCAACCATGTCGCCGTTGGCGTAGTTGACCACGATCACGTCGTAACGCTGCTGCTCGATGGCTTCGACAATGCGGTCGGTCACTTCCGGCGCGTTCATTTCCGGCTGCAGGTCGTAGGTGGCAACCTTCGGCGACGGGATCAGGATGCGTTCTTCGCCTTCGAACGGCTCTTCACGCCCGCCCGAGAAGAAGAAGGTAACGTGGGCGTACTTCTCGGTCTCGGCGATGCGCAGCTGGGTCTTGCCGTTCTTGGCCAGGTACTCGCCCAGCACATTGTTCAGGCTGGAAGGTGCAAAGGCTGCGGGGGCCGGGATCTTGGCCGAGTACTGGGTCAGGCCGATGTAGGCCGCCAGTTTTGGCAGGCGGGCACGCGGGAACTCGTTGAAGTCGGTTTCGACGAATGCACGCGACAGCTCGCGGGCGCGGTCAGCGCGGAAGTTCATGAAGATCACGGCATCGCCATCTTCGACCTTGACCGCTTCACCGATGCGCGTGGCCTTGACGAATTCGTCGCTCTCGTCACGGGCGTAGGCCGCTTCCAGGCCGGCCTGGGCGGTGTCGGCGGTGTACTCGGCGGCGCTGTCGACGATCAGGTTGTAGGCGGCGCTGACGCGGTCCCAGCGGTTGTCGCGGTCCATGGCGAAGTAGCGGCCGATCAGGCTGGCGATGCGGCCCTTGCCCAGCTTGGCGAAGGTGGTGTCGAGCAGTTCGATGGACGACTGTGCGCTGCGTGGCGGGGTGTCGCGGCCGTCGAGGAAGGCGTGCAGGTAGATCTTGTCTGCACCGCGCTGCGCGGCCAGTTCGGCCATGGCCACCAGGTGGTCCTGGTGGCTGTGCACGCCACCATCGGACAGCAGCCCAAGGATGTGCACGGCCTTGCCGGCGCTGGCGGCCTTGTCCACGGCAGCGGTGAGCACCGGGTTCTCGAAGAACTCGCCATCGCGGATGGCTTTGGTGACGCGGGTGAAGTCCTGGTAGACGACGCGGCCGGCCCCCAGGTTCATGTGACCGACTTCGGAGTTGCCCATCTGCCCGTCCGGCAGGCCGACATCCATGCCCGAGCCGGAAATGAGGCCATGCGGCTGTGTGGCGCGCAGGCGATCATAGACCGGCGTATTGGCGGCAAAGATAGCGTTGTGTTCGGGAATTTCGCTGTGGCCGAAGCCATCCAGGATAATCAGGACCAGGGGTTTGGGCGTACTCGTCATCAATCAAACTCACGGTTGTTCAAAGATGATAAAGACACGCATTTTAGGGCAAATACGCCACCTGCGGCGAATATTCGTCCTGTTCCCTGACCAGCGCGGCCCATGCGGCAACATGAAGGTACCTTTGCGGCCAGCCCGTCGGGCTTTGGTGGTACTGGGGGGCTGTGTATACTGGCCGGCATTTTCAATCGCCTGGAACACCGCTGATGGTTGCTCACCTGATTCAATTCGCGACAGATCACTACATCCTGGTTGCGATCTTCGTTGTTCTGCTGGTCCTGCTGCTGCTCAATGAAATCCGCCGTGGCGGCCAGAGCCTGAGCAATGGCCAACTGACCGCCCTGGTCAACGCCGACAAGGGCCTGGTCATCGACATCCGTACTGCCAAGGAGTACGCCGCCGGCCACATCGTCGGTGCGATCAACATTCCGCAGGACAAGCTGGCCGCCCGCATGAGCGAGCTGGACAAGCACAAAGAGAAGACCCTGATCGTCGTCGACGCAATGGGCCAGCAGTCCGGCACCCACTGCCGCGAACTGCTCAAGGCTGGCTACACCGCCGCCAAACTGAGCGGTGGCGTTTCCAGCTGGAAAGCCGATAACCTGCCCCTGGTGAAGTGATATGAAGCCCGTCATCGTCTATTCCAGCGACTACTGCCCCTACTGCATGCGCGCCAAGTACCTGCTTGAGAGCAAAGGCGTGGCCTTCGAGGAAATCAAGGTCGACGGCAAGCCGCAGGTCCGCGCCGAGATGAGCCAGAAGGCTGGCCGTACGTCGGTGCCGCAGATCTGGATCGGCAGCACCCATGTCGGTGGATGCGATGACCTTTATGCCCTGGAGCGCGCCGGCAAGCTCGACGCGCTGCTGGCGGCCTGATTTGCACTGCATTCAAAAACATTAGGATAAGGATCTGCCATGACTGACCAACAGACCAACGGCGCTGCTGCAGAAGACAACAGCCCTCAGTTCTCCCTGCAGCGCATCTATGTGCGCGACCTGTCGTTCGAGGCCCCGAAAAGCCCGCAGATCTTCCGTCAGACCTGGGAGCCGAGCGTTGCGCTGGACCTGAACACCAAGCAGAAAGCCCTGGAAGGCGACTTCCACGAAGTGGTGTTGACCCTGTCGGTTACCGTCAAGAACGGTGACGAAGTGGCTTTCATCGCTGAAGTGCAGCAGGCCGGTATCTTCCTGATCGCCAACCTGGATGCGGCTTCGATGAGCCACACCCTGGGTGCGTTCTGCCCGAACATCCTGTTCCCGTACGCCCGTGAGACCCTGGACAGCCTGGTGACCCGCGGTTCGTTCCCGGCCCTGATGCTGTCGCCGGTCAACTTCGACGCCCTGTACGCGCAAGAAATGCAGCGCATGCAGGACGCGGGCGAAGTGCCGACTGTGCAGTAATCGCTGCCGGTTTCAGAAAAGCGCCTCTCGGGGCGCTTTTTTATTGCCTGTTCCGGCCCTTTCGCGGGCATGCCCGCTCCCACAATGGTTTGGCGTACACCATTCAGTGCGGGAGCGGGCGAGCCCGCGAAAGGGCCCTTGCAGGTGAAAGATCAGCTGCCGGCAAACCCGTTCTGCCGCCAGGCCTCATACACCGTCACCGCCACGGTATTGGACAGGTTCAGGCTCCGGCACCCCGGCCGCATCGGCAGGCGCAGGCGTTGCTCGGCCGGCAGGCTGTCCAGCACCTCGGCTGGCAACCCGCGGCTCTCTGGCCCGAACAGGAAGGCGTCACCCGGCTGATAGGCCACTTCATGGAACGGGTGCGAGCCCTTGGTGGTAAAGGCGAACAGCCGTGGATTACCCAGGCTTTCCAGGCATCCGGCCAGGCTCTCGTGGCGCTTGAGCGTGGCATACTCATGGTAATCCAGCCCCGCGCGCCGCAGGCGCTTGTCATCCAGTTCGAAGCTGATGGGTTCGATCAGGTGCAGGTCGCAGCCGCTGTTGGCGCACAGGCGAATGATGTTGCCGGTATTCGGCGGAATTTCTGGTTGAAAAAGGATGACGTGAAACATGCACGGCTCCAAGCGTGAAGATGACGGGCATTCTACCCCTGAACCGGACGTGCGTTCGAAGGCCTTCCCACGGGTAATGCTGTCACTGGCGATTGTCGGTTTGATGGTAGGGCTGATGATCGGCCGCCTGACCGCGCCCGACGAGCGTGAGCTGCAGCAGGTGGAGGTGGTACAGGATGGCCTGACGCTGTGGTTCAACGAAGAACCCAAGCTGCATGGCGAGAATGTGCAAGGCACGGTTGCGCTACTGTTCCAGGCTCAGGGCAAGGCCCAGCAAGGGCAATTGAGCCTGCAGGGTAAACCGGTCAGTTGGCGGGTGCAGAAGAGTGACGAAGGGTTGCTGCTGACGGTGATTGCCGCGCGTCCCCTGCACGGCGAGTGGGCCGGTGCAGAGGGCGATGGGCGCTGGCGGTTGCAGGTGAAACTGCGCGAATAAAAGAGGGGATATCCCGGCCTGCCTGTACCAGGGTCCCCAAAAGGGGTTACTGCGTATAAAGGGGGGATGACCCGGCCTGCCTGTACCGAGGTCCCCAAAACGGGCGGTGTTGCGAATAAAAGAGGGGTTCACCCGGCCTGCCTGTACCAGGGCCCCCGAAACTGGGTATGTATTAGCTATTGCAGGGGGCGTGCCAGTTTTGCAAAGCTCGTGAATATTGGGCTTTGAGGGGGATTTGGCCGGGTTTTGAGGGGATTTGTGCCTTCGCGAGGTGCACCGGGCACAGGATCGGTGCATCGGGCTGAGAAAGCCGGGCCTGCTTCGCAGGCCTATCGCGACACAAGGCCGCTCCCACAGGACGCCGCTCAGTTCAGAGGCGGCGCTATCCCTGTGGGAGCGGCCTTGTGTCGCGAAAGGGCCGCAAAGCGGCCCCCGGGATCTGGAGGGTTTACTCAGAACTCAGTGGTCGTCACCTTCCTCATCATCCCCACCCGCCACATTCATCCCCAGCTCCTTGATCTTGCGCGTCAGGGTATTACGCCCCCAACCCAGCAACAGCGCCGCATCCCGGCGCCGTCCCGCGGTGTGCTTGAGCGCCGTCTCGATCATGATCCGTTCAAAACTCGGCACCGCGCTGTCCAGCAGGTTTGACTGCCCACGCGCCAACGCCTGGTCGGCCCACTGGCGCAGGGCCTGCTCCCAGTTGGTTACCGGTGCGGCATCCTGTGGCAGGTTCAGCAGTTCGGGCGGCAGGTCGCCGATCAGCACCTCGCGGCTGGACGCCATCACGGTGATCCAGCGGCAGGTGTTTTCCATCTGCCGCACGTTGCCTGGCCACGGCAGGTTGCGGATGAACTCTTCGGTTTCCGGCTTGAGGATCTTCGGCTCGACCGCCAGTTCCTGGGCGGCGCGGGCGAGGAAGTGGCGGGCGAGGGCGGGAATATCCTCGCGGCGGTCGGACAGCCGCGGGATGTGGATGCGGATCACGTTCAGGCGGTGGAACAAGTCCTCGCGGAACTTGCCGGCCTGCACCAGCGACTCCAGGTTCTGGTGGGTTGCAGCAATGATGCGTACGTCGACCTTGACCGGCACATGGCCGCCAACGCGGTAGAACTCGCCATCAGCCAGCACCCGCAGCAGGCGGGTCTGGGTGTCGGCGGGCATGTCGCCGATTTCGTCGAGGAACAAGGTGCCCCCATCGGCCTGCTCGAAGCGGCCCCGGCGCAGGTTGGCAGCACCGGTGAAGGCACCTTTCTCATGGCCGAACAGCTCGGACTCCATCAAGTCCTTGGGGATGGCCGCCATGTTCAGGGCAATGAACGGCGACGCCGCACGCGGGCTGTGACGGTGCAGGGCGTGGGCCACCAGTTCTTTACCGGTGCCGGACTCGCCGTTGATCAGTACCGTGATGTTGGAATGGCTGAGGCGGCCGATGGCGCGGAACACCTCCTGCATCGCCGGGGCTTCACCAATGATTTCCGGAGTGCGCGCCAGGTTCTGTGGCACATCCAGGCCTTGTTGCTCCTGGGCGTGCTGGTTGGCGCGCTTGACCAGTGAGACGGCTTCGTCCACGTCGAACGGCTTGGGCAGGTACTCGAAGGCACCGCCCTGGTACGACGCCACGGCGCTGTCGAGGTCGGAATGGGCGGTCATGATGATGACCGGCAGGCGCGGGTGGTGCTCGCGGATCTGTGCCAGCAGGTCGAGGCCGCTGGCACCCGGCATGCGAATGTCGGAAATGATCACGTCCGGTTGCTGGCGTGCCAGGCGGCCCATCACACCATCTGCGCTGTCGAAGCTCTGGGTGGTCATGCCTTCTTGTTGCAGGGCTTTTTCCAGGACCCAGCGGATGGAGCGATCATCGTCGACGATCCATACGGTTTCACTTCGGCTCATGAGGCGGTGGCTCCTTGTTCCAGGGGCAGGTAGATCGAGAAGGCAGTGTGGCCTGCGTGGCTTTCACACTCGATCAGGCCCTGGTGCTGGCTGATGATGTTCTGAGTAATGGCCAGGCCCAGCCCGGTACCGTCCGGGCGGCCGCTGACCATGGGATAGAAGAGGGTGTCTTGCAGTTCCGCCGGAATGCCCGGGCCGTTATCGATGATCTCCACCCGCGCTACCAGGCGATGGCGAACATGGCCGATGGTGAACTGGCGCAAGGCGCGGCTGCGCAGGGTGATGCGGCCCAGGCGCAGTTCGTTCTGCGAACTGATCGCCTGCATGGCGTTGCGCACGATGTTGAGTACGGCCTGGATCATCTGCTCGCGGTCGATCAGTACGTCCGGCAGGCTTGGGTCGTAATCGCGCACCAAAGTGATGCAGCCCTGGCTTTCGGCATCGACCAGGCTGCAGACCCGCTCCAGCACTTCGTGGATGTTGGTCATGGCCAGCGATGGCAGCTTGTTCGAACCGAGCATGCGGTCGACCAGGTTGCGCAGGCGGTCGGCCTCTTCGATGATCACGTTGGTGTAGTCGCGCAGGCCTTCTTCGGGTAGCTCGCGGGCCAGCAACTGGGCTGCGCCACGGATGCCGCCGAGGGGGTTCTTGATTTCGTGGGCCAGGCCACGCACCAGCATCTTGGTGGTTTCCTGCTTGCTCAGCTGGGCCTCTTCCTTGGTGATGCGCAGCAGCCGGTCGCGTGGGTGCACCTCCAGCAACAACAGGGTCTGGCCCTGGTTCAGGATGGGCGTTACCGCGTAGTCGACGGTGATGGTCTGCCCGGTCAGCGAGGTGAGCTGCGCTTCGCGCTTGGTGAACGGGTGCGCCTGCTCGACCGCCTGGCGCAACGAGCTGAGCGCCTCGGTCGATTCGGTAAACAGCTCGCTGATGAACTGCCCATGGCTACGTTGACCACTGACGGCCAGCAGCATTTCTGCGGCCGGGTTCATGTATTCCAGGCGCAGCTCGGCGTTGAGCAGCAACGTGGCGGTGGTCAGGTTGTCCAGAAGCAGACGGTGCTGCGCATCGCTGATGGTCATAAGGCGTCGTTGACCTCTTTTGGCGCTTGCCTGGCACTTTTTTGGCCAGGGCCGGGCTCGGGGTGCATCGGCTGATGCGAGTCTCTCTGCAGAAAAATGCAAGAAACAAACCAAAGCTCCGAAAAGAAGCGGGATTTGCCGATAAAGGCCTGTATCTGCGCAAATTCGGATCAGAAAGTCTTGATGAAACGTTTAATGTGAACCAGATTGGGGAGCAAATCGGGGCACTGCACTCAATCTTGCACCAAGATAGAGCATAGCGTGGGTGGCGAGGTATCTGCGTGGGGCGCAAACGAAAACGGCCTCCCGAAGGAGGCCGTCGTGATCATGTCATCGGCGCGAGGCGCCGATCAGATCAGCAGCTGTAGTACAGCTCGTATTCCAGCGGGTGCACGAAGGTGCGGACCTTGATCTCTTCTTCGCTCTTCAGCTCGATGAAGGCATCGATGAAGTCGTCGGAGAACACGCCGCCCTTGGTCAGGAACGCACGGCCTTTGTCCAGCTCTTCCAGGGCTTCTTTCAGGCTGCCGCACACTTGCGGAATGTCCTTGGCCTCTTCTGGTGGCAGGTCGTACAGGTTCTTGTCGGCAGCATCGCCTGGGTGGATCTTGTTCTGGATGCCGTCCAGGCCAGCCATCAGCAGGGCCGCGAAGGCCAGGTACGGGTTGGCCGATGGGTCCGGGAAGCGTGCTTCGATACGGCGGGCTTTCGGGCTGCCGACGTAAGGAATACGGATCGAGGCGGAACGGTTGCGAGCCGAGTAGGCCAGCATTACCGGGGCTTCGAAGCCTGGGACCAGACGCTTGTAGGAGTTGGTCGACGGGTTGGTGAAGCCGTTCAGGGCCTTACCGTGCTTGATGATACCGCCGATGAAGTACAGGGCGGTGTCGGACAGGCCGGCATAGCCTTCGCCCGAGAAGGTGTTCTTGCCGTCTTTCCAGATCGACATGTGCACGTGCATGCCCGAGCCGTTGTCGCCGTACAGTGGCTTCGGCATGAAGGTGGCGGTACGGCCGTAGGCGTCGGCAACGTTGTGCACGACGTATTTCAAGGCCTGTACTTCGTCAGCTTTCTTCACCAGGGTGTTGAACTTGACGCCGATTTCGTTCTGGCCGGCAGTCGCCACTTCGTGGTGGTGAACTTCAACGATCTGGCCCATTTCTTCCAGTGCGTTGCACATGGCAGTACGGATTTCGTGGTCGTGGTCGAACGGCGGAACCGGGAAGTAGCCGCCTTTCACGCCTGGACGGTGGCCTTTGTTGCCGCCTTCCACGTCAGCGCCGGTCATCCACGAGCCTTGCTCGGAGAAGATCTTGAACATCGAGCCGGAGATGTCCGAGTGGAACTTCACTTCGTCGAAGATGAAGAACTCTGGCTCCGGGCCTGCGAATACGGTGTCACCGATGCCGGTGCTCTTCAGGTACTCTTCGGCGCGCTTGGCGATCGCACGTGGGTCGCGATCGTAGCCTTGCATGCTCGACGGATCGACGATGTCGCAGGTGATGATCAGGGTAGGTTCTTCGGTGAACGGGTCGAGGACGGCAGTGTCGTCAACCGGCATCAGGATCATGTCCGAAGCTTCGATGCCTTTCCAGCCAGCAATGGAGGAACCGTCGAACATCTTGCCGACTTCGAAGAAGTCTTCGTCCAGCGCATCACGCGACGGCATGGTCACGTGGTGCTGAATGCCTTTGGTGTCCGTGAAACGCAGATCAATCCACTTGACGTCATGATCTTTGATGAGTTGAACCGACTTCGACATGTTGTCCTCCGGAGGGTCTAGAGCGCGGTGGGCCGCTGCCCTGGAAAAAGGGTGTTGCCGGGCGCGGATAGTCGGCCAAGCTTACCTGCCTCACAAGGGAGCAAATTGCATGCCAGTGCCCGAAAATGGCGAGGGTGGGATAAAAGCAGGCGTTTGCGGGCATTTGGCGGCGGGTTGGCGGGGAAAAGTGCACCCTTACGATGCGAATTCTGGCATTGATGCACCAATAAGGTGCGCCGTTCGGGCCTTGTGCTTTCTTTGAGGGCCCCTTCGCGGGCAAGCCCCCTCCCACAGGTACGGTGTGCTCTTTGAAGCTTGCACGGCTCCTGTGGGAGCGGGCTTGCCCGCGAAAGGGCCGGAACAGGCACCACAAAACCCCGGCCCTGCATTTATCTGAAAGCTTCTGATCAAAAGTTGGTCAAATCCTGAGCAATTTCCGATATAATTCGCGCCCCTCATTTTCGGCAGGCCCTGCGCGCGCTGTTAACCAATGAAACTTATCGTCAAAGTCTTCCCAGAAATCACCATCAAGAGCCGGCCGGTGCGCAAGCGCTTCATCCGCCAGCTCGCCAAGAACATCCGCAACGTGCTCAAGGACCTCGATCCTGAGCTCGCGGTCGATGGTGTCTGGGACAATCTCGAAGTGGTCACCCGCATCGAGGACGAAAAGGTCCAGCGCGAGATCATCGAGCGCCTCACCTGCACACCGGGTATCACCCACTTCCTGCAGGTAGAGGAATACCCGCTGGGTGACTTCGACGACATCGTTGCCAAGTGCAAGCAGCACTTCGGCCACCTGCTGGCCGGCAAGCACTTCGCCGTGCGCTGCAAGCGCGGTGGCCACCATGACTTCACCTCGATGGACGTCGACCGGTACGTCGGCAGCCAGCTGCGTCAGCAGTGTGGCGCCGCCGGTATCGAGCTGAAGAAGCCTGAAGTGCTGGTGCGCATCGAAATACGCAACCAGCGCCTGTACGTGATCCACAACCAGCACCAGGGCATCGGCGGCTACCCGCTGGGCGCCCTGGAGCAGACCCTGGTGCTGATGTCCGGTGGCTTCGACTCCACCGTGGCGGCCTACCAGATGATGCGCCGCGGCCTGATGACCCACTTCTGCTTCTTCAACCTCGGCGGCCGTGCCCACGAGCTGGGCGTGATGGAAGTGGCCCACTACCTGTGGAAGAAGTACGGCAGCAGCCAGCGCGTGCTGTTCATCAGCGTGCCGTTCGAAGAAGTGGTCGGCGAGATCCTCAACAAGGTCGACAACAGCTACATGGGCGTGACCCTCAAACGCATGATGCTGCGCGGTGCCGCCCACATGGCTGACCGCCTGGAGATCGATGCGCTGGTGACCGGCGAGGCCATTTCCCAGGTGTCGAGCCAGACTCTGCCGAACCTGTCGATCATCGACTCGGCCACCGACAAGCTGGTGCTGCGCCCGTTGCTGGCCAGCCACAAGCAGGACATCATCGACCAGGCTACCGAAATCGGCACTGCCGACTTCGCCAAGCACATGCC
The DNA here is from genome assembly GCF_000708715.2 of Pseudomonas putida W15Oct28. Lineage (GTDB taxonomy): Bacteria > Pseudomonadota > Gammaproteobacteria > Pseudomonadales > Pseudomonadaceae > Aquipseudomonas > Aquipseudomonas putida_R. The sequence continues at coordinate 41,813 of NZ_JENB01000023.1, read as the reverse complement.
AGAATATTGCGGCGTGATTTCGGTAAACCCGACCACTCACGCCAAGCGCCACCGCATGGAGCATGAAGAGAAGCAGTTCGACATGGCCGTGCTGGAGCGCGCCCTGGAGCGCGCCAGGCTGATCTCCATCGACCATGTGATCGACGAGCTGGGCAAGGACGTCGAAATCGAGGAAGTGGCCGAGGCACTAGCTGGCCAGATCGTCATCGACATTCGTCACCCCGATGCCCAGGAAGACGAACCTCTGGTGCTGGAAGGTATCGAAGTCCAGGCCATGCCGTTCTACGCCATCAACAGCAAGTTCAAGCACCTGGACCCAACGCGCCAGTACTTGCTGTATTGCGACAAGGGTGTGATGAGCCGTTTGCACGCACACCATCTGCTCAGTGAGGGACATGCCAATGTGCGTGTTTATCGTCCGACATAAGACGCCGGGGCTGTATGGCGGCAGTATCCGCCATCGCCCTCCCGACCGCCGGGCCCGCTGAGCCTTAAACAGTACATATTGGCCGCCTAAAATGGGCGGCAACCGAATCCTCTGATCGAGATACACTTGTGATCGAAAATCTGCGTAACATCGCCATCATCGCCCACGTTGACCATGGTAAAACCACCCTGGTCGACAAACTCCTGCGTCAGTCCGGCACTCTGGAGCGTAACGAGCTCAACGACGAGCGCGTCATGGACTCCAACGACCAGGAAAAAGAGCGCGGTATTACCATTCTGGCGAAAAACACCGCCATCAACTGGAACGGCTACCACATCAACATCGTCGACACCCCCGGCCACGCCGACTTCGGTGGCGAGGTTGAGCGTGTAATGTCGATGGTTGACTCCGTGCTGCTGCTGGTCGACGCCCAAGACGGCCCGATGCCGCAAACCCGCTTCGTGACCAAAAAGGCCTTCGAAGCTGGCCTGAAGCCAATCGTTGTGATCAACAAGGTTGACCGTCCGGGCGCGCGTCCTGACTGGGTTCTGGACCAGATCTTCGACCTGTTCGACAACCTCGGCGCTACCGACGAGCAGTTGGACTTCCAGGTTGTCTACGCCTCGGCCCTGAACGGCATCGCCGGTCTGGACCACACTGCCATGGCCGAAGATATGACCCCGCTGTACCAAGCGGTCATCGACCACGTTCCAGCACCAGCTGTTGACCGTGACGGCCCGTTCCAGATGCAAATTTCCGCACTGGACTACAACAGCTTCCTGGGTGTGATCGGTGTTGGCCGTATTGCCCGTGGTCGCATCAAGCCGAACACCCCGGTTGTCGCCATCGACGCCGACGGCAAGAAGCGTAACGGCCGTATCCTCAAGCTGATGGGCCACCACGGTCTGCACCGCGTCGACGTCGAAGAAGCCCAGGCTGGCGACATCGTCTGCATCAGCGGTTTCGACGAGCTGTTCATCTCCGACACCCTGTGCGACCCGACTGCCGTTGAGGCGATGAAGCCGCTGACCGTTGACGAGCCAACCGTTTCGATGACCTTCCAGGTCAACGACTCGCCGTTCTGCGGCAAGGAAGGCAAGTTCGTCACCAGCCGTAACATCAAGGACCGTCTGGACAAAGAGCTGCTGTACAACGTTGCCCTGCGCGTTGAAGAAACCGACTCCCCAGACAAGTTCAAGGTCTCGGGCCGTGGCGAGCTGCACCTCTCGGTACTGATCGAAACCATGCGTCGCGAAGGCTTCGAACTGGCCCTGGGCCGTCCGGAAGTAATCATTCGCGAAGTAGACGGCGTCAAGCAAGAGCCGTTCGAAAACGTCACCATCGACATCCCTGAAGAATCCCAGGGCAAGGTCATGGAAGAAATGGGTCTGCGTAAAGGCGACCTGACCAACATGGTTCCGGATGGCAAGGGCCGTGTACGCCTGGAATACAACATCCCGGCGCGTGGTCTGATCGGTTTCCGTAACCAGTTCCTGACCCTGACCAACGGTGCAGGCATCCTGACTTCGATCTTCGATCGCTACGACACCGTGAAGTCCGGCCACATGTCCGGCCGTCAGAACGGCGTACTGGTTTCGGTCGAAACCGGCAAGGCGCTGACCTACTCGCTGGAAACCCTGCAGGCGCGTGGCAAGCTGTTCGTCGAGCACGGTCAAGAGATCTACAACGGTCAGATCGTCGGCCAGAACAGCCGCGACAACGACCTGGGCGTCAACCCTACCAAGGGCAAGAAGCTCGACAACATGCGTGCTTCGGGTAAAGACGAAGTCATCGCTCTGGTTCCGCCAGTTCGCTTCACCCTGGAACAGGCTCTGGAATACATCCAGGAAGACGAGCTGTGCGAAGTAACGCCGAAGTCCATCCGTCTTCGCAAGAAGATCCTGGACGAAAGCGAGCGTACCCGCGCTGCCAAGAAAGCCAAAAACAGCTAAGTTAGCTTTGGCTGAATGAAAACGCCCCCGGTCGAAAGGCCGGGGGCGTTTTTTTTGCCTTCAGGATTTGCGTTGGCCTCTTCGCGGGCTTGCCCGCTCCCACATGTGCTGCACAGGTTCTGAATGTCGTAGAGATCCTGTGGGAGCGGGCAAGCCCGCGAAGAGGTCGGATCAGGCTGACGATCAGCGCCCAACCACCTTGGGCTTATAGGCGCAATACCCCGGTCGCGGCCCGACCTTGGGGTGGTTGCGGCAGGTATCCGGGCGCTTGTCATAAATGGTGCACAGCCGGCTTTTACGATCCAGGTACATGCAGTCGTCGTTGCTCATCCGGGTCAGGGTGAAGATCCCCGACTTCTGGTTGAAGCGCTCGATGATGCCGTCCTTCTGCAGGCGTTTGGCCACGTTTTTCGGGGGTTCGTCTTTCTCGAACTCGTCTACCACGCCGATACGGATCAGATCCTTGATCTTCACCTCCACCGGCAGGGTGCAACAGGTCGAATGGCAGCCGTGGCACATGTGGCTGGCGTAGCGCTGCCAAGTCTCCAGGCGGTCGACTTCGGCGGCGGCGATCAGGGTCGTTTTCATCTTTATAGGGTGAATCACGGTCTTGGGGCGCGCGATCATACCGGAATTGTTCAAATTATGAACAACCTTTTGCCGGATTCACAGAGTCGGCATGAAAACTGCGAACAGTAACTGTCACTCCCTGTCGAAGGGTCTAGTCTCATCAATCTCCCTCCGCTTTCGTCAACTTGCCAGAGGATGCCGCATGTCCCAGGAACCCGAAGCACGTGACGCCGAGGTGGCCGAATTTCGCGCCGCTGTACTGAACAAGCTGACCTACGCGGTCGGCAAGGACCCGGAGCATGCGTTCGACCACGACTGGTTCGAGGCCATTGCCCTGGCCGCACGCGATCACATGGTCGACCACTGGATGGACCACACTCGTCAGGCCTACCGCCGTAGCCAGAAGCGGGTCTATTACCTCTCCCTCGAATTCCTCATCGGGCGCTTGCTGTACGACAGCCTGAGCAACCTGGGGCTGCTGGACGTCGCCCGTGAGGCGCTGCAAGGGCTGGACGTGGACCTGGAGCGCATCCGCCTGCTCGAACCCGACGCCGCCCTGGGTAACGGTGGCCTCGGCCGCCTGGCGGCGTGCTTCATGGAAAGCATGTCCACCCTGGGCATCGCCGCCCATGGTTACGGCATCCGCTACGAGCATGGGTTGTTTCGTCAGGCCGTGGTCGATGGCTGGCAGCAGGAGCAGACCGAAAACTGGCTGGACTTCGGTAACCCTTGGGAGTTCGAGCGTGCCGAGGTGATCTACCCGATCAGCTTTGGCGGCAGTGTCGAAACCGTGAACGATGCCAATGGTACCCAGCGCCAGGTATGGTCGCCTGGTGAAACGGTGCGGGCGGTGGCTTACGACACGCCCGTGGTAGGCTGGCGCGGGTCCAGCGTCAACACCTTGCGCCTGTGGCGTGCGCGGGCACTGGAAGAGCTGCACCTGGAGCGCTTCAATGCGGGTGACCACCTGGGGGCCGTGGCCGAAGTGGCGCGGGCCGAGAGCATTTCGCGCGTGCTGTACCCGGCCGACAGCACCGAGGCAGGGCAGGAACTGCGCCTGCGCCAGGAGTACTTCTTTGTGTCGGCTTCGCTGCAGGACTTGCTGCGCCGCCACCTGAACATGCACAAGGACCTGCTCAACCTGCCCGACGCGGCGGCCATCCAGCTCAACGACACGCACCCTTCGATTGCCGTGGCAGAGCTGATGCGGCTGCTGGTAGACCAGCATGAAGTGCCGTGGGAAAAGGCCTGGGAGCTGACCGTTGGCACGCTCGCCTACACCAACCACACCCTGCTGCCCGAAGCCCTGGAAACCTGGCCGGTAGCCCTGATGGAGCGCATGCTGCCGCGGCACATGCAGATCATCTACCTGATCAATGCCTACCATATCGATGCATTGCGGGCCAAAGGCATGCACGATTTCGACGTGCTGCGCGCGGTGTCGTTGATCGAGGAAGACAACGGCCGCCGGGTGCGCATGGGTAACCTGGCGTTCCTTGGCTCGCACAGCGTCAACGGCGTGTCGGCGTTGCACAGCCAGCTGATGAAAAGCACCGTGTTCTCCGAGCTGCACAAGCTTTACCCGCAACGAATCAACAACAAGACCAACGGCATTACTTTCCGCCGCTGGCTGTACCAGTCCAACCCACAGCTGACCGAGATGCTGGTCGAAGCGCTCGGGCCAGGGCTCAAGGACGACCCTGAAGGGCTTCTGGCCGGCCTGGTGCCATTCGCCGACAAGGCGGGTTTTCGCAAGCAGTTCGCCGCTCAGCGCCTGCACAGCAAGCGCGCCCTGGCCAGCATCATCCAGGACCGCATTGGTGTCACGGTCAACCCCGAGGCGCTGTTCGATGTGCAGGTCAAGCGTATCCACGAGTACAAGCGCCAGTTGCTCAACTTGCTGCACACCGTGGCGCTGTACCAGGCCATGCGCAACGACCCTGGCACCAACTGGGTGCCGCGGGTGAAGATCTTCGCCGGCAAGGCTGCGGCCAGTTACCACCAGGCCAAGCTGATCATCAAGCTGGCCAACGACATTGCCCGGGTGGTGAACAACGACCCGACCGTGCGCGGCCTGCTCAAGGTGGTGTTCCTGCCCAATTACAACGTCAGCCTGGCCGAGAGCATCATCCCGGCGGCAGACCTGTCCGAGCAGATTTCCACGGCTGGTTATGAAGCCTCCGGTACCAGCAACATGAAGTTCGGCCTGAACGGCGCGCTGACCATCGGCACCCTGGACGGTGCCAACGTGGAAATGTGCGAGCAGGTGGGCGCCGACAACATGTTCATCTTTGGCCTTACCGCACAGCAGGTCGAGGCGCGCAAGCGTGCCGGTGATTTTGGTGCCAATGCCGCCATAGCCGCTTCCAACCGCTTGAGCGACGTGCTGCAAGCCATTCGCAGCGGTGTGTTCTCGCCAGACGACCCTTCGCGCTACGCCGGGTTGATCGACGGGCTGGTGGCCTATGACCGCTTCCTGGTGTGTGCCGACTTCGATGCCTACTGGGATGCCCAGCGGCGGGTCGAAGACCTGTGGCACACGCCGCAGGAGTGGTGGCGCATGGCGGTGCTGAACACGGCGCGGATGGGTTGGTTCTCGTCGGATAGGACCATTCGCGAATATGCTACCGAGATCTGGAAGGCACTGGATTGATGTGAGGCCATTCGCGGGCACGCCCGCTCCCACAGGTACAGCGCAGGCCTCGAAGCTTGCGAGACACCTGTGGGAGCGGGCGTGCCCGCGAATGGGCCCACAACCGGACCATCGGCCTGGCGAAGGCTGAACTAGCGACCTATTGTGCCGTCTGAGAGCCGTGGCGAGTCTCATTGCTCGCTAGCCTGTCACTCTCCCTGTAAACTGCGGGGGTTTTTACTCCCCCAATCCGTTCGGAGCCATACATGTCCCGCGTTACCCTGAGTCGCTATCTGATTGAGCAGACCCGCAGCAACAATACCCCTGCCGATCTGCGCTTCCTGATCGAAGTGGTGGCGCGTGCGTGCAAGGAAATCAGCCATCACGTGTCCAAAGGCGCCCTCGGCGGCGTGCTGGGCAGCATGGGCACTGAAAACGTGCAGGGCGAAGTCCAGAAGAAACTGGACGTGATTTCCAACGATATCCTGCTGGAAGCCAACGAGTGGGGCGGCCACTTGGCCGGCATGGCCTCTGAAGAAATGGACAACGCCTACCAGATCCCGGGCAAGTACCCGAAAGGCGCGTACCTGCTGGTCTTCGACCCACTGGACGGTTCGTCGAACATCGACGTCAACGTCTCGGTCGGCACCATCTTCTCGGTGCTGCGTTGCCCTAACCAGTACCTGAGCCAGAACGAAAGCCTCAACGAAGAAGCCTTCCTGCAGCCAGGTACCGAGCAGGTCGCCGCCGGTTACGCCATCTACGGCCCGCAGACCATGCTGATCCTGACCCTGGGCAACGGCGTCAAGGGCTTCACCCTGGACCGCGAACTGGGCAGCTTCGTCCTGACCCACGAAAACATCCAGGTACCGGCAACCACCGCCGAGTTCGCCATCAACATGTCCAACCAGCGCCACTGGGAAGCCCCGGTACAACGCTACGTGGGCGAACTGCTGGCCGGCGAAACCGGCCCGCTGAAAAAGAACTACAACATGCGCTGGATCGCCTCGATGGTGGCCGACGTGCACCGCATCCTGACCCGTGGCGGCCTGTTCATGTACCCACGTGACGCCCGCGAGCCAAGCAAACCGGGCAAGCTGCGCCTGATGTACGAAGCCAACCCGATGTCGTTCATTATCGAACAGGCAGGCGGCGCCTCTACCAACGGTTACGATCGCATCCTCGACATCAAGCCAGAGAGCCTGCACCAGCGCGTGTCGGTAATCCTTGGTTCGAAGGAAGAAGTAGAGCGCGTCACCGCCTACCACAAGGAGTAAGTCATGCTCGCACCTTGGCAGCCGTTGCTGGAGTGGTGGTTCGGTTGGGGCACCAGTGCCCAGGCCGTGGCTGACGAGAAGAGCACGCTGTGGTTCGGCAAGCATCACGATGCCGATGCCCATGCGCTGTTTGGCGACCTGGTCGAGCACGCCCTGGCGGGTGGGCTCGACGAATGGCAGCAAAGCCCGCAGGGCTGGCTGGGCCTGCTGATCTTGCTGGACCAGCTGCCGCGCATGCTCTATCGCGACACACCGCGCGCCTTCGAAGGCGACCGGCGTGCCCAGGTGGTGGCCATGCAGGGCCTGCAGAAGGGCTGGGACTACCAGCTGCTGCCGATCCAGCGCGTGTTCGTGCTGCTGGTGCTGGAGCATGCCGAGGTGCTGGACTGGCAAAACCTGTGCGTAGAGCGCTATCAGTTGCTGCTGGACGAGCAGCCCGAAGCCAGCCAGCGGCTGTTCGAAGGCTTCCTTGACTATGCCGAGCAGCACCAGCGGGTGATTGCCCGGTTTGGGCGCTTCCCGCACCGCAACCTGGTGCTGGAGCGGCCGAGCACCAGCGAAGAGATGGATTTTTTGCTGGAGCCCGGGTCCAGGTTCTGAGCAAGGACTGAATGGCCTCTGTAGGAGCAGCCTTGCGCTGCGAAGAGGCCATCCCTGGCAGCACAATTCGATTGGCCGTACTGGCCCTTTCGCAGCACAAGGCTGCTCCTACAGTGCGTAGGGGCGGCCTTTTGTGTTTTTGGGGCTATTACTTTGTGATTAGTCGCACAGTAGTGGCCATCCGACCAATGGTGTACGCGCAAAGGGGGTAGGGCAGGGAACCTGGGAGGGATTTTCCCGTCGAAGGTCACTGCAGGCCACTCGCCTGTTTCCCCTCTCCAGGAGTGTCCTTCATGTCGTTGCGTTCCCTCGCCCTGTTGTCGCTGTGCGTCGTCCTGACTGCCTGCAGCAAGATCAACCAGGAAAACTATTCCAGGATCAAGGCCGGTATGAACAAGGCCGAGGTCGAGCAGTTGCTCGGCACGCCGACCGAGTGCTCTGGCGCGTTGGGCATGAGCAGCTGCACCTGGGGGGACGAGAAGAGCTTCATCAGCGTGCAGTACGCGGCTGACAAGGTGCTGATGTATTCAGGGCAGGGCCTCAAATGAGGCGTCTGTACCTGCTGATGGGGGTATGCCTGGCGTTGCTGCTGGGCGGTTGCGCAGGCTCCGTGCACGACCCGCTGGCGCCGAAGACCGCTGGCAACGTCGACCTCAAGCGCTACCAGGGCAAATGGTTCGAACTGGCGCGCCTGCCCATGCGCTACCAGACCGGCTGCGAGCAGTCCGAGGCGCACTACAACCTCAAGCCTGATGGCACCTTTGGCGTGCTCAACCGCTGCCGCACCATGGGTGATGAGTGGCTGCGTGCCGAGGGGCACGCAAACATCCAGGAGCCGGGGCACAACGACAAGCTGTGGGTAGAGTTCGATAACTGGTTCACCAAGCTGGTGCCTGGTGTAGCTCGGGGCGAATACTGGATTCTGTACGTGGACGAACGCTACCGCACGGCAGTGGTCGGCAGCCCGGACCGCAAGCACCTGTGGATTCTGTCGCGCACGCCGACGCTACCAGCCTGGGAGCGCGAGAACCTGCTGTCCAAGGCGCGGCAGCAGGGGTATGACACCAGCCGGCTGATCTGGCGGGCGTCCGATCAGCAAATCGTAAAAATGCACTGATTTTCTGGGGTTGCTTTGCAACCCTTCGCGGGCACGCCCGCTCCCACAGGGTTTAGCGCAGAACCTGTGGGAGCGGGCGTGCCCGCGAAGGGCTGCAAAGCAGTCCCAGTACACTTAACCCAAGAGCTGCCGCAACACCCCGGTAAACGCCCGCGCGCTTTCCTCTTCCTGTGCATGCCGCCCCTGGCGCACCACCCATTGCCCATTCACCATCACATCGCGCACCTGGCGATCCCCTCCAGCAAACAGCCAGCGGTTGAGAATGGCATCGCCATCCGCCAGGGCGATGTAGGGGTCCTGGCCATCAAGCACCAGCCAGTCGGCGCGCTTGCCCACGGCCAGCGCCCCGACCGCGTGCCCCAGTGCCTGTGCACCGCCCGCGAGCGCTGCGTCGTACAGCGTGCGCCCAACCATCGGCTGGTCGCCACGGTACAAGCGGTTGCGTCGCTGGTCACGCAGGCGCTGGCCATATTCCAGCCAGCGCAGTTCTTCGACCACGCTTAGTGACACATGGCTGTCCGAGCCAATGCCCATGCGCCCGCCCTGGGCCAGGAAGTCCACCGCCGGGAAAATCCCGTCGCCCAGGTTTGCCTCGGTGGTCAGGCACAGCCCGGCCACCGCGCCACTGCGTGCCATGGCGGTAACCTCATCCGGCTCGGCATGGGTGGCATGTACCAGGCACCAGCGGCGGTCCACCTCCACATGCTCGTACAGCCACTGGAGCGGGCGCAGGCCGCTCCAGGCCAGGCAGTCTTGCACTTCCTTCTGCTGTTCGGCGATATGGATATGCACCGGGCATTGCTTGTCGCTGGCCGCCAGTATTTCGGCGATCTGCGCCGGCGTCACCGCACGCAGCGAGTGGAAGCACAGGCCCAGTTGCTGCGCGGATTGCGCGGCCAGCAGCGGGGCCAGTTGCGCCTGCAGTTGCAGGTACTGTTCGGTGGTGTTGATGAAGCGCCGCTGGCCGTCGTTCGGTGCCTGGCCGCCGAACCCGGCATGGCTGTACAGCACCGGCAGCAAGGTCAGGCCAATGCCGCTCTCGGTTGCAGCCGCGCTGATGCGCCGGGACAGTTCGGCCGGGTCGGCGTAGGCCTTGCCCGCCTGGTCGTGGTGTACATAATGGAATTCGGCCACCGAGGTATAGCCGGCCTTGAGCATTTCGATGTACAGCTGGCGGGCGATGACCTGCAGCTGCTCCGGGCTGATCTGCCCGACCAGGCGGTACATCAGGTCGCGCCAGGTCCAGAAGCTGTCGTTGGGGTTGCCGGCGACTTCCGCCAAGCCCGCCATGGCGCGCTGGAAGGCATGCGAGTGCAGGTTGGGCATGCCGGGCAGCAACGGGCCGGCCAGGCGCTCGGCGCCTTCGGCCGAAGCACCCGGCTCGATGCGGGTCACATGGCCATCGCTGGCGACCTCGATACGGACATGGCTGGCCCAGCCTGTAGGTAGCAAAGCGCGTTCGGCGAAGTAGGCGGACATCGGTGAAATCCTGTTATTGTTAACTTGTATATACATATACAGGCGTTTGCCTGCCGGGTAAACTGCGGCAAGCTACCGCTCATTCCCTATGCACAAGGATCCAACGCCGTGCCGACACCTCCTGTCTCCGCGCTGGTTGCCCAGATGGGCGAGGGCCCGGCGCCGCTGTATGCCCGGGTCAAACAGATGATCATCCAGCAGATCGACAACGGCAGCTGGCCGCCGCATCACCGGGTCCCCTCGGAGAGTGAACTGGTCAACGAGCTGGGCTTCAGCCGCATGACCATCAACCGTGCCCTGCGCGAACTCACGGCCGACGGCCTGCTGGTGCGCATGCAAGGGGTCGGCACTTTCGTGGCCGAGCCCAAGGGCCGTTCGGCGTTGTTCGAAGTCAACAACATTGCCGACGAAATTGCCGCGCGTGGTCACCAGCATAGCTGCCAGGTGATCACGCTCACCGAGGAAGCAGCCGGTTCCGAGCGGGCCCTGGCCCTGGACATGCGCGAAGGCCAGCGGGTGTTCCACTCGCTGATCGTGCATTTCGAGAACGGCGTGCCGGTGCAGATCGAGGACCGCTACGTCAACGCCGCAATCGCACCCGACTATCTCAAGCAGGATTTCACCCGGCAGACGCCTTACGCCTACCTGTCCCAGGTAGCGCCGCTGACCGAGGGTGAACACGTGGTCGAGGCCATTCTGGCCGAGCCGGAAGAATGCCGCCTGCTGCAGATCGAGCGGGGCGAACCTTGCCTGCTGATCCGCCGCCGCACCTGGTCCGGCCGTCAGCCGGTAACCGCTGCGCGGCTGATCCACCCCGGTTCCCGTCATCGCCTGGAAGGACGTTTCAGCAAATGAGCCAGCTGCAGTTGTTGCGCGCGCAGGATTACCCGCGCATGCCGTGGAAGAACGGTGGCGGTTTCACCGAGGAGATCACCCGCGACAGTGGCGAGGGCCTGGACGGCTTTGGCTGGCGCCTGTCGATTGCCGATATCGAAGAGTCTGGCGGCTTTTCCACCTTCGCCGGTTACCAGCGGATCATCACCGTGCTGCAGGGTGATGGCATGCGCCTGTTGGTCGATGGCCAGCCCAGCCGGCCGTTGCTGCCGTTCGATGCTTTTGCCTTCAGCGGCGAAAGCCAGGTCAGTTGCAAGCTGCTGGGCGGGCCGATCCGCGATTTCAACCTGATCTATGCCCCGCAGCGCTACCGGGCGCGGTTGCAGTGGTTTGATGGCACCAGCCGGTTGTACAGCTCGGCGTCGACGGTGCTGTTGTTTGCGGCCAGCAGCCAGGTGGAAGTGACCCTGGCGGGGCGCGAGGTGCAGCGGTTGGGGTTGTATGACTGCCTGCGGCTGGAGGGCAACGACGAGTTGCTGGGGCTGGAGGTTCAGGGGCGGTTCTGCCTGATCGAACTCATTTCACGATGAGATAGCCGGGGCTGCTTTGCAGCCCTTTCGCGACGCAAGGCCGCTCCTACAAAGATCGCGTTTGCCCAGGCTGGCGCGCTCCCCTGTAGGAGCGGCCTTGTGCCGCGAAAGGGCCGCAAAGCGGCCCCGGCTTTTCCAGCCTGCTAGGGGACCAGTCCGAATATTTTGGTTGTCCATGCTTGTACATACAAGTAAAGGTGTGTTTGTATATTGACCACGACATACCCGCCCGCGGACGACCGCAGAGGACCTTTCCCGTGACCGACAACAACAAATACCGTGACGTTGAAATCCGTGCCCCACGTGGCAACAAGCTGACCGCCAAAAGCTGGCTGACCGAAGCGCCACTGCGCATGCTGATGAACAACCTCGACCCACAGGTTGCGGAAAACCCGAAAGAACTGGTGGTGTACGGCGGTATCGGCCGCGCCGCGCGTAACTGGGAATGCTACGACAAGATCGTCGAAACCCTGACCCGCCTGGAAGACGACGAAACCCTGCTGGTGCAGTCGGGCAAGCCAGTCGGCGTGTTCAAGACCCACAGCAATGCCCCGCGCGTGCTGATCGCCAACTCCAACCTGGTACCGCACTGGGCCAACTGGGAACACTTCAACGAACTGGACGCCAAAGGCCTGGCCATGTACGGCCAGATGACCGCCGGGAGCTGGATCTACATTGGCAGCCAGGGCATCGTCCAGGGCACCTATGAAACCTTCGTCGAAGCCGGTCGCCAGCACTACGGCGGCAGCCTGAAAGGCAAGTGGGTACTCACCGCGGGCCTCGGCGGCATGGGCGGCGCCCAGCCGCTGGCTGCCACCCTGGCCGGCGCCTGCTCGCTGAACATCGAATGCCAGCAGAGCCGCATCGACTTCCGTCTGGAAACCCGCTACGTCGACGAGCAGGCCACCGACCTCGACGACGCCCTGGTGCGCATCGCCAAGTACACCGCCGAAGGCAAGGCCATCTCCATCGCCCTGCACGGCAACGCTGCCGAAATCCTGCCAGAGCTGGTCAAGCGTGGCGTGCGCCCGGACATGGTCACCGACCAGACCAGCGCCCACGACCCCCTGAACGGCTACCTGCCTGCCGGCTGGACCTGGGAACAGTACCGCGACCGCGCGCAGACCGAACCGGCTGCGGTGGTCAAGGCTGCCAAGCAGTCGATGGCCGTGCACGTGCAGGCCATGCTGGACTTCCAGAAGCAGGGCGTGCCGACCTTCGACTATGGCAACAACATCCGCCAGATGGCCAAGGAAGAGGGCGTGGCCAATGCCTTCGACTTCCCGGGCTTCGTGCCTGCCTATATCCGCCCGCTGTTCTGCCGCGGCGTTGGCCCGTTCCGCTGGGCGGCGCTGTCTGGCGAGGCCGAGGACATCTACAAGACCGACGCCAAGGTCAAGGAACTGATCCCCGACGACGCCCACCTGCACCGCTGGCTGGACATGGCCCGCGAGCGCATCAGCTTCCAGGGCCTGCCGGCCCGTATCTGCTGGGTTGGCCTGGGCCTGCGCGCCAAGCTGGGCCTGGCCTTCAACGAAATGGTCCGCAGCGGCGAGCTGTCGGCGCCGGTCGTGATCGGCCGTGACCACCTGGACTCGGGTTCGGTATCCAGCCCCAACCGCGAAACCGAAGCCATGCGTGATGGCTCGGACGCTGTGTCCGACTGGCCGCTGCTCAACGCCCTGCTGAACACCGCAGGCGGCGCCACCTGGGTGTCGCTGCACCACGGTGGTGGCGTGGGCATGGGCTTCTCGCAGCACTCGGGCATGGTCATCGTCTGCGACGGCACCGATGAAGCCGCCGAGCGCATCGCCCGTGTACTGACCAACGACCCAGGGACTGGCGTCATGCGCCACGCCGATGCCGGTTATGACATCGCCATCGACTGCGCCAAGGAGCAGGGCCTGGACCTGCCGATGATCACTGGCTGATTGCCACGCTTTGGATCGCACCCTGCAAGGGGTGATACTGAACAACAAGAAGGAGCGCGCAGGCACCCACGAACGGGCCTGCGGCTCCACGCGATTTGGAGTAGTAACGTGACCGAACTCACCCTCAAGCCCGGCACCCTGACCCTGGCCCAGCTGCGCGCAATCTACGCCGCCCCTGTGCGCCTGCAACTGGATGCCAGCGCCGCGCCGGCCATCGACGCCAGCGTCGCCTGTGTCGAGCAGATCATTGCCGAAGACCGCACCGCCTACGGCATCAATACCGGTTTCGGCCTGCTGGCCTCGACCCGCATCGCCAGCCACGACCTGGAAAACCTGCAGCGCTCGCTGGTGCTGTCCCACGCCGCCGGTATCGGTGCGCCGCTGGATGACGACCTGGTGCGGTTGATCATGGTGCTGAAAATCAACAGCCTCAGCCGTGGTTTCTCCGGCATTCGCCGCAAAGTCATCGACGCGCTGATCGCCCTGGTCAACGCCGAAGTCTACCCGCACATCCCGCTGAAAGGCTCGGTGGGTGCTTCCGGTGACCTGGCGCCGCTGGCGCACATGTCGCTGGTGCTGCTGGGCGAAGGCAAAGCCCGCTACAAGGGCCAGTGGCTGTCGGCCACCGAAGCCCTGGCGGTTGCCGGCCTCGAACCGCTGACCCTGGCTGCCAAAGAGGGCCTGGCCCTGCTCAACGGCACCCAGGCGTCCACCGCCTATGCCCTGCGTGGCCTGTTCTATGCCGAAGACCTGTACGCTGCGGCCATTGCCTGCGGCGGCCTGAGCGTCGAAGCCGTACTGGGCTCGCGTTCGCCGTTCGATGCGCGTATTCACGAAGCGCGTGGCCAGCGTGGCCAGATCGACACCGCCGCCTGCTTCCGCGACCTGCTGGGCGATTCCAGCGAAGTGTCGCTGTCGCACAAGAACTGCGACAAGGTCCAGGACCCGTACTCGCTGCGCTGCCAGCCGCAGGTCATGGGCGCGTGCCTGACCCAGCTGCGCCAGGCCGCCGAGGTGCTGGGCATCGAAGCCAACGCCGTGTCGGACAACCCGCTGGTGTTCGCAGCCGAAGGTGACGTGATTTCCGGTGGCAACTTCCACGCAGAACCGGTGGCCATGGCCGCCGACAACCTGGCCCTGGCCATCGCCGAAATCGGTTCGCTCAGCGAGCGCCGCATCTCGCTGATGATGGACAAGCACATGTCCCAGCTGCCGCCGTTCCTGGTGGAAAACGGTGGGGTCAACTCCGGCTTCATGATCGCCCAGGTCACCGCTGCCGCCCTGGCCAGCGAGAACAAGGCCCTGTCGCACCCGCACAGCGTCGACAGCCTGCCGACCTCGGCCAACCAGGAAGACCACGTATCGATGGCGCCGGCTGCCGGCAAGCGCCTGTGGGAAATGGCCGAAAACACCCGTGGTGTACTGGCCATCGAATGGCTGGGCGCTTGCCAGGGCCTGGACCTGCGCAAAGGCCTGAAGACTTCGGTCAAGCTGGAGAAAGCCCGCCAGGCGCTGCGCAGCGAAGTGGCGCACTACGACCGTGACCGTTTCTTCGCGCCGGACATCGAAAAGGCTGTGGAACTGTTGGCCAAGGGTAGTTTGACCGGTTTGCTGCCGGCAGGTGTGCTGCCAAGCCTGTAATGCCCCCTGGGGCCGCTATGCGGCCCTTCGCGGGCACGCCCGCTCCCACAGGAGTACCGCAGCCTTCACGGCCACTGCTGTACCTGTGGGAGCGGGCGTGTCGGGGCGCCGAACCGCCGCGAATGGGCTGCAAGGCAGCCCCCTGATCTCACGACCACAAAAACAATTTAAGGACGTGACATGCAACAAGCTCAAGGTCTCAAGCGCGGGCTAAATGCCCGCCACATCCGTTTCATGGCCCTCGGTTCGGCCATCGGAACCGGGCTGTTCTACGGCTCCGCCTCAGCCATCCAGATGGCCGGCCCGGCCGTGCTGCTGGCCTACCTGATTGGCGGCGCCGCCGTGTTCATGGTCATGCGCGCCCTCGGCGAAATGGCCGTGCACAACCCGGTGGCCGGTTCGTTCGGCCACTACGCCAGCACCTACCTCGGCCCCATGGCCGGCTTCATCCTCGGCTGGACCTACGCCTTCGAGATGGTCATCGTCGCCATCGCCGACGTTACCGCCTTCGGTATCTACATGGGCTTCTGGTTCCCGGAAGTGGCCCGCTGGATCTGGGTGCTGGGCATTGTCTTCCTGATCGGCGGACTCAACCTGTGCAACGTCAAGGTGTTCGGTGAGATGGAGTTCTGGCTGTCGCTGCTCAAGGTCGGCGCCATTGTCGCGATGATCCTGGCCGGCCTCGGCATCATGGCCTTCGGTTTCAGCCAGGTGGGTACCGGGCATGCCGTCGGTGTGAGCAACCTGTTCGACCATGGTGGCTTCATGCCCAATGGCGTAAGCGGGCTGATCGCCTCCTTTGCGGTGGTGATGTTCGCCTTCGGCGGCATCGAGATCATTGGCGTGACCGCCGGTGAAGCCAAGGACCCGCAGCGGGTCATCCCCAAGGCAATCAACGCCGTGCCCCTGCGCATCCTGCTGTTCTATGTGCTCACCCTGTTCGTGCTGATGTGCCTGTACCCGTGGCCGCAGATCGGCAGCGAAGGTAGCCCGTTCGTGCAGATCTTCAGCAACCTGGGAATTGGCTCTGCCGCCGCGGTGCTGAACGTGGTGGTGATTTCCGCCGCGATCTC
This sequence comes from Pseudomonas putida W15Oct28, assembly GCF_000708715.2. GTDB lineage: Bacteria > Pseudomonadota > Gammaproteobacteria > Pseudomonadales > Pseudomonadaceae > Aquipseudomonas > Aquipseudomonas putida_R. The sequence continues at coordinate 25,690 of NZ_JENB01000023.1, read as the reverse complement.
GGCCATCAACAGTGACATCTTTGGTGCTGGCCGCATGATGTATGGCCTGGCCCATCAAGGCCATGCACCACGCAGTTTCGGCAAGCTGTCGAAACACGGCGTGCCATGGATGACCGTGGTGGTGATGGGCGCCGCACTGTTGATCGGCGTGCTGCTCAACTACCTGATCCCGGAGAACGTGTTCCTGCTGATCGCTTCTATCGCCACCTTCGCCACCGTGTGGGTGTGGCTGATGATCCTGCTTACCCAGGTGGCCATGCGCCGCAGCATGAGCCGTGAAGAAGTGGCCCAGCTCAAGTTCCCGGTACCGTTCTGGCCATACGGCCCGGCCATGGCCATTGCGTTCATGGTGTTCATCTTTGGCGTGCTCGGTTACTTCCCGGACACCCAGGCGGCGTTGATCGTCGGCGTGATCTGGGTGGTGTTCCTGGTGGCGTCCTACCTGCTGTGGTGCAAGCCGCGTGCAGGGCAGGGCCAGCCGGTAGCAGAACCGGTCGAGCTGCACCGCTAGCAAAGGAGATTGTGCATGAGAACCCTCTGGCAGCATTGCCATGTGGCAACCATGGCCGAGGGCCGTTACTCGGCCATCGAGGACGCGGCCATCGTCACCAGCGCCGGGCTGATCGAATGGATCGGCCCACGCGCCGAGCTGGCGCCGGTCGACGCTGACCGCACGGTGGACCTGGGCGGCGCCTGGGTCACCCCCGGGCTGATCGATTGCCACACCCACGCGGTGTTCGGTGGCAACCGCAGCGGCGAGTTCGAGCAGCGTCTGCAAGGCGTCAGCTACGCCGAAATCGCCGCACAGGGCGGCGGTATCGCCAGCACCGTGCGGGCCACCCGCGCGGCCAGCGAGGACGAGCTGTTCGCCAGTGCCCGCCAGCGGGTGCAGGCGCTGATGCGCGATGGCGTGACCACCATCGAGATCAAGTCCGGTTACGGCCTGGACCTGGTCAACGAGCGCAAGATGCTGCGCGTGGCACGGCGCCTGGCCGACGAGCTGCCGCTGGCGGTGCGCGCCACCTGCCTGGCTGCGCACGCCCTGCCGCCGGAGTACGCCGGCCGGGCTGACGACTACATTGCGCACATCTGTGACGAGATGCTGCCGGCCCTGGCCGCCGAAGGCCTGGTGGATGCGGTCGATGCCTTCTGCGAACACCTGGCGTTCTCCCCGGCCCAGGTCGAGCGGCTGTTCATCAAGGCGCGCGAGCTGGGCCTGCCGGTCAAGCTGCACGCCGAACAGCTGTCGTCGCTGCATGGCTCCAGCCTGGCGGCACGCTACCAGGCGCTGTCGGCCGACCACCTGGAGTTCATGACCGAAGAGGACGCCATTGCCATGGCAAAAGCCGGCACGGTCGCCGTGCTGCTGCCGGGCGCCTTCTACTTCCTGCGTGAAACCCAGTTGCCGCCCATGGACGCATTGCGCCGCCACGGGGTGAAGATTGCCCTGGCCAGCGACCTCAACCCCGGCACTTCGCCAGGGCTGTCGCTGCGGCTGATGCTGAACATGGGCTGCACCTGTTTCCGCATGACGCCGGAAGAAGCCTTGGCCGGCGTCACCGTGCACGCCGCCACGGCGCTGGGCCTGGGCGACAGCCACGGCTCGCTGGAAGTGGGCAAGGTGGCCGACTTCGTCGCCTGGCAAATCGAACGCCCCGCCGACCTGGCCTACTGGCTGGGCGGCGACCTGCCCAAGCGCGTGGTGCGCAAGGGCCACGAAATCTCCAACTGAGCGAGGCACGATGGACAAGGTACTGAGTTTTCACCAAGGCCGCCTGCCGCTGCTGATCAGCATGCCGCACGCCGGCCTGCGCCTGAGCGACGCCGTGCGCGACGGCCTGGTTGACGAGGCGCGCAGCTTGCCGGACACCGACTGGCACATCCCGCAGCTGTACGACTTCGCCCGCGACATGGGCGCCAGCGTGGTAGCCGCGCAGTACTCGCGTTTCGTTATCGACCTGAACCGCCCGGATGACGACAAGCCGCTGTACGCCGGCGCCACCACGGGCCTGTACCCGGCCACGCTGTTCGAAGGCGAGCCGCTGTTCAAGGAGGGGCTGACGCCGTCTGGCGAAGAACGGCAACGCTACCTGGAGCAGATCTGGCGCCCGTATCACGGCACCCTTCGCCGCGAGCTGGACCGGTTGCGCGAGCAGTTTGGTTACGCACTGCTGTGGGATGCCCACTCGATCCGTTCGCACATCCCGCACCTGTTCGATGGCAAGTTGCCCGACTTCAACCTGGGTACCTTCAATGGCGCCAGTTGCGATCCGGTGTTGGCCGAACGGCTGCAGGGCGTATGTGCCGAGGCTCGAAACTACAGCCATGTACTCAATGGCCGCTTCAAGGGTGGGCACATTACCCGGCATTACGGCGACCCGGCCAACCACATCCATGCCGTGCAGCTGGAGCTGGCGCAAAGCACTTATATGGATGAGATAGAACCTTTTACTTATCGCGAGCAGCTGGCGCAACCGACTCAGTCGGTCTTGTGTCGCTTGCTGGAAGCCACCTTGCAGTGGGGCCGCGAGCGCTACGGTTACTAGTTTGGTGACTCAGATGGGAACTCGCCGAGCGTGCGATGACTCCGGCCAGCCCCACAGCCAGCAGGCAGAGTGGGATGAGTGCAATTCCCCCTGCAATGACTGGCATTTCAAGGCCTGAAGCAACTAGGTACACGACGGGCGCGTAAAGTATCCCGCAGGCGTAACCGCCCAGCACCAAGAGCGAATAAGAGATGTAAAAGCTTCGTAACGACATGGCGCAAGCCAGAAACAGACTGGGGATGACGATTAGATAGGCGATGCTGGGGACGTAGATGGCAAGTGCTGCGCAGGCAATGCCCAGGAGGGTAACCGCAATGGGGCGCAGCCCGGTGTTGTTATCTTGATCCTTTCGGCGAGTGCGGCAGCGTTGCGCCCAAAGCCCGCAGAGCAAGAACGAAGAGACGCCAAGCCCATACATGGCGGGTAAGGGCAGTATCAGTAGCGTGCCGCCCGGCAGTGGGAAGTAGATAGCGTCCTCGTCAGCGCTCAGGGAAGATAAATCGCTTGTGTGGATAAAGTGGTCTCCCACTTCACGCACTGTCTTCTGGTAGCGAAACAAGGTCTCAGGAGCTAGGGTCTCCGCCGTGTCGCTCATGCGGTGGTAGTGTTGAAAACCCTCCACGACCGCAAAGTTCAATCCAGCGATGTTGTTTTTCCGGAACACGGTAAAGTCCGTGTCGTTTTGCAGCATCTTGTAAATCAGGGGCGTGAACGAGAAGGATACGATGTCTCTCACCCCTGCGTTCAGGGTCCTGACCAAGGAGTAGTCTTTCCGCGAAGTCTCGAACATCAAAGGGATGCCCTGATTACCCCTGGCTTCGAAGTTCAACACCAGAGCTATGGCTTCGCGATCCGCAGCAGTGAGCTGCGATACATAATGCTCGGCTCCTAGCAGGCCCAGTTCTTCGCCATCGGTGAACAGAAATACAACATTGTTTTTGGCCTCACTACCGGTAACGGTTTCCCGCATCAGTTGGAGTATCGAAGCGACGGCCATTCCATTGTCACTAGCCCCGGGGGTTGTGCCGACGCTGTCGTAATGCGCCACGAACAGGACCGTCGCGGTCGCATCCGGAACGCGGCGTGAGGCTATCAGGTTGACTCCCTGACCGCTGTCGCCTTCCAGCAAGCCAGAGCGAATTCGCACTTCTTTTTCAAAACTGTCCGCGCCCACCCGTGTAAGCTCGGCATCGAATGCCTGGCGCTGGTACTCGTTCAGTTCGGCGTAAATCATTTTCTGCCGGTTCACCATGCTTTCTATGGTAAATCGAAAGGGTTGCTCAACCACTTGGTACCCCATGCCTGCAATCGTTTCCTGTAAATAGCGCCTAACAACGGCCTGCTGTGGTGATGCGGTAGGGTGGGGGGCGGCGGCGATGACACCTAGGTCGCTGCGCACATTCAGATAGGCGCTATCGCGAGAGTCGGCGGCTGTCAGGGTCGCGGTTTTCACGATCTGTACCCCATGGACACTCGCGAATGCGACAACGGCCAGCAGACATGAAATCATTACTGAACGCTTCACTGGTTTCTCCCCTGGGAACGACGCTGTGTTTTGGATTTACCGGTGTTATTCCGTTTTCACATCCAGGGCGGATTCTTGGGCGCCGCTCTTCAGTGTTCGCTGTTTTCTGAGAACGACAGCAAGCGCACGGCTAACGGGCAGTAGAGGAATGCCGGTGCCGAGAAAGACCGGAATGGTGGTGATGATCAATTGCTGCAGTTCCCCTGCGTCGGCAAAACATGCTGCCGTTTTGCCGCCACCCACCACCCAGACATTCTTGCCCCTCGCCGCTTGCCTGGCCCTTGCCGCGATGGTCCCGGCATCACCGCGTACGAAGGTTATGTCAAGATCGGCGAGGGCTGGCAGGCTTCGGTTGCTCATCACAAAGGTGGGTACATCCTGGTAGGGCCACTCATCGGGAGCGTTCGAAATGATCCATTCGTAAGTATGCGACCCCATGACCACTGCCCCGACCGTCTGATAAAAATCGTCGTACGGTGTTGCATCATCCCCCAGCGCAAAGTCTTCTAGCCAATCCAGTTTGTGTTGTTCTGTGGCGATATAACCATCCAGGGTGGCGGCTACGTAATAGATCAGTGTCGACATGTGTTTTCCTTTTTATTATTCAAGGCGGGAAAAGCTAGTTAATGAACTGCCCTCTGCAGCGTGGCGAGGCAGAATGTGGTCATTTCTCAGGAGCTGCGAAGATAATTCCGTTTCCACTGGGTAAATGCTTTACTTGCTTGACGATAAACCCGCTATTTTCAATGAGGGCTCTGAACTCAGCCTCGCTGCGCTCTTTGCCCCCTGCGACACCGAACAAAGACAGCATGTAAAGATCCATCATCGCGCCAGTGGCGTTGAGTTGGGTACGCTCACTGGGGTCAATCAGCAAGTCCACCACAATCAGTTGCGCATTATCCGGCATGCTCTTCCGGCATGTGGCCAATATAGCCTGGCAGTCTTCGTCACCCCAGTCGTGCAATACGTGCGACAGCAGATAAATGCTGCCATTGCCCGGCAGGATTTCGAAGAAGCTCCCGGCGACAATGTCAAAGCAGCCAGTTTTCCCGTGATTGCGCAGATGTTGCTGCGCAATTTTTGCTGCGACGGGTAAATCGAAGAGTGTGCCTTTGCTTTCTGGCCACTTGTCCAGCATGTGCATTAGCAAATGTCCTGAACCACCCCCCACATCGACAATGCGTTCACCGTTATGCAGGCTGATGTTTGTCAGTATTTCCGGGATCTCCAGGTCCAGCCCCATGTTTTGGGAACGGTCAAAGACAGCCCGGCGTTCCGGGGGCTTTTCGAAATATTCGAACAGGCTCATGCCATACTGCATCTTGAAGCTGGACTCGCCTGTTCGGATTGTATGCGTCATGGCACGCCAGGCTTGGCCCATTTCGCTGTTGATTAACAAAGCACTGGGCTGAGCGGAAGCAAAGGCGTCATGTGTCAGGCTGGCGCCCAGTAGTGTCAAGTAAAAACCTTCGTCGGTTTCATTCACCAACCCGATTGGCTTCAAGGCTTTGCCACGCCTTTTGGTTGCCCGGTGGAGCCGCTGGTAAACAGGATGTAAGCCTTGTCGTGAAGCCTGGACTGGTCCTGTAACTGCGCATCGGCCATCGCCAGCAGGTCGCTCAAGGACCAGCAGGGCGCCAGATGGGCGAAACGCGTCACGCCTTTCTGGTCCGTGAGGATCGCTTGGCAGCGCGCCTGGGCCAGGATTGAACGGTTCAGCGCTACGGAGTTTGCTTCGCTAAGGGGTACATAACTCCCGCCGCAGGCCATGACCGCCAACAGCGTCGGGACGAGATGGATGTCGCGAGGCAGGAGTATTGCAAGGCTTTGACCAGGCTTGAATCCGCGAAGGCGTATGGCTGCCGAGAGCTTGCCTACTTGACTGGCCAGCTCGCCATAGCTGACGGTGGTCTGAGGTACAAGCAGCGCGGGTTTGTCGGGATCGATGGCGACTTGTCGAAGAAAGGCGGCTACCATCGTCTCGGAGGCAGGCCCTGGCCTCGCTTGGCCTTGATCTGCTGGCGGGGGCAACAGACAAGCTGGCAAGGCTGATAGCCTGACTTGGGGATCACGCACCATTTTCTGCAGGATCGTGGCGAACTGTGTGGCTATTGCATCTGCCAGCCAAGCAGGATGCTGCCCAGGATCAATCTCGACCCGGCCATGCAGTTTGTCGTCGTGGCGCGTAAGCAGCAGTGCAGTGGCGAAGGGGCCGATGCTGGGCGGTGGCTCTACAGCGGTCAGCGCCATCTCTCCCAATTGCACCGTGCCCAACCCTAGCAGGGCTGCAGCCAGTCCTCTCGGCATGCCTGGCATATTCTGTTGGAAGATCACTGCATTGGACGGGGGCTCGGTGCTTGCCCCTCTCCCGCCATGTACTCTGCCAATTCAGGGTGACCCGCCCCGACGCTGGCTTTAGACGCTTCAGCCAAGCGTCGTGCAGTACGCTTGATAAAATCGGTCACGGTGCATTCACTTACATCAAAAGGCACGGCAAGCGTATTGGCAAAGTATCCCACCGCGTCCTTGTTGCTCCGATTGCGGCCATGGAACGTCACTGCGAGCGACAGGCGGTGGCTCTGGCCGAGCCTGGACAGCGCTAATACCTGCGCGGCTAGCAAAACAGTATAGGAGGTGGTGGCGCAGGCCCTGGCCAGCCGGGAAAGAGCGGCGGTACTCTCCTGATCGATGACAAAGGAAGATAGCGGCTTGCATCGGTTGGTACGTGCGACCTGGGAGGCCACGGGTAAAGAAAACGATGCGTCTTGAGACATTTGCTGTCGCCAGAACTCACGGTCGATCACGGGTGCTGTCTGTGTTGGTACCCGCGTGACGCTGGATCGGTCCTTGCAGCCTTCGGCAAAATCCCGGATCAGCAGGCCGATTGACCACAGGTCGGCAATGGCGTGATGAATTCTAAACACCAAATAACGTTGCCCGTCGCGTTGCTCCACGACTTCGGCGTGAAACAAACGCTCTGACTCAACCCTGATAGGCTCGCGGTTGGACGCCAGCAGTGCTTCGGCCGAAGCTTCCTCACAGGTGCGGACCAAGCAGTAGCGTCGCTGTTGTGCACGCGCTTGTTCAATCCAGTAACTGCCCTTGCGCATGACAAATCGCTGCCGTAAAACGGCATGGCGCTCGGCCACCTTTTCGATACGCGATACAAGCTCCCGGGTGGGAAGATCGGTAATGACATGAAAAGCGACCTCAAGCACCAAGCCAGGCAAGTTGGGGTCGATAGACGCTTGTAAACAGAGAACCGTTTGGCGTAGTGAAGCTTTCACTCTATACCTCTCCGTGGCCCAAATACCCTCCTTGGTAATGAGATAAGCGTTTTAATATTTGTCGTGGTTAGCTCAAGCTCTATATGATTGCTTGGCGTGGGTGATCTTTATGTTGCCGCTTGTTGCTGTTGTTGCTGTTGTTGCTGTTGTTGCTGTTGTTGCTGTAGTAGTTGGTCCTATGATTGCTCCTCTGAGGTGAGAGTCAAGCGCGGCTGGGTAACAAGATATTGCAGCGCCTCAAGATGGCGGCCCGAGGGCTAGGGTAACGTGAGTAAGCCCGATACCCTATTAACATGCTCGGATAGTTCGGGGTCGCCAAGAAACATTTTTAAAACTACTGGATTTCAGGGTGTTAAGTTCCGATTGGCTTCACTCATTTAATTTATTTGCACGAGACGGATTTTCTCTACTAGGCTCGTTGCTGGTTAACTGTTGCTATGGGGATGTTCAATAATGCCCAGTGTGTTTGGTGGTGGAAAAGGAAATAGTAATCCAGGTTTTGTGCATACGTTCAGCCGCATTGCGCCAACTTATGAAGAGAAGTACGGTGGCCAGCTGAGCCTGGCCCACGACGAATGCCTGCGCGTCATGTGCCGGTGGTTTTGCACTTCAAACCCGGAGCGTGTTCTGGACATCGGGTGCGGTACCGGTGCACTCATCGAACGCATGTTGGCCCAATGGCCCGATGCGCGCTTCGAGGGCATCGACCCGGCCCAAGGCATGGTGGACGAGGCCAAAAGGCGACGCCCCTTCGCCTCGTTCGTTATGGGCGTTGCTGAGGCTTTGCCATTTCCTTCGCAAAGCATGGATCTGGTGGTGTGCTCAATGTCGTTCGGACATTGGGCTGACAAGCCCGCCAGCCTGAATGAGGTCCGTCGAGTGCTCAAAGACCACGGCCTTTTCTGCCTGGTGGAGAATAAACCGGCAGGTTGGGGACTGACCGCGTTGATCTACTGGCTGTTGGGTTCACTGCCAGATTATCGATCAGAGCATGAGGTGATCCAGCTCGCACAAATGGCCGGGCTGCAGAACCTGGAAACGAGAATCACCGGCCAACACGCCATTCTCGCCACTTTCCGCCCCTGCCGTTGAGAGGAGGGTGGGCAGGGGTGATAAAGCGTGCGCGGTGAGCAGGGGCGACGCGCTGCCATACCCTCGCGTCGCCTTCTGCAGTGCTGATCAGTAGCTATTCAGATTGGTAATCGTCAGCTCGTGGAGAAGCTCCTTCTCTTCCTGAGCCCTGTCGTCCTGGAGGCCCTGCTGCAGGTTCAGCTCCTCGGGAAGTGGGTGGTCAGCACCGGCCAGGTCGAGTACCCGCTGACGGAATCGGGCCTCTATTTCGGCAAAGCGCTCGGTATGTTCGGCTCGCAGGCGTGCAACCCAGTCCGTATTGGCCAGCATGTAGTCGACCAGGGCATCGCCCAGTTCGCTTTTGCGGACCTTTTCCAGCACCCGCGACAATTCATCAGGCGCCAGATTTGCTGCGCTTCGAAAACGCATGCTGTCGGCAAGTGGAAGGTCAAGCTCCCTGGCCAGCTCCCGGCGATAGGCCAGTCGTACCGAAACCCTGTCGCCCGAGCCGGATCGCTGCTGGGCCAGTAGCTCCAGCTGTTCAACCCTGAACAGCTGCAACAGGCGCCTGCGCAACGTTTGCAGGGTATCGCCAGCCTCGATCAACAGGCGCTGCCCCATCAGGTACAACTCGATATTGTTGAACTCTTGCAGTGCACCATCGTGGCAAGTCTGCGAGCCGGTTTCAGGGTCAGGCAATGCGGCGGCGGCGATACTTTCCATGAGCGGGCGCTCTGCGTCGTTGCTCGCGGCCACAACCAGCATCATGCGTACGCGCTCGCAGAAGCTGGCTTGCGTGTTCGGGTCGACGTAGGGTGCGGCATTGCGCAAGCGGCCCGCCAGGCGGAGCAGATCGCTGCCTTCGAGCATTTCCCAGCAGTCGCGCAAGGCCTCGTTCTGCGCCTCGTTGCCAAGCATCCAGTCTTCGGGCCTGGGCGTATCGTCGCCCATAAGAGGGAAGTGAGGGTGATCGAGTGATCCTTCGCTCGAAGAATTGACAAGCATCAAGTTGCCCGGGATATCCAGGGCGAAGGAATAGCTGTGCTGGCTGTCCGAGAACGCGCGCACCCGCAGGATGGTTTCAAGTGGCAACGGATTGTCGAACAGCGAGATCGACGAAATCGGCATGGGATTGTTCAGGTTCGAGAGAATGTGGTCGGGCAATCGGGTAATGCTGTTGGCACTCAAGTCCAGTAGTTCCAGCGGCAGCAAGCTGTCGCACCAGCTGGGCCAGGCTTGCAGGTTCATGTTGGTCAGTGCGAGCGATTGCAGGTTGCTGGACAGCCGTGCGGGTACCTGGCGGATGGTACCGACGCGGTTGCCTGAAAGGTCCAGTGACGTCAGGTGTTCCAGCCCCGCCAAGGCCTCCAGCATGGGCTGATCGACTTCCAGGCCCATGTTGCGAAACTCCAGGTAGTTGAGTTGGGGAAGACGTGACAAGGCAGACGCCAGTGAGGAAGTGGCCGCCTGATGTGCATCGATGGTCAGCCGGGTGACATTGGGGAAGCGGCTGAGCAGTTCGTCGAGTTGCGACGCGGTGCCGCTGGTGCGGGTCAGGACGAGTGCCTGAACGCGCTGTTCAAAGAATGCCGGAAGCCGCCTGGGGAACTGTTCGACAGCCACATCCTCCAGTTGCAAGCGAAGGTATCGCTGGCCTTGCTCCTGTTGCTCCCAGAATTGGCTGATCGCTGCCTGGATACGCTGCCGGTCCGCCAGCGCTGCCTGGGTCAGTGGGTTGCTCGAACTGGACGCCTGGGCCCAGCCGTCGATCGCGTCGCGCAGCTGCTGGCGCTCATCGCGAAGGCGTGCAAGCCGGCCCGTGAGCTCTGCGGGCACATCCACGGTAATACCGGCTGTCTCGGCCCGCTCGTTCAGCAGCAAACGCTGCAGATGGGTTTCGTTGATAGTGTTGCCTTCGAGTGCGATTACCGTCGGGTTGGGCAATGCGTCGGCTTCATTGAGCAGGAACGATGGCAATGACCTGAGGTTGTTGTTGCGCAGGGACAGGTGGGCGATACGGCCCATGGCATCGCTGCCGATCCCGATGGGCCACTGCGCCAGTTGCATGCGATCCAGGCCCAGGAAGTCCAGGGACAGTTCATGGAAGCTTGGGCTGTTGTTCTGGGCCAGGCGATTGCCACTCAGGTCCAGGTAGCGCAACTGGTTAAGTTCGGCCAACAGATTGAGGTCGTTTTCCGAGAATGCGATGTTCTGGTTGGTCAGCACCAGCCGTTGCAGTTCGGGCAGGATCTGGGTGATGGAAGGGACGCTGAGGAGGAAGAAGGAAGGCGCTGACCTGGGGTTGTAAGGCCGGCTGATTTCCAATGATTCGAGCTGCGGCATCTGCCTGAGCAGGCGTTGCAGCAAGCGCTCGTGCTGTGCCCAGCCGGAGAGGCTGCCTGAGGGTAGATCGAGCAGGCTCAGGCTACGCACGCGGTTGTTGAAGAAATCGGGCAAGGTCAGGGGTATGTCGGCCAGGGGAACCTGGGTTATGCGGAGCTCGGCCGTGTGCTGGGTGCCTTCAGCCAGAGCGGTGTCATACCAGTGTTGCATGATCGACTCGCGCAGGCCGTTGTAGTCGCGTGCAGCCTGCTCTGTCACAGGTGAAATGGCCTCGCTCCAGTCCGCCAGCCTGCTTTGCAGCTCATTGCGCTGCTCCAGCAGCACCTGCAGATGCTCGAGAATCTGTACTTGCGTGCGGCCGCGACTGGCAAGCGAAAGCAGCACCTGATCCGCCGAAAGCCCGGTATGTGCGACGAGCCCCGTTGCTTCGACCGCGTCGATCAGGCGCAGGCGGGTGGCGCCTTGCATTGCCGGGCCGCCCCCGCTCAGCGGGTAGCCCAGGCGCCCATCGGCCAAGCGCATGGGTGAACGGTAGCCGGGGCGCACAGGTTGCATGCCCAGTAGCGCCCTCAAGGTTGCACGGGGTAGCAGGGGGCTTTCCTGTACCTGTCGCCGCAGCGCTTGCTGATCTGAGATGTTCAGCTGCTTCATGGCCTCTGGCAGCGCTTCGTACAGCGCGGCATAAAGGTCTGGGTATGTTGTGATTGCTGCATTCGGTCGGCTTTCATCGTGCACGATGTAACCCGCCTCGGCATGGGTGATGGTCTGGTAGGGCCGAGTGTCCTGTGGGCCAATACCATGCATCTGGGCAGGCCAGGACATGCGCTGGAGCACCTGCAGCTTTGTTTCGGCGGGCCAGCCTGGCAGGCGTTCAAGCGTGTGCATGATCAGTCGGTCGCTGTCCCAGCTTGGCACACACGACAGGTATATCCCTTCGCGGGCGCGGGCCAGGCGGATGTGTTGCTGGTAGGCGCGGATCTCCTCGCCAAGGCGCAGCGGTACCTTGCTGCTGTCGAGCATTTGCAGTTCGCTGGCGCTGGCACCACGCGCCAGTTCATCGCTGACGGCGGCCGGCAGGTTCGGATACGCCCGCCGTATGTTCTCAGCTCCCGGCGCCAGGCCACTCGCAAGGCGGCCGTAAGCCCTGGAAAACTCGGCTGGCCAGGTGCTTGCGTCCGGCAACTGGCGGATCGTTTCGTCCAGCTTGAAGCGTTGCAGCGTGTCTTCCAGCAAGGCTGGCAGCCGCTGGTTCTCGGCCAAGGCCCGGCGCAGTGCGTCTTCGTGGGTGTCGCTGACGGCAAGTATCCGTTGTAGCGTCGGCGCGTCGAAGTGGGCATTCAAGTGACCGATACGGCGCAGTAGTGCCATGCCCGACCAGTTCAGCGGCTTGTCCGTTACCTGCAACCAGGCCCCGGCCCCATTGTGCTGCAGCGGCGGCTCATAACCGCCTGTTTTGCTGGGGTGCTCGAGGCTGTAGGTGCCGGTGTGGGCATTCCATTTGAGTGAAAATGCCTTGTCTTCGATGCGCAGCCAGATCTTGCCATTGTGGCGGTACAGCCCTAGCTCATCCGGGCTGGCCTGTGAGGGGAGCGTGACGTCTTGCTCGAAGGGGGTCAGGTCCTGGTTCCACAGGCGTGTGCTGCCATCCGGTAGCTCGACTTCCACCAACTCTTCAATGAAGGAGGGGGTAGGCACAGCAACACGCTCTACCTCGGGCTCTTCCAATGCACCGCCACCTTCCGTGTTGCCCGCTGCCTTGGCTGCAGCGCTGAGTGCGGCCATGAGCGCCACGTTCTCAATGACATCGACCATGTAGGTGAACGCTGTGTCGCGCTCGTCGTTTTTCCAGGCCTCGATGCCTTCGTATACCTCGTGGGCCAACTGGGCCACGCAGACGGCAAGCATCACCTCGCCCAGCCCGGGTACGAAGAAACCGGCGATGTTCAGGGCTGTCAGCGCGCGACCGGCGATCATTTCCCGGTGAGCCTGGGCGGTGCGCCGGTCGACGATTTCAGTCGGGGTTGCGTGGAACAGTGCATCTTGTTCATGGCGTTGGGCTTTCTGGAAGGCCATGACGCCCTGGAACGCGTGGCTGAAGGGCGCTGCGACCGGATGCAGGGTGGCATGTGAATCAGGGACACGCTCAAGTATCCCACGGACACTCCACGCGATCGGCGTGAGCCGGTCCTTCAGGCGGGTGATCGTCGATGCCTTGTCGCGGTCGGCGATGTGTTTGTCCAGGTAACTGATGTTGGCCTGGAGCCTGTCGCGCAAGTCGGCCTGCAAGGCCTCCAGGGTTGTAAATTCCTTGAGGGGCTCCGCGCTGTCCTCAGGGATATACAGGGCAACGGCCTGATGCCCTTCGGCTTGCACGGTAATGAGCACAACCCCGGTCAGCTCGGCTTCCCATAAGCCGAGGTAGCTGAACGTCACGGGCGAGGTTGCCGATAGCGGCTGGTCAACGGGGGCGGCGAGGGCTGCGGTGTACAGCGTTTCACCGATATCGCCTTTGAGGCGGGCGAAGTGCAAAGACTGCCGGAAGGCCGACACCTCTGCTCGCCCCAGCGTCTGGTAAACGGACAGCCTGACCTCATCGGCGCTGAGCTGCGCCGTGGCCGCAGGGTAATAAATTGCATGCACCAGGCCATGGTATTGGCCACCGATGTCCAGGGTGCGGCACAGGTCGGCGAAGTCTTTGGCGTGGATATCCACTGCATTGGTGATGGGTACGGTGCCCATGAAGCGCCGATGATCGAGGATGACGGACTTCTTCAGCAGCGCGTTGGGCGCGTCCATGCCGTTCTCCGCAGCAGCGTCGTGGTCGAAGTTGTGCAGGGCGCTGTGCAGCAGCGAGCGGGTAGCCTGGTTCACGGCCATGCGTGCGTCGCTTGCGTTGGCCGAGTCGATCAGGCGGGCATCGACCAGAAACGTGTGGTGCACATCCAGGTCGCGGCCGAATCGCTGCTTGATGGCTTCAGTCAGGGTCTGGGCGGCGTAGGCTTGCAGGTCAGGTAGCTGTTCGAACAGTTTCTGCACCTGTGCCTGGTGTTCGCGGTGGCGGGCGTGTTCTTCCTGCCACGCTTTGGCGATTTCCGGTAGCCGCTGGATTGCTGTGGGCAGCCAGGCTGGGGCCTGCTGCCCGTTGCGCAGGGCGCGATGGGTGTCTGGCGGGGCTTGCTTGAGCCAGGCGGGGATCTTGCGCTCGAGGGTGGCGTAATGAATGCCAGGCGAGGTAGTGGCTGGGGTTGGCATGGCGGGCCCTTGCTAGGTATGGGGCAAGGGACTATCGGGGGTGTGGCTGGCGTGCTGGAGGTAAATATGTGTGCCCGGCTTGCGGCCGTGCCCTAGAGGACGGTGCTCAAAGCGCAATTCAGGTTTATGATGCCCAACGGCAGTCAATATCCTCACACGGAGTGCGCAATGCAGACCCTCTACCCGCAGATCAAACCCTACGCCCGGCACGATCTGGCCGTGGAAGCGCCGCATGTGCTGTATGTCGACGAAAGCGGGTCGCCGGAAGGTCTGCCCGTGGTATTCATCCACGGCGGCCCGGGTGCTGGCTGCGACGCCCAGAGCCGTTGCTACTTTGACCCCAACCTGTACCGCATCATCACCTTCGACCAGCGCGGTTGTGGCCGCTCCACGCCCCATGCGAGCCTGGAGAACAATACCACCTGGCACCTGGTCGAGGACCTGGAGCGCATTCGCGAGCACCTTGGCATCGACAAATGGGTGCTGTTCGGCGGCTCGTGGGGCTCGACCCTGGCCCTGGCCTACGCCCAGACCCACCCCGAGCGTGTGCATGGTCTGATCCTGCGCGGCATTTTCCTGTGCCGGCCGCAGGAGATCGAGTGGTTCTACCAGGAGGGTGCCAGCCGCCTGTTCCCCGACTACTGGCAGGATTACATCGCGCCGATTCCGCCGGAAGAGCGCGGCGACCTGGTCAAGGCTTTCCACAAGCGCCTCACCGGTAACGATCAGATTGCCCAGATGCACGCCGCCAAGGCGTGGTCTACGTGGGAGGGGCGTACGGCCACCCTGCGCCCGAACCCGCTGGTGGTCGACCGCTTCTCCGAGCCGCAGCGGGCGCTGTCGATCGCCCGTATCGAATGCCATTACTTCATGAACAACGCGTTCCTCGAACCGGACCAGCTGATCCGCGACCTGCCGAAAATCGCCCACCTGCCAGCGGTGATCGTGCACGGCCGCTATGACGTGATCTGCCCGCTGGACAACGCCTGGGCCCTGCATCAGGCCTGGCCGAACAGCGAACTGAAGGTGATCCGTGACGCCGGCCACGCCGCGTCCGAGCCGGGCATCACCGATGCCCTGGTGCGCGCCGCCGACCAGATGGCCCGCCGCCTGCTCGACCTGCCCCTGGAAGAAGCATGAGGGGCTTGCTGCAGCGCGTGCGCGGTGCGCGGGTAGAAGTAGCGGGGGAGGTGGTTGGCGCCATCGACCAGGGTTTGCTGGTGCTGGTGGCCGTCGAGCCTGAAGATTCCCGCGAGCAGGCCGATAAGCTGTTGCACAAGCTGCTCAACTACCGTGTGTTCAGCGACGAGCAAGGCAAGATGAACCTGTCGCTCAAGGATGTCGGGGGTGGCTTGTTGCTGGTGTCGCAGTTCACCCTGGCGGCGGACACCCGCAACGGCATGCGCCCGAGCTTCTCGACGGCAGCGCCGCCGGCCCTCGGAGCTGAATTGTTCGACTATCTTTTGCAGCAAGCGAAGAGCCAGCATGCCGACGTGGCGAGCGGGCAGTTCGGCGCGGACATGCAGGTGCATCTGGTGAATGATGGCCCCGTAACATTTATGTTACAAATATGAGGTCAAAAACCCTTTGTTTATAGGAAAACAAGGGGTTTTGTACGATAAATAGTTCTTCCAGCCTGATGCGTTGTCACGCGACCTGCTGGATAATCGCGCGCTGCATGGACCTGCGTTCGCAGGTTCGTTTCACTCTGACTCGAGCATTGTCTGGATCCGTTTGGGGAATCATTACGCCCTCACGGGGTCCGAACAGTGCTCGCCAACCCGGCATTTGTCGCTGGCCGTTGGTTTCATGATCTGTTTTCGGCGAGGGTTGCTCGTGATTGTTAGTCCCCAAAAAGCATCAAGAATCCCCGGCATCCGGCTACGCAAGGCCCTGATGGCCAGTGTGGCAGTGGTCGGCCTGATGAGCGCGGGCCAGCTGTGGGCATTCAATCTTGACGATGTTGCAGCCAAGGCAAAGGATCTGGCCGGCCAGAAGTACGATGCACCGAAAAGCAACCTGCCGGCCGTGTTCCGTGACATGAAGTTCGCGGACTACCAGAAAATCCATTTCCTGCAGGAAAAGGCTGAGTGGGCCAAGGACAAGACCCCGTTCAAACTGTCGTTCTACCACCAGGGCATGCACTTCGACACCCCGGTGAAGATCAACGAGGTTACCGCCACCAAGGTGGAGGAAATCAAGTACGACCCGAGCCGCTTCGAGTTCGGTGACGTGCCACATGACCCGGAAACCACCAAGAACCTGGGTTATGCCGGTTTCCGTGTGCTGTACCCGATCAACAAGGCCGACAAGCAAGACGAGATCATGACCTTGCTTGGCGCCAGCTACTTCCGCGTGGTCGGCAAGGGGCACGTCTATGGCCTGTCGGCCCGTGGCCTGGCCATTGACACCGCGCTGCCGTCGGGCGAGGAATTCCCGCGCTTCACCGAGTTCTGGGTCGAGAAGCCCAAGCCGGCCGACAAGCACCTGGTGATCTACGCCCTGCTGGATTCGCCGCGCTCCACCGGCGCCTACAAGTTGACCCTGCGTCCGGGCAACGACACCGTGGTCGACGTACAGTCCCGCGTGTTCCTGCGTGACCAGGTCAGCCGCCTGGGCATCGCCCCGCTGACCAGCATGTACCTGTTCGGCCCCAACCAGCCGTCCAAGGTCCTCAACTATCGTCCGGCCCTGCACGACTCCGAAGGCCTGTCGATCCACGCCGGTAATGGCGAGTGGCTGTGGCGCCCGCTGAACAACCCTAAACACCTGGCAGTGAGCAACTTCAGCGTCGAGAACCCGCGTGGTTTTGGCCTGATGCAGCGCCAGCGCGCCTTTAGCGACTACGAAGACCTCGACGACAACTACCAGAAGCGCCCAAGCGCCTGGATCGAGCCGAAGGGTGACTGGGGCAAGGGCACCGTCGACCTGGTCGAAATCCCGACTGCCGACGAGACCAACGACAACATCGTGGCCTTCTGGAGCCCGGAGAAACTGCCGGAGGCAGGCAAGCCGATCGAGTACGCCTACCGCCTGCACTGGACCATCGACGAAGCGAAGTTCCAGGCGCCTGATCTGGGCTCGGTCAAGCAGACCCTGCGTTCCACCGGTGACGTCAAGCAGTCCAACCTGATCCGCCAGCCAGACGGCAGCGTGGCCTTCCTGGTCGACTTCGCCGGCCCGGCCCTGGCCGCATTGCCGGAAGACGCCGCAGTGCGCAGCCAGATCAGCGTTGACGACAACGCCGAGGTGGTCGAGAACAATCTGCGCTATAACCCTGAGACCAAGGGCTGGCGCCTGACCCTGCGCCTGAAGGTCAAGGAAGCCAACAAATCCACCGGAATGCGTGCCGCGCTGGTGCGTGATGTGCCGGTCGAACCCGCCAAGCCTGCCCAGGACGCCAAGCAGGACAAGGCCGCAGCCAAGCATGCCAAGGCCGAGAAAGCCGTCAAGGCTGAGCAACCTGCCAAGGCCGAACAACCTGCCGCCGATGCGGCGCCCACCAACGGGACCCCGGCCACCACCGAGAAAGTGCTGACCGAGACCTGGAGCTATCAGTTGCCTGCCGATGAGTAACTCAAACGCAAGGCCAGTATCGCTTGGCGAGTACCTGGCTCACCTACCACTGAGCGACGAGCAACGGGCGGAACTCGCCAGCTGCACGTCATTCAGTGAGCTGCACCAACGCTTGGCGGCCAACCCGGCCGCCGACGCTGCCGAGGCCGTGCAGGCCTCGGTGGGCCCGCGCCTCACCGTGGGCAGCGCCGCCGAACTGGAAGACGCCGAAATGCTCGGCGTCGACGGTAGCGGCCGCCTGTGCCTGAAGATCGCCCCACCGATCAAGCGCACCAAAGTTGTGCCTGAGCCTTGGCGCACCAACGTGCTGATCCGCATGTGGCGGCGCATGACCGGCCGCCCCAACGCGCCGCAGCCACCCAAGCGCGAGCTGCCGCCGGCACGCTGGCGCACGGTTGGCTCGATCCGCCGTTACATCCTGCTGACCCTGATGATCGGCCAGACCATCGTCGCCGGTTGGTACATGAAGGGTATCCTGCCGTACCAGGGCTGGTCGTTCGTCGACCTCGACGAAATCCTCAGCCAGTCGCTGTGGGACACGGTGGTGCAGGTGTGGCCGTATGCCTTGCAAACCTCCATCCTGGTCCTCTTCGGCATCCTGTTCTGCTGGGTGTCGGCGGGCTTCTGGACCGCACTGATGGGCTTCCTCGAGCTGCTCACCGGGCGCGACAAATACAAGATTTCGGGCAGCAGCGCCGGCAACGAGCCGATTGCACCCGAGGCGCGTACCGCGCTGGTGATGCCGATCTGCAACGAAGACGTGCCGCGCGTGTTCGCCGGCCTGCGCGCAACGTTCGAGTCGGTGGCCGCCAGCGGCAACCTCGACCGCTTCGACTTCTTCGTGCTCAGCGACACCAACGACACCGACATCGCCGTGGCTGAACAACAGGCCTGGCTGGACGTGTGCCGCGAAACCAAGGGCTTCGGCCGCATCTTCTACCGCCGCCGTCGGCGCCGGGTGAAGCGCAAGAGCGGCAACCTCGACGACTTCTGCCGTCGCTGGGGTGGCGAGTACAAGTACATGGTCGTGCTCGACGCCGACAGCGTCATGAGCGGCGAGTGCCTGAGCAGCCTGGTGCGCCTGATGGAGGCCAACCCGGACGCCGGCATCATCCAGACCGGGCCTAAAGCCTCGGGCATGGACACCCTGTATGCGCGCATGCAGCAGTTCGCCACCCGCGTGTACGGCCCGCTGTTCACCGCTGGCCTGCACTTCTGGCAGCTGGGCGAGTCGCACTACTGGGGCCACAACGCGATCATCCGCATGAAGCCGTTCATCGAGCACTGCGCCCTGGCGCCGTTGCCGGGCAAGGGCGCGTTCGCCGGTGCAATCCTTTCCCACGACTTCGTCGAAGCTGCGCTGATGCGCCGTGCCGGCTGGGGCGTGTGGATTGCCTACGACCTGCCGGGCAGCTACGAAGAGCTGCCGCCTAACCTGCTCGACGAGCTCAAGCGTGACCGTCGCTGGTGCCACGGCAACCTGATGAACTTCCGCCTGTTCCTGGTCAAGGGCATGCACCCGGTGCACCGTGCGGTGTTCCTCACCGGGGTGATGTCGTACCTGTCGGCGCCGCTGTGGTTCCTGTTCCTGGTGCTGTCGACGGCGTTGCTGGCGACCAACACCCTGATGGAGCCGCAGTACTTCATCGAACCGTACCAGCTCTACCCGCTATGGCCGCAGTGGCACCCGGAGAAGGCCGTGGCGCTGTTCTCCACCACCATCGTGCTGCTGTTCCTGCCCAAGCTGCTCAGCATCATCCTGATCTGGGCCAAGGGCGCCGTCGAGTTTGGCGGACGGGTCAAGGTCACCCTGTCGATGCTGATGGAGATGCTGTTCTCCATGCTGCTGGCACCGGTGCGCATGATCTTCCACACCCGCTTCGTGCTGGCCGCGTTCCTCGGCTGGGCTGCGACCTGGAACTCGCCGCAGCGTGACGACGACTCCACCCCGTGGAGCGAGGCTATGCGTCGCCATGGCCCGCAAACCCTGCTGGGCATTGCCTGGGCTGGGCTGGTGGCCTGGCTGAACCCGGCCTTCCTGTGGTGGTTGGCGCCAATCGTTGGCTCGTTGATGCTGTCGATCCCGGTTTCGGTGATCTCCAGCCGCACCCGCCTGGGCCTGGCGGCCAAGGACGAGAAGCTGTTCCTCATCCCCGAGGAATACGCCACTCCGCAAGAGCTGCTGGCGACAGACCAGTACACCCACGAAAACCGCTGGCATGCCCTGCATGACGGCTTCGTGCGGGCTGTGGTCGACCCGCGGCAGAACGCCCTGGCCTGCGCCATGGCCACTGCCCGTCATGGCCAGGCGGCGCCGATCGAAGTGATGCGTGCCGAGCGCGTGGCCAAGGCCATGGAAGTCGGGCCCAAAGGGCTGGACCTCAATACCCGCCTGGCCCTGCTCAGCGACCCGGTGGCGCTGGCCCGCCTGCACGAGCAGGTGTGGGCAGAGCAGAACGCAGCGTGGATCGATGTGTGGCGCGCGTCTATCAAGAACGACCCGCACTCGCCGCTGTTGCCGCTGCACCCAGAGAACGAAGGCCAACCGGCACTCGCCGGCGCCTGATCGGGCCTCTTCGCGGGCACGCCCGCTCCCACAGGTACTGCACAGCCTTGAGGCATGCACTGTACCTGTGGGAGCGGGCGTGCCCGCGAAGCTTTTCAGGGCTCCCACCGATTTTGGCCAACAAAGTCCCCCCCGGCGCTATGTCCCCGAGCCGCCATGCGTTAGCATCCCATTCCGATACGACGCCTCGGCCAGTACGGCCGTGCCAACACAATAAGATTCGCTACTTTTCTTGCTAGGGGACTTGGTGATGATCAAGAAATACCTTTCGCGACTGCTGGTCGGTGTAACCGCCCTGGTCGCTGTAACTGCGGCCCAGGCAGGCGCCATCGATGACGCGGTCAAGCGCGGCACCTTGAAGGTGGGCATGGACCCGACCTACATGCCGTTCCAGATGACCAACAAACGTGGCGAGATCATCGGCTTCGAAGTCGACATTCTCAAGGCCATGGCCAAGTCCATGGGCGTCAAGTTCGAGGCAGTCTCCACGGCTTACGACGGCATCATCCCGGCCCTGCTGACCAACAAGTTCGACATGATCGGCAGCGGCATGACCCTGACCCAGGAACGCAACCTGCGCCTGAACTTCAGCGAACCCTTCATCGTGGTTGGCCAGACCCTGCTGATCCGCAAGGAGCTGGCGGGCGAGATCAAGTCGTACAAAGACCTGAACAACGAGAAGTACCGCCTGACTTCCAAGCTGGGCACCACCGGTGAAATGGTCTCCAAGAAGCTGATCGGCAAAGCCAAGTACCACGGCTACGACAACGAACAGGAAGCGGTGATGGACGTGGTCAACGGCAAGGCTGACGCCTTCGTTTACGACGCCCCATACAACGTGGTAGCCGTGGAGAAAGCCGGTGCCGGCAAGCTGCTGTTCCTCGAAGAGCCCTTCACCTACGAGCCGCTGGCCTTCGGCCTGAAGAAAGGCGACTACGACAGCATCAACTTCATCAACAACTTCCTGCACCAGATCAAGCATGACGGGACCTACGATCGTATTCACGACAAGTGGTTCAAGAACAAGGACTGGCTGAAGGACATGGAATAAGGCCCAGGCCACAAGCCCGGCTTTGACCCCGACGCGCAGGCAAACCCTGCGCGTTCGCATTTACGGAAGTACCCCACGTGATCAAACACAAGAAAGCCCAGTGGCCCTGGCACGGGCTGACCGCCCTGGTGCTGGTCGGCCTGGCGATCAGCCTGTACATGGCCACCTCGATGATGTCCTACGAGTGGCGCTGGAACCGCGTACCGCAGTACTTCGCCTACAAGGCCGAAGACGTTCAGCGCGCTGCCGGTTATGGCACCGTGCAGGAGATCGTCATTGCCGGCGACAACGCCCGCGTCACGCTGAAGGACGAGCAAGGTGACGAGCAGGTGCTCGACGTGGCCAAGGACAGCCTGCAACTGAGCCGCGGCGACGATGTGGCCGAAGGCGACCAGATTGGCGTCACCCGCCACTGGGCAGCCGGCCCGCTGGCCTGGGGCCTGTGGACCACGTTATGGCTGTCGGTGGTGTCTGGTGCCCTGGGCCTGGTCATCGGCCTGTTCGCGGGCTTGTGCCGGTTGTCCAGCAACCCGACCCTGCGTGACCTTTCAACCGTCTACGTCGAACTGGTGCGCGGCACGCCGCTGCTGGTGCAGATCTTCATTTTCTACTTCTTCATCGGCACCGTGCTCAACCTGTCCCGTGAGTTTGCCGGGGTGGCAGCGCTGGCATTGTTCACGGGCGCCTACGTGGCTGAAATCGTTCGTGCTGGCGTGCAGTCCATCACCAAGGGCCAGAACGAAGCCGCCCGCTCGCTGGGCCTGAACGCTGGCCAGTCGATGCGCCACGTGATCTTGCCGCAGGCCTTCAAGCGCGTGCTGCCGCCGTTGGCTGGCCAGTTCATCAGCCTGGTCAAGGACACCTCGCTGGTCTCGGTGATCGCCATCACCGAACTGACCAAGAGCGGCCGTGAGGCCATCACCACCTCGTTCTCTACCTTCGAAATCTGGTTCTGCGTGGCAGGCCTGTACCTGCTGATCAACCTGCCGCTGTCGCACATTGCCAGCCGGCTCGAGCGGAGGCTTGCGCAAAGTGATTGAAGTCCGTGACCTGCTGAAAGTCTTCGACACCCGTGGCCAAGTGGTACGGGCTGTGGATAACGTCACCACCCAGGTCGCCAAGGGCGAAGTGGTGGTGGTGCTCGGCCCATCGGGTTCGGGCAAGTCGACCTTCCTGCGCTGCCTTAACGGCCTGGAGCATTTCGACCAAGGCCATGTGGCCATCGACGGCTTGCAACTGGCCGACCCGAAGACCGACATCAACGCCTATCGCCGCGAGGTCGGCATGGTGTTCCAGCACTTCAACCTGTTCCCGCACATGACCGTGCTGGAAAACCTGTGCCTGGCGCAGAAGGTGGTGCGTAAGCGCAACAAGGCCGAGCGTGAAGCCAAGGCCCGGGCGTTGCTGGAAAAGGTGGGTATTTCGCAGAAGGCCAACGAGTACCCCTCGCGCTTGTCTGGCGGCCAGCAACAGCGGGTGGCGATTGCCCGGGCCCTGGCGATGGACCCGAAAGTGATGCTGTTCGACGAGCCCACCTCGGCGCTTGACCCGGAAATGGTCGGCGAAGTGCTGGACGTGATGAAGACCCTGGCCCAGGAAGGCATGACCATGGTCTGCGTTACCCATGAAATGGGCTTTGCCCGCGAAGTGGCCGACCGGGTGCTGTTCTTCGACCATGGCAAGCTGCTGGAAGACGCCGCGCCAGGGGCGTTCTTCGATGCGCCGAAGGACCCGCGCGCGCAGGCGTTCCTGCGCCAGGTGCTGTAACCGCACCGGCCCTTTCGCGGGCAAGCCCGCTCCCACAGGTACTGCGCAGCCCTTGAAGCCTGCGCGATACCTGTACTGGCCCTTTCGCGGGTAAACCCGGTCCTACAGGTACTGCGCAGCCCTTGAAGCTTGCGCGATACCTGTACTGGCTTCTTCGGGGGAAACCCGCTCCTACAGGTACTGCGCAGCCCTTGAAGCTTGCGCGATACCTGTACTGGCCTCTTCGCGGGTAAACCCGCTCCCGCAGGTACTGCGCAGCCTTTGAAGCCTACGCGATACCTGTACTGGCCTCTTCGCGGGTAAACCCGCTCCCACAGGTACTGCGCAGCCCTTGAAGCTTGCGCGATACCTGTACTGGCCTCTTCGCGGGTAAATCCGCTCCCACAGGTACTGCGCAGCCCTTGAAGCCTGCGCGATACCTGTGGGAGCGGGCATGCCCGCGAAGAGGCCAGCACAGGCAACCCGCCCCTCAGGTTAGAGCTTGAACCGCCCCACCAACCCCTGAAGGTGGGTACCCAGACGCGCCAGCTCCACACTCGAACTGGCCGTCTCTTCACTGGCCGCCGACGTCTGGTCAGAAATATCCCGCACATTCATAACGCTACGGTTGATCTCTTCGGCCACGGCCGTCTGTTCTTCCGCTGCCGTGGCAATTTGCTGGTTCATCGCCTGGATCGACGACACGGTGCGGGTAATGGTCTCCAGCGAGCTGCCGGCACGGCGGGTCAGCTCGACGCTGCTGTCGGTCAGCTGGCGGCTGTTGTCCATCACGCTGGCCACCCGCTGGGTGCCGCTTTGCAGGCCGGCAATCAGCTCTTCGATCTCTTCGGTCGACTGCTGTGTACGCTGGGCCAGGCTGCGTACTTCGTCGGCCACCACGGCAAAACCACGCCCGGCCTCGCCAGCACGTGCGGCTTCGATGGCAGCGTTCAGGGCCAGCAGGTTGGTCTGCTGGGCCACCGATTTGATCACGTCGAGCACGCTGCCGATCTTGTCGCTCTCGGCCTTGAGCTGGTTCATCGCTTCGCTGGAATTGACCACTTCACCCGCCAGGCGCTCGATCTGCGCCACAGCCTCGCCTACTACACGATCGCCTTCGCGGGCTTGCTGGTCGGCCATCAGGGCGGCTTCTGAGGCCTGCTCGGCGTTACGGGCTACCTCGTGTACGGTGGCGGTCATCTGGTTCATGGCGGTCGCCACTTGGTCGGTCTCGACCTTCTGGTTGTTCACCCCGGCACTGGTCTGCTCGGTGACGGCCGACAGCTCTTCGGCGGCGCTGGCGATCTGCGTTACCCCGTCGCCGATGCCGCTGATCAGCTCACGCAGGGCCTGGGTCATGCGCTGCATGCTGGCCTGCAACTGGCCCAGCTCGTCGCGGCGCTGCACCGGCAGGCTCTGGGTCAGGTCGCCATTGGCCACACGCTCGGCGGCGCGCAAGGTCTGGCGCAGCGGGATGATGATCTGCCGGGTGATGGCCCAGGCGGCAAGCAGGCCGAGGGCCAGTGCCAGCGCAGTGGCTACGGCGAGCAGGGTTTTGGCTTGGGCCGCACCGGCATCCCGTACCTCGGTTTGCGAGGTGGTCATCGCCTGGCTGGTCTGTAGCAATAGCGTGCCTTGCTCGGCCATGTGTTGCAGGGCCTGATCGCTGGCGGCCTGGGCATTGCCGAACTGGGTGACCGCATCGCGGTAACCGCCCATGGCGGTGGCGGCATCGTCGAGACCGGCGGCATGTTCGGCCGGCACTTTGGCCGGCAGTGCGCGCAGCTCGGCCAGGGCCTGGTCGATGGCTTTCAACGCCGTTTGCTGGAACTCGGCATTGCCGCTGTAGGTGTAGCCACGCACCTGGAAACGCGCTTGTTGCAGCAGGGCGCTGACGTCTACCGCATGCTGGTACTGGTTGATATCGCCACCTTGCAGCAGGCCCCGCTGCACGCGGCCGATCAGCTCTGCGGCCTTGTCGGCGCTGTCGCCGAGCACGCTACGGCTGGCCTCGCGGCGCTGGCCGGCCTGCTTCAGCTCGTTGAATGCCTGCTGGTAAATGCGCACGGCCTCGCGCTGCTGCTCCAGGCGCTGGCGGTCGGCGGGGTGTTCGATCTGCCCGAGCATCAGTTGCACCTGGCGGTCGAGGTTGGCCAGGGCTTTTTCCAGCTCGGCCACCGACGCTTCATCACTGCGGCGCTCGTAATGCTGGCGGGCAATGCGCAGTTCCTGGGTGTACTGCTGGATGACCGAGATGTTACCCAGCTTGTCGCCACGGTCGATGATGCTGTCCATGCCGTGCCAGCCGGCCAGGGTAATAGCCAGGGTCAACAGCAGCACCAGGCCGAAACCCAGCCCCAGTTTGCGATTGACGCTCACATTGCCCAGCGATTGGGCTAACGATTGATACATGTACGACTCCCGGGCGGCTTGGCAGCACAAATAATTGTTGTGTTGCCAAGGCATCGGCCCCGGAGAGGGAAACTTGATGGGCGAAAATGTGGCGTTTACGTCAGAAAATACGCGAAAGCAGCGCAGTGACGGCGGTCTCTACCCGCAGGATGCGATCACCCAGTTGCACCGGTGCCAGGCCAGCCTTGCCCAGCAGGTCGATTTCGTAGGGGATCCAGCCGCCCTCGGGGCCGATGGCCAGGGTTACGGTTTGTTCCACGGCACGCGGGCAGGCGGGGTAGGGGCCGGGGTGGCCGACCAGGCCCAGGGTACCAG